>JARLGU010000014.1 GCA_031292625.1 Capsulimonadaceae bacterium | reverse complement strand
CGACTTGCCCGCCTCGATTTCACGGATGACTTGGAGCTTGAACTCCTTACTGAACCTGCGACGACTGAGTGACATGATGGTGGTTTCTCTCTTTCTGAGGATACCACCTTAACCTGTTGTCTCACGCAGGGGTGCGATCCATTCCGACAGCAATCATAACACAGCAGAAGCGCCGACGCATAGTTATTTTACTAGCCTGACCTATTCATGAGCGTCTTCCTCGTAGCGTCAATTCGGTCAGAATTGCGGGACGCGAGCAATTCCGGGTGGTTTGAATAGCGTCCAGGCGCCGGCTATATCGGTCGGCGTATTTCTTGAACTGTTTTGGGGGCTAAATGGCCGTCAATCCGTGCACCAGGGGGCCAAGGAGTCGTGCTGAAGCGCCTGTGGCGCCGCTTCCGACGGCCAGCGATGCATCTTGGGCGACAAGACTAGCCGTCTATGGACCGAGCGCTGTGTAAACCGCCGCCCACGTCGCCTGGTGCGAAAACGAGCTACTCATGTGCAGCCAGATGCGGCGAGTGGTCTCTACGACGCGAGCGCCCAGCTTGAGGAGGCGCAGCCGAATCGTGCCCGCTTGAGTGCGCGAAAGGGCGGTATTCTTGGCCGCCTCCTGAATGGCTGTCATCAAGACCGAGGCTGCCACGTGCAGCATGAGGCGAAACTGGTTCGCCTTGAAGCGGTGGCAGCTTGTTCGCCCGGCGAAGAGGTCGAGTTTGAACTCCTTGATCCGGTTCTCGATATCGCCGCGCTGACAGTAGAACTCGTACGCTTTCTCCGGCACGCAAGTTAGATTCGTGACGATGTAACGCGGGTTGAGGTCGCCGTTGGTGACCTCGGCCTTGACAATCGTCCGCCGCTTGCGGTCCCACGTGCCCGCCTTGTACTCGAACTGCCGGAACACGCGGCAGACTCCAGCGGCGAGCCACAGGTCCTTCCGGAACGTATACAGCCAACAGGCCAGCATCTGCGCCTTGGTCGAGAGTGTCTGAAGCCTGCGATTGCCGGCAAGCCCAAGCACGTACGAAATTTTGAGCTTGTCGCACAGGCTCAGAACGTCCGCATTGCCGAAACCGCTGTCGGCCCGCAGGATGATCCTGGTCTTCGGGAAGCGCTCGCGGACAGCCGCGACAGCCACGTCAATGGCGCTCGCGACGCCAATATTGCCGCCTTTGCCGCTGCGCAGGATCGCGCCCATCAGGCGCTGAACGCCGTCGGGGCCGGTCACGAAGACCGCCAGAGGCACGTAGCAGTGCGAGCCGTAGTATCCGTTGAAGAACTCAAGCTCCTGCTGCCCGTGGCACGGATCTTCGTAGGCGTCGATGTCGATGACAACCTGCCGGGTTTTTCGGGGCAGTTGGGCGACCACTCGCCGGGCGATCGCATAGCCCATCGCCGCGATATCCTTGCGGCTTGCGGCGTTCTCGAACCGGCTAATCGTCGGCTGGCTGCCCAGGTTCGGATCGCTCTTGGGGGCGCGGCCGCAGGCAAGCTTTATCGCCGGGTCGGAAGCCAGCGTGTCGAAATCGTTGGCGTCCTCGTAGCCACAGGCGATGGCGATAATCCGCTGCCGCAGCAGGTCGGCCACCGAATGACGAACCTTGCTGCTCTGGCGCTTATCGATAATCTGGTCCGCAATCGCCGCCGAGAGGCCAATCTTCCGGTCGGCGAGAGAGACAAGAAGTGCGCCGCAGTCTGTGGTTATGTCGCCGCCGTCGAAACGGCCGGTCAAATCTTTGCCGCGAATGGCAGGAAATTCGAACGAAAGAGACGTATCGATAGCCAACGGGTGTCCTCTGCGAACTGTGTTGTGTGGTAACAAAACAATTCAACAGACTGCACCCGTTTTACTCTTCTCATGAATATTTCGGGCTAGTACGCCAAAGATAGGCGGTGAGAATTCCCGTTCCAGCGCTAGCGCAGAGAATGCCAAATCCCCACATGTTATCGTCGACATCTGAGGGACAAATCCGTCCAAATGTCAGGATGAGACTATATTTAGCGGCGGCGGCGAGAACAATTGCGACAAGTAAGGTCGCGACAATGCCCGCAACCAAACACAATACTACCTCGCTCCAAAAGCCCATTACCTTTTCGAGCGCAAGTACAGGCGGTGGATCAGCGGCATCAGGCTTTGATGGCGTTTGGGCTGGTTCGGCATCGTGGTTTTCATGTTTATTCTTTTGGTCAGCAGACGAGAGTGTAGATTTTTATATGCCTGATCTATCGCCCTGTACGGGATGTGCATCCCACCGGTTCAAAAGTATCGTGAGCGAGGACCCAAATATGAATGATCCCTCTGGGATGCTCCCTTGAACGCCTATTTGAAATAGGTGAGTAGTGCGGCACCGACGATCGTGGGCATAAGCGCCGTGCGGACACACTTTGCTTGTCTGACTGGCCTGTTTTACCGCTCTACTTGCCTATCGTTCGCTTTCGGGAATTATGAGTTTCTCGTAAAGCCCTTGCATTATCGTGAGCATTTGGGCATTATAGGCGTACTTATTTTTCATAGCTATCAGGAAGTCGCTTTCTCGACCATAGACGCTTGGCGAGTTCATGCCGGTTGTATGCTAGAGGATGCCGTTGGCGCTGGGGGCGAGGCGCACCTGCGACGAAAATCCGACCATTGCATCTTACGTGAAGTGATAGTACCTTCACGAACATCTGTTCTCATCGCTTACTTTCTTTCTCTCTTTCTGCTGTCCCGTATCCAACCTCGCCAGAAGCTGTATTTCTTGTAGGGCACAGGACAATGTTCATCGTCTAGCATGAAGTAGTACGGTCTTATCTTAAGATATCTACGACCGCATTCCTCACAAGCGAAAGCTTTCGCGTTTGGGGTGTCGACGGCTATTTCAGTAGAGATGTTGCGATACGTATGGATCTTTCCGCATTCGCACACTGGTATGTCTTGTCCATAGGTAAGGTAGACCAGTACCTGGTTCAGCAATATAGTGACAGATAGACCTGCTAGCACTGCGAAAACCTTGTGTAGAATGGCGCCGTGGAAACCTATCAGTCTGGCTGTTTCGATTCCTGCCAATACGATTAAGAAGTAGATCGCTGTTTCGACGCACCCTAACTGCGGTCTGTATCCTTCTTCCACGCCGTCCCTGCCTCTCTCCGCAATGATTACATCCAGGGGCAAGATATACTTGGTCCCTGGATAATAGTTCTTAGCGTAAGTCTTTGCTAACCTCGTTCCGCAAAGACTTCAGATTATCTCGCTCAGCGAATGCCAGCATCAGCAATCCAGCCGCCCTCATAAATGCGCGGCCAGCTGGTGTTGGTCCACTACTCAACGTATGCCCTGGCTTGTTATCGGGCATCACGAAACCGGCAGATTCTGGCAAGACCACTTTGAGCCACCTCCAGAACTTCTCCGCAGCTGGAGGCAAATGCGAATCAGTGGAAGGGTGCTTGACGAAATCCGTTGCGTCGCGCAACATCGCCCGGCCGCGTCATATCCGCTCAGCGCATCGTCGGCGTCCGGCTGCGCAGCATCCGCTCCCGGAGCAGCGCCGCCGTAGCCTTTCGCGCGTGCCGCGTCCTCACCGGCCTTCGCCGCCGCCTCTCCGGCCGCGACCGATCCGGCTAACGGTGCGCCACTGGCTGTCACCGTCTCCCCGATCTGCCCCTCGGTCTGCTCGTACAGCTCTCCGTGCGCCTCGGCCGCCTGCGGCGCAGCGCTCGCAAGTAACGCCGGAGCGGCAACCGGCACGGCTTGCGCGGCTGCAGGCGCCGCAACGGCTCGCGCGGTGATGCCGATGCGGTAAAAATTGCCCGGATACGCTTTCGGCGCGAGCTGCACCCGAACCATCGCGATGGCCGGTTCATCCGGCGAGATCGTCACGCGGTCCGGCCAGACCACCACCGTCACGTTCGTAAGCGGTATGCCGGTTTTGTGAACGGCCGTCCCGGACAGCACCACCTCGCCCGCATAGCCCGCCATGGAACGGATGAGATACTTTATGTTGCCCTAAGCTCGGATTATGCGTTCGAGCACGAATCAAAAACCAGTACGCGGCGATTTGGGCATGACTTGAATAGTCTGGGCTGGCAAGACATCACTTCGTCAAAGCATACTCGACAATATCGATTGTCCCATCATGCCTCATAATAGCCAGCCTTGGCGCGTATCGCGCCGAAGAAAGTTCTTCGACATGGCCTAGAATGTCAACGTTATCCGTCGTTTTGCCTTTTGCTATATCATACAGGTACGAATGATCAACAAGATCGTTGAGGTCAGTAGGGTCTGTTCCAGAATACAACAGCAATTTATCATTTAGGAATGCCATGTCGCCAATATAGATGCTCGACACACGAAAAGAATCACGATGTTTAAATTGAGAATCCATAATCTCTACCTCATTCTGAGGCGTTACAGCGATGAGATTATTGGAACTTATGGACGCTACATACAAGTTAATGCCAGACAAAATTCGACGTCTTATACAAGTTCCAGTATTGAGATCGTATTGCGCCATAGCAAATCGCGACTGAGTGTTAATCTGCGCAAATATCGACTTATTGTTGCCTGCAAAAGCTAGAGACCAAACTCCGCCTCCACATGTGATCGTACGCAAGAGTTTTCGACTCTCAATATCCCATAATGCGATCTTGTCGTTCGTTCTGCCATCGCTACGATACACTAAAGCCATATTCCTGGAGTCGCTTGAATATGCGATTTTGCTCACAATGTTTTTTCCGACATCGATTCGGCCGCACTGCGCGCCGCTGTCGATGTTCCAAAGCTTAACGATATTTGAATTGCGGACCGTAGCCAGTTCATGCCCATTTCCCGAGATCGCAAACGCAAAATCGAAAACTACTTCGCTGTACTCCATTGGAAAATGGAAAGACCTAGCGATGGAAATCGAAAAATGAGACGACACTCCATTCGCTGAAGATTTGACGCAGGAGCTGATAGTTACACCTAAGAAAATAAGGAATCCGATTACGATTTTTCGCAGCAAACAACCACGCATCATATTTTTCCCCAAACGGATTCCGTATGCAATCGGAGCCTCGTACGGCCGATGTAATACGCAACATGTGCAACTCTGTCCAATCTCGATTTCGAATCAAGAGCAAAATGGCATATCGCGCCATGAATATCTGGTAAGCGCCAGTTACGGAACAGTGGATTAGTCCGGTTTTAGAAACAACTCACGTTCCTTTTTGCGGCGGTTTGTCAGGCCTTTAGACTCGATCGGCAGTCCAACAGGTTTTCCATTATTGTCATGCTTATGATACTTGTTTATAAGCAGGAAATCATTGGAAGCCTTATCGTATTCCCCTGCGGCCAAATGCTTACCGATCGGAGAATCAGGAGCTACATGCCTCGATCCGGCATTGAAGACTAGCGAAACGAGAGCCCCGTACTGATTGTCCGTAAGCGGGACATGAATGAGACGTACTACATCACGGCGAGCACTTTCTAGGTCATCCTGAAGAATATCTTTTCCTTCTCGGCGCGTCATATGCTGCCCTTCTTGTACACCCCTTGTGTGTCCGTATCCGATTGTTAGAACGCCTCCAATATCGCGATAGGCGTTTTCTTTCCAGCCTTCGAAGGCTTCGACCATATGGAGCGTGTTTTCATTTATAGGCCGCATCTGGCCATGTTCTGGATGATCTGTTTTTCCGTGGTCCTTCGCATCAGGTGCGCTGATTTTATGTATGTCTGGCGCTTCGAGATTTGTATCTTTGTCAAACGGAAGCATTGCGTCGGAGCCCGGATTGAGCGCAGAGGCCGGTGGTATCTCCTCGACTTGGATATTGAGATCGCTTGAACCGAAATCCTGTTCCTGTGGAGATGTTAGCTTTGTCGCTCCACCGCCTGCCACTGTCCTCGCCAGCGGATCGCCGCTGCCGCTCACCACCGTCCCGTCGTCGAGAGCCGCAGTCCCTTCCGCACTCGTCCGCGACGACGATGTCAGATCCGCTGTCGTGGGCGCAGTCTCTGCCGGTCCCGGCGGCGAGCCAGCAGACTGCTCTGGTTGCGAGTGCTGTGTGACCGCTGCAGTCGTCCCGTTGCCCGGTGCGCTGGTGGTCGCTCCCGGATTGGCCTCACCGCTTTTCGCGTCTTCGTCCAGCGGCACATCGTCGTTACTCAATGCATCGCCGCCAATCCGGAAAGCGCCGCCGTCTGGTACGCCTACCCCACGAGCGTTTGCCGGTTGGGCGGAACCGTCCCCCGTCGCGCCCACTTCCGCGGGCACGTTATATCCGCTCAGCGCGTCGTCGTCCGGCTGCGCCGCTTCCGCGCGCGCCGCGTCCTCACCGGCCTTCGCCGCCGCCTCTCCGGCGGCGACCGATCCGGCTAACGGTGCGCCACTGGCCGTCACCGTCTCGCCGATCCGCCTCTATCAAAATGCGGCCCGGCACTGTAGAGCGCCTGGTACGCCACGCCGCTGGGCTGAATACTACTCCTCGGCTTCGTCGACACCAAACATCTTGTCGATCACGGACTTCAGTTCGCGTTCATGCTCAGCTTGGTTCTGCGGGTCGTGAACCAAGGCCCTCGTCACGCGTCCGAGATCAGCTGCCAGTTGGCGCTGCTCAGGCGTCCGTTCCGGCTCCGGCGGCGCTTTGCCGGTCGGTTTGGCGTTCGGATCGTCATAAGCTGTACGCGTGATCAGGAGCATCTTCTCGAACCACCGTCGAGCCTTGTACTCGTTCGAAAGGCGACGGTTGGTGAAGTTCCTAATCTCCCACCAGGGCCACGGACGGATCTTCAGAAACCGTTCAACCTGCGCGAAAAATGTATTAAGATCTCCCTTGTATTCGACACCGAAATCATGGGCAATCTCTACATCTTTACGCCGATCAGAAGTCGCGCTCAACACCTCTAGATTAAAACTCGTTAGATATGAATTGATCCTTAGAAACTCAATTTGCATCAAGTTGCTCTCGCTCTTAGCCATAGCAGCCACCTCCATTCAACAGTCAAGCTTAATAATATGTACGGACCTAAAATGTCTGGCAAGGTACTCATTTCTTGCCAGGCGCCTTGGCCGGGAAGGCGGTCAAAACATTATATGAACCCTGTCCATCTCCCTTAAGAACCACGACCGCATCATACGCGTCATCTGAGACTATCTTCCCGCGATACAGGATCTGACCAAGTTTGCGATGGGGATCGCCTGCAACCTCAAGCTGGAGAGTAGTTCTTGGCCTATTAACCAGCCAGTCGTCGATTCGGGCCTTGTTATCCTGGATCGTCCGCGCAGCCATATCTGCAGCGGTCCTGATGTTGAAGAACGATGACACGGCATCTTTCTCCATCTCATGCGCCAGCCGATTGGCGAGCTGCTCCGTGCTCTTTCCTACGTGCTTGGCAATCAAATGCACGCCTGGGCTGTTCTCGTTTTTTACCAATGCCGCGACCTTCTCGCCAATCGTCTTTGCGGCCGCCAAGCCTCCTGCAGCCTCCTCTCCCGCCTTCCCTTCAGGCGCCGTTATAGCCGCAGTTTGTCCAATAGCCTCCTTGACGAATTTCTTGGTGTTCTCGGCTGCCTGCTTTTGCGACGCTTTCGGGGCAACGTCGAGAGGCTTGAGAGCGCCGCCTGTATCCTCCGATGTCAACCCAGCCGATGCAGCCGGGCTCTCTTTGCTGCCGCCCAGTACGGGACCGCCAGGCTTCATCGTTCCTACGATATGCCGTTGCGCCCATTGACCGGCACGATCCCAGAACGTTGACCAGGCGTTCTCGTTCTTCTTGTCCGCGACCAAATGCAGCGTCCCGCCAGGATTCTCCGGCACCACCGCCGGAAATGGTTCCGCGCCCGTGCTCGCGTCCGGCTGTGCAGCTTCCGCTCCCGAAGCAGCGCCGCCGTTGCCCTCCGCGGGCGCGGTCGCCGCTTTCGCGCGCGCCGCGTCCTCACCGGCCTTCGCCGCACCCTCTCCGGCGGCGACCGATCCGGCTAACGGTGCGCCACTGGCTGTCACCGTCTCTCCGATCCGCCCCTCGGTCTGCTCGTATAGCTCTCCGTGCGCCTCGGCCGTTTGCGGCGCAGCGCTTGCGGGGAACGCCGGAGCGGCAACCGGCACGGCTTGCACGGCTTGCGCGGCTGCAAGCGGCGCAACGGCTCGCGCGGTGACGCCGATGCGGTAAAAGTTGCCCGGATACGCTTTCGGCGCGAGCTGCACCCGAACCATCGCGATGGCCGGTTCATCCGGCGAGATCGTCACGCGGTCCGGCCAGGCCACCACCGTCACGTTCGTAAGCGGCATGCCGGTTTTGTGAACGGCCGTCCCGGACAGCGCCAGTTCGCCCGCATAGCCCGCCATGGAACGAATGCGCACCGCCATCTCGCCGGAACGACCCTGCGGAACCGCCAGGCTGGGCTCCACAAAGTCGAACTCGAACGGCTGAGCAGACGTCGCACCCGCTTCCACAATTTCATTACCCATAAACTGCCTCGTCTCCTTCACTCAACGCATTGCCAGATTTCCGGAACGTGCTAAAGCCTTCGCGATGACATCAGTTCGTCGCTCAGCGCTCGAAGCGATTTGTCGACCGCCGCATCGATTGTCTTGGGGCTTTCTTGCTCGATTACCTTTTGCGCAATTTCTCGTACGAAGCGTGCAAGCCACGCCCGCGAGACACTGAGTTCTTGCAGTGCCCGTGTTTCGTCCGAGCCAGATCCGAGCGCACTCGGACCGAGAACCTTTTCGGGATTGTCCAGAGGCACATCTTCCCATGCCGCCGATGCCGGCGATGGCCGTGGCGCGCCGTTCGCAGCGCTGCCCTTGGCAGGCAGGGCATGCTCCAGCCTCGCCAGCCAGCTTGCCGCCGCTTCCCGCGCCTTTGCCGCGAGCGCAAGTCGAATCTGATCGATGTCGCGCCGTGCCTCGCTCCGCTCCTGTTCACTGGCAAACGCCTCGCCGGTTCGCGGATCAATCCCTTCGTCAAGACTACCGCTGGCCTTCCGAACCATCTTGCCGAGCGCGGCGGGATCGCCACTTTTCGTACCGTACGGATGTTCCCTCCGTAATGGAAAGGAAACGTACTGCTCGGCGAGCGGTGTTTCGGGAACGCTTGTAGGCGACGCAAGCTGGCACGTGAGTTCGAACCAGCCGGACGCCTCAAGCGTCATAGCGCTCGTGGCGGCGTGCTCTACCGGGTGCACGTCAGTTCCGCCGGTTACGTGTAGCCGCTGAGTGTCTCGCATTTCTCTGGCTGACCTCCTTAACAATTTCATTCTTATTATACCCTGAATGCAAACATATGTTCTGTTTTCTATATCTGACTCAATGCAGCTCGACGGAGCGTCCTTATTCAGTCTGCCTGCGTGAAAGGAGTGCGGCCGTGCAGACGATCCCGCGGAGCGGGCATCATTTGTTCGCGTGTCCGCATTCCTAAGGGGTAGACTTAGAGGAAGCTAAGAGAGTGTGAAGTAGCGTTTCCGGCGCTGTGCCGAGCGCGAACTGGGGGATGTCATGACTATGCTGTCTAAATTGCGGCTTCTGGCGGATTTTTTCGTCGTCGTGCTTCTCTTCGCGAGCCTTCAGGACGCTAGAGCGGACGCGCTTTCTGGGCGCGTCTTCAATGTCGTCGACAGCGGCGCGGCGCCGGATGGACGGACGCTGGACACCGACGCCATTCAGAAGGCGGTGGACGCATGTAGCCAGGCGGGTGGGGGCACCGTGAGGGTCCCAGCCGGAACGTACCTGACGGGCACAATCAACCTACGCGACAACGTCACGCTGTCCCTCGATACGGGGGCGACGCTGCTTGGCAGTACGCAGATTCAGGACTACCGACCCAGGGACGTCATCAGAGGCAAGGGCGTCAAGAATATCGCCATCGTCGGGGACGGCACGATCGACGGTCAGGGGTATGCCTTTTGGAGCAAGAAGAGCTCACTCTCCAAGCACCAGCAGGAGACGATCAATTTCGCAAGAATTCACTACTGGTCTCACAATGAACCCAATTCCGGCGATCTGGTCCTTCTTTCGGACTGCGCCAATGTCCGATTTAGCGGCGTTACCCTGCAGAACTCGCAGAGCTGGACGCTGCACCTGCTGGCTTGCGCGAACGTAGTGGTCGAAGGCATACGCATCCGCAACCGGCTGAATGGTCCCAATACGGACGGGATCGACGTGGACGGCTCTCAGGACGTACAGATTGCGAACTGCGACATCTGCACCGGCGACGATGCGGTCGTGCTGAAAAACCGCAGCACGGCCGTGCACTTTCCGCATGCGTGCAAGAATGTCACGATCACGCGCTGCAAACTGATTAGCCCCACTAACGGGTTTAAGATCGGGACGGAGTCTTACGGCGATTTCGAGAACATTGTGTTCGAGGATTCGACGATCCAGGCCGGCGATCCGAAGGACCCTTGGGCCGCTGGCGCCGCTGCGGAGACATCGCCGCAGTTTTACGGCGATGCGCTGGGACCGGAAGCGGGCATCGCGATCGAATCCGTCGACGGCTCACACATTCGCGGCGTGACGGTGCGGAATATCGTGATGCACGATGTCCAGTCGCCCATTTTTATCCGGTTGGGCAGCCGGGGAGTGAACCCGGTCGATAAGTCGGCGAAAGCGCCGACAGGGACAATTGACGACGTCAAGATCAGCGATATCGTGGCCGAGCGCGCCTGGTGTCCGTCGATTATCGCGGGCGTGCCCGGGCATCCCGTGCGCGGCATCGTGATCTCCAATGTGCGGGTCACGAATATCGGCGCGGGAAGCACGACTTATTCGCCGCTTGGCGTGCCGGAGCGGGAGGGCGCCTATCCTGCCCCAATCATGTGGAGCCCTTTGCCGGCGCACAGCCTTTATATGCGGCACGCCGAAGGAATCAAGCTCAGCGCCTACAGCGTCGTGAACGATCGGCCGGATACGCGCCTGGCAGTTATCGCGGACGATGTTTCGGGAATGACGTTGGATGGTTTAACTCTTGACCCGCTCGCATCGTCGGAGACAGCTATCTTGTTCAATAACGTGCGCGATTCGCAGATCCGCGGGACGGTTCCGCGCGGCGTGAAAACCTGGGTGAGCGTGTATGGGGCCGGATCGGGGAATATCACGCTCGTGCCCAGCGATCCCAAGCTGGCGGGACAGGTTTACGCGCTCGGTGACGGAGTTCCGGCGAGTGCGGCGACAGTGCGGACGGGGCCGTAAGGGCGCGATAGGAGTCAAAGACCATCGGCAGAGCCTGTGGTCTTTGACTTTCCTTCTGCCTTCTACCCGATCGGCATTAAACCGCCGTCGACGCGGATTGACGCGCCGTTGATATATTCGCTGGCGTCGCTCGCCAGAAATACGGCGGCGTTGGCGATATCGGCGGGGCTGGCGAGGCGAGGCACCGGGTTTGTCCGCGCAAACTCGGCGCGGTGTTCGGGGACATCCCAGTGAAACGCGCCCATCTCCGTGTGGACGACGCCTGGGGAGATCGCGTTTGCGGTGATGCCGAGCTTGGGAAGCATGGTGGACATCGACGCCATCATCATGCGCACGCCCGATTTGGCGGCCGCGTAATCGACCTGCGTTCCGCTTGCCTGGATGGTCGAACCGGATGTGATGAAGATAATTCGCCCCTGCGTGACGCCCTTCGCGATCATTGCGCGCGCTCCGGCCTGGGATACGTTGAACGAGCCCGTTAAGATCACATCGATCGTACGCTGCCAGGTCGTGTTGTCGAGTTCGAGAAAGTTCACAAAGGGGCATATGCCCGCATTGCAGACGACGATATTCAGTCCCCCGAACTCGTCGATCGTGCGCGCAATCGCGGCGTCGACACTGGACCGATTGGCGACGTCGCAGTGAAGCGCCAGCGCTCGCTGTCCAAACTCTTTGTTGATTCGCTCCGCGCTCTGTTCGTTTAGCTCATCGTTGACGTCGGTCAGTACGACGTTTGCGCCTTCCTCCGCAAAGCGGTGCGCAATTGCGTACCCGATTCCCCGTGCTGCGCCCGTGATAAACGCGGTCTTCTTGTCGAGAGGTGTGCTATTCATGTTTACGCTCCGTGATTTCAGGTCATCTTCGTGCCGCTACCGGCCTTGAACGCCCATTATAACAGTTGTGCGGCATGGTCTCTCGCATTGCAGGTTGGATTTATGGACTATACTAACATTATGCAATTGCAATCTCAAGGGGCCGGCGAGACGGCAATCGACCGTCAATGGCTTATCGACCAGCGGCGCTGGTCCGAGTCGGCGTATCCTAACCGGTCGACGGTTGCGTCTCCCACGTATGCGCGGCGATACTGCGGTCCGCGCATAGGCACGGCGCTAGGCTGGCATCGCGAATGGGAGATGACTTATGTTTTCGCGGGGCGCGGCAAAAATATCGACGCGCAGCAGACAATCCAAATGCGTCCCGGTCTCGCGATCCTGATCCCTCCGATGCTCGCGCACCGCGAAAACTCCGACACTTCGAATCTCGATACGCTCTGGCTTGGCCTGACGGGCGATCTGTTCGATTGCTTGCCCCGAACGTGCGCGTCCGTAGTCCGCTGTCTAGAGGTCGCGCCGGATATCGAGGCGCTTTGGCTGCGAACGCGGCTGCCGTACTGGTCGGCAACCGGGCTGGAGATCGATGGCGCTACCCAGGCAATTGCCGGCAAACTGGTGCAGATGGTCGCCGGAGAACGCGACAGCGCCGCCAGCGAAGCGGAACGCCTTAGCCGGATCATCGCACACATTCATGCGCGTTTCGCCGATGAGATTACCGCCGCCTCCCTCGCGGCGCTCTGCGATATCAGCGAAGGCCATCTATACCGGTGGTTCCGGCAGGCTACGGGCTACCGGCCGATGGAGTATGTCACCAAAGTGCGCATCGAAAACGCGCAGGAGTTTCTCGCGCAGACTGGACTGACAGTGGCCGCGATTGCCGGACGCTGCGGTTTTGCCGATCCGCTTTACTTCAGCCGCGTTTTTCACCACGCGACCGGCGTATCGCCGCGCGAGTGGCGGCAGCGGAATGCCGCGGATGAACCGTGACGGCGCTCGCCCGAGCTCGCTCATAAGTGGGCTCATTCACATCGTCAGCCTGCTTTCTCTTCGAGTGTGTGTAATAAACTGGCGTATTGCGAGAAAGATTCAGGACGGCTCGTGCCGCTGGGGCAATTTGTTGCCAGCGCCTCGTTCACGGCGGCGATCTACGTTGCCTCGTCAATACGCGTACGGCCTTTTGCCGCCCGGGTCCGCCGGTCACGGACCGGTCTTGCCCGCGGCTCGTTCACGGCGGCGATCTACGTTGCCTCGTCAACACGCGTACGGCCTTTTGCCGGCAGCGTCCGATTCCGGCGCACATCGTGAAGCAGTGAAACCGGTGAGACGGCCCTTTTTCAAAAACGGCCACGGCGGCCTCTGAGAAGCCGTCTTACGAGAACTTTCGATTATTTACATGCGCTTTTCGACTTTACTCATCCTCCCTTCGTCGCGACCGAGAGGAGATAGGTGCCAGCGGCAACCAATATATGCCCGCCCCAACGGAGCGTCCGCCAGGCTGCCTGGTTTCCCCAACTTACAGCGTGAGCGTTACCCGCCTGCGATTGCGCCGACGATCAGGAACGGCTCGTCGCCGGTAGCGATGGCTTCGGGAAGCGCGGCGTCCGGCGGGGCAAGCGATAGATTTTCGCCGCAGGCGAAGAAGCGCAGGAAAGGGCGGCGCTGCTGGGTGACGTGGTCGCGGATGGTTCCGCGCAGCATCGGGTAGGCGGCTTCAAGAGCATCCAGGATTGACCGTTGCGTCACGGGGCCATGGAGATTAATCTCGACCTCGTCGTCGACATTCGCCAGCGTTCGCAGGTGCGCGGGAAGGTTGACTCGGATCATGGCAGCGTCTGCACCTCGACGGAGAGTACGGCGGGAAAATCGCGGACGATCGCGGACCACGTGTCTCCAGCGTCTGGCGATCCGTATACCTGGCCGCCCGTCGTGCCGAAATACACGCCGCAGGGGTCCAGGGTATCGACCGCCATGGCGTCGCGCAGGACGTTGACGTAGCAGTCGTTTTGCGGCAGGCCGTTCGTGAGCGCCTCCCACTCGTTGCCGCCGGTGCGGCTGCGGAAGACGCGGAGCTTGCCGTCGGGCACGTAATGTTCGGAATCGCTTTTGATGGGTACGACATAGATCGTGTCCGGTTCGTGGGCGTGGACGTCGATGGGAAAGCCGAAGTCCGACGGCAGGTTGCCGCTTACCTCCGTCCAGAACTCGCCGCCGTTGTCGCTGCGCATGACGTCCCAATGCTTCTGCATAAACAAGACATCGGGGCGTGACGGGTGCAGCGCGATGCGGTGAACGCAGTGGCCGACTTCGGCGTCCGGCTTGGGCATAAACTCCGAATGCAGCCCCTTGTTCATCGGCCGCCATGTCTCTCCCGCGTCATCCGTACGAAACACGCCGGCAGCGGAGATTGCGACAAACATGCGGCCGGGGTGCGCGCCATCCAGAACGGTCGTGTGGACGCACATCCCTCCCGCGCCTGGCTGCCAGGCTGGTCCTGATTCATGACAGCGCAAGCCGCTTAACTCTTGCCACGAGAGGCCGCCATCAACCGAGCGGAACAGAGCCGCGTCCTCGACCCCGGCATAGACGATGTCCGGATCGGTAAGCGACGGTTCAAGGTGCCAGACGCGCTTGAACTCCCACGGGTGCTGCGTTCCGTCGTACCAAAGGTGTGTGCCTGGAACTCCGTTGTATGTAAACTCGTTGCCAACGGGTTGCCAGGTCGTTCCGCCGTCGTCGGATCGTTGGATGAGCTGACCAAACCAGCCGCTCGACTGCGACGCGTAAATCCGGTTTGGATCGACAGGCGAGCCTTTGACGTGGTAGATTTCCCATCCTCCGAAGAACGGACCAGCAATATCGTACTGCTCGCGTTTTGCATCCGACGTTAAAACGAACGCTCCCTTGCGCGTTCCGACCAGGACCCGTACAGCACTCATTCGGTTATCCTTTCCCCAGGCGACGTCATTATCTGGAGACTTATACCACCAGAGGCGGTTGGCTAATCCTGGATCGAAACGGCTCCGGCGGCACAAGCAAGTTCATCAGGAATGCGGAAAAATCGCTTGCAAATGGCATAGTGGCAGTACGAAGAAGCGATCGTGATCGGAAAGATATGCCGATTCCCCCGGACACATTGGAGAGACAGACTGAGGCATCGCGCCGACCGCTAATGGGCGATCGTTCGCTTGACAGGGCGGCGATTGCCTGGACCGTTGCGCTCGCGCTAATGCCCTGGCCGCTGGTTTACCTGGGCGCGTATTTTTTGCATAGCGCCGTCGCCGCGTTCGGCTTTTACCATGGGCTATGCGTCACGGTTTGGGTGTTTCGGCGACGCGCGTGCCGATGCTATCCAAACCGGCCGGTTTATGCGCGCGTTTGGACTGGCTTGCTTATCGCGGGGCTGGCCGTCAGTATCGCGACGGCAATCCTTCTGACGGTCATCGGCGTTCCGTCGTGGTTGGTCGATCCCGTTCTGATACGGCATGCGATGGCGGCGCTTCATGCGGTGTTCCGCTTTCCGGCATGCATTGGGCTCTACCTGTACTTTGCGGTTGTTAACCCGGTTGCCGAGGAGATCTTTTGGCGAGGAGTCGTCTACGTGCGGCTACGCAATGCGGGCTGCTCCGTGCAATCCGCGTCTATCGTGAGCGCGGTCCTTTTTGGCTCGTGGCACTGCCTAACCGTGCTCTTGTTTTTCCCACCCGCAATGGTCGTGCCGGTTGTGATGGGCATCATGGCGGTGGGCTACGTATTTGCAGCGCTCTATGAACGGTATCGATCGTTGCCCGCGCTCATTCTGATCCACGCACTCACCGGCGATATCCCCGCACTGATCGCCCTCGCTTGGGCAGTGCACGCCAGCTCGTAGCTGCCCGGCATTTCCCAACTTACGGTTCTCGTTTCCCCGCCGTTCCCGGATTGCCGTAGAGCGCGTCAAGAGCAGCCGCGATCTCACCGGTAGAGCGCATTGCAACGCCGATGCCGGTACACCAGTTGTGGGCCGTGTCCGGGATGTTCGACGTGGCGTCGGACGCCAGGGCGACGTGCAGATCGCGTGATGTCGCATCGATGAGCGTGGCCGTGGGACAGTTAGGAAAGTTGCACCCGGCAACGACCAACGTTGTGATCCCGAGCGATGCCAGCCATTGTTCGAGGCGCGTTCCATAAAACGCGCTCCACCTGGGCTTGTAGAACATCCACTCGCTCGACCCCATTGCGACTCTCTCGCCGGCGAGCAGAGCGTCGGAGTATACTTCGCTTCCGGCACGCCATAGCTCGCTAATCAGGTCGGCTCCCGTCGATCCAGGCCGCACGATGCTGCGTCCGCTTGCAAGCAGTTGCCGTCGACACAGTTCGGCGTTGCTTCCATCCTCGAAATAGAGGCGGATCGCATGAAATACCGGAAGGTTCGACAGGCGAAATCTGCGAACGAGGTTGTGAACGGCCGGCAGGATCCGGTCTGTTCCCTCAACGAATGCTGATCCGTCGGGGCGCGCGAAGTCGTTTTGCAGGTCAATTGTCAGGAGCGCGGCGGCTCCCCAGGGAATTGGATCCGCGTTCTGCTGGTCGTGCGGCAAATCGGTCGTAAGCATGCGGCGATTTTACCTTGCGTGGACTGAGATTTTGGCACGATGCCGCTGTTTCCGCGCGCGATCTGGCTCTTTTCGCAGAACACATGAACTGAATGGCAAGCTGTTATTGAATACCGGATCAAGCGATTTCGTGAAATTCGCCGGTAATCGTGCTAGGTTGAAAATCAATTAAAATAGGCTAAATACAGAATATATGCGAGGCTAACGCATATACTAATAGTTCCGCATCTTGCCGAAAATTATCGTAGCGCTGTTGGCTCAATTGCGAGCCACGTGCGCCTTGCTCCAGCTCATCAACAAGGAGAAGCATCGACATGGATTCCCAGAGGATCATACACCTAAAAAGAACAAGAGGTTTCACGCTTGTCGAGATCATGATCGTGGTCTTGATCATCGGCATTCTGCTTTCGATTGCCATTCCCAACTTCGTTATGGCCAGAAACTCGTCGAGGGCGAAAGGCTGCGTCGACAATCTCAAGCAGATCGACAGCGCGAAGCAGCAGTATATCATGGACACGAAGCAGGCAACGACTTACGCGTTTAGCAGTACGTCCACGAACGGAACGACCGGGAGTGAACTCGTACCGGTCTATATTCGCAGCTTCCCTTCATGCCCGGCAGGCGGCACGTACACGGTCAACGATGGGACAACCAACCCGGTCTGCAGTTACGTTGACACAACTTATCCGCATGCACTGACTTAGTTCAGGCGTCGATACAGGTCTTTTGCCGGTCCCGCGCAGATTGATGCACGGGACCGGTTTGATTTTGTTCAGGCTGGTTGCGGCGCCCCAAGGCGATGAAGGCGGTCGCTGATTTGATGCGGGCAGGAGGATTGCCCGCATTCGACGAAAAAGTATAAGTCAAGTGCGAGGTAATTCAGTCATGTTTAAGCCATTCGTTCCGCATATGCTTTCTGTTCGCCTGATTAGTCTTCTTTTCGTGCTCGCCGCTTTTGCCGCATTGGCGGGCTGTTCACATCCCAAGGCGGTTGTGCCGGCAACTTTCGGCAAGTACACCGCAAGCGATTCCGCATTCTCTTGCGACGCGCCGGCTGGATGGGCCGCTGACAGCTCATCGTCAGGAGGCGTTGAAAGCGGGGTTGCGTATACGAGCGGGGACGCTAAGATCAGCGTCAACTCCGATCAGGCGGGAAGCTTCATGAGCGACGCGCTATCGTCGCCGGGCAGCATTTTGCAAAGTTCGAGCCCTCTACCGGCGTCGGCTCCGCCCGTCGAGAAGCTGCATGCCATGACAGGCAACAAGTTCGCGCAGGATCTGGAAGGTTACAAGGAAGTGACGACTACGTCGCAGATGCTTTCGTACGGCGACAGCCGTATCACGGAGTATACGGCTAAGGATGTTCACGGATACCGTGCGACGCTGCTGAACAAAGATCGACGGGTTTCCGTTGTATGCCGCTGCTCTCCGGAAGAGTGGGCTTCGCTCAGTCCGGCTTTTCTGCGTGTGATCACATCGATCAAGGCTGGGGCAGGGAATTAGCCTGCCGCAAATCGGCGGTCTTGCGGTGTTGTAGCAGGATTTTTACTTTGCTTCGGAACGGCGGAAAATCTCCGAAAACCATCCGAACGCTTTGCGAGGAGGCTCAGGGGGCGCGATCGATCGATGCTCGGCAGGCGCATGGGTGGCATGAACTGGCGCGTCGTTGGGCGTGCTAGCGCCGTCAGGCGCGTCCGATTGAGACGGGGTGTAGTGAACCGCGTCGCGTAGACAGGCGATTTTCGCCTCCAGAATATCATTCGACGGATCCAATTTGTGCGCCATCCGGAAGAAGTTGACCGCCTGTTTGGTCCGTCCATCCTGGGCGTTGATGTCGCCGAGAAGCTCGAATGCGGCGCTGCTATCTTGATTGTCGCGCAGGTAGCGTGTACATAGATCCTCAGCGGCGGCCCAGTTTTCGCGCCACGCAGCCGCATGTGCCTGGTCAAGTAGGCTCATCGGTTTCTCGAACGCGCCTTGAGGGGACACAGGCTGGTCGCTTGGTTGCGTCGAGAGGAAGTCAATCATCGCTGCCCGGGCGGGGATGTCCGGCAGCGGCATCGTAATCCTTTGTTCAAAATGTGATAGACCGGATGCTGCTTTGGGAGCTGTTCTGGCTGAAGGAGGTTCCGGGCGCGGCTGCTCCGAATCGGCCTTTGCCTTTCGTGGGGGCTGCATTGCCGGTTCTTGGCCAGAAGATTGAGCCACCGAGCCGTTTGGATGAGCGGCGGGCGGGATCGCTTTCGCTCCAACGGCTGCCGCTAGCTCGTCGTCGTAAATCTTGCGCAGCTGCGGATCATGTAATGCGCTGTACGCCTTGTTTACCAGCGCAAAGATTTCGCCAGCAGCATTCTTGTCTTGTGCGTGGTCCGGGTGGCACGTTCGCACGAGCTCATGGTAACGCATGCGGATCTGCTCCTGCGTGCAATCGCGACTGAGCTGCAACACCTTGTAGTAGTCCTCTTTTTCAGTCATGATCGCATGGTCCTTCCCAGGTAAATTTACTTGCACTTCTCCCTATATACGTCTATGCGTTACGGCTCTAAACACCAATTTGCATATTATTTTGGCGTATTTCTAGTAAAATTATTCACATGAATTGTGCTTTGGATCGCTAGGCGAGGCTTGAGCGAGAATCGACGATGGCGGGTTGGAAACACTGACGTCGTCAAGGTATTCTGATTGGGATGATGACCACGCGCGCGACGTCAATAGCGGACTCAAGGCACGACCCTGAACGCTTGCGGAAATCGGCCCTCTCCGACGGACAAAAGCCCGCCGCCGATTCGCTCATCATGCCTGCCTTTTCCGGCTACAGGTACTCGATCGTTGACGAAGCGGCCACTTACGCCGAACACGTTCATGCGGACCACGAAGTGATTTATGTCGATGTTGGCCGCTATCAGTGTGCGATCAACGGCGTGGATCTAGACGTCGAGCCCGGTCATGTTGTGGTCGTCAAGCCGCAGGATCGCCACGCGGATTCGTTCACGCCGCCCCTGCGGTGCATTGCGATCAGCTTTCGATTGCAGCATCCGGCCGCTCCCGATCGCGGGCAATCTCTGTTTGCCGACAATATTCGTCCGGACGAACAGGTCGCCTCCATGCGTCGCGACGACGTCCTTCCGCTGGTCGCGCGGATGCGCGCGGAAGCGCGGATCGACGACGACGTGAGTTCAATGATCGGCGACGCTCTCTTGCGCGAATTCTTCTGGCGCATGGTTCGCGCGTTCGGGCCGGATGTGATTTCGCCCGCTTTCTTGCGCTCGTCGGCGGAGCAGGGCTGGCGCTTAAAGTTGCGGCAGCTGCTTCGATCGCATCGGGACGCGTTTGCGAGCGTTGCGGAAATGGCCGCAACGCTTGGCGTTAGCGAACGTACCCTGAACAAGCGGTGCCAGGAGATCCTCAACGAATCGCCGTCGCAAGCCTTGATGAACTACAAACTCGACGAAGCGCTTGCGATGGTCACGCAAACTGAGATGACCGTTCAGCAGATCAGCCATACTCTTGGCTTCACGAATCCATACCACTTCTCCAAGGCCTTTAAGCGGCGTTTCGGCGCATCGCCTCTGAACCGCCGAAACCAGGCGTAGAGAAACTCCACAATGCTGAACGAGGCATCAGCTTGCCGCCTCAGACATTCTCCGGGCGGCCCGTTTTGCGGTATCGTTCCCTTCGTTCGGCACATACCGGACCACTTTACGTACTAGGAGCTAGAAATGCAATCTAACGGAATTCCGCTTGGCATCCAGAGCTGGTGCTTTCGAGGATCCAAGACGAACGACGAGGTAATCGCGCGCCTGAAGAGTTGCGGCTTGAACGGCATCGAACTCTGCGGCGTGCATGTCGATTTCAACAAGCCTGCCGATGTTGCGGCGGCGGTTGCGGCTTACAAGGCCGCCGGAGTGAGCATTTTATCGTCAGGCGTCAACAACCTTTCCGGCGATGTGAACAAGGATCGCCCGCTCTTCGAGTTTCTCAAAACGGCCGGTGCGCGCTATATGAGCATTACGTTCTCGCCAGCGACCGACAAAGATGCCCTAGGTCGTATGCAAGCGCTTGCCGAGGAATACGATGTTTACCTTGGAATCCACAACCATGGCGGCTGCCATTGGCTCGGTTCGCCTGAGATTTTGCGCCACATTTTCAGCATTACCGGCAAACGCGTCGGTCTCTGGCTCGACACCGCGTGGGCTCTCGATGCCGGAGCGAACCCGATTGCAATGGCTAAGGAGTTCGGCGAGCGGCTCTACGGTCTTCACATTAAGGACTTCACTTTTGACACAGCCCGTCGCCCGACCGATGTGGTCATCGGCACCGGGAATCTGGACTTGAACGCGTTGAAGGCGACTCTTGATGAAGTTAACTTCAATGGCTGCGCCGTCATCGAATACGAAGGCGACGTCGACAATCCAGTCCCCGCGCTGACCGAATGCGTCGTGAAGCTGCGCAAGGCTTTCGGAAAGTAGTTCCGCGCGCCGCCGTTCCCCATTGGTTAGGCGGCAGGCGTCGCGCGGAAATAGGAGCAGAGCGTTGTCAAAGCAAATACGAACAGCGATCATCGGCTGCGGGAATATCGCCAATCACTATGCGGAGCACATGAAGGGCTATCCGGAAATCGATCTCGCTGGATTTTCCGACCTGGATAGTGCGCGCGCCGAGGCGTTTGCCGCCAAATTTGGGGGACGAACTTATCGGGACCTCGATGAGATTCTGGCGGATCCGTCCATCGAATTGGTCGTCAACCTGACGATCCACCACGCCCATGCGGAGGTCATCGAGCGCTGCTTGGAGGCCGGTAAGCACGTACATACGGAAAAGCCGCTGGCTCTATCGAGCGCCGATGCGCATCGGCTCGTGGCGCTCGCGGACAAGACGGGGCTACGACTGAGCAGCGCGCCGTCCAACTACATGGGCGAGGCGCAGCAGACCGTTTGGCGGGTTATTCGATCCGGCGGCATCGGGACGCCTCGCCTGGTTTACGCGGAGGTCAACCACGGCCGCCTCGAAGCCTGGCATCCAAATCCGGAAGCGTTCTACGATGTTGGGATTTTGTGGGACGTATCGGTCTATCCTCTGACACTGATCACCACGTTCTTCGGTCCGGTGAAGAGAGTGACCGCCTACGGGACGGTGCTGTATCCGGATCGAGTGACGAAGGAAGGCCGCGCGTTCCGGATCACGACGCCGGACTACTACCTTGCCGCGCTTGAGCTGGAATGCGGCATGACCGCGCGGCTCAGCGCGAACTTCTATGTGGACCGCGGCAAGCAAGGCGGTTCGATGGAGTTCCATGGCGACGGCGGATCGGCGTTTCTTGGCGACTTCCAGAATTTCGATGCTCCGGTCGAGGCGCACGAGTATGGGAAACCATACGAGTCCGTTCCGCTGGTTCGCAAGCCGCCCGCGCCATCGGAGTTTAGCCGCGGCGTTCAGGATCTTGCGCAGGCGATTATCGCCGGACGGCCGCACCGCACGAGCGGTGTCCATGCGGCCCACGTGGTGGACACGATCAGCGCGATTATTCAGTCCGCCCGCGACCACCAGATGGTGAACGTAGGGCCGACGAAGTTCACGCCGCCCACTCCGATGGACTGGTCGGGCAAGTAGCTTCGCGACTATCGAGACAAACCACCGCCTCCCGGTTCGCCAACGGCGAGCCGGGAGGCGCGGATATCCGCGTATCCCTTCGGGCCCCCCTCCGCTCGCGTCCCTCGACAACCTTGGACATGCGAACAGGAAGGGAACCCGAGCGCCTGGGAGCGCGACGGGCAAGCGGGGGCTATCCCGGGATCCAGAACTCGCCTTTCTGCCGATGCGCTTTTGGTGTGCCGTCTAGTTCAAGGACGATAGTCGTCACGAGCGGGTCGGGCAAAGGGTTGGGCAGGTTTCTTACAAAGAGGCGATCCCCGGATTGCTCGAACGGAAGCGGCTGTCCGCCATCGAGCATACGGGCGCTCAAAACGCGGTTTGCGATTTCGGCCACGCAGAGTTCGTCTCCCGGCCGGTGGAATATGTGCAGGTAGGCTATGTTCCCTTTGGTCGTCAAGCGGCCCCAATTGAGCCAGCTGTACGGCGAGCGGCTTGAGTTGGCGAGAAACTCGCCGTTGCGCCGCAGCCAGTCGCCGGCTTCGCGAAGGATGGCGGCTGACTTTGGCGGGATTACGCCGTCGGACATTGGTCCGACGTTGAGCATGAGGTTTCCGCGGTGCTCGGCCGTTTGCGTCAGCATCATGATGACGTCCTTGGCGCTCTTATAGTGATCGTCGCCAGCGTGGTATCCCCAATTGTCGTTGAGTGTGAGACAAGCTTCCCAGGGCAACTCAGGGTTCGACGGCGGACGTATGGCTTGTTCGGAACATTGAAAGTCGAACGGCGCGCCATTGCGGTTATTGATCATAATATTGGGCTGGACGGATTTGATCCAGGTGTTCACTTCGGAGCCATTCGTCGGTTGCGGGATGCATCCGTCGTACCAAAGAATGTCGATCGCACCGTACTCCGTCATGAGTTCTTTTAACTGCGCGAAATAGTAGTCGAAGAATCGTTTGCGGCTGTCTTCGTCTCGCCACGCTGAGGGCCAGTCGCGGCAGTAGCCATCCGGGTAGTCCGGGTGATGCCAGTCCGCGACCGAGTAGTATAGGCCGACGCCAAGACCCGCGTCCCTGACGGCGTCTACGTAATCCCGTACGAGATCTCGTTTGGGTCCGCGTTGGACGGCGTTGTAGTCGCTGGTTTTGGTGTTCCATAGACAGAAGCCATCGTGGTGGCGCGTGGTCAGGACGAGATACTTCATGCCAGCGTCTTTTGCCACACGCGCCCATTCGCGAGGGTCGAATCGCTCGGCCTTGAAGTTGTCGACATATTTTGCGGCGTACTCGTCGACCGGGATGTTTTCCCGGTTCATCACCCATTCTCCGCGCGCCGCAACGGCGTAGGCGCCCCAGTGGATGAACATTCCGTAGCGGGCTTCATGGAACCAATCGGTATTAGCAGGCATGGCAGCTTGATCTCCTTACATCAATCCATATCTCGTGATGATTTTGCAACTCGCGGATGTGTCGCGCTTACGCTATTGCTTGCGTTACGCCTTCCGGCAGCGTAATCCGCGAGCGCACTCCGCCTGCGCCGTCCGCTTCGTGTTCGACGGAGATTGGGCCGTGCGGGGTGGGGTATGTTCCGCGCGCGAATGCAAGCCCGGCGAGGTTCGGCGTAATCCGGACGGCGGCAAAGCCGGGGGACGCGGGCGCGATGCCCAGGATATGCTCCATGAGCCACGCCGCGGGACCGCCGGACCATCCGTGGCAAAAGCTATGGCGCAGCCCCTTGTAGCAGTGGTCGCCATATTCCAGGTGAACGTCGTGCTGTCCGGGCTGGGTTAGCTCGTCGATTCGTGCTGCGCCCGGGAGCCAGTCCATGTCGAAATGCTCCCAAAATGTGGTCGCGCCCAGGTCCAGCATCGCGCCCCAATAGGCGCGGACCAGATCCAGCGCACCAGCTACGTCGCCGGCCAGCGCTCTCGCCTGCAGCACATAGTAGCCGTAGAAGGGTGAAAGGCCTTTGCACGGATCGGGCGCGAGGATGTTGGCGTTCACGGTGACCGGATCGGCTAGTCCGGCGAGCGCTAGAAGGGCGTTGGCTTGTTTGCTGGCGCTTGGAGGCTTAGCGAACGAACGGGCGCGCGCGGCGGTCGATTGCGCGAGTTGAGCGGCCTTGGGTTCGTTGAGCGCTCGCGCGAGGTCCGCCGCGGCGTCGAGCGCCAGCACCATCAGGGCTTGCAGGCCCGCGTCAATTGCGGTCTGATCGCGTGCCGTCGCCCATTCGAGGAACCGCCCGACCGTTAGCGTTTCTTCGCCTGATTCGGCGACGCAGGCGGTTATTTGATTCAGCAGGGCCAGCAGGTACGCGCGCTGCTCGCGCAAATAGTCAAGGTTTCCGTGGGCCCGCAGCCAGTCGCGCTGGATTATGATCCACCAGAGGGAGTAGGACGAGATGCCGTTCATCCAGCCGGGCAGAGGCGTGTTGTCGCGCACGAAATCCATGCTGCGCGGAACGATCGGGTGCTCGCCGAACAGACAACTAACGACGGCGGCTTCCGGGTGCGTGTCTCCGATCCATGCGAGCCGGTCGCGTTTGATGCCGTCCCAGAGGTAGTCCTGCATGCACAGGTGCACCGTACGGGCGGACACCCGCCAGATTTCGTTAATGCGCTCATCGCTGCACTCAAACGAGCCGATATAGGGCAGATCGTATTCGAGCGCGACGGCAAGAATGCGCTCGATGACAAGAGGCGCGTCGTCGACGAGATCGATTCGTACGAAGCGGAAGCCCGTCTGACCGGCTTCGACGCTGCCGAACCAGGGGACGTCGATCGTCCAATCGTGGATCGCGTGGTCGTTGTTGGGGGCGCCCATGGTCTCGCTAATGGATTCGCCGAATCGGACACGGACCTTTACTGGGCGATGCGGGTTCTGGCGGCTGCCTTCTATGCGAATGCCGCCGTGGAGTTCCTGGCCGAAGTCGAGCACTATATAAGTTGGCGTCTGCCCGGGCGTGAATTTGGTAATCGTAGCCGCGGCGTCAAGGAGATGCTCGCTAAACTCGATCGTATCCGTTGCGCATACGACGCGGGCGGGCGATACGTATCGCCGTCGTCTTTCGTCGAGAACCCGCTTTTCGTTTCCCATTCCAACTTTCTCCAATTCAATATTCACTAACTCGCGTTACGTAATTTGAGGCGATCGGCTTGCTTGCGAGAATCGCCTAGTGAAAGAATGTGCCGAAGCCGAAGATCAGTTCGCTGATGTTGGAGCCTGACTTGACCGATCGATATTCATATTCGCAGAGGATGGCGGCGTTTTGGTTGACGAAGTACTTGATGCCGCCCTGCCCGCCAATGGAGAATGCCTTGTCGCCATTAATTGCATAACCCGCGAAGAGGCCGAGGTATGGCACGAGCGGGGATGCGTCGGCAAGGTCGCCGCGCTGCCTGATATGGTAGTTTGCAACTCCTCCGAAAAATCGTTGAGATCGGGTATTGTCACCGCCGAAATAGCCGACCGTGCCGCCCAATTCTACGTCTGGGCTCGTGAAGGAACCGTATGTGCCGACGAGACTGTACGGATGTCCGCTTTCAAGCTGCAACATGCCGAGAGCATCGACTTCTCGCGTTTTGGCGGCAGGAAGAATACTGGACTGTCCAGTCCCCGGGAGCAGCGTATTCGCGTTTTGGTTTGGCGTGTCCGCATTCGCAACGACGGTTGTCAGCGAGACGAGCGCGAACATGAGGCAAGGGGCGTATCTGAGAATACTCATTGAAGACCTTTCTAACGGGAGCAGGCGCATACCGAACCGGGTGAACGTTCGCTCAAGGCATGCGCCGACGCCCTTTGTTTCATCGCGGCGGCTAGGCATTCCTGCTTGTTGGGACGAGAGGAAAGAGATTCGGAACCTCCACTGCTCTTCGCTTGGAGCTGCTTCCTTGACGAATGGGCGGCTGGATTGCCTTGTCGCATTAAGAGGCGGGATGGTTTGTCTGTAGAGATTTCGGATAAGGTCTGCGTTGCCCTTCCGGCGCATTCGCATGATGGGCGCCGCGTTAGCGAGAACGGTTTGGACGGCTTTAGGGGTATCGACGTTGCGACCATATTCGGAGATATTAGCCGTTCCGTTGGGCGATGAAGCACAACGTTCGCTGCAACTGCGCGAAATTTGGAATCAATGGTGTATAATAGCACGGTCATTTTTTGATGCAGCCGCCCGTCCGGCGTGCCGTGATGGGCGCGCGCGGCGCTGCCCATCGTCGTCTGGCGGGGCCAATGCGCGGATCGCCGCCAGCCCCAGCGCAGTGCTGGTTCAGGAGCAAAGTTATGCCGAAGATCAAGACCAATAAGACAGCAGCCAAGCGGTTCAAGCAGAGCAGCACCGGCAAGCTGCTGCACGGTCATTCGTACCGCAACCATCTTATGATTCACAAGGGCCCCGGTCAGTCGCGCCGACTCGCGCAGGACGGTCAGCTCGCGCCTTCGATGAAGCATCGCGTCAAGCGAATGCTGCCGAACGGCGTCAACCACTAACGGGTAAGGAGACCTCGGAGTATGCCACGCGTCAAACGTGGGGTAATGACCCACAAGCGCCACCAGAAGATTATTAAAGAGGCCAGCGGCTATTTTGGCGGCAAGAGCCGGCTCTTTAAGACGGCGAATGAGTCCGTCATGAAGGCAGGCAACTATGCCTACCGCGACCGTCGCAACAAGAAGCGCGAGTTCCGCCGTCTGTGGATCTCCCGCATCAACGCGGCTTGCCGCGCGGAAGGCGTTCGCTACAGCCAGTTTATTGCGGCATTGATAAAGGCCGGCAATGTGCTTGACCGCAAGGTTCTCGCCGACATGGCCGTCAACGACGCCGCCGGTTTTACCGCGCTCGTCAAGTCGCTTGCCATCGCGTAACCGGGCGCCCTCCGTCCACTACGCGCCGTTTCACTCCCCTCGATCCGCGTTGCGGTTCCGGGGGAGCCTCGAATGTACCTCATGACGCCCACAGAGCAGCTCGAACAGATAGAAAACGAGGGGCTCGACGCAATCGACAGCGCCGCGAGCCTGGACAGTCTCACCGAAGTTGAGGTGGCCTTTCTCGGCCGCAAGGGCCGTTTGACAGGCCTCCTGCGCTTGATCAGCCAGCTCTCCGCCGACGAGAAGCCGGCATTCGGTCAAGCCGTCAATGCGGCCAAGGATAAGCTGACCGCTCGCCTTACGGCCCGTCGAGCGGGATTGTCCGCCGGTGAACGCGCGTTGCGGCTTGCCGCGGATGCGCTCGACGTGACGCTGCCTGGGAGCCGTCTTCCGCTCGGGCGTCAGCACGTGCTCACGCGGGAGATGGATGCGGTCAAGTCGGTGCTGATCGGACTGGGCTACAAGTTCGTCGAGACGCCCGATGTTGAGCACTATCACTACAACTTCGAGACGCTCAATTATCCGCCCGATCATCCAGCGTTCGATGAGCAGATGTCTTTTTATGTCGAGGACAACTATCTGCTGCGCACTCAGACGACTGCGTTCCAGGCCCATGTCATGGAGCAGACAAAGCCGCCGATCCGAGTTGCGACGATTGGCAAGTGCTACCGGTTCGATGCCGTGGATGCAACCCACTCTCACACGTTCCACCAGGTTGATATTCTTGCTGTTGATGAGGGGCTTTCGCTTGCAGACCTGAAGGGGACGTTCGCGCATCTGGCGCGTGCGCTGTTCGGGCCATCGGTCGAGATCCGGTTCCGTCCAGACTTTTTCCCATTCGTAGAGCCTGGCGTAGAGATGGCGATCAAGTGGGGCGATCGCTGGCTGGAGCTGGGCGGCGCGGGGATGGTCCACCCCAACATTCTCGAGAGCATGGGCATCGATTCCGAGCGGTATACGGGCTTCGCCTGGGGCCTGGGCATCGAACGGGTCGCGATGATTGTTCATGCGATCGATGATCTGCGTCTCTTCACTGAGAACGACTTGCGCTTTCTGCGTCAGTTTTAGGCAACCTTCTGCGCTCTTTTCATCTTA
This sequence comes from Capsulimonadaceae bacterium, assembly GCA_031292625.1. GTDB lineage: Bacteria > Armatimonadota > Armatimonadia > Armatimonadales > Capsulimonadaceae > JARLGU01. Next base: position 20,433 of record JARLGU010000014.1, on the reverse strand, counting down.
CATCCTCCAAAAAGTACGTGAATTATGTGCGTTTGGCGGGTATGTTACACGGTAGGCTCCCCGTTTGAGAGTGGTGCCCGGCGCTTTGGCGCTCGGGCCATGGGGGCTATACGACCAAAGAGAACGATCCCGTCTCAAATGGGATTTGTGAAAGGAAAGATGCGCAAATGACTTCCAGAATTTCCTTGAGCGGTGCAGCCGTTGTTGTGATGACGCTCGCTCTCCTCTCGGTGTTTTCGGGACGCGCTTCGGCACAGACGCCGCTCGGCCCTCCGTCCGGCTTAGGCGTCGGCGTGTTTATCCCCAATAACGATTGGGCGAAGCAGGGCGGCGATACGCAGTTCGCGGCCGACTTCAAGTACAACTTTATGGGCATTCCGCTCACCGACACTCGCACTGTGCTTGACATTGGTTACGAAGGCGGCACGCACAATGGCACGCATTCGTACATCGTTCCGCTGACGCTTGGCGAAACCCTTGGCTTAGGCGGCGGCGTCCTCGGCAAGCCTTATGTGGGCGCCGGAGCCGGCGGCTACTACATCGACCAGAGCCACAGCAGCGTAACGACGCGTCTGGGCGCGTACATTTCCGCGGGCTATAAGTTCACGGCGTTGTTCGCGGAGGCCCGGTATCAGTGGGTGGATAAAGGCGACGGCTTGACGCTTAACGTGGGCTTGACGTTCTAGGCGTCTGCCTCGGAGCCGTGCGTGACGGCTGTTCCTTGTTGTTCTGACCGGCGATGGCGGCGGTTGGCGTTCAAGGAACGGCCGTTTTTTCGTCGCACGTGCATTTCGGGCAAGCGCCAAGTGGGTGGGGCGGAATATGGCGATCTATTGGAGCTCGAAGCAGGCTCTCTTGACCGTTTGCGATGCAAACGCTATAATTGCCAGGGAGACACGCAATGGAGCCGATTGTCCGCTTTGAGACGAAGGACATGCCATCGTTTGGCATGCCGGAGGTCCGTTCATGAGAGTCGCGGCCCCATCCGTTTCCGACGAGCCGGTCAAATCTGAAGGCGACGACGATCTGCGAGCATTTCAGAGGCTGTGCCGCTTTGGTCCATTGCTTGGCGCAATTTGGATTGGTCTGCTCACTGGGGCAGTTGATTGGTACCTTCCTCCGCCGGGAACGCAACGAGGTTATTGGGAGGCGGATTATCCCTATTGGCTTTCTATCGCCTTCTCCATCGTGCTTGGGTCAATTGCTGGGGGCGTCCTGGGCGAGGCAGCGGAGCATCAACTGGCGGGGCGGATCGATCAGGCGGCGGAAAGCTGCTTGCGCTGGGGGCTGGCCGGCATGGTTCTGTTCTTGCTAGGCCCGTTGGCGGATTTCGATTTTGCGATACGACACATTGGCTACCAGTATAGTTGTTTGGTGCGTTCCTTTCTGCCCATGATCGTCGTGACGCTGTTCATCCTGGGGCGAGGCTTTGTTCTGGCATCGTCGCAAAAAACGCGTCGAGGCTGATAGTTGCGTTCGGTGGAGTTCAAGACCTATGGAACCTTTGCGCGCGTTCTCCCGTTTTAAAGGGAGGCTGTATACGTCAACCGCGCGTTTGGGGATCGGAGTCGATTGCGGGCATAAGGCTAGTATTCTGTAATACCAAGACTTGCTCTAATTGCATTCAGTTGCAAAGACCGTCACCCTGTCCCTTTCCCATTGGAATGGGTGTGGGAATTCCGGCTCCTTCGCCGCGGCTTTGCGGGAGGGCTGGGGTGAGGGTTCACACAGCCAATATTGTCAAGTCTTATGTATATGAACCAGCGTGACGCTGGACCCTTTGTGAGCCGAAGACGGCTCGGTTTACGCTGGGTTCATTTTCCGGAGCTTGCTCCGCTACCGGCCAGTCCGGAAGCTTGATACCGCGGAGCTTGCTGCGGGAGTAGTTCATTGCTCATTTTCGTATCTCGATTGCGCTGCAGGAAAGGAAGATGTACATGGGTTTGAAGTATCAAGGGGTTGCGGTGGGCCTCATTGTAGTGACCTTAGCGACCTTGTTTATGCCGGTTACGGTACTAGCAAGTCAGGATTCTAAGAATACGTGGCGCAACCTTGCGATAGGTTCCGCTGTTGTTGGCGCCGCGGGGCTTGCGAAAGGCAATAAAACGGTGGCTGCGGTCGGATTGGCCGGCGCCGCATATTCGGCGTCCCGTTATGAACAGGATCGAAAGCACCAGAGCCAGGCGCAGGCGCGTGCGCGCCGCCTGCGGTATCTGCGGCATCGGCATGCGCACCATCACTAAGAGGTCGTTGAGATCCCAGGCATTCGCCATGCGAGCGAGCGCCTGGGATTTTGCTTGTCAGTCGGGGCTTTAGCCCTTGCCGCCATTGGGCGTAGCCGGTCCAGTGATCGTGAGCGATGTTGCTGCATCCCACGTTGTGGTTGCATGCGCGTTTTCGGTAGTGAGCGACGGCCGTTCGGCGGTGGGAACCTCGCCGGATTTGAGGATCTCGACGGCGGATGCGACCACGCTGCGTTCCAGACTAGCGAAGCGGAACGAGCTTTCTGGCCCCGCGTAGCAGATGGCGTCAACTCTGACGCCGTCATCGGTAGCCGACGTTTCCCACTGGACGGGTTTGCCGTTGAACCACCCGTCTCCTCCGTGAACGACAGCGCGGATGCCGCCCGCAGCCATCTCGAAGCGCCGATCCTCGATTTGCCGCACTTTGGCCCCTTTTCCAAGCAATTCGTATCGCAGGCGGAAATCGCTGGCGCGGAAGGTGTCGTCCTTTGGACGATCAAGACTTGGATGAAAATCGCCGTTGCCAAGAATGAAGCCTGTGAGACTTAGAACCCGGGGGCCGTCCTGGGCATTGCGGACGAAGGCGGACGAGAAATCCTTGCCATCGTGCAGGAAGCGCATCCGGAGGCAGACTGCCGGGTCTTCGCCGGTGCGCCAGTATCCGAGAAGGGCGCGTCGCTGTGTCCACAAGATGTCCGCGGTTACGCTGCCCAGACACGCATCGGCGCTCATCCATGTCGTGCCGTAGGTGGAATTGCCGTCGGGTTCGCGCCGGACGAAACGCGAGCGAACGACGCGATCCGGGCCTGTCCAGGAACTGAACAGCGGGCGCAGATCCTCGGGGCACATAACGATATCGCCTGCCGAGGCGGCGGACAATATTTCCGCTTGAGCGTCGCGGTCGCGCGATGGAAGCTGTGCGCCGACTCTGGCGGACAGGAAGGCGAGAGTTTGCGGTGAGAGCCAGTCGGAATAGGCGCGGCTGCAGGGGCCGGCCCATTGGTTCGTGCCGGGATGGAAGTGCTCCGCGATGACCTTCCAGGCTTGCTCGTGCAGCAGCTTGGCCGTCGCTCGAGCCTCTGGGTCCTTGACAAGCCGATGGATGCGTTCGAGTTCCTCGACCGCAACGACGCTGTACGTCGGGCTGTTGTACTCGGTAAAGCCGCCATGATATCTTACATGCTCAAGCTGACGCTGCAGACGCAAGCGGCCGTAGTCCAATAGTCTTGATTCGCCCAGGATCTCGCCGGCGGCAAGCGTGACCGCCGCGCCCATGATGGCGATGTTTGTATAGTCGCAGTTAACGTTGCGCCGGAATATCGACCAGCCCGCGTGGCCTAGAGCCGTGCGGATGCGCTGAATTTGGCCGTCTGGCAGAAGGGGCGAATAAGCCATGAGTATGTCTGCCAGGCGAGCGCCGCAGAAGTCGGCCCAATTCCAATCGGGAGGCGACATTTTGTCGAGTGGTTCCTCAAGATACCAGGACCAGATACCGTAGGTGCGGCTTGTAGGGTCGGTGTCCTGCTGGTCGAGGATGGCATCGACGACATCCTGTCCCCGGCGGACATAAGCGGGATCGTGAGAAGCGAATAGTGCGAGCGCGTAGTCGAGTGCGCCGCGCGTGTCGTGCGCCCAAATTCCGTCGGGCAGAGTCGTATGGTAGCCGGGCGAATGCAGCGGGCCGCCCAGCATGTGGTGCTGTTCGCTGTAATTCGGTTCGCAAGAGGCGAGATACTTATCGAGTGTTGAAGTGCTCATGCGCAACGTTGCGCCGCGCGGCGTTTGAAATCCTGCCCGATTACTGGGCCGGCATGCGAATTACGAAAAGGCGAGCAAAAAAGGCCCCGCTCGCGCCCATCGACGGGCTCAAGGGGTCGAAGTGTGCAACGCATGTGGCAGGACTTGGCGCAAAAGGATGTCCTACAGGTCGTATTCGTCGACAGGGCTGAAGTAGATGATCGTCGCGATACGATCGGCGGTTACTGGTTCGCCATAGATCTGGGATAGCAGCTTTAGCACATCGTCCACGCTTCGGAACTCGGGGTTCTCGCGCTGGATATCGCGCGGGGAGAGTTCGCCGAGGGGTTTGACTTCCACTTTATCAACGATGGCGCTAAAGAGCTTTTTCCGGCGGGCGTATCGCGCGCCGAGGGTGACCCAGACGATTTGTCCGGTGGAGTACTTGTCGCTCTTGTCGCCGATCCGGATGGTCGCGGACTTGCGACCGGATTTGATGACATCGCCGTAGAGCTCACTGTAGAAGTTAAGTGCAAACATATACGTATTATAGCATGCCTCAACGAATAGAAAACACGCACGCGTCGCGTGACACGTCGCGATGCGGGGCTGAGCGTTTCGCCGCCGATTTATCTGTTGGACGCCGTCCAAAGCGTGTGGCGCCGCGAGTCGAGAAAGGCACGCACGCGCACACGGAGACCAGCCGCGCACGGTTTGGGCGCGGCGCGTTGCTAGTTTAGCAGACTTGCCGCCATGTCGCGGCGTTATGGCGTTTCGAGCATTGCCGGGCTGGCGTAGACGGGGTCAAAGTCCAGCCCTTTCATCTTTGCTGCAAGCATCTTGGCTTTGGTCTCCGCTCCAACGATGAAGAGAGGATGTTTCTCCTTGCCACCTGCGAACAACATGTCGGTCCTGTAGATGCCATCGCTAAGCGGGCTCGAGACCTTCAAGATGTAGAATCCAACGGCCACGGCATTGAAGTTTTTGCACTCTGGACAATAATTCTCAAACCGAGAATGTGCAGTCTCGGGGTCAAACGGCACAACGTTGTTGACAAGAAAATGAAAGTGAGAAGGATCTACCGGGAGTTCGCGAAACTCCAGGCCGGAATAGCCCTGCTTGGCGCACCAGTCTCGGAAGGCACGCGACGCTATGGTCTGGCCGTCATAAGTTGCCGACAGTGACGTCTTTTCGTTGATGGCCAACTCCGGCGCATAGTCCGGCTTGTATCGTTTCTTGGGCTTATAGTCGGGATTGGTGGCGAAGAATTCGGTTCGTATGCCGCAGCGTGGGCACTTGGGAAGCCGAGGATCGTCATTTTTCCACATGTCCGTGTCGTTGAAGTCGTAAGATATCCTGTGTCCGACAATAGTGCCGTTTTTCCGTAGCTCCGCGACAATCTCAGAGAGCTCGCTCATTGCTGAGATCCTTTCTTAATGTAATGTAGTGAAGTATCGCCATTGGGTTCATTCTCCCCATTTCGCGAAGAACTGTTTGGCTGCTTCAGGATACTTGTCTTTGTAATGGGCGTAGAACCTTCTCAGCGCATTGTTTCGCTCCTCGGGTGTGAAGTTGTCTTGTATTTTTTCCCCGCTGTTTCCGCGTCTAGCCTGCATGTCGCCGAGGTCGTTCTTGACGTTTCGCATGAACTTGTTCATGTCGCTTGTCAGTTCCCGATGCTGGGTCTTCGGCATGACGATGATGTTTTCGGCTTCGTCGCCGCCGTTTAGGTGGCGCGGCACGAGGTGGTGCTTTTCAACCGCGAATGTCTTGGCGGCCGATTGGACGCTCGCCGCGACATTCTTGAGCCTCTCGCCAACGGCGGCAAGGTTCTCGGATGCCGCTTTACCGGTCTGGGCTGCGATGCTCTCAAGCTTGTTTGCGGCATCCAGGCCATTAGCCGCTTTGGCGGCCTCCTCTTCCGCCTTCTCGCCACGGCCGATTGGCAGATTCGAAAGGATCTGCGCGCCGGTCCCAAGGGCAAATGCCTTGATCCGCTTTGCCGCCTGCTTAACCGAAGCGAGTGGGTCAGTCGATAACTTAGGCGCGCCTCCTGCCCGGGCGATCGAGGAGATCGGAGCGTGCTCCGGATCATCGTCGTCGCTCGCCGGCCGCGCCGGCGCGGCTGGCTTCCCCTGGTCGGCGATCGTCCAAAGGCGGGGGAGCTGCGTTCCGCCGTCTTGCACGGGTTCGTCCAGCACGGCCGGCTGTGTCATTTCCCGCGCCGCCGCGATGCCCTGCGCCAAGACACGGACCGCGTGGTCGCCGAGCGCCGCGCTGAGGGTGAAGGTCCCGCGCACCACCGCTTGCGCGGGCTTGCCGGGCGACACGGTCACGATGGCGGGGGCGACGGTCACGGCGATCCCGCCGCCTTGCGCCCATACGGTCAGCGTGACCTCTCCAGAAAACGAGCCGCGCGAACGGATCGTCACCGGCATTTCGCCCGTTGAACCCTGTTCCACTCTGCGCAGCGAACCGGCGGGTTCGATCGTTATACCATCCGCCTGGCTTGAGCCGCTAGAAGCTACCTTCTCATTCGCCATGGCCGCCTGGGCTACCTCCTTGATTTACGTACATATGTTCTAGCTTTTAGGCGCTAAAATCGACGTGAAGACATCAGTTCATCCGTCAGATCCCGCAATGCCTTGTCCGACGCCGCTCGTATCAATTCGTTGCGTTCCTTGGAAGACAGCGCCTCCGAGCCTCGCGGAGGCGAGGGCGTCGCGAGATGCTCGGCCCACGCTCGCGACAAACCCAGTCCCATGAGTGCGTCGACCGGATCAGGCGAGCCTCCTGGCGGTTTTGTGCCGAGTACCGAGTCGGGATTATCGAGTGGAATGTTCATCCATTTGGTTGTTCCCGGAGCCGTCGCGCCGCCAGATGGCGCACCGGAGGCCATCGTTCCGCCGGGAGGGACGCCAGCTTGCGACGGGACTGGTTGCTTGACGGCAATACACTGGAATACAAATCCGCACTCGTCGCTGACCGCGCCATTTGGGGGAACGGAGCTTGCTTGTGTCGCGGCGTTTTCTGTTGTGAGATTGCCGCCATTGGCTTGGAGTGTCATGTGGCTTCCTCGATCCGTTTCCCTGTCTGCCTGTCGTCACAATGCGAATAGGAGCCGCTTCAACTTATTGGCAGTTTGTCGCGCCGTAGCCAGGACTGGTAGCGCTCAATGTGCTCACTCGGGACCGATTCGCGTATCCGGTTCCTAGCCTCATCGACCACCGCGCTGATTAGCTCTTCTCGCGCTTTGGCGGCTCGATCTGGCAGCGTCTCGGCCAGAAGGAGAACAATCCAGACACACGGTTTTCCTGCGTAGCCTAAAGTTTGGATCTGGTTCCATAGGGCATCCTCGCATATTGATTCGATTTGTGCTTGTAGTGCGATAAAGAACATATGTTCGTGTTCTTGCTCGTAATTTGGCCTATCGGAATCGATAACTATGTCGTTCCATTTGCTCGTTGACCTCATGGCGTTTACCAGTCTCCACTGTAATGTGCCTCGAAACCTTTCACTCGTAAATTCGACTTAAGAAACAGGGGATCTCAGTTGGCCGAGCAGCATGGAGAATATCACTCAGCTATCGCTTCGTGGAGGCACGCACGCCGTGGTCCCCTGCGCCAGTCGTGAACCGACGCTCAGGGTAGTTGCTCACGCGAAGTATGCGAGTCTGGTACAATGTCAGAGATATATGCTGCGCTTTACGATCGTATCGGTCGCCGCTTTGGCGATATTGCCGGGCATCGGAGCGCCGTGGATGAACACGGCGCAGGGACTCGCGCCTAGATTGGCCGCTGCCGGGCTGATCGTGGGCGTGCTGGTTGGCGTCGTATTCTTCTTTCTCGCGCTTTCTGGCAGCAAGGGTATGATCAATGCGCGTCTGTCGCGGGATCCCGACCATCCACATGATCCGAACGCCGCGATCAGCATGGGGTTTGGGGCGGCGGGGATAGCCTGCTCCGCAGTTGCGAACGCGCACTATCCGGCGAGCTACCGCTATTTTTACGCCGTTTGCGCCGTCGTGGGCCTCGTGATTGCGCTCGTGAACGCCTGGCGTTATCGTTTATCAGCCTCATCGCCTCAGGGCACGAAGGGCTCAGGACCTTCGGCTTAGTTAAGTGAAATTGTCGTCATGGACGTTTCGATCGGATCAAAAACCGACCTCGGCACGCGCGAGAACAACGAGGACGCTGTTCTTGTCGTTCAGCCTAGGAATGGCGAGTTAGGCGCCCAGGCGGTTCTGATTGTGGCGGACGGGATGGGTGGACGGGCATACGGGGAAGATGCCAGCAGTACGGCTGTCCGCACGATCCGGGCGACTTTGGGTTCGCTTCTTGCTCCGGGCGCCGCAAAACCGCCCTATGGGGATGCGCTGGCTGCGGCAATTCGCCGCGCGAATTCCGACGTCTATGAACTGGCCCGCACGAAGTCCGGCCAGAAAGGCATGGGCACCACTTGTGTCGCCGCGGTGATTGCCGACGATTCGGCCACCATCGCGCATGTTGGAGACAGCCGGGCTTATCTTCTCCGCGACGGACTTCTCCGCCGCCTCACCGAGGACCACTCCTACGTTCACGATCAGATTAAGTCCGGCAACTTGAGCGACCACGACGCGCGTCAGAGCCGGTTTCGACATGTCATCACGAAGGCGATCGGAATCGATCCGACGGTCGAGCCGGACATTAAGACGCATAAGCTTTGCGAAGGCGACACCCTGCTTCTGTGCACGGATGGGCTGAGCAATATTGTCGATGAGGCTGGAATGATCCAGATCATGTCTCGGGCGCGAACCGCGCAGGAGGCGATCGATTATTTGGTGGATGCCGCGAAGCGGGGCGGATCCAAGGACAATATCTCTGGCGCGCTGGCGCGGATTGGCGTCGCGGAGCCCGACGGTCTGGCGGCGACGGCGACGGGCGAGCAGATGCACGGATCGTTGACGCTTGAGCGTCCTGCCGAGGCCGCCACCATCGTCGATACCGGATTGGGCGAGGATGCAAAGGCTGGAGAAGCTTCCCCGCGGCGGGTGGTTGCGCCGGTCGTTGGCGGGGCCGTGATCGGCGCTTTGATTTGCTCGCTGGTTCTCGCGGCCGTCGGCTGGCTGCATCCGTTCTATGTCGCGCCGCGACCGCATAAGGCAGTGTACTCAGCGGCGGCTGTCGATTATGCGAAGCTCAGTTATGGGAAACCGCAGGTGCTTCTGCTGGACGACGTCCTGCCCGATTTGCTTGCTGGGGGCGATGCGGGCGTGGTCGTAGCGAATGCGCGGACCGGCAAGCTGATGTGTATTAATGCGGCTGGCCAGATCCATGAGGCCGGGCAGATCGAGCCGCGACCGGCGTCGTCGCTCGAAGGGCGGCGATTTATCGCGTCCGACGCGCAGGGCAATGTGTACATCACGAATGCGGGCGAGGCGATGATCCGGCTGTACACGGCCGACGGGAAGTATATTAAGTGCATTGGGCAAGGACAGATTCAGCAGCCGGCATCGCTCTGGGTAGCGCGGCCGGGCGATATCTATGTGATCGACGGCGGTCGGCTCACGGTGATCCGAGCGCTGCCGAACGGCGATTCAGCGGGCGGAAAGCGTTAAGCGAATGTCTTTAGGAATGCTTGGTAAGTACGAGCGTCTGGATGTCCTTGGCCATGGCGCATCGAGCATCGTGTACCTGGCGCGCGACACACTGCTTCGACGGACGGTTGCGATCAAAGAGATTGCCGCGCAGGGCGAAGAGAAGAGCCGGTTTTTAGAGGAGGCGCGCGTTCTCGATCGTTTGCGCCATCCCAATATCGTTCGCGTCAACTCAGTGGATACGATCGGCGCCAAGGTCGTGATCGACATGGAGTTCGTCGAAGGACGCAACCTGCAGGACGTGCTGCGCGATGCGGATGGTCCACTTGCGCTGGCTCAGGCAATCGACATCGGCAGCCAGATATGCGATGGGCTTGCCTTTGCCCACGCACACCATACGGTTCACCGGGATATTAAGCCCGCCAATATATTAATCGGTACGGAAGGCCGGGTGAAGCTGGTCGATTTTGGTCTGGCCGAGGTGCTCGGCACGAACTCGTACGCTGGCGGCGCGGGGACATATGCGTACATGGCGCCGGAGGACTACGGCGGGGATGCTCGAAGCGATGCTCAGTCGGACCTGTGGTCGGTCGGCGTGATTTTGTACGAGATGCTTACGGGAAGGCGTCCCTTCAGCGTCGCGCGTCCAAAGGATCCGTTCGCCTGGCAACGCGCCGTAAGCGAGGAGACAATTGTCGCTCCGAGTACTTTCGTGCCCGAGATTCCGCTTGAGGCCGATCGGATCGCTCTGAAGGCGCTCGCGCGCGACAAGGCTCAACGTTACCAATCCGCCGAGGCCTTGCTGGCCGACCTTCGCGCACTCACAGCGAAGCTTGGCCTTAGCGCGGTCGAGCTTCCCCCCTTGCCGCCTGCAACGAGCCCTAACGGCTCTTCGATGCAAACACCGTGCGATCCGATGACGACGGAGCCGCCGACGCTTATCGGGGCTAGCGACATCGATCAGTTTCTGAATGCGGCGACCGAGGACTGGGAAGATGCGCGGCTGGCGTTGGTGACGGGGGCGCTCTCGCGTTGGTTGATCGATTTGGGCGAAGAGCCTCTCGCGCGGGTTGCTCGCGCCATCGAGTCTGATACGGCTATTGACGAAGATCAAAAACTGCGCGAGTTCTTGTATCGCGCGGGCGTCGACACGACCGGCACGGCGCGTCGCGAGGCCGGGATTGGGAGCCGTTTGCTGCGCGCGGGCGCGTACGCCGAGGCGGCGAGCGTATTGCGGCGGGCTGTCAATCTCGATCCGGGGCGGGCGTCCTACTATCTGCTGCTTGCGCGCGCGCTTGGCGCCATCAACGATAACACGGCGGTTATCGAGGTGCTTGAGCAAGGCGTTGCACGTCATCCTCGTCACGGCGCTTTGCGTCGCGAACTAAAATTGCGCGGCGGCGCGCACGCCGGCCTAAGCCAAGACGACGTGGACTTTGGCATTTTGCGGCATGGACAAACTCGCCTGCAGCGCGTTCTGCTGCGAAACGTGGGGCATGGGCTCTTGCAGGGGCGCGTCGCGTCGCTTCCGGGATGGGTTCATGTGACGCCGATGACGTTTGCTACGCGTCACAGGCAGCCTCTGACCGTGGTTGCGGACGCATCGATGCTCCTCGATGGCCCGGGCGATTACAGCGATGTGATCGTGTTGGAGACAACGGGCGGAAAGCGCGAAATGAGCGTCCGGGTTCGCGTATTGCCTCCACGACGGCAATTTGCGGAGATTTTCTATTGGTATCTGGTTCTTGGCGCACTTGTCGCGTTGCCTCTGGTCGTCGGCCTCGCTCTTACGTTAGCGCATCCGGCGCACCCGGTGTACGTCGCTGGCATGATCCTCTCCGGTTTGCTGAGCGCATCCCTGCTGGCTGTGGCCTGCGCGGCGGACGCAGGATGGGCGGAGCGATTTGCTCCGGCCGCCGCGATCTTGCTTGCACCGGCGGGATCGATCCTTTTCGCTCAGCTCTCGCATTCAGGACGTGGCGGAGATTTGACGCCTATGCTCGCCCAAACGGCCGTCCCGTCGATTGTCCTGCTCGTCATTCAAGCCGCCGCAATGGTACGAGCTCCGGATTCGCTAGGGCGCTGGCAGCTGTGGGCCTGCATTCTGGCCGCGACGTGCGTCGCGCTCTCTTATGTCCTGTGGAAGTCGGCGGGGGCAGGGTAAATCCGGGCGCGGCGTTCGCCATTGCGTGATCAGCTTCGATTGCGGGGACTGTACGACGTTTCCGATAAGATTCAAGAAAAATGGTAAGACTGCTCGCCGCAGAGGCTGCCTGTTCGGCTCGAGCCATCGTATCTGGACCCAAAAACGGCTACGCCGGCGGATCTGCGGCACGAGCTACTATTCGCTGTCCCCAATCGTGAACTGTTGCCGATTGTGCACAGATAGCCCATGGCAACAGGACCCTGGGGTACAATTGGGCGGTCGCTTGACCCTACGGGGCTCGCCATTTCACTCGCGAAGGATCACTGATGCACGTAGTACCCCATATTTCGTACATGACCGCGGTCATACTCGGGCTCTTGCAGGGCCTAACAGAGTTCCTCCCTGTTAGCAGCACGGCGCACATGGCGATCGTGCCGCAGCTTTTCTTCAAGATGGACGATCCTGGATCGGCGTTTTCCGCAGTGGTTCAGCTCGGGCCGATCATTGCGATTATCGCCTACTTCCGCAACGATCTCGTGCGGTATGTGGAGGGGATTATCCGCACGAAGTCGCCGGCGAACGTTGTGGCGGACGACATGGATGCGCGGCTTGGGTGGTACACGCTGTTTGGGACGATCCCGCTGTTGATCTTTGGGGCCGTGCTCGAGAAGAAGATCGACACGCAGTTCCGGCATTTGGACGTGATCGCGGTGGCGCTGATTCTGCTCGCGCTTGTTTTGTGGGCGGCCGAGGCGGCGAGCAAGCGCGTCAAGACGATCGACAGGATCTCGTTCAAGGATAGCCAGATTATCGGTTGGGCTCAGGTGCTCGCACTTGTTCCCGGCGCATCCCGGTCCGGCGTGACGATTACGGCGGGGTTGTTCCTGGGGTTGACGCGAGAGGCGGCGGCGCGGTTCAGCTTCCTCTTGAGCATTCCGGCGATCACGGCCGCAGGGGTTTACAAACTTCTCAAGACGCTTCATACCTCTCATCTTGGGGGCGACACGGGACCTTTTTTGCTGGGGGCGCTTGTGGCTGGCTTGTTCGCCTATGTCGTTGTGAAGTGGTTCATGGGCTTCATGAAGGAGCACAATACCGGGCTCTTCATTGCGTATCGCATCGCCCTGGGAATCACGATTCTGGTTCTTTTACACCTTGGGGTTGTGAAGAACTCCTCCAAACCAGTGGAGGCGAATGCGCCAGCGACGGCGACAGTTCCAGTGCGGGCTCTCGTTGCGACACCTGACGGACATTATGTTTCCACGGATCAAAGCCGGTAAAGTTGGCTCGACCGCGCGAATTGCAGGATTGCCGAGGTTGGCGTCTCGTCGCGTGCGTCAGCGTATTTCCGGCATTGAGTGCATCTTATCCGAGCGGGAGCGATTATGAGGCGTAATATCGCGATACCAACAAGCATCGTCAGGACATGCGGCCGGTGCGGACAGCGTAATCGCGTCCCGATTTCGGCTCTCGCGCGCGGCCGGTATACGTGCGGGGCATGTGGGGCGACAATCGCCTACAGCGACCGTCCGCCGTTCTGGCTGGCTGCCCCGACCGTTCTCTGGATTGCCGTATTGCTCGTAATCGGCATCTCGAACGCTTACGGCCCGGAGACCTGGTGGTTCGGCGCGGCGAATTTGTACTTTCCGCAGATTGTCTACGCCCTTCCCGCCGTTGTGATCCTGCCCGCCTACGCGATCTGGTCGCGCCGGTGGCTGCTGTTGCCGATTGCGGCGCTCCTCTATACCCTCGGTCCCTTGATGGGCTTTACGTGGAGTTTCCCGCGCGATCCCCTGCCGGCTCCTCACATTCGAGTAATGACGTACAACGCGAAGTGGGGCATGCACGGCGCGGATGGAGTGGCGGAGGAGATTCGCAAGGCAAATCCGGATATCGTCCAGTTTCAGGATTCGAGCAATCTGATGTGCTCCACGTATGTCGCAAGCGCGCTTGCCGGGTACAACGTGCGCACCGATGGGCAGTATATTGTCGCCAGCAAGTTCCCGATCAGCAAGATCCAGCGCGTCGATATTTCCTTTAAGGGCCGAGAGTTTTACGCCACGCGCGTCTGGGTGCGTATGGGCGGAACGGGATTTGCTCTCTACGACGTGCACTTATTTAGTCCGCGATCGGGCCTCGTGGGATTCCGCAAGCAGGACATTGAGCCGATTATTGTCAACACGCGAGACCGGGTCTTTCAGGCGCAGCGTCTCGCGTACGCGATGGCGCTCGATCGCGGCCCGGCAATCGTGACCGGCGACCTGAACTCGCCGGTTCAAGGGCTTGCGTGCCGCTACCCGATGAGCGCTGGTTACCGCGATGCGTTCGAGGAGGCGGGGCGGGGCTATGGTTACTCGTATGGGCAGTATACGAAGGTTGGACAGCCCTATGTTCGCATCGATCACATTCTCGTGAGTCGTCATTGGACAGTCGTTCGCTGTTGGACTGGCGGGATCGAATCGTCCGAGCACATTCCGGTGTGCGCGGTCATTGCGTTGACGCGAGCGAAGTAATGGCGGGGTTTCGGTGTGTGAGCGGTCGTTTTTTCTGGTCTGAAGGCCTGAATGCCTATGGGAATAAAATTGTCTATATGTTTACTGTGTTATTAGGAAATTCTGGCGAAGTATCGCGGTACAATAAGCACTGAGGAATTACTCGACCATTGCGTCCGCGTATTCCCATCGATGAAGGGGGCCTAACGATATGCCGATTTACGATAATATCACGGAACTGATAGGAAAGACGCCGCTGCTTCGATTGCACAAGATCACGGACGGAGCTGGGGGGGAAGTGCTAGCGAAGCTTGAGTTTTTCAATCCCGCCTCATCGGTGAAGGATCGAATTGGCGTCGCGATGATCGAAGATGCTGAAAAGAAGGGTCTTCTCAACAAGGATTCGGTCATTATCGAACCGACATCGGGGAACACGGGGATCGCGCTCGCTTTTGTGGCTGCGGCCAAGGGATATAAGATCACCCTTGTCATGCCGGAAACGATGAGTTTGGAGCGCCGATTGCTGCTGCGTGCGTTCGGTGCGACATTGGTGCTAACTCCCGGGCCGCTTGGCATGAAGGGGGCGATTGCTGAGGCGGAGCGTTTGGCGGCGGCAACGCCTCATTCGTTTGTTCCCCAGCAGTTCAACAATCCGGCGAATCCGGAAGTTCATCGGCGGACGACCGCGGAAGAGATATGGAAAGACACGGATGGCAAGGTAGACTTCGTGGTTGCCGGCGTTGGGACGGGCGGCACGATAACCGGCATTGCCGATGTGATCAAGTCTCGTAATCCGGCATTCAAGGCGATTGCCGTCGAGCCTGCGGATTCTCCGGTGTTGACCCAGGCCAAGCATCACGAAGAGATTAAGCCGGGGCCGCACAAGATTCAGGGGATTGGGGCGGGTTTTGTACCGAAGGTGCTAAACCTGGATCTCGTGGATGAAGTGATTCGCGTATCGAATGAAGATGCGTTCGCGACTGCGCGACGTTCGGCGGTCGAAGAGGGGCTTCTGGTCGGGATCTCGTCGGGGGCGGCGCTCAAGGCCGCGATCGAGGTCGCTAAGCGTCCTGAGAACGCCGGGAAGAAGATCGTGGTGATCATTCCGTCCTATGGCGAGCGATACCTAAGTTCCGCGCTGTTCGCCGATCTGCGCGACTGATGCGGCGTTTGGCCGATCAGTGTAATGGCGGCTTCGCGAGTATATGCGGAGCCGCCGGGACCGAGAGGGGTGGAGGGTTAAACGCCTTCCATCTCAAAGCCTCGCCAGTTGACGATCCCGCCGCCAAACTGGTCGTCGGGCGCGGGGGGCGAGATGATGCAGTCGGCGACAATGGTTGGACCGGAGTCCGGAACAATCTCAATTTCCGCCATCAGGCGGCGATGCGTTTTGAGCTGCAGGGGCATGATGCTGACCTGTTGGCCATGGAATCCCTTCCATCGGCGAATGACGTAGGTCGATACGATTTCCTTGCCCTTTGAGATTTCGCACTGGTAATAATAGCCATCCGAATGGATTCCGAGGCTATTGATATGGTCGTTGGGGTTAAGGGGCGTTTCCTTCACGGTAAACGTGTAATCGGCTTGCGAAAGAGTCGCAACTGTCGTGGTTGACGCGCGATTTATTTCGTGGCTGGCGGCCCTCAGGCCAATTGTGACGACTCCAAACACGAGCAGTCCGGCGACTGTTCTTACGAATAATTTCCTCTGTGGCAACATTGTCGCATATCCTTCGCTGTCGGCGCCTCTTTGCCAGAAGCTCCTCTTTATGATATTCCAATTATTATCAAAACGTTAACGGAATGTTATGGTTCTTAATGTTAAATTTTAAGACGGCCTCTTATTGCGATTCTGTTCCTGCATATGCTATAGTAGACGGTCGTTCGTTTGAAATGGCAGTATTGGAGTGAATGTTATGGCTACGCAATGCGCTATCTGCGGCAAAGGCGCGCAGTATGGGCGAAACATCAGACACGTCCATTCCGGTTCGTGGGCGCTTCGGGCGCCTCGTACGCAACGGATTTACAAGCCGAACTTGCAATCCGTTCATACGCTTGTGAAGGGCGCTCCGGCTAAGCTCAAGGTTTGCACCAAGTGCTTAAAGGCTGGAAAAGTGACTCGCGCTGCTTAAATTGCACGCAAGTTACGTCTCAGAGGCTTGACATCGCGAAGGCGTCGGAGTATACTAGCGAATTGTCGGCAAGCTGGGAGGCGGCTTCAGGTCAAACTTGGGGTTGTCGCGCAGTTGGCCGCTTGCTTAGCGATGGGATGTACGGGAGCTGAAGCAGCTCCAGTACGCTGGGTTTCGCTCTAAGGGGGTTCAGGCTCGGCCGGCGTCGAGTACGCCAGCCACGCATTTGTAGACATTAGTTGCAATGTGTGATGAGTAGGCGTGCGCCCCCGCATTCTGCAAGAGCGAAGCTCAAGATCCAGCAGAATCCGAGTGGGGCGCTTTTGTGTGCTCAGCGAATGAGCCTGAGGCTCCGCGCGGATCAGCGTAAACGGTTTTCGTTAATTTAGAGGGAAAGCATGCCCACAATCAGCCAGCTCGTGCGCAAAGGCCGGGCGCGTATCGTCAAGAAGTCGAAATCGCCCGCCCTAAAAGGCAACCCGCAAAAGCGCGGCGTTTGCCTGGTCGTTCGGACCGTATCTCCGAAGAAGCCGAATTCGGCTCTTCGTAAGATTGCCCGCGTCCGATTGACCAACGGAATGGAAGTAACGGCTTACATTCCTGGCATTGGCCACAATCTGCAGGAGCACTCGGTCGTAATGATCCGCGGCGGTCGCGTCAAGGATCTTCCCGGTGTCCGCTACCATATCGTCCGCGGTACTCTCGATGCGGCGGGGACCAAGGACCGCAAGAGCAGTCGCAGCAAGTACGGCACGAAGAAGCCGTCGGCTGCCGCCGCCAAGAAGTAGTCCCGGCCCGGTGAAATCGCCGCTGGAGCGGTCCTTCGTGGGCGTCTCCGGCGAGTGCGGAGTCCGTACCGATTTTTAGTGTCTGGGAGCGTTGAGTGAACTCGCTTCCGGATAAGTGAATGTTTCGTTCGCGCCATGGCTGCGCGGACCCATAATCCAGCCCCGGCTGGTTAGGAGACGATAGCTTATGCCTCGCAAAGGCCCGGTGCGCAAGCGCCCGATCATGCCCGATCCTGTTTACGGTAACCGTCTGGTCACCCGCTTCATCAACCGGATGATGGTGGATGGCAAGAAGAGCATTTCGGAGCGCATCTTTTACGATGCCCTCGAAGCGGCGGAAGCGAAGGCAGGTCGACGCGGGATCGAGATTTTCGATCAGGCGGTGAAGAATGTCATGCCGCAAGTCGAAGTCCGGCCGCGCCGCGTAGGTGGTTCTACCTATCAGGTGCCCGTGGAAGTCCGGGCTGATCGCAAGGTTGCCCTGGCGCTTCGCTGGCTAATCGGCGCCGCGCGGCGCCGCAATGGCAAGACGATGATTGAGCGGCTTTCCGCGGAGTTCCTGGACGCAGCCAACAATACGGGAGCTGCCGTTCGACAGAGGGAAGAGCGACATAAGATGGCGGATGCCAACAAGGCATTCTCGCATTACCGCTGGTAGTTTGGTTTCGCAGCAGGCAGGGAAACAGTCTCTTACAACTAACTCCCCGGTCCGTATGTCGGCGATCGATGTGCGGGCTAGGGACCAGGCCCGCCCGAAAATCCTGCGGGATAAAACGGGCAAAGCCCGTTCGGCACGCGTTGCCGGGCGGGATTAACTGCGATTTGGACCGCTGCGTTTCCGGGGCAGCCGGGCAAAGCAAGGCTTGCGCCCCGATACATACCGGAAGAGGCATTTATAGTGGCACGCGACTATTCACTGGACAATATCAGAAACATCGGTATTGCCGCGCACATTGATGCAGGCAAGACGACCTGTACCGAGCGCATCCTTTACTATACGGGCAAGACGTACAAGATCGGCGAGGTTCACGAGGGCGCTGCGACCATGGACTGGATGGCGCAGGAGCAAGAGCGCGGCATTACGATTACGTCGGCCGCGACCACGTGCTTCTGGGGACTTGATCCGATCGATCCAGCGGATGTCTCGAAAGGCCGCACGGTTACGCATCGCATCAACATCATCGACACGCCGGGGCACGTCGACTTCACGATTGAAGTTGAGCGCAGCCTGCGGGTGCTTGATGGCGTCGTCGCATTGTTCGACGCGGTCGCCGGAGTGCAGCCGCAGTCGGAGACGGTGTGGCGACAGGCGACCCGTTACAAAGTACCGCGCATGTGCTTCGTGAATAAGATGGACCGCACGGGGGCGGACTTCTTTCGCGCGGTCGGCACGATCAAGGATCGCCTGGGCGCCAACGCCGTAGTGATGCAGGTGCCGATCGGCGCCGAGGGCGAGTTTGCCGGCGTGATCGACTTGATCACGATGAAGGCGATTTACTATACGGACGAAAAGGGCGAGAGCTACGAGTACCGCGACATACCGGCTGATCTCAAGGCGGTTTGCGATGAGTATCGCGAGAAACTCGTAGAACAGGCGGCCGACTGTGACGAGGCCGCGACTGAGAAGTATCTCGAAGGCGAAGAACTCACGGTTGAGGAACTCAAGCGAGCGATTCGCAAGGGAACCATCGCGAACAAGATCGTTCCCGTTCTGTGCGGTTCGGCCTACAAGAATAAGGGTGTCCAGCCGCTGCTCGACGCGGTGGTTGAGTACATGCCGTCCCCGATTGACAAGGGCGCCATCAAGGGTATCCATCCTGAGACGGGCGAACCCGACAGTCGCGAGCCGGCGGACTCCGCTCCGTTCTCCGCGCTAGCGTTTAAGATCGTAACCGATACATACGGGATCTTGACGTTCTTCCGGGTTTACTCCGGCACGTTAAAGAAGGGCGACACGGTTCTTAATGTCAACCGCGGCAAGAAGGAGCGCATCGGGAGAATTGTCCGGATGCACGCCAACAAGCGCGAGGATGTTGACGAGGTGTTCGCAGGCGAAATTGCGGCCGCTGTTGGATTGCAGACGGCGATGACTGGCGATACTCTTGCCGAAGACAAGAAGTCGATCCTTTTGGAATCGATCAATTTCCCTGATCCGGTTATTTCGGTTGCCATTGAGCCGAAGACGAAGGCGGACCAGGAAAAGATGGGCATTGGCCTTTCAAAGCTGGCTGCGGAGGATCCGAGTTTCCGCGTTCGCACCGACGAGGAGACCGCGCAGACGATCATTTCGGGCATGGGCGAGTTGCATCTTGAGATTATCGTGGACCGCTTGTTCCGCGAGTATAAGGTCGAGGCGAATCAGGGCAAGCCGCAGGTTGCATATCGTGAGACGATCAAGGGCAGCGCGAAGGCTCGAGAGACCTACAAGCGCCAGACGGGCGGCAAGGGACAATACGGCGATGCCGAGTTGTTCGTATCGCCGACCGAGCCGGGGCTTGGCTTCCAGTTCGTGAATAAGATTGTCGGCGGTTCGATCCCCAAGGAATACATTCCGGCGGTCGAAGCGGGCGTCAAAGAAGCCATGGAGCGCGGCGTTCTCGCTGGTTATCCGATGGTCGACATCCGGGTCGAGTGCGTCGACGGTTCGTACCACGAAGTAGACTCGAGTGAAATGGCATTTAAGATTGCCGGCTCGATGACGTTTAAGGAAGCAGCTCGCAAGGCTGGGATCATCCTTAAAGAGCCGATTATGGGGGTCGAGGTGGTGACGCCGGAACTCAACATGGGCGATGTTATTGGCGATTTGAACTCTCGCCGCGGCCAGATCCTTGGCATGGAGCAGGAGCCGGGCACGGGCAATCAGATCATCAAGGCTCAGGTTCCGCTTTCCGAAATGTTCGGTTATTCGACGACGTTGCGATCCGCTACGCAGGGACGCGCTTCGTACACGATGGAGCCGAGCCACTACGATGAAGTTCCGCGCTCGATCGCGGAGGAGCTGATCGCGAAGTCACAGGGCAAGGCGCCGGCTCGCGGCTAGATGGCGGGCGGGTTCGCCGCCGCGCCACTCGGAAGGTCGTTTTGGTGACTGCCAGGCGGTCGTTGCCGATCCAAGTATCGGGTCCCAATAAGGCCCTGTCCGTCCAGAAGGCGGATACCACTGAAATCGAGGAGATAAAAAAATGGCGAAAGCGAAGTTTGATCGAAGCAAGCCTCACGTCAACATTGGCACAATCGGCCATGTGGACCACGGCAAGACGAGCCTGACGGCTGCGATTACGTCGGTTCTGGCCAAGACCGGTCAGGCTCAGGCCAAGAAGT
>JARLGU010000013.1 GCA_031292625.1 Capsulimonadaceae bacterium | reverse complement strand
GGTTATCGCAAATGGCTCGTGGGATAAGGCCGTTCCCTGCGCCGTGCATCTGAAAAGCTTCGCGGCCGGCAAGGCGGAGGGCGTCGTCCTGTCTCAGGACGACGAGAACGCGCCGCCGCTGCTCGAGTCGAAGGACGATGCAATCCACGATTTCCCGGTGAGCGTCTCCGGTTCAGACCTGAAGTGCGACATTCCGCCGCACTCGGTCGTGTTCGTCACGCTCAAGCGGCGGTAACAAACGATTACGAAGGAACTGAATATCATGAAACCAACAATACTATCGCTTCTAACCGATCGTCATCGGAAAACTGTTTTTCGAGACGAGGTATGGGAGCAAATCAACGCGATGTACACCGTCACATGCGCATCCAGCGATCAAGCCGCGGAAAGCGCTCTTGCGGATGCCAGCGCCGTGCTTACCGGCTGGGGGACGAGCTTCGTGTTCACGCCTGCCAGACTGCGGAGCGCGAAGAACTTACGGATTATCGCTCACACCGCTGGGAGCGTGAAGCCGTTCTTTCCGGATCACGACGCCCGGGAACTGCTGCTGCGCCGTGAAATCATTGTTTTCTCCGGGGTCGAGGGCATGGCCGCAAATGTCGCGGAGGCCGCGGTTGGCCTGCTCATCTTGGCGATGCGGCGGTGGCCCGAGCTATCGAACGCATTTCCGGGCGATCCGCGTATCGGCCTGGTGGACGATGGCGACTGCATCCCGCGCAACGGCAGGTTTTTGCGAGGCGCAACGATAGGCCTCGTGGGCCTTTCCACCGTTGCACGCAAGATAATCCCGCTCCTGAAAGCGTTCGATTGCCGCATCCTTGCCTACGACCCGTTTGTATCCGCGCAGGATGCAAGCCGCCTCGGGGTCCAGCTAATCGAACTCGACGAGCTGTTTCGTCGATGCGACGCGGTTAGTCTGCATGCTCCAGCGCTTCCGGCCACCCGTCATATGATCGGCGCGACGCAGCTTCGCCTTCTGCGGGACGGCGCGACACTGGTCAATACGGCCCGCGGCATGCTGCTCGATCACGATGCGCTCTACGACGAATGCCGGACCGGCCGCATCAGCGTCGCGCTTGATGTGACCGATCCAGAGCCGCTGCCCGCCGGCTCGCCGCTGCTCGGTTTGCCCAACGTCTATGTCCTGCCGCATGTCGCCGGACTGGGCCACGCGGGGTTGTTTCAAATCGGAGACGATGCATTCGAGGCTCTCAACCTTGCGCTCTCTGGGGATCTGGTTCCCGGCGCAGTCCCGCTCCAACGATGGGAGTCCATCGCTTAACGCCAAAAGGACAATGACCATGAATACTCGTGCTCGTATCGCAACAGTCTGCCAGGCTGAGCGCTTTTTTCCTACGGTGGAGCAAAATCGCGACTTCGTTCTTGGGACGCTCGAACTCGCATTGCTTCAGAAGCCCGACCTAGTCTGTCTACCGGAAAGCTTCACAACGGTAACGCATCCAGGCGATGCCTCCGCGCGGGCGGAAAACGTTCCCGGACCGACCACGGATCGCGTCTGCGCGCTTGCCAAGCGCCACGGCAGCTACGTGATTTGCCCGATTATTACGCGTCGCGACGGACATATCTTCAATTCGGCGATCATGATCGATCGCAAGGGGCAGATTGCCGGCATCTACGATAAGCGGCGTCCCGTTGCAACGGGCCATGAATACACAATCCTCGATAGAGGCTGCGAACCCGGTCTCGGCGACGGCATTTTCGACCTCGATTTCGGCCGGATCGGAATTCGGATCTGCTTCGATGTCGGCTTTCCGGACGATTGGGCGCTGCTTGCCAGCAAGGGCGCTCGGCTGGTATTCTGGCCGTCCGCATACCATGGCGGACCTCGATTTAACGCCTACGCCCTTCTGAACAGGTATTACGTTGTCACCTCCGTGCGAACCGCTCATTCGCGCATCATCGATCCTTGCGGAACGACTCTGGCTCAGACGGATAACATTGTAAACGTAGTCGTGCGCGATATCAATCTCGACTTCGCCGTCTGTCATTACGATTACAACAATGGCATCCCCGATAAAATTCTGGCGGACTATCCCGGCCGCGTCGAAATCCGCTCTGACCCAGACTCCGTAAACTTTTTCGTCGAGCCCGTCGATCCGTCGGTTACCATCGCGACTCTTCAAGAGAAATACGCGTTTGAGACTGCCGATCAGTATCACGAACGCCATATGGAAGCCTACGCGAGCTACGCCCGCGGCGAAAAGCCGATCCGGCAAAACGCGCCGCACGGCAATCGGGCGATGTGGTCGAAGTAAAGTGTTGACTTGGGCTAAGAGTGCGTGTAATGAACTGGCGTGTTGCAAAAAAGATTCAGGACGGCTCGTGCCGCCGGGGCAATTTTTTGCCCGCGCCTCGTTCACTGCGGTAATTTACGATGCCTCGTCAACTCGCGTACGGCCCTTTGCCCAGCGCACATCGTGAAGCAGTGAATGCGCTGTGACGGCCCTTTTTCAAAATCGGCCACGGCGGCCGGGGAGCCGTCCTTGCCGCGTTTGCAGCCGTACGCGGGATTGATTGATGACCGATATTGTCAGAAAATATGGCCGACCTGAAAGTTATGATCTATGACCGAGACAGCGTTTTCGCTTCCGCAGCTCGTCGGCTATGCGGCGTTCGTCCTTGGAGTGGTTGCGTTCGCGCAGAAAAACGATGGACGCCTAAAGATACTAAACGCCGTTCAAGCGGCGGTCTACTGCGCTCATTTCGTTCTTCTGGGCAGTATGCCTGCGGCGGCGGGGAATTTCGTCAACATTTTTCGGAACCTTGCGTTTCTGCGCAAGCGTTCGCCCTATGCTGTCGCGGCATTACTCGCCCTTACGCTCGCTTTGGCTATCGCCACCGTAAGGAGCCCGCTCGGATTATTCGCAATTGCCGCATCTGTTGTTGCGATTGTTGGGATGTATCGATACGATGGGATTGCGCTTCGGCTTTGCCTGCTTTGCTGCACGTTCCTTTGGTTGACGAACAATATTCTTTGCCATTCGATAGGGGGCATTATGCTTGAGGTCACAACAGGAACGACGAACTTGATCACGATCCGCCGAATTCTCATGGACGGTCGCGGCGCTGCCGGCCCGTTCGGCGCGAATCGGAAATGTGTGTCGCCGGAGATCAAATCGATTCCGGAGGAACCCATTGCAACTCAACGCGTTTAGCCAGCGTCGCGCGAGTTCGCCCGGAGCAAGATACCCGGAGCGCCCTCAACTCATGCCGAGCAATGGCCGGCTTATGACGGTTGCAGGCCGCGCGCCGGTTCGAGCGCTGGATGTGGAGGCAAGGAAATTTGAATGAATAGCGCAATGGATGTTCGAGTGTGCGGAACGCGGCTCTATTTTCTTCCCGTTCAGACACGCATGCCTTATCGATTTGGCAGCGAAACGCTCAGCCACGTTACCTGCGCGCGATGCCAGGTTAAGGTCGTCGATGCCCAAGGCCGGTCGGCGATCGGATGGGGAGAAACTCCGCTGAGCGTCGGTTGGGTGTGGCCATCGCGCCTCTCGCACCAGGAACGCATCGAGCGCCTCTTATCGTTTACGCGTTTGCTTGCTTCTGCTTGGTGCGGCGAGACAGGACCTGGTCACCCAATCGAGATCGGCAGCGACTTCCAGGAAGGCCCGCTACGGCGTCATTGGGAGCAGGCAAACGCGGGGCATACGGAGCGGATGCCATGGCTCGCCGCGTTAGTCTGCTGCTCGGCCTTCGATATTGCGGTCCATGACGCTTATGGATCTCTTCACGAATTGCCCGTCTACGCGACGTATAACGGCCGATTTATGAACCGCGATCTGAGCGCCTTCCTTGAGCCGGCTAAAGGACACGAGGGCGGTTTCGCCGGCCGCTACCCGTGCGACTATCTGGCCGCGAATCCGCCGCGCCGCATTCGCGTTTGGCACAGCGTCGGTGTCGGCGATCCGCTGACGGAAGACGATCTTGCGGGCGATGAACCTCACGATTGTTACCCGGTTTTGCTGGCCGACTGGATCGCGCGGGATGGTCTCAAGTGCCTGAAGATCAAGCTTCGCGGCACTGACTACGAGACTGATTACCGGCGGATTGTCCGGTGCGGCGAGATTGGCGTCAAGGGAGGCGTGGAGTGGCTGACCACAGATTTCAACTGCACGGTGGAAGAGCCTGGGTATGTCAACAGCATGCTTGACCAGTTGCGCGATGAGCATCCGCGCTTATACGGAATGCTGCTTTATGTCGAGCAGCCATTTGCGTATGAGTTGGAGGAACACCGGATCGACGTTCACAGCGTCGCCGCGCGCAAGCCGCTCTTTATGGACGAAAGCGCGCACGACTGGCGTCTGATACGGCTTGGGCGCAATCTTGGCTGGACTGGCGTGGCTTTAAAGACCTGCAAGACCCAAACAGGCGCGATTTTGTCCGCATGTTGGGCGAAGGAGCACGGGATGGGGCTGATGGTTCAGGATCTGACTAACCCGATGCTCGCACAGATTCCGCATCTGCACCTGGCGGCAAATGTTGGCACCATTATGGGGCTGGAATCGAACGCGATGCAGTTCTACCCTGACGCCTCGTCTTACGAAGCAGCGATCCATCCGGACGCGTATCGCCGGAGGAACGGCTGTCTCGATCTTGCGACGCTAGGCGGCGCAGGATTCGGCTATCGGGTCGACGAAATCGCCCGGCCCCTGCCCGGGCCAGTGTTGATCGCGGGAGATATGGCGGAAGAATAGGCCTGCAATTCGAGGATGCCATCGGGCCGGACATGACCGAATCCGCGTGCATTGGATGATGGCCGGGATTGGAATCCACAAACGTGGACGCGGATTCGCTGGGAGCCTTCGTCGTGCTCATTGCTAACTCTACCCGCCGTAAATAAAACGAATATAGGCCTATGCGACCGGCGGATGTTTGGTTGCTGGTGCGCAGCCGTCGCAGGCTTGTGGCGGCGGCATATCTATCGATCGGGATCTGATGGTCTGGGCGATTTGCGAGCGACATACCCGGCGTTGGCCGAACGCGTTCGATCGAAGCCGTCAGCGCATGCGAGGCAAACACTCTGTCGACGCGAGAATTCTTACACCCGCGTATCAATGCGCTCCTATGGCAAGCCGTCTCTTCGCTTACGTTTCTCCTGTCCGATCTGTAGATTGCCGTCGGTAAAAGGACGATTACCGGCGAGCGCGATGCGAGAGTTTCCGGTTGGCCGCATCGATGCCGATGCGTGCCCAGTTGCATGAATCCTCGTTCTTTGGCGAGAGAGAGAGGTATATTCTCAGCTCCGTGATTCCTTTGCGTGCGTAATCTTCCGGTCCATTGCGATAGAGAAAAGCCATAACGTAAATGTAGCCGAGCGTGCCGTGATTTGCGGCGCTCGTCGGGGCCAGCGCGATTGCCTCGTCGAGCAATGCGGCCGCTTTGGGGACGTCGTCCGTATACGCCAGCGCGGTTTGATAGAGAACAGGCGGATCTCTCTGATCGACCGCTAAGAGCCGATCGCCTAACTCCTTCATCTCCCGCATTCGCCGGTTGGCATCTGCCTCGAAAAGGTACCGCATCCGCGCGTAGTCATAGGTGTGCGGTGAAAGCGGTACAGCAAGGGCCTCCCGGACGCCCGTCGTAACCTGACGGTAAAACTGTTCGCTTCCGGGGTTAACCGATGCCTCCCAGGCGGCGGCCGCCCAGCAATACACTGCCAGAGCGTTGCGAGGCTGGCGCCGGGCCGATTGCCGATAGCTTGCGACGATCCTCGCCGGGTCGCGCGAGCTTGCAAGCTCGTCTCTTACGCGCATCCTCGTTTCCGCGTAAGGCCGGTTGTCGTCCGTCCACGCCTCCGTCGTCCAACTCAATGAGGTGGTAGGCTTTTGAGCAAGCGCAATCCCGGACGACCCGAACGCGAGCAGCAGCATCAGCAGCGCGCAAAATGCGCAGGACGATAGACGAAATTTCTTAAAGATGCAGATCATTGGAATCCAGGGTACGAGAGGGCCTCGCTCCGTTCAGCGGCCGCGTGCTCCTGACGGTCATTTTGGCACATTAGGTGACGTGCCGGAGCTGTTCCCGGTGTTCCTTATGTCTTGGATCGAGCGTGCATCAAAGGACGCGCACAAGAGAACTTGGGGCGTGAGAATCTTGTGGTTCACCAATGTACCGTTCGCCGCTGTCGTTCACGGGTTTAAACCCGTGTCTTGAGACTGCGCCAAACCCGCTAAAGCGGGCTGTCCTGAGCCCGGTTCAGCGGGCTTCTCGTTTTTCACAGACACGTACTTCAGTGCGTGGCGCGAGCGCTGGATGCATTTATTCCGCGTTCTGACACGTGCGTGTACCGTTCGCCGCTGTCGTTCACGGGTTTAAACCCGTGTCTGGAGGCTGCGTCAAACCCGCTGAAGCGGGCTGTCCTGAGTCCGGTTCAGCGGACTTCTGGTTTTTCACAGACACGTACTTCAGTGCGTGGCGCGCGCGCGGGATGCATTTATTCCGCGCGCTCTGACACGTGCGTGCAACAATTCCACGCTGTCGTTCACGGGTTTAAACCCGTGTCTTGAGACTGCGCCAAACCCGCTAAAGCGGGCTGTCCTGAGTCCGGTTCAGCGGGCTTCTCGTTTTTCACAGGCACGTACTTCAGTGCGTGGCGCGCGCGGGATGCATTTATTCCGCGTTCTGACACGTGCGTGTACCGTTCGCCGCCGTCGTTCACGGGTTTAAACCCGTGTCTTGAGACTGCGCCAAACCCGCTGAAGCGGGCTGTCCTGAGTCCGGTTCAGCGGGCTTCTCGTTTTTCACAGACACGTACTTCAGTGCGTGGCGCGCGCGGGATGCATTTATTCCGCGTTCTGACACGTGCGTGAAGCGGGTCTATCCTGCTTCGCGCACTCTCGTACTCACCGGTATGTTCCGCTTTATCCCAACGTCGCTGCTTGCAACTGCGTTTTCGCCTTGACGCGCGGGCGGGCCTGCGAGTATAATTCCCTCGCGTTCAGGGGTCGTTCAATGGCAGGACATCAGATTTTGGTTCTGATTATCGGGGTTCGAATCCCTGCCCCTGAGCCAGAACCCCATTAACGGACGAAATCGGTACAGAATCTTCGTCGCGGGTATAACATGCGTAAGCCAGAAATGGCGACGATTGTCAGTCGCGCTGCAGTTGAATTGGCGGCGTTGCACGACCTGATAAACCCTAGCGATCCGGACCCTGTCGATGCGATCCGCTAGTCCACCAAGGAAGACCGAGCGACGATGCCATCCACCCACCGCACGCCAGAGTTTGCAGCAATCGTTCTTGCCGCCGGCAAGAGCACCCGCATGAAGTCGAAGTTACCCAAGCCGCTTCACTCCATCGCGGGAAAGCCCCTTATCGAGCACGTTATCAAGGCCCTTGCCGATGCGGGCGCGTCCCGAATCGTCACAGTCGTCGGCTACCAGGCCGAATTGTTGCAGAGCGCCATCGGCGACAAGTCCGAATTCGTTCTGCAAGCGGAGCAACGAGGAACTGGGCATGCCGTCCAGATGGCCGCGCCTCTCCTTGGCGACTGGGCTGGGCCAGTCCTGATCGTTCCGGGCGACGCGCCGCTGATTACGAGCGAGGCCATCACCAGTCTGCTGGAAGGCCACGCGGACCGGGCGGCGACGGTGTTGACCGTGCGCCTCGATCGACCGCACGGATACGGCCGCGTCATCCGTGATGCGCAGGGGCTTGTCACCGCGATCGTCGAGGAAAAGGATGCGACTGAAGAGCAGCGCCGCATCGACGAGGTGAATGTTTCGATCTATGCCTTCGCCGCTCCGTTCCTCTTTGAATCGCTTAGCAAAGTAACACCCAATAATAAGCAGGGCGAATACTACCTGACGGATGTCATCGCGATCGCCAACGAGCAGGGACACGCTGTGGGAGCGCTCACATGGAGCGATCCGGATGTCGGGCGGGGCATCAATAATCGGGTCGAGTTGGCCCAGGCGTCGGAGATCCTGCGTAGCCGCATTTTGCGGAAGCTGATGCTCGACGGCGTCACCATTGTGGATCCGTCGTCAACGTTCATCGATGCCGATGTGCGCATCGGTGCGGACACAACCGTTCATCCTTTCACGATCATCACCGGCGCAACCGATATCGGCGAAGACTGCAATATTGGCCCAGGAGCTCGCGTGGAGAACAGCGTTGTCGGAAATGCGGTTCGCATTCGAGACTCGCATGTCGTTTCCAGTGAAGTCGGCGACGGCACGACGATTGGTCCGTTTGCGAATTTGCGTCCCGGTTCGGTCACGGGCAAGAAAGTCAAGATTGGCGACTTCGTCGAGCTCAAGCAGACCGTGCTCGAAGACGGCGTCTCCGCCGGTCACTTTGCGTATCTTGGGAACGCGCTTGTCGGCGCGCGCACGAATATCGGCGCGGGAACGATCACCTGCAACTACGACGGAAAGAACAAGCACAAGACCACTATCGGCCCCGATTCGTTCATCGGATCGAACAGCACGCTGGTTGCGCCCGTTGCAATTGGAAGCGGAGCTTTCATCGCCGCGGGCTCGACCATAGTCGAAGACGTGCCGGAGGACGCGCTGGCGCTCGGCCGTGCTCGTCAAACCACCAAGCCCGGATGGGCAAGCGAACGGCGCAATAGGCAGGCGGCCAAGTAGCCCAATGCGCGAGCCTCAAAGTCTCGCGGGAAGTGCTGGGAGGATTTCGATGTGTGAACTGAACGATTTACGGATCTTTTCGGGAAATGCGAACCCTGAACTCGCAAAGAATATTTGCCGCGAGCTCGATCTGCCGCTTGGACGTATGCAAATCACTCACTTTGCCGATGGCGAGATTCGGGTGACGATCGAAGAGAGCGCTCGCGGAATGGACGTCTTTCTCGTTCAGCCGACCTGCTGGCCGGTCAACGATAACGTGATGGAACTTCTGATCATGATCGATGCGTTCCGTCGAGCTTCCGCCAGACGCATTACGGTCGTTGTGCCGTATTATGGCTACTGCCGCCAGGACAAGAAGATCAAGCCTCGCGAGCCTGTCAGCGCGCGTCTGGTCGCCGACCTCATCACGACGGCGGGAGCAAACCGCGGACTTGCCGTCGACCTGCATGCCGGCCAGATCCAGGGCTTCTTCCAGATGCCGCTCGATCACCTTTACGCCGGACCGTTACTCGCCTGCTACTTCCGCGAGCACAGCTTCTACGATGGCGATACCGTGGTCGTGTCGCCGGATGTCGGCGGCGTGGCCCGCGCGCGTGCGATGGCCGAAATGCTTGGGGCTAGCCTTGCGATTATTGCGAAACGCCGTCCCGAGCCCAATAAGGTCGAGATCATGGAGATCATCGGCGACGTGAGCGGGAAAACGTGTGTCATGGTGGACGACATGATCGACACCGGCGGCAGCATTGTCCACGGCGCGATCGCGCTCAAGGAGCGCGGCGCGCGACGGATTTTTGCCTGCTGCACGCACGGCCTCTTTTCGAACGATGCACTTGCGAAGATCGACAACTCGCCAATCGAGGAAGTCGTCGCGACCGACACGATTCCGGTCAGCGAAGAGCGCAAGGCTCAGACGTCAAAGCTGCGCGTCATCTCCGTCGCGCCGCTGCTCGCCGATGCCATTCATCGAATCAATCACAGCGAATCGGTGAGCGAATTGTTCGAGAGCTATTGGTAGGCGGTTTCTGGACCTGACGGCTGCTCCGTATCGATTGGATTGCCTAGCGCTCCCTTGCGCCGGCTTGCCGTGAAGCGGGTGGGGGATCTGAACTGGCTCGCGGGGCGTATGCTGCCGGATTTCGCCATGCCAGAGCGTAAGCGTGTTAGGCGACGCCGCGAAGATGCGATTCGCGGTAATTTATCTGGAAGAATCAAGACTGCGACAAGAATGACGTTAGCAATTACGAACTCCCGTCCACCTGACCCCCGTGAACTCCCGGCGCCGTCCGGTTTGATGTGCAGTTTGCTCGCCATGCCGGAACGAACCGCGATCGTCGACGTATCGCCATCGTTTAGCTGGATTGTCAACTCGAATGAAAATGGCGATCTACAGCGGGCCTATGAGCTTGAGGTTGCCGATAAAGCTTCTGGTCTCGTGATCTGGAACAGCAGCAAAGTGACATCGGATCAAAGCGTCGCCGTGGCCTACGCCGGGCCGCCGCTTTCTCGCCGCACCGGCTATTCGTGGCGGGTACGCACGTGGAACGCGCGAGGGCTCATGAGCGCTTGGTCCCCGGCGCAAGGCTTCACGACGGGCGGCGAGCGCGTCGCGGGAGCCGATCGCTACACGACCGCCCGCTATCCGGTGGTACAGACCGCCGTTACACCCGTTCATGTCGTGTGGCTTGGAGCGGGGCACGTATTACTTGACTTCGGGCGCGATGCGTTTGCTGGCCTCGACATCACTCTCGACCTTCCGGTTCCAAGCACGATCAGCATTCACTTGGGCGAGGCGTTGACCGCCAGCGGGTGCATCGATCGCAAGCCTGGCGGCTCCATTCGCTGTCAAGCTGCGGATGTGTCCTTTGGCGCAGGCAAGCAGACTGTTCGCGTTCCGCTAACGCCCAACGACGGCCGTCTCATGTCAGACGGTATCGGCCCGGTAATGCCGTTCAGGTATGTCGAGATCGAGAACTTGCCGTCAGAGAGCGCGTTTGTTTCGAGCGTTCAGCTAGTTGCACACTATCCATTCGACGACCGGGCCGCTGAGTTCTCGTCTTCCAACGCGGAGCTAAATGCCGTTTGGGAGCTTTGCCGCTATACCATGAAGGCGACCAGTTTTGGCGGTGTATTCGTGGACGGCGACCGGGAACGGCTGCCATACGAAGCTGATGCGTATATCAATCAGCTCGGCTACTACTACTGTGACCGCGAATTCACCCTCTCGCGCTACAGCCACGAGTATTTGATCCAGCATCCGACGTGGCCGACTGAATGGATTCTGCACTCGGTTTTGATTGCGTGGACCGATTACTTATATACGGGCGACTCAAAAAGCATCGCATGTTTCTACGACGACCTGAAGGCTAAGTCGCTTATTGCACTGGCTCGGCCCGACGGGCTGATCGCGTCATCTGCGGCAACCCCCGAGAACCTAAAGGCGATCTACCGCGATCGGATCGAGGATATCGTCGACTGGCCGATCGTTGAGCGTGACGGATACGACTTCCGCCCCGTTAACACGGTCGTCAACGCATTTTACTACCGGGCGCTCCTCCTCATGGCGAAGATCGCCGATGCTTTAGGGAACGGCGAAGATGCCATGAACTTTCGCGAACAAGCTGCACGCGTGTTCGATGCGTTTAACGCAGCGCTGTTTGATCCGGGAACCGGTCTGTATGTCGACGGGGAAGGCGCTTGCCATAGCTCGTTGCACGCCAACATGTGCGCGGCTGCGTTTGAGCTCGTCCCGGATGCCCGGATGCAGAGCGTTGCCGCGTTTATTCGCGGCAAAGGGATGGCTTGCAGCGTCTACGGCGCCCAATACCTGCTCGAAGCATGCTATGCGGCAAATATGGACGGCTATGCCCTTGACCTGCTGACCGCAAGGGATGAGCGAAGCTGGATGAACATGATCGACGGCCTTGGGGCGACAATGACCACCGAGGCGTGGAGCGGCAACGTCAAGCCGAACCAGGATTGGAACCACGCGTGGGGGGCGGCTCCGGCGAACATCATTCCGCGATTCGTCATGGGAATCGAACCGGTCGAGCCTGGATACCGATCAGTCCGCATTCGTCCGCGCGTAACCGGGCTGACTTCCGCGAGCATCAAGACGCCGACGATACGCGGCGCGATTCGGGCTGAGTTTGTGGCGTCGACGGATCATGTTACGCTCACAGTCGAACTGCCTGCAAACATGACGGCGGAGATCTGGCTGCCTGCCGGCGGGGCTAGTCATGCCCGGCTGGTCGTCGACGGAGCCGTCGTTCAAGGCGTTCGAGATGGTCGCTACGTCGTGGCCTACGGCATAGGCTCCGGAAAGCACGCGCTGGAGCGGCGAATTGCGTCGCCTTCCTGAATCCGGTTGCCGCTGCTGCGCTTCGTGACACCGTTTCCACGCTGTCACCGCACATCGATCATCGCCTCATTTCGCGTCTCGTGAACCTATTTGCGTCGCCGTCACACATTTTGTGCGCCCTTACGAGAATTCCCTTGACACTGAATGCCCTATGATGCTATCCTATTGCCGACAAAATTGGTCTCCGATTTAAATTGTCGGCAATAGGGCCGTAGGCGTAGGTCTGAAAGAGAATCTAAGCCTCCAGGTCAAGAGAGGTGGTGGAATTGACTGCATGAATAAGCAATATCTAATGGCGTGTAGAATTGATGGGGGCGCCGAAAGAATGTTTCCAGTCGGCTCATGCCGCCGGGGCATTTTTTCGCTCGCGCCTCGTTCACTGCGGCAATCGACAAGGCTTCGCCTACACGCGTACGGCGTTTTGCAGTCAACGGTCGATTGCAGCGCGTATCGGGCACCCATGAAATCGACGCGCCGGCCCTTTACAAAATGCGGCCACGACGGCCACGGAGCCGTCTTACAAGGCATCTCGAGTATTATACATGCTCTAAGAATACAAAGGGCAAATTGTATTCGGCTGGTTGCGATCATTGCAATATTCAGCGCAATGATTGGCAACCAGGCTCTTGCGACGCCGCCGCCGATAAGCGCCCCGCCAACGGACACTTCGACATCAGAGACCGGACAGCCCGCGGCTGCGCAACCATCGAAGTCTCCTGGATTTTTCGAGGGATTGTCGAGGCGGAGCTATTTTCTCGGAGACATATGGGGCCTGCGCAAGGAACTCAGCAAGCACGGAATGACGCTGGACATCGTCGAGACGAGCGAGCTCTTGGGCAATCTCACGGGCGGCGTCCAGAAGGGATTCGAGTACGACGGCTTGACGCAGGTCGACTTACAGCTCGATACGCAGCGGGCGTTGCGCCATTACGGCGGCACACTTAACGTGAGCGCGCTGCAGATCCACGGCAACAACCTCAGCGCGCTCAACCTGGGTACGCTGCAAACCGCAAGCGGCATCGAAGCGGATAGGTCGACGCGTCTGTGGGAACTCTGGTACCAGCAAAAGTATCTCCCGGAGGATCGGCTCGATATCAAGATCGGCCAGCAGAGCCTCGACCAAGAGTTTATGGTTAGCCAGAATGCCGGCGTATTCGTCAACACAATGTTCGGCTGGGCTATGGCGCCGTCTGCCGATCTTCCGGGAGGCGGACCGGCTTATCCGCTGTCCGCATTGGGCGTCCGCGCACGAATTCGCCCGGCTGGCTCGACGACCGTTCTGGCAGGCGTTTTCAACGGCAGTCCGGTTTCCAGGTACAGCGGCGACCCGCAGCTTGAGGATGGCAACGGGCTCAAGTTTCCGCTCAATGGCGGGACGCTTGCGATCGCGGAGGTGCAAACGCTCTATCCTGCGCTTGGCGGAATGGTTTACGACGGATCGAGCGGCCTGCTGTCGCATACCTATAAGCTAGGCGCCTATTACGACACGGAAAGCTTTGCCGATGAGCAGGATGCCGCTCGCCAACACAGGGGCAACTACGGTTTGTACGGAGTTGTCGATCAGATGATCTGGCTGTCGGAGGAGGATCCTGACCGGTCTTGGAGCTTTTTCGCCAGGGCGATGTCCCAGCCGCAGAGCGACCGAAACCTGATCGACTATAGCATGAACGCAGGGTTCGTCCTCCACGATCCGTTTCCCCATATTCAGCGCGATGACGATACCTTCGGCATCGGAATGGGGTTCGCTTATGTCAGCAGCGGCGCTGCCGCGCTGGACCGCGATAGCGGGCTTCCTGAACGAAGCAGCGAAACGTTTGTCGAGATGACATACCAGTACCAGTACACGCCATGGTGCCAAATCCAGCCGGATATTCAGTATGTCTTCAATCCGGGCGGCGGCATCCTCAATCCGAACGGCTCGGGCGAGCGTGTTCACGATGAAACCGTCGTCGGCATGAGAATGAACATCCTGTTCTAGTCGGAGAGACTACATTGCAACCACCACACACAAATATCCTCGCATTTGCCATTTATATAGCGTTTACCGGGACGGTTCCCTATGCGGCATGCGCCGCGGAGCCGAAAGGTTTTCTTCAAACCATTCACAAGCATGTCACGCTTACGTCCACCATTCCGGACGCGGGCGACACGAATCCGTACGCCGTCATCGTGGCGCCGGTCTCGGCGGGCAAGATCCAGGCCGGCGACATCCTTGTGGACAACTTCAACAACCTGTCCAATCTGCAAGGGACCGGGACGACGATCGTCGACTACAACCCGGCTACGAAGAAGACGACACTGTTCGCGCGCCTGCCCCGAGATCTGAAGAACTGTCCCGGCGGCGTCGGCCTCGGAACGGCCATGGCGATGCTCAAGACAGGGTGGGTGATTGTCGGCAGTACGCCGAGCACGGACGGCACCACACGCACCAAAGGCGCGGGCGCTCTGATTGTTCTCGATTCAAACGGCGAAGTTTCCGATACGTGGGCCGGTCCCAATATCAACGGACCGTGGGGGAACGTCGCGCTTATCGACAATGGGGCGACGGCCTCATTGTTCGTCAGCATGGCCGGGTTCGATGTTCCTGGACCTCAGGTGCGCGATCCAGGCACGGGGTATCCGGTGGTTGTGAATAAGGCGACGGTCCTGCGGCTGGATCTGGCCATCGACGGCGCAAAGCCGCCTCGTATCGTAAACCAGACGGTCGTCGCCGATGGATTTGGCGAGCGGGCCGACAAGGACGTCTTCCTGATTGGCCCGACTGGCCTTGCGCTCGGAACCAATGGCACGCTGTATGTTTCGGATGCCCTCAGGAACCAGATCGTATCGATCCCCGATGCTGCCACGCGGACGACCAGCGCCGGAACGGGCACGACCGTTACAAGCGGGGGGCTGTTGCGGCGCCCGCTCGCGCTGATCGCGCTGCCGAACGGCCATCTCCTCACGACCAACGCACAAAATGGGCAGATTGTCGAAGTCGATCCCGCGACCGGCAAGCAGTTGTACGCGCAGTGGATCGACACCGATCAAGCGCAATCGCCCCCAGGCAACGGTGATCTCTTCGGAATCGCTCTTTCGGCGGACGGCACGTCGCTCTTTTACGTCGAGGACGATATGAACACTCTCATGGAGGCACGACGATGAACGATAAGAAGTCGCTGACGCGCCGTCAGCTATTGGCCGGACTTGCGGCAGGCGGAGCATCGCTCGCGATTGGCAAGTCGTCGCCTGCGTCCCCAGCGCCGCCCGATACCGAGCCCTTCTGGGGAGCACACCAGGGCGGAATCGCAACGCCGCAACAAAAACATACATACTTTGCCGCATTCGATCTGAGTGCGGAAAAGCGCGACGAAGTGGTGACGTTGCTGCGCGACTGGACGGCAGCGGCGGCGAGACTTACGCAAGGCCAGCTTGCCAGACCGCTCGGGCAAAGCTTCGATGAGCCTCCGGCAGACGGCGGCGGCGCACTGGGGCTTAGCCCCGGGCGCCTCACGATTACGTTCGGCTTCGGTCCCGGCCTCTTCGAGCACAACGGCGAGGATCGTTATGGACTGAAGTCGCGCCGTCCGGAGGCGTTGGTCGACTTGCCTCGATTTAGCGGCGATCAACTTGTCGAGGCTCATACGGGCGGCGATCTCTCGGTTCAGGCGTGCGCCGACGATCCTCAGGTCGCGTTTCACGCGGTTCGTGAACTGGTTCGCATCGCGTACGGAGCCGTCGAGGTACGATGGGCGCAGACGGGATTTGTCTCGAATCATTCGCCGCGCGAAACGCCGCGAAACCTAATGGGCTTTAAGGACGGGACCAGCAATCCGTCGCCAAGCAAGCCGCGCGAGATGGACAAGTTCGTCTGGGTGGGCGGTGATGGACCCGCCTGGATGCGCGGCGGCAGCTATCTGGTCGTTCGGCGCATTCGGATTGCTCTCGAACACTGGGACCGGATGACGCTCGGGTTTCAGGAGCAGACGATCGGCAGGCACAAGTATTCAGGCGCGCCGATTGGAGGCAAGGCGGAGTTTGAACCCGTGAATCTGGACGCAACCGATAAGGACGGCAACGCGCTCATTGCCGAGAACTCTCATGTTCGCCTTTCGATTGCTGCGAGCAATGACGGCGCGCGAATTCTGCGCCGGGCGTATTCCTACAATGATGGCGTCAGCTTTACGGCAGAACGCTGGCCGCCGTGGCGGCAAGGCATGGAGTACGACGCGGGGCTGCTTTTCATGGCGTACCAGTCCGATCCGAGGACCGGGTTTATCAAAATATTCGACAAGATGTCCAAGCTCGACCAGATGAATCAGTTCGTGACTCACGTCGGAAGCGGCATCTTTGCCTGTCCCGGCGGCGTCGTTATGGGGGAGTTCGTCGGGCAAGGGCTGTTCGGATAATCGCACTCACTCGACGTGGGCGAGGGTTCTTATGGTCAACTTCATTCAACCAAGAGGCTGTGAACGCCCCGTATGAGGGTAGACTGCCGTCACTCCTCGATGGTCGCTTGTATGTTCAGCCAGGGCGGCTCGGGCTCGTGACGGTCCTTTTCGAGCACGACGGTGGTTCCCGTCGGCCCGGTCAGAAGATAGATGCGATCGACGGTTCGCAAGATGAGAAAAAAGCCGTGACCGAGGCTTCCGGCGGTTGTGTATCCCTTCTCAAGGGTCGACTTTGGAAGATGATCGATATCGATGCCCCCGCCAGA
Source organism: Capsulimonadaceae bacterium (assembly GCA_031292625.1). Lineage (GTDB taxonomy): Bacteria > Armatimonadota > Armatimonadia > Armatimonadales > Capsulimonadaceae > JARLGU01. The sequence continues at coordinate 24,066 of JARLGU010000013.1, read as the reverse complement.
ATCTTGCACCCACACCTGCAGAGTGTCGTCGCCTCCGCAGATCGCCGCCGTCCCGCCGCCAGCATGTACGACAGCATTCATGACCGCCTCGCTGGCGGCCGTCGCCATGTCGTCGATTCTTGAGGAAGCGAAATGCAGGGTCTCTCCTGCGACCATGGTGCGATGGCGAATATCGCATATGGCCTCGGCCGTGATTTGAACCCAATCAGGGGTTTCCCCGAGCTGCGGCGGAAGATCGTCCTGGCTGGCGCAGAAAATGAGCTTTCCCTCGGTGACGCCAAAGAGTACATCCCGGAGGAAGGAGTTGCGCCAGGCTTCAACCTGCAAAAGGAACATTTGTCCCTTGCGCCGCTCGGCTATCAGCCCGCTTGACCGTGCAAGAAGTTCGTCAATCACGAACGGCTTGTCGAGGTAGTCTTGGACGCCTTCCCTGAGAAGCCTGACCCGAGTTGCGTTCTCAGCTCTTGCCGAGAGAATCATAATCGGGACGTTGTCCAATTCCTGGCGTGCACGGATTGCGTGGACGAGTTCCTCGCCATTCATTACGGGCATCATCAAATCGGTAATGATCAGGTCGGGAATGCTCTTGTCGATCATGCTCAGAGCCTCGACGCCATTGGTGGCTGTGTCGACACGGTATATGCCGCGAAGGCCCTCATAAAGATACGACCTCATGTCGCTGTTGTCGTCGACGATGAGCACGCGCGAGTATCCGGATCGCGACATCTTATCCACGTCTGGCAGCCTAAGCTGGCTAACGGACGCGTCGATCGTCAGCAGGTCCGCGGATGGCGTCGCGGTTGCGATTGAGCCTACGAGAATCCCCGCCGGCGCTTGTGCGGGCAGAACGACTATAAAGCGGGCTCCGCCATCCGGGGCGTCGTTGACCTCGACCGTGCCGCCATGGAGCGAAACGAACTCCCTGACGATCGAAAGACCCAACCCGGTTCCGCTCGCAATTTGCCTCTCGGATTGCGACAACTGCCGGAACCTGTCGAAAATGATTTCGCGGTATTCGGGCGGTACGCCAGGTCCGGAATCTTCTACCGCTAGAACGATCCGGTCACCGTTTTGCTCTGCAAGGATCCTGACCATTCCGTCTGCCGGCGTGAACTTTAACGCATTTGAAAGAAGGTTCACGAGCACCCGTTGCAACATCACCGCATCAATCTCCGCAAAAAGGCTGTCTGGAACGTCGCTAATCAGCGAAACATTCTGCGCCTCGCTGATGCCCACGAAATGAGACACAACGAACCGGATCAGTTCCGAAACATCGACGCGCGCATACTGGACGCTCAGCCCGCCAACATCGACCTTCGCCATATCGAGCAGGTTATTGACGTGCCTTAGCAGCATGCGGGCGTTGCGTTGGACGATCTGCAGTGACTGCCGCTCCGGCGAATCATCCTTGCTGGTCTCAAGCAGTTTCTGCACGGGGCCGAGGATCAGTGTGAGCGGCGTTCGGAGTTCGTGGCTGACATTGGCGAAAAACTCCGTTTTGAGCCGGTCAAGCTCCTTCGTTTTCTCGTACAGCACTTCGAGTTCGTCGTTCGCTTGCCTGAGCTTCTTGTTGACATTCTGTACCTTGCGCGCCTGGGTATAGACTTCAGCCTCCATTTCGGTGGCGCGCGCCGCCAAAGACTCTGCTTGTCGTTCCTGGTCCGCCCGCTCTTGCATCAATACCATATAGTCCGTAACGTCCGTTACGTGGTGGATGATATAGGCGACCTGCCCGTCTTTGAGGACGGGCGTGTTAACCGGGCTCCAGTATTTGACGACGAAGCCGCCGCCTTCCGACACGGGACGTCGCACGTCATATTTTTGAACTGGCATGCTGTCGGCAACTTTGTTCTGCAGGACGCGATTGAGGGAGGAGCGGAGATTTCCTACCCCGTCGGCGACCGCGTCGGTCGGGTTGTCGGGAAATACATCGAAGATGCCGCGCCCAACGATCTCGCTTCGCTGGGTCATCGTCGCGGCGAGATAGGCTTCGTTAACGGCAACAATTCGCAAGTCGGGCAGTAAAATGAGATACGGTCCGGGCGTAGCCTCGAATAGGAGGCGATAGTCGTCTTGCGGCATAGGTTCCATAGTTTAGGTCGTTCTTTGGACAGGAAAGACATTTCCGAGATCAATACTCACCGTATTATCATTGTTGCCTTTAATATCCTGCAAATGAACAAGATGACAAGAGATATACTTCCATACTCCATGTATGAGCGTGTGTAATCGCCTAAGCCCGCGTCCTCCGTGCGACTGAAAAGGCGCTCCTGAAAGAAACAGGAACGCCTTTTCAAATTGAGGCTTCGTATAATACTGCGCCGTCGGTCGATAGCCATGCCAAACGGCGCATTGCGCCGCCGCGTGGTTACGGAGCGCAGTAGAACTCAAGTTCCGCAATGTTGCCCCAACCGTCATCGGGCGAAAGGTAGCGAACATATTGGAAGGCTGCGCTGGAAAGGAGCGTCGTAATGTCGGTCCACTTGCCAACGTCGGGACTCGTCTTGACCACGGCGAGGTCGACCGGTTTGGCAAAATCGGCGGTCGCGCTGCCCTGGAACTTGCCGCCTATCATGCGATCGGGAAAGTCGGAGCGCGGGACGAAGCGAATCTTTGTGATCTGAACGGCTTTGCCGAGGTCGAGGCCGACCCAGCAGCCGTTGCCGTTGGTGCTCTCAGGGGCATCGAAGAAGGTGTCAAGGCTGCCGTCGAAGACCTTGTCTATCGTGGAGCCGCCGTTCTGGTAGGAGCCGGGCGTTCCGATAACTTTGCCGGTGAGTTTCGTCGAAGCGGGCGCACCGGCAAGTGCGACGCTCATTACGAGCGCGCCGGCGGCGAGGCAGAGAAGTATCAGCTTGAGTTGGAAGGCGATTTTCATCGTAGCTTCTCCTTTGAATGGAACTGTCTACGTGAATCAGATTAGAGAAATGGGCCGTGATTCCTGCGTCGCGAAACATGGGAACCACGGCGATTTGCGCCTTAACGTAGTCTACTTAAAGCTTGCGATCGTGTCCGCAACGAAATCAACCTGTGCCGCTGTCAGGTCCGGGTGCACGGGCAGCGAAAGAACTTCCGACGTCGCACGCTCGCTGTTGGGAAGATCGCCGGGCTTCGCGCCGTATTCGGTGTACGGTCCCATGAGGTGCAGGCTGCGCGGATAGAAGACCGCCGAGCCGATCTCATGGCTGGCAAGGTGCGCCTTGAGCGCATCCCGCCGCTCCGCGCCGCCGGCGACGCGGACGGTGAACTGGTGGTAGATATGGTCGTTCCCGGGATCGGTCTTGGGCAGGATAACGGATTGGACGCCGGATAGCTTGCTAATGTAGCGCGCGGCGTTTGCTTTTCGCGCGTTGTTCCAAGCCGCGAGCCGCTTGAGCTTGATCCGCAGCACTGCCGCCTGTATCTCATCGAGACGGGAGCAATAGCCGATCCGCTTGTAGATGTAGCCGCCGCCGGAGCCATGGAAGCGAAGGAGTTTGATTTGCTCGTATAGCTTTTCGTCGTCGGTCAAAACCATGCCGCCATCGCCGCAACCGCCGAGGTTTTTGGTCGGATAAAACGATAGTGTCGTCAAAGCGGCAGTCTGGCCGATCGGGACTCCGTTGCGTGACGCGCCGATAGCCTGCGCGCCGTCGCCGATCACCGGAATACCGTGCTTCTGACCGATGGCGTTAATGGTCTCGACATCGGCAAGTTGACCGAAGAGGTGAACGGGCATAATTGCGCGGGTTTTCGGCGTGATCTTCTTCTCGATCTCGGCAGGGTCGATATTGAACGTGTCCAGATCGATGTCCGCAAAGACGGGCGTCGCGCCAAGCTGGCAGACGGTCTCCACGGTCGCGACGAACGTAAACGGGGTCGTGATCACTTCATCGCCCGGCTTGATGTCCAGCGCGGCGAGGGCGATCAGGAGCGCGTCGGTGCCGGAATTCACTCCGGCGGCAAACCGTACGCCGCTGAGCGCCGCAATTTCCTGCTCCAGCGCCGTGACGTTGGGTCCCAGGATAAACCGGCAATCCGTAAATACATCGGCGAGCGTTGCCAAAATCTCGGGCTCGATCGCCTTATGCTGTGCCTTGATATCGGCCAATTCAACCTTCATGAAAATTCCTCTCTACCAAGCGCCACGCGGCGGCCAGACGGCCTCCTTTAAAGGAGATCCGATCTGCCTTCCGTCTGAAGCTGCTCCACGATCTTCTTAACTTCGTCGGATCGGCTGCGATCCGCTATCAAAAGGGCGTCTTCCGTATCGATTACGATCAAGTTGTCCAACCCGATCAGCGCCACGAGTTTACCTGGCGCGTGAACGAGAGAGGCGCGGGCATCGATTGCCCTAAGTTCGCCGGTGACAATATTGGCGTCGGCGTTTGCCTGATTCGCCTGGATCTCCGCTAACCGCGTCCATGAACCCACATCGTTCCATCCGATGTGCGCCGGGACAACGGCAACTCGGTCAGCCTTCTCAATGATGGCGTAGTCGATGGAGACTTTCGGCAGCGTCGGAAAGACTTTCGCGAACACTTCCTCCTCCGAATCGGTTCCAGCGGCATCGACCAACTGGGCGATCGCGGGCTCCATTTCGGGAAGGTGCTGCTTATATAGACTGCGAAAATGGCCAACTGTCGCAATAAACATTCCCGCATTCCAAAAATATTCATTCGACGCGACGTATGCCTCGGCGGTCGCGCGGTCCGGCTTCTCGCGAAACTGCGCCACATTGTAGACGGGAATGTCGCCGTCGGCGAGTGCGCTGCCGCGCCGGATATAGCCGAAACCAGTGTCAGGCCCGGCCGGCGGGATGCCCAGGGTCACCAGACTGCCGTTGACCGCGGCGTCGATTGCGACGCGGAGAGTATCGCGGAACGCTGCCGGATCCAGGATAACATGATCCGCCGGAAGGGCGACCATTACGGTTTCGGCGCCGTGACGCCGCTCAAGCAGGGCGGCCATGAGACCGATCGCGGGAGCCGAATCGCGGCCCATCGGTTCGCCGACGAAGTTGACCGATGGCGTGGACGCAAGCTGTTCGCGCACGAGAGGAATATGGCGCTTGTTTGTGATGACATAGAGGTGATCGCTTGCGACAAGGTTCGGGCAAACCCGCGCCGCCGTCTCCTGAAGCATCGAGACGCCGGGAGTGACGATATCGAGAAACTGTTTGGGTGTCTTCTGGCGGCTACGCGGCCAAAGACGCGTCCCGCCGCCTCCGGCAGGGATTACGACCGCAATCTTTTGGGGCATGAAGCTAGTTTACCACAGCGTCGCGCGCGCCCGAGATGCGGATTGCTGGCAGTGGTATCCCGGGCCAAAGGGCCGCTCCCGAGGCGGGATGAAGAGGGGCGCGGGGTGGGGGCGTGTCGCCATCGTCGGCCTGTCAGCGGGCTCCGAAAATCGACTCAGCAAGTAGGCAACTTTGAATGGTTTGCGCAACGCATGCTCGCCAAACAGATGCTGCATGAGCGATCCGGCGTGGAAGGTCCAGATGAACCCACGATCTTCGGCCTGATCCGTCTGGATCGCAAAGATCGCATCCAAGATGCGATTGTCCTGGCGCTTTTGCCCTTGACAATGGTTCTCCGTGGAGGATAGACTATTCCGGCGGAGTTCTTCTCAGGAGTGTACGATGGCGGGACTGCTCGACTCAACGATTGACAGTATTTTGCAGGCGCGCGTTGTCGCGGTGGTCGGAGCATCGCGAAACCCTGAGAAGTACGGCTCAATTGCGTATGCTGCGCTCAAAGCAGCAGGCAAGCGGGTGCTGGCGGTCAACCCAAGCGCGGCGGACGTGGACGGCGACCCATGTTACCCGTCGCTCACGAGCCTGCCCGTGGCGCCGGACGCTGCGGTGTTCGTCGTTCCTCCGTCGGCAACGGAGGCAGGGATGACTGAGTGCGCCAAGCTGGGCATTCGGAACGTCTGGGTGCAGCCTGGGGCGGAGCCGGATGGAATCGGCGAGCTGGCGGATCGTCTGGGGCTCGAGGCGGTGTTTGGCGGGCCGTGTATTATGGTTGCGCTGAAGACAAGACCTTTCGCCGCGCGGGGGCTTGCCTCTGATGAGGAGCGCGCATAGGGAGACTATGGAAAAAAAGAGCGTCTATAACACGCGGGATGGCCGCAGCTATGAGATGGTAGTTACGTGGAGCACGGACATTAAGCTCACCGAGACGGTATTCCCGATCCAGTTCCGCTTTACGGACAAGGCAACCGGGCAGCCGGTAAAACTGCCCCGTGAAATCGCGACATTTGCGATCGGCGGGCCTGAGGAGACCCTCGACGAGCGCATCAAGATGTTCTACGAGGGCGACAAGAACGCTATGTTCATCGACTACGTCGAGATGGCGATGCGGCGCGCAACAGACTATGTCGAGCGCGGCCGCTAGCCTGTGACCGCGCGGGATCGGGCCCATATTCGATATCGCCCCATTGGGCCTTTTAAGCCTCCGCGCGAACAACGCTTTGGCGAGGAACCAACTTTCCGTCGATGGTCGCCGGAGTCGCGCTTGCGTTGATAAGCAGGTTGGCGCCGTTGGAGTAGCTGGTCACAAAGAGATCTGGAGCGATGCCGGTGACGTCGTCGAGATCGACCCCGACCAGATCCGCGTATTCAACGCAACAAAGCCGGTAGCCTTCTCGCGCATACTCCGCGAAGTTGCCATAGGTCGGCATTGGGTGCGACTCGCTGATCTTCCGCGCGGCGACTTCGATGAACGGCATCGCCCCCCACGCGAGCGAACGCAAAGCGCCTGCTTTGCCGGCGGAAGCATCGCTGCCGCGATGATAGCGGACGGAGTTATGGAGGGCGACCGGCAGAAACGGGACGACCTCGTCGACGAAGTTTCGACCGAAATCGGTAAACGCGCACATCCCTTCTGCTGCCTCGTCGATGTAAACCCCATCCATAAGATCGAAATACGGACCGAACGGCACTTCCAGAGATAGGGCGCCAAAGAGATTCTTCGTGAACTTGAGGATCTCCCGAACGGCGTCGATGTACTGGCTACGGTTCGCTGGATGCTCCGCCGAATGACAGGTGTTGAAGGCCGCGAGCGCGTCGATATAGTAGTGGCCGTCGACGCCGAGTTCCTTCATGCGAGGGTAGTCGCGTTGGACATGCCTGATGCTTTGCGTCGGACACATTCGCCAGTTGAATCCGCCGCACCACGGCACGTTTCGCCAGTGGGAACCGTCTCGTAGAACGATGCCGTCCGCATGACTGAAATCGTCCGCTATTTCGTAGCTGTCCAGCGCGTTGTCATGCACGGAAACGATCACGCCGTGCCGCTCTCCCCATCCGATCAGCGCGCGGAGACCCTCTTCGCCTCCCTCAACGGGATTGATTGGGAAGCGCGTCGGATAACGTCCGTCGTGACCTTCGTGATTCCAGCCGACTAATTCGACCGTAATGCGTTCGATCCCCTCTGCCTGCATGAGTTCCAGGATCTCCTGCGCTTCCGCAAAGGATGTCGCCGATTGGTATTCGCCGCGTCCGTGCAGATCGGGGCGCTTGCAACCCTGAAAAATCTTCATCAAAAAGCCGCGCGCAAAAGCAGACATTTTGGGGTGGCTCGGATATTTTTCTCGCCACGTCCGCATTCCGCGCTCGTCGCGCAAGAAACGGCGGTAACATCGGGCGAATGCGGCCCAGCCGCTTTGGGCGGGATTGAGAAGGTAATAGCGCACCGTGCGATTTCCCGGTGTTCTGGCGTCGCCGTGTTCCCAGCGGTAGACGAGACCGATGTGGACGCTGAATTTGGCTTCCTCATCGTAGTGCGATTGCACAACGGCTTCCGCGTCGCAGTCGCCCTCGGTCACGATTGCGCACCAGGCGAGGTCGTTGCGCTGCATTCCGATACAGTTGAAATTGCTCCGCATCGCCCATTGGTCTTGACGGGCGTAGATCGCGATGCGTTCGGAGCGGCTCACTGCATGGTCAAAGCGATGCAATACTCCTGCCAGGCACGGCAACAAGAGATAGCCCGCCTCTCCGTAGGCAGCGCCGCCGAAGCCTGGAAGCAGGTCGATACGCATCAATCGGGCGAAAGAAGCGTCATGCTCGACAATCGAGTCTTCGGGTATGGAGATGTCCACTGCCGAGATTTCCGGGCGATAAAAGCCCCGAAGCAGAAATGAAATGACCGTTTTGACGAAAGGGATGTCGACCCGGCACGGAATGCTCCATCCTCCTTCCGCGTAAGCGGCGCGCTCCCACTCGACGATTACCCGCGACCATTCCGTCCGCGCTTCGAGGCAATTGTAGAGTTGGCAGAGGGCGACATCGGAAACAGCCAGAGGTTTGGCCCATCCATCTGCCGCGCATTCTAAATGGCTGTCATTCGGAGCGATTCGTTGGCGACTGGCTATCGGCATTGCGTTGTTCTTCCTATTCATCGATTGTCATCGTGAGCAGCTTACTCACGACTGATTATAATGCGTGCGATGTTACCGCGCCTCGGCGGATCCGGCGAAGTAGTTGTATGATGTCGCGCCGTTCCGGTCGGCGATTACCTGCTCGCCCGTTTTGTCGATCAATATGGCCGTGCCGCGCGCCAGCGTAAAATGCGGCGCTCCCGGCGCGAAAGGCATGGCGACGTGATGGATACCGGCTGCGAGAGCGAACGTCTGGCGAAGAACGCCGCTCGTGATCGTGAGCTGCGCCGGTTTCGTCAGAAAGCAAGTCGCGAATATTTTATCCTCGAGTTTGTCGACTCCGGCGATCGTCATCTTTTCGCGCTTCTCGATGTCCATGTATTGCCTCCCGCTAGCGGATTTTGGCTCGACGCGATAGAAATAATACAGTTTGTCCGACTTGATTGCCGGACGCTTGCCACTTTTATACCAATCGATGTAATAGCGGCTGGCATCGAGATAGGCGGCGTGCGAATAGGCGGACCAATTATGCCAGGCGGGTAATTCCTGAAGGGCAGGGGGGCCGAACGGGGAAACGTAAGTCTTTTCTTGAAAATCGTTCCAGGTCGTGATCTCAACCCAAGTTGGGTTTGCCTTGATGACGCCCTCCCACTCTTCTGCCATGCCCTCGAACCCGTTGGTTTCATAAACTCGGCCTGTCGAGCGGTAGAATGGGGTGACGTCCGCCATGAAGATCTTGCCCGCGCCGAGCCATTTTTGGGCGAGCGCGGTGTTTGAAGTTGCAATCGCCGCGCTCGTGCCCGCCGCGCCGAAATAGAAGAAGCCGTCGAGGTCCGGAAAGTCGTTGAAGACCTGATCGATGTCGGAGGAGGTGGGATGCTCTCTGTTTGTCTTTGGAAAGAAGTACGGCACAAAGACGACCGCGTCATTACCCGTCAATCGCTTCTTAACCAGGTCGTAGATTTCGGGTAGCCGACCGCCGCCGAATGTCGAGAGGACAGGCTTTCCGTCCCACGTAAGCTGGTTAGGGTGGTTGCGGAACGTTTCGATCATATCGCGCGTTTCCGCTTCGCCGTTTCCGCAGCAATAGTCGGCGGAAATGAAAAGCTTAAAGCCCGTTCTAAGCCGCTTGGCCGCTTCATAAATGGCTGCGCACCGCGATTTATAGTAGCTTCCGCCCGACGTCCATCCGCCGCAGTTGAGCGCGAAGCCGTCGATCCCGCGAGACTGAGCCTCGCGTATCTCGTTCTCGTAGTCCGCGATCGTCGCAGCCGGACCGGCCGTGGGCAGGCACACCATATAGTGCGCAAAAACGAGACGCACCGGGCGCGTCTGCGCCGATTGTGTCGATGGGGTCATCAGGGTAGATGCTCCGTTTACCGCCGCCGATGCCGATAGGATCAGGGCGCAGGCCGCAAGAGGAAAGTATCGTTTGTGCATAAAGTATTTAGGCTTTGGATGCGCGCAGTAAAGAGTTAGGACGGCTCGTGCCGCCGGGGCATTCTTTCACTCGCGCCTCGTTCACGGCGGTGGTTTACGATGCCTCGTCAACACGCGTACGGCCTTTTGCCGCCATCGTCCCATTCCAGCGCACATCGTGAAGCAGCGAAAGCGCTGTGACGGCCCTTTTTCAAAAACGGCCACGGCGGCCGGGGAGCCGTCCTGCAAAACCTTTCGGTTTTTTGCATACGCTCTTACAAAGCGAAACTCCTAGCATTGTCCGAAATCGATCTAATAAACCGAGTAAGTCGCGGCGATCGTTTGGTCCGCGCATTGGGTTCCCGCCAGTTCGAGGGCGCACGTCGTACTCGTGTTCTTGGGACAATATGTCGCCGGAGTTCCCCCACAACCGTACTGGCCGCCCGCGCCATCTCCGCCGCTGACCTGGCTAGGAAGAAACCACTTCGCGTGACCGTCGGCCATGACGAAGTTTGCTCCGCCGATGTGCCTGCCGGGTAGAGCGGCGCTTCCGTTAATCAGGTCGTTCCTCACGGTGCCCAGAGCATTCTGCTGATAGTTGGTGAACATGCAGCTGCCTTGGCTGATGCCATCCGACCCTGCTGAGTGAAAGTCGCCGTCGAAGGGATTTTGCTGGTGCGTCTCGATTTTACCGGCCGCGTAGGATTCGGCCATCTCCGATATGGCAACGGTTTTTGCGGGGGCCGTCATCATCGAAAGCTGCGCGATGTAGTAAGTATAGGTGTTGCCGTTATAGGCATCCTTTGCCGTATACGCCTGTCCGTTGGAAAGAGTGTATCCAGCCAGAACCTGGTTGTAGGCGTAGGACCAGCCAGTGCTCGTGCTGCCGTTCGGATCCGAGGGGCACACCATTACGCCCACGCTTTTAAAATAGGGATACATCTGTCCCGCCCATCCGTGGCCAACTGAATTGGAGTAGATTTCCATGCCGCATGGGAACGTGTCGTCATAATCCTGGATGTACTGAGAAAGAGCCGTCCCAAGCTGCTTTTCGTTGGCAAGGCAAGCGGTCATGCGCGCCTTTTCGCGCGCGGTTTGAAAGACCGGGAACAATATAGCTGCAAGAATTGCAATGATTGCGATCACTACGAGCAACTCGATTAATGTAAACGCGGCGCGCTGATGACCGCAGGGCGACTTGCATTGAGTAATACTAAGATCCATTTCGTGATACCCTCCTTCGTAACTGATATCGATGGTCCTCGAACCCGAAAAGCGACGGCGCTTTCCTCTTTCAACTTTCAGGACATAGCATCAATAGACGCATGAAGCGCCCAATTCCGGCGGCAGCTCAGTCGCGGGATGAGCCGCATTTGCACGAGCCGTCTTTGCCCCGGTCCTCTTTCGCTTCCCCGGCTGCGCGCCCAAAGAAGGTCAGCGGCTTCACGGCCAATCGTATCCCAGGGCAATCGAAGCGCCGTGACGACCTGCACTTCAGAATAGCGGTCATCGGCGCGGATGCTGTCGAAGCACACGACTACCGGCCAGCGGGAGATTTCGACTTCATAGCTCCTGAGCGCGTCAAACATTCCTTGAGCGGCATTCTTGTTCGCCGCGACGACAGCGGTAATATCGGTTCGCTGTACGAGTTCCCTTGACGCCAGCGCCGCTGCCGCCGATTGTCCGCCGTTTGTCTCGTCGATCCGGAAGTCAGGGTGGTAGGCGAGGTCCGTAGTAAGATGGCCTTCCGCTTCGAGTATGGCGCGCCATCCTCTCTCCCGGTTAGACGACCATCGAAACGTATCCGGCGACAGGTCCAGGTTGTGCAGACCGAGAAACGCGATGTTGTGATGACCCTGGCGCAGCAAGTGACGCGTTGCTTGACATCCGCCGTCGAAATCGTCAAATAGTACGCGATCCACCGTACCGTCGTGCTCCGCTTCGTCGCCAAACACAACGCGGGCGACTCCATGGGGGATCGTTAGCGGATCGCTGCGATACTCGCTAAGCTCGAAGACGCCGGCAAGAGGCGGCATCTTTCCTTGAGCTTGCCATTCGATAGCGGCGGGACGGTCGAGGCTGATACTGTTTGCGCCAAGCTGGGCGATGCGCTCCTCGAAACCGGACAAGGCGGACATTAGGTGTGTCGCCGCGTCGGGGCTATGCGGCAGGACCATCAGGAAAAGCGGAGCCTGAGAACTTGTGGGGCGGCCGACAAATGTGCCGGCTCCTGCTTGCGTGTACAGAACGCCCTCGCTTACCAGTTCTTTGACGACTTCGCTGGTCAGCGTTAACGAAAGCCCGTGCTCAGCGGCGAGCTGGCGGATGGGAGGCATAACCTGACCCGCCGAGAGATGCCCGCCGCGGCAGGCTTGCAGCAGCCATTGGCGAAGTTCCGCCTTTTTCCGTTGTGTCTCGCTTCTGGTTGCCATCGTCTTAACCGGCCGTCAAGTTCGTTAGACCATTATAGGCACAAACGAAACATTTGTCAATCATATATGGAACACTTTTAGAACTATTGTGAACTGACGGCTCTTAGCCAACAGCGGCAACAGATCGCACATTGCGGGATCTGTTTGCGCTACGGAGTCGCCGCGTAGTGCCCGTGCAGGGCGGCGCCGAGAGCGATGACGATCAGGCCAAGGATGACGAGCGCGGAGAGGCAAAGCCTTCGCCGCTCCGCGAACCACTTGAGTGCGGGCGCTGGGTGAAAGACGAGGACGCTAAGCGCGAAGAGGGCCAAGCCAGCCGCGCCCTTGATATTCATCAAGGTTCCGTAAACATCGCCATGTTTGGGACCCTGGATGCTGGCATTGATTATGCCGGAGACGACGCAAACCGTCAGTCCGATACCAATCCATTTGCCAAACTGGCGAACCGTAATCCCCCGCGCCTCGATCGGGAGCCTTGGCAAAATCGCCCAGGCGGCGACAAGACCCCCGAAACCGACCGATGCGCCTGCAATGTGCAGGAATCGCAGAACCAATGCAAAGAACATATGCGTGATGCTTCAATTTCTCGCAGGTGACGGACCTGCATTATCCTAAGCTTTTCCATACCTCGATCTTTGTCGCGACTCGATGGATGACTGCGTCGGTGTATTCCGTCGTCGTCGCTCCCCCGCCAAGATCCGAGGTGCGGATGCCGTCGTGGATGCACTCCAGCGCGGCCTCGTAAATCGCGCGTGATGCCGTCGCCGCCTCGGGCGTCTGTATGAACGACAGGAGCGATGCGCCCGCCAGGATCATCGCGAGCGGATTGGCGATGTTCTTGCCTTGCAGCGCCGGCGCGGTTCCGTGCGGCGCTTCGGTCATCACGGTGACCGGGGCGAATTGATCGTCGAAGGCCAGCAAGATCGACTCGCTGCCCGCGATGCTGCCGTAGAGGGTGAGCACGAGATCGCTCAGGCAATCGCCGTCGCGATTGAGCGCGGGAATCACGAGCGGTTCCGAGGCGCGGTTGAGCAGCAGGGCGTACGTTGCGTCGATTAGTTGCGGTTCGTAGCGCACATCCGGATAGAGTTTCGCCACCGCGTCCATTTCTTCCTTGAAAAGCCCTTCATAAACCGGCGAGACCGTATATTTGGAGCCGCCGAAGACGCGCGCATGCATTTTGCGGGCTTGGCGGAACGTGAACTCCGCGACCGCACGGCATGTGCCCCGGTTGATATGCTCGGTGCGGTACGCGACCTCATTAAAGCCGTCGCCTTCGCGCCATTCCTTAGCGCCGTACGCATCATCGACCGCCATGCGAACCACGGACATCGGCGCGGACACGCCGCCGACCGGAAGGACGCCTGGGAGCCGCCGTCCGGTGCGGACGATCACCTTGCCGTCGATCGCTTCGCGCAGGATCGCGTTGGGAGAGCCCACGTCGCCTTTGACTTCAGGCGTAATCGTGGCCGCCTTAATGCCGAGACCAGCTTCCTTGAGCGCCGCCGCCGCCTCGTGCACGACCGCATTTTGGGTGCGCCGCCGATTTTGCAGGCTCAGGTCGAAGTTTACAAACTCCAGGTCGAAGCCAATGACGCTCGGATGAAGCACCCGCAACGCCTCAAGCAGAAGCTCTTGTCCCGTCTGATCTCCCTCAAGCACGATCAACTTGCTCGCGTTCATCTGTGTCCTTTCGTTCGGCAGCCGCAGCGACCGCCGTCACGGTATAATGCTCTCGATCACACACCGCCGCGCCGATCCGGGCGATGCACTTTCTAATAAGGATACTCCATAAGGATACAGTCATGACAACGATCCCGGCGAAAAATCGCGAATACCTACTCATTGCGCTTAGCGGGACTCCGGTCATTCTCCTCGGGCTGCTTGACGGACTCAAGCAGGACAGCCCGGTTTGGGACAGAGTCGTCGAACAAGACCGGTTCACATTGAGAGAGATCCTGGCGCACCTCGCCGACATAGAGCCGGTGTTCCTAGGACGTATCGAGCGAATCCACAAAGAAGATTCGCCCATGCTGCCAAACTTCGACGAGGAGAAGGCGGCGATCGACCACGATTATGCTCACTCCGATGTCGAAAAGTCGTTCGCCCGCTTCCAGACTGTTCGCGCCAGACTGATCGGCGTACTCGAAGGCCTCCCGGAGGACGCCTGGCTCCGCACGGGCGTCAAGGACGGCGTTACGTGGACGCTGCATCAATGGGTCGTCCAAACGCTCGCGCACGACGGCTACCATCTGCGGCAAGCAGCGGAGTGGATCCGGCGATCCGGCGAGGGCTAGTCGACGCGCCGCGTACGCTGATCGGGGGGCGCGATCGCGCTAACGCGGCAGGCGATGCAGCCAGCGTTCGCGGCGGGGCGGCGCGCTTTGCGTGGTGACGGATACCGACGACACGATTGGCGGGGGGACAGGACGCAGGTGGGTTTTGGGACCCTCAACCGACTTTGCGAGCAAGGTCATAAGTATTAGGAGCGCGAGCAGTTCTACGAGAGCGGCAAACCTCATCGCTTCCCCTCCTTCATCGTTCGACGATCTGGATTCCGGGTTGCAAGTTCAATTTACCGTGGTCGGCATAAAGGCGGCGACAAGGTCGGCGCGCTTAGTGTAAAGATTCCATATAGATTGGCGACGTGTCGCGCTATTCAGCCGGCGGTCGCATGCGCATGATTTGAGCTGCCGGGCGTCCGGAGCGGACGAGATCGGCCATGATGCGCATGTAGGGATCGATATGCGTGAAGAAGCGCTTGAACGAGGGGCAGAGGTAACTCAAGTCGCGTTTGCCGGATGCGCTGCGACGGAAGCGGTGCTTAGGACAGTCTCCATTGCACGCGAAGCGAACGTCGCACTCAATGCAGTCTTGCGGCAGAAGGTCCAGCTTGTCAGCGCCGAATTTGCGCATTGCGTCGCCATCGACGATCGCCGCGAGCTCGGCGTCCATGACGTTGCCGACGTGGAACTCCGGATAAACATAATGGTCGCAGGCGTAAACATCCCCGTTGTGTTCCATCGCAAGACCACGGCCGCAGGTGGGGGCGTGGACGCATAGACCGGCGGGAAGGCCCATCCACGCGCCTAGCGAAACATCGAAGATTTGGACGAATGTGGCGCCGACATCTCGCTTTACCCATTCATCGAAGATCGCCACAAGGAACTCGCCATACTTCGATGGCCCGACGCTCCACTCGGTGACGTCGAGCCGGCGTTGGCCGTCGCGCGGCGGCGACGCGAGCGAGAGTTGGATCAGGCCATCCTTAGCGGGGGCGCGTTCCGGCAGACGTTCGACGATCGGGATAAACTGCAGGAATGTAGAGCCGATTTCCTTGAGGAACCGGTAGACCTCAAGCGGGTGGTCGCTATTGTGCCGGTTGACCACTGTCAATGTGTTGAACTCGACCTTGTTTCGTTGCAGCGTCTCGATGCCGCGCATGACGCTGTCAAAGGTCGGACGGCTGCGCTTATCCACCCGGTAGTGGTCGTGCAACTCGCGGGGGCCATCGATGCTGACGCCAACGAGGAAACCGTTCTCACCAAGGAAGTCCCCCCATTCGTCGTCGAGCAGCGTTCCATTGGTTTGCAGGCTGTTGTTGATGCGTCTGCCGCCGGCGTATTGCTTCTGTAACTCGACGGCTTTGCGGTAGTAGGCGAGCCCCATTAACGTTGGCTCGCCGCCTTGCCACGCGAACGTGACCTCCGGCGCATCCTGCGACTCGATATACTGCCGGACATAGCGTTCGAGCACATCGTCCCTCATCCGGGTGGTTGCGCCGCGGTCATAAAGCTTCTCCTTTTCGAGATAGAAGCAATAGGTGCAGTCGAGGTTGCATGCCGAACCTGCCGGCTTCGTCATGATGTGGTACGGGGTCGTCATCGTTCAGGATTATAGCGCATTGCGGCCGACAGCGCTAGCGTGCAACCTCGCTCAATGCGGCGCTGGCGCACTGAGCAACTCTTCGATCTGCGCGACCACTTCGGGGCTGTCCGGGGATCGGCCTGCTTTGACGCGCCCGGCGATTTTGCCATCCCGGCCGATCAGAAACTTTGCGAAGTTCCATTCGATATCGCCTCCGAACTCGGGATCCGTCGCCTTGCTGGTCAAGAATTTATAGAGGGGATGGATCCCGCTTCCTTTGACCGAGATCTTAGAGAACAGAGGGAACGTGACATTGTAGTGGCTTGTGCAGAACTCGCGGATTTGCGCGTCGCTGCCGGGCTCCTGGAATAGGAAGTTGTTCGCGGGAAACGCGAGGATCTCAAAGCCCCGGTCCTTGTATTTCTCGTACAGCGCCTCGAGCGGCTTGTATTGCGGCGTGTTGCCGCAAAGCGAGGCAACATTGACGATTAGCAATACCTTGCCGGCGAATTTGGAGAGCTGTACGTCCTGTCCATCGATATCCTTGACCGTGAATCCGAGGACGCTTGCCTGCGCGGGTTCGGCCGCGGCGGCAGAGCGCGATGCGAGGAACGCCGCCGCGACGCACAGCGTACCCAGCGCAATCAGATATGTGGATTGCATGTCAACCTCCCACTGTCGAACGCTTATGACCTCTTATTCGATGCAAACAATTGGGAATCCTTTCTTACAGAGAATTGTTTTCGTATCCTCTGGCTATCGTTTTGCCGCGCCGATCATGGGCGTGGCGGTTTAGCGCTCGTTTCCACGCCTGGCATTGGCGGCGCTCGTCCAGCTTCTGGATCGGGAAGATCGGGCCGATTGCGCGGTATAATTCAGCTATGGCGGAAGAAAGTGCGATACATGGCGCCGTGGGTGGCGATGGCCCATTTTTCGATCTTGTCGAAGAGTTTTACCGGCGCGTGGAAAGCAATTCTTCCCTGCGCCGCCTGTATCCCGTTGATCTTGAACCCGGCAAGCTTCACCTCGGGTGGTTTCTCATTCAGCGGTTCGGCGGTCCTGACTACTTTTCGCAGCGTCGCGGCGCTCCGCGCTTGCGGATGCGGCATGCGCCGTTCGAGATTGGGCATGCCTTGCGCGACGCATGGATTGTCTGCATGCGAGAGGCGCTTGATGCGATCGCAGCGTTTGCTGAGCATCGGGACGTTATGATGGCGTACTTCGATCATTCCGCGACATTTTTAATAAACCACGAGGAACCGGCGCCGGGACGGATGCGGTTACCAAATACATGATAAGCTCAGCAATCACTGGCGCTCGGAAATATAACGCCCCGGGATCGGATCGCTTTGGGCTCATTTTGTTTTCCCACGGCTCGTTGCTTTGCGGCGCTGGGGCGGCTCTTGCCGAGCACGCAATTCGCTTGCGGCAGGTCGGCGGTTTCGCCGCCGTGGAGGTTGGTTATCTCAACTATTCGGCTCCAACGTTTGAACGCGCGGTTCAACGGCTTTCGGCCGCGGAAGTTTCACGCGTGGTTGTCGCCCCGTTTTTTTTGGTGCCCGGCTATTTCGTGACGACGAGCTTGCCAAGGAAGCTTGCCGAAGTCGGGAGCGATTATCCGGCGATGAAGTTCATGGTCGCGTCTTGTCTCGGCAGCGACGACCGGCTGGCGGATGCCTTGATATCGCACGCACTCGCCCCTAGACCGGCTGCTCGCTGGCGCGACGGACTTTGGGTCGATCCTCGAACGTGCTTGATCCGCCACGATTGCCCGGTTCGCGGGACCTCTGGTTGTCCTGGCACGCTTTTGACGCAGACGCCCGACATGAGCGCCGATCAGTCCGGATCTTCGCCGGACGCCGAATGCGATGACTCGCCCATGTTGCTTGGCGAGAGCGAGGTGAAGAGTACCGACGCACTCCTCGTCTTGGTTCACGGATCGCCCAAAGCGGAAGCCAACACGGTGGCTCTCAAAATCGTCGATGGCGTCAAGCGGCGCAATGTCTTTCCAATCGTTCAAGCGGGCTTCCTCGAATGCGAACAGCCGTCGATCCCAGACGCCATCAAGGAGTGTATTCGTGCAGGCGCTCGCCGGATTACGGCGATTCCATGCTTCCTACACGTCGGAACGCACGTGGCCTCGGACTTGCCGAACGCAATCGACGAGGCGCGAGCGACGCATCCCGATGTCGAATTCCGCATGGGGCAATATCTGGGAATGTCCCCGCTCGTTACGGACGTGATTCTCGACAGGGCGCGCGAAGCGCTCGAAGACGAGGCCGCGAACGTTGCGAAAGGATCGCTCTGACCGTGGCGCGCACGCACGATGACGATCTGAATGTGTCTTTTCTCCTGCAAGGCGCCCAGACAGCGGAGGATGTCGCATTCTGGTACGCTGCGTTTATCGCGGGCGCTTCAAGGACTCTCGATCTTGCCTTTTACGACTTTCGCCTCAGTCCCTCGATCGAGCGCATTATCACGGAAGCGCTGGCGGAACGCGCGGCGGCTGGGGTGCGCATCCGGATCGTCTACGATGCCGATAAGCCTGCTCAGCCTGCGACCGCCGTCGGCATCGACCCCGCATCGCCAGGCACCGGCGCGCATGTTCAGGCGCTTGGATACCCCTTTCAGCGTATCGGCGGCCTTGAGTTGATGCACAACAAGTATACGGTGCGCGATGCCGGCAGCTCTTGTGCGACGGTTTGGACGGGCTCGACCAACTTTACGGACGACGCGTTTACGTTGCAAGACAATAATATCGTGCGCATTCAGAGCCCAGAGATCGCGGCGGACTATTCTCGCGACTTCGAGGAGCTGTGGGAGAAGCGCAAGATGGACGGAACGGGGAAGTTTGTCACGACATACGTGGACTCCCTCTATTACAAGGGGCAGCGCTTGCGGGCTCGCGCGATGTTTTCTCCAGGGTGCGGGCATGAGATTGACGGCGAGATTGCCGCACGGGTGGCGTCGGCTAAATATCGTGTTCGAGTTTGCTCGATGCTCCTCAACTCCGGTACGCTGCTTCAATCGTTGCTGGAGTTGCTTGACCGGGGCAAAGTTCACGTAGACGGCGTCTACGACAAAACGCAGATGGAAGGCGTTTTGCGTCAGTGGCAGGATGTGCCGCACAACCATTGGAAGATTCCCGCCGTTCGCGAAATCGTGGAGCGGGCCGGTCTTACGGGGAAGCTGTCACGCCCGTATCGGCCCAATGCTCCGCATGATTTCATGCACAATAAGGTGCTCGTCGTGGACGACCTCGTGATCACCGGATCGTTTAACTTTTCGCGAAGCGCCGAACGCAATTCCGAAAACGTTCTGCTTCTGGAGAACGCGCCAGTCGCGGATTTGTACAGCGATTACGTCGATCGCCTGAAGGCAAGGATCGAACGTGAGATCAGTTTACACGCTACGCCGGTGCGGAATTTGCATTGAACTGCCGAATGTGATACTATACGCCCGGATTTGTTCTATGGGCATGCGACTTTTGCGATTTATCGTCTGCCGGGCGATCCTGGCGGGCGCCGGAATGGGGCTTCTTCTGATCGGAGTGTCGCCGCGAGGTCTTGCGGAGACGCCGCCGGTTACGGGGCGAAGCGCGGCCCTGGTCGATGTCGCCGCGTCGTCTTCGGAAGCGCGTGATCCTGGACACGACTTCCTCGTCATCCGGAAGGCTGTCGCCGGACCGTTCCAGTCCCTTGTCAATTCCACGCGCCCTTCGTTTGTGCTTGACGACTTTGCCGGACAAACGGTGGAGATCGCGGGGCGCGTCGCGGGTAAGGCGACGCTGGACACGGGCGTCATGCTGATTATCGAGACGCGCGCCGGATCGATCAATGTGTCCGTAGCCAGCGACAACGACTGGCAGTGGCTCGATACGGGAAGTACGCTGCGCGCTCTGGTCGCCGTGCCGGATGCCGCGACGATCGCCGCCCTTCGGTCGATTGTCCCGATGATTGCGTCCGCTCCGGAAGGCGCGGTGGAACAGGCGGAGCGCGATGAAGCGGCGGCGCTTCAGCAGGCCGCCGTTGCCGCGGCCGCTAAGGCAGCGCAGCGCGCAAGGGCGTCTGGCGGCACGGCCAGCCGTTCGGCGAGATACGATGCTCGCGCCGACTACGGCGGCGGCCATCCGATCGCGCGGCTTTCACAGGCGGCGCTGAGCGTCTACGGGCCGTACCGCGCGTTCGTTTCGAGATCGAACTCGCACTTGACGCCGCTTCAGGTGGACACGATCACGACGAGCATCCTGTTTTACAGCGAGTACGAGAAGCTGGACCCTCGCCTGGTGATCGCGATGATCCTCGCGGAATCGAACTTTGATCCGTACTCGACATCGCGTACGGGGGCGATGGGCCTTAGTCAACTCATGCCGGGCACCGCCGCCGGTCTCGGGGTTGCCGACGCCTACGATCCCGTCCAGAACATCGGCGCGGCCGTGCATATCCTGAGCTCGCACGTAAAGAGTTATGGAGGCGCGACGGCGCAGGGTTTGGTTCCGATCAACACGTTGATTCTGACGATGGCCGCATACAATGCCGGCAGCGGCGCCGTTCACCGCTACCAGGGCGTCCCGCCCTATCGCGAGACCAGGCGATATGTCCGTAAGGTGGCCTCGCTGTACAAGAGAATCTGCGGTCTGTGACATGAACCGGTATTTTCATTCATGGCAGTAAGGAAATTGAATCGATGATGCCCTGGGTTCATGCGTCCATCGGCGCGTTCGTTGGCGGGCGCGTGGGTAAGGCCGGCAATGCGTTCTCGGCTGGCGTCGTCTCGCACGGAGTGGCCGATCTGATTCCGCACCGCGACTATGACGTGCATGTCGAGTTGCCTCTCGCGGCGCTGACGATCGCTTATGTCTGGTGGCGTCATGGGATTTCGTCGCCTGAGATGCTTGGAGCGCTCGGCGGACTGTCTCCCGACGGCGAGAATATGCTTCATCGCTTTGGATTCGTCCAACGCATGCTGTTTCCAACGCACACGGATCATCGCTGGTTTATTGGGCACGGCCGCTCAGTCAAAAGCCCCGCCTCGCAGATCGTGATTGCGGCTCTGTGTCTTTACGCGGCGCACCGCATGGGCGCAAAGCGGCGGTGATACGCGGCAGCCTACTTGATCCGGACAGCGGCCAGGCGAACGCCCCCCTCGCGCCGATATCCATCGCCTATTGCGGCGAAGGAACCGCCGCAGGCGTAGCGGGCGCAGGCGTAGCTGGCGTTGGCGTTGGCGTCGCGGGTGCGGGCGTCGCTGGCGTTGGCGTCGCGGGTGCGGGCGTCGCTGGCGTAGGCGTCGCGGGTGCGGGCGTCGCTGGCGTTGGCGTCGCGGGTGCGGGCGTCGCTGGCGTTGGCGTCGCGGGTGCGGGCGTAGGCGCTGGATTGGGCCAGGGCGATGTGTGGGCCCTCTCTCCAAACGCATCATCCAGAAGATTTGAATGAACTGGATCCTTACTCACTTCTTCGTAACACGCCTGCAATGCAGACGCGCCGCTGAGTGAGGCGATATCGCTGAACCTTGCGCTGGGAAGTTTAAACCACGCTCGCAAGTGGTCAAGCGATTCATCGTGCAGACCGGCGCAATAGCAGACCAGCCACAGTGCAATTTGCTTTTCCTGAGGCTTGTTGGACAGCGCCATTGCCTTTCTTAGATCCGGGAGCGCCTCCACGAACTTTCCCTGGCTGACGAGTTCCATGGCCTTATCAAAGCGTTTCCCGGCTGCGGACTTATAGTCTGGCTGCCACTTATCGAGTAGAGCCCGTGCTTGAGCCCTCTGGTTGGCATCGCTTGCTCCATCGAGTCCAACCGCCGCAAGGTCTGCCGCGACCAGGTAGTTTTCAATGTCATACGCCAATTGCGCCGCCTGAAGCGCCGTCGCCGTGTCCGTGGGAACCTCCGTCAGCGCCTGCGAGAACAGCCGGACAGCCTTGCCTCGCAGGCCGTCTTCGAGCGCCTTTTGCGCGTCGGCGACGAACTTATCATGTGCGGCGACGTGCGGATCGATAGGCGCGGCGGGCTGCGGGGCGACGGCAGGAGGAGCGACCGGTTGCGGCGGCGGCGCAACCGCGCTCGGCGCCGGCGCGGGGGCGGCGGGCGAATCCGCTCGCAGGCGCACGGACGGAAAAATCGAGAGTACTACGAGCGCAATTGCGACGTTTCTGAAGACTGCGGTGACCATAACTCCTCCAAAGAATCGGGACTGAGAATTGGCGCGCTACCGCGTTTGGGACGCATGGGTATCTGAATCGTCGATCATCCGGGGGAAGTAATCGAAACGCATAGGCGCTTACGTCCACTCGATGACGCCTGACCGCTCAGGAAGAACGCTAAATACAATGTACCCATTGATGGAACGATTTTCGGATGCTTTATTGCGAAGCATTGCATAAATATGTTGAATATGGACTTGGAATAGCGCGCAACCTTCGCGTTTCTTCACGGCGGAATCGTCCGATGGGCTGGAAAGCATGATGTTGACGAGGACATCGGCGCTCTTAACGGGATTGAGCAGCTTGCCGCGTTGTCCAAGAGGGAACTCTACTCGTCGACAATGTCGCTTACATCCACCTTGTACACAGCCAGTTTACCGTCGGCGTCCGATGTGAAATAGACGGTCGTGCCGGCGCCATCGAAGATTGGATGCGGGTGCGCGTCCTGGCTGCGCCAAGACGATCCCGTCGGGCAAAGCGGATACCACTCAACGGCGTGGTTGTCCCAATCGACGTGGAGCAGGGTCAGCCAATTTCCCGGGATCTTGCCGGTCTCGGAGACATAATATCCATCCGTGACGAGCCAGCCCGGCCGTCCCGTCGTGAAGTGCCCGTACGGCGTGTACTTAGCCGGAAACGCGATCTCCTCGATTCGCCCGGTTTCCGGGGAGACGCGGCCGATAAATGCCGGACCGTCATTGCGGTAGCCGCCATGATAAATAATGTGCGATCCGTCGCGCTCCCACGTTTCGTGGCATGCCCAGTCCTCGCGGCTTCGTTCCGCGGATTCCGGACGCATTCTAATTTGCAACTCGACGCTGCGGTCCCACAACCATACGCGGCGTATTCCGCAGTCGGCCGGCCACTCGTGGTTATACACGACGTAGTCCGTTGTTGCAGGGCTGAACTGGACGTGCGTTACCCAGGCGCGTTCCACGGGTTCGTTGCAGATCGATGCGCCCGTTTCGGCGTCGAAAATATTCAGGAAGGAATATAAGCCCTCCCGCTGAACGGTTTCGTCAATTCCCGTGGCGTAATCTCCGGCCAGGACGTCGTCCGCGAGAGCGCGGGCATCGGTGGTCGGAACGCAAAGCTGCGCTCCATCCGCGCTTACATGGGTAAATGCCGTGACCTGGTCGTCTGGCAATTCGGCAAGCATGCGCGGCAGTCCGCCATCGAGCTCCGCCGCCATGAGGTGACGACCGTGGACGTAATAGAGGACGCGTCGAGCGGAGTCGAAACTGACGCTTGCCCGGCCGAAGCCTGTATACGGCTGTCCGTCGAAGTAAACATATGACTTGAGGTAACCGGGCGCATGACTGGTTAACATTCTTCGCGCACCCGATTGAAGATCGTAGGACGCGAGATTGAATGCGCCGTCCGGACCGCCTACAATGACGACGAGCGAACGTGCGTCGTCGCTCAGGCTCGTCGACGTGAAGTAGAGCAGTTGCTCGTTTTCGCTGCCGGTCGTCGTACGGAGGGGCTCGCGGCTAGCGACGCGAACAGCGTGCATCGCGCCGTTGCGGCCGGAGAGCATCGAGGAAACGAGTGGTCTGACCATGACGCTATAGTCAGGCAGCAGGTCAACCAATTCCTGCCTGAATCTCGAAAGCGGAAATCGAGTGAGAAACTTACGAGCGAAGAATCCTTAGGCGCTTCGCGCCACGTCAAAAGCAAGGAAATTATGATAGGCTATGTGCGTAGCGAGCACTGAAGTCGCTTTCGCTCTGGTGGCGTAAACCCCGTAGCGAAGATTGGCTGGCGACGTTCTCCAT
>JARLGU010000012.1 GCA_031292625.1 Capsulimonadaceae bacterium | reverse complement strand
CGCCAGCCAATCTTCGCTACGGGGTTTACGCCACCAGAGCGAAAGCGACTTCAGTGCTCGCTACGCACATAGCCTATCATAATTTCCTTGTTTTTGACGTGGCGCGAAGCGCCTAAGGATTCTTCGCTCCAGGTTAATCACAGCCAGCTGCTTGCGACAAAATCGCCGTCTTCGACGCACGAAAAATGGCCTGCCGGTTCGACAAGCTCACCGCCCTGAGAGCGCAGAAGGGCCGGACGAGCCATATCCAAAAGCAACTGCGGAGCCGTCGTACAAGGCATCTCTTTGCTAGACACGTCTTACTCGACTGCCCTGTCGACGGCCGAGTCGATAGCGATCTTACGAATGCGGCAAATTGCCCGTAATCACGAGAGCCAGCCAAATAAACATTAAGATACGGCGCATCTCCAGGGCGCGAATGCAGTCTTAACGCGCAATAATCGCCGGCAAGCAGAGTCCCCCTCCTGACGGCGGAGCAGGGGGGTGAATACGCTGAAAAGGGGATACTGACAAACGACTAACTGGGTTATCATTCAAACACGTTAGTGCGAGCAGCGCTTGGCCGCCGCACATACGCGGCAGCAGTACGAAGAATTAGTATTTATTACTATTGGATTTCTTTGCAGTCTGATTGCGGCATGCGCGACGATGCGCGTCGAATGAGGATTGACGAACGCAGGGCCTTGCAATGGAAGCACAACTCTATTCAAACAACTTTGCCGATCCGCTGAAGGTGCTTCGTGACTGCCACCAGCGCATCATGAAATTCCTGGCCGTATTGATCCGCATCTCACGCGATTACAGGGGCGGTTCCTTTGGCAAGCTAGACCGCGCTGACATGGAAGCAAGTCTGCGCTATTTTCACTCCGCGATCGCACTGCACTCCGCGGACGAAGAGGTGTCCATATTTTCTCGTCTGCTCATGGACGCGGCCGATCCGGCATCGAACGTCCACGCGGAGGTGAGAACGCTGGAAGGCGAGCACCGGACACTCTCGAAAGCTCACGACGAAATCGAACGTTTCGGCAGGATTTGGCTGGACACCGGCAGCCTTCCGCCCGCCGATTGGAACGCGCTGAACAAACTTCTGGACGCCGTTAATACCACCTACTGGCGCCACATCGCCACCGAAGAAACGGTGATTTACCCGCTCGCGGCCAAGTTGATGACGCCTGAAGACATGGTCACGGCGGGCCGGGAAATGGCGCATCGTCGCGGGATCGACCTGAACGCCTTCGACGGATTGCCGCGAACTTCGCAACGCAAAATCCACGGGGCGCTGCTTCTCGCCAAACGATCGCCGGATGCCGGCAAGAAGCCGGGAGAAACCGCATGACGATGAGCGCCGCGACCGCCGGTAGCCCGATGATGTCGTACACGAAGGACGACTTTGCCGCCAGTCCGTTCGTCGCCTTCTACGAAGTGACGCGAGCGTGCGACCTCGTTTGTAAACACTGCCGCGCCTGCGCCCAGCCTAAGCGCCATCCCAACGAACTGAACACGCAGCAGTCAAAGGCCCTTCTCGACCAGTTCGCCCAGTTTCCGAAGAAGCCGACCCTTATATTCACCGGGGGCGACCCGATGAAGCGCGATGATATTTATGACCTTGTGCGCCATGCGGCGGATCTCGGCATCGTCACGGCGATGACTCCCTCGGCAACTCCTCTGGTGACCTACGATGCTCTTGCCAGACTTCGCGACGCCGGGATCAGCCGCCTCGCGCTCAGCCTCGACGGAGCGGACGCCGAAACGCACGACGGTTTTCGCGGCGTGCCCGGAAGCTATGAGCGCACGTTTGAGATCCTTGCGGACGCGCGCAGAGCCGGCATCACGTTGCAGATTAACACGACCATCACCAAGCGCAACCTTGACCAGGTCGACGCGATGGCCGAGCTAATCGCGGCAAACGATATCGTCCTCTGGTCGGTGTTTCTTCTCGTCCCAATCGGACGAGGGCTCGCCGAGCAAAGAATTGCGCCAGAACAGTATGAAGTGCTGTTTGAGCGCCTCTGGGATCAGTCGCAGAAGCAGAAGTACGCCATCAAAACGACCGAAGCCCATCACTACCGGCGATTCGCGATCGGCAAGGCCGATGACGCGCTTGCGGCCGGTCATCCAGCCGGTCCGGTCAACCGGCCGATCCGGGATCGCATTCAACGCGCTCCCCTCGGAGTAAACGACGGCAAGGGATGCATGTTTGTCAGTCACACGGGCACGGTGTATCCGAGCGGGTTTATGGCGCTTGCCTGCGGCCGATTTCCGAAAGACTCGATTGTGGACGTTTACCAGAACTCGCCTATCTTCCAGGCGCTTCGCGATCCCGACCGGCTCGGCGGCAAGTGCGGCGTCTGCGAATACCGCTCGATCTGCGGAGGCAGCCGCGCACGCGCGTTCAGCCTGACGCGCGACCCGCTCGCCGCGGAGCCGGACTGCGTCTATATTCCGGGGACGAAACGACCGAACATGCAGTTATGAGGACGCGCGATCCGTTAATCTCGCGACACGAATGACCAGGCGCAAGAACAGGAACGAGGCAGCTAGAAATGCTTAGTATCAGCAATCTTCTCTGTGACCACACGGCGGGCAACGAGCGCCTGCGCTATGGTCACTCGGCCGCCGATTCCCTGGGCGCGCCGCGCCCGGTCGTCGTTTGGGCCGTTACTCAGGCGTGCAACCTGCGTTGCATTCATTGCTATGCATCCGCGACTTCCGGACAGGCTCCCAATGAGTTGACTTTTGCCGAGGGGACCGCGCTGCTTGACGACCTAAAAGCTTTCAACGTTCCCGCCGTCCTATTCAGCGGCGGAGAGCCTCTCGCCAGAGCCGATACGCCTGACTTGATTGCGTACGCCAACTCAATCGGCCTCGTCACCACCCTATCGACCAACGGGACGTTGATCGACGACGAAATGGCGGATCGCCTGGCCAAACTCGGCCTGCGTTACGCCGGCATCAGCATCGACGGCGCTCCCAGCCGTCACGACAAGCTGCGCGGCATGCCGGGAGCGTTCTCGCAAACCCTGGCCGCAATCGATCGCTGCCGCAAACGCGATATTCGGGTCGGCATCCGATTCACCGTTCACGCCCTCAACGAAGAGGACCTGGACCTGATCTTCGATTTGTGCCTGCTCCACAACGTGCAGCGCCTGTGCATCTATCACCTCGCCTATTCCGGCCGCGGCGGCAAGATGCAGCGCGTCGATCTGACGTCCAGTGCAACGCGCCGGATCGTCGACCGCATATTCGATCGAACACGGGAATGCCAAGAAAACGGCGCTGACCTCGAAGTGCTTACGGTCGACAACCACGCGGATGCCGCATACATACTCCTCGAACTCGAGCGTACGGACCCGGCGCGCGCGGACAGCGTCCACAAGCGCCTCGCGGGAACCGGCGGCAACCGCTCGGGTTGCAACATTTCCGCAATCGACCCGGTCGGTAACGTCCACTACGATCAGTTTAGCTGGCACTACAACTGCGGAAACGTTCGCGAACAGCCCTTCAGCCGCATCTGGGGCGACGCGACCGATCCCCGTTTGGCCATTCTGCGCAATCGCCGCGAGCGCCTTCCGGCCCGCTGCCAGGGCTGCCGCTTTCTCGACGTCTGCAACGGCAACCTGCGAACCCGCGCCGAAGCCGCGACGGGCGATTGGCTCGGCATGGACCCGAGTTGCTACCTCACGGATGATGAGATCCGCGCAGTGTAAGGGAACGACGCCGTCTGCCTAACGCTCGCCTTTGGAGCCGCCGTCCCGCGCCATGGCAGCGCTGGACGGCAGCCCGGACGAATGCCCACGGCTCACCGCGCATCGAGCAAGGCGCGCAGGCTGAGCGGCCTCGTAAACATCGCGATCTTCCCATCAGCGGTGCGCGGCCACTCTTCTACCGGCCGGTCCCAGTACAGCTCCACCCCGTTGCCGTCGGGATCGCTCAAGTACAGCGCTTCCGAAACGCCATGGTCGCTCGCTCCTTGCAGGGCGACTCCTGCCTCGGTGAGCCGGCGAAGCGCGTCGCCAAGCGATGCGCGGGTCGGGTAGAGAATCGCCACGTGGTAGAGCCCGGTCGTCCCAGGAGCAGGCGGACCTCCTCCCTCGCTTTCCCACGTGTTCAGGCCGATGTGATGATGGTAGCCGCCAGCGGAAAGAAAGGCTGCTTGACTACCAAAGCGCTGGACAAGGTCAAACCCGAGCACGCCGTGATAAAACTCAAGAGCTCGATCCAGGTCCGACACCTTTAAGTGGACATGCCCGATGCGCACGCCGGGCTCTATCGATTCGGTACGATTCGTCGTTTCCATGGTTCGTTAACTCCTTCAACTCATCTTCTGAAGTTCCCAACAAGCGACGGCGGAATGTAGTTCCAATTGTGATTATATAATTTATGTGCATCTTCGGGTATCTTAGCAGTATGCCCACACATTACGACGGTCCCGCCGAAGAACGCAGCGCCCTGGACGTGATGGTCAAGCTGATGCGCGCGGCGCGCTCGATGAGCGATTGGATTGACGCGGCGATCGCGCCAACCGGGCTCACGGACAGCCAGTTTGGCGTCCTGGAGACGCTCTATCATCTGGGGCCGCTCAAGCCGAGTCAGCTCGCCGACAAGCACTTGACCAGCCGCAACAATCTGACCGTGATTATCGACAATTTGGAGGCGCGCGCGCTTGTGCGACGCGAGCGAGACACCCAGGACCGCCGCGCAATCCACGTGCACTTGACCGACTCTGGGCGAGCCTTGATCAAGCAGGCGCTGCCCGGATTCGTCACAGCAATCGTGGGAAGAATTTCGGTGCTCTCTGAAGAAGAGAGGGAGGTATTGGGCGCTTTGCTCCGGAAACTTGGTAGGCAAGAAACCTTTAGCGACGAGACGTAGCGCGGCCGGCTCCGCTACTCGCCGATCCGAAGCCGGCCTGGGCTCGCGCCCGTGGCCTTCTTGATACAGCGCGAGAGATGACTGGCGGAATCGAAGCCGCACTGGTCGGCGACGGCCTGTACGGTCAACGATGAGTTGCGCAGGAATGCGACGGCGTTTCGGAGGCGAACATCTTGCAGGTAGGCGCGCGGCGTCGATTGCCTGCATGTGGCAAAATAGGCCCGCAGAGCCGATGGGGAACAGCCGATTTCGGCTGCGACATCCGCGATGCGCAGCGAGGAGCGAAAGCGCTCTTCCATAATCGCCTCCGCGCGCATAACAAGCGCTTCCGCGGGAGTCGCGGTCGTTTGCAAGCGGGCGCGCCGGAGTATAAGATTGAGTTGTGCGCCCAGGAGAGCCAATAGATCCGGGCGGTACGGATGGTTGCCGGTGAGTTCGCGAGCGATCGCCGCAAAGAGCGGCTGAAGCCCAAGCGATGGATCGTCGTGGACCGCGACCGGCCAGCCTGGATCGAAATGGGCGATCAATTGGACAAAATAGTTGCTGTAGGCGGTTGATGCAATCTCCGCATGGACTGTTTGCGGCGGCGTGATGAGCAGAAGGCCGGGTACGCCGGCATACTGAGTGATCCCGACGGGGCATCGAATATGCCCGCTACGATAGTAAACGAGCTCCCAAACGGAGTGCTTGTGCGGAGGGAAATCCTCTCCTTTAGCCGCCGAGTACGAACCGCCGCCACAAAACTCAATCAACTCCGACGGCGATTTGTGCACTATCTTATGCGCTTCATGCATAGCGCATTATGGCCTATCAGGCTACAATTGAACTCAATTCAAGATTTCAAGAGGAAGGTCGCGCCGCGCTAACCAAAATGCCGGCTCTCTCGACAACATGATCGCGGCGTAACGTGAGGTGACCAAGATGACTGACAAAGTCCGAATTGGTTTCGCCGGAGTAGGTGCGATGGGGCAAGCAGCTCATTTACGCAACTACATCACCATTCCTGAATGCGAGGTCGCGGCGATTGCCGAACCGCGGCCCATACTGCGCGATGCGGTCGCACGAAAATACGGCATCGATAAGACTTATGCGACGGGCGAGGAAATGATCGCCGCCGAAGAGCTTGACGGGATCGTCGCCATTCAGCAGTTCGCATTTCACGGCACGATCATTCCGCCGCTGTACGCAGCGGGCGTCCCGGTGTTTACGGAGAAGCCTCTCGCGATCTCGCTGCCGGTCGCTGAACGAATGCTGAGTGCGCTGGCCGAAAGCGGAACGTGGCAAATGGTGGGATATCACCGGCGCAGCGATCCGGCAACCATGTACGCAAAGGACGAAATCGACAGGCTCAAGACGACGAAGGAACTCGGCGCATTGAAATATGTCCGGATTTCCGTATCGCTTGGCGATTGGGTTGCGGGAGGCTTCCGGGATGTTATCCGCACCGATGAGCCCGTGCCGCTTATCGAACCGGATGTCCCGCGGGGCAGCGACAAGGCGTTCAAGCACCTGATGAACTCCTACTCGCATCAGATCAACTTGCTTCGGCATCTGCTTGGAGAGCCGTACACGGTAGGTTATGCCGATCCGTCCGGGGTCGTACTGGCGGGATCGAGCCAGAGCGGGGTGCCAGGAGTGATCGAATTCTCGCCGTACAAAACGACGCTTGACTGGCAGGAAACCGCCTTCGTCGCATTCGAGCGCGGTTGGATTAAGATCGCATTGCCGCCGCCCGTCGCGCTCAACCGGCCGGGCCAAGTCGAGATTTTCCGCGATCCCGGGGACGGCCAGGCGCCGGAGCATATCACTCCAACGCTGCCCAGCACGCATGCGATGTATCAGCAGGCGGTCAACTTTATTCGCGCAATCAAAGGCGAAGCCGAACCGCCGTGTACCGCGCAGGAAGCCATGCTCGACCTTGTGAACGCTCGCCAATATATGAACCTTTTGGAGAAACAAGAATGCCTCTCAAATTCAAGAATGTTCTTATCGCCGCCGAGAGCTTTGAAGCAGCCGCAGTGTTCGACGTGAATAAGGACGGCATCCTCGATATTGTATCCGGGGGCTTTTGGTACCAGGGACCCGATTTCCGGAAGCGTCACCGAATAGGAGACGTGCGCCGGTACGACGAATATTACGACGACTTCTCGACCATTCCTTTGGACATAAACGGAAACGGCTACCTCGACATTGTCACCGGCGGATGGTGGGGCAACACGCTCCGCTGGCGCGAGAATCCGGGTCGACCCAATGCGGACTGGCCCGAGCACATCATCGCCTCGACCGGCAACGTCGAAACGACGCGCGCGTGGGATGTCGATGGCGACGGCCGCGTCGAACTCGTTCCGAACACGCCCGGCCACCCGCTTGTCGTCTACAAACTCGTCATCGACGCAGCCGGGCGGCCGGCAGGCGATTTTACGAGCCATGTCATCCGCGACGTTCCCCAGGGGCACGGTCTGGGCTTCGGGGACATCGATGGCGATGGGCGCGGCGAGTTCGTCCTGAACAATGGCTGGCTGAAATCGCTTGGCGATCCGCTCGCCGGACCATGGGAGTTTCACCCCGATTTCGAGCTCGGCGGCGGCGCAAGCGTCCCAATCCTTGTGGTGGATGTTAACGGCGACGGCGTCAATGACATCATCGTGGGATCGGGACACGGTTACGGCCTCTCGTGGTTTGAGCAGCGCATCGCAACCGGCGGCGAGCGGGCATGGATCGCGCATCCGATCGACCCGTTCAACGCGCAGTACCACGACATTCAATGGGCGGACATCGATGGCGACGGCCAAAACGAACTGGTCACCGGAAAGCGCCACCGGGCGCATAACGGTCGCGAGGCCGGGGAAATGGACGATCTCGGGATCTACTATTTCAAATGGAACGGCGAATCGTTTAGCAAGCAGGTGATCACCTACGGCCCGCAAGGCGTCGGCGCCGGATGCGGCATCCAGTTCGCGCTCGCCGATCTTCGAGGAACCGGACGGCTGGATGTGATCGCGCCAGGAAAAGACGGTCTGCACGTGTTTTATAACGAAGGTCTGTAAGGTCTAACGACGGGTATCCTACAGGGAAAAACAAATGGCAAGAATAGCGCTAATCGGAGCCGGCAGCCTCGTTTTCGGCAAGACGCTGATGTCGGATTTCCTCGCAACTCCCGCGCTTGCAGGCAGCGAATACCGCCTGATGGCGCTCACGCACAGGCGTCTCGACAAGATGCACGCGTTCGTCCAGCGCATGATCGATGAGAACCACGTCGATGCAACGGTCACGGCAACCACCGATCGCAGGGAGGCGCTCAAGGATGCCGACTACGTGATCGTCATGATCCAAGCGGGCGGTCTCGAAGAGTTTCGCCAGGATTACGAGATTCCTCTGCGCTACGGCGTCGATCAGTGCATCGGGGACACGATGGGACCTGGCGGCATCTTCCGCGCGCTGCGTCACATTCCGGCCCTCCTCGATATCGCCCGCGATATGCAAGAGCTCTGCCCGAACGCCGTATTGTTCAACTATGCAAACCCGATGGCGATGTGCTGCTGGGCGCTCGGCAAGATTCCCGGCCTGCAATTCGTCGGCCTCTGCCACGGCGTCCAGACCACGATGGACCTGATCGGCAGCTACGTCGGCATTCCGAAGGACAAGATCGACTTCCTCGCCGCCGGGATCAATCACATGGCGTGGTTTCTGCGCCTCGAACACGAAGGCCGCGACCTTTATCCCACCCTGCGGGACCGGTTCGAGGAGCCCGGTCATTACGTCAACGAAAAGGTGCGCGGCGAAGTGATGCGCCAATTCGGCTACTTTATGACCGAAAGCACGGGACATCTCTCGGAGTACCTGCCCTATTTCCGTAAGAACCAAAAGGCGCTCGACCTCTACTGCGATGAGCCGGATTTCGGCGGCGAGAGCGGCGCGTACTACAAGTATTGCGTCATGCTCGCGGAAAAATTCGCGGCGACCGATCCGCTTTCGATCGAATCCGCCAAGCTGGGTCCGCGAAGCGCCGAATACTGTTCGCACATCATCGAAGCGCTGGAAACCGGCGACGTATTCCGGCTCAACGGCAACATTCGCAACGACGGCTACATCACGAACCTGCCGGACGGCTGCTGCGTGGAGGTTCCGATCTTCGTCGACAAACTGGGGCTACACCCGACGGTCGTCGGCGATCTGCCGCCTCAGTGCGCGGCGTTGAACATGACCAACGTCACGGTGCAAGGGCTAGCGGTCGAGGCGTGTTTTACCGGCGACCCGGAGCTTGTCGTCCACGCCGCCGCGCTTGACCCGCTGACGGCATCGGTGCTGACGCTCCAGGAGATTCGCGACATGACGACGGAAATGATGACGGCGCAAGAGCCTTATCTGCGGCAATTTGCAGGCAAGAAGCCGCGCACGGTGAAACCGATCGCCATCCCCAAGGACGTCGTCCGGGCCGAGGTGCCGCTCGACCCCGCGCTGGTGATCGCCAATCGCTTCATCAAGCTGGCCTCGGTATAATTGCGTCGGATGGATAGCTCATGAACACACCGTGCTGCACCGCCGCAATCATCGATCTCAGTACGAGGCTGGTTGCCCCCGCGACGACCACCCTCGTACTGGCTGCGGTCTTTCGCAACTTCGCGGTAGCAAGGAGTGGGCGGGCCGTCGCGGATCGACGGCCAAGCGTCGTGGCGACTGCCGGCATGTTGGCGTTCTTCGCGTGCGTCTATCTGCTGATCTCACGGAAGCTTGGCGCATTCCCGATTGAAGGCGATCACGCGCGAATCGGCGTCGAGGTTCTTGGCGCGGCGCTGATGATTGCGGGTTGCGTCGTCAACTTGCTCGGGAGGATTGCGCTCGGACAGAACTGGGCCAACCAGGCCACCCTCTACGAAGACCAAACCCTCGTAACGAGCGGAGTATTTTCGATCGCCCGCCATCCGCTCTATTCGTCGCTGATCTGGATGTTTTACGGTTCCGCGCTGCTCTACCAAAACGTCGCCGCCGCACTCGCCACAACGATCGTATTCGTCCCAGCGATGTACTACCGGGCGTCGCTGGAGGAAAAGATGTTGTCGGAGAGGTTTTCGGATTACGGAGGGTATCAACAGCGGGTCGGGATGCTGTTTCCAAGGCTATACGCGCCTCGGAGAATCGATCGATGACACGACACAACCACGTTCCCATTCACAAGCAATCGTTCGCGTTCTGCCGTTACTCGCTCGCAGCGCTCACGTGGCTCGCGCTGGCATTCCATTCGACGCAGCTTGTAGTCGCGGCGGGGGTCATCATGCTGTTGTCCGCGCTGCTGAGAGTTGGGCGCGCCCCATTGATCGTGCTGTGGGATGTCACGTTTGAGAAGCTTCGCCCGTCCCCGATTGAAATGCTCGATGAAAACGCGATGCGCTTTGCCCATTTCTTCGGCTTTGCGCTCTTCGCTCTCGACGGCCTGCTTCTGTCGTTTCACGCGACGGCGCTTGCCGGCTGGATCTTCCTAGGCTTGATTGGCATCGCAAAGACCGCGGGCGCTCTCGGATTCTGCGCTGCCAGCAAGATGTATACCTGCGCCGCGAACAGCAGCGGAAGCTGCTGCTCGTTTTGGCGGCGGTTGCGATAAAGCAATCGACATTTTACGCCTGTCTAACCCTTGGCAAAGCTGCTGAAGTCAGGCGACGGACTGATCTCGCGAGGCTCGCGGCCGATCGGCGGCAGTTGTGGACGCCCTGGCGACTGGCTGCTTACCGGCCTTCTCAATACATCCTCGTAGATCGTAACCATGTTGCGCGCAACCTTGTACCACGTATAGCGCTCCGCAACCTGCTGGCGTCCGACCGACCCCATCTCGTCGAGCAACGGCTGATCGTAGAGCAGATCCCGGACAGCATGCGCAAGCGCCAACGGCTCGCCTTCCGGCACCACCAATCCCGCTCCGCCAACCACATCCGGGATCGCGCCCGAGTCGCTCCCAATCACCGGAATGCCGCAAGACTGCGCCTCGATCAGCACACGTCCAAACTGCTCCTTCCAACGCTGAGTCGTTCGCGACGGCAACACGAGCGTATCCATCGCCCCCATGATGCGAGGAAGCTCGTCGAGCGAGCGGCCGGATAGGAATTTAACACGTGACGAGACGCCAACCGTCGTCGCATGCAGTTCCAATTCTTCGCGGATCGGACCGTCGCCCACAATCAAGACGTTCACCTGTTCAGGGGCGAACGCCAGCATATCGATCACGTCGACCAACCCCTTTTCCGGCACCACCCGGCCCACATAGCCGACAACGAAACCGGATAGGCCGAGCTCGCGGCGGCATGCGTCGCGGTCCTGCGGGCGAAACAGACTGTCGTCGACAGCATTTGGGACGATCGCGGCTGGGCCCGTATAGCCCTTATCCCGAACGACCTTCACGGCCTCGATGCTGCGACCGATCAAATAGTCGGCCGATCGAAGCGTCCGGGACCGGTACTGCTCAAATGGAAACGGAAGATGCTTATCGATATTTTGCTCGGTCTCTGAGACGATGCGCATCTCCGGATAATAGCGGTCGCGCAAGCGGCAAACCTGATCGCTCAGATAGTTCCAGGGCTCCTCCCACAGGTCGACGACGTCGGGACGAAGTTCGTCCAGAATGTCCTTGAGATTCTGATACGTATGGAAATACCATTGCGCCGGACCAGACCAGGGACGTTGAATCTTGCCAGTAATCATTTTGAACGAGGCGTCGGGAGGCGCCTCTGGGGCTCGCCATTTGCCGTAATGCAGCCACCGATCCGGCACGAGTACGTGCAAATCGATCTCAGGCGTCATGCCGAGCACATGGGCCTTCGGCTGACCTTCGGTGGAAGATTGACAGGTGTGCGATATTAAAAGAATGCGCATAGTGAAACACTCCTAGCTTTCATACGATCCTCGGCTATAGCTTTCCAATGCTGACGCAAAGTTTCGATCATACGCTAAACCGCCGAACCCTCGAGCGCCGCTTCCGGACGCGGCCGGAAGGATCGGACGTAGATATCCAGAACGGACGCCGCCATTGCCTTGGCCGTGAACTTCTCCCAATAGCGCTCCTGTCCGGCGCGCCCCATCTTCGTGGCCCGCTCCGGATCGGCGACCACCGATAGGAGCGATTCGGCCAACGCCGCCGGCTTGGACGGCGGCGACAGGAGACCGGTAAGGCCCTGCAAAACAATCTCCAGCGGACCGCCCGCCGTCGTCGCGACAACCGGCTTTGCAAGCGCCATCGCCTCAAGGAGAACCAAACCAAAAGGCTCCGAAAGGCTTGGAAGCACAAGAACGTCCGATGCGTTGATCAACGATAGCGCGTCCGAACGGTAGCCCAACAGGCGAACGTTTGCTTCCATCCGCTCCGAAGCAATTAGCGCCTCAAGATGCTTTCGCTCGCTTCCCTCTCCTGCCACAACGCACTGGCACTCCGGAAACGAGGCCGTCAACAGCACCATCGCACGGATCAGGCTCGATATATCTTTCTCGACTTCAAGACGCGCCACACAGACGACCAGTGGCGTCGCCGGCGAAACGCCAAGCGAGGCGCGAACCTGTTCCGGAGGCGTAAGCGTCTGCACATTCGGCGCTACGATGCCGTTGGGAACGACGCTCACCTTATGCGGCGGCATCTCGCCGCGGCCGATGATGCCGCGCCGCGCCGCCTCGGACACCGCAATAACATGTGCCAGTTTGCGCCCCGCGAACGCGTGGATCTGGCGAGACACAAGCGCGCTCAAGCCACGGCGCGACGCACGCGCCGGCTCGATAAAATGCTGCGTGGTGATGCACGCTCCCCTGCCGGCAAGTCCCGCCGCCATACCTGCCAGGACGCCCGTGCGCCCATTGTGCGCATGAATAATGTCGATCTGGTGGGTTCGCAACAAGGTCTGCAATTGCCGGACTGCCGTCAAATCGAAGGCGCCTCGCTTCTCGATTCCGATCGTGATAAACCCGTCCTGAATCGCCTTGGATGCGAGCGGGGAGTCAGCCGGACACCCAATCGTCACCGGAGCATCCAGCGCCCGAAGACCGCTCGCCAAGTCCATAATGTGGCGCTCGGTTCCGTTGTACGAATCGGAGTCCGTCAACAGCAGGACAGCCGGGAGAAGCCTCGCCCCGGCGTCGCGAGTATTCAGCGACGAGGCCAGAGGGGACGCCAGCGTATTGGTTGACTGAGACATCATCATGCGCATTTCAACAGAACCTCCTCGTATCGCGCGAGCACGGCAGGCCATTCGTATTCGACTGCTGACGCGGAAATCTTCCAGGCAAGATCTTCCAAGTCGTCGCGTCGCCGAAAAGCGTCAATCGCATCCGCCAGTTGGCTGGCGCTGCAAGGATCCTCGATCAATAGGCCGTTCATGCCCGGCCGGATGGCATCGCGCGCCCCCGGCACGTTCGACGTCACTACGGGAAGCCCGCTTCCCAACGCTTCCAGAATTGCTAAGCAAAATGCTTCATATTGCGTTGGCAGCACGAACAAGTCCGACGCCGCATGGTACGCGCCGACATCTCTGGTCGCGCCGCAATACCGCACCTGAGCCTCGACGCCCTTCTGACGCGCATGTTCCATCACCACGCGCTCGTCGGTTCGACCGAGTACCAGGAGGATCATCGACGGATCGTCAAGGCGCGACAGGGCATCGAGAATGGCTGGGTAGCCCTTTCGCTCAAGCTCATTCGCAACGAAAAGCAGCGCAAACTGGTCGTCGCTCAATCCGAGCTTAGACCGAAGCGCGGCCCGCTCTCGTTGCCGTCGTCCCGGATTAAACTCGCTGGGCGCAAACCCATTGGGCACCACGACCACATCTTCTTCGGGCACGTTATAGAATCGCTTCAAGTCATCGCGAACCTGCTCGGTCAACGCGATCAGCTTGCGGTACCGCCGCCGCCCGAAGTGTTCGCGCTCCATGCGCAAAAGAACCGGATGCAACGGATTGAGCAGTTGCTTGATTCGAGCCGCTGAAAACGGCTTGCGAAACGACTTGCTATACTCAAGCCACGCACGGTGAACGCTATGGACCCGGTGAACGCCGTCAACCGGACAGACGCAACCATGAGTATTTAGAACATCGAAATCGCCTGCGGCGATCGCACGACCGGCATTTGTCTGATACGACGGCCCCTGAAAGAACGTGGGATGCGCACTGATATGGACGGGCGCGCAGTGCACCTGGTCCGGCATCGCGGGATCGAATTCGCTCGCAAAGACGGTGATATCGTGGCCGCGGCCTGAAAGGAAGCGAGCACATTCGAGGACGACC
Organism: Capsulimonadaceae bacterium; assembly: GCA_031292625.1. Classification (GTDB taxonomy): domain Bacteria; phylum Armatimonadota; class Armatimonadia; order Armatimonadales; family Capsulimonadaceae; genus JARLGU01. Next base: position 239,439 of record JARLGU010000012.1, on the reverse strand, counting down.
CTCTCGACCCCTCCACGCGTATGGCAACCAGGGAACGATAAGGCGATTCTCATATATAGCTCCCTTTCGCCGATCCCGTTCCAAGCGGACGAAGGGGCGCGGTAGGCCCAAGACGGAGCGTCACGCCAATCGCCATGCCAACCGCCGCCCACACCATCATCAGCGCGCCGCGACTCCAATAGTGATCGACCAGTCCATGGGCAAAATGGGCGATGAGCAGGGCGCTTGCAATGGAATAGATCGACGCGTAAGCGCTATCCCTGGGAACAATGCGCAGACCTTGGAAGAAGATGTAGAGAAGCGCCGCGTGCATAAATAAGAATGCCGTCAAACCGATCACGCCGGTTTCCGCCAGCGTAATCCAGAACAGGTTCGTCGCATCGATGTCCTTACGAATCGCGATCCCGTTGCCAATAAGGGGGCTCGCGCGAAAAAGCTGCTGCGTGTAGCCGATCGTGTTCAAGCGCAAGGCGATGTTTTGGCGCCCTGGGTCGAAGCCGACCGTGTACTCCTGGTACTGCGACGGAAGACGCGACCAGACCAGCATGAAGACGAGCCCGACGATCACCGCACCGCGCGCCAGCAGCAGATACTCTCTACGAACAATCGTGAGCACGCCGCATCCGGCAGCTGCCGCAAGCCATGCGCCGCGAGAGAGTCCGCTAATCAGCCCAAGCGTGATTACGATCAGCGACGCCAAGAGCAGCCGCTTGCGTTTGACGTCCTTCTCCGCGAACCAAAGGTCCACTGCGATAATAAGGCCGCAGGAAAGCGACGCCCCGATACCATTCTTGTGCAGCCCCAACACGTAATCGCCGGGGTTCAGCGCCTGAGCGATCGCCAGGAAAACCGATACGACGACGGCGCCGCGCAGCGCCAACATGCATGTTTGCTGCTTCGGCAAGAACTGCGAGAAGACGATAACGGCGACTACAAGGTACAGAAACATCTGCAGCAGTGCGACGTAGGCGCTGCTGTTGTGCATATCGTGCACCGACGCGATCGCGCAAACGGCAAGGTAAAGCAATACAGGCAGGAACGCGGGACCATACTTCACGCGCCGATGGTCGACGATCCGTAGCATGACGAGCGCGACGAAGGTCAATACAAGGTTGATCTCGGCGATCGAAAAACGAAATGCGCCTCCAGCCGACAAATCGTACTGGAACGGCGAGGATGCGAACACCAGTAAGATGGCGATGTCCGGGCGGCGGAATGCAAGGATCAGGTACCCCAGCGCATAGAGGATCGCGACCCCGATTAACGGCTCCATGATGGTAATAACAACCACCACGCCAATACCGATGACGCGCAAGATAATATTGAGCAGCGACACCTCGCTGGGCGCTCTTTCCAAATCGATCGCTTTCATCCGCTCCGCCGCCTTCCAGATCCGTCCCCATTTGCGACAGCCCAGTTCGTGGTCTGGCGCGCCAGCAACCAAGTCTGCAGCCGCAGCTTCGCGGCCGCGTGCTCCCGCCGTTTAGGCGCGACAGACGCAAGCGTCCATACGATGGTGCGCATGAGGCTGCCGGCAATCATCGCGAGCCGCATGGAAATGAGTCCCGTAACACCGTGATGCTTGCGGACGTACCGATCCAGGCTGGCAAAGAAATATTCGCGCGTCTTGCCCGCCGACGCCAGTCCGCTCGCGCCGCCCCAGTGCGTCACGTCGGCCGATGGCGTGAACGCCACGGTCCAGCCGGCATCGTGAATACGGCGCTGCCAATCCGTCTCCTCGGCATACATAAAGAATCGCGGATCGAACCCGCCAACCTTTTCAAAGACCTCGCGCCGTACGATCATACAAGCTCCGATTACAAAATCCACGTCACGCTCCCGGTCATGCGCCCACCGCCTGTAATCCCCGGCCACCGCGTGATTCGCAAACAGCTTCGTAATCCAAAGGTTCTCCATCCAGGCCTGTAACGGCGACGGAAACCGGAAGCACGAAAGCTGCAGAGTGCCGTCGGCGTTCAGCAGCCGGGGCCCCGCCACGCCAACCCGCGGGTGTTGGTCCATGTATGCCGTCAGTTGCGTAACGGCGTCGCCAATCGGGAACGCATCGCTGTTGAGCAGCAGGAAGTAGTCGCCGGACGCCTGCTCCATGGCCCGATTGTTCGCGACGCCGAAGCCGAGGTTCTCGCCGGTATCGATCACCAAAACGTCCGGATATGCCGCGCGCACTGCCGCGACACTGCCGTCCACGCTGCCGTTATCGACCATCCAGACCTCTGCGCTCACGTCGCCGAGCCCGGCGTAAAGCGTTGACAGGCAGGAGAGAGTCATCTCGCGCGTGTTGTAGCTCACGATGATTACCGATAGCTTGGGACGGACTGCCGGCATGAGATTTCCTCCGTTCTCTGGTTGATGCTTTCGATGATCACCGCCTCAATCGCGTCGAACCGCTTGTCCCATGAGTGCTCCCGCGCCAACGTTTGCCGCGCCGCTCCCTGAGCCGCCGGCTCCGCCAACGCGGAGCGGATCCCGGCTGCGAACGCATCGGCGTCGCTGGCAAGATGGATCAGATCGGGATAGTCGCGAAAGCCGCTGACCGGAGTCGCAACAATCGGCAGACCCGACGCAAGATACTCGTACAGCTTGAGCGGCGAAAGGCTCATCGTAAACGGCGTCACCCTGTGCGGAACCATGCAGACGTCGAACCCCGCCATCACGGCCGGAACATCGCCGTACGCCACTTCGCCCGCGAGCACAACGTTCCCCGGAGCGGTAATCTTGCGACGGTTGGCATCGTCGAGCTGGACGGGGCCAACGAATACCAACGTGACGTCCGGCAAACGATTCGCGATCTCGACGACCAGATCCAGGTCCACGCGATCCTTGTGCAGAGTCCCCGTGTAGGCAGCAACGGGCCGCTTCCATTCAGACGTAAGCGGCAGCGGCGCGATTTTGTCCCCCAGCACGCGAAGGTAGCGGTCGACGTCGACGCCGTTCGGAATGTGATACAGTTTTTTTGTCATCGGCCGCTTGAGCTCAAAGAGCGTCTCGGATACGACGACCACGGCGTCCGCCTTTGCACAGAGCTCGCGGTCCTCGCGGATCGTGCGCCGGCGCGTCGCCTCTTTCTGCGGCAGGCTGGTCCAGTCGTCTCCGATATCGTAAATCGCGGCGCATTCATCCATATGTCCCACGAGGCTCGCCGCGTAGTGCGGGTTCATATAGAGCACGGGCCTGACGATGCCCAGTTGGCGACAGGCCGAACGGATTTGCGCGGCCGCGAAGGCCTGGTTAAACAGTCTTCCGGCCGTCAGCGTGTCCGGTAAAAGCTTAATGGTATTGAGAAGGTAGACGTTGCTCTCACCATCCGCGAGCCGAGGTTTTGGCCACGACAAGGCTGGCGCGATTGCCGCCAGCCGTCCTTTGCGAACGGCGTGCGAGACATCGATGGACAGACCGACGAACAAGTGCTTGCCGCCCGGATTGCGCCGCGCAATTCCCTGCGTCACCGGCTGCATCCTCCGCCAGACCCCGTCCCAGTTTTCCATTCCGATCACGATGGTATCGTGCATGTCTGCTCCTCAATCGAAACGTTCTACGATTTCAACACGTGCCGCAAGACGTCGTAGCGGATCGCCCAGTCGAGCGATTCGGCGCGAGCCCGCGAGCTGAGCCCCCAATCGTGACGCGCTTTGTCGTCGTCAATCAGATACGTTAGCTGCTCGGCAAGCTGGTCGGTGTTCGGCGGATCGAAATACAGCACCGCATCCCCGGCGATCTCCGGAATGCCGCCCTTGCGCGATGCAATCGTCGGCGTCCCGCAGGACATCGCCTCCGGGATCGTTAGCGTACACGGTTCGTTCCAGTTCGATGGCGCGCAGAAGATATCCGCAGCCTGATAGACCGGCAGGATTTGATGCCGGTCGATGAACGGCATGAACGCAATCTTGTCGCCAAGCGGGGCGGCCAGCTTACGCAACTCGATCTCGTAGGGCGAAAGCGGATCCGTTGCGGAGAAGCCCTGGTTGCCGACGATCGTGATCTTGTATTTGCGCTTGGTCGTCAGCTTATTTGCAGCCTTGATCAACAGGTCGGCTCCCTTTTCAGGCACCATGCGAGCGACGAAGAGAATGTTGACCACTTCGGGATCGCGCATCTCGGGCATTGGCGTAAAGCGTTCGGTATCGACGCCGTTGTGAAAAATGCGAATTTTAGATGAGTTCCGTCCGTGCAGCCTGGGCGCGATCTCGTTTGCCAGAAACTCGCAATTGCAGATAATCAAATCCGCTGCCGCAACCGTATCCGCAACTTCGCGATCCGAGTACGTCTTAAACAGCGTGTTGTGCGCATGCAGGTAGACGCGGGCCTTTGGCGCGTGCGATTTGATCATGCCGATCGGTCCCGGAGCGTTTTGCAAGAAGATATGACCTTCGAATTCGGGATCGATTGCTTCCCTCGCCGGGGCGTACGCCGCGTTCGACATGATCCGCGGCAGTCCGGCACGCCCTAGCGCAATATCTACCGCCTTGCGCCAGCCGCTCGGCAACCCCTTAAACCCAACCTCAATGCATTCGCCAACCGGATAGTCGTGCCGCGTTCCAGATCCCACCACGATCGTGCTTTGACCGCCGGCGGCTGCGTGCTTGCGTGCAAGTTCATAAATCAGCGTCATGATTGCGCTGCCTGTCGTAAACGAATAGTGATCGCCCGGCGTAGGGATTTGCAGGAAGTGATCGCGCGCCATAAGGCCTCCCGCAAGCCTGCTTTCCGTCGGCTTTGCCGCTGAACCCGTAGTCTGCGCAATGGACGTCATACTTTCCTCCGAACCGGTCGATTTCCGGCGAGACCGCTATTCCGCGGCAAGAATCGGCGCCGAGGCGCGCTTTTTGAGTCGCAGGACCTTGTCATATACGGCGAGCAGCCTGTGACCGTACGAGCCCTCGCAGTATTCGTCCTCCAGCCTTCCCGCGATCGCGGCGCACCGATCCCGGTCCGCCGCCATCTCGCGCGCCACGTTCCCCAGCGGAGTCCCCGGATCCCACGTCCGGCCCGCGCCGAACTCAGCCAAATGCGGGAGCGCGCCCACTTCAGCCGTTCCAATGACCGGCACGCCCCGCGCCGCCGCTTCAAACGCAACCAGCCCGAACGGCTCGAATCGGCTCGGGATCGCAAAGACATCGCAGGCCGCATAAAATGTCGCTAAATCGTCCACCAATCCGCGCGTCACCAAACGATCGCCAAGATCCGCGTCGGTAAAAGCGTCCGTATACTGGCCGCCCATGAGCAAGACGAGACCCGGATCGGCCTTTACCGCTTCGACCAGACGCCGGTAACCCTTGCGCTCCTGAATTCCGCCCAAATATCCAACGACCGTCCCCTGACGTTCGCCGACCATCTTGCGCCGCGCTTCAAGCCGCTCGCCGGCCGACGGAATGCGCGCGGGCGGAAACGGATACAGCAAAACGTCCTGCTTGGCCGGCGGGCCGTACATCCGGTTAAACTCGCTTTGCGTAAGTGCGCTATCGAACAGCATATGCGTCGCGGGGTTCCAGCGTCGGAAATAGTAGTCCTCCGCGCGAAGAACCACCAACTCCTGCAGACGCGTCAGGCGCGACCTGAGCGTATCGCCCTGTTCCAGACAGTCATATTCGTAAGCCGCTCGCGTCAAGTAATGGCATTGCATGACATCCGCCAGCGATGCAACTTGGGGTTGATGGACATGGACGACATCAAATGTACGCCCGCCCATCGCAGCCCTAATCGCGGATCGGGCAACCAGCCATTTCACCGCGAAGACCTTGCGCGGGACGTAGAGTTTGAGCCACTCGACCTGCTTCGCCAGCGACTCGTCCAGCCGCTCGGCCACGACGGTTACCCGCCATCCGGCCGCCAACGCCTGGCGAACGCCGCTCGCGGCAACTCGCGCGATTGCGCTGTAGTTTCCAATCCCTTCGTGAACCATGCAGAGCGTCGGCATCTCTATCACATCTCCCCCAGCGGCGCAAGGCTTGCCCCGCTCGCCGGTCCGATCAGGTATTCGTAAATCTCCTCGAACTTGGACGCGCTGACCGACCAGTCGAAGAGGTTCGCCCGCGTGCGCCCTGCACGGCCTAGCTTCTCGCGCAAAGGCGCATCGTCAATCAGCCGAGTCATCGCGGACGCGAGTTGCCGCGCGTTGGCAGGCTCAACGAGAAGCCCAGTCTCTCCATCGCGGACCAGTTCCGAAACCCCGCCGGTATTGCTCGCAACGACCGCCTTCCCCGCGCTCATTGCCTCCAAATTGACAATGCCCATCGGCTCAACCCGCGACGGCAGTACGAAAAACAGACATCCCGCAAACAATTGCGGCACTAAGCGCCGGTCCGCGCGCCCCAGGAAGCGGACACGCCGATCCAGACCGAGATCCGCGGCTCTTGCACGGAGCGCGACTTCCTCGCCGCCTTCGCCAGCGATCAGCAAATCCACGTCCTTACCCCCGTCGAGAACCGTGCGAAACGCCTCGAGGAGCACGTCGAATCCCTTCGGCCGCTCAAGCCGTCCGATCGCCAGCAGATAGGGCTGCTTATGGGCGTACCCAGCCACGCCCGCGAACTCGCTGACATCCACGCCGCTGTAAACCACGCTGGCTCGCCGCCCGAACGGCGCGCCGTAAAATTCCTCCGCTTCCGCAAGCGACTTGGCCGAACATGCCGTAATCGCGTCGGCCTCGCGTAGAACCTCCCGCATAAGGCTCCGCGCAAACACGGAACGCTGAAACAAACCGGTTGCATCGACCGTGAGTTCGCCGTGCAAGCTCACGACAAGCGGCAAGCCCGTCACTCTTTTGGCCCACAGCGCGTAAAACGCGTTGGAACTGATGCAATGAACGTTGATCAGGTCCACTCGATGTCGCCGAAGTTCGGCGACGATTGATGCCAGGGTCGCGGGACCGAACAGCAACGCGCCGCCCATTTGCTTCGGCGTATTTTCCGGCACGCGAAACACGTAGCGGCGAACCGGCGTCCCCTCGTAAATGCCGCTCGCGGGAAGGTCCTTCGGCCAGCGGTTCGTGATAATCAGCGAGTTGCCGCCGCTGCGGGCCCGTCGAAGAGCGAGCTGACGAACGACCTCTTGTACGCCTCCCACACTTGGGTAGTAGGCGCTCGCAAAGTAGGCGATCGTCGATCCCTTTTCGAGCTGATTGGTTGCGCTATCCCGCATATACCGCCTCGTACATCTCGCAAATGCGCGGCCAGCTATATTGCTGCGCCCGCTCCAAACCCGCCTCGCGAAGGGTCGATCGCAGGTTCCTGTCGCCGAGAAGCTCGACGAGCGCGCCGCCCAAATCCGCATCCTCGGCAACTTTCCCGTACTTGCCGCGTCCAAGCACCTCGTTCGCCCCAGGGTTCGGGCTGGCGACGACCGGCGTGCCCGATGCCATCGCCTCGATATAGGGAACGCCAAAGCCCTCGTATGTGCTCGGCAAACAAAAGACCCACGCTCGCTGGAAAAGATCGATCAACTTGTCGAGCGCAACGCGGCCCATCCAGCGGATACCGGGACCTTCGACCGGCTGCTCGCAAACCGCCCACAACTCCGCATCAGGCACCTTCGACCGCACCTCGCGTTCAAACACCTCCGCGAGCATTGCGCCGCGCTTGCGGCCATGCATGGTGCCGACGAACAGTACGGTCGGGTGATCCGACTGCACCTTGCCTGGCTGAAATGCGTCGAGGTTCACGCCGCACGGAATGATGCTCTGCACGCCCGGAATGTAGCGCCGCGTGTTCTCAGAGACTGCGACGGTCGCATCCGCTACGAGCAGCGAGTTCATCTCGCATGCCGCTAAAGCCCCCATGCGCAGCTTATCCTTGAGCGTCTTGGAGTGCATCATCTCCGCAAGACACGAACCGTGGAACGTGTGCACGTGACGCGGCCGGCGACGCCCCCACAAGAACCAGTCATCCCCATGCGCGTTGAGCACGTCGTATTGCGAAAAATCGTACTGCCGCAAGTTCCACGCGAACTGGAAGGTGCGCAACCGCTCGCCTGATGGCACGACAACCACATCGTAAAGCGAGTCATCGCTTGGCCCGGTCTGGCTGTACACGGTTACAGAATGGTCCCGCCGCACGAGCGCATTGGCCAAATAGTGCACCTGGTAGCCGACCCCAATCTTGCTGCCTGACGGCAGATAGAGCGATGTAATGGCAATCTTCATAATGAGCTGGGTTTGCGTCCGTAGATCACAAAATCGTTGTAGCGCTGCACTGGCGTATATCGACCAGCGATCCAGCGCTGAATATTCACGGCAAAATCGCGGCCGAACTCGCGCTTCCAAAGAGGCTGGCGCTCTTCGATAACACAATAGCGCGGCGGGTCCGCGTTCAGGGACCGCAGAGCGTCGCCCTCGACCTCGCCTGCGATAATCGGGTCGAAATAGTCGTAGCGAGTCGGATTGTTCCGATTTGTCAGAACATAAAGGAACGGGATCGTCGACGCGTAGAAGACCTTATCCGACGGCGCGGAGTGCTTGGCGACGAACTCGATCACTTGCGATGTCTGCGGCCATTTGTCCATGGTCGTGCGCGGACGCATGCCGGCTTCGACCTGGTACGTGACCGCATGCCTCTTGAGATCTTTCAGCGGCGAGTACAGCAGGAAGAACAGCATTCCGACGCATGCCGCGCTCACGGCAAGCACGCCGAGTTTCCCAACGACGCCGCCTCGCCGCGAAAGCGTTAGCGCCAAAATATCCAATAAGCCTATAGCGGACAAAGCGGCCGGCAGGGCATTCCCATGCAGATGCGGCAGGTCGGGGCGCATCATCACGGCCCGAAACAGCCCCAGTCCCAGCAGCGCTACGAGCAGGCTCGCCGCTGCGGCATCCCGATTGCGGCGCGCCGCCAGCGCGCTTAGTGAAAGACCCGCGGCGGCCAGGCTCACCAGCGGAACGAAAAAGAACGGCAGCGTATTTAGCGACCAGATAATGAGCTTCCCGCCCGGCACGCGGTCCCAAAGCGAGCCATCGGGAGCGGCTTCGGGCATCGCGGTCAGCTTGGGAAAGCTGGTCAGCGGAAGCTCGTTATAGTGGCGCATCGGGATCACGTAAACATCCCGCACAAATGCGCTCAGCGAATGCGTCGCCGCCATTGCCGCCACAATCGGCAAAGTGCCGGCTGCGATTCCGCCGATAAACGCGCCTCCCAGCTTGACGACCTTCGCGGCGCCGGCGCTATCCGCGTCGTTGCGAGCGATCAGCAAGAGGACAACGAGCCAGACGACCACAGGGGCCGCGGTATACGGAAGCAGATCCTGCAGCGTAAAGCCGGCAAGAGCCGCCGCGACGCCCGCGCCAACCATCGCCGTTTCGCGGCCGGTCCGGCGGGCGAGAGCGGCCAAGAGAACGCATGCCAGCGGGAATATCATCCGCTCGGATCCGGCGCACCACGTAAAGGCCGCAACGGGCGCGAGCAGTTGAAGCGCTTTCGACTGCGTAAATTGGCGCACCGTCAGATATGCGGCAATGGCTGAAGCGAAGTTGAGCGAATCGTAGAACAGCCACTGCGCATCGATTGGACTGGGGGTCGCCTTGAGCAAAAATGCGGCCCAGTAATATCGTAGAGGCGAATACATCAGGAAGAAATCGCGGTACGGCACTTGCCCGTCGAGAATGCGGCGCGCCCCCGAAAGATAGCCGCCGCCTTCAAACAGGCTGATAAAGGCGTTATGCAGATGCGTAACAGTCACGCAAGCGGCAATGACGACCAGCAGCGCGATAAAGTGCGCATGCTGGACAAGGAGCGACGCCCAAGCCGGAGCTGAAGCTTCGCGCGCCCGTGTCTCGTTGTCAAAGGTGCTTGTCGTGCTCATCGGCCTTCCTTCCCTACCCTCCCCGCAAAGACCGTCGAAGGCAGATCCGTTCGCGTCAATTCGACCGGTTTATCTTGGGTACGCGCCCCAAGAACCCGCATCATTTCTTCGCCAAGCGGATCCCGGCGAACCGGATCGCGGCCCTGCCTTACGCTCCAAACCGTCCCCATCGCCAAACCCGAAATCGTCCCGGCAATGAATGCCCCGAGTCGAACGACGGCGCCGGCAATACGGCGGACGCATTCGACATAAGCCTGGATGTTCTTGGTAAACCAATATCGCCAGACGATTGGATGGAGCAAACCGAAGTTGCGGATCAGCAAAATGTAATGGTTGTGCTCGGCGTAATATTCGTAACGGACATCGAACCGCTTGCCCTTCGGCTTGGGCCCCGCCACGTGGTCCACGACGCACGCGGGATTGAATAACGCGCGATAGCCCATACGGCGCATCACGAAGAAGATATCAGACTCCTCGCGCAGGCAGTATCCGGGGAAACCCTCGCGGAAACCGCCGGTGCGAGCGATCACTTCGCGACGAAACGACATGTTGCAGCCGATCAGATGATCCACCTCGACGATCTTGCCGGGATCGGCGGCGAAGTTGCCGGTTAAGACGCCTCTATTCGTGAACTTGCCGATCTCGTCCACGCCCTCAACATCCTCGCCGTGCTGGTTGCGCAATGCGCGCCCCCCAACGGCCCCGACCGTTGGGTCGTCGTAGCCCTGCAGAAGCGCCTCTAGCCAACCCGGCCGAACATAGGCGTCGTCATCCAGGAACGCGACAATATCGCCCGTCGCGTGCAAGCTGCCGATATTGCGAGACGCTGTCGTGTGTCCGTCGCCAAGCTCATTGCGCAAATAAAGCACGTCCGGGAATACTGCCGCGACCGCACGGGTAGCCTCGTCGCGCGACGAGTCGACAACGATGAGTTGATCCGGCGCGGGCGCAAGCCGCTGCAAATGCTCCAAGCAGATGCGGACGCAATCCGGCCGGTTGATCGTAACGATAATGACGCTAACTCGCATTAACGATTTGCCTCGCGTTCGTCAACGTATGCCCCGCCGAAGCGGGATCGTCGAGCCGTCGCAATCCGTGCAACTCGTAGTTGCGCGGCCTTTTGCATTCAGCCATATAGCCGCGCACGAAATAGATATCCCGGACAAGCTGCATCTCCCAGACCTTTACCGGCGCATCATCCACATGAAACGCGTGCCGAACCTTGTAATAGGCCAGCCTGGCAAGGGCGCGAATCAGTGCAACCTGCGGCCTGGGGAGTACGGTATGCTCCCAATGGTGCGCGATATAGGCATCCGAGCGGCCAAGGCGTCGCGCGCTGTCCAAAAAGGCGCTCCTCGATAGCCGCGCTGGACTGAAATGATGCAAACAAACGACATCCTCCGCCGAAACGATCCGCAACCCGGCGCGCCTCAGCTGCATCGAAAACAATGTCTCTTCCGCCATGCCCAACGCGCCGACGCCGAGTTCGGGATCGAAGTGAGGCACGCGCTCCAGGACCGACATGCGCAGCGCCATATTCGCGCCGATCAAACGCGCCGGCAGAGGAGCCTCAAGGCACTCGCTCGACGCAAGCCACGCCTTGTGCCAGAGGTCCATCCAAGGCATAAGCAAATTCGGCGCGATACGAACTCCGCCCGCGACCGCATCGGCTGCCCCGGACAAGATCGGAGCACACATTCCCTCAATCCAGTTCGGCGGCGCGATCAGGTCGTCGTCGATGCAGAGCGCAATCTCGCCGCGCGCCGTCGCCAGCCCCGTATTCCGGGCGTTGGAGACGCCGCGCCGAGGCTCCCGAACATAGGTAAGCGGCATGTCGATGGCGGCCTCGCTCACAACCCGGGCCGTATCGTCGGTCGAATCGTTGTCGACAACGATCGCCTCGACCCACCACCCAGGCGGGATCGCCACACCGCGCAAACCGGCCAGCGTCGCCTTAAGAGCCTCCGCCCGGTTCTGCGTGCAGATTATTACAGACACGACCGCGTTCATTTACCGCTCCTCGAAAGGCGTGTTAGGTACGCTGATTATCCGCAAGTGCTTACCCATCATGGACCCGCGATTGAGCGGGCTCATGAGCATCGCGGCATAAGGATGACGGCCACACCAAAGCCAGCGCTCAAACTCGGGTCTCCAGTCGCGATCCCTCGCATGCCCCCAGGCCCGGAACTTGTCGAGCAAACTTTTCTCATCGCGCGCCCAGGAGTAGTGATAGATGCCGTCGCCCTGCGCGATAACCCGATGAATCGGCCGGCCTTTGACCAGAGGGCCTCCCGTATTCGTGAGCTTGAAATCGACCCGGTAAGACGGCGAATTGCACTGGCGCGCGCAAGTCAGCGTAACACCGGGCGCAACGGCAACCGGTCCTGGATAGCCGGCGGTGACGCCCCAAAAGCGACTGCACCATTCGAGATATCGCCCGCTGCCAAGCTGCCGGTAAATCCATCGCGCCGGAAAATCGAGCGCCTTGTATCCGTGAGCATGCGCCTCGGCGACACATTCAAGGAAGATGCGCGGATTCGCGAGCACCTCATCCGTATCGAGCTGGATCACGAAGTCCGCACCCTCTCCGGCGATTCGCAGCGCATTTTGGCGTTGAAACGTATCGTTATCGAGCGGTCCGTGCCCTGGACGAGCAAACTGTCCCGGAACGAAGACCATCTTGTGGTCCCGGTCGATCGCCTTCAGGCGGCTCAAACATTCGTCGATCGGCAGAGGATGCCCCGTCCAACCGACGCCGCGCTCGTCGTACGACACCACGAGGGTGTCAATCAGATCGTAGTACGACAAAACGCTCGCTTTAATAAAGTCGGGTTCAGCCGCCATGATGTAAGCATTCAGTTTCATACCAAAGTTCCTGGGTCGCACCGACAGAATACGCATCGCAAAGTCAAGCTTGCAATCAACCGTCAGAACGCAAACAATGTCTTAAGAGCGGCGGCAACTCCGACGCCCGTGAAGATGCCAGCGCCTCCACTCCCCTTTTTGCGCGTTGGGACGAAGAACACATCGCCCGCCTGGATTTGCGCATCGCCCGTCTGAGAGCCCTGAAGGACCTTGTTGAGATCCACCGCAACCTGAGTCACCTGCCCATCCGGCGATTTCCGGAGGATCGTCGCCTGACCGCGCTCCGCGTCCGGCGTGCATCCGCCGGCCTCGGCAAGCGCGCTCAACACGGAGACTTTCTGGCCATCGGGGATCTCGAAGACGCCAGCTGCCTTCACCTCGCCGATTACCGCGATCTTCGCCTGATTGACGGGTACGTTCAGTACGTCGCCGGCATAAAGGATTTCCGAACCGGCATCCTCGCCGATGTTCTGTCCTAGTTCATGAAGGTCGACCGTACGCGTAACGCCGGCGTGCATGATCTGAGCCCGGCTCATTGCGGCATGCAGCGTCGGCCCGCCCACGATCGAAAGCATCGATCGCACCGTAACGCCCTCGCTGCTCACCGTGTACAAGCCGGGTTTAATCACCTCTCCAACCACCTGAACCTGCGCAATCGACGGGTCTTTCTGCTGGACGAGGATCACATCACCGGGCTGCAATTCCGGGTTGTCGGCAAGACCGCCCTTCATAAGCCGGTTGAAGTCCAGCGGGACCGTCTTCGTGCCGCTGTCGGCGACCAGCGTCACCTGCGTAAGGCCCGGTTCCTGAGCCGCGCCGCCGCATGCCGCAATCGCATCGAGGACCCGCCAGCCGGGCTTCCAATCGTATTGCCCCGTCGCCCGAACCGCCCCAAGAACGCTGATTTTTCGAGGACGAGACTGCTTGACGAACACGGTCACGCGAGGACGGTTAATCGTCGTGAGGCCGCTTGCGATCTTCCTGGAAAGCTCCTCGACGGTCAAACCCTCCGCGCGGATCGTCCCGACGACCGGATAGTTAATCGTCCCATCCGGGAGAACGATCACATCGGCAGTCATCTCTGCGTGGTTATAGATGGTAATCGACAACACGTCGTCCACCGAAATCACGTAGGCCGCCTGCGCCGCTGGAAGGTCGTCCGCGTTCGCAATCCGCGCGCCGGAGAGCGCAGCGGCGGCCACGCACGCCAGCAACACGATCCCGCGCAACAATATAGTGAATCGGGCGTTATTAAACATTTCGTCCTGCTCCTCTGTCTCAGTCCCGCCGGCGCCCATCCGCATGGGCATGAATAGCTTTTCCGGGCGGATGCCCCTAGTTCGATCGATACTTGCCATTGCCGTTCTGGCTGGGCGCCAGCGTCCGGGCCGCCGCTCCAACGTCCTCGCCAACATAGCCGTAGCCGTAGCTGTAAGGCGCCAGACTTTGCATGACGCGCACCTTGTTGAGGATGAGACCGAGCACGTTGGCGCGCGCATCGGCAAGCAGGCTCGCGGTCTTCTTGATCGCGTCCTTGGACGTTTTCCCGGCCTCCATGATCACGACGACGCCATCGAACGCGGAGGCCATCCGGCGCGTGTCCGATACGGCGAGCATCGGCGACGAGTCCACGATCACCAGATCGCAAAGCGTCTCAAGTTCGGCCAGAACCTCGCGGAAGTTCGGTCCGCCGAGAAGCTCCGCCGGATTTTGGCGCATCGATCCAGCGGACAGAAGCTGGACGTCGAGGCCGCGCTGGTACGGAATTAGCGCATCCTCAACCCGGATAAGACCAGCCAGCGCATCGGAAAGACCGATCGGCTTGTCCTTGTCGGCCTCGGCATGCAGCGACGGACGACGCAGGTCCGCATCCACCAGGATGACGCGCTTGCCATCCATTGCCATCGCAAACGCGATATTGGCGGCGACTGTGCTCTTGCCTTCCTGGGGCAGCGACGAAGTCACCAACAGCGTCCCGGTCGGTCGACCGACCGCCGCGAACTCGATGCTCGCACGAATGATGCGATAGGCCTCGACGATCGGATCGGTCGGCGGCATCTGCGGAAGAAGGATCGGCTTTCCGGGCCGGACATAGCGAATTTCTCCGAGCACCGGCAAGTTGAGCAATTCCTGTGCAAGCGACCCCGTGTGAATATGCTCGTCGGTGTACTCCTTAATCAGAACCAGAATGATGCCAAGGAACAGACCGACGGCGGCGGCCATCAGCATGTTCTGCAGCGGCTTGGGCCGAACCGGCGAATCCGGAACGCGCGCGGGCTCAACGATATGAACCGGCATGGGCCGCGCCTTCTCGCGAAGGCTCAGATCCTGGAACTGGCTCTTGAACATCTTGTCGGCGGCGACCGCGTTCTCGACGTTGCGCGTCAAGGTCGCCATCGTCATCTGTATCTGCGGATAGCGCGCGAGGACCCCCTTGGACTGCCCGAGCGTTGCCTGAAGCTGCCCCTGGCGCGTCGCGAGAACAGCGATCTGAACCCGCGCATCTGCGATTCGCGCTTGAAGGGCCGAGTAGACATCGTTGGCGTGCGTCGTCACCGCCGTGGACATAGCGGGCTCGACCGCGAGGCGCTTTTGCAGAGCGGCAATCTGCGCGTCGATTGCCTGAACCGGCGCGGCGCTGCTCGTAAAGCCATCGGGCTGGGTCAATCCCTCTCGCTCCACCTGAAGGTTTGCGATCTGGTGGCGAACCGTATCGATGTTTGGGTTAGTCGTCAACGTCCTCTGCGTAACCATCGACGGCTGTGCGGCAAGCTGGCTAGTCAACTGGGCGAGTTCTTGCCGTTTTGCATTTAGCTCCAACGATGTCGAATTGAGGTCCGTTTGCATCGTTGCCACGCGCGACAGCTGGTCCGCCTGATTGGCGGCGACATCGACGATATTGTTTCGCTGCTGGAAGTCGCGCAGCGCGGTTTGCGCCTGCGCCAACCGCCGCGCAGCCGCATCGCCTTCGTTCTGGACGAAGTCCTTGGCTGTCTTGAGATCTTCGACATCGTGAACGTTGAGCTTGTCGATGTAAGAGTACATCAACTCGTTGGCCCCGTTCGCCGCGACATCCGGAGTAGACGCCTCGCCGTTAATCTCGATGACGTTGGTCTGACGAACAATGTCGGCGGAAAGGGTGACCGGGCCGACTTTTTGCACGACTCCATTCAGGAGCGACGAAGCTGTAATCAGCTCCAACTGTGTGTCGACAGGCTGCTGCTGCCCGATGACGAACAATGACGACAACGGGTTGCTGGCATCGCCGCTCTGAACGGCGACGCCGGGGTTTTCGACTTCCAGTTTGGCCGTTGCGCGATAGACGGGCTTCGTGAAGTGCGTAATCAGCAGGCCAGCAACGAGCGAAACAATCAAAGTCTCGATCAAGACCCATTTGCGACGGCTAAAGATGCTCGCATACTCTCGAAACGGCAAGCCGGTAGGCTGTTCCGTATCGAGGGGTAAATCGGGCAGGTCAAGATCTTCGCGGCGAGCCCGTATAAGCGGCCGAGGTCCCGTCAACTGCGCCTGGTTTTTGCCGAGTGGCTTAAAACGACGATTCATTTCTGTGCTAGCAGCCTCCGCCCTTAAGCGCTCCGGCAATTGCCCGAAGCAGGATACTCGTGTAGAGAGAAATCGACTGGTTCTTGATGTACTCGATGTCGAGGGCAATCGCCTCATCAAGAGATGCGCAGCGGGCGCCCTTGAGCTGACTGAGACCGGTAAGCCCTGGCCGAGCGGCCAAGCGGCTAGCCTGTTCGTGCGTATACCGGGCGGCTTCGTCAGGCAGGACCGGCGTGGGTCCGACCAGGCTCATGTTGCCTGCAACGACGCTCAGCAAACACGGCATTTTATCGAGATCAACCAGGCGCAGAAGGCGGCCTACCAGAGTCGGATGTCCTGATTTCGACTCTTCAATACGCACGCACCGGAATTGATACAGGCGGAAGAGGCGCCCTCCCATGCCCGCGTAGACCTGGTAGACGAGCACTGGGCCCTCGGACTCCACGAGAATGGCAAGTGCGATCAATGCCATGATCGGCATCGACAATGCCAGCGCAAGGATACTCAGTGCGAGATCCAGTCTTCGCGACGTCGCGGCCAGCGCCGGATAGCGCGGAACCGCCTCGCGAAGAGCCACTCGCTCGGCATATCGAACGGGCGCAGGTTGAGCTCTGACAAAATCGATCGTCGGTCCGATCACTCGCGTAGATCGCACAGGGCGATCATTGGAACCTAGATTGTAAGTCGTGTTGTTCACTTTTGCTCGCTCTTTCGATCAATAACGTCCAACGAGGCTTCCCTCAAGAAAACACTCGGAACAGCCGCGGCCGATTGACAGCCGATTGCTACGTCGCCCTCGCCGTGGGCGTAAGCGGCCGAGACGGCGAACGGCGCAGCATGTAGGAGTAAACGCCCTCCAAACGGCGGGCAGTCTTGTCGATCGTAAAGTGATCGCGGATTCGCCGGCGGGCCGCCTGCCCCATCGATCTGGCCGCTTCGGGATCGGCCAACAGCCTGTTAATGGCGTCAGCCATTGCGACGGAGTTGTTCATTGGCACAAGCAATCCGGTCTCGCCATCCTTGATAATCTCCGGTAAAGCGCCGCCGGACGTGGCAATTACAGGTTTGGACGCCGCCATGCCTTCAACAACCACCTGACCAAATGGTTCGCCGATCGTGCTGGCGTGAACAACAATCCCGACATCCTCAAGCAACTCCGTCACATCGGAGCGAAACCCAAGAAAGGAGATTGCCCCATCGAGACCGAGATCCTTGACCTGCTGGCGGATCTTCGCATCGTAGGCGTCCTCGCCGAAAAGCGGCGCGCCGATCACCCAGAAGCGGGCGTCCGGATGCGTGTCCAGCACCTGCCGCGCTGCATCGATGAAAATATGCTGCCCCTTCCAAGGCGCAATTCGTCCGACAAGCGCAATCGCCCCCGACGCGGGATCCACGGACTTGATGTCCGCATACCGATCCGCATCGACCCCGTCATGAACCACGGTCATCTTGACGGGTCCGATGATTGATGCCGACGATGCGCCGTTCGCTGCCGCGGCCCGCGTGACGATTCGACTGAGCGTGCTCTCCGAATTGGCGACCACGACATTGGGAAGCAGCCGGATCAAGAACTGAAAAATGCGCGCAACCACTGGCGGCAAATAGTTGTCATCAACGTTGTCACGCACATGCCAAAGCATCGGAACGCCGGCGATGCGGGCGGCAACCCCGCCATAAAGCCCGGATTTGAGCGAGTTGGCGTGCACAATGTCTACCTGTTGGGCCGTGATAAACCGGGCGAGCTCGCCGACATACGAGAGCAAACGGAAGGCATCCCTGATCCGCAGCAACGTCTTAAACCCGAGATGATCCTTGCGCGTCTCAATGATCGCGCTGGATAATGGAAGAACGTATGTCTCGGCTCCGAGGTTCTCAAGCGCCTGGACAAGCGGACCGTCCGAAGCTAAGCAGACAAGAGCTCGGAACTTTGAGCGATCTTGTGCGCCGAGAAGGTTCAGTAGTGCAATCTCCCCACCGCCCATTTTTGCTGTATGATCTAAGTAAAGGACAGTATTCTGCACTTCGAGTAGCCTTTCCCTGGCTTATAATCCAGTGTGCAAATTGTGGCATGCGTACCGGGGGCCGCGCTATTCATCATTTGGCATATAATCTTTCCCGTCGCCGCGCATAGATGGCGATGGCCCCGGAGGGAGAGACGGAGATCCCTCGAAAGAGGGATGCGCCCGGATTCAGTTGGTATTAATCGGGACGAACCTACCGCATGAATACTGTCCCCATAATTGGTCGTGCCTCGCCGGCCGCCAATCTTAGAGCGTGTGTAAAAGATCGAAAGGCTTTGTAAGACGGCTCCCCGGCCGCCGTGGCCGTTTTTGAAAAAGGGCCGTCACAGCTGTTTCTCTGCTTCACGATGTGCGCTGGGATCGGACGCTGGCGGCAAAAGGCCGTACGCGTGTTGACGAAGCATCGTAAATCACCGCCGTGAACGAGGCGCGGGCAAAAGATTGCCCCGGCGGCACGAGCCGTCCTGAATCTTTCGCGCAATATGCCCGTTTATTGCACACACTTAGATAGATTTACCAGGATTGCAAGATTATTAATCCTATTGATATCGTACGCTGTGTTTTGCTGCAATGGGCGCATTTACGCGACCGCCAACCGGACCGGTGGCGACTTTCCCGGAAGCGGCCGGCAGGGCATGTTTGCGATTGCTTGTCTTGCGGTAAGAACTAATCCTAGCCTGGCAAGCGCATAGCCATACGTACACCAAAAGAATCGTCGGGGGTATGCGGCTATCGGTGCACTCGTTTGCTAGGATTGAATGATTTCTGACTGTGAGTACTGGATTCTCGAATATACTAACAAGAACTTGCACGTGGCTTACCGGAAACTGTATCTTTTGGTCGAGACCGACACGCAATTGTCGTCGCATCCGGTTGCGAACTCAATTGACTCAACCGATGTTTCTGTCCGGGAATGCGCGAGGAAATAGCGCGCTTACGCGAAATCACCGTCTGAACTCGTCCGCCAATGAGCCGGGGAGTTTCCGCGCCGCCAACCCGTCGGGGTCAGCGGCCGATGGCAATGGATTGACGGAGAGCGTATGTAAGAAAATCGAAAGGTCTTGTAAGACGCTCTGCGGCCGCCGTGGCCGTTTTTGAAAAATAGCCGACGCAGCCGTTTCACGGCTTTACGATGTAGGCTGGGATCGGATGCTCGCGGCAAATGGCCGTAAGCGTGTTGACGACGCGTCGTGGATCACCGCCGTGAACGAAGCGCGGGCAACAATTGCCCCGGCCGCACGAGCCGTCCTGAATCTATTTCGCAATACGCCAGTCTTATTACACGCGCTCTGAGCACGCGATTTCCGGAAGGGGCTCTTCAATGGCCGCGACGACAGAGTCCGAGCCTGGAGGCCGCAGTATATTAATAGACGCAATAGAAGCGTCCAGAGGTTGCAGCACTCATGCATGCGTTAATGGAACAACCACCGCATAATACTAACGAGCAGACATGCCCGGACCTGCCGGACGACCCGCATGCGCCCGGCAGGTGCGCGAATCGCGAAACCGACCCGCAGTCCGCAAAGCCGCCGGGAATGCCGGGCACGCTCGTCGAAAAACGCCGCCGCCGGCTCGCCGGGGCATCCCGCGACGCCTCAATCGCGGATGCGGAGACCGCGCCGGCCGGCAAGTGGCGCTGGGACTTGCGCTCCGATGAGGTAACCTGGTCGGCATCGCTTTATGCGCTGCTCGGAATGGACGACGCCGCTGCATCGCCTCGCCCCATCGAGGCTCTCGGCCGGGTCGCGAAGCGCGATCGAGCACTACTCGTTCGCGCGATACTCAAAACCGCAACCCAGGGAGTCGCAACCGGCGTGGCGTTTTGCGTGAGCGGCGACGTCAACCGCAAGCTTATCGCATGCACGCAACCCGTCATCGGAATGGACGGCCAGCTGGAAGCGATTGAAGGCACAATCGTCGGCAGCGCGGCGCACCGTTGCGAAGCGAGCCTCTCACAATTCGTCGCAGAATCCCTCGATGCGCTTTCTTCATCCAACGCGAACAGTCCGGACCTCTATCAGTTCCTGGAGACGTCCGCCGAATTTATGGGAGCGGCGACGGGGGCAATCTGGCTCGGCGAGCAGTTCTTAACAGCAACCTTCGTCGACGCCGATTCCGCGACGACGGATGTTTGCGCCGGTCTACCGTTTCCAGATGAGATGACGCCGCTGCGAAGAGCGCTCAGCCGCGGAGAGATCGTCGAGATCCCCAACATCATGGAGAGCTCGCTGCTTGCCGCTCCCGCGGGAGCCCGGCTCCGTCGCTGGCTCAAGAGCTCGGGCGCCGAAGCTTGCGCCGCCCTTCCTGTCCTGGCTGGTCAAAGCATGGTGGGCCTTGCCATTTTCGGTTTTTCGACGGAGGCGCGGATGAAAGTCGACGTCGTGCAGATTGCACTGACGATCGTGAGGCGTCTGGCTACCGCGGCCCTGCTCATTCGCCACTCCGATCTGGCGGTCCACTGCGCGGTCCACGAGGAACGAAGCCGCCTTGCTCGCGAGCTGCACGACACAATGTCGCAAAGCCTCTGCGGCGCGCTGATGCACCTCGCTAACGGACGCCGCACGCTGGACGACGATCGGGAAGCCACCCTGCAGGCGCTGGATCGTGTGTCCGAGCTAATACGCTCTTCCCTCGATGAGGCGCGCCGGTGCGTCTGGTCGCTCCGCAATTCGACGCTCGACGAAGGTGGCCTTGTTTCCGCCTTCACACGTCTAATCAATCAGATGACGACAAAGTCATCCCCGCCAATCAAGCTCTCGGTCGCGGGACACCCGAGGCGGCTTAGCTCCGCATCCGAGCAATGCCTTTGGCGTCTCGGACAGGAAGCCCTGACGAACGCGATCAGGCACGCCCAGGCGAGCGAGATTTCCATCGAGCTTTGGTACCTTTCCGACCGTGTCGCGATCGTCGTCAGCGATGATGGAAGAGGGTTCGACGCAGGGCAATTGAGACCGCAAGGAGGCGCGGGGCTAATCGGTTTGCATGAGAGAGCGGCCGCGATCGGCGCATCGCTGACAATCGACAGCGCTCCCGGCAAAGGAACCATCGTTCGCTTGGAAGCATTTCACTAATCGAATGGGCGCCAACCTACCGTGGACCAACCAACTAATCCTCTGCGCATCTTAATTGCCGATGATCACCCTGTGGTCCGGACCGGGATAAAGTCGTTTGTCCACCACCGGCAAGATATGACCGTCGTCGCCGAAGCATGTAACGGACGGGAAGCGGTATCGCTTTACGAAAAGCATTCGCCCGATGTAACTCTTTTGGACCTCCGCATGCCGGAGATGGACGGCATTGAGGCGCTCGTCGCAATCCGCGCCATGGATTCAACGGCGCGTGTAATCGTCTTGACGAGCTACGACGGCGACGAAGACGTCTACCGCGCTCTGCGGTCCGGCGCGCAAGGTTACGTTCTCAAGGACGGCGTCGTCGACGATCTTGTTGAAGCAATCACCACGGTCGCCAGCGGCAAAAAATTCCTGAAAGCGAACGTCCTCTCCAAGCTCGCCGACCGGGTCGCCGGTCCCGAACTCACCCTGCGCGAGCAGGAGGTGCTCCAGCAAATCGCGGCCGGCAAAACCAATCAGGCGATCGCCGATATTCTGGGCATTAGCGAAGGAACGGTTAAGGCGCACATCAAGAACATCTTTGCCAAGCTGCAAGCGAGCGACCGCACGCACGCCGTTACGATCGCGGTTCGCCGCAGCATCGTCCGCCTCGACTAACCGGCGACCGCGCCCCCGCCCTCTCTTCGGCCAACAAGCGATGGGATTGCAACCGCGCCAGCCGCGTGTACCGGCCGCCGGGTATACTAGCTCAATCTATGATCGAGCTGCTTGGCAGGACAACGGAAGAGATTAAAGCGCTTGTCGCCGAACACGCCGGTGCGCCGGCCTATCGGGGCGCGCAGATTGCCGAGTGGATCTACCGGCGCATTCTCCCCAATCTCGGCGGCGGCGCGCAGGCGACATTTGCCGCGATGACAGACCTGCCGCTTGCCCTGCGCAACGATCTGACCGCCCTCTTTTCGATCGGCTCCCTTGGCGAACCGGTGACACAGTCCGACCCTCGCGACGGAACGATCAAAATCGCCGTTCCGCTGCACGATGGCCCGCGCGTCGAAGCCGTGCTGATGCCCGATACTCAGCGCGTGTCCACATGCCTATCGTGCCAGGCTGGCTGTCCGATGGCGTGCGCCTTTTGCGCAACGGGAACTCAGGGACTTGGACGCAATCTCGATGCCGGCGAAATCGTCGCTCAGTTTCTGGCGCTGCAATCCCAGTCGCCGCGGCGGATTACGCATGCCGTTTACATGGGCATGGGCGAGCCGATGCTTAATCTCGACAACGTTCTGCGCTCCATCCACATCCTCACCGGCGAAATTGGGCTTTCGATGCGACATATTACGCTCTCGACGGTCGGTGTTTTGCAGGGCATCGAGAAGCTCGCAAACGAAAAGCTGCAACTGACGCTGGCCGTGTCGCTGCACGCTCCGACCGACGAGTTGCGGCGAAAAATCGTGCCGATCCACCGCACCTACACGATCGACCGCCTGCTTACCACATGCAAATCGTATTTCGATAAGACCGGACGGCGGGTGACGTTCGAGTACATTTTGCTGCGCGGCGTGAATGACAACCCTGAAGAAGCCCGGCAGCTGGCGGCTCTATTAAAGAGGTTCCCAGGCGCGGTCAATCTCATTCCCTACAACCCGACATCCGTCGGTCAGAGTTTTCAGCGTCCCGAGACCGCGCGCGTTCAACAGTTCCGCAAGATCCTCGAGGACGCCGGCGTCACGGTGACCCAGCGTAAAGAGCGCGGACAGCAAATCGCCGCCGCGTGTGGACAACTGGTGACGGAAGCGTACCGCCCGCCAGCCGGCGCAAGAAAGCTTAACGTCGCCTAATACACTCGGCAAGCCCTAACAACCATGGCCAAGGAAGACCTAGAAACGATATCGCTCTCGCTCAAGGAGGCTCACAGCCTGCTTGCAGCCGCGCGTTTTGCCAGCATCGCTCCGCTGCTCAAGGATCCTGAGTTCGCCATGCTGACCGCGCTATCGTTCGCGGGGTTTCGAGTGGACAGCAACGGATACGCAAACCCGATGGTGCGACGCCGCCTCGCAGAAGAAGCCACGCGCAACCCCCTTTTTGCCGCCAAGTTGCGCGAGATCGCCGCGCAGGCCCAGCAGGCTCCTCCGCCGCTCCGATTGCCTCCCGTACACCGCGATCAGCCGCCGGACAGCCCGCGCAATCTCGAAGCCGCCGAGGATCGTGCGAGACAGCCTTATCGTATAGAGCGAGACCGCCTCAAGAAAGAACGCGACGAGGAAGTCGAGCGACGCAGAGCCGCCGAGGCCGAACTCGCCCAAGCGCGAATCGAGGCGCTTGCGGCGGGAGTCGCCAAGGCCGATGCCCTGCGCGATCTGGAAGCCATCGACCGAAAGGTCGATCGCCTGGAGCGAAAGCTGCGCAGAGCTGAAGTTACGAATGCCGAACTCCGTAAGCTGGTGGCGACGCAAGCGTCGCTTCCGAATCGCCAGACCTCCGGAGAGAACGAGACCGTAAGCCGATCGGCCTCGGAAGACCATTCGGACACGGCGAATAATGAAGCGGCATTTATCGATGCGGTCCGCCGCCTCGTGGAAAAGCCGAACAACTCAATTGGCCGCCAGATCGCATCCGAAGTGCTGCGCCATTCGCCTGAGAACGTCGACGCGCTTGAGATTCAGGCGGATGCGGCGCAAAAGGCAGGCGATGCAAAAGCGTCCGCCGTTGCGCGACGATCGCTGCTGACTATCCAGGTGCGAGCGGGATCGTACGAACCGGCGGCCCGAACGCTCTCAAAGTTATTCGAAGTTGCCCCTGACCCGCGCGCGGCCCACGAATATTTCGCGGCCCTAGCGCAGGCCGGAATCGATCCGCCGGAGATCCGTCCGGCATTCGACCACGTTCGGGCGTCAAACCCGGCATTGCATCGCCAGATCAGCGAGCACGCGCAGGGTGACCTGAAAGCGGCGCTGTTCCATGAGCCCGAACGCGGCGCGGCGCGCGCGGAAGAGGCGCTGCCGCTCAGGCTCCCTCCCGACCTGGGCCGAACCGCCAGCGGACGAGCAATCGTCGCGTGGCTGGACGGTCACGATGCGAAGGCGTTCCACGCGCTGCGCAAAGCGTTGGCATCGACAAGCGACGCCGACCGCAAACGGGTGGCGGAGGCGATTGAAGCGGCCAGCGGCGACGACAGCTACTACCGGTTGCTGACGCGGAAATCGATTGCAGGCCCTGTATTGGTCGATGCGAGCAATGTCGCATGGCATGGACAAGAAATGTTATCGAATCCGAAGCCTCGCATGAGCCACATTCTTGCCGTCCGGCGCGCACTGCGGCTTCGAGGCCACTTCCCAATCTACATGATTGCCGACGCAAATCTGCCCCATGTCGTCGATGATCCGCAGACCGCTCGCCGAATGATCGCCGACGGCGAAATCAGCCTCGCAATCAGCGGCACGGACGCCGACGAACACCTGCTGCGCGAAGCCAAGCGCCTCGGCGGATACGTCGTCACCAACGACTACATGGCGGATTGGGACCCTGCCCAGGAAGTCCCCAAGCTGCAGTACTCGATCGCCCACACAACCGGCGTCGCCTCAATCTACGAGGCGTAGGATATGGACCGGTCAGTCGGTGAGCGGCCATCGAGCGCGCAACTCCGCCCGGAAGGGACTTGACCGCCGCAAGCAGCGCGTTCCGCTTCAACTAATGAGCCGTCTGGACAAGATCGACGGGCGGGCGGCTGCTGCTGCCCCCGCGATAGAGCAGATCCTGGTACGGCAACTTGTCCACAACCGGGAAGGCGCTCGGGAAATCGATGACGCTCTTCCCCTTGCGCAGCAGTTTGAAGCGCGGCGTCCCGGTCGCGAGCGGCGCGTGGAACGACGTGATCCCGGCCGGCGCGTCCATTGTGTAGCGCTTCCCGGCAATGTCTGTCTCAAGGACGCCGGGCTTGGTTAAAAACGCCAGAACCTCGATTTCGTCGATGAGCGGATCCGCCCCGCTGGCCAAATTCGTCTTGTGCATCTGCTTGTCAGCGTCGAAAGGCGCGTCGACGGACTCCACGCGGTGGAAGTAATACAAAACGTCTCGGGTTATTTTAGGCTGTTTGCCGCTCTTAAACCAAGCCGTGTAGTATGCACAGAGATCATAGAAGGACCATTGCGTTCCGGTGGACGGCGAGACTTCGCTCGATTCGGAATAGTCGTTCCAAGTGATCAGTTGCACCCAATCGGCCCCGCCATCGATTGCGTCCGTCCAGCTTTGCCGGAAGCCTTCGCTACCCTTCCCTTCCCATGTAAGTAAGTCCTTCGGGCGGTAGTCCTGCGGAGCGACGGGGGCCATCCAGAGGAGCTTGCTTTCATGCGCGAGTTTGGCCGCGCCGAAGTAACCCTTGTTGGCCGTCGGACCGCGCGTTCCCCAATCGGATGCGCCGATGCTCACGGGAGCGTAGTCCTTCAGATAACGTCCATAACCCTGGAAGAGCGGCACGAGAGCGACGGAAACGCCCTGCGCCTTCATCTGGTCGAGCCATTGCGCCCACCAGGCAGGCGGTTCGATATGCGCGCAGTACGGCGACACGACCATTCGGCCATCCGGGAGCCGGTAGACGTTCGGATATTTGCTAAGCGCCGTAATCGCGTCGGTAAGATAGGTGGTCGCATGGCTGTAGCCGGCCGTAAGATCGGGCATCGGTACGATCTTAAAGTCTGGATCGACTCGCTGAGCTGCTTCGATCAACTCGATCGTCCGCCGCCAACCTCCATTGCGCTCGCTGGGCTCGCCCATCAGGTCGACGGTAAATCCATCGATGCCCATTTCAACGGCACGCCGGACATCGGTTTCGATGTCTCTCTTGGTCCACTCAGGGTCGGTCAGCGGGGCGCGCGGCAATGGACGCTCGCGGAGAAACCCGCCGTGCGCGAGCCATTTGTCGCGTTCGCCATGCGGGTCGAGATACCCCTTGGCGTAGTAGTCGTTTTCCGGGTCCCGGTTGTCGATCGAGATCGGAAACGGCGTAAAGTAATGCGCAAAGACCTTGTGCTGCGACTTTCGCAGGGTCGAAAGCGCCGGCCGGTCGAACGGCAGCGGCGCCTGGGCGCGCGCCGTCGACGATAGAAGGAAGATAGGAAGGGTCAATGTCCAGAAGACCAACCCAATATGTCGATGGTATATATTCATGTTTTGTAAACCACACGTCTCACCTTGCCGATGAGGTTCCCTGTCTGCTCTCTCAATGCCGCCTTACTTTGCTACATCCAGCTTGGGCGCTGTAATGCCAGGCCACTGGTCCGTCCGAAAGGGAAGCGCGGGCAGTCCAGCGCCGTTGAAGAGGCTGCAAGCCGGATTATTCGCCCATGCATAGCGCACGGCAGCAGGCGCTGAAATCGATGGGGCAGCAACGACGACGGAATTGCCGTCTATCTTTGCGTCGGCCCATACGAAGTGCCGATCGTCACCGGCGATTGCGAAGCCGAGCAGCTTATCACCGTGCATCTGCAGACCGCCGTTGACGTGATCGAACTGTACACGGATCGTAGATCCCTGCACCTGCATCGATTTGTACGTCGGTCCGCTGCAGACGACATCCTTGCCGTAATGGTTTGCGAGAGCGACCAACATAAGACGCCGTCCCACTTCCTGCTTATTGCGGGGATGGATATTCGTCGCTTCGCCGATATCGATCGCCGTGGCAAGCGCGCAGTTGGGGACACGTGCGGCGGTCATGGCTTGAGCTTCGCGAAGCTCTGCCCAGGAGGCGTCTTTAGGCTCTTTGGGGTCTTCGGCCCATAGTGAGAAGTTTGCCAACTGGACCATGTAGAACGGAAAATCGCCCTGCCCCCAGCGACTGCGCCAATCGCCGATCATAGTGGGCAGAAGCGTTCGGTACTGGTATGCCCGGTCGGCATTGGACTCGCCTTGATACCAGACGGCGCCGGTAATGCCATAGGGAATGATAGGGGCAACCATGCTGTCAAAGAGAGTTGCCGGCGCTGTTGCGTGCACGTCCGAATCGTCGCGCTTTGGGAGTGGCGACGAGGCAGGGCTTGTCAGCAGGGTCTGACAGTACTTCCAGGCGCCTGTCAGATCGATCGCATCGCCGTCGCCGAGAACGAACCGCATCTGCTCGGGCTTCCCGCAAATGCCGCCTCGCCACACGCTGTTTACAACGCGCACCGAGATCACGTTCTTCCCGATATGCAGCAGGGAGCCAGGCACGGCATAGTCGCGCGACGGCCCGTATCCCAAGCCGTTGTACTTTATACCGCTTCCCTCGCCGACCTTCGTGCCGTTCACGAACGTCGTGTCGTCATCCACGATCTTACCTAAGTGGAGCACGCCGTCCTTGCCTGCTGCGCTTGCCGAAATATTTACGATGCGACGAAACCACACGACGCGCGTCGTCTTCCATTCGTCCCCAGGACTATCCGGAAGGCCGGCTAGCTGCCAGAAAGCCGGCAGAGCCATTTCTTTCCACCCAGAGTCGTCGTAGTCCGTGCCTGTAAAGTCGGGATGTGCGGGCTCGTACTTGTTGCACCATTCGTCGATGAGGCGCTCGTAAGAGTTATCGTGAATTCCGTGTCGCTCATTCTCTAGCTTTTGAAGGTACTCCTTGAAGTCGGGCATCGTCGCCAGCGCTTCAGAGCTGGTCCACGCCTCTGCCGTGGTGCCGCCCCAATCGGTATCAATGAGTCCGATCGGTATCTTCAGTTCATTGTAGAGGTCGCGAGCAAAGAAGTAGCCGACCGCACTAATTCCCCAAACCATCTGAGGATTGACCGGTGACCACTGTGAATCTTCCATCTTCGATCGTGGGTTGATCCCCCAGGAAAGCTTCACCTTGAACACACGCACATCAGGGAAATTAGCGTTGGCCGCCTCCTGCGCGGAGTTTGCCGCGGCGTTGATGCCGATTTCCATGTTCGATTGCCCGGAGCAGATCCAGACATCGCCGACCTTCACGTTTGTCAGGTGGATTTCGGTGGGGCCCGAGATAACCATCTCGTAAGGCCCGCCGACGGGCGCTTTGTTCAGCAGAACCTTCCAGTAGCCGTCCTTCCCCGCAGTCGCTGACTGGCGGTAGCCAGCAAAGTCAACATTAACTCTTGATCCTGGCGTCGTCCAGCCCCAAACAGGGTTTCGCATCTCTCGCTGAAGAACCATGTTGCTGGTGAATATCGACGCCAGAAACGGTCTCGGGTTGAGCTCGCCTGGTAGGGTAGATGATTTCGCGACGACAGCGTTCAGCAGCACGATTAGCGAGAGCAAAATCGCTACGGAGTTGGCTTTTGGGCCCATTATTTCTCAATTCCAGCTTCTGCAAGGCGATTCTGTCTTAATGACCGCCCGAAGCCTGTATCTTCTGCTCGATTTGCATCAAAAGAACGTTCTTGGTTTCCGTTGGCAGAGAAGGATTGTTTTGAACTTCAGTCTTCTCGCGCTTCAGTTGGTCAATAGTCGGAGGCGCGGCTTTCATCGGCTTCGAATGGGCCATCGCGGCGGCAATTTTGGCCTGCGACGCGTTGTTTGGAGTTGGGCCATTCGATTGCGAGCATCCGAAGCCACCTATCAGAAGTACGATGCCTGGAAGGACAACTGCCGCCGGTCTCCTCATCGAGTATGTAGACATGTTAAAGGTCGATTCTTTTCTAACCGGCTCCGTCTTGCGGGCCGGATTTCGATCGCATCAAATGATGCTGAATGTTGCCCCGAGGGTCGGATCGGCGCAGCCTGTGCCAGCCGCATCAGACGAGCCAACCGCGCCGACCGTCGTCGTGCTCGTGACAGCGGGCGATCCCCATGTCCCGTCATTGCAGAGATTGGAGTTGCCGCTCACATTTCCGCCGGTTGTCACTGCGGTCGGCTTTAGCCATTTCACATGGCCGTCGGCGTACGCGAAATTCGAGCCGCCGCTGTGCCGTCCGTCCATCGACGGGATCAGTGCGCTAGGCAGTGTGAGCCAGCCCTTGGCGACGTAGTACAGACAACCGCGCGGACAGCCCATGGCGCTCGACGTGTACGGATATCCAGACTGCGCGTTGCTTGCTATGCCGTCGAAATCGCCGTCGGACGCAAAGGAGGAATAATCGGGATAGGAGCCTCCCGTCGGATTAAACAGATACCATGGCCAGCCTTTCATAACCGACGGGGAGACTTCGAATAGAAGCACCGTACGGGACGGCGCCGTCAGGCTAGAAGCCTGCGCCCCAGCGCCATTGGCGAACCCCGTTGGCGGCTGGGCGAGGTTGACGTTGTACTCATATGAGAGGGCGCCGGTCGACGAAGCCAATGGATCGGAGGGACATGTCATCGCCCCGACCGATTTCACGTAGGGCCAAACCTGTATGCCCCAGCCAACTCCCGCAAACATGGAAGGCGGCGACTGCGCTGCCGTGAGATCGCCGCCAGGGTAGTGTTCATCGTAATCCTGGACGTACTGCACGAAGGCAAGTCCAATTTGCTTTTCGTTGCTGGCGCAACTTGTCTGCCGAGCTTTCTCTCGCGCAGTCGCGAAAACGGGGAACAGTATCGCTGCCAATATTGCAATAATGGCTATAACAACGAGAAGCTCTATTAAAGTGAACGCTCTTGCTTTCATCCCTTTTCTCCTTCGATAAACACCGGCTCCGCAGCGCGCCTAAAGCCGTGCGACGCTCTCTCGCTGAACGAGTTCTCCGCAGTTGATCACTCGACGCGCCGGCCCATCGTACTCTCCGGTGAGCCGCTCCGTAAGAAATCTGGCGACGATTTGGCTGTCGGTCCAGTGCGGCTGGCTGACGACGGTAAGCGGCGCCATGCAGCAGCTGGCAATCGGGGAGTCGTCGTGACCGATCACGCTCACATCGGCGGGTACGTTGACCCCAGCGCGATAAAGTTGCTGTACGAATACCGACGCGACGACATCGTTGTTGATACACATCGCCGACGGTTTGCGTTCGAGCGCCAGGAACCAGGCAGCCAATTGGCTGCCCCCCTCTTCGTAGACTCTCGAATTGTGCATCCACTCCGGCCGAAATGGGATCCCCGCTTCAGCGAGCGCGCGCCTCATGCCGATGATCCGCGGGTGCTCGGGGTTGGGATCGTCATGCGCATTGAAACCGATGTTTCGATGCCCCATCTCAATAAGATGCCGAACCGCCATGTAGGTGTTCTGCTCTTCGTCGAACAGAACCTGATCGCAGGGTATGGAAATATGCTCGTCGGTGCCGAAGCAGACGACGACGCCTCCTTCCTGCATGTAACCGACAAGTTCGGCGACGGCATCCGGACCAATGTCCCACGTACAAGCGGCAATCGCGCGGGGTTTGCGCCGACGCAGTTTCTGGATGGTCCCAGCCGCCATTCCGTCGCCTCTGCCGGAGACGTGGTAGCTGACATCGTAACCGGCCACCTGAAGGAAATGCTGGACCGCCTTGGTGCGCCGGAGGACGATGCCGTAATCCACCTCCGCAGTAAAGATATCGACGACGTTATCGAAGCGGCCCTTCGCAAGGCGTTGCGCCTGCTCATCCGGCTGGTAGCCGAGACGGCTTACCGCGTCGAGAACGGCCGACGACGTTTCGGCGGAGACGTAACCGCGCTTGGCCAAGACCCTGGCGACCGTGGATTTCGACGTGCCGGCTTCTCTGGCGACATCGTAAATGGTTACAGATTCTCTTCTCGTCTCAACTGGCATAATTGCGGCTCTTTGCGAAAAAGGCAGCGGTCTCATACCACGCATCTCGAATGTGGTACCGCTCCCACATTCGATTATAGGGCAGATGGGGGATATTGTCAAGGGGGCGGACCGCTCAATTGTGACGGAGATCCGCAG
The DNA here is from genome assembly GCA_031292625.1 of Capsulimonadaceae bacterium. GTDB lineage: Bacteria > Armatimonadota > Armatimonadia > Armatimonadales > Capsulimonadaceae > JARLGU01. The sequence continues at coordinate 208,312 of JARLGU010000012.1, read as the reverse complement.
TGATGCCAAATGGGGAGCGGACCATCCGCTCCCCCTCTTCATCGCCCAGCTCGCTTCGTGTGGATTGTGCACGGATCAGCGCGGCGTTGGCTGGCTGGATACGTACACCGGGTCCGAGTAGCCGACGTGCTCGTCTTCATCGATAACCCGCCCAACGTAGAACCCGGACGCCGGCGTATTGACGCCGTGCTGGTTGTCTTCGTAGATGACATTGCCCGGCGTGGGATGGCGAGGGATCTCCGTCGTCCGCTCCTCCGAGTCGTAGAAGTTCTCTACCTGGTAAGTGTTTTGCAACACCTCCGCGAAGCGCACTCTCGTCCCCTGCGGCGGCACGACCGTCGCCGTCGCGCCGCTCGCGAGCGGACTGCCTTTGAGGATCAAGCCTACCTGACCGTGCAGAGCCATTCGCGCGGGGATGGAATAGTAGTGTATTCGCGCGGCCCGTATGTCGTCCGTCTGCTCCTCCTTGTCATAGATCAGGATAGGCGCGGAGACGACGTCTTGACGAACGATCCCGCAAATGAGCGTTGCCTTTACCCGGATCCAGTTCTTACCGTTCACGCAGGGCGGAACGTTCAATTCAATCGTCGCGGCTCCCGTCTTTTGAGGCGCCACGATCGCGCTAACGGGCTTCCCCCAGCTCCTCCCGGATGCGTCAATGACCTGGATCGTAACTTTCGCCGCCGACTTGAAGCTCGAATTGAGCGCCATCGCCTCGGCAATCCACGTTTTCGGAGCCGCTCCAGGCTGCGTATTCGAGGTCGGCGCACAGCCTCCATTGATGCGCTGCGGAGTCGTGACGTATAGCTGAGGCGTCTTCAGCCGATCAGGATACGGAACGCGTCGAAGCTGGGCCGAGTAGAACGCCGTGATATCCGCACGCGTCCAATTCCATTCGCTGCTTGGCCAGATCTCGGTTTTTTCACCCTCGTCGTTCCACGTGACGACATTGTTCCATTGCAACTGTGCGGCAAGCACTTTATTCCAGGAATCCCGGTAGGCAGCCGTGCAGACGCAGTCGAGGTAGCCGCCGCTGATGCCCGGTTGGTTGGAGTGCTCGCGATTGTAGCCGGGCATGCTTCCGCCCGCGAAGAGGCGAGGCGGCCACGATTTACCGCCGTTGCCGTTCATGGCGTCGATCAAGTCGTACAGTGCGGCGTGATTGAATCCGAAATCCCAGTAGGAATCGAACACCTGGTTCGGGGCGCTGAGATAATCGGCAATCGTCCGTCCGGTGTCCTCCGGCGCCGAACGCGGCGGCGGGATCGTCATTATCAGCTTATTGCCATAGTAATCGATTTCAGAAGCGATATCGCCGCACAAGAAGACATTTTGGCCTTTGCTTGTCAGGGTTTCGCGAAGCGTCCGCCAAGCTCCCATGTGCAGCGAACGGCCCGAATACACAAAAGCGAGAGGCTCTTCCTGCATCTTTGCGGCCGATCTATGATCCTTCCCGGCCTCGATGAAGTCGCTAATAACGCGCGCCCCATCAGCAGGATTGCCTGCATCCAGTTCCAGACACGGAGCGAACTTGAGCCCAAAAGAATCGTACGCGCTCATTCGATCGCGCATGCCGCCGCTGTAGTCGTTGCCGTTGTAGAAAACGACCTGTACGCCCGTGATGCCGCACTCCAAGAATCGTTGCGCGGTGTCGGCCGGCCGAATCGGAGCTTTCAGCGATCTGCGCAACAGCAACGGATAGTTGTCGCCGTAGATATAGCTGGTTCCCCGCGGATTGATTTCGTTATACGTTGGGAAGCAGTTCATGGAATGCACCCAGACCTGGCGAGAATGGTCGGGAAACGAGCGGTTGATCAGTTGCGTCTGGGCGTAAACCGGGCAGGCGGCGGCGATGGTCGCAAGCAGTCCGGCGATGCCAAGGTTGCGGAGGGATAAGGGTCGGTTCAATGCAATCCTTCTTTCCACGATAGATATAGGACTTCGCTTAGTTAGAGCATGTGATAAATCGAAAGGTCTCGTAAGACTGCTTCACGATGTGCGCTGAGATCGGACGATGGCGGCAAAGGGCCGTGCGCGTGTTGACGAAGCATCGTAAATCACCGCCGTGAACGAGGCGCGGGCAAGACCGGTCCGTGACCGGCGGACGATGGCGGCAAAAGGCCGTACGCGTGTTGACGAGGCATCGTAAATCACGGTAGTGAACGAGGCGCGGGCGAAAGATTGCCCCGGCGGCACGAGCCGTCCTGAATCTTTCTCGCAATACGCCAGTTTATTACACAGACTTTTAGAGAAGATGAGGATTAAGATGCCCTCTCTGGCCGGGCTGGCCATTTTTCTTTCGCCGCCTAATACTCAGTCTGTTGGCAAGCCGCGCGCGTAGCGCTTGAAAAATGGCCCAGGAACCAAAGAACGTTCCTAACTCCTGAGCAATTTACGGTAACCACTCGCTTAACGCACAGCAAGCGAAAGTCCAAAGGTAGGTCATTTCGTCGATCAATAGATGCTCCACGTCGCGGCCGCGCCCGCGCATGCCGTCGTGGCCGCTTCGTAGTTGCCGTTGTTTCCCCAGCCGCCGCAAGTATCTGCCGATCCGTTCGTGTTGTTGTTGCCCGCCGATGTCTGACTGGCTTTCAACCACTTAACATGCCCATCGGACAAAAGATAGTTTGCGCCGAGCGAGTGGACTCCCGTCGAGCTGACGAACACCGCGGCCGCGACGTTGCTGCCTGACGGATAGCCGGTCGCATACTTGAGCGTGAAATTGGCGTTCCCTCCAGCGTTGGTGGGGATGTTGTTTGTGCTGCCGCTTGCATTGCTCGTGTCCGGGTCGTATCCCACGGTGTTGTTTTGACGTAAATTTCCCCCAAGACCGTCCGGCGAATTCCCTCCTCTGTGAAGGTCGCTCTGAACATCCGCTGGATTCATGTCGGAAATATCGTATCCCCCGCTGCCCTGCACCTCGGCTAACAGCACGGTTTTCGCGACGCTCGAGTATGTCGACAGCGGATAGGCAGGTGGGTTCAAATTGGCATTGCCGCTATAGGCGGCAAAATTCATGATGTCTTGGTTGTAAAGATACGAACAGCTCGCGGCCGGCGTAGAGTCGTCCGGGCAAACAAAGACCTGCTTCGACTTGACGTAAGGATATATCTGTCCGGCCCAGCCGCAAGCGGAATAGGTATGTGAATTGCCGTCTGGCGGAGTCTCGTCAAAGTCCTGTTCGTACTGCGTAATCGCAAGACCGATCTGCTTGAGATTGCTCGAACACGACGTCTGCCTCGCTTTCTCCCTCGCCGTCGCGAAAACAGGAAAAAGAATCGCCGCGAGAATCGCAATAATTGCTATCACTATTAATAGCTCAATCAATGTGAAGGCACGCCGAGTGTACATGGTTTTAGTCTCCTCGAATCCAAATTGAACGGCGTCAGGACGTCTCGCCGATGATAAGCTCGCACGGGATGATCTCCTGGCATTTTCCAACCGTCCCGCCAGCCAGACGCCCCGTCAAAATACTCAGTGATCGCTCTATGAGAATCGGTACCGGGCTGCGCACGGTGGTCAACGGCTTTTCCAAAACCCTCGTTTCGGGGATCCCGTCAAAGCCGACTATGGCAATGTCGTCTGGAACGGCGACTCCGCTACGCCGCAGTCCGTTATAAGCGCCTATTGCGACCAGGTCGTTCAAGCACACCACAGCATCCGGCAAGGTGCCCGTGATCTCAATAGCCATACGGATCGCGGTGTGATATCCCGCCTCCCGCATACCGGCCTGAGTCGTGAAGCGAACGGTCTGGCCATATATTGAGCTCAGATTGGCCGGTTGCATGCCGGACGCTGCGCAGAAATCCAGGTAAGCGCTAAATCTCGGGTCGCCCGCGCGCTCTTCCTCGTTTGCGACGCCCATAAACGCGATCCGGCGGCGTCCCCCCGCGTAGAGATGGCGCAAAGCCTGCGTCGTTCCATCGTAAAGATCGAACGTCACGTAATCGCAATCGTCCTCGCGAATGTCTCCCATGTAGACGACCGGGACATCCCGGTTTCCAAGGCCGATGTAGCTGCTCACGAGATAGTCCCCGCGCGTCCACTGCAGGATCCCATCGACGGGCCATCCATCGAGGCGGCTGCCCTGCGCGATGTCGCGCCGCAGCTGGCAGGCCGTGTCCAAGGCCACGGTATAGCCCCTTCGCAGCGCGGCCTCCTCGGCGGTTTCGAGGACCTCGACGAAGAACGGGTTGCGCAAACCTGAAATAAGGAGACCGATCGTTTGCGTCTTTTGCCGAACCAGACTCTGCGCCAACCGGTTCGGACGATAGCCCATTTCCGTGGCGATTTGAGCGACGCGATGGCGAGTCTCCGGGCTGATCCGCACGGCCTGATTGTTGTTCAGGACATGGGAAACCGTTCCTGTCGCCACGCCCGCGCGTTTCGCAATGTCACGGAGAGTTGTCGTCAATCTTAAAGCATCCTGCGGCATGAAATATCGTTATTTCTAGAATAGCACAGCGAGAAATCCCTGTCAAGGGGTTTAGGCGAATACTCCATGAATTTGAATCGGACCGGACCGCCTGAGATGACTCGCGGAAGGAGGCGCACCAAGATACGATTAAACCCGGTCCGCGGACGGGACGACGCGGAATATGGTTATGTTGTGGTTGACGTAGACCTTCACCAAGCCGCTGGGCGGAACGGCGCGCTGCAACGGCGCGTATGCCCGGAGTTCGAGGGGACCATCCGTGTATACGAGGTAATCGATCGGAGCGCCGCGCAGATCGAGGTTCGTTATGGCGGCGAACTTTTTCGCGTATTGATAAGTCTCCAAATAGTGGGCGACATACGTTTTGCGTCCCGTCAGGGCTGGTTCCCATTCCAATAACGTCTCGTCACCGAAATAGGTGTGATCGTCCTTGTTCAAATGCAGGCAGGGCAGCGCCTGTACGACGGCCGAGCGGGCCGTATTCGCGCGGATCCAATGAATTGCGTCGTCCTCTGGCTTCGTGAGCGTATAGCGGCTCGCTTCGGTCTCGGAAAGGGGATATGAAAGGGAAACGAGCGCCTCATAAAAGCTTGCCAAATTCGTCGTCGAGCAGAACAGAATGACCGCCCCGGCGATCATCTTCGCGACGAGCGACGGAACGCGAGACGAGACGGCGCGGGCATAAAGACCGGCAAGGCCGACTCCCGCCAGGATCGCGATGGGAATATGCGCGCCCAGGATCAACCGCCGCGAGAACCAGACAGCGCCGAGGGGCATCATGAGAAACGTTCCGGCAAGGCTGAGCACGACGAGAAAAAGCAGCGCATCGCGGTCCAGGATGCGCCCTTCGCGAGCCTCCGACCACACTCCCGCGAATGCAAGAATCCACAGCAGACCGTAACCTTCAATGATCGACGGAAAGGGAGGCACGGGGCCGTCGGAAGACTGAGAGCGCAGACGAATGAGCTCGCTCGTGCTTGCCTCCCGCCACCCAGCGATAACGAATGGTAAGGCAATCGCGACAACGAGCAGACCGTTCGTAATCACCCTGCGCCCCAGTTCGATGCGGTCTCCATCACGGCACGCGGCGACGCTAAGAAGCCCGTATATAGCCGCAATGACTGCAATCGAAACGAGCTGGTATGGATGCTCGAATACGAGCGCGCCAGAGCAGAGGCCCGCAATTGCGGCATAACGCTTACGATCCCGCTTTACGGCGAGAAAAAAGCAAATAAGCGCGCCAAACTTGAGAGCCGTCGCGAGAGCATAATGGGGTGCCGCGAGCGTGGAATAGGTTACGGCTTCGTTCATCCACAGGTCCACGGAACTGGCTTCACCCAATCGGTGGCTCGTTAGCCATCCGATTCCAGCGGAAAAGCAGATCAGCGTGAACGCCATTTTCTTTGCGATGTCGTCCTTGAGAAGAACCGATAGGGCAAACCAACAGACCGCAAGCAATACGGCGCCCAGCACCACGTGGCCGATGTGATACATGATCAACGGGCTAATGTGGAAGATCATCGAGCAGAGGCCGAGCAACAGGTAAGAGCCGTGCATAAAAACGGGGTGCTGAGACTCGGTCGAATACAAGTTGACCATCCTCAGATGGCCGGTTGCGCCCTGTTCGATGATCGACACGTAGAATGGCTGATCGGGGCGTTGAACGGGGCCGTTCCACAGGAAATAGCATCCGTTCCGCATTCGCCCCCAGATATACGGTATAGCCGTACAAGCTAAGCAAAGGGTCGAGCACAATAGCGCGTATCTGTTCTTTTCCGCCACTTGTCGTCACGCTTGTTATACATGTAACGAAAGGGGAGCGAATTGTCCGCTCCCCTTCCGATTGCCGTTTGCATCTCGCGACGCGCTACTTGTGCACGCTCTCGCCCTTGGCATCTTGCGAAGCCTCCATCACCGCCTCGCCGAGCGACGGGTGGGCATGGATGGTATGCATCAGCTCCTCGATGGTCGATTCGAGCTTGATCGAGACGCACACTTCGTGGATCAGGTCGCTGGCATGCGGGCCGACGATCGATGCGCCGAGGATCTCGCCATACTTCTTTTCGGAGACGATCTTGACCAGGCCAACGTTTTCGTTGATCGCCATGGCCTTGCCGAGCGCCTTGAACGAGAAGCGGCCGATCTGGACATCGTAGCCCTTGTCCTTGGCTTCCTGCTCCGTGAGACCGACAGTCGCCACCTCCGGCTCCGTGTAGACGGCCGCCGGGATCGCGCGATAGTCCATCTTGGTCGCGTGCCCCAGCGCGTTGTCGGCAGCCACTTCGCCCTCACGGGTTGCAACGTGGGCGAGCGCCAATTTGCCGCCGGTGACATCGCCGATGGCGTAGATGTTCGGGACGCTGGTGCGCATATACTCGTTGACCGGAATGCGCCGCCGCTCGATCTCGATGCCGACGTTTTCCAAGCCAAGGCCGTCCACGTAAGGCGAGCGGCCGACCGCAACGAGAAGCTTATCGAACTCGAGCTCGCCGTCGCCGTTCTTCTCGGAGACGTATTTGAGTTTGCGCTTGGCGACATCGACAGCCGCGACCTTGGTCGAGGTCATGATCTTGATGCCCTGCTTTTCGAGCAGCTTGCGCAACTCCTCACTGATCTCGGGATCGACGGCAGGGACGACATTCGGAAGCAGCTCGACAAGAGTCACCTTGCTGCCTAAACCATTGTAGACGAATGCAAACTCGGTGCCGACGGCGCCCGCGCCGAGCACGACCAGCTTTTCGGGAACCTGCTTAGCGGTAACGGCGTCGTTGGACGTCCAAACCGCGGTCTCGCCGAGCGAGCCGACGCCCTTGCGGCGCTTCGCCTCGCTGTTGGCGAAGAAAACGTCGCTGTCCTGTCCGCCGCCGTCGAGGCCGGGGATCGGAATGAACGACGGGACGCTGCCCGTGGCGATAATAATGTTGCCGGTCGTGACCTTCTCGGTCTTGCCGTCCGCCAGCGTCGCCTCGACCGTGTGGGCGTCAAGGATCTTGCCCTTGCCCTTAATGTAGCGGATCTTGTTCTTCTTGAGCAAGAACTCGACGCCGCCGACCAGGGTGGTGACGACCTTTTCCTTGCGGGCCATGATCGCGCCGAAATCGAAGCCGACGTTTTCGGCTTGGACGCCGAAATCTTTGGCGTGCTTAGCGGTCTGCAGCGCCGCGACCGAACCGATCAAGGTTTTGGTGGGAATACATCCCCAGTTGAGACAGGTCCCGCCGACGTTGTCGAAATCGATAATCACGACTCGTCCGCCGTGCTTCGCCGCATGGATAGCAGCCGGGTATCCGCCCGGTCCGCCGCCAATGACGACGATATCCGCGTCGTATTGCTGTTCTGCCATGAGTGCTCCTCGCGTGTCCGCCGGTCTACGGCGGTTTTGTGCGGCGATGTCCGTCAGCGCCTGCCGGTCAGGACCGAGGCTGCGTCGAAACCGCTTCAAAATTGAGGCGGCGCTCGCAGCGCCGCGCAGGGTGTTCTGGAACTCGCTCTCGTAGGTTAACCCTTTTTCAGCGTCGTGGTTCCATATTTGAGCTCGCGCGTCTCACCGGCCGGTCACGATTCGGACAACCGCCTGCGAACGGACACGCGTCGCAATCTCTGGTGCCCAGGGCGGGAATCGAACCCGCATGGGTTGCCCCGAGGGATTTTAAGTCCCTTGTGTCTACCATTTCACCACCTGGGCAAGGTTCACAAACAGTATAGCACAAACGGTTCGCGAGGGGGAAAGGCGGGGCGCAGACGGCAATTCAGCCAATTCAATGTCCGCCGCGTCTGCCCAAGCGCATAAACCCGTGTCCACGGGATGCCGCAGCGAGCGCCGGCGCGGCGTCTTGCTTGGCGACGGGTTGTACAAGCGCCGCAACCACGCAAACGTCGTCGCGCAAAACGCCGTTGCTATAAGCCTTGACATCGGCCATCAGGCGCTCGATCAACTCTGCTGGCGTCGCGTCCTCGTATCGGCGCTTGACGATATCGACGACTCCATCAGAGCCGAGCAAGCTGCGGCGATTTGGCCCCGCCTCCGAGATCCCGTCCGTGTAAAGCACCAGGATATCGCCCGGATGCATTCCCACCGTCCGCTGCTCATACCGGGCGGTCTCAATTGCGCCGACGGGCGGTCCGGTTGCCCCCAGCAGCTCTATGTCTCCGCGCGATGTGAGGAGGATGGCCGGTTCATGACCGCATGAGCCGTACGTAAGCTCACAGGTAGCTTTATCGTAAAGGCCGACGAAGAGGGTGGCAAATCCGGCGAGTTGGCTCGACCGCGCCAGCGACTCATTTAGCCGTGTCAGCCCCCCCGCAAGATCCGCTTCGTGATCGAGAGCATAGTGAAGCATGTTTCGGACACTGGCAATCTGCGCGGCGGCGGCAATTCCCTTGCCGCTCACATCGCCGATGACGATCGCATGGCATCCAGGGCGCGGCTGATAGACGTCGTAGAAATCGCCGCCGATAAACGCCTCATCGAGCGCGGGTTGGTAGAAGTAGGCGATTTCGAACGTCGCGGGATCCGCCGCCGGTCCCGGTTGCAGCGCGCGCTGGAGAGTTTCCGCGACCGTATGCTCTCTGGCGCGCACCTTTGCCATGTCGAAAGTCGAGCGAGCTTGCACGCTCGACTGCTCAATCAGCCGGACCTCGTCCGCCTTCCACGAGCGCGCACTGCTGTCCATTGACACCAAAAATACGCCGGTCATTTGCGTCTGGCTGAACACGGGAACGGCGACGAAGGACGCGAGACCCGCAGACCGGCACGCCTCTACGGACTCGCTTTGCCACGGGCCTTTCTCAACATCCTCGATGACCAGAGTGGCTTCGTTCTCAACCAGAATCTCATTGACGATGGCAAGGCGCCCTTTATCGTCAATCCGCAGTCCGTCTTGCGCCCAGTGATATTCGCTCGCGACCTTCAAACGGTTGCCCTCCGCCTCAAGATCGAAATAACAACAGCAGTCAGCCTCAAGCGCGGATGCGATTACCTGAAGGGTACGCGCGAGCACGATTTCAGGGTCCGTGTTGTACCGGAGGGTTTCGGCGATCTGATTTGACACCTGCTCGTCGCGTCGCCGCTTCTGTTCTTGAATCAGCAGCCTCGCGAGTTGTACGGCGGATCGCGTTTGAGCCGCAACGGCCTCGACGAGCAGCACCTCGTCGGCGCTCCACGTCCGCGGCGCTTCGGCGGCTCCGGCAACCAACAGGGCGACGATCTGCTCGTGCGCGAACATCGGAACGGCAATCACCGCGTTTATATTGATCCGGTCCAACTCACTGGCGAACTCACGCGGGCTCAAACCTGTTAGGACATCCTCGACAACGAGGGTGCGACCCTGGCGGAAAAACTTATCCGGCCGGACACGCATCTCGTCCACCCGATAGTGGCCGCTGAGCGACGGCAGATCATAGCGGTGAAAGTCGCTGCCGATCCACGCATGTCCGGCCGCGAGATCGAACGTCATAAAGTAGCACCGCTCGATTCGAAGCGCCTCCCCTAAGGCCCGGACGGCCAGATGCTGGATTTCATCAGGGTTGACCGAATCCCGGATCGCCTCTCCAATCCGATTGATCAGCGCCTCTCGATTGGCTCGCGAAACCGCCGATCGTTCGCTTCGCTTGCGCTCCGTCACATCGGTCAGGGTGACCAGGCCATTAATCGGCCGCTTGCGTTCGTCCCGCACGAGCGTCGCGCGCGCTTCGACCGTGAGGCGTTCGCCGCCGGCGTGTACAACAGGCCACTCGCGCATTTCAACATCCCGGCCGTTCAAGCAGGGCGTCAAGATCGTCTCGATGGGCGTACCGCGTTGCCGCACGGGAGGTCCGGTTCGTCCATACTCGCATACGTCAAGCCGGATATTCTTGAGGCGGCGCCCCATAATGCGCTCCGCTTCCAGGTTCGCGTAGCGGATTGTTCCGTCGGTCCCGGTGAGAAGAACTCCGACGGGGGCGTTGTCCGTAACGGCGCGCAGTTGCGCGGCGGCCTGCTCCGATTCGTGCAGCAGCGGTTCGAGAGACCGGAGCGAATCGAGCCCCATAACCATCGCGTTGCCGCTCAGGAGTACGAGGACGATTTCAATGGCGGCAGAGTAGTCGGGCACGCTGAAATGCCCCCTGACCGGCATCAGAAAGTAATCGATCGCAACGGCGGAGAGGGCGACCGCGAAGTAGCCGCACCCACGGCCTCCGGCAAGGGTCGCGATGATGATCGGGACCATAAATCCGATGCCGAATGGGCGCAAGTGCTGTCCGCTGCCCAGTTCCAAAGCGCGCTGCATGTGACCGAGCACCCAGGTGGCGATGGCGACCGAAAGGGCTGCAACCACATAACCCAGCGCGCCGATAACAGCGGGAGGAACGGGCGAAAAGCGTGGAGCCTGACCTATGAAGCTGTTCGTCTTACTAACGATGTCCGCTTTTACCCAATTTGGAGAAGTGTTATTCCTAAATGCCTGTCCGTATCGTATTCGCGGCACGGCGTCACGCGGATCAATCCGTTATTTTGCGGCGCCGGACTGCAAACTCCGTGCTGCCGAGGCCCCCTCTTTACGGCAACGGCACGACCTATAGCGAAGCCCGCCTGCCTCCGCGCATTGTGCGGCGGGACGGCGTCTTCCGAGAACGGCGCGCCGCCGAAAAAGATTCTAGAAATCTTTCAAAATTCGCGCGGGTTGCGTTTTACGGCTTCCGCGACATGGGTAGGTACAGGACACGCCCGAAACGTATTAGCAAGGCGGGGTTGCCTGCTAATCTCGGGTTCAGTTCCTGAAATTCCAACGTGCCGCCGACAGTATTGGGCGCTGGGCAAGTCTGCATGGAAGCAGACAGGCTGGTTTCCGATATGACTGCGGAAGCGCGTTGCGCGGTTCCCCGTTGTCGTTCGCCGCCGGCAGGAGGAATTCGCTCCGGAGGATGTCGATCCGGAAACAGCAATGCAGCGAAAATACTCAAAATCAGGACAGGACACGAAAATGCTTCACAGAACATCCGCTCAACTTCCTGAAATAACAATGGACGATTTCTTTATCGCTGGGCAGAAGGTTGCGCCAGGCCGTTACCGGCTGGTGGGATCTCAGCGCGACGTATGCTTGGACCGCGAGGATACCTTGCCGGCCTCCCTCGATGGCAAAGTTGCCGTGTACGTACGCCGGCCGGCGACATGGGCGGACTTAAAGGGAGGCGGACGAGGGGAACGATCTTCCTCCTGATTGCAGAGCGGATCGCGGAACACAGGATACACGCCCGGCACGGGGATGTGCTGGGCGTGTTATTATATGTGTGGACTGTACGAACTCAGGTTGTATAATACGGCAGAATGCGACAAGCCGCCAAGAGAAGCACCGGAAAGAACGCGCAATGATGAGCATCGATCAGAAGTTGGGACCGTCGCGATGGGATCCGGCAGGGCTGGCTGAGCTTCATCAGATCTATGCGCTCCGGGCGCAGATCGCTAGCTTCGCGGCGCGTCACGCCGCCCTGCACGTTGCCGCGGGGCTCGACCCGGCGCCGCTCCGGCTGCGATGGGATGCCATGCGCGACGCGGGCGCGAAGGGCGACTACAGCGCGTTTCTTGAGGCTGACATGCAGTTCCACAGGACGATTGCGGCCATGGCGGGGACGCCCGGGCTCGACGAGATCTGGCTCGTCCTCGAAGAACGCTTTCGCATCTTCGCGGGATGGTCGCACCACGCGCTCTTTCGGGACCTAAAGATGCTGGCGCAGTCCCACGATACGCAACTCAAAACCATCGCATCCGGCGATGCCGTCGCAGCGCAGCGCGCGGCGCAGGTTGACCTCGACGCGCTCTGGCAAATCTTAACCGAGCAGCCGGCCGAAGCGACCGGCGAAGCGGATCCAGTCGAACGGGTCGCCGCCTATGTCGTCCTCAATCTGCATCGCCGCCTCACCCTCACCGAGGTCGCTCGTGATGTTGCGTTTGTCAGTCCCAGCCATTTGGCGCGCCTGTTCCGCCAGCGGCGCAACGAGTCCTTCAGCACCTTCGTTCAGGGCCTTCGCCTGCGCCGCGCCGCAACGCTCCTGCAGGATGTCGACTCGACCGTCCAGGTAGTCGCGGATCGGGTCGGCTACGCGGACATGTCCCGCTTCACGCTGCACTTCCGCCGCCTGATGGGCTGCACCCCGTCGGAGTGGCGCAAGAATCGAGCCGCCACCGGACGATAATCGAATTCGCATAGTGGAAAGGCAGAAACCGCGTATACGTCGACGAGACCAGGCAGTATGATACGTATGGCCGATCATGCTATCCAGGTGCGCGTCAGGATTTGGCATTGATTGAATCAGCGGATAGGATCCCCGCGCCCCTGCAATCGTAGAGAATGCTCGGACGAATATGGGAAACGCCTCTTCATTACTCGCTTCGACAGGATTTCAAACAAAATGAATGTGGCTCCAATACCAATCAACGAAACTCGTCTATCGATCTTGAAGCGCTCGCAAATCAACGCTAGCATCGAGCAGGCTATCGACGTCTTTGCGGCGAATGGGCTTCACCTGCCGCCCTATGCCTATTTGACGCCCGAGCAATGGCGCCAAATGGGGAGTGAGGCGGATGAGATTAGGCATTGCCTCTTGGGTTGGGATGTCACCGACTTCGGGAGCGGCGACTTCGCGCGGATTGGGCGAACGCTGTTCACGTTGCGTAACGGCCGCATGGACGATCCCCGGTACCCCAAGAGCTACGCCGAAAAGTTTCTGCTCGACCCCGAAGGGCAACGCGCGCCGGCGCATTTTCACCGATCCAAACGTGAGGATATTATCCATCGCGGCAAAAGCGGCGCAATCATCCTCGAACTCACGCCCACGAACGATGCGGGGATCGCGATCGAGCAGCCCCTGCGCGTCCAGGTGAACGGCATGACGCGAACCGTGCAGCCTCGCGAGCGGATACGCCTGTCGCCAGGCGAAAGCCTGGAAATTCCCCCGCGCACGATCCACCAGTTTTGGGGCGAAGAGGGCGGCGGGATTACGGCATCAGGCGAGGTATCGAGCGTATGCGATGATTGGAACGACAACTGTTTTGTGGACCCCGCCAAGCGCTTTCCAAAGATCGAAGAGGACGTGCCGCGTCGCTTCTACCTGTGCCAAGAATACCCAGCCGCTTAACCGTCTCGCAAAGCCACGTCTCGCCCGGCCGATAACGGTCAACGGCATCAAGCTGTTGGCGGTCGAAACGCAAGCAGCCTTTGTAAGGTGCGCCATGTCTTGAATATCGTGGTCCGCAAAGGTATCCTAGTATATAGGAGATAGTGCGCATCAACGATTATGACAATCAACGATATCCAGAACCTTATCGACCTGTTGGCCGACGCTCCGGAGGTTACCGAGCTTGCCGTGACCGCGAAGGATGGGTCTGAAATAACGATCAAGCGTCGCTCTGCCACGGCGGTTGCGCCGCGCCGCGCCGTCACGCCGCTTGACGATACCGACGCCGTTGCAAGCATCGATACCGAGCAGACGCTCTTGGAATACGCGCCCGCGCTTTCCGCAATTGCGTCCACCATGGTGGGCGTCTTTCACGAAGCGACTCCCCGCCTGACAGTAGGCGCGACCGTAAGCGCAGGACAACGCGTTGGCTTTATCGAAGCGATCAAACTGATGAACGAGGTCGTTTCCACCGCATCCGGAACCGTTGTCGAGGTATTGATCGAAGAAGGTCAGCCAGTGGAATACGGCCAGGTGCTCTATAATGTTGCGCCCGCCGAATCCCCAGCCGCATTGGGCGATGAGGACGAGGCCTTTTTGTCGGAAGGAGCCTGAGATGGTTACCCCAAGCAAGATGTCGCGTGCGATCCGAGGCCAGGCGCTGATCGGCCTGATCATCGCGATTGCCATTATTATCACGATCACCGCCGCAATGTGGGGCGGTATGCACAAGGGCGTTTACGGCGGAGCGATGGATCGCGCCAATGCCACAATGTGCATCAGCTACACCGAGCAGATCCGCGCCGCGATCATGCAATACAAGAGCGACTACGACGGCAAGAACCCTCCAAGTCTCGACGCGCTCAGCAAATACGGCGTTGTTGCCGAAATGTACAATACTCCCGGCTGCGTCTACCAGTACGATCCAAACACCGGCATTCTCACCGCGCCCGATAATATGCGTCCGGGCGCGCCTGGCGGCGTAGCTGCCGGCGACGGAGAAGGCGGGCACCGACATCACCACCAGGCAGACAGCACTGGAGGCGACCAGGGCACTGCCGCTCCAGCGAACCAAACGGCGCCTGCGGCAGCGCCGCCTGCTGCCCCGCCCGCACCCGCGGGCGGGCTTCCGACGACCTCCGTTCAGGGCCCCGGCGGCATGTCGATCCGCGTCCCGACCGGCGCGGGCGGTGGAGGAATGGGCGGACAGTAGGCGCGACGACAGCGATTGATACGTTCGGAATGGGCCGTAGGAGCAATCCTCCGGCCCATTCGCGCTTTTGGCGTAGCGGTCGCGGAGACCATCCCTATGCAAGCGAAATCGAGTTGCCGCAGGCTCATAATCTCACTCCGTCCAGAGCGCTGAGTTCCCCGAAGCCGAGGAAGACTCTTACAGCGGCTTGAGCACGATTGCATCCAGCCCGAAGAAGGTCGCGCGGGATGCCGGGTTCTTTCCGGCAATTGTGACGACGAACGGCGAAGGCCCCGGCGGGAGTGCGACCGTTCCGAGTGAGATCGGTCCGGAGTTTACGACGCGATCGTTGTAGGCGTCGAACGCGCCCCCCAACTGTTGATCGGCCAGCGAGAAGGTGAACATTCCGTAATCGTCCGCCTTGGTCAAATAAGCGATCACCTCGTAACGACCCGCATTGGCAACGTTGATCGGCACGATGAGCGTGTCTTCCGCAACGCCATTTTTCCAGAAGAGCTGCGTCCCTCTGCTCCAGGAATCGTCGTAACCTCCCATCGTCTGCATGGAGACGCTTCCTTCGGTCGCCTTCGCAAGTCTGACCAGGGATTCGCCTTCAATGACGCCAGGTCCTTGCAGAGTCAAACGCGGCACTGGGCTGAAAGGCAACGCGAGCGTCGATGCAGGCGGCATCGGCGCGACCGGCGTTCGTTCGCCTGATCCGTACCAGAACGCGACCGACGAATAGTAAGCTTTAGGAGCAAAATCGTTTTCGCCGCCGTGTTCAATTTGGGCGTCGATCGAATGTTGGAAAACGGGTGCGTCGAGGAGAAGAAATCGAAAAGCATCGATCTGTCCGGCTTCGTCCTTCTTGAGGCAGCCATGCAAAGGCGCGGCAAGCAGAGTTCCAGCAAAATACCAGCCGCTGTTGAAGTAATCTTCGGTCCCCGTTCCGTTCCATGGCGCGATGACGGTTCCCGGCGTCTTGCAGGCGGCGAATTGTTCGTCGTCGACGCGGATTTGCTCATCGCCTTCCAGATACCCGATGCCGTACGGGCTCTCCATCGCCTGGACAACCCCGACGAAACGCCCCGTCTGGCCGCTGGTAGCCATCCAGACATGCGGCTTACCGCGCGTCGTAAGATCCTGGTGAAAGTCGGCGTGCAGATAAAGGTCTCTTCCTCGTTTGAAACCGCCGGGCGTGAAATGCGTCGCGACTGAAACGGTAACCGGCCGCCCGTTGCCGTTTTCGACGCTGATCTGAACCGATTTGCCAAACGGCATTGGGAGACGGCAAATCATCTCGCCCGCCGGGGTTTGTGCGAGCGCAAGGGAGTCGAACGTCTTGTGACCGTAAGCGTTGCCAAAGAAGTCGGCAAGGGGCGCTTCGATGTCGGGAATTCGGTGGTGGTCGAACGTTATCCTGATGACCAGTCTGCGCAACTCAAGATCCGGCGTATCCGGCGCGGCGACGATGAGTTGATCGATTTTGCCCGTCCCCTTTACCTCCCGGAAGCTCGCCCTGCTTCCGGGTCGAACGGATACCACATCCGGCGCGACAGGCAGGTTGGCGTACGGCGCGGTCCACGCCTTGATTGCGCCGTTAAGCGCCGCGCGGTCGTCATCCGCCAACGGGAGCGCAAACGATCGGACGACCGCGTCGTTAGGGAAGCGAACGGACGTGACGTGGTAGTAGAGCGCATCCGGACGTTCCACCGTGATGCGGCAGCGCTTGGCGTACGAGATCGGCAGGTAGGTCCAATGTCCGCCCATGGTCACCTGCGTAAGCGGCGAAAGAAACGGATCCGTGCGTCCTGCGAGCATCTGGTCGAACGGCATATCGACGACCGGCGCGGGATTATCGTCGATATAGATCCTGATATGACCGGACTTCGGATTGGCGGACCATATGCGCACGACGGCCCCCGGTCCTTGCAGGTCCGCCAGCGTCGCAGTGTCGCCATCCGCGCTCACGAAGTTGTTGAAATCTCCGTTTCCGCCCGTTCGATCGTAGGACGAATCCAAACGCGTCGTCCAGTCCGCGGCCGTGGAGAGCGTCGACAGCGACGTCTCCTGACAGAGCAGGCTCGCAACCGAGACAGGGGCAGCGGAGGCCAGGGATGCGCAGGCGCAGAGAGCAACAACGCTTGCAATGGTGAAGATCGATCGGAGGGTCATCGGGAGTGATGTCCTTTTTGCGGGATGCGTACTGCGGCGATTGTACCCGTGGTCAGCATGGCCAGAGAATGGACGATCGCGTCGAAAACCTTGAGTATCTTTCGCCGCGTCCGCCGCGACGGGCCCTACTCCGTTCCGGACCACTTGCCGCCGTACGCCGCGATCCGCTTTATGCGCGGGGTTCCAAGCGCGCGCGTGACCCGTATGCGCACGGCGCTAAACCAATCGGGTTTGATGCGCAGGATCCTCTTATGGCCGACGCTCGTCCCATTCACGATCGGCTTCCATTCGCCCCGCCAGCGCCCCTCGACCTCGTACGCCATAATGCGCTGACCGTTCGAGAGGTCTTCCGCGATCTCAATATGATCGACGATTGCCGGCGCGCCGAGTTCAAGCGCGTCATCATGCGGGTTCGACATGGCGAGCGGCGAGCCAAATGTCGCGGCGATCCAGTCGCCCAAAAGTTTGGCGTGCCGATGAGCGCATTCCGGCATCCGTCCTGCCGGATTGGGCGCAAAGTTTGGCAGGAACGTGGACCCACGAGCGACCGTGGCGTAATAGTGCTCGATCATCGTATCGAGGCGCTTTACGAACTCGCCGTTCCAGAACCAGTCGCCGCTGAAGATCGTATTCGATTCCCAGGCGACGTACTCGGTCCCATGTTCGGGGTTCGCCAGCGGGTCCGATTGCCCCTCGCCGGTGTCCTCGCGCTCGCAAGTATGCCAGACCGCGCCGGCCGCTCGGCCCGCATGAACCCCGGCGCCGCATTCGCGGTCGCGGGAAAGGTAAATGTCGGCCTTCAGGAGCAGGCACGACGGCTGGCAACGTCGCGCCTCGGCGACGATTTCCGCCCAGAAGCGATCGATTTGCTCCGGGTTGAGAATGCCCTGTGTTTCGCCGATATGATCCAGCCAGAGATACGCGATAGGGCCGTAGTTGGTCAGGAGCTCGTGGATCTGCATCCGTTGCATCTCAAGAAACTCCTCGAATCTCTTATTTGACGCAAGGCGGAGGTTGGTCGATTCAAACCATGCTTTGTGCCATCGCCGGTCATCTTCGGGCGCGAAAAGGTGGTGTCCGTCCATATACGACGGATGGTACAGGCACGGGGTAATTCCCTTGCAACGGCACGCATCGACGAACTCGCGCACGAGATCGGCCTTGCCGCCGCGATAAGCGGAGTGCGCGATCGAGTAAGCCGTGGTCGATGTCGGCCACAGGCAGAAGCCCTCTTCGTGACGCGCCGTAAAGACCGCGAAGCGCGCGCCCATCTCCTGCGCCAACGTCACCCAATCGTCGCAGTCCACATTCTCCGGCGCAAAAGTACTGACCGGTTCTTGACCGTTCGGTGCGCTTTCGCCGGTGTACGTGGTCATCCCATAGTGGATGAATAGGCCAAGTTCAAGGTCCTGAAAAGCAAGCTGCTCGACGGATGGCACGGGAACGCCATCGCTCGCGCGCTGCGCGCCCATTGGCTGAAGATCGAACATGTCTCACTCCTAATCGCAATCGCGTCGCGATCGCTTCAACGTTATAGTGGAACGTAAATGCTCAACTGGCGCTTTCGCGCCCCTCTTTCGAGAAATATGTCGATCCCCGAGCGATCAAATGGGAATGGAGGCAAACATTGGCGTGGACGGCGCGGCGATTGACCGCGTCGATTACAAGCCTCACCGCTTCACGACCAAGTCCGTCGTCGGGCGGGCGCATCGTGGAAAGATCGGCCTCGCGAGACCTGGGATCATCGTCGAAGCCGATGATCAAATAGTCCCGCCCCGGTTCAAGGCCATAGACGCGCGCGGCGGCGATATAGCCAAGAGCAACGCCATCGTTCGCAGTCACGATCCCATCCGGACGCAATCCCTCTCGGAGAAGCGCGGTCGCGTCCTCGTAAGCACGCCGGAAGTGACCTTCTGGCGAAGGATCGCTCAATCCATGCGGCGCGACGCGATCGGCAAACGACACCTCAGAACGATCCGCCATCACGGCATACGACCCCGCCCCCGCCTGACGAGCCTCAACCCACTCGTCGGTATAAGGCGCGAAAAAGAGCAGCCTTCGACTTCCTTGCTCCACAAGATGCTTCGCGGCCCGATAGCCAGCCTCATGTCCGTCATAATGCACGGAGAACACCGGAAATGCGTGTAAGATCGCCCCAGTCGCGATAAGGGGAATACGGTGACGCTCGCACAAATGAGCCGCTTCCTGCATCTCTGCCCGGTTCTCGTCGTGGACGACGATAACAGCCTCGACGCCGCGATCTAGCGCCGCTCGCACGCCATCGATCAAACGAACGCCAGGATCGCCCATTTGTCCCAGGCCAAGAGGGACGATACGAACGGCGCTTTCCATGCCGGATTGCTCAATCGCCGCCAGGATGGCTGCGGCGTTGCCGTTGCCCGGCAACATCCGGCGAGCTTCAAGGCGGCTGTAGAAAATCATGGCTGCAACAATCGGCTTTTCCGGCCGGCGATCCACCGAAAATCGAACAGGCATATCTAGCTCGTCCGTCGTTTCGGCCCCGGCATGAACGGCAAACGTCCCGCGACCCTCATCCGCGCGAAGCAGGCCATCGGCGACGAGACGCGCGACGGCTCGCTGGACGGTGGTGAGATCGACGGCATAGTCCTTCGCCAGGGAGCGGCGGCTCGGAAGCATAACCCCGCCGGGCCATTCGCGCTCGTCCAACCTTCGGCGCAGGTCCTGCTCGACACGCCGAGTCGACGATAACTTCTCGCCATCCAATGACTGATGTTTATCTCTGCTTGCCAACGACACACCCACCATACGAATACGACCGATCACATATTATGTGATCGGTCGTATTCTATCATGCCGCATTCGATCTGTCAAGCAACTCTTAACAAACCGCTAAGGCATCGCATACACGGGCGCGGCGAGCAGAATCCTGCCAACGTGCGTGGGCAATGAGCTCGCGTCGAGCAACGTGACCGCTGACCAGTGCAGCTGGCCATGCGGGATGCCATCGTTGGCGCCGCCCCAATGCGAGGCGCTTCCGCCGTCCAGTCTGAGCGTTACCGGGCGCCAACCAGTCCACGTGATCCTCCCGCCGTCGGGTTGAAACGTCTGTCCCGTTGAATCAATAAACCGCGCCCGGATCGCCACTGCGGCGCCGTCGCCGCAAGCCCAAAGCACGAGCGCCTTCGCGCCCGCCGGGATGAGCTCTTGCGCAACCGGTTCCAACGTATAGTAGCGCCACTCATCGCCGGTCTCGTATGGAAACGCGACTGCGACGGCGGCGGGCGCGCCCGGATCGGTTGCGACCACCTCCGCCGGACTATTCGTCGTCGGGTTGTTCTTCAGGTAGAAAACGCGGTTGTACGGGCCTCGTTGCGAGACCGATGCAGGCCACCCTGGCTTCGGAACGTAGTTCTCCGTTGCGCCGCGCGCCCAAACGAATGCCGCTTTGTCCTGGACTTCGATCTTCCCTGCGCCTGCGGCCGCTCCCGGGAAGGTGACCGTCTTCCTCTCGCCGGCCGCCAACGTCAGAGGCTTATCGATCGTTTTTCCTTTGGCCGGTTTGAGTATGAGCTTGCCGGTAAATGCCGTCGTTAACGGATTTACAACATCGATCATAAGATCGCTGCCGCGCGGACCGACTGCGAGATCGAACACGGAGCCGGTGAACGCCGTAAGCGGTTCGATAAGGTTCACCGGTTCGCCGTTCCAGCTAATCGAGAGGTCGATCTTCTGTGGGTTGGGAGCGCTGAAATCGACGAACAAACTTGTCATCGCGAGGCTGGTTTCGTGGGGCGCAACGACAAGCCGCCGGAGGCGCTCGCGGTTTTTGATTACGATGGTGACCGGCTTGTCGCCAGGGTTCGTCACCCGTATCGCAGCCGGAACGAGCGGCGTGGTCAGCGTAATGCGAGGTTCGGGCGAGTATCGGATCGAGGCCGCTCTCTTGAGGTAATCGTATTCCGGATCGCCGGGAGCAACCTTGCGAACCGCCGGCAGAGAGGCATTGTCCCCGTTATCGGTCGACGACCATTCGACGACCGCGAGGTCCGCCGGGCCTTCGAAGAGCAGACGGAAGTCGTTTGCGCCGTTTGCCACAAGTCGATGGCGGAACGCGTAGCCGCGCAAAGAGTTGATAAGGCCCTTAGCGGCGAGATAAGATGGCTTTGGCTTGAGATCCTGCGTCAGCGTCCCAAAGCGGTGCTCAGTGTTATTCGGATCCGGGCCGTCATTCTTCCAATCGTAGAAGATCGTTAGATTGACGCCGAACGCCAGGTTCGCCAGGTACTCGCGCACCATGTACGATGCCTGCTTTTGCTCGCTAATTCCCTTCGTGTTCGTCGAATAGCCCCACTCCGAGCAGATGATTGGCAAGAGCGGCTGGCCCGGCGGCGTGAAGCGCATCATGATCGTCCGCGTTCGGTTGTAGTCTTCGATCGACGTTTCCGGGTTACTGTCCCGATAGGGGTGTACGGAGAGTGCATCGACACCCTTCATGGCGCCGCTTCTTACAAGCCCTTCGATATAATCGCGGGGCAGGTTGGCGGTGGCTCCGGCCAGAATAAGCGCGTGTGGATCGGTCTGACGGACGGCGGCGACGGTCGCCTTTACGAGAGCCGCGTAGGCGTTAACGTCCGGTTTAGGTGTCCAAAAGCCGCCATTCGGCTCGTTGTAGATCTCCCAAATGACCTTTCTGCCGGCAAAATGGGCGGCGGCGGCAGCAGCATACTTCGCGAACGCCGCGCGTCCGGCATCGGTGTACGGCGAACGGCCTTGATCGTAGAGCGGGTTAGAGTAGTCTAAGATCAGCAGCGCTCGGGCGCCGACGCTATCGAGGTCGTCGAGAAGCGTATCGAACTTTGAAAAGTCGTAGACGCCGGGCGCGTGCTCAATCCCATTCCAGCCGAGGTCCATGCGCACGAGGCCGAAGCCAGCGTCCTTAAATAGCTGCAGTTCCTCGGGCTTGAAGTGGGTAAAGTGGATGTTTACGCCAAATCCATCGGGAACGACCGGCGCGGGCAAGACGGACAGCGGCAAACGCGTCTCTGCGTGGCCATGCTGATTGCTGCCAGCCGCCGCCTGCGCGAACGATGCCGGCCCTGCGGTCAATAGACAGGCGAGGGCGGCAAACGCCGTGACGGCGGATGTCGAAGCGGAAAAACGAAGGCTCATATTTTGCGTCCTTTTGGAATCCGCCCCGGACGCAAGCGCTTAACAAAACGCTCTTGGATCGAGGCGGCTCAGACTTATTGCGATCGAGAGCAATGATGCGCGGACCGCCGCGCAAGCGCTGCCGGGGCAACATCCTGTTGCTCGCGGCGATCATGACTATTGTACACAGGACTTTCGATTTTATGCGCGCCTATACAAATCTCGGTAGTGGGTCAGTTTGACGGCGATTCGGCAAATGCCTGCGCGGGATAGATTTTTGCGACTCCGTTGTTTACGAATCGGGAAAACGGAGGCAGCATTAGGTGTAAACGCGCGTTTGGTTATCGGGGCGCAAGTACCTGTAACTTATACCGGCTTGCTAGATGGGTTGAAAAACTTTTGCAAAAAGTTTGGTTTACAGGGAAGGAATTAAGGGTATTTGCGGTCAAACTGTGCATGACTGCTCAAGCATGTGGGTACAAGCATAGCACGAGCAGGAGGAAAACGGTTATGCCCGACGGTAGAATCAACATCACTTTGACTGACGAAGCCCGCGCGACCCTTGAGCAATATGCTTCCCGGTCGGGTGTGGACGTTGGCACGTACATCAAGAATTCGTTGCAGGTGATGAACGCCTTGCAGGACGAGAAAAGAGACAAGCATAGGGTCTATATCGGAACGAGCAACAAGGTAATCAAGGAGCTTGATGTGCCCTAATGCCTAATGACGATCAATCTGCCGATCTCACAGTCGAGATCGGGTCCGCTGACGTTAAACCGAAAGACCGCAGGTCGTTAGACAAGCCGATAGCACTGGTGCGAGAGGGGGCGGCGCGGGAAGTAGCGTCGAAGCTCATCCTCATATTTGGCTGGGCAATCGCCGGTGCCTTCCTCGTCATTTTCTGTCTTATCGCACTAGCAGTAAGGTTCCCGGAAACGGTTGCCAACAAGCTGGCTGCCGAGATTGACGAAATCCTCCGGGTGCTTCAGGTGGTAGGGACCATGTTCAGTCCCCTCCTCGCTTTCATCCTGGGCTACTATTTCGGTAGCCCGTATCACACCGACAACCATCTTGGAGTTAGCGACAATAAGCCATGACACAACGTACTAGTAGGGCGAAGCAAGGTCCCGAGGATGTGAACGAAGCCGCTTTCCGGGTCTTTCAGGAAGCCGTTGGGGACGCGCCTTCAATGTCGGAAGACCGTAAGAATCCCGCAGCTGTCGCGCTGGGGCGAATGGGAGGGCTCAGGGGTGGAAAAGCCCGAGCAGCATCCATGAGCGCAGATCAGCGGCGCGATATTGCCAAGAAGGCCGCAGAAGCACGTTGGGCACGGAAGGAAGCAGAATAACCGCAGTGGAGGGATAAGTGCAGGCAAACAATCTCATTGAAGAGCAGCTTAACAAGTTTAACGAGCAACTCGGGCTTCATTGCAAGGCAGACGTTCTGGCATATGCCGGATCACTGTTGGTAGGTGCCGATGAGTTTATCCGAGATGGCGTCGATAGCATTCAACAAAAGAAAGAGCGACTTGTCTTCGTCCTGGAAACTGGCGGAGGATACATCGAAGTGGTGGAGCGCATCGTTAACACACTTCGACATAACTACAAAGAGGTTGATTTCATTGTTCCAAATTACGCAATGTCGGCAGGGACTGTCCTGGTAATGTCTGGTGACGCCATATACATGGACTACTTCTCGGTGCTCGGTCCGATTGATCCGCAGATCCCACGGCGGGACAAATTGCAGGTTCCGGCGCTTGGGTACTTAATTCAGTACGAGCGCCTATTAAAAAAGTCCGCCGAAGGATCGTTGACCACTGGCGAAATGGCAATCTTGCTCCGGTTTGACCAAGCTGAACTTTACAGCATCGAGCAATCAAGAGAACTTTCTATTGCGCTTTTAAAAGACTGGCTAGTTCGTTACAAGTTTAAGAACTGGATTGTTACCGAAACTAGGAAGCGTAAAGTTACGCTCAAGATGCGGACAGCAAGGGCGGCTACGGTCGGGAAAAAGTTGAATGACACTAGTTTGTGGCATGCTCATAGTCGGAATATATCGATGGATGTCCTGCGCAAAGATTTAAACTTGAAGATCGAAGATTTTGGGGAGGATGCTGAACTGAGTAAGACTATTCGCTCTTATCATCGATTACTCGTAGACTATATGCAAAAGCTTGGGTATAGCGGCTTTCTTCACATACAAGGCAAACACGTACCCATCTCATAGGGCGACAACAATGGCAAAGCTAGATACAGAGAAAATAATAAAACACAATAGAGGCGTCAATCCTGAGCAGCTTGCTGAGCTCGTTGAACTGCTCTCAAAACTGGAGAACATACCGTGTATGGAAGAGTCTCGCCCGAAATTGTTACCGCCATTCTCGCGGCCAGATCGCGAACTGCAAGATCCGCAAGGTGACCCACGTACTGTTAGGTTGCGATATCAGTTTTAGATAAAATGACTAGAATGCTTGACAAGCGCGACCATGTCAAGTATACTAGTCAATATGAACACGCTTAAATCTGAACGCCGCACCGCAGTTATCCGCTGCCTTGTCGAAGGCAACTCGATCCGTTCAACTGTGCGCATTACAGGCGTCGCCAAGAACACGGTGGTTAAACTCCTCGTGGATCTCGGCGGCGCTTGTGAGCGTTACCAGGATGGCGTTCTTCGCAACCTGGCGTGCGAGCGTGTCCAGTGCGATGAAATCTGGTCGTTCGTTGGATGCAAGGATAAGAACGTACCTGACGAGCGGCGCGGCGAGTTAGGTATTGGCGACGTTTGGACGTGGACGGCCATTGATGCTGATACGAAGATCGTTCTTAGCTGGCTGGTAAGCACGCGTGACGCCGATGCGGCATTCGAGTTCATGCAGGACGTTGCGGATCGCCTAACAAACCGCGTGCAGCTTACCACGGACGCGCATAAGCCGTACCTGAACGCGGTCAAAGGGGCCTTTGGAAACAATATCGACTATGCCATGCTCGTCAAGGAGTATGGCAGCGACCCGTTATCGGAGAAGCGCTACAGCCCCGCCGTATGCCTGTCGGCGTCCAAGCGGCCAAAGATCGGCAAGCCCGACTCTGATTTCATCAGCACGAGCATCAACGAGCGGCACAACCTGACGATGCGCATGAGTATGCGGCGGTTCACTCGCTTGACGAACGCCTTCTCAAAGAAGGTAGAGAACCACGCGGCGGCGATCTCGCTGCACTTCATGTACTACAACTTCGTTCGCATCCATCAGACGATCAAGACGACCCCGGCGTTCGCGGCGGGTGTGACTGACAAGATTTGGACGCTCGAAGACGTCGTCGCGTTACTCAATTCAAACTGACCCACTACCCAAATCTCAAAAGGGATATGGGGACTTGACACAATTTCCAGCGTCCGAACAGAAAAGCTCGATTGCCCTGCGACGGCGCATCTTTTATATTGACGTCCCTCACACCCTATGCTATACTTTTCTATATCCCTATATAGAGACCATGCTGCCGTCCGTTTATGAGCAATCAAACCGCCAACAAGTTTTCCTCGATTCGCGTTGCCCTTGAAAAAGAGATCCGCTGGGGACGATACAAACCCAAACAACGCCTGCCCGCCGAAAAGCAGATCGCCGCGCAATTCGGGGTGAGCTACATGACGGCCCGCCGCGCGGTGACCGAACTGGTCGAGGCGAACCTGCTCGTCAGGCATGTCGGTTCCGGGGTCTACGTAAGCGACAATGTTCCCTCGTCGCTTACGCCGCAAACGGTCAATATTGTCTGCCAATTCGACGACAACACTCTCACTCGCTCGTTTCTTAGGATCGCTGCGCGACAGTGCGAAGAGGCCGGTTGGAACCCCGACATCATTCGGTATGGCGAGCGAACGCACGAGGAAACCCTGGAGGCGCTTCGTCGCAGCGAGCCGGCCCTCGTGCTCGCCGACAACACCGACATTCACGGTGCGCTTGGCGACGCGATGCACGGCAGCGACGGCCAGGTGGTCGTCATCGGCAATCGCCTGGACCAATTCGGCGTATCCTCCGTCCTAGCCGACGATGCCCAGGGAATTCGCCTTGCTGTCGATCATCTGATCGAGCACGGTCATCGCCGCATTGCAGTGGTCGCGGATAATTCCGAAACGTACATCGGCTCTATCCGCGTGCGGGCTTGGGAACAGTCCATGCAGGAGCATGGCCTGGAAGCCGCTCCTGCGCTCCGCATTGCCGTAACCATTCCGCCGCACGTTTGCTGCGTCGAAACGGGCTACGCGGCTGTCCGTCGCTATCTCCACGAGAGCACAACAAACCGTCCGACGGCACTCATCGGCTTCAACGACGAACTGTCTCTTGGAACGATGGCGGCTTGCCGGGACGAAGGGCTTGCCTGTCCCGACAAGATTTCGATCGTGTGCGGATGCGACAGTCCCCAAATGGCGTACGGCTACCCTGCGGTGACATGCGTCGACACCGACATCGAAGCCCATGTCCAGCAGGCGCTCGAAATGATCCGCCTGCGAATCGCCGGTCAACTCGCGCCAGACGACCGCCTCCGCCTCGTCGCGCCTCGGCTCATCGTGCGTGAATCAGTAGGCTCGCCTTCAGACTAGTCTCCGCTTACCGGTCAAACGGCGCGTCGTTGTCATTCCCCGTGCAGATCGCAAATTCAGGCAGCTCTCTCAGGGGTGCGTAAACATCGAAAGGCCTTGTAAGACGGCTCCCCGGCCGCCGTGGCCGTTATTGAAAAAGGGCCGTCACAGCGCTTTCACCGCTTAGCGACGTGCGTTGGAATCGGACACTTGCGGCAAAAGGCCGTACGCATGTTGACACCGCAACGCCGACTAATCACACACCTTCCGAGAGGCCTATGAAGCCGATCGGTACGCCCGCGTAAGAAACTTCTTTACAATCACGCAAATCCGTGGTACAAATAGACATAAACCGTCTATGTGACTATCATGATAATGAGACCATACAATCAGCGCTCGGAAACACGCGATGCGATTCTTGACGCGGCCGAACGGCTTGCCATCCGGCACGGTTACATTAAGGTGACGATGGTCGACATTGCCCGGGAAGCCGGTCTGGGCAAAGCGACCGTCTACCAATACTTCCACGACAAAGAAAGCGTCGCCCTTGCGTGCCGGGAGCGCATCGACGCGACATCGCGAGCGGAGCTCGAAGCGATCCGGGGTTCCGATGGCTCTCCGCAAGAGCGCCTATCGCGCATGCTCGTGCAGCGGATTCTGATGGGTTACGACAGCGTCGAGCCCTATCTCTCACGGCTGACGGACATCTTCACCGAGCTGCGGGGCCCGTTTCTCATGCTGCGTCAGGAACTGCTCGTTCAGGAATCGCTCGTCTTCGTTCCTCTTCTCGAAGATGGCCTCGGAAAGGGCGTCTTTACGTTCGACGATTCCCGGCGGACGGCCCAGACCCTGATCACCGCAACGAATTCGCTTCTACCGGCCGGTATCGGCGAAAACGAACTCGGCTCACGAGACGAGATTGAGGAACGTGCGCGCCAGCTCGTGCGGATTCTCGTCAACGGCATTCTAACGCGCGAGGCGCGATTCGATTCAACGGAATAGAACCATGACAAGAACACAGATCAGGCCGAGAGCCAATCAATACATTCCGCTCGCGATATTGGCGACGTACCTGCTATCGCCGGCGGCGGCATCCGCCGAGCCGGCGAACCCTCCAGCCGGCCAGGATCTCACGATCGCCGGCGCCGTTGCGATAGCGCTCGCAAACAGCTTGGACATCGCAACGGCCAAGCGCGATGTCGCGGTCGCGCGCGCGCAAAACCGATTTGCGAACAGTCTCAGGCTCCCGAAGGCGAGCGCCTTGGCATCGCAGCTTCATCTTGGCGAACCGTTGGACATGGCGATCCCGTCCTACACGATGACCTTGCCGATGCTTGGATCGAAGACGATCTCGCTTCCCGAAATGGAACTTGCGAAACAAGATGAAACGCGCATGTCAGTGCAGGTAGCGCTTCCGATTTATACAAGCGGCGCGATTGAGAACACGGTAACGGCGGCGAAATATGGCGAGCGCGCAAACGCGAAGGCGCTTGACGCAAAGGCAAACGATGTCGCGATCGACGTCGTGCAAGACTACTTGCGTGCATCGCTCGCCGCTCAGATCGAGCAGGTCCAGCGCGAGGGGCTGGACGATGTTCGCCGTCACCTTGACGATACCCAAAAGCTCTTCGACGCGGGAGTCGTCGCGAAGTACGATGTCTTGAGGGCGCAAAAGGAGCTCGCCAGCCAGGAGAAGCGTGTCACGGACGCGGCCAATCAACGCGATCTAGCGACGCTCGCGCTGCTGAACGCGATGCACGTCCCGCTGTCAACGCCAGTCAATCTTGCGTCGCCCCTCGTAAACCGCGCGTACGCACAAGACACCGACGCCGCGATTAAGCAAGCCATCAGTTCGTCGAACGTCACGCAGGCGCTACGCTACAAGGCTAAATCGCAAGAAGCGCTTGGCCGAGCGACCGGAGCCCAGGATAAGCCAACCGTCACCGCGCTCGCCATGCACAATGTCATTCAGCAGGACCTGACTGCCCTCGAACCTAACTCGTTCGTGATGCTCGCGGTCAACTGGCCGCTGTACGACGGCGGAGCGGCGAAAGCGCTCGCCGACCAACAACACCAGCAAGCCGCCAAAAGCCTCGACGATGCCCAGAAGGCGGAAGACCTTATCCAGATGGGCGTACACCAGGCAAGCGACGATTTGGCGTCCGGACAAAAGGGACTCGCATCCGCCGATGAGGGGCTCGCGCTGGCGGAAGAGGGCCTCAGACTGGCATCACGACGCTTTGAAACAGGCGTCGGCACAAGCGTCGAAAAAATCGATGCCATTCTCGGCGTATCCCAGGCCCGCGTTGAACGCGCCAACGCTTTGTACCAGATCGACTCCGCCTACTACCGGCTCCTCAATCTGACAAATCTTTTGCTCGCCGATCTGCAAACGCCGTTTTCGCCGGCGAAGGAAAATACGAAATGAATTACCGATCCGCCAAGTTCATTGCGGCCGTGGTCGTTGGGCTCGTGATTATCATCGCCATATTCGTCATCGTCATGCGCCATGCGCAGGCGCCCCATAGCCCGTCGGTTGTCACGATCGAAGGAACGATCGAGGCCGACGAGGTAAACGTCTCGTCGAAGATCCCGGGGCGAATCAAGGCGCTGATTTACGATGAGGGCGATGACGTTAGAGCGGGACAGGTCATTGCGCGCCTCGAGTCCGGCGAGATCGACGCCAAGGTCTCCCAGGCATCCGGCCAGCTTGGCGCTGCGAAGAACAAGGCTGCGGAGGCGCTCGTCGCCGCCAACCTTCAGTATCTCGTGTGCCAGGATCAGTTGCATCAGGCCGGCGCTGCCGACGACGCCGCGCGGGCCAAACTCCGCGAGGCTCTGGCGGGGACGCGAAGGCAGGAAAAGCAACAAGCCCAGGCCAACGTCGACGCAGCGCAGGCACGCATGGACGAGGCGGTCAAAGGTGCGCGTCCGCAGGAAATCGAGCAGGTGCAAAAGGCCGTCGACCAAGCATCTGCCGTCTACCGGGCCGCCAAGGCAACCTACGACCGATTCCAGAACCTTTATAACGAAGGCGTCATCCCGCGCCAAAAGCAGGATGAGATCGAAATGCAGTACCTCTCCGCCAAGGCCGCATACGAAGGCGCGCAGGCCAAGCTGAGCCTCGTCAAAGAGGGCACGCGCTCGGAGGATCTCCGGCAGGCTCGCGCCGGTCTCGATGCCGCCAAAGCGCAACTGAGTCTGGCGCGTGAGGGTGCGCGCAGCGAGGACATCGACCAGGCCCGCGCAGGCGCGCAGGCAGCCGGCGCCGCCGTCGCGCTCGCCAAGCACAATATGATGCAGGCCGAAATAAGACGTCTGGAAGCGAGCGCGGCCGCAAGCGGCGTGAAGGCAGCGCAGGGCAGCGTCGACGAGGCGCATTCCTATAAGCAAGAAACAACAATCGTCGCTCCCGTATCCGGCTACATCTCGCAGAAAATCGCGAACGCGGGCGAGATGATTTCCGCTGGCTACCCGATTGCGACGATTGTCAAGAGCGCGGATTTCCGCGTCAAGGTCTACGCGGACGAAAGTCGATTCGGCTCGCTGAAACTCCATGCGCCGATCCATATCGAACTGCCCGCCCTGCCGGGTACGGTTTGCACCGGAGAGCTCGCCCGAATCGCACAGGCCGCGGATTTCGCGACGAAGAAGGCGACCAACGAACAGGGATCGCTCGACGTTCGCTCAGTCGAACTCGTCATTCGCATTCCTAACCCGCCGCCGTCGCTCCGCAATGGCATGACTGCGCGCGTCCAGATCGAAGCAGGCCGGTAACCATGTCGTCACCGCATAAGCGCCTCGAACAGGGTCCACAGGATGGTCCGCTCCTCGCAATCTGCCGGCGAGAAGCGCACATTCTCTGGCGCAGCCGCCGGTTCATCCTGATTCTGTCTCTAACGATACCGATCGTCTATGCGCTGTTCTTCTGTGCGCTTTATGCTCAGCGCAAGATCGCCCATATTCCCGTCACGATCGTCGATCTCGACCACTCGCGCCTCTCGCGGCAGATCACGACCGCAATCCTCGCGTCGGAAACGTTCACCCTGGGCCAGTACGCCGCATCGACGAACGAGTTCCGCAGCCTCGCGGTCGCGGACAAGTCCCACGTCTGCTTCACGTTCGCACCAAATTTTGAGCGAGATCTGCTTGCCGGACGCCCGGTCAAGGTCGCAGTCTGGGTCGACGCCACGAATATTGCCATCGCGAACGTCGCAATCAACGCCGCCTCAGACCTGATCGGCACATTCTCCGCGGGGATGGACATCCGGAGATCCAGGATGCAAGGAAACGGGGCCGCCGATGCTGACATCGCCAAGCCGGTTGATGACGAATACCGTATCCAGTACAACCCGGCGCTCAACGGAAACTACGCAAACTTCATGATCGCGAGTTTCGTCTGCGTCGCGATCCAGTTGCTCACGGTGCTTCTGGCAGCCGAATCGATTTCCTCTGAGATCGAACGGGGCGACGTGGACGAACTTCGCTCGATAAGCGCAAAGCCCTGGCCAGTCATCATCGGTAAAGCGCTCGTTTACCTCTGCCTGATGCTCCCGACATCGCTTGCGTCCCTGGTTCTGCCGACGTATCTGGGAGACGTTCCGTTTCGAGGCGATCCGCTCATCGTGGCGCTCACGACGACGTGGTTCATCGTAATCGTCGCGGTCGCGGGAATAGGAATGTCGGCGTGGTGCCGGCAGAGCATGCTCGCCGTTCAGATGCTCGCAATCATCGTTATGCCGTCTTATTTGTTGTCAGGATTTACGTGGCCAACGACATCGATGCCTTTTGCCGTTCAGGCGCTCTCCAACGTCGAGCCAATCTCGCACTATTTGATGATATACCGTCGCATCACTATGATGGCAGGCTCCTGGGCCGATATTCATATAGAACTTCTCGCCCTGAGCGCATGGACGATCGTCGCCGCTGCCTTTGCATACGCCAAAGTCAACAAGGTGCTCGGAGAGACGGGAGGTCCCGATGTTTAGGATTATGGTCGAGGAGCTTCGGGCTATTTTCACGACGCGAACAATTGCGAGCGTTATGCTGGGCGGTCCGCTTGCCTACGCGCTGATGTTCGGCGGCGTCTATTCGCAAGGCCGGGTCCGCCAAGCGCCGATCATGGTAGTGGACCAGGACCATTCGGCTCTGTCGCGCAACCTGATTCAGATGCTCCGCGCGAATGACAGCGTTCGAGTCGAAGAGCTTGCGACATCAACGAGCCAATTCGCGCAAGAAGTCCAAAACGGCCGAGTCTGGGCGTGCGTATCGATTCCCCAGGGGTTCGAAAAGACGATCGAGAGAGGACGTCAAACGCGAGTTCTCGTATCGGTCGACGGCGGCAATACGTTGTACGCCAACGTCATTCTAAAGTCGCTGCGGACGGTCATGGGTACGTTTCGCGCCGGCGTGCGGGCATCGCGCTTGAGTGCGGAGGGCATGCCCGAACTCATCGCCCTCGCAACGGCCCAGCCGATTGGGGCCGAGTTTCGCCCGCTGTTTAACCCCACGTACAATTACGGCACGTTTATCCTGGTCGGGCTGATGTGTATTGCGCTCCAGCAGTGTACGATGATGGGCGGGGTAACCGGGCTGAGCCGGCCGCAACGAACGACGAGCGTCGCCGCCGGCATTGAGCTGACCGGCAAGACGCTGGCGCATCTCTGCGTCATGTTGCCGGTGTCCGCAATCGCCTTATCGCTGCCCTTCACGGCGTTCGGATCGTTCTTTCATGGAGACTGGCGTCTTCTCGCAACCGGGTGCGTCATCGCAACGATCGTCAATATCTGGTCGGGTTTCGGGCTCGCGGCAACCGTTAATAGACCGGTCACCGCCGTTCAACTTCTTCTTTGCGCATCCGTACCGATATTTGTCCTGTCAGGCTACACGTATCCGACTCTCGCGGAACCGCAGGCCTTCCAGACCGTAGCCGGGTGGATGCCGCTCACTCACTATTGGCACATCGCTCGCTGTGTGGCGCTCATTGGCGCGCCTGGATCGGCAATCGCAAGCGACGTGCTGGCGATCGCGCTTTGGCTGCCCGTAACGCTGGCCTGGGCCTGGTGGGCCGTACGGGTCTTCCGGCGGCGCCGAGGCAGCGAAGCGACCTAGACAAACACAAACGGCCGCGCCGGAGTAGTCTCCAGCGCGGCCGCTGCCATCAATTTACAAGCCCAGCTTGTGCTCCGCTTCCTCGGCGCTCAGGTGCGCGATTCGGCCAGGAGGCGCGTTCGTAATAATGTAGTTCGTCATCGGCTCAGGCAATTCCGTGAGCATGGCGGCGGCGCGTACGTCGTCCAACCACTCGAATATGGCCAGTGCCTCCGCGGCGGTTAGCTCCGAGACGACCTCGGCGATTTCGCTCGCCGAGCAGAATTGGAAGGCGGCCGTCAGGCCAACTCCTCCCCCATCGCAGAGCGGCTTGCGCAACGCTGCACAGACACCCTGAATAGTCACTTCAAACACTTGACGGGTCATTTGCTCATCCCTCCCTACAATCGTTCAACTTCCGAACTTTACCGACGATTCCGGTCATCAGGAGGAATGCTGCTTGCGAAGGATCAACTTACCCCTCCGCGCTGGCTAACATCCTTCGAGACGACCGTGCGGACTATGATAGCCGCGACGAATGCCTCTAATCATTCTCGCCCAGTCTCCTTTGAGTGCCTTATAGGCACTCGACGTTTCGTCACATTGTCATTATTGGCGAATTGCTGCTTATTATAACCCGCAATTAGACGGATTTGTTCCGCTTTTCGGTCAACAGCGGCAATTACCTCGCTTGCTCGCCACAACAGGAACGACTTTCCAGCATCCGGGCTCACACGGTCTCCCCAGACAGCCCGGCGATATGCCCCGTCATAAAGATGCACCTCGTCAACGGAGCGTTGAAACCCGAACTATTCGACGCACGCACCTTTTCATACGTAAACGATGCACACCCTTCAGAGTACCGGCAAATGTTCCGATACGATAGAGAGAACAACTGTATCTTTCCAGGCGTGGCGGATGGGCGGACTCACCTCTGCCATGCGAAAGGGTCGACTGCAATACCGTGCTAGATCGTTCCAAAGCTGAACTTGGACCAAACCGGGTACGTTGGGCCGCTCGCAATGACGCTAGCGCCAAACCGCTCAAGAAACGTCGAAACGATATTCGCAAGGAACTGCGTAAACGCGACGAAATGATCCTCCAAGAGCGGGATGCACGTCGCCACGCCGAAGCCGTCGCCGCTGCTCGCGTCGACGAGCTCAACAAGAAGCAACGCCTTGTTCAGCTCCTTCTCGCCGTTTCCGTCGCCGCCAACGAAGCGTACAACGTCTCCGATGCGTTCCGCGCCACGCTTCGTCACGTTTGCGATTTTACCGGCTGGCCCATTGGACACGTTTACATCGCGTCGGAGGATGATCCTGACCTCTATAAGTGCTCGGGCATCTGGCTCGTCCGGGATTACAAGCGCTTTCACTCCTTCATGGAACTCACAAAGCAAACGACTTACGCTACCGGCCAAGGGTTGCCAGGACTGGTCGCGCAAAAGCGCGCTCCCGTTTTGCCGCAGGACTTCAAACTCGAACAACAGCCGCGCTATGAGATTGGGGAGCAGGTTGGCATCAAGTCCGCACTGGCGGTGCCGGTGATCGCGGACGATCGCGTCGTCGCCGTGCTTGAGTTCTTCATCGGAGAAATCGTACACCTCGACGATTCTTTAGACGAAGTGTTCGCGACGATCGGCAAACAGCTCGGCCGCACGTTCGAGCGCCAATGCGCCGAAGACCGGATCAATGGCCTGAACCATATGCTCGAACAGCGTGTCAATCGTCTTGCCGCTCTGCGCGACATCGACCACGCTATCACGACGGGCGTCGACCTGCGCACGACGCTCGCGGTATTGACTCGCCATGCTCAACGCCGCTTGGGCGTCAATGGAGCGCGCATCCTCGCTTACGACCACAGGTCCGGCGACCTATCGACCGCGGCGCAAGCGATTGAACGATCCTGTGAGTTGCCCGGACCCGAAGCGCGACAGTTCGACGATCCTGCGCTCATTGCCGCCAGGTCCGGGGTCCTTGTCTCTCTCGACGATCTCGAGGGCCTCATGGACAACGAGTCGCTAAAGATCATGCTCGATGAGCACTGGATCAAGTCCTACTTTAGCGCGCCAATGACGGCCAGTGGACAAGTTATCGGAATCGTCGAAGTTTGGTCCGTTAACGACCTCAAGCCCGACGAAGACTGGATCGATTACCTACAGGCAATTGCTGGTCAAGCCGCGATCGCAATGAGTAACCGCGGCCTGCTCAGGGACCTCGAACGGACGAACATCGAGCTCACCGTAGCCTATGAGGCCACTATAGAAGGGTGGTCGCGCGCCCTGGACCTGCGCGACAAGGAAACCGAAGGGCACTCGCGACGCGTGACGGAAATGTCCGTCCAACTCGCACAGGAACTCGGCCTTCCGCACGAGCAAATTGTCCAAATCCGTCGCGGCGCTCTCCTGCACGACATCGGGAAAATGGGCGTGCCGGATCATATCCTTCTCAAGCCGGGAGCGTTGACCGAAGAGGAAACACGCATCATGCGGAAGCATACTCAACACGCGTATGATATGCTCAGTCCCATCGACTTCCTTAAGCCTGCTCTGGAGATACCAACCTACCATCACGAAAAATGGGATGGCACCGGATACCCGTATGGGCTCAAGGGCCACGACATTCCCCTCGCAGCCCGGATCTTCGCTGTCGTTGACGTGTTCGACGCTTTGAGTTCGGACCGCCCCTACAGAAGCGGTTGGCCGATAGAAAGGGTCATCGAGCACATTAGATCGCTGGCCGGAACTCACTTCGATATCCGCGTCCTCAAAGCGTTCCTGCGCATGAAGGGGTTCGACAACGACCTCGACGCTCTCGAGCAGTTGGACAAGAGCCTGGCGCGCGCCGCATAGCATGCGCGCCGCAATCGCCGGATCTCCTCGGCGCACATTCTGCGTCGTGGCTGGGCAAAATGCAAACAGCGCCTCCTCTTCGTATAACGAAAAGAAGGCGCCGCAAGCGATTGCTCAAGTTACCAGGGCTGAGGATGCGCTCCGTCAGCCAACTTGTCGTCCATCACCGCAACAGCCTTTTGGAGTTGGCGATCGTACTTGAGGTCGATCGGATCCGCCGGATTGTTGTTCGAATAGTCGTTCATCTTGCGCTGATCGTCGTCCGTCAACTTCACGGAGATGTCCGGGTCGATACCCTTGTGGTTAATGTCGTTCTTCGCGGGCGTATAG
Organism: Capsulimonadaceae bacterium; assembly: GCA_031292625.1. Classification (GTDB taxonomy): domain Bacteria; phylum Armatimonadota; class Armatimonadia; order Armatimonadales; family Capsulimonadaceae; genus JARLGU01. The sequence goes on along the minus strand of JARLGU010000012.1, from coordinate 172,384 downwards.
TAATGCGCCGTCGTGATAGCAACCGCGGAGCGGTCCGGCAACGGAATGATCGTCTGCACGAGCCCTTTGCCAAACGTCCGCTCGCCGATCAAGATGCCTGCATGCGTATCCTTGACCGCGCCCGAGGTAATCTCGGATGCGGAGGCGCTGCCGGAGTTAACGAGCACAACAAGCGGATAACGCGGGTGGTTGTGCTTGCTTTGCTCGACGTTAAACGACTCCATCTGAGCGCCGCGCTCCTTCACCCAGACGATCGGTCCGCTCGTAACGAATCGGCTGGCGACATCCTGAGCGATATTCAGCAAACCGCCGGGATTGCCTCGAAGGTCGAAGATCAACCCTCGCATTCCCTGATCGCGCAACTCATTCATCGCGACGTTGACCTGCTTGTCGGATTCCTCGTTAAACTGCGCGAGCGCAATATAGCCCACCTTATGCTGCGGGTCGACCATTCGAGAGACGACCACTTCCTGGTGGACGTAGTTGCGAATAATCGAAACGACCAGCGGCTTGGGCAGCCCCTTGCGGATAATCGTAAGGTCGACCTTGGTTCGCGGCTCGCCCCGGATCATCTGCACGACCTTGGTAATATCCGTGCCAAGCACGGCCTTGTCGTTGACTTTGGCGATGATGTCGCCGGTAAGCAGGTGCGCGCGTAAAGCCGGGCTGTTGGGAAGCGGCTTGACGACGAAGACCTGGCCTTTGTCGTTCTCATCGAGCTGAGCGCCGATCCCGACAAATTCGCCCTGGTTCTCTTCCTGCATCTTCGAGTATTCGGTGGGAGCAAGGAAGCGGGTGTACCGGTCTCCAAGGGACGCCATCATTCCGCGAATGGCGCTGTACGTGAGTTCTCGAGTCGAACCGGCCTTCCCGTAGTATGCCGCCTGAACCGTGCTAAGCGTGTAGGCATAGCTCTCGAATGGCTTCGAGGCATTGTCCTGATCGCCATGGACGATCGCGCCGACCCCCAGCTTAATGTGATGCGGGAGCATCGTAATCGTCGTAAACAACGATTGCGGACGCGAGACCCCGTTGGTCACGTCGTGGTACGTGAAACCACCGAAGAAGGCCACGAAGCCCACAATGAGCAGCATGACGATGCGGATAATGGCTTTTCGCAATAACATTTAAAATTCCCCGCCAAGAACCCGGGTTCTAAAGCGATAGCGTCGGCGGCTCGGCTGGCCGGCTGGCTTCTACCTTCAGCGGAGGAAGCGAGAGCAGCGCCTCGGCTTTCGCGACCGCCTGATCTCCATCCCGTCGTATCGCTGAGTCGGCGACCGGCACATCGGGAACGATGCCCGCCAAGTTAAATGATTTGCCGCTCGCGGTCTGCAGCACGCCCGTCGTGAGGGTAAATGCTGAGCCGTCGGACATTGGGAAGAGCGTTTGCGCCGTGGCGTCGCCAAAAGTTGACGTCCCCGCCATGCGCGCGCCAACACGGTCGTGAAGGAACGCCGCCAGCAGTTCCGCGGTGTTAGCGGTCGCGTTATTGATTAACACGACGATCTTGCCATGGTAGCTGTTCTTCAATACAGGCGTGTTTGGAGTGCTTTTGAGCGGCTGCACCTTCGTTCCAAAGCCCATCGTGGGATCGACGTTCTTGGCGCGATTGTCTCGTACGACAATACGGCCAAGTTCGGTCCCAGGCGCCATCGAATTGGCGATCGCCAGCGCCGGCGTCAACTGTCCGCCGGGGCAATCACGCAGATCGAGCACGATTCCCGAGGCGCTCGCGAGGCTTGCCAGCGCCTTATCGAACTGTGCAACCGTGTTGTTGTTAAAGGAGAGGATGCGGATATAGCCGGAGCCGTCCGGGAGCGTCTTCCATGTCGCCGAATCCGACCTTGTCGGCTGCGAAACGTCCAGCGAAAAGGTGAGCGGTTTCGGCTCCCCGGCGCGCTCGACGGTCAGCACAAGCGGCGCGGTATCCGGCGCGTTAAGCTGCGCCTGAGCTTTGGCGAGGCTGATCCCGTTCTTAATCTTGTTCTCGATCGATGTGTACTCTTTTTCCAGGCCCACCTCGTCCTTGGCGAGCTTCTTGAACAGCTTGGCATCTGCCTGGATTGGATCGTAGGCAATGATCCAGTGATGATCGATCTCGGTGACGACATCGCCCGTAACGATTCCCGCCTTCTCGGCGGGCGATCCGGGGACGACATCCACCGTGGTAATCTTGCGAATAACCAGATCGCTGTCGGTCTGCTTGCGAACGGTAAAGAGGATGCCGGCGCCTTGGTAAACCCCGTTGTCTTGATCGTCTAGAGCGCGCCGCTCGGCGGGTTCGATAAAGCGGGAGTTCGGCTCATCCAAAGATCCCAGGAGGGCTTCCGCGGCGCCATAGGCAAGAGGCGTGTCCGAGGGGATTCCCTCGACATACTGATCCTTCAGCAGCTGGTAGACGTTTTGGAACGTCCCATATGGGCTGTCGCTCTGGAAAATGTCTGAAAGGTTGTCGTCCGCCGCCGTCTGCAAACCGCTCGGCTTTTGAACGTTGCCGTCGCCGCGCGCTTCCTGAAGCCAAAGGCCATTGTGCGCGACCTGATGATTGCGGAAGAGGGATCGCTGCTGCTGGAGGAGGTTGTAGTGTCCCCCGCATGCGAAAGCTCCGATCGCAACGACGACCACAACCGTAGGGAATATAATCCGACTGATTCGCTTCAAATCTATCGATCGCCTCCGAATTCGGGTACCGACGCATGCCAGTCAGGGCAGCCAAAATGACGCACTGAATACCCGATTATACCACTCCGCAAGGGGGGTGTCAAACTTGGCCTCGTACAATCACCAGGTTTATCGGAGTTGACGCAACATTGGAGCGGGGCCGGGTCCGATCCTGAAAGGGCCGGCCTGGTTGAGAAAGCCCGTGAACGGGCCTAATCGGTAGACGGCCTGCATTTTCGTGAGCAGGCAGCCCCATTGATGGGGATTGACATCTCAGGACGGTCGTTCACGGCCGGAAACCGCGCCAATATCGGTGACAATCGTTGATATTAGTAGATGCGCCCCCCCTCGTACAATCACCAGGTTTATCGGAGTTGACGCGACATTGGAGCAGGGCGGGACCCAAAACGGCTCCGCCCACGGGGTCGCAACGGACGATCAGAACGATCCGCGAAGGGCCAGCTTAAACATATGATGCGAGGTGTCGCCAAAGGCGCCGCCGCCGATTTCGAAGCTCATCTGCGTTCCGCGCCGAATATCCTTCCTCACCTGGAAGCGCAAAATGCGATGCCCTGTTCCAAGGAGACGGTCAGCCCAGTAATCGACGTCCGTATACAGTACAACGCCATGCCCGAACGATCGCTGGTAGCCGCACGACGTCCAGCCGCCGGCCAATACGCCCTGTCCGATACTGCCGCACGAGATACTCGTGCGTCCCAGTTCGTCGAGCGGCAGCGACATTGCCGTCGATGCAACCGGAGGCGATATCGGGATCATGTAGGCGGACGCTCCAATATCTGCGCGGGAAGGCGGCAAAGCAAGCGGAGCGCTCTGGAGACCAACCGGGTTCGTCGAGGGTAAAACGAACGACGCGGCAAGCGGAAGCGGGAGTCCGAAGCGGGAATCCGCCAGCAACGCGTGGGGCGAAAAGACCAGGCTTACGGCCGCCAATGCGAACCAAAGAAGCGTGGGAAGGAATCCCTTAAATTGTGTTACCGAATTCATTGTTGGAGTCTCTCGTTGGACACGCAAAAACGCCGGTCCAAACCAAGCTGTCAAGATGAAACGGACACAACGAAACCCCTAGCTTCCATGCGCAATGGGAAATCCCGTTTTGCCGGTCAAATGGGACGAGCGGCTAAATCCCGCTCGAATATGGACATGTTACCATAATCCTCCGCGATCTCTCATAACTTGATTCGTTCATTCAATTACTGGCCTGGCAACCAGCGCGGATCCGTCCACGCTCTGCCGCCAAGGAGCTGTAATCCGGTATTTTTACCAGGCAACTGTCCCACAAATAGTATCGGCTGAATTGTCCCATAACATTAGAGAGTCGGCGTCGAGTACAATGAATCAGTAACTCAAAGTGAGAGGCCGGATTTTCCACAAATCATGACAACCGGAATACGCAAATACGCGCAGCTTGCCACGACGGCGCCAATGAAGCCGGCAGAGCGATTGCGCACCCATCGATTTGGCGCGAACTACGTTCCGTCGCGCAACTGGTGGTACTGTTGGAACGACTTCGATAAACGGGCGATTGCAAGGGATTTTGATCGCATTGCGTCGATCGGCATGGACCATATCCGGATCATGCTCCTATGGCCGTATTTTCAGCCCAATCCTACAAGCGTCAGCTCCGCGCACCTCGACCGTCTCGATTCGCTGATGACGCTGGCGGAAGCGCGCGGACTCGACGTTTGCGTCACCGCGCTCAACGGCTTCTTGAGCGGCTACCACTTCGAGCCGCCCTATTGCGTCGGCAAATCGATCTACACGGACGCCACGGCAATCGCCGCGCAAGAACGCTTCTTTCAGGCGCTCGCGGCGCTCACGGGTCGCCACCCGAATTTCCTCGGCTTCGACCTCGGCAACGAAATCTGCTGCTATCGCCAGGCGGAACTTGCCGTCGGCGACGCCTGGCAGGGCCACATGCTTGGGCTGCTTCGACAAATTAGCCCGGACGGCGTCCATGTCAACGGCGTCGACCACCAGCCATGGTTCCGGCCGAACACGTTCTCGCCAAAAGCGCTCACCGCCGGCCAGCAGATCGTCCCCATCCACTGTTGGACATACTTTACCGGCGCGCTCGACCGCGGCGGCGCGCTCGGCAGTCCCAGCGTCAACCTGCTGGCTGGCATGGCCGCACTCGTTCGCGCCTACGCCGGAGATCCCGACAAGCCCGTCTGGGTGCAGGAGTACGGCGCATCGCTTGAGTGGATGGACGCGCCGACTCTCGCAACCTGGACCGAGCGCGCCACGCTTGCTGCAATCGAACAGGGCGTCAGCTGGATGACCTGGTGGTGCAGCCACGACATCGATCCCGGTTACGAGTTCGCGTCGCTGGAATACGGCCTCGGCCTCTTCACTACGAGCAACCAACCGAAGGCGCACACCGAAGTAATTCGCGAGATCATCGATGCCTACTCCGGCAAGCCGGTCGTCATCCCGCCCCCAACTCGCGCGCTTCCGCCGCTGCCGGCCGAGGCGACAATCGAGAGCACATGGCAATGGCTGGAGGATTGGGCCAAGTGACGGCCATGGCGACAGCCTAATCCGTTGCCTGCAGGCTGCCGGGTATCATTCGGAGGGTATGCGAACGGCTCCGCGCCGTCGGCCACGGGTTCAAACCCGTGGCCGGAACATGCGGCAAGCTAGCCGAAGCGGGACGTATCCATAACACGCAGTCCAGATTTATCAACTGCACATACTTTGAGGGAGGCTCCATGTTCGACAGAAGCGCGATCACGCCGGGACGCACCATCCAGGAGTTCGGTCTGTGCGACCTGAAAGGCGTCTACCAGAATACGACAAGACTGCGATCCAAAGGTTGGCTTGTCGTGTTCTTTTTCAAAGTCGACGACGAATATTCGGCGTCGGTCGCCGCAACGCTCGGCGGCTGGGCTGCCGAATTGCCCGCCGATCGCGTCTCGCTGCTCGGGGTCGCATCCGGCGATCGAACTGCGCTGACCAATGCCGCCGCCAGCCTCGATATTAAATTCCCGGTCGTCTGGGATCCCGAAGACTACGTCGCGGGAACCTGGGGTATCAATGCGCTTCCGGCCGTCTTCGTAAGCGATGCGCGCGGCAAGGTGCTCGCCCGGATCGCCGGGGACGACCAGCCAGCCTTAGAGGCCGCCAAGAGCAGTCTGAGCGAGTCGGTCCGCAAAGCCATCGAGGCAGCCGCAAAAGCCGCGGAAGAAGCCGCCAAGGCCGCCGCGCCGGCAGCGGTCACGCCGCCAGCGCCAGCGCCCCCCATTTCCACTGCGCCTGTTCCTGCGCCGTCGACAAATCCCGCGGCAGCCGGGAGCGCGGTCAAGGAGCCGAAGAAGCGAGCCAACAAGAAGAAAGAATGACCTGCCCGGTATCTGAAAGCAGGCGTCAACAATAGGAGCAGCCAGTGCCTGCGATGGCCTGGCTTGTGAAACGGCCCGCTGGACGGTTGCGTCCAGCGGGCCATTGTATCCATAACTTATCGTCCGTCCTACACCGCCATCTGTTCGATAACGTGGTATCCCCCGACATCCGTAAACGTCGGCAAATAGTTGCGCCAGATGTCGTTCTTGGTGCCGTTGACGTACTTAGTGAGCGCGATGTACGGCACGTAGCGAGGGCGTCGCGGAGGGCGCATCAGCTTCATGCCGGTCTGCGAGAGCAGCTTGTCGCCCTTTTTCGTATTGCACTTGCGGCAACAGGCAACGAGGTTGTCCCACCGCATGTCGCCGCCGTGACGCTTCGGGAGAATGTGATCGATAGTCAGATCCCGCGACTGATGACCGCAATACTGGCACGTGTAGTTGTCCCGGGCAAAGATAGAGCGTCGAGAGAGCTTAAGTTCCGGCAAAGGGCGGCGCACATGATAGCGCAGCTTGACGACCGACGGCGCGGCGACGCTCCCATCGGCGAGTTGCATCGGCGATGCATGCTCGTCGGTATGCAAAATGTCCGCCTTACCCATGTAGACGAGCACCACCGCACGCCGCAGGTTACACACGTTCAACGGCTCGAAGTCACTGTTGAGTACTAGCACCTCTTGGTTCATTACGGATCGTCCTTCTCCCTCTGCCCGCCAGGCGACACGCCCGGATCGGACAGCCTCACTCGATAATGCTCTCCTCCTCGCCCACGACAAAAAAACAAGCCCCGCTCGACACCGGTTCGCTCATGCAAGCAGAACACTCGTCAACGCGGGGCTAGCCACTCCTTCCTTCACGACAAGCCGGGGAGTGGACAGAACTCTCCCAACTTGAAGCTCCGGCAGGCAACACTGGTGGTGCTGGTAATGGAAAAGGGCGTGACGGCGACGAGCGGCGCCCCCGGCGGGACGCTCCATCGCGACCCAGTGCGCGCCCTGGCGAAGATCCCTCCGCGAACCGATGCGCACCGGCTCTCCATTTCCCTGTTTGTGGCTATATATTATCGACATTGACATGGGTGAATGACGAATCTAGGCGCGGGCTCCGCCATCTTAAGGGCCGAACCTCCGCTCGTAGACTAATCTCCTTTTCATTATTCTCGAAAACGGTCCCGCCTGTCAAGTATGCGGGCGAATTGGTCAGGTACAACGTAGGGAGCGTGCACCGTAAAGCCAAGCGAGCGGAGTGCGCCGCCCGGCCGCGCATGGCCTGGAGCAAACGAACAATCTGTTTCCTCTGCCGTAAACCTAGCCAGGATGCGGATGAACGACCGAGAAAACAAGATCGCGCAGGGAAATGCACGCGGCGCAGGCAAGCGCCGGAAAAGGCTATAATACGGCATGGGAAATTTTACCTATCCACCCGCGATGACGTTCACGCCGCTGCGCAACGCAGCCCACGCGACGGTGACGCTGCCAGGGTCCAAGAGCATTACGAACCGCGCACTGCTGATCGCCAGTCTGGCGGGCGGCCGGTCGATCCTCAGCGGCGCGCTCGATGCCGACGATACGCGGCGCATGATCGAATGTCTCGGCGCGCTCGGCGTGTCCATCGAAAAGGACGGGGAAACACTCACGGTTCACGGAACCGGCGGACGCTACAGCGCCCCCCAGGGCCCATTGTTCGCAGGCAACTCAGGAACGACAATCCGCTTTCTGACGACCGCAGCCCCGTTTACACCGGCAGGTTCGAACGTGATTCTCGATGGCAATGAACGTATGCGCCAGCGTCCCATCGCCGACCTCGTTGAGGCAATGACCCAACTTGGCGTCGACGTTCGATGCCTTGGCGACGGCGGCTGCCCTCCCGTTCGCGTTGCCGGCGGAGGACTGCGCGGCGGCCGCTGCTCGGTCCACGGCACGATCAGCAGCCAATATCTGAGCGCCCTCTTAATGGCAGCGCCCCTCGCGACGTCCGACACGCATATCGTGGTCGAAGGCTCGCTCGTGTCCAAACCCTACGTCGACTTGACCGATGCCGTCATGACCGCCTTCGGCGTCGCAATTGGCCACGAGGAATACCAGAAATTCGCGGTTCCGGGCCGGCTCCATTACATCGCGCGGGACTACGCGATCGAGCCCGATGCGTCTAACGCAACTTACTTTCTCGCCGCCGCCGCGCTTACCGGTGGGAGAGTGACCGTAAGCGGCCTCGGCTCTTCGTCGGCCCAAGGAGACGCGACATTCGTGCGCGTGCTCGAAGAGATGGGCTGCGCCGTCATGCAGGGCCAGAGCACGACCGTCGTAACCGGTCCAGATACGCTTCATGCCGTCGATATCGACCTCGAATCAATCCCCGACACCGCACAAACCGTGGCCGTTCTCGCGCTGTTCGCAAACGGCGTCTCGAGACTGAGGGGCCTTGGAACTCTTCGAGTCAAGGAAACTGACCGGATCGAGGCGCTCGCGACGGAAATGCGCAAGTTGGGGGCGGAAATCGTGGCAGGCCCTGACTCGCTGACAATAACTCCGCCAAAGTCGCCGTACACCGCGGCGATCGATACCTACGACGATCACCGCATGGCGATGTCCTTTGCAGTCGCAACATTGCGCCTTCCGTCGATGACCATCAACGACCCGGGTTGCGTCGCCAAAACCTTCCCCGACTTCTGGCATCGATGGCAAGCCGCGTTCGGAAATGTCGCGCAGACCGTCCTGTAGGAATTGCGCTCGATTGTACGTACGTCTTACTCTCCGGCTTACCGCCAGATCGAGCAATCGCGGAACCGGACGAGCCTGAAAGCGATTATCCGCTCTCCTAGTGCGTTCCATTGATCTGGGCCGCGAGGTTGCGCGCTTGATCGAGGCTTTCAAAGGTTCTCGCAAGCTCAACCTGGTATCCCGTAATCTGGTCGGTAATCGGCGAGGCCGTCACGATCTTATCGTCCACGATCACGGCTAGTATCGCGCCCGCGTGTCGCCCAGAAAAGGCCTCGAGCTTGACGCAGCCGTCGCTTTGCAGAAATAGATCGACGAAGGCCCCTTTGACGCCCGGATCGGAGCGAGCCTCCGCGCCCGAGATATCGGCGGCGCCATCAATCGTCGGCGACGCGTCCAGCAGGCCAAGATATTGACGCATCTCCGCGGCCAAAGCGACGACCTTCGCACGCCGCCCCTCGTCGAGAAGCAGCGCCGGGTGAAGACCGGTTCCAGCGATGAGTTGCGCCGGCACAACGAACCGGCGACCGCCCCGGGAGGAATGCGACACGATGCCGAGGAACTCCGCGCGGATCGCTGCGCCATCGCGGAAGGTCTGGCCCGTCCGGTTGTCGTGAAACGAAAAGACCGGGGATCCGCCTTCCAATCCCGAAATCAATCGATAGCGGGCTCGAGGATTTAGCGATGACTGAACCGGCTGCAACCAGCGAAACTCAACCTTGGCGCTCGGCGCCCGCCGGTCCGATGCGCCAACGGGAGCTGCGTCGGAGGACGCAACGCGATTTGCGACGGGTTGCACGGTCTGCCCAGCGGCTGGCAACGAGGGCTGCGAATCCGTGTGGCTCTTCGCAAGCGGCGCTGCCGGGAGCGCAGGCGTTGCACCCTCGCTCCGAATCGTCGCCATCGTCGCTCCCGAGGCATCTGGAGCGCCAGTAGCCGGCTTAACGGCCGTTATGGACGGCGACGCGACCGGTGTCGCAGGATGAACCGGCGCGGGGATCGGAGGCGATGACGCCGCCGGTGTTGCGGGACGAACCGGCGCGGGGGCCGGCGGCGACGCCGCGACAGGCGTCGCGGGATGAGCCGGCGCGGGGGCCGGAGGAGACGCCGCAACCGGTGTCGCGGGACGAACCGGCGCGGGGACCGGAGGAGACGCCGCGACAGGCGTCGCGGGATGAGCCGGCGCGGGGGCCGGAGGAGACGCCGCGACAGGCGTCGCGGGACGAACCGGCGCGGGGGCCGGAGGAGATGACGCCGCCGGCGTCGCCGGATGAACCGGCGCGGCAGAGGGAACGTTGGCAGGCAAGGGCGGCGCACTCTTTACGGGCGGCGCCGGCAAACCGAGTTCGCCATACAAACCGATAAACCGGCGGTCCGCGATCTCAATACCGGCGCTTCGATATTGGTTGCGCCACCAGGCGTCGTAGGCCTTTTGCACATCCCGCGGCATGACCGGCAATACATCGTCGATACCGGTCGGAGGCTTGATCGAATCCGCAAATGCGCGAGCCGCCGCATTCTTCCGACCAATCCTTCGCACAACCGCAAGCATCGTATTGCGCATCATCGCGAGCGGCCGGTACTTTTGGGGATCGCGCAACTGGTCGACGGTCACGCTCCGCTCGTCTGCGATCTGCTTGATGTAAACATCACGCTGAGCTTGCGATTTCGCGGCCGGAAGCACCGTATCCCAGAGCGCACGAGGCGCTTTCCCTTTGACGTACTTATCGAACGCGCCGTCTGGTTTGTCGCCGCTGTCGTATACGGCGCGCGCGCCGCGAAGGCAGGCATCGAGCTGATCGGCGTGATCGTGCATCTGCCGCACGGCCCAGTCGAGATCGCCAAGGCTACTGGTCTCCGCTACGGCGATCTGCTTGAGATCGTCGTCGGTTACGCCAACGCCGATCTCCTGGCGGACGTTTTCGGTCACATCCTTGAGGATCAGTCGTTTCAAGCGAGCTTGATCGTCGCTGCTTGCCGAAGCGGTTGGCGTTCCGGGGGAGACCGGCGGAACAATGTTCGCCTGGGCATAGGTGATCGTGGATATGCCGACGGACGCGATTACCGGGCTATCAGGATCGCTCGCCCAGACAAGGCTTGCGCCGAACGCGAGGCAAATCAGCGCCAGCACTCCCGCGGTCTTCGTGATCATCTTTCGGGTCTCCGCAATATGGGAAATGGAGCATTGACGGCTCCAGAAAACGTGCCCTCATTATACAGGATGATCGACAAAGATAAGGCGAGTAAAAAGAAGCCGCAACGAGCCATCACGCCGCGGCTATTGAGCGAAGCCTATTAAACCTGTCGGTCGAAATAGGCAATCAGGGCGTCGTCCAGCCTGGGAACGTCCAACGGGACGCTGCCGTTCCGCAGGGATTGCGCAGCCAGACAGCCAGCGGCGACGCTGTTTCGAGCGGCGACTGGCGACGTCTGCGTCGCGCCGCCTTCTTTCGCGAAGCGAACGAACTCAGCGACGATATTCGGGTCCGCGCCGCCATGACCGCCCGCCGCCTCGTCCACCGGGTATGCGACATCGCCTTCCGGACACCACCCGTGGCGCTGGTTCCAGAGTTTGATCGTCGTCCCTTGCTCCCCGTTGCCGTCGTTCTCGATTCGGCCTTCGCTGCCGATTACAGTATAGTTTCGCCAGTAGTCCGGCGTGAAGTGGCACTGTTGATACGACGCCAGAACGCCGTTATCAAGCTGCATGAGCATTAGGCTCACATCCTCGACATCGATAACCGGATTCATTCCCTCATGCGCAGCCGGCGGCCAGCGTTTCCAGTCAAGCGATTCGCGATCGAGCGGCTGAGGCAGCCCAGTGTCAGGACGACGGCTCTCAATCTTGCCGAGCACCATCAGGTCGCCCATCGCCGTCACGCGTCGGCTGAACGAACCACAGAGCCAGTGAAGGACATCGATATCGTGCGCGGCTTTCTGCAACAACAGGCTCGTCGAATAGCGTCGCTCGGCGTGCCAATCCTTAAAATAGAAGTCGGGACCGTTTCCAACAAAATGGCGGCACCAGGCCGTCTTAACTTCGCCAATAGCCCCCGAGTCGATCAGTTCCTTCATCTTAATAACAAAGGGCATGTGGCGCATATTGTGGCCCAAGTAGAGCCGCGAACCGGTTCTCCGCGCGGCCTCGAGGATTCGGTCGCAGCCCGCAATCGTGATTGCCATCGGCTTCTCGAGATAGACCGCCTTACCTGCTTCGAGCGCCGCCGTTGCGTATTCCTCGTGGAGAAAATCCGGCGTGGTCACGAATACGGCGTCAAGCGCCATGTCGAGAAGCTCGCGATAGTCGTGAGTAAGCGCAATATCGTCGCCATACGACTTCCGCGCATCATCCAGCCACCGGTCCGATACGTCGCAGCACGCGACAATTCGTGAGCCCTTGCCGGGCTTATGCGCGTATCCGGCGAGCTTGCCTCGTCCTCCCGCGCCGATCACTCCGATCTTCAGGTCATCCATTATACAATCCGCCTTCGCTGGTTTGCTTCAGCGATGAAGCATTGCCGTTATTGTAACCGGCAGGCGGCAGGATGTCAAGCGGCGGCGCGACGGTCACAGGCTCCATCAATGCAGCCGGAGGACACTTACCGCCCCGCAACGACCTTGATTCGCGCTTAATCCGGCGGGTATAATGAAGGGCCTAAAAGGTCACAAACGATGTGATCTAGCTTGGAAACGCGAGTCTATGGACGATCAGTCTTCAGTTCCAGACCCCTCGACCGAAATTTCCCGCGATATCGCGGCGCCGAATCAGCCTAACGGCAGAGCGCTTGCCCAAAGGGTAAGCGAAGCGTCCACTATGCCGCAAAAAGCGCAGCTCCTTTGGGGACTGCCAACTTTGGAGCGACACGCCGCGCTAGGGGAGATGCCTCCCGACGAAGTGGCGGCGATCATCGAGAGCAACCCGGAAGAAAACACGGCGCTGCTGGGAAATATCCCCGCGCCTAAGTTTTCCCAAATCGTCAACCTCGCTCCGCCCGCGATCGGCCGCGAGTGGCTCGAGCGCGCCGTCACCTGCGGCCTGCTCTCCGCGCAAATGCTCCCGGCCCTGCTCTCGGCGCGCGACCTGATGCCGATGCTGATGAGCGCTCCCGAACTACGCACCATTTTGCCCAGGCTGCTTAACTACCAGCGCGCAACCGATATGCGCACGCTCTTGCATCCCTTGGAATGGAAAACCAGTCTCGACGATATGCTGCTCGCGGACGCCGAGGAACTCTTGCGCAAGGCGCCTATCAAGAACAAAGCGCTTAAATCGATCCTGCAATCCTTGCTCGATTTTTTCCCGGAGCTCTATCTCGAAACGATCCGCCTTGCGCTCGGGGCAGCCAAATACCACGAGGATCATCCCGACGAGTTGGAAGACATCACGGAAGCGCCATTTGCGCTTCCGGAACTGCTCCAGCCGCTCGGCGCGGAACCGGCCGCGAACGGCCATCAGCCAGCCGAAACGTCAGCGTCGACTGCCCCCACGCCGACCGTCGCCGATCTCGTGCCTTCGGCCGCCGATCCGTTCCTCTCGATGGCGACATCCAAGCTTTCCGACGAGCGGCGCGCGCAACTCGAAAGAGAGCTAAAGGAACTCCTGCGCACCGAAATCGTCGCTGGCGGCTCGTTCTCGCAAACCGAAATCATGCGCGCGGCTGGACGCCTGCTTTACCAGCTTCGCGAAGGGCTTACGCGCTCGGGCGCGCCCACTCCGGAAGCGGCCGCGAAGGTTTTGGAAACGCGCAGCCTTGCGGACGTTGCGCTGGCCGGCGCGCGATCGGCGGAACGCATCCGCCAGAAATCACTGCGTCTGGCCGGTTACAAAGACTGGCTGGACCGTCACCAGAAGCAGTTTCTCGCCGGCATCGCCCGCATTGAGCCCGGCCTCGATCCGCAAACCGGCGAGCCCGTCCTCAAGATCGCGTCGCGTCCGAACCAACCGCCCGAAGAATGGCCCGGCTTCTCATCGGCGGAGATTGAGGAGCGGCTTGAAGAGATGATCACCTGGGCGAGTCTCGCAAGGGCCGCGTTCGGCACGCCCGCGCGCGTCCAAAGCATCTTTGCGACCGCCAAGACGCGGACAGCCGACGAAGCCGCCCGCCGGACGGTGATCGCGCTTTGCTTATACCGGCGCTGGGAACCGGAGCTTGTCCGCCCCGGCGAAGATATCATCCCGTTCCGCCGCCAGTTCTCCGACAGCCTTCACCGGCTCAACATGGCGCGCGAAATTGTCCTGCAAGCCCTCGATGCCACGCCCGACGACACCTGGAAACCCGCCGACGCCAAGGAAAAGGCCCGCGCCTACCTCCTGCGCGCCGTCGATCAGCTCGAACGCCAACCCACCCGGTAGAGGAAAGTATTCGTAACTACGAGCGTCTGTGAAAAGATTTCAAGACGGCTCATGCCGCCGGGGCATTTTTTCTTGGTCGCTTCGCTCCAGGTTAATCACAGCCAGCTGCTTGCGACAAAATCGCCGTCGCCGGCGCACGAAAAATGGCCCGCCGGTTCGACAAGCTCACCGCCCTGAGAGCGCCGAACTCTTTATGCGTATTGCTCGGCTCTATTGCATGGAGGAGCCGTAGTAAGAGGCGAATTGATACAGGCCCGGCGCCTCTGTTGCTTTTACTATAACGAGACGTGCCCCTTCGTACACTTTGCCCGCACGTAATCGGTCATCGTCCACGCAGGCCCAGAGCCAGCCTCCTCCCCGTATCGGAGGACTTTGCCGCTTGGCGCTTGACGTATAGCGGACTTACGGCTACACTTCTCCTTATATTCGATCGATTTACTTGCTATCGACGACGGAGAGAGTGAATGACCACGACAAACCTTTATGCGCTCCCAGACAGCGTTCCTCAGGATCTCGAACAGCTCAAGTCAATGTGCGATCAGTTCACACGCGAAGAGATCACCGCCGCTCGCTTCCAGGCGTTCCGCGTCCCGCAAGGGATCTACGAGCAACGAGAGCCGGGCACGTACATGATCCGCTGCAGGCTGCCAGCCGGTCAGGTCACCCCGGAGCAGATGCGTCTCGCGGCGCGGATTTCGCGCGAATACGGCAGCGGCGTTCTGCATCTCACGAGCCGCCAGGACCTGCAGGTCCATGCGGTTGCGCTCGAAGGAATATATCCCGCAACCGTCGCGCTCACGAACGGCGGCCTGTCGCCCAAGGGCGGCGGCGGCAACACGGTGCGCAACATCGCCGCCTGTCCCTTTGCCGGCGTATGCCCGGATGAGGTCTTCGACGTCACGCCCCACCTCATCGCCTTAACGGAAGCGCTGCTCAACGATCCGCTCTCCTACCAGCTTCCACGAAAGTATAAGATCGCCTACTCGGGTTGCGGAACGGACTGCGCGGGCGCGACCGTCAACGACCTGGGCTTGATCGCCAAACAGAGGGACGGGATCGACGGTTTCGCGGTGTACGTCGGCGGCGGCATGGGCTCCTTCAGCCGCGTCGCCCAAGGCCTCGAGGAATTTGTCCCCGCGAAGGACGTCTACCGGGTCGCGGAGGCCGTCAAACGCGTCTTCGACAAACATGGCAATCGCAAAAACCGTCATCGGGCGCGCATCCGTTTCCTGATCGAAAGCCTGGGCTTCGAGGAATTCCAAAAGCTCTACAGGGCCGAGCTGACCGGGATTGCGAAGATGCTGGCGCCAGTATCGGTCGCCCACGAGGCCCCTCGTCGCACATACCAAACAGCGGTCGCCGCCGCGCCTGGGTTTGCGCAGTGGCAAGCCGTCCACGCCGCGCCGCAAAAGCAGGCGGGATACTTCACGGTGGACATCGGGACGCCCGCTGGCGTGTTGGACGCCAACTTGCTGGACAGCCTGGCGGATCTCGTCCAGCGTTTCGGCGACGGTATCGCGCGTGCGACCGCCTGGCAAACGCTTATGCTGCGTTGGGTGGCCGAGGACGACCTTCCCGCGCTGCATGCCGGATTGGCGGCGATCGGCCTCGGCCAGCCGCGGCCGCCGATCTTGCGACGCATGGTGACCTGCGCCGGGGCATCCACATGCCGCCTGGGCATCTGCCGCTCGCGCGGAGTCGCCGCCGCGATCCAGCAAGCGATCGGCGAAAGCGACCTCGACCTGACCGGTCCAATCGGCGACGCGAGCATTCATATCAGCGGCTGCACGAATTCGTGCGGACGCCATCCCGTCGCCCCGATCGGGCTCTTTGGCGTCGCCCGGCGCGAACACGGACGGCCTATTCCCGCCTATGTCGTTCAGCTCGGCGGCCATGTCGAGGAGGGTAAGAGCACCCTCGCGACCGGAGCATACACGCTGCCCGCTAAGAATGTCCCCGCGTTCGTGGTCGATCTGCTCCGCGCCGCGCAGGACGAAGGCGCGGATCTCGACACGTTTCTGGCCAATGGGGGCCGCGAAATCGCCGCCGCGCTGGCGAAGCGGCACGAGGTCGCTCCAAGCTTCGACGACGATCCAAGCGCCTATATCGATTGGGATGCACAAGAGCCGTTCAGCCTCGCGGGACGCGGTGCGGCCGAATGCGGCGCAGGCGTCTTCGATTTGATCGACATCGACCTGGCCGAAGCGACGAACTCGCTGGCTGCGGGCCGCCAACTCCTGGCGGTCGGCTCGGCGGCGCGCGCACTGCTGATCACGCGATCGAAGCAGGCGGATAGCGACAAAGAAGGCGTCGAACTGTTCCTGAAACTGTTCGTGGATGAAGGTCTTGTTCCGGCAAGCGTCCGTCCATTGCTCGAATCCGCACAACGCGCATACACCGAGCCAGTTCCAGAGGCCGCCTTCCTCGCAGAGCCCGACGATGTTGCGGCATTCGTCGAAGCCGTCAAGGCGCTGTATAAGTCGCTGGGGCCTTCTCTCCGCGTGACGCCGGCGTAAAGGATTCGCTCAAGATACAGTCATTTCGAACGCGGTTCAAGGCTCGGCCCTGGACCGCGCGGTGCGATTCGCGCGGAACCCGCCTTCCCGCCGAGGACGGCAGGCCCCTTCCTCCCGAAACGGGAGGAGAAAGAAGAACGTGGGCCAATACTTGCCTCTTTGTCTCTCCGATTCGGGGAGGAGGGGTTCTCTTCTGGCGAACCACGCTCAAAATGAGCTGTATTTTCCTTATAACGAACTAATTCCCGTTTGCCAGTGTTTTCATAGCGTAGAACACAATCAATCGCACGCGATTCAATCGTTTGCGATCTCAGAGGAGAGCCGACATGAACATACTTTACGAAGCCAACGCTACGGCGACCGGCGGACGCAACGGGCACGTTGCGTCAAGCGATGGTTCGTTCGCTTTCGATCTCGCAATCCCGAAGGGACTTGGCGGCGCGGGGGGACTGGCGCCCAATCCAGAGCAGCTTTTCGCCGCTGGCTATGCGGCCTGTTTCGATAGCGCGCTGGCGTTCGTGGCGGGCCAGAAGAAAGTCAAGCTCAGCGGAACGCGCGTTGATGCCACGGTCGGGATCGGACAGAACGGCGCCGGCGGCTTCGGGCTTGCCGTAAAGCTCGCGGTGACGATACCGGACCTGCCGCGTGACGAGGCTCAAGCGCTGCTCGAAGCCGCGCACGTTGTCTGCCCCTACTCCAATGCCATTCGCGGAAACGTCGACGTTGAGCTGATCCTCGCTTGACAATCGCTTGGAAAGGGAATCGCATTGATCGCTCGGACGGAGGATATCGAATATGGGATTATCAGAAGCAACAACGACTGATAGGCAATTTGCTCTGTCCTCCGGTCCCGATCAAGGCAACATGCTTCTCGACCGGCAGCTTTGCTTTGCATTTTATGCGGCGTCTCGTTTGATCACCAGGCTCTATCAGCCGCTGCTCGAACCGTTCGGTCTCACCTATCCACAGTACGTGGCGCTCATGGTTCTGTGGGAAGATGCGCCGTGCTCGGTTTCGCATATCGGCGCACGCACCCTGCTGAACTCGAATACGCTGACGCCGCTCCTAAAGCGGTTGGAGCGCCTTCGCTATATTCGTCGCAATCGGAGCGCCGGCGATGAGAGGATCGTGAACGTCAGTTTGACCTGCGAAGGCATCGAACTCAAATCGAAGTGCGCGTGCATTCCCGCTAGTCTTAGGTCGTCGATCAACTTAACTCCAGAAAAGACGCTTGCCCTGAAGGACTCCGTCGAGGAACTGCTCCGCGAGTTGCAGACGATTTCGGCGCCGCCAACGGCAAAGAGTCCTTTCTAGCCTCCGTCGCCCATCTTTCGCGCGAGGATAAAATTCCGAATGAAGAGATCAATCACGAAATCGTTTACGATGGTGGCGCGCATCAGCGGTCTGATCGCGATCGGCCTGGGGATCGTGCATCTTGGAGCAGGCAGCGCATCCGTCTCCGCGCACACGTTTTTTGGCGTCTTGTTGGTCGGCGCCGTGTGGGCGCTGGCGGTGCAGATCCGCTCCAGCGCGATCGGGCTCGCGTTTGCCGCCGGAGCGTGGGGATTCATTCTTCCGGCGCTTGGAATGGCGCAGTTGAATATCTCGCCCGGTCCTGCGCAGTGGGCGCTGAGAGCGGTTCACGTTCTCGTGGGCATAACCGGGATCGCCCTTGCGGAGATCATGGCCAAACGCCTGTTGACGACGCGGGCCGCGAGCCAGAGCGTGCAGGCCAGCGAAGATGCGCCGTCCCTGCGTGAGGAAAGCCCTACGCCCGAATAAGCGGCGGTCCGACGGTGTCGCCAGGGACGATATCGTAAGGCTGCAGGGTTTTGATGATCCTTGGCTCGGCGGAGTTGATCAGTTCCATCACCATGGTGACCGCGGTTTCGCCGAGCTGCATGAGGTGCTGGTCGCCGGACGTCAGGCGCGTGCCGGGGATATCGGGATGCGACGAGCAGTCGATGCCCGCTACGGACACATCGCGAGGCACATCCAGACCGAGTTCACGCAGCGCCTTAATCGCGCCGACGGCCATGCGGTCGTTGGCGGCAAAGATCGCGGTCGGTTTCTCGCCGGCCGTCTCGAACAGCGTCCGCGCTAGATCGTAGCCCGACGGCGTCTCGTAGTCGCCGGTCAGCACGAGCGCGGGATCGAAGGGAATTCCAGCGGCTGCCAGCGCTTCCGTATAGCCCAGCCGGCGATCGGCCGAGCTGAGCAAGTAATCGGCGCCCTGGAAGTGTGCTATCCGCCGGTGCCCGAAACCGATCAGGTGGCCGACGATCTCGCGAGCCACGGCGACGTTGTCGATATCGATGCTTGAAACGGTCGGATCGGTTCCGCCCTCGCCAATGATCACGAACGGAGCGGTCTGGTTCTTCAGCGCCGGGATGAGGGTGTTGCCGACGTATGGAAGAAAAATCAATAAACCGTCGCAGCGCCCATCGCAAAAAACCGGAAAGTCGGAGCTCTCACTCTCCCAGACGTTGCCGTTGAACAGGTTGACGCTCTGCCGGAGACGCGTGGCGGCATCGACGATCCCGCTGAGCACCGGCCGGTAATAGGGGTTTTCGAGCGGCGATTGGACGGAATGCAGCGTGACAACGCCGATCGAGTTCACTCGTTTATGGTTGAGGCCGCGCGCCATGGCGCTCGGGTGATAGTTCAGCTCGCGCATCGCGGCCAGCACGCGCGCCTGCGTCCGTGGACGCACGGTCCTCGGGCCGTTGTTCAGCACATACGACACCGTCGCCGTCGATACCCCGCTCCTCGTTGCCACATCTCGAATCGTCGCCATTCTCGTCGAGCCCCACCCCTCCTGCTAATTGAACCGGTTATACTTCATATTATACTCACTCGGATCGCCATTGAGCTCATTGGCATAGCGGATCGTAATGGCGATCGACCGGAGACGCAACAAGGCGCGGACATTGGGACGCATCGGAAATGCCGCCCTCCGTATCCGCGCCTGCTTGATGCCGCTCGCTTTATCTAGGGATGAGGCACGCTCATCGAGGTCGCCGAATAGGCGAAGATCCAGTACCCTTTCAGGGGTTCGAGACTCGTCGCGCTGATGTAGCCGTTCGACGAAGAGTCGTAAGCCCAGAGCGCCGGGCCTACGAGGCCGCTCAAAACCGCACCGGCATAACTCATTCCATCGGCGCCGAAAGTGATCGACGAGAGCGGCGCGGCCGTTGTAAACGGGTCGCCGATCATGTTCCATCCCGCCGCCAACGTGATCGCAAAAGGCGATCCCGATGGAGCAGGCGTCCCGATGCTCGTCAACGTCACCGCATGCGGGAATCGGGCCCAGTAACCGCCCCCCAGCCGGAGCGCATCCGCTGGCGCCGTCGGCGTGACCGCCCAGGCATACGACGATGGATCGAACACCGCGAGCTTGACGCCTGTATAGCCGAACAGCGTATCCAGGGCGACACCCGGATAGTCGTACGGGCTTGAGAAGAAGTTGAGACCCGCCGAATACGAAAATCCCGACGCCGAGACAATCGTGATTGTCCCCGAGGCGACGCCGCTCGTCGACGAATCGCCCGAGGCCGCGATTGCCTTGATCGTCGTCGTACTCGTAATCGTGAGCGGTGCGCTATAAACAGCGGATGCGGTGGTCGGCGTCGAGCCATCGAGTGTGTAATAGATCGTCACGCCGGCCGTGCCGTCCGTAATCGTCACGCTCCGAGTGCCCGGATACGAGCCGGACGCCGGCATGATCACCGGTGTCGCCGCTGGCGGCAAGATCGAGTACGCCGCGGAGCCCACGGCGCTGGTCGAATAACCCGGCGCGACGGCAATTGCATTGATCGGAGTCGCCTGGGTCACGGTCAGCGGCAGAGTGTACTGCGCCGACTCGGTGGTCGGCGTCATTCCATCGGTCGTGTAATAAATCGTCGCTCCCGGCGTGCTATCGGCGATCGCAACGCTCACCGAGTTCGCGAACGGACCGGGTGTCGGGGAGAACGACGGCGTCGCGGCAGGCGAGGCCAGCGTATACACCGCCGAGGCCACTGCGCTATTCGAGTAGCTTGCCGTGTCAACGGCGATCGCCTTGATCGTCGTCGTCGCGGTCAGCGCCACCGGTCCGGTGTACGGCGTAGAGCTTGTCGTCGGCGTCGAGCCGTCCGTCGTATAATAGATCGTCGCCGACGTATCCGTATCGCTGATCGTCACGTTCGTCGAGTTCCCGAACGAGCCCGCTGTCCGTGAGAAGGTGGGAGTCGGAGCGGGCGGCAAGAGCGTGTACGTCGCCGAGGCCACGGCGCTATTCGAGTAGCTTGCCGGGTCAACGGCGATCGCCTTGATCGTACTCGTCGCGCTCAGCGCCACCGGTCCGGTATACGGCGTCGAACTCGTCGTCGGCGTCGAACCGTCTGTCGAGTAATAGATCGTTGCGCTAGAGTCTGCATCGCTGATCGTCACGTGCGCCGTATTCGCGAACGAGCCCGGCGTCGGTGAGAATGTCGGCGTTGGCGCGGGCGGCAAGAGCGTGTAGGTAGCCGAGGCCACCGCGCTGTTCGAGTAGCTTGCCGTGTCGACGGCGATCGCCTTGATCGTACTCGTCGCGCTCAGCGCCACCGGTCCGGTATACGGCGTAGAGCCTGTCGTCGGCGTCGAGCCGTCCGTCGTGTAATAGATCGTTGCACTAGAGTCCGT
This sequence comes from Capsulimonadaceae bacterium, assembly GCA_031292625.1. Lineage (GTDB taxonomy): Bacteria > Armatimonadota > Armatimonadia > Armatimonadales > Capsulimonadaceae > JARLGU01. The sequence goes on along the minus strand of JARLGU010000012.1, from coordinate 151,110 downwards.
ATCGCTGATCGTCACGCTCGCCGTATTCGCGAACGAACCCGGCGTCGGCGAGAACGTCGGCGTTGGCGCGGGCGGCAAGAGCGTGTAGGTCGCGGAACCCACGGCGCTATTCGAGTAGCCCGACGTAACCGCAATCGCGTTGACCGTTGCGCTGGAATCAAGCGTAAAGGGAGCTGAATAGAGTGTCGATGAAACCGTAGGCTTGGACCCGTCCGTTGTGTAGTAGAACTTGAGCAACGGATCCTTCAGCATATCGGACAAGGTCACCGTGACCGAGTTCGCATACGTGCCACTACCAGGGGAAAGCGTAGGCGTCGGAGCTGAACTGGCGAAGGATATGGTAAGAGAGTTCGATGTGCCGCCGCCTGGCGACGCGGTGGTAACCGTAACCGTTGCAGACCCCGGCGCGGTCAACAATCCCGCGGGCACGCTCGCAGTGAGCGTACCGTCTAAGTAATTAAACGTAGTTGGAAGGGGCGTTCCGTTCCAATTAGCTACGGAACGGCTAAGCAGTCCATGTCCGTGAATGGTCAACGTGAGTGCCGTGCCGACGGGCGCGATATTGGGGCTAAGGTACGTAATGGTTGGCGCTGGGTTTGTGGTGTTGGGATAGATGACAACCTGGGTTGGATCTGAATAGAGGACAAGGTCTGGTTGCCCGTCTTCGTTAAAGTCTCCGACGGCTGGGTTCGACGCTATTAGCGAATATCCCACCCACGGTGCAAATGTGCCGTCACCGTTACTAGCGAAAATCACAACGTTTTGCGACGACGAATAAGCTTGCGCCAGATCCTTATATCCGCAGCCGTCAAAGTCGGCCGCAACGATTGGCCCGGCCCAGCCATTTCCTGACGCCGTCATCGAACTAAAGCCTCCCTTCCCGTCACAGATGCCCCATCGCGGCTGCCCTGCCCAGTGGTCCGACGCGACTAAGTCGAGGATCCCGTCGTTATTTAGGTCAGTCGCCAAGAGAGATGCGCCAGCGACGGTAATTGGCGACTTAGGTGAAAGGGTGAAGGTGCCATCTCCAGCGCCGAGAAAGACAGACGATTTCGCCGTATCGAGTTCGTCTTCCTCGCTACATACAAGGTCCAGATGACCGTCCGAGTTCACGTCGAGAGCAACAACGCCCATTACATATCCGTAATAGCCACCTGGAATTGAATAATTTACCGGGGCGCCGAAGTTACCTTCGCCGTAGTTCAAAAGCACCGTGAGGGTATTGGTAGCCGCACCGTAACCGCTGCCCGTGCTCACGCATGCAATGTCGAGCTTCCCGTTCTCGCGGAAGTCCCCAAGCGCAACGGCTTCGCAATTCGACAGGACAGGATAGAGCAAGGGACGTGCAAAGTTCCGGTTGCCAGCATTCATGATCACCGCAACACCGGTACTTGTGTTGCAAACGATGTCCAAGCTGCCGTCTCCGTTTAGATCTCCGGCTACCATCCCGACAGAGTTCAGGTTAAAGCCGGAAATGACATATGGATAGTCGACGCGCGTGAATGTATTGTCGCCATTGCCAAATAGGAATACGATGCCTCCAGCTTGTGTTCTTACGACAATGTCCTGATGCCCATCTCCATCGATATCGGCAACCAGTACCCCGTTTTGACCGGATAGTGGAATCGAAATCGGACTGCCGAATGTTACCGTACGTGTCGACACGATATTAAAGTTCGTCGAACCCGAAAGTCCGGCAGCGGACGCTGTGGCCGAATAAGGACCGCCCGTCTCCCCCCCTGCAGTGAACAAGCCGCTGTTCGCTATCGTACCGCCGCCAGAGACGGTCCACCCAAATGGCGGCTGTGTCGCCAACGGGCTGCCATATTGATCGAGGCCGATTGCCGAAAACTGCTGGATCTCGCCCGGAAGCACCAGGGCCATTGATGGACTCACTGAAATCGTCGTGAGCACAGAGTCGCTTGCCGCGAGCGCCGCCGATGGCCCTGCGACGAGCAGTAGGGCCGCCGCCATTATCGTTACGAGAGATTTCCTATTGCCAATCGATGTCTTCATGGGAGTCGTTTTCCCGCCGCGCTCAACGAAGCGCGGCGTTTCGCCGTAAAGCGTTACCGGATGCGTTCCGCGCCTCGAAGCGGAGCAGCGGAGCCGCCGTCAAAAACACGAGAATATCAGCGTTCGTAGTTCTATAAAATTAGATCAAACGCAAAAGCGTGCCTCTAATTAGTATAGTGCAGCAAGCAAACATCTGTCAACGAATCGAAAGTATATTCAATAGAAAAATTGCCGTCATATTCAATATGATCTAGATCATTGCGATTTCAATCTTCCGTTAAAGACCCCTGTCGCCGTGCGCGCTTTTCAGTGATCAAGCCGCGTTTTGGGCGATCCCCATCGAGCCGCTCCAGCGGATAAATCCAAGGCCGGTCTGACATGTCAGGCCCCATCAATGGAGCTGCCGGATCACGAAACTGCTTGGTGTCTAACGATCAACCCCGTTCACGCCCTTCAGACCGGAGATGCGCCGATGTTGACAGTTATAGAAGCGATGACCCGCGAGGCCGCCAAAACTGGCGTTGACACGCTCGCAACCTGAGGTATAATGGGATGCCGGTCGCGTAAGGCGCGAAGTCCACTTTGGGGTTGTAGCTCAGGGGATAGAGCAGCCGCGTCCTAAGCGGCGTGTCGGGGGTTCGATTCCCTCCAGCCCCACCAAACGCCCGACGTCAGCGTCATCGGCAGCCTCAGGGAGAGGTCGCATAGCCCGGTCTAGTGCGCTCGCCTCGAAAGCGAGTGAGGTGAAAGCCTCCGTGGGTTCGAATCCCACCCTCTCCGCCAGCTTTCCGTCAAAACAATTTCCATAGCCACATGACTATCCGTGAAAGGATCGTCCCATGAAAATCGATGCCGAATTCCCAGGCGGCAACATCCTTGTCGAGCACATCGACGGCAACACGATCGACGTGCGCCAAGATCTGCGCGACACCGGCGAATGGTGGTTCTGGTGGGCCCTGCGCGTCTCCGGCGCAGCCGGCAGGACGCTTACGTTTCGCTTTACGAACGGCGACGTTTTCTCCGCATGCGGCCCCTGCGCAAGCTGGAATGCCATTGACTGGCATTGGCTGGGCCGAACGGATTCGCCGCGGACATCGTTCACCGTCACGATCCCGCCCCGCGTAGATGTTGCATACTTCTCGTTCGCCCCGCTCTACACGCAGCGCCATCTCGAACGGTTCCTCCGCGAGCTGGAGACGCGAATTGCGCCCGGCAGAGTCGAGCGCGGCACGCTCTGCGCCAGCGAGCACGGCCGGCCGGTCGAACTCCTACGCGTGCCGGCAAAACGCAGGAACGGCGCGCGAACAGTCGCGCTGATCGCGCGCACGCACGCTTGCGAGGTGTCCGCCAACTTCGTCATGGAAGGCATTTTGTCCGAGTGGCTCACCGCTCAATCGCCAGGCGCCGCGTGGCTTCACGAAAACTACGAATTAGTCGTCGTGCCGTTCATGGACAAGGACGGCGTCGAAGAGGGCGACCAGGGCAAGGCGCGCAAGCCGCATGACCACAACCGCGACTTTGGCGCATCGCCGCTCTATGCGTCCGTTCGTGCGCTGCAGGAGCTATTGCTTGGGTGCAAGAACCGCCTCGATTTCTACCTCGACATCCACGCGCCGTATCTCCGCGATGGGATCAACGACACCATCTTCTTCACCGGCCAACCGCAACCGTGGCAGACAGAACTCGACAAGCTGACCGCGCTTGTCGAGGACATCCACGACGGACATCTTCCCTACCATAGCGCGGACACGATCGCCCACGGCGTGGACTGGAATAAGGGGCTGGCGGCATCGTCCGCCGGATGGGTACAAATCGCCTGCGCGCCGAAGTTCGCCGGCGTACTCGAGGTTACGTACGGCAAGGCGCACGAAGTCGACGTCACGCCCGACGGCCTTCGCGAGTTCGGAGCCTCGCTGGCGAAGGCCATGGCGTCGTATTTGCGTGGGTAGGCGACGGCCTACATCACGGAGCGCGCAGGGGCCGCACGCTTGAGGGTCGTGACGTTGAGCGTCTCGGGATTTCCTTGCGCGACGCCGTTCACGTAGGTCGTAAGAGTTGTCAGCGATCGCATGCCCGCCCGGTCGGCCGACGCCCCCTGGCGGATCGGCTCTTGGCGCTGCGAACGTTTGGTCACGATGACGGTGATCGGCGGGGTCGCGACGCTTACGTTTACCGTATCGCCGATCGAGAGCCGGTTGATGTCGCGGCCGGCGTTGGATTCGATGAACTTGTCGAACCGCATGTGGAACTTGCGCGCAATCCGCCAACCCGTATCGCGATTCTGCACCGTGTACGTTTGCGCCGGCGGCGCCGTAAGCATCACCTGAACCGCATCGGCGATCTTCTTCTTGGCCAGCGCGGCAGGCACGCGCCGCGATACGATGGTCACCTTTTCGCGGATCTTGGGCGTACCGTCTACCGGGTCTGCTGGCGGCAAGCTGGCATAGTGCTTTGTCACCGCGTCAAGCGCCTTCTGCGCTTCATCCTTGCTCGGCAATGCAACGACAACCGCATTGTCAGCCAAGATCGCGGCGGCGTTCACAATAACGTGCAGCTTCTGAGCAAGGTCGTCCGCCGCGCGATCGGAGAAGGCAAGTTGCAGATCCCGCCAATTCGACGGGTAGCGGACGATCTGGACCTTCTCCGCAAACTGCGGGTGAGCGGACGACGGGAAACCGTCCGCGGCATCGGAGCGCAGCTTATCGAGCGCCCTCGCGGCGGCGTTGTAATCGGTGAAATCCGTGACGTGCTGTCCGTTGACGTCAACGTGGACAGGCGAAATTTGTGTCTGCTTATAGATGTAGATCCCCGCTCCGAGCACCAGGAGAACCGCCAATAAGATTGACAGCGCCTGAAATACGTGCAGTTGAAGAGCGAGCCGATCCGCATTCGGAGTAGGTTCCGCAGGCGGCGTGCTGTTCGGGTTCATACCCATATTCTACTTGAGCGAGCCAAGTTTTGGCGATTTTGCGCAAAACTATCGGCCGCTCTCGTTGGCAACGATCGTCCAGCGAAAAGCGAAACGCCCAATTACGCCCCGCCTCCCATCCGGCCGCGTCAGATCGAGAAATCGAGGTCCGCCGCGAACACGCGGATGTTGCTGGGGGTTACGTAGACCTGGTCGCCCACGACGAGAGCGAGTTCCTGGTAACGGGAGCGCGTGAGTTCGGCGGAGATAAACTCCCGGGTCGACGCATCGACCAACTCGACGCGAATCGTGGCGCCGACGGCGTGGATGTGGCTTACGCGCGCCTGAAGCGTCGCCTTGCCGTTCGGACTCCGGCTGATCTCCAATTCGTGCGGGCGCACAAAGCCGACGGCCTTCGACTCGGTGTTAATGAGATCGTCGGGCGCAGCAATATCGAGCGAACCGATCGTGGCGCGGCCATTGTGCACGCGCCCGTGGAACAGGTTCACGGAGCCCAGGAAGTGGTAGACGAAGGGGCTCGCCGGCCTCTCGTAGACCTCTTGCGGCGTCCCGATTTGCTCGATCTGCCCCTTGTTCATCACGACGACGCGGTCGGCCAGCTCGAGCGCCTCCTCCTGGTCATGCGTCACGAACACGCTGGTCATGTGCAGATCGTCGTGCAGTCGCCGGAGCCAGCGCCGCAACTCGATGCGCACCTGGGCATCGAGCGCTCCGAAGGGCTCATCGAGCAGCAGGACGTTGGGCTCAACCGCTAGAGCGCGCGCGAGCGCGACTCTCTGACGCTGCCCGCCCGACAGCTCCGACGGCGAGCGCTTCTCCAACCCTTCCAGTTGAACCAATCGCAACAGTTCGAGCGCCTTCGTCTTGATTTCGGCGTTGGATGGGCGTAAAGATCGGGGCCGGACGCGCAGACCGAACGCAACGTTTTCGAGCACGCTCAAGTGACGAAAAAGTGCGTAATGCTGGAAGACGAAACCGACGCCGCGCTCACGCGCAGCCTGATTGGTGGCGTCCTTTCCTTCGACAACAACCGAACCCTCGTCCGCCGCCTCGAGCCCGGCGATTATGCGCAGCAGCGTCGTCTTGCCGCAGCCCGATGGCCCCAGCAGCGCAACCAACTCGCCCGATTCGACTTTCAAGTTGATATCGTTGAGAGCCTGAAAGCCGCCAAACGACTTGCTTATATGCGAAACTTCGATACTCATAACGCCTCTTCCACCATCATGCGTCCGCGCGAATCCCCGTGCGCCACTCGATCAGCTTCTTGAGGATCAACGTCACCACGCCCAACATCGCGAGCACGGAAGCCAGCGCAAACGCCCCGCTGAAGTTGTAATCGTCGTAGAACAGCTCCACCTGAAGCGGAATCGTGTTGTTGAGACCGGCGACGTGGCCGGAGACCACGGACACCGCGCCGAACTCCCCCATCGCGCGGGCGTTGCATAGGATCACCGCATAGAGCAGTCCCCACCGGATATTTGGCAGGCTGATCCGCCAGAACGTCTGCCAGCCTGTCGCTCCCAGAACGATCGCCGCCTGCTCCTCGTCACGCCCCAGCGACTGCATCACCGGGATCAACTCGCGCGCGACAAATGGGAACGTCACGAAGACCGTCGCAAGCACCATTCCCGGCAGGGCAAAAACAATAGCGATATTGTGGTTCTCCAGCCATGGACCGAAGTAGCCGCGGCGGCCGAACAAGAGAACGAAAATCAACCCCGAGATCACGGGCGAAACCGCGAACGGTAAGTCGATCAGCGTGCTTAAGAGGTTCTTGAGCGGAAAATCAAACTTGGTGATCGCCCATGCCGCCGCGACTCCAAAAACAAGGTTAAGAGGAACCGCAATCGCCGCGATCAGCAACGTCAACTTGATCGCCGCGACGGAGTCGTCATCGCGGATGGCCGCCCAATAGGCTGCCGCGCCGTTCTCGAACGCCTGCTGAAACACCGCGCAAAGCGGCAAAATCAGCATAACCATAACCAAGAGCAACACGGCGGCAATGAGCAGTCTGCGCACCCACGCGGGCTCTGTCGTGCTTGCTGTAATCGGTCGAACAGTGCTCATGCGACTTCCTTACTATTAACGCCGTCAACAACCCCTACTGCCACCGGCTCGCCCAGCGCTGAAGAACGTTCACGGTAAGCAAAAGCGCGAACGATGCGAGCAGCATCAGCACGCCGATCGTCGTTGCGCCAGGATAGTTGAACTGCTCCAGCTTCTCGATAATCAATTTTGGCAGGATCTCGCCCTCGAATGGCTTGTTGTTCGAGATAAAGATGACCGAGCCGTACTCGCCCAGACCGCGTGCGAACGCCAGCGAAAAGCCCGTCAGCAGCGCGGGAAGCATCATCGGAAATATCACCCGGACGATCGTCTGCCAACGGCTCGCACCCAGGCTCGCGGCGGCCTCCTCGACATCCGCGCCGAGTTCCTCCAGCACCGGCTGAACGGTGCGGACGATAAACGGCAGGCCGATAAACAGCAGCGCAATATAGACGCCATGGCCCGTATAGGCGATTTTAACCGGCGGAAAATGTAATGCAAAATGATGGCCGGCCAACGCAGGGAGCCCAATAACGCCAGATTCAAGATAGCGCCCAAGATATCCCGTATTCGCGTACACCGCGGCGAGACTGATGCCCGCAACCGATGTCGGGAGCGCGAACGGAAGGTCGATCAGCGCGTCGATCAAGCGGACGCCGGGAAAGCGGTACCGGACCAACACCCATGCGATGAGGACGCCGGCAAATACGTTGGTCAGCGCAGCAGCGAACGCGGAGCCGAACGACAGGTTGAACGCCGCCAGGACGCGCGGGTCGGACATAATCCGCCACATACCGGATAGGCCGATCTGGGCGCTCTTGAGAAAAATCGTCGACAGCGGGATCAGGACGATGATGCTCAGATAGAAAACCGTGTAGCCCAGACTGAGTCCGAACCCCGGGATTACCCGGAGCGACCGAGTTTTCGTCCGTGCTGTCTTGGGAGAAGCCACAGCCGTCATTCGCCACCCTCGCAACCGAGCGTTCTTTAGCGATCAGAAACGCTTTTGCCGCACTCTTTGGAATTATACCTAATCTCTACTGGATAAGTCTAGATTAGGGCGCATAGCGTGCAGAACAGAGCACTGCAGGCCCTATCGCGGCCAACGGCAGCATGCTCGAAATCCCGGCAACCGCCAAAGTTAGGCGGCGCCGGGAAACGAGTCGAACGTGATCAGCCTGTCGGCGAGCTAGTGCTTGGCGTATATTTGGTCGAACACGCCGCCATCGTCAAAGTGCGCTTTCTGCGTGGCGTCCCAGCTCCCGAACACCTTCTCGAACGTGAACTCCTTGACCTTCGGGAATACCGCGAGTTCGGCTTTGGGAACGCCCTTTGTGTACAACGGACGGTAGAAGTTCTCGGCTGCGATCTTCTGGCCTTCCGGCGTGTAGAGGCCGCTCAAATAGTTTATCGCGATCTGACGAGTGCCGTGCTCATCGACGTTCTTGTCCACGACGGCGATCGGCGGTTCGGCGCGAATGGTCAGCGAGGGGCGCACGATCTCGTACTTGCCTGCTCCCAGACTTTTGGTGATCAGCAGCGCTTCGTTCTCCCACGCAATCAATACATCGCCCTGTCCGCGATCGACGAACGTCACCGTCGAGCCGCGTGCGCCGGAATCGAGGATAGGAGCATTCGCATAAAGCTTTGCAACATAGTTACGCGCCGAAGCCTTGCCTCCCTGCGTCAATTCGGCCCAGCCCCACGCCGCGAGATAGTTCCATCGTCCCCCCGAACTGGACTTCGGGCTCGGCGTGACGACATTAACGCCCGGTTTAATCAGGTCGCCCCAGTCCTTAATCCCTTTGGGATTCCCCTTGCGAACGACGAACGCAATGGTTGAGGTGTATGGGACGCTGTGGTTTGGGAACACCGTCGGCCAATCGTGACGGACCAATCCCGCCTTCGCCAATGCGTCGATGTCCGAGGGGATGCCGAGCGTGACGACATCGGCGCCCAAGCCGTCGAGAACCGCCCTCGCCTGCTTACCAGAGCCGCCGTGCGACTGCTGGACTTCAATAGCCTTACCTGTCTTGTGTTTCCAAGAGGCCTCGAAACCGGCATTATAGGCCTTGTAGAGCTCACGCGTCGGATCATACGAGACATTGAGCAGTTTATCCTGGGCGTGTGCGGCGGCGGAAATGCCGAGCACGGCAAACACGGCGAGCGCCGTTGCAGCGAGTTTAAGCAGTTTCATCGGAACATCCTTTGTTAAGCGGCCAGATTCATCGCCGCATTTTTCAATAATCCATACGTGAATACTATGGATTATTGAAAGCATTGTAACCACTCGTGTAAAGAATGTCAACACGCTTGACAAATCGCGTGGAAAATCGCGTTCCCATCGCAGTGACGCCAGTTCGCCGCACGCTCGTTGCGCAAGTTATTGACAAGGCCCTGGGAACGTGTTAAAATGTCAAGTATACCGTTGGTATACAAGTCAATGCACCGAGTTGATCGTTGTATCCAAGCAAGATCCGCTTAGAATGGAGATTGACGATGAAAAGACAGAAGACTGGCCGCGGCACGGTTACGCGTGCGCACCATGGATTTACACTAATTGAATTGCTCGTAGTTATCGCTATTATTAGTATTTTGGCAGCTATTTTGTTCCCGGTATTTGCTTCGGCGAGGGACAAGGCAAGGGGAACTGCGTGCCTGAACAATGAGAAGCAGATCGGTCTGGCCATGATCCAGTACGTGCAGGACTACGACGAAACGTTTCCGTGCGGTCTGACGACGCTCGGGGTGAATTTGGGGGGCGGCTACTGGACGAACTTGATCTATCCGTACCTGAAATCCGTCAATGCATTCGATTGCCCAAGCGATCCCAACAACACCACGGGCACGCCGACGCTTTACCCGATGTCGTACGCGTTCAACCAGAACATGCTCGAGTGCGCCCGGGTGAGCGTCCACGGAGCCGGCACAGCAGGGCCAGCGTCGCCGCGTTCCGTGCAGATGTCGGAGTGCACATCGCCGTCGCGGACGGTCGCGATCCTGGAATACTTTGGCGATCACAACGATCCGAGCAAATTGCCGCCGCTCGCCTCAGGCGCCGATCCGGTCTGCAACGGCTTCAACGGCGGCGTCAATTGCGGCGCGACGGGCACCAATCTCACCGGCTTCGCGGAGGGAGCAGGGGGATTTACGGGCGGAAGCGGCAACCAGCAGTGGCGCAGCGGCCGGATCCTGACGTCGTTCCCCAATGGAGTTCACAATCAAGGCGCAAACTTCGTCATGGCGGACGGCCACGCCAAATGGTTCACGGCGAACGCGGTCGCGGTCGGCTCGACGAACTTCATTCCATCCGGCTACGATTGCGGAGACGATCAAGCGGCGGCGAAGACTTCCTGCGGCGCGACAACGCTGGGAGCAACGATGAGTTACAATTAAGCCGCGACGCCTGAGATAGCCTCTGAAGCGGCGCTCAACGTGCGCCCTCGCCCGCGCGAGGGCGCTTTGCATTGTGCCAAACGTTCGATTCTCAGATGACCGAAAAATCGTATTGACAAGAATTGGACGACGTGATATTATCTCTATAGCATGCTGTAGAGGATGATCGTTACGAAATGGCCTTTGCAGCATCGAGAGCGGAGAAAGGGATACGCATGACACCACGCAGAGCCGGGTTCACGCTTATTGAGCTACTCGTTGTTATCGCTATCATTGCAATACTCGCGGCGATTCTATTCCCTGTTTTCGCGACAGCGCGCGAAAAGGCGCGACAAGCGTCCTGCGCAAGCAACGAAAAACAGCTGGGAGTCGCCTTCCTGCAATACACACAGGACTACGACGAAATGGTCCCGGCGGGCACAAACTACTGGGCCAGCTTTTGCGGCACGAATACCGGGCAGGGATGGGCCTGGGAACTGTATCCGTACCTCAAGAGCGCTGGCGTCTTTGCCTGTCCAGACGACAACGTTCCGGACGCAGCGGTCACGGCCGGAGGCGTCACGACGACGGTTTCGTACGCGGTCAACATGAATCTGGCATTCGGCATGGCTCCGTACTCCTCGGGCTGCGGCGGATCGCCGTCTGGAGCGGACGGCAACCTGACAAAGTTCAGCGCCCCGGCGCTAACGTGCTTGTTGTTTGAGATCCAGGGAGACTCCGCGCGCGTGACAGGGTACTCCGGCGGCCAGTATGCCTATTACACGGCATCGCTTTCGGGCAACAATTACGACTATCTCTACCAGAACAACTGCTGCGGCGACACCCCGCATGGAACGACGTCACCGCTCTCAACGCTTGCGACCGGCGGCTCGGCGGCATCTCCGCTCAACACCATCAACCTGACTCCCGGCATCGGACGGCACTCAAATCTCGCAAACTTCCTGGCTTGCGACGGCCATGTGAAGTCCCTGCAGGCTGGCCAGGTCAGCGGCGGATTCGATCATGGTTCTCCCGGCTATCAGGCCGTGTCCGGGCACGACGTGGCGACCAGCACATCCATCATGACGATCCAGAGCGGGAGCGCCTATTCCCCCGTCGCCATGACGTTCAGCGTCGATTGACGCGCCCCTGCCCAAGCATGGGCGGAGGCGCGTCGCGAGGCTGAAGGCAACCGGGCGCTTGATGCAATTCAAAGCGCTCGGAACATATTGTCAACCGGCACTCCCTCGCTTCCGGCTATTGCTTCGCGACGGGCGACGCGCCAAGGAAAAATCGGTGGCCCCGCCCCCCCGGATAGCATCTTTTCCTAACGATCCTATTTCAGCCGCCCTCCGCACGTGCCATACTCTTATCGGAGATCACTATGGCCATCGATCGGCTCGGCGTCGTCACGAGACACAACATTACTATTACCGATTTTGACCCGCTCGCTCCGTTGTCCGTTGGCAACGGGGAGTTTGCGTTCACGGCGGACTTGACCGGACTGCAGTCGCTGCCATCGGCGTACCGGCGCGGAATCCCGCTAGGGACGCAGGCGCAGTGGGGATTTCACACGAGTGCCAACCCGCACGGGTTCACGCTTCCGCAGACCTATTCGTATCACAAGAACCGCCGGGGGTCGTTCCCCTACCCCGCCGTCCTCAGCGGCGACGCCGGTCCCCTTTCCGCGGCAACATGGCTGCGCGAAAATCCGCACCGGTTGCAGCTCGGGTGCATTGGCTTCGTCTATCGCGAGGATTCGGCTCTCACTCACCAACGCGTCGACCCGAATCTGATCACGGACACCCGTCAAACCCTGGATCTCGCATCGGGCGTAATCACGAGCGAATTTCGCATCGGCACGCGTCCCGTCAGCGTCGTTACGCTTTGCCATCCGGATATCGACGCCGTCGCTGTCCGCGTCACATCCCCGCTGCTCACCGATGGAAGGCTTGCGGTTCGCATCATGTTTCCGTACCTTCCCGGCATGGAGACAGGCGCGCAATACGATCCGAGGGTAGGCGATGGGGCGGCGCCGAGCACATCCGCACTCCATAAAACGATCGTTGCGCATACGCCGAGCCGGACGTATTTCGAGCGGATCCTCGACGACGACCGCTATTATGTGGCATTCGATTCCGCCCAGGCCCATCAGCTCCGGGATACGAAACTTGCCCACACGTACGACATCGCGTTCGAGGGCGCTTCGACCGCAGAATTCTGCGCCGCGTTTTCTGCCAAGCCGATTGTCGAAGAATTGCCGGCGTTTGACGTCTCGATCGCGGCGTCGGCGTCGGCATGGCGGAGATTCTGGCACAGCGGAGCAGCGATCGACTTGAGCGGCTCGACCGACGAGCGCGCGCACGAGTTGGAGCGGCGCATCGTCCTCAGCGAATACCTCACCCGAATCCAATGCTGCGGAAGCCTGCCGCCGCAAGAGACGGGGCTCGTCATGAATTCGTGGTACGGCCGCTTCCACCTCGAAATGCACTGGTGGCACGCGGCGCAGTTCCCAATGTGGGGCCGGCCCGAGTTGCTTGAGCGCAGCCTGCCGTGGTACGAGACCATCCTGCCGGCCGCACGCGAGACCGCTCGCCGGCAAGGCTGCACCGGCGCGCGCTGGCCCAAATGCCCGTCGCTCGAGGGCCGCGAAATGCCCAGCTCGATCGGACCGTTTCTCCTGTGGCAGCAGCCACATCCAATCTACTACGCCGAATTGCTCTACCGTCAACAGCCAGTTCGCGAAACGCTCGACAAGTTTAGCTTAATCGTGGCGGAGACCGCCGAGTTCATGGGCTCGTTTGCGATTGAAACCGACGGTCGATTTGTCCTCGGTCCGCCGTCAATCCCTGCCCAGGAGTCGTACAGGCCGGACGACACCATCAACCCCACCTATGAGCTGGCGTATTGGTGGTGGGGCCTCGAAACCGCGCAAACATGGCGCGAGCGGCAGGGACTTGTGCGAAGGGCGGACTGGGACGACGTTTTAGCACGCCTCTCCCGCCCGCTGGTGATCGACGGCCTTTACGCAGCCGTCGAAAGCGCCCCGCATACGGTGCGTCACGACCATCCATCCCTGCTTATGGCGCTTGGGTTTCTTCCCTCGACGCCGCTTATCGACGCAGAAATAATGAACCGGACGTACAACGACGTGCTGAATAACTGGAAATGGCAGTCGACCTGGGGATGGGACTATCCAGTGTTGGCGATGACCGCGACACGCCTGGGCCGCCTGGACGACGCGTTCGACGCGCTTCTCATGAACGCCCCAAAGAACCGGTACCTGCCCAACGGCCATAACTTCCAGGTAGACGACACCCTGCCGCTCTATCTCCCCGGCAACGGCGGCATCCTCGCGGCCGTCGCGATGATGGCCGGTAGCGGACTCAAGAGCAGCGCGAAGTGGCGCCTGCGGGCGGAGGACTTTCCCGCGCAGATTTGAGGACCGCGCGGTAAGAGTGTCCGGCGTTCCGGAAGAGTCATCGCGCTGCGGGATACACGATATCAACGTACGCATTTTGGAACGCGGGATCGTCTTCGCCGCCGTCGAGGCGGCAGACCAGATCGCCTGGGATCGCGGGCGTTTTGATGATCTTGCCGTTGGGGACGATGGCCCCTTGAGCGAGCATGGACGCCATCCGGTTGACCACGTCAACCGCCGTGCGCGTCTGATCCTGCGGCGTTTCGCGAAGCCGGACGTCCGGGCGGCCGAACTTGCGCATTCCCCGCGTGGAGACCGTCCAGCCGACGTCACCGTCGGCGCGAGAGACGACGGTGTTGATCAGCGCGGGGACGTTGAGCGTCTTCGGCTTCCAAACCTGCTCCTTCCACTCGGCCGGACGCCACCAGCGCAACGCTAGCCGATCGAGCACGGCGACGCCTTTCAAGTCCATCAGGCCGGCGAGGATCCCAATCACGTCGCGCAGATAGTTCAGGCTCGATGGATCGCGAAGACGGCCAGTGATCTCGATAGCGTCCTCGCAGAGCCGTACGGTCGAGAATTGCGACGCGTCGTTGGCGCGCAGCCAATCGGCCGCGTAGCCATGCAGGTATCCGTCAAAGCGCTCCGGGTCATCGGGACGGGTGTGGTAGGCGACATCGACAAAATCGGGAACTCCGGCCGTGTGGTAAGCGCCCATCGAAAGCTCGATCGGCTGAGCGAAGCGGCCAAACGCTACATAGTCCAGAATGGCGTCGCCGCCCCCCGGCTGATAGAAGGAGCGACCCCATGTTGGCAATGGATCTGCTGTGGGTTCAGGTGTCATTGAATAGCGTCTCGAAACGTCGCCGCGCTACGGGGATTGTTCCATTGCGCGGCCAGTGTCCGAGACAATTCTTCAGGCTCTCAGCACGCCGGCGAGGGCGTTCCCGGAGCTCCACGGCCCCATGTGCGGCGCCGCTTCCGCCGGCTGAAAAGCATCGTGCGTTACGCATTCCGTGCAGCGTGCGCAAGCGCCTCTTGGTAGTCCTTCGCGAATCGTTCGATGCCGGCGTCGGTCAACGGATGGTGGAAGAGCTCTTCGAGAATCTTAAACGGCGCGGTCGTGATCTGTGCACCGACACGCACGGCCTCGACGATCTGGAGCGGACTGCGCACTGAGGCGACCAGCACCTCGGGCTGATTCGGAAACTCATACGTGTTCACCATGTCCACCGCATCCTCGACCGTCTTGAACGCCTCGCCGCTTCCCATGTCGTCGACGCGTCCGACAAAGATCGACAGGAACTTCGCGCCTGCCTTGGCGGCCAGAAGCGCTTGCGGCAACGAAAAAATCAGCGTGCAATTAAACCGCACTCCCTGGGGCGAGAGACGCGCCATGACCTCGACGCCAGCGGGCGTTAACGGAACCTTGACGTGGATATTCGGGTGCCATTTCGCAATGTCCCTAGCTTCCGCGAGCATCTTGTCGAACTCGGGCTCGATACACTCGGCGGACACCGCCTTACCCGGCCCGACCACGTCGCAGATTTCGAGCACCCGCTTCCGATAGGGGACATTTTCCCTCGCGATCAACGAAGGGTTCGTCGTTACCCCATCGACCAACCCCCACTCGCTGGCCCTCTTGACCTCGTCCAGGCTGGCCGTGTCGACAAATAACTTCATATGGCGCCTCCAGTCTGATAGGGATATACCCACGAACGGACTCTTGCGATCATGGGGTCAGTATGGGATTTGCCGGTGCGCCTGGGAGGGCATGCCGGCGCGGCCAATGCGGCGGAAGGGGCGTCTCGTCGACGGCCTATGTGGTCGTCCGCGCGACCAGGATCACGCCGAGAGCGGTGGCGCAGATTACGGGGAGACTGACGGCGAGCGATGGCGCGATCATGCCGTTCGTGGCGACCACTTCCATGCCCTTAAACATCGCGTAGTAGCAGAAGATAATGAAGACGCCGAAGCCGATCGCCATACCGCGCGACGCGGAGCGCTGTGGACGGAAGCCGAGCGCGGCGCCGACGAACGCGAAGACGAAGCTAGCGACCGGGAGCCAGATCTTGTTCCACAGGGTTACCTCCGCCTCCCGAATGTCCGACGGAGCCGCTCCGCCAATCTGCTTGAGGATCTGAACCTTGCGCCTGAGGTCGCTAAAGTTCATCGCTTCGGGCGGGCGCTGCAGGAACGTCATCGACGTGGGCGTCTCTTTAATCTCGGTCGTGTTGAAGTAGGCCCAGTGCCCGTAAGCGCCGCCGCGCAGGACGTTAACATCCTTGAGGATCCAGCTTTCGCCGCCCTGCCAATTGGCGGTCGCCGCGAAGATTTCCATCGCCGGCATGCCCGTGACGGGATCGACGCGCGTGATATAGACCTGGCGCAAAGCCTTCTCGGTCGCATCGTACCCACCCTCGACCCACACGGTCGCCTGAAGCTTGGACACGCCGTTTACGTTGGTTCGCAGCGGGGGAAGCAGGAAGGGCTTGGAGCTTGTGGAGGTGTCCTTCAGAACGTTCGCCGAAATATCCGCGAGGCGCGCCGCCGCAAAAGGAGCGAGCGTATTGTTGATAATCATGCCCGCAACCATGAGCACCGCGCCGACGATTGCCGCGGGCAGCAGCATGCGGCGGAACGAAACGCCGGCCGCAAGCAGCGCCACGGCTTCGCTGTCCGTGGAGATCTTCGTAAAGCCAAGGATCGCGCCGAGCAGCATCGCCATCGGAAAAGCGATCACGATATAGGGGGGCAGGTTGAGCAGCAGAACTTCGACGATAATCCAAATGGACACGCCGCTGGCAAGAAACTTCTGCATGACCACGGTAGCCGTGAACAGCAGAAACATGCCGCCGACGATCAGGAGGTAGAGCAAGACCTGCGGGACAATCTCCGCGAACAAGAACCGGTCGAGCGTCCGGCCCAGTCCGGTTTTCCCGGGCCGCTTTGCCGTTACGGGGACATCCGTCATAGCCGGAAGCCCTCGCCGAGGTAGAACTGTTGCGCGATCGGGTCATCGACAAGCTTTTCCGACGAGCCGCTCGTCTTGATTTCGCCGTCGGAAATAATGTATGCGCGGTTGGTGATCGTCAGCGTCGCGTGAACGTTGTGGTCGGTAATGAGCACCCCGATGCCGCGGTTGATAAGATCGTGGATGATGCGCTGCAGGTCGTTGATCGCAAGGGGATCGACGCCCGTGAACGGCTCGTCGAGCAAAATGAATTTCGGGTCCGTCGCGAGAACGCGGCCGATCTCGACCCGCCGCCGCTCACCGCCGGAGAGCAGGCCAGCGACCGAATCCCGGCGCGCCGCCAACCCGAGTTCCTCCAATAGCTGATCGGCCCGGTCGCGGCGCTCTTTGAGGTTCAGCTTGCGCCCATCCGGACCACGCCACATTTCGAGAACAAGCATAAAGTTCTCGAATGCCGTCAACTTGCGGAAGACCGAATTCTCCTGCGCCAGATAGCCCAATCCATGTTGCGCGCGCGCATACATCGGCAGGTGGGTAATGTCCTCGTTGTTCAGGCAAACGTTGCCGGATTCCGGCCGGATCAGGCCGACGATCATATAAAACGTCGTCGTTTTGCCTGCGCCGTTGGGCCCGAGCAAGCCGACGATCTCGCCTTGGCTGACGTCAACCGAAATTCCTTTGACAACCGTGCGGTTCCCGTAGGTCTTGACCAGGTTATTGGCGTAGATCTGGGTCATGTGTGGCTATTGGTTAACGGTAAACACCGTCTTGACGTCCTGCGTCGTGATGATCGGATAGTCGGGACCGTTGCCCAGCAGCACGACGGCGCTCGTTCCCGTTTGAACGAGGGGGCCCTTGGTCATTGGAGAGTCGATCAGGATGCGAACCGATCCGGTTAAATCGATCTGGTTCTTCTTGGGATCGTAGACGCCCTCATCGGCATAGACCGTATAAAACCGCTTCGTAATCGCCTGGTTGAACGTGCCCTTAACCTTGCCGGTCGCAATCACCTTTTGAAAGGTATTGTCTTCTTTCGAGATAAGCGCCTTGAGTTCGGCGGCATCGAGGGTCGCTCCGTTCTCGGTCACCAAATGGGCGTGTCCCGTAAACGTCACCGAGCCCGGATTCGCAATGCTCTGGCGGGCATCGA
Source organism: Capsulimonadaceae bacterium (assembly GCA_031292625.1). GTDB lineage: Bacteria > Armatimonadota > Armatimonadia > Armatimonadales > Capsulimonadaceae > JARLGU01. The sequence continues at coordinate 133,199 of JARLGU010000012.1, read as the reverse complement.
TTGTTACGTTCCCCGGCTTGCCGAAGCCTTGTCCGAGCGGCTGCGAGACGCCGGTCTTAACGGGCGCCGACACGGGTTCCGCGAGACAAAGCGGCGCCGCTAGCGCGATCACGACCGCTATAACAATACAATACTTAGTCACGATTGCTGCTGCTCCCTAGAATCTGCTCGCCAGTCAATCACCGGCGCCAATCGACGTGGACGCCCGGCTTCGAACTTCCCGGCTCCCCAGGAGCGGGCATCACGACCGCCTTGAGTTTGACATCCGCGGCGAACGACGGTCCCTTTTGTGTAAAGCCGCCTTTGTGGAAGACGACGTGCCCATGTCCGACTATCTTTGCTTTGGACGCATAATACGTCATTTTGTCGCACGTAATCCGCGTATTCGCCTGAGTCAGCGAAGTAACCGTCACGCCGCCCGATGCATCGACGAGCTGGCTCGCGTTGTCCACGGTCACCGTCGGAGCCTGCAGCCGGTCGGCGGCAACGGAGTCCTGATAGAGCACGCCGTCAACGCCGTGCATCGTGCCGGTGACATCATTCGCGTTCGCCTTGCTCGTCGCCTCGACCCGCTTTACATTGGCGGTCCAGAGGACCTTCCCCGTCTTCGGGTCGGTGAACGTCATCGTCACCCCTGAACCGACTCCGTGGATACCCGGCTCCGGCGCGCTTGGCGCGGGTATAGCCTTCCGCGGCCCGGCGTGCGATTGCGCGGCCGATAGGCGCGGAGAACCCAATATGAGCAGTGCGGCAATGGCAAAGGCGAAGGCAGAGCGGTACAACAGTTGGTTGATTTCCATGGCGAAATGCGATTTCCCTCTATTCTACCATTATCACGCTAGCGTACGCCGGTTTTGTCATCGCGGCCGAATTAGGACGTCGAGCGACCTGGCCTTTCGGTCCTCGGGAAAATGCGATACAACTGATCGAGAGCGGCGGCAAATCGATCCCGGTCTCGGGCCATCGCTCAGGGATGCTGCGCGCGGGAGGCACGTTAGGCTTCGCGTAGCCGTTCAAGCCGCCAGGATGCCACTGATATTGGCGAGCCGAGTACTGCAACAATTCGACGGGACCGGCGAAAACGCTTCCGTGCGCGATGTTCAAACGAACCTTGCAAACGTGGACGGGATCTTTGTTCAAAAGGATCAACGCGATTGATCCATCCGGCCGGACGACCGCGTAGGGTGCGATCAGCCGGGTAGGTTTGCCATTGCCCAAGCGCGCTTCGGCGGCGATCATGCGATGTGATTTTGTCCCGTCGCCCAACCAATGCGTCGTGAGCATCCGAATGGCGTAGTACGTTGCCGCGGGGGTCGGCGCTGCGCCGCCCTTTCCCGCGAGCAGGAGCGTCAGGTTGCCATACTGACCGTCGCCCTCGGGCTCCGTAATCAACGGAACCGCCTCATAGCCGTAGAGATAGGCGCGCGCCCCGCCCATGGCCAGAAAGGAGAGCGCGATGTCCGTGTTCATCAACGCGCCCGCAATCGTCACCTCCGGTTCTCCCGCAAAAGCCGAATAGCCGTACTCGGTCATGTACCACGGCAACCGCCGAGGCACGCCGGAGGCGGCCAGCGCCTCCCGCAGAAGCTTGGGCTGCTTCAGCAACTGCGTCGCCGCGCTGTCACGAAAGTCATCGAAAGGATACCACTCGAAACTAAAGAACGAAAAATCGCCAAGGCGGCCATGCGCATCAAGATAAGCGAGGAAGCGTTTCATCCACGACTCCTCGCCCTTCGCATTTTGCCAGTAATGCCATCCCTCGACATCCGTCTGGAGCGATGGACCGCCAAGCTGAATCGAGGGATCGACAGCCTTCAGGGCGCGCGCAAACTGTATATAAAGCGCGCCATAGTCCTCGGGGCTCATGATCTGGCCATCCGGCTCCTCGCCCAGTTCCACCTGCGCCACGGGGAAGCCTTGCGCGCGCGCCGCGCGCAGCAGGCCGGCGGCATTCTCCGGCGTATCGTACGCGACGCCTACCGGCAGCATCATCGGGCGTCCGCGCATCAGCCCGCTTCGCAGGATGCGCTCCAAAGCCGGCTGCTCGGTGCGCGCGTCGCGGTCGCTCGCCTCATGCCACGGATCCGTCGAGGAGGCCATGATTACCGTCTGCCCAGCCTTGTTCGGGGCGTGGCGGATGATGTCGACGAAACCCGTGCGCGGATCGTACGCGCCGGCATGGAGTTCGCGGATGGCATAGCCGACCTGATCGCGCGGATCGCCGTTCCCCTGAACCTTGCCGGAGCTTTCGAGCATCACGATTCGCAGAAATCGAACGGTCTTTTTTGGAAAAATGCACTCCGATATCGGCCCCTGCCCGCGTGAGAGAGCGACCGAACACAGCGGCGTCCACTTTCCGTTCTGGACGGTTTGCGCCAGCTCGTCGCCCGGCGAAAGGTCCGCGTCCGTAAGCGCTTCGATGCGAAACCGCGTGGCATAGGGCTCGCCCCAGTCGATCCGCACCTGGCTGATCGGCATGGACTCACCTAGATCGATCGCCACCCATTGCGGATGGGCCGCGTTGTCATCCCCGGTGAACGCGGCGTCGAGATACGGATCGCTCTTCCAAAACGTCGCCTCATCGCCGTCATCCAGACGCGAATAGCCATCGTTGTTCGCCTGGTCAATCGTGCTTCCGCGCCGCGGCAAACGATAGCCATAGCTCTCCGCCGCAAGCGGGCGGCCTTGCGCGCTCGATGTCCAATAGCCCTCGCGGCCGCTCCGGTCGCTCCAGACGCCGGTCGCGTTCCAATGCCACGCCTCGATCGCAAGTTCGGTGCGCAAGCGGTACGTGAGCGCCCCAAGCCCAGCGCTTTTCATGGCGTCGACATTGCGCTTCGTATACATGCGTCCGGCATCGCCAAGCACGTGCCCGTCGACGCCCGCGCCTAAAGCCTCTATCGGGGTGAACGTGTTCAGCACACGCGACGGATCGATGGTCACGACATCGGCGGCGGACGCTGTCGCGCATGCGGAGAGAAGCGTGAAGAGGAGACAGTAAAGCAGAAGAGACGAGCGTTCTTCGAGTTTCGTCGCGTACGGTTCCGAATGGGGCATGGCCTTACGCCAGCCGCGTGAGCAAGTCGCTCAGACTGCGGGCCATGAAGCTGACCGCGGGGATCGTCCGGTCGTAATCCATACGCGTCGGGCCGACGACGCCCAGGGTGCCGCGTTCGCGGGCGCCGATGTAATAGGATGCGGTCACGACGCTGCATTCTTTAAGGGGCTCGACGGCATTCTCAGCGCCGATGACAACGCTCACTTCGCCGCGACCGCCATGATTGATCGCCTCAACGAAATGCGGCTGCATCTGGATGGTTTCAAGCACGGGATCGAGCTTGTCCAAATCGTGAAACTCGGGCTGGCGAAACATCTCCCGAGCGCCCTCGACGACGGCGCGGTCTTCTCCGGCCATCCGCGCGACATTGCGCAGCGTCAAGACAAGCGTCGTATAGATGGCGCGTGCGTGATCGCCCGCCAGGTCCGCGGGCGGTTTCAAATCGGCGTCCGCGGCGCAGGCAATCGCCTGGAGACTTTTGCTCGCCCACAGTGCGTTGAGAGTATTGCTGGCCGCCGTCAATGCCGACGGATTCTCGTCGGCATGCTGCGCGACCGCCCCCGAAAGCAACCTCGTCTCGGATTGCCCCGTGGACAGCAGGACGACGAGGAGAATGGATCGCGCGTCGGCAGGCGCGACGAATACCTGACGCAGGCAGGTGTCGGCCGGTTGCGGACGCGTGGCGACGCTCGTGTAATGGGTCATCCGGGAAAGCAGCGCGCACGTCTGCCGCAAAATGCGTTCGAGATTGTCGGCGCTCTCCTGCTCGAGGTCCGCCTTCGTCTGCTGCGCAATGTCTTCCCCAATCTCCGCATCGAAGATCAGGTGGTTGACGTAAAATCGATATCCTTGGTCCGAAGGAATGCGTCCCGCCGATGTATGCGGCTGGCGCAGGTAACCCAGGTCGGCGAGATCGGCAAGGACGTTGCGGATCGTCGCCGATTTGACGCCCCACCACGCATAGCGCTGCGCGAGATTTTCCGAGCCTACCGGTTCAGCGGTCGCGACATAGCTCCACACGACGCCCTGAAGAATTCTCTGTTTACGCTCGTCCAGCTCCATTACGTCTTCCGTTCACGCACGCTGCACACGATCCGATAAGCAACCGCGCATAACGATTATATCATACGGCGCAATCGGCATGTCAAGTTGCCGTCTGGCTGGTTAAATTCACGAATATCGCAAGCGATAGCCTTCTCCGATGCGGAGCGTCCTTGACACCCTCCGGTCGTCAAGCGCATAATCGGTACAGTCTCGTCCTCCGGACCGCGCGGCCGCGGGCGATCCCGCCTGATTTCGATCGCTCACGAATTAGCCATGACGAACCCATTTCTTGATCGCGTTCGCGCTATAGTCCACTGCCCCTGGTTTCCTGCCGCGGGGCTTGCCGCGCTGTGCCTTTTCGCATTTGGGGACGTGCTTCTCGGCCTGCGTCCCGGTATTCTTTCGGCGGCGGATGGCGACACGGCGCGCCAGTTCCTTTACTGGCGCGAGTTCGGCTTCTCAAACCTACGTCACGGTCATGTGCCGTTGTGGGACCCGCACATCTACTGCGGTGTGCCGTTTTTCGGCGGCTGGCAGGCCGGATTGTTTTACCCGCCGAACTGGATCTACCTCATTCTTCCCCTGAAACTCGCCATCGCCGTAGACGCGGCGATGAGCACGTACATTGCGGGGCTATTGACGGCAATTCTGGCTCGCCGCCAGGGGTTTCATCCTGTTGCGGTCATGCTCACCGGCGCGGTAGTGATGTTCAGCGGCGCGTTTTTCGCGCACGTCTGGCCAGGGCATCTATCGGCGCTTGCGGCGATGGCGTGGACTCCGCTTGCGCTTCTGGCAGCCGACGAGGCAATCGATCGGCCAAGCGTCCGGGCGTCGCTCGTGGGCGCGTTCGCGCTGGCGATGCAGATCCTGGCCGGACACCCGCAGACCGTCTACAATACGGCGCTCACAGTTGCCATATACGCAGTTATCCGGCTCGTTGGCGCAAGCAGCCGGGCGCGCGCGATCGCATCGCTGTGCGCCATGCCGGTCGCGGCTTCGCTCTTGACGGCCGTGCAACTGCTGACCGGCGTTCAGGCGTCGTCCGAGGGCGTACGGTCCGGCGCGGCATCGTTCAAGTTCGTTTCGCAATACTCGTTTCCTCCGGAGAATCTTCTTACGACGATAGCGCCGCTGACGCTTGGCGATCTGACGCATGTCATGTATTGGGGACGTTGGGAGTATTGGGAGGCGGCGGGTTTCATCGGGATCGCGGCGTTGACGATGGCGATTGCGGGTTGGCGGTTCGTCCGCTCTCCACGGCGCGGGTTGTGGACGACCATGTCGCTCGCGCTGATCGTAATGGCGCTCGGCAAGTATACGCCATTGCTGCATTTGCTGTACCTGACTGTCCCCGGCATCGCCAAATTCCGCGCACACGATCGCTTCTTCTATGAGGCGACGATCTTCATCGCGCTGCTCTCCGGCGCAGGTCTCGATGCGCTTCTGCGCGGCGCGACGCTTAAGCGGGGGTGGGCGTGGGCGACCGCGATACTCGGCGCGCTGCTGTTTGCGGCGGCATGTGCGATGCGAACGGATATGGGCGCGGAAGTTATCGTCTTTGTCCGTGGCCACGGCGATCTGACGTACTTGCTCGGAGGCGCTAATATCCCAGCGTTCCTCGCGGCGGCGCAAGGAGCCGCATCTCAAGCGCTCGTCATCGCAGGATGCTTCGCAATTGCCGTTTCCGCGATCATCGCATTACTGTCCCGGTCACGCCGTTGGGTGTACGCGCTCGCCGCCGTCGCGCTATTGGAAGGTCTGTTTTTTGCGCGGTCGATGATTACGACGTTCGACCCCGCACAATCGTTGCCGCCATCGCTTGCGGCCTGGCGCCATGATCATCCAGGAGACTTTCGCGTTCTCCAAACGGCCTACCCGGTCGATTGCGCGATCAGCCTGAACGACTACGATATATGGGGCTACGATCCAGTCGTCCAGCGCCGCTACACGGAGCTGATTACAGCGGCGGAAGGCGAAAATCCGGACGATGCGTCCATGTTCATGCGCTCCGCTCCCCCTGCTGTCTTGATGCGTCTTTTGCGCTGCCAATACGTCCTGAAGGTCGAACACGGGCGTCGAATCGTCTACGCGATCCCGAACCCGCTCCCGCACGGCCTGGTGGTCTACAAGGCTATCGTCGCCCCCAAGCGCGATGAGGCGTTCCGGGTTTTGTTCAACCCAGCGTTCACGGGACGAGACGCGGTCGTGCTCGAACGCGCGCCAGCAATCGAACCTGGCCTGCCGGATGCACATTCGGCGGTCACGGTCCGCCAAACAAGCACCGATTCGTTGCGGATTGACGCCGTGACGTCCTCGCCGGGTATTCTGCTGATTACCGACGCGTATAGCCGATTCTGGACGGCGGCGGCGCTGCCGGGATCGGCGCAGACTCGCTATGATGTTCAGTCCGGCAACTATGCGCAAATCGCGATTCCTGTTGAAGCGGGCAGCCACCATTTCACTCTGAACTATTGTCCGCCCGCTTTTCGCCTTGGCGCGATCATATCCATGGTGTCGCTCTGCGCATTCCTGATCGTCGCAATTATCGCCTACCGCAATAACAAGGATGTTATCGATTGAGTAACGAGAACGACATAACGATGCGCCGCATCCTGGCTATGCCGCTCTTCGTCCCCCTGGCCCTCCTGGCGCTCTGCCTGCTGGTCTTCGGGGACGTGCTTACCGGACTTCGGCATGGGGTCTTGTCCGACAGCACGACGGATCTGGCGACGGAGTTCTACTACTGGCGTCAGTTCGGCTTCGAGAATTTACGCCATGGCCACATTGCGCAATGGAACCCGTACGTGTGCGGCGGCGTCCCGTTCTTCGGCGGATGGCAGAGCGGCCTGCTCTATCCGATCAATTGGATCTATCTGTTCCTCCCGCTTCCGGTCGCGTGCAATCTGGACATCGTAATCAGCACCTATCTGACGGGGCTGTTCACGTCGCTGCTCGCGCGCAAATACGGCCTCAGCCCGCTCGCGCGCCTGCTGGCGGCGGCGATTGTCATGCTCGGCGGCTCGTTTTTCCCCCATGTCTACGCCGGACACCTGGCCACCATGGCCGCGATGGCGTGGATGCCGCTGATCGTGCTGGCGTTCGACGACCTGATCGATTCGCCCAATCCGCGCTCGGTCCTGTTGGCGATATTCTCGTTTTCGATGCAGCTTTTTGCCGGACATCCGCAGACGCTGTTCAACACGCTGGTGGTTCTCGCGCTCTACACCGGCTTGCGGATTATTCGCGCGCGTAAACGGCTGCAAACCGCCGCGGCGATCGCCGTCGCCGCCGCCGGCAGCGCGGCGATAACGGCCGTTCAACTTCTGGCGGGCCTCGAAGTGAGCACCGAGGGCGTCCGGAGCCATGCGGTGGGCTACGCGTTCGCAGCGGAGATCTCGTACCAGGCGGTCAACCTGTGGACGCTACTCGTACCGCATCTTTTCGGCGACATCTTCCACATGCCGTATTGGGGACCATGGAACAAGTGGGAGATGTGCGCCTTCATCGGCGTCGCCAGCCTGCCGCTGGTCATTTTGGGTGCGTTCCGAGGAGAATCGCCGCGCCGTAAACTCTGGATTACCATGGCGATTGCGCTCTTCGTCCTGGCAATGGGCGCGTATACGCCGCTCTTTAGATTGCTCTACCTGTATGTCCCCGGTTTCTCCAAGTTTCGAGCCTTCGCCAAGTTCATCTTTCCCGTAACGATCTTTACCGCGATGCTGGCCGGCGCAGGCCTTGATGCGCTTGTAGCCCGCCGCGAGGAAGGATCGAGCGGAAGCGGCTCCCGCCTGGCGGCCGCAACCGCTGGCGTCGCGGCCATGTGCGCGATGGCGGGGATCTGGATGGCGGATCCATTCACTTGCATTTGGTTTATTCGCACGTTGCGCGTCGCATCCGATTCGTATTACCGCGTCAGCATCCCGCAGTTCACCGTCTTTGCCCGAGAGGCGGGAAGATTCGCCGCGTGGGGATTTGCGACCGCAACGCTCACGGCTTCGCTCGCCGCCGTGCTGCTTGCGCGAGCGCGCTCCACTCGATGGGCCGCCCCCACGCTCGCCACGCTCGTACTGGTCGAGCTCATCGCGTTTGACCGGTCGACGATCACGACCTTTGATCCCACGCACCCGCGTCCAGCTGTCGTCATGAACTGGGAGCGGACACACCCGGGCGACCAGCGCGTCTATCTTGCGGGTCTACTTACCGAAGGGGCGATGGGCTCAGGCAGCTACGACGTTTGGGGCTACGATCCGATGGTGCAGCTACGCTACGCTCAGTTGGTCACGGCCACCCAGCACTGCGACGCAAATCAGGCGCAAATGTACGTTATGTACACGGATCCCAATCCGTCGCTCGCGTTGCTTCGCTGCAGCAGGGTCTTTTTCGTAACGAACGATGTCAACGGCTTCACCTACGTGCCCAGGAACAAAAGAAGGTTTACCGCGGACACTGTCGGCATGAACGTCATCGACAATCCTCTCCCGCATGGGCTCATCGTCCATCGGTGCAAAATCATGCCGGCGAGCACGAAGATCCTCTACAAAGTCGCCGATGCCAATTTCCCGCGCTGGCGCGTGGTCGTGCTAGAGACCCCGCCGTCGATCGCGCCGAGACCAGCGCTCATCCAGGACAGCGCACAAGTAAGATGGAAGGACAGCGACACTCTGGAAGTGAACGCAAAGTGCGATGCGCCGGGCATCTTGCTAATCACCGATGCCTACAGCCGATTTTGGATCGCGAACGCGCTCCCCAGCTCGACCCAGCGCGTCTATCGCCCAATGCCGGGCGACTACGCTTTGATTGCGGTGCCGCTGGAAGCCGGGACGCATCGTTTTGAGCTTGCCTACCGTCCACCGGGCCTTCGCAAGGGCGCGGCGATCTCCCTGGCGGGCCTCGCTGCCTACCTCCTGGCGTGCGGACTAACCTGGCGTCTTGGACGGCAAGCGCGCTCCGTTGGGCAAAGTAACCTATCGTCCAGCCTTTGAGCTTCTTGCTTGAAGCGAAAACACGCGTCTGATCGCATGAAACGCAAGCGCCACGGAACCATTGCGCTTTGTCATGACGTTCATTGTACGAAAGGGCGAACTCACTGTTCAGCCCGTAGAGGCGATGTTTTCCGCCAATTCCGGCGCTCGCGGGAACCTGCGCCATGAAATTTCAAGCAGGAATATGGCGGCTAACTATTGAAAGGTATGGTACTTCGAGTCCAAAAGACCCGACAATATAAGGGGGACGAGAACGCGCCAAGACTGCGTTTCGATCCCGACAGGGCTTTTGCCCGCCACAAGATAGCAAAGTACGATGAGCACAAAACCAGGGATTATTGCGGCCGCTCTGTGCGGTCTTCTCGGATTGTTGATGTCAATCGCGTACGCGGACCGGGTGATCCTCAGCCCTTCGCCGAGCGCGCTCGCGCCGGATGCCGCGCGAGGAGAAGTCGCGGTCGGTACTGGGGAACACCCGCTGACAAGCTACTGGGCGAATTTCGGGTCCGCGGTTACCGAGATTGAAGTCGCCGCTCTCCATAAGCCCAACGAAGACGCGGGCGCAATCAGCATTGAGAGCCAGCTCCTGCCCGAGACATCGGGGCTTCCATCGCTGGCCATCGGCATTCGCGATCTCGGCAACAACACCTACAATTACGGCGCGTCCGGCTACTACGGCCGGTCTGCGTACGTAGTCGGCGGTCGCAAACCCATCCAGCTGGCCGCAGCGCCCTATCCGATTCGCAACCTGTCCTACACGGTGGGCGCCGGCGGCTTTGGCATCAAGGGACCGTTCGGCTCCGTGTCCGCCGATCTGCCGTTCAATTTTCATTGGACAGTGGAATGGGACAGCCGGGACTTCAACGGCCGCCTCGCATGGTCGCTGTCAAACTCGGCGTCACTTCAGTACGAGCGTTTCGGGTCCGCCAACTACATCGGATTTGCCCTCTTCACGCCGGCAACGATCTTCTAAGCTGAACTGCGCGCTAGAAATTTTAAGATGCAACCGAGCGGCACGATTTGCGCTCGATGAGCTTCGTAGGAAGAAGAATTTGCGTATACGCCGCGTAAGCATCGTCTGCGGAAGGGACGGCGTTAATACGTTCGAGCAGAGTCTGCGCCGCGCGTTCGCCAATCAAGTCAAACGGCTGCCGCATGCTCGTCAAAAACGGAGCGCTGCTCGAATAGCGCTCCAGATCATCCAGGCCGATGACACTCATGTCATCCGGAACTCCCAGTCCGTTCTCCGCAAGCGCCACGATAAGATGTTGGGCCAATACATCGTTCGCCGCGAAAATCGCCGTCGGCGGATTCGCCATGGATTTGATCCGCTCAACAAGTTGCACAAGTTGCGCCTTGAGCTTTTCCACGACGAGGCTTTCCGCTAGCGGGGGCCGGAATTCCAGTTCCTGCCGCACGGGGATGTCCGCCTTTTCAAGCGCCTGGCGATACCCCTTTAATCGACCCTCGAGCGTCGAAATTTCTTCCTGCGGGGCCAGGAAGGCGATTTGCCGGTGCCCAAGCGAAAGCAGGTACTCGGTCGCTTCCCGAGCACTGTAGACATTGTCGATACCGACGAAATCGCAATTGAGACCCGTGGGCAACCGGTCGATGAGCACCATGGGGATTCGACGCTGCATAATCCGGCGCATAATCGGGATGGTTTGGCTGCTGCCGCAGTGCCAGACAATGGCCCCCGCCACGCCTTGGTGTTCGAGAAGCGCGAGTGCGTCGGCTTCATGCTTGGCGGCCGCCTCCACAGTGGCATCGTAAGTGTCAAAGATGACGATCCGGCAGTCCGCTGATGCCGCGCGAACGGCCGCGTGGATTGCCTGAGTAATCGCCCGAGGGCCCGCCTCGGCGGTCGTGCCGATATGATCGACAATCAGCCCGATCGTCTGTACTTCTAGCCACCCGGACAGGCGCGAATTGCCAGAGGAGTTGTCCGCGACAAACGTCCCCCGGCCGTTTTCCGCGGATAGCGTTCCGTCCGCGAGTAGAATTCCGATCGCACGCTGCACCGTGCTCAGGTCGACGCCGTATTCCCGCGACAAGGCCTTACGGCTCGGAATTAAGGTTCCGGGCCGCCACTTTCCGCCGCGAACCTTCGCCCGAAGGTCCTGCTCGATACGCCTGTAAATTGTGGTCGCGGCCGGTTGGCTGTTCAGTTCGCCCACGATTGATTACTCCTTCGGTATTGTACACCCTTGGTAGGCAGGCTTCAAGGAGAAGCGGTCAGCTCCATCGCGTCGCCCGGCGAACCCGCTGCCGTCATTTCGACGGCAAACACTCGAGCGCCCAACAAGCGCTTGTCTCCGTTACCCGGTTCATCATGCGCGGGCACCCACCCCTTGCTTGCGATCTTGAGTAGCAACGAGCGATGTCCCGTAGTGAGCTGCGCTGGGATCTCCAGGGTCACGGCCGTAGGAGGCCCGCCTTGCACGATTACGGCTGAGCCGTTTTCGATCGACACCGTGGCGGGCGGTTTATTGGATATCACCGCGAGCCTGATCCTTGCCGTGTAGGCAGCGCCAGACTTTACCGGCAAGGTCACCGTGGCTTCGCCTTCAGTCCAGCGCGATCGATTATAAGCAGGTTTGCCTTTATCTGACGAGCTTGCGGCGCCTTCTCGGCCATACCAACCGTCGCCAATGAATTCGTCGTCTCCCAGATCACCGATGTTCACGACGTAGTGCTGGAGGACCGCATCCGAGTAAACAACCGGTGCTTCATTCCCAACGATTTGCGCTCTATCGCCAGCCTGGTTCTCCACGAGAAGCCCGCCCGGTTGCAAGTTTCCCGTCACGGCCGCGCCGCGGACTCTGGAGCCAAGGAGCGCCGCGATTCCTTTTTCGCCGAAGCTGCAATTCCCAATGCTAACGCTCCCGCTGTTCGCTACAATCACGGCCGGCTTGCCACGGTGGACAAAATGGCACCCGCTAAGCGTTACCTGGTTGTCGCCGCTCAATACGGCAGCGCCATTCGGTGTACCGAAAAAAGTGCAGTTGACCAACTCGACTGGTGCGCTCACGCCGGAACTGACCATGAGACCGACGCTGATCGGTTTCGCAAACGCCGTGAAATTTCCGTTTGTAATCTGCAAACCCGGCCTCTGCAGGGCGTCGACAAGGATGTCTACGTTGCAACAGTCAGCGCCAATCCCGGCGAACTGGCCGTAGGCATCTCCCGCCTCTGTTTTTATAAAATGGTAGGCATACTTCGCGCCCCAGACGAATGTGTTGAACACATACTCGCAATCGGTTCGTCCGAAAGTAAAAGCCTCCAGGTTCTGCATCGTATACCTAGGAACGTCCTTCCGCGCGCCTCCAATATGCTCAGGCATCGTGCCGAGCCCGCTGTTGATCCAATAGGATGTATTGAAGTGGATATTTTCGAGGCGCCCAACATCGTAGCACTGATCGATGCAGATACCGCGGCGCAAAACGGTCCCGTAGACATTGCGAACGAGGTGACAAGGGCTGAGTGCCTCGTCGATACCCTGATAAGCGTTGACAAGCGAGACGTTTTCAACCGTTACATCGTTTCCCTGGCTCTTGATGGCCCACGGATAAGCAACGATGGCGTCCCATTGCTGCTCGGGCCAAGCGAGCGTCACGCCGCAAAGCGCACTGCTCTGGTTGAGGGTAATCGCGGGAGTTCCACTCTCGTTTCCCTTGCCTCCGGTGAGCAGGAGCGTCGTCCCCTTGGTCCATAACTTCGCGTCATGCGCGGCAATCCAGCTTCCGCGTAAGGCGACTCCCGGCGGAACGTCGAGGCTGCCCTTGATCAAATACTGACCGGGCGGCAGGTCGACCTGAGATGCCGTCTGCCCAGCATGGTCCAGCGCTGCTTGTAATGCCGCTGTATCGTCGGTGACGCCATCGCCAGCGAGCGTGACCGCGGCGGCGGGCTGACCGAATAACGCTATAGCCCATGCAGCCAAGATGCAGATCGTTTCAATTCGTCTCAAGGATATCCTCTTGTCAATCACACGACTAGAAAGGGCTGAACGTCGCCAAAAATGGGGCGCCCGTCATTTGGTCCGTAGTCGCGGCGCTTTCGTAGAGTGCCCCCGTTGCGGCGGTTTGCACGCACGCGTCCTGGGCGCAGCCGGTCTGCTTGGACGGCGTGGGGCCGCCAGAAATATTCTGTCCGTGCAGCCACTTGATGTGTCCGTCAGCAAGGAGCCAATTGGATCCGCCGCTATGGACCGCAGGTTGGAGCGGAAAGTCGTTCACGGTCATGTTCGCACCGTTTACGGTCGTAAACGCAGCCTTTCGGCCACCGATAATGTCGGTATACTTGCGATAATCATAGCTATTTGGATTAGCGCCCGCTTTTCCGCCAAGCGGCTTGAACTTACCGACAGAGAGCGAATCCGCGCCATTGCCTGACGGCGAGTTGGTATCGCTAAGAGTTAGCAAAGCCCCTTCCTCGCCTTGGCACTCAAAGAGCAAAATTGTAGCGGCAGGCATTAGCAGGTCGCTCGCCCCCGTCGCGCCTACTCCGGCCGCCGGGGTTACAATCGGATTGTTGAGCGCAGCCGTGAGATTTTCGTTGATGCCGTAAGAGATCACGTACGGCGACGAGACGCTAACCGTGTTGGTCTGGGTCATATCGTCGGGACACAAATACACGTTAGTCGACCTGACATAACTATACACGAGGCTTGCCCAGCCTGCGCCCGGCGTCGTGCTCTGGCCAACACATGGATAATGCTCGTCACTGTCCTGTACATACTGCAGGAGCGCTAATCCAAGCTGCTTCATGTTGCTCGTGCAACTCGATTGCCTGGCTTTCTCTCGAGCCGTAGCGAACACGGGAAACAACACCGCAGCTAATATCGCAATTATCGCTATAACAACTAGCAGTTCTATCAATGTAAAGGCATTATTCCGTTTCATGTACGATGGTCTCCAATTGTCGAGTCGCCTGATCAAAATGCCGTCCATCTAAATAGGCGACAGGGATGCTTGCATATGGCCGCAGACCATATGGTACATGCCTCATACCAACCACCATATGGTATCACCGAATCCTTCATGTGTCAAGAGTTATTCTAGAATTGCTAGAAGCGGTTCGAGCAATGTTCCCCATAATAAACATCTGATGAATTTTCAAATCATTCGCATCATCTGACGAATCGGTGGTATAGTATATCCGACGCACGCCGCGATGCGCGCGAAACGGAGGATGACCAACGTGATCGTTACCGATATAGAGCAGCTTCCAGGCAAAACATACCCGGCCCGGCGCCGAACGCGCAATGTCGTCGGCGGTGCAGCGCCGATCCAGGCGAAAAACTTCTGCGTCGGCTATGTCGACCTTGAGCCCAACGGCGGACAAGTTCCGTGGCACAACCAGGAACAGGAAGAGGTCTACTTTATCGTCAAAGGCGCCGCCGAGATGTGTCTCGGCGAAGAGCGCCAGATCCTCACGGCAGGCCAGGCTGCCTATATCCCGCCAACCGTGTTTCACCAATTGACCAACATCGGCGATACGCCCGCGACGATGATGTATATCTACGGCCCCGCCGGAGACGTCGCCCACTGGCGGCAGGAGCTGGAGGGAACCCTCCCCAAAGCCGGCGTCGAAGCCCCGCAACTGCCCGCTGGCGCGCATCCGCAGTGCACCGAAAAGCCAAAGGCGTAGCAGGCGAAGCGAGACGAATAATCGAGACGCGTAGCGTGCTACATCAATAGGAAATTGGCAGCCCGGCCATAGAGGGCATCTTAGATCATTCTCATATTGAAGGAATAACCTAATGTCGAACTCAAGCATCAAAACCCACAAAATCGGCGTCATCATGAACGGCGTGACCGGGCGCATGGGAACCAACCAGCACCTGATCCGCTCGATCGCGGCCATTCGCGAGCAGGGCGGAGTCAAGCTCAGCGATAACGAAGTGATCTTCCCGGACCCAATACTGGTCGGCCGCAACGAAGCCAAACTCGAAAAGCTGGCCGCGGAAACCAAAGTCGAACGCTATACCACCGATCTCGACAGTGCACTTGCCGATCCGAACAACTCGCTGTATTTCGACGCGCAGCTGACCCAGCTTCGCGCCCCGGCAATCGCGAAGGCCATTGCGGCGGGCAAGGATATATATTGCGAAAAGCCGACAGGCGTAACGACGGAAGAAGCGTACGAGCTCTATAACATGGCGAAGAAGGCCGGCATCAAGCATGGCGTCGTCCAGGACAAGTTGTTCCTCCCCGGCCTACAGAAGCTCCGCTGGCTGATCGACTCCGGATTTTTCGGCGAAATCCTCTCCGTCCGCGGCGAGTTCGGCTACTGGGTGTACACCGGCGAAGACCAGATCCCGGTTCAGCGCCCCTCGTGGAACTATCGCAAGGAAGATGGCGGCGGCATTATCGTCGACATGCTCTGCCACTGGCGGTACGTCCTCGACAACCTATTTGGCGACGTAAAGGCCGTTTCGTGCTTGGGCGCGACGCATGTCAAAGAGCGAATCGATGAAGACGGCAAGCGCTATAAGTGCACAGCCGACGACTCGGCCTACGCGACATTCGAGCTGGCCGGAGGCGTCATCGCGCATTTCAACTCATCGTGGACCGTCCGCGTTCGCCGCGACGACCTGCTCACGCTGCAAGTGGACGGCAGCCGCGGCAGCGCCGTCGCCGGACTGCGCGACTGCGTTATCCAGTCGTACAACGCGACCCCTCGGCCGATTTGGAACCCGGACATCGACAGCCCGATCGACTTCTTCGACGGCTGGACGAAGGTTCCGACCAATCAGGTCTTCGACAACGGCTTCAAGGCGCAATGGGAGCTCTTCTTGAAGCACCTTGTTCGCCCCGAGAAGTTCCCGTTTCCATACGACCTGCGCGAAGGCGCAAAGGGCGTCCAGCTCGCCGAACTCGGCATCAAGTCGTGGGAGAAGCGGGCCTGGGTAGAGGTCCCTGCGCTGGCGAAGTAGAAGCGACGGGTTAGAGCGAATGCCGTTTTGCGGCAGTATTCAGCCGGCGCGCTGGCATTGGACCATGCCAGCGCGTCGGTCGTACAGCTCTTTCGAGGCTCGATTCCGCCGGTGGCCTTTCGGCAACGTTCAGAAGGATATTCTCAAGTCCGGCAAAAGCTTGTCGCGCGGCACGGAACGTCACTGAGCGCATGCGGCGATGAATCGCGCCCCGCCGGCCGCCGGACAAAGGATTATCGGCTTACTTGGCAGAATTACCTATCAACACTACTCTCTCGAAATGGTGAATTATGCCTGAACGAAGAATCTATTTGCCGCCCGGCAAGATGCCGACGGCCTGGTACAATGTCGTCGCGGACATGAAGACCCCGCCCGCGCCGTACCTCCATCCGGGGACCCGCCAGCCAGTCGGCCCCGATGACCTCAGCGCGATCTTTCCTGACGCCATCATCGGCCAGGAGGTCGCGACGGAGCGATATATCGATATACCGGGCGAGGTAATCGACGCCTACAATCAATACCGGCCCTCCCCGCTGCACCGCGCATTGCGGCTCGAGCAGGCGCTCGGCACGAAGGCGAAGATCTACTACAAGTACGAAGGCGTCAGCCCCGCCGGAAGTCACAAGCCCAACAGCGCAATCCCACAGGCCTTCTATAACAAAAAGGCTGGGATCAAGCGACTCGCCACCGAGACGGGAGCTGGTCAATGGGGATCGTCGCTCGCTCTGGCTTGCAACTGGTTTGGTCTCGAATGCACCGTCTACATGGTGAAGGTCAGCTACTTCCAGAAGCCCTACCGCCGGACGCTGATGCGGCTCTGGGGCGCGGAAGTGTTCGCTTCCCCCAGCGACAAGACGAACACAGGCCGCGAAGTGCTCGCGCAGGATCCCGAATCCAACGGAAGTCTGGGGATTGCGATCTCGGAGGCGGTCGAAGATGCCGCTCAGCGGGCCGACACCAACTATGCGCTCGGATCGGTGCTCAATCACGTTCTGCTCCACCAAACCGTAATCGGCCAGGAGGCGTACGAGCAGCTGAAATCGGTGGATGAATACCCCGACATCGTGATCGGCTGCTGCGGCGGCGGATCCAACTTCGGCGGAATCGCGCTTCCGTTCATCGGCCAGAAGCTGCGCGGCGAAGCGCCCAAGGCGACCCGCTTTGTCGGCGCGGAACCGGCGGCCTGCCCGACGCTTACGCGCGGCGAGTTCCGCTACGATTTCGGCGATGTGGCCAAGTTCACGCCGCTCGTCGAGATGTACACGCTCGGACACACGTTCATGCCAGCGGGAATCCATGCCGGAGGATTGCGGTATCACGGCATGTCCACCATCATCAGCCGTCTGGCGCACGACGGCATCATCGAGCCCAACGCCTATACGCAGAACTCCTGCTTCTCCGCCGCCGAGATCTTCGCTAAATGCGAAGGCATCGTACCCGCCCCGGAAAGCAGCCATGCCATCCGCGCCGCGATCGACGAAGCGATTCTCGCCAAGGCGAAGGGGACAGAGCCGACGATCCTGTTCTGCCTCTCCGGACACGGCTTCCTCGACCTCGCGTCGTACGAGTCCTACATCGACGGCAACCTGACGGATTTCGAGCTGCCCGAAGAGACGCTCCAAGCAGCGCTCGCCGAATCGGCGATCTAATCACGACAACGCCCCCGCAGCAGCTCTATTGCCGCGGGGGCGATTTTTCGCGGTCGCCTCGTTCACAGCGGTGATTTACGATGCTTCGTCAAGACGCGTACGGCCTTTGCCGCCATCGCCCGATTCCGGCGCGCGTCGTGAAGCAGTCAAACCGCTGTGACGGCCCTTTTTCAAAAACGGCCACGGCGGCCGGGGAAGCCGTCTTACAAGACCTTTCGATTTGACACGCACTCATAGAGGGCGTGAATAACTCCGCATGGCGTGAAGAGATTTCAGGACGGCTCGTGCCGCCGGGGCATTTATTCGTGGTCGCTTCGCTCCAGGTTAATCACAGCCAGCTGCTTGCGACAAAATCGATGTCTTCGGCGCACGAAAAATGGCCAACCGGTTCGACAAGCTCACCGCCCTGAGAGCGCCGAAGGGCCGGCCACAGAGGGTTCCGAGCTTTGTTTATATTGCTCGGCTCTACTGCATAGAGGAGCCGTAGTAAGAGGCGATTCGATCTTTACGCACGCTCTTAGAACTTGAGCGTCGCTTGGCCGACGAGGGAGCTGCCTTCGTTGTTGGGGAGGTTGGCGCTGGCAAAGCCCGTGCCGTTATCCCTGTAATCGGCAACCTGGTAGAGCAGCTTAAATGCCGCGTGCTTGCTGAGGTTCTGGCCGACGCCGATCGTAATGTATTGCTCGCTCGGTCTGCCGCCGCCATTGAGAGAACCCTGGCTGTTGTTCAGATCCCACTGCACCCATTCATAGCCGAGTTCCAGGTGCGATTGATGCGAGATGCCGTAACTCACTCCCAGGTTCGCGCGGTTCATGTGATCGCCGGCGCCCAGCAGCGATTGCTGCCCCGCGTTCGCGCGGCCATCGTAAAACTCGCCGCCAGCGCGCAACCGAAGGGTCGGACTGAACGTATAGATTCCGTCGAACTCAGCACCCTCAAGGACGTTGAGTCCGTTTCCTGCGCGACTCGGATCGAAGGGCTGGTTCAGGCTCGTGTTAAACTGGTTGACGCCCGCCTTAAAATTGACGGCGCCCCACTGGTACCCGACCAGAGCTTTCCAGAGCTCATTCGTGTTAAGGGGATTGCTGGTCGCCAATGTAGCGTCTGGAAATGAGGGATCGTAACCGACCTGCGCGTCCAACGTAAACGGCGCGCGGCCGAACGCGCGGAGATCGTTAACGCTCGCCGCCGAAATGCTCATTCGCTCCCCGGCGCCTTGCAAATCGGATTGAGTGGACAGCGTAAGATGAAGCGACGAGTCGCGATCTACGCTCATCGGAAGCGCGACTCGATCCGTCCGCAGCAAATCAAGATTCCCGCTCGATGGACTCTGCGCCACCGCGCATCCAACGCTTGCGACCGCAAACGCAAACGCCGCGGTTATGTTTTTGAGTGTCCGTTTCAACGACTTCTCCACGTAACCAAACATCATCCGTGCAGAATTTGTGCCAAATTCAAGAACGTGCTCGTCCACATTGAAAAAGCGCGTTCTCGCCATTATCCGCCATTAGCACTTACATTTTGCCACACATAGTAAAATTATGCCAGATCAAAGCGAAATTGATAGGGCTAAATCCGCCGATTCGAGGGGCCTGCGATCACACGTCAAATCGCGCCAGTCCCGAATCAGGCGAATCGGAACCGGCGCGATTTGTTGAACGCGATTAGGAGCTAAAAAGGTGCCGTCACCCCTTGGCGTGCCCGCTCACGGCCGGCGACAGCAGGTCGCCATTCTTGCGGCCTTTCGACGATCGCGATTTGGGCGACTTCGATCCGTTTCGTCCGGGCGTTAACGCGTTGTCGAGCACATCCGTGATGTCCGAAGCGTAGATGAACGTCATATCCCGGCGAAGCTCCTCGGGAATATCTTCCTCAAGGTCCTTCTTGTTGCGCGCCGGCAGAATGACCGTCCGTATGCCTGCGCGACGAGCCGCGAGCACCTTCTCCTTGATGCCGCCCACGGGCAACACCTTGCCCGAGAGAGTAATCTCGCCCGTCATCGCGAGCAACGGTTTGATCGGCCGCCCCGTAACCAACGACGCGATTGCAGTCGCCATCGTCACGCCCGCTGAGGGTCCGTCCTTGGGGATCGCGCCGGCCGGGACATGTATGTGAAGGTCCGACTTCTGATAGAAGTCCTCCGGTATGTGCAGCTCGTGGGCGTGGGCTCGCAAATAGCTCAGCGCCGCCTGCGCCGATTCGCGCATCACGTCGCCGAGTTGTCCGGTAAGCTGCAGGCTCTTGCCGCCCTGCATGCGCGACGCTTCGATAAACACGACATCCCCGCCGACCGGAGTCCAGACAAGCCCGGTCGCCACGCCGGCGATCGCTCCGCGCTCACGCACCTCTTCGTACTCGAAGCGCGGCGCACCCAAATACTTGTGCACCTGCTCGACATCGACCTCGACCGGCTCCTCGCGCCCTTCGGCAAACTCGCGGGTCGCCTTCCGGCAGACCGACGCCAACTCGCGCTCAAGATTGCGAACGCCCGCCTCGCGTGTGTAGCCTCGGATAAGAGCGCAAATTCCGTCCTCGGTCCACGTCACCTTGTCCGCGGTCAACCCATGCTCGCTGAGCTGCTTGGGGATCAGGTGGCGCTTTGCGATCTCCGTCTTCTCTTCCTCCGTATAGCCCGAGATCTCGATAATCTCCATGCGGTCGCGCAACGCGGGCTGGATCGTGTCCAACATGTTCGCGGTCGTGATGAAAAGCACGCGCGAAAGGTCGAACGTGACGTCCAGATAGTTGTCGCGGAACGTATTGTTCTGCTCCGGATCGAGCACCTCAAGCAAGGCGCTCGACGGATCGCCGCGAAAATCGGATGTTACCTTGTCGATCTCGTCCAACATGAAAAGCGGATTGTTCGTCCCCGCCCGTTTGAGCCCCTGTACAATTTGCCCCGGCAGCGCTCCGATGTACGTGCGCCGGTGGCCACGGATTTCCGCCTCGTCCCGTATGCCCCCCAGCGAGAGGCGTACGAATTTCTTGCCCATCGCCCTGGCGATGCTCCGCCCCAAGCTCGTCTTGCCGACGCCCGGAGGACCAACCAGGCAAAGGATCGGCTGGCGAAGCTCGCCTTCCGATTTGAACTTGCGAACCGAGAGGTATTCCAGGATGCGATCCTTAACCTTGTCGAGGCCCGAATGGTCCGTATCGAGAACCTGCTTCACTTCGCGAATGTCGAGGTTGTCCGGCGTCGCCGTCTTCCACGGCAGCGCGATCAGCCAATCGACATACGAGCGCGCGACCGAATATTCGGGCGAGCCAGCGGACATGCGGCGCAGGCGGTCGAGTTCGCGAGTGGCCTCCTTGAGCGCCTCCTCGGTCATGCCGGCGTCCTGAACCTTCTGCGTCAGTTCATCGATTTCGGCCGTTCGCTCGTCGCCGTCGCCGAGTTCCTTCTGAATCGCCTTGAGTTGCTCACGCAGGTAGTAATCCCGCTGAGTCTTGTTGATCTCGGTCGAAACCTGATTTTGCAGCTTGCTTCCCAGTTCGAGCACCTGCACTTCGCGCGTGAGGATACTCAGCAGATCCTGCATCCGTTCGCGCAGGTCCACCTTCTCGATGATCTTCTGCTTCTCCGATGTCGCGATCGCAAGATGCGCCGCGATCAGATCGGTCATGTGCCCGGGCGACTCGATCGCGGTCGACAGCGATGTCAGCTCGTCGGGCAGATTCTGTGACAACTGAACGATACGCTGAAAGACGCTGGCGATCTGGCGGCGAAGCGCCTCGATCTCAACGGCGGCCTCCGCTCCTTCCGGCACGACATCCTCAAGCACTTTGACGCGCGCCTTGAAGAACGGCTGTTCTTGGATCACTTCCAGGATTTCGACGCGCACAAGGCCCTGGACGATCATCTTGACGCCATCCGGCGCCTTCGCCATCATCCGGATAACCACGGCCGTCCCGATCGGGCTAATATCCTTCGCGGTGGGCGACTCGACCATCGGATCCGGCATGCCAACGACGCCAATGATCCGGTTCCCTGCGCCAACGGCCTCGTCGACAAGCTGGATGCTGCTCTCGCGCGACACCGCAATCGGACTCACGAGTACCGGAAATACGACCATGTCGCGCAGAGGCAAAATCGAGAGCACCTCCGGAATCGTCAGCGCGTGATCCTCTTCAATGCCATTGGAAGACGCCGCCTTGCCGTTGCGCGGGTCGGCAACCGCCCGCACCTCATCGCCCTTGGATGTCTTCTCGTCAACGAGTACCGTTTCTTCTTCTTCTTTAACTTCCGTCATCGTGATTGCCTCAAATCATCGGGCCGCTGCAAATTACGCGCGAAGCCGGAAAACCAATTTCCCGCCTCGTGGCCCCTTCTCGCAAAGCGGGAGCCCACTCCCAAAACGGGAGGAGATCATTAACATCGACTCGGCGCGCCGCGCGACCGTACGCAACGAGCGCTCGCTTAACTCGCCTCTTCCGCCGTATCCGCCGTCGTCGGTTCAGGTACGTCCTCCTCGCCCGTAATCGGAATTCGGCGCGGCTGGCTCTCAACCACCTGAGTCAACTTCGGCAGCGAGACAATAAGGAAGCCGTCCTTATATGCAGCGGACAACCGGTCCCGGTCGACGCGAACCTGCGGCGGCATGGCCACCTCGCGCTCGAACGGACCGAAATAAACCTCGAGTTGGTGACATTGCAGCCTCCCGCCCTGCTCGTCGCGAGCCTCCTTGCGGATGCCGGCAATCGTCAACGTCTTGTCGTCCGCCGAAAGCGAGACTTGCAAGTCCTCGGCTTTGACCCCGGCCAGCTCGCATTTCACGAGAAGACTCTCCTGCGTTTCATGGATGTCCACAGAAGGAACCCAGAATCGACCGCCGCCTACGTGACGATCGAAATAGCCCCGAAATACATCGTCGGTTAGCTGCTGCATATCCCGCTCCATCTGGCGAATAATGTCCCGGTAGTCCTTGAATGTCATCGTGGAACCTGCCTCACTCGGCGCGCGCCCATTTATCGAAGCGGCATGAACCGCCCGATGACTCGGCGATGACGCGCTCAAACATACGACTATTAATCTTGTTATTTGAGTATACATTGCTCAATGTGGAAATGTCAACGGGCGCGAAATGGTTCCCGTGAGATTATGATTTGCGAACGTGAAGAACGAACGGGAGGACAAGCCAGGCGCGGCGCGAGGAGATCAGGCAACGCGGCGCGAAGCGCCGGTTGCGCCACGGAGCGAGACCCGCTCAGACAGTTTCCGCTTGCGCATCCCTGCGCAATTGCTTAACGGTCTTGAGCAGTTTGCCGCGATTGGCGCGCAGACGCCAGGGCATCAACGCAGACTCCATGATCACCCCGCGGCTCATTTTCGACTCGCCGGCATGACGCTCGGTGAAGACGATCGGTTCCTCGACAATCTCGCAGCCGGTCAAGCAGGCGCGGTACGACATTTCGACCTGGAACGAATAGCCGTTCGAACGAATCGTAGGGAGATTGATCGCTTCCAAAGCCTGGCGAGCATAGACTCGAAATCCGCTGGTTCCGTCATGTATAGGAATCCGCGTAATTCGCCGAACATACTCATTGGCGCCCAACGAAAGAAGGATACGCCGCAGCGGCCAGTTAATCACAGAGATACCGTTGAGATAGCGCGAACCAAGGACAACGTCAGCGCCGCCGGCAATGCGCGCGACCAGATCCGGCACCGACTTGGGATCGTGGGAGAGGTCGGCGTCCATCTCGCCAATGGCATCGTAGCCATGTTCGAGCGCCCAGGTAAATCCTGCGACATAGGCGCGGCCGAGGCCTTCTTTGCCTTGCCGGTGCATGACAAAAATGCGTCCGTCGAAAACGGTTGCGAGATGGTCGGCAATTTGCCCTGTCCCATCAGGCGAATTATCGTCTACAATGAGAAGGTGGAGATCGCGTAATTCTAGCTCCATCAGCGCTTTTACGATGACGGGCAGATTATCGGCCTCGTTGTACGTTGGAATAACGAATATTGTCTTCATATGAGGAATGGGGAGCGGGCTCAGGTCATTGTTCCGCAAACCAGCCCTTAATGTCAAGTCTGGCGATAACGCCGGTCTGGCGCGGTTGACGCGGGCAGACCACGATACAAGATATTGGAACGTAAGTTCGGCATAAAACTGCTCCTGTTTCTCGGCACGACGCTGGGCGCGATCGTGGCGATGGCGACATGGATGGTCTTTGAGCAGCGCGGCGCCAGTTGGGCGCTCGCGTTTGCTTTGTTGGGCGCGGCGCTGCTGATTGGTCCGCTCGCCGCAATTAGACGTCACCTTTGGCTCGCGGATACGCGGCTCATGCAGGCGCGGACAGCCGCGGAGCGAATCTCGCAAGGCCACTTCGACCGTTTGCCGCTGGACGGCGACGAAGAGCTTGGCGGATTGGCATCGGCGTTCAATTCCATGCGCTATGTCATGGCGGCCCGCGAACAGGCGCTGCGGGAAGAAACGCTGGCGCTTACCGTCGTCAACCACCGCATGGAGGCGATCCTCGATGCCACCGACGACGGTCTGGCTCTGCTGGACGCCGCCGGGTACATCATCGTCGTTAACCGCCGGTTCTGCGAAATGCTCGCCATGCGCCGCGACGATCTGGTGCTCCATCGCGTCGACGATATCCAGGCCACCGTGGAAGACCGGTTCGCTCAGCCCGAGAAGATGCTCCGCGCGCTCACGCCAAACATCGATCCGGCCGCCGGAGTCAGCGAGGATACGATCGAAGTCCGCGGCGGCAGCTCTTTCTTGCAACTGTACACGGCCCCCGTGCGCGACGACAACCGCGAGATCTCCGGACAGATTATCGCGCTTCACGATATAACGCGCGAGCGAGAGCTCGACAAGATGAAGAATGAGTTCATCTCGGTCGTCTCCCACGAGCTGCGAACGCCGCTGACCAGCATCAAGGGCTACACGGATATCCTGCTGAGCGGTCAGGCGGGCGACATCAACGAGATCCAGAAGGAGTTCCTGGGCATCCTGCAAGGATCCGCCACGCGCCTCGGAAACCTAATCAACGACATCCTGGACATCTCGCGCATCGAATCGGGCCGGCTCGAAGTCAAGCAGGATGCGGTCGACTACAGCCGCATCGTCGGCGACACGCTCCGTCTGATGAAAGCCGCGGCGGACGAAAAAGACATTATGCTGGATGCCAGCCTGCCGGAGGTGTGGCCGACTGTTCGAGGCGACGCCGATAAGATTGGCCAGATCCTGACGAACCTGCTCAGCAACGCAATCAAGTACACCCCATCCGGCGGCTTCGTCAAGCTGCTCATAGAGGTCAACGGCGAAGCCGGCATCACGACCTGCGTCGCCGACAGCGGAATCGGGATTTCGCAAGAAGACCAGAAGAAGCTCTTCCAGAAATTCTTCCGCGCGGACAACTCGCTCACGAGAGAAGCGGGAGGCACCGGCCTGGGGCTCGTGATCGTCAAGACCATGGTCGAACTGCTTGGCGGGTCGATCTGGCTGGACAGCGACACGGGGCGCGGCAGTAAGTTCTATTTCACGCTGCCTCTCTACAACGAGGCGGCGCAGGCGGCGATCTCCTCGGAGACCAGCCAGAGCTCTCAGCAAGTTGTCGGAGCCGACCGCGGCCGCGGCCTCGTCCTGATCGTCGACGACCAAACTTTCGTGCGCGACCAGCTTCAGCACACGTTGCACCGGCGAGGTTACACCGTGGTCTGTCTCGCGGAGCCCGCGGAGGTCCTGCCCAAAGCGCGTCTGACGCGGCCGAACGTGATCCTGCTTGACATGATGCTGGCGGACATGGGCAGCTTCAAGGTCCTGCGGACACTCCACGCAAGCCCGCTTACAAAGTCGGTGCCCGTCGTCGCGTTCTCCCTGGAGGGCGATCCGGTCCACGGCCAACTCGCGCTCAGCGCGTTCTCGTTCATGCGCAAGCCCCTCGACGCGAAGGCGCTGGCAAATGCGATGCGCGAGCGTGTCAGCGGAGACGAATGCCCAACCGCGCTGCTGGTAAGTTGCAATACAGTGCCCGGCGACGAGACGTTGTCCGCCACGTCGGCCTCGCTCAATGACGAAGGGATCCACCCTGTCGTGGCGCTTACCGCAGCCCAGGCAATTACTCGCGCCGTCACGGAAAAGGTGGATGTAATCGTAATTGACATCGACCAGACGGACGACGCGGCGCTGTTCGAAATGATGCGGGCGCTCAAATCGGAAGAAGATGTCGCCAGGATCCCGATCGTGATCGAGACCGAAGAGATCACCGCCGACGAAATCCACTTCCATCTCGGCGGCGAATCCATCGACGCTTCAGTTGCCATCGAATATCTGGTCGAACAGGTGACGCAGGTGGTTGGGTAACGGAGCGCAGTCGCGGGAGGCATTCACGATGGTACAATGTCTACCGAGGATAGCATATGACAACTCCCCAAACCCCTGCGTCGAAGTTTCTTTTGATTTTGACCTACGCCAAGCCGCTCGAAGAGGTAGACGCGTTTCTGCCCGCACACAAAGAGTTTCTCAGTAAAGGCTATGAGGCCGGCAAAATCCTCTTCTCGGGCCGGCGCACTCCTCGAATCGGCGGCGTAATTCTCGTAAGAGGCGGGTCGGCGGAAGAGGTGCGAGCATTCGAGGACGGCGATCCATTCGTTCGAAACGGCGTCGCTACCTACGAGATCATCGAGTTTACTCCGTCACGCGCGGCGGATAACCTCGACGAACTCATGATGAGCTAAGCAAGCGTTCGTCCCGTTAAACGCTTCGTGCTTCGCGCAGCATTGGCATCGTGGTCGCAAGCAGCCATAAGCCCCCGCATAGCAGGCCAAACACGATGTTCAGGGTTCCAATCGTCTGCACGAGATTGATGCCGCCGATCGAGACGACGATCATGCCAGCGCTTCCCATCACGGTCGCAACGGAACCCATTAGCGACGACGCCGAGCCGGTGTCGCCCTCCTGCTGATCCAGCATAAGCATTGTGCTCGGCGGCCGCATGCAGCTTCCCGCGATCGTCGCCGGCAACAGGGCGAGGGCAAACAGCCAAGCGCTTGAGCGTCCCAAAACGCTTACCAAGACCCCGCTGAAAATCATTATGGCAAAGCAGCCGTTGATAATCGAAAATCGCTTGAACCGGGTCGCGAGCACGACATAGACCGCCGGCCCCACCAACATTCCCATGGCGTTGAATGCGAAGAAATAGCTGTAAATCTGACTGCTCAAATGAAAGACGTTTTGGTAAATGTAAGAGGACGATGAAATAAACGCCATGAAGGTGATGCTCGACATCGAAAAAATGAGCAGCAACGCCGTAAATCCAGGGTTCCTTAAAACGACGCCGAGTCGCCCGATCGTCTGAGCAATGTTCCCATCGCTGCTCGCTTCCAGCGTTTCTTGGAACGCGGCCGAACCAGCGACGACAACGATGCCAAGGATCGCCTGTGTGACGAAAACGCCCCGCCACGACGTAAACTTTAGCAGAAGCGCGCCGACCACCGGCGCAACGGCGGGGGCGATTATGACCAGCGCTTGAACAAGGGCCAGGATCGATTCGCGCTTCCTTCCCTCATACGCGTCCTTTACAATAGCCGTGGCCACTGCGCCGGCAGCGCCCGTGCCGAGCGCCTGCAAGACGCGGAAAAATATCAGTTGCTCAATGTTAAGCGACGCGGCGCACAGCGCGCTTGCGATCGCATAAAGGGCCAGTCCGGCGAGCAGTATTGGCCGGCGTCCCCACTTGTCGCTTAACGGCCCCCAGAGCAACATCCCCAGGCTAAAGAAAATGAAGAACAGAATCAAAGTGAGGTTTGTTTGGTATACGCGCACGTGAAAGTACGCCGTCATCGTTGGCAGAGCGGGGAGGTAGAGGTCTGTCGACAGCGGCACAAAGGCGCTCAGCAGCGCGAGAAAAGCAATCAGGCCCTTATGACCGAGGTATTTCTGTCTGACGCGTGCGTCGATTGAAGAACTGATGGTAACGTTCACTCCACTCTCTTACGGCGATTCAAGCGGCTCCAAGAGCCTCGGCAAACAGCGCGGCCACGGCCCGGGGATCGTCAGCCGCAAGAATCGGTTCGCTCACCGCAATGCCGCTCGCCCCCGCATCGATGGCGATCCGCACCCGCTCAGACGTCGCAATTCCGCCGAACGCGACGATGGGCAGATGGATCGCATCATGCACTTTCCGCAACAACGCGATCCCGCTGTCGCCATCAGGCCCGAAAACGGGCCCGACCTGAACATAATCCGCGCCGCCGCGTTCGGCGCGGGATGCGCCGCGGACGCTGCGAACGAAACAACCAACGAGCGCCGACGTCGATCGGATGTACGCGCGCACGGCATTGGGATGGTACGAGTGCTCCGACGTGAGCAAGACGCCGTCCGCATGGCACTTTTCGGCCAGGTGCAGGTCGTCCGTCACCACGAACGGGACGCGATCGCGCGTGATCTCCCGCAGGCGCTGCGCGATGGCAAAGGCTTCCAACCCATCGCCTTGCGACGCGCCATACCGCAGCTGGACCAGGGAAACGCCGCCGGCGATCGCTTCATCGACGAGCGACACCGGTTGCGGCTGCTCCTCCGGCGAGCCGGTCCCATCCACAGGTTGACCATGGCGCTCGGCCGGTCGCGTGCGGTATAATACACGATCTATGACGAGGGTCAGCTTTGGGATTGCCCGAGGCATGATCGCATTGTACCCAATCGCATTTACGCTCCACGACGCATGCGGCGAGCCGCAATTGAATCGTCAGGAGCCGCATCTCAATGATTCCCCGCAGAATGGATGTCTTATTTGGCCAAGAGCTGTGATATAGTTTTTCAATGGAGCAAGTCGCACCAACCGGAATGGGAACGTCAATGACAGTTTATCGCCGCATCCTCGCACTGTGCGTCATCATTTTGATTACATTTCCGGCGGCGGCGCCCTTCCCATGGGCAGCCAGCGCGGTCGCGTCCGAGCACCACAAAAAGAGCGTTGCCGCCAAGCATCATAAGCAGCATGTTTCGGAAGCGAAGGCCAAGCACGACAAGAAGGCAGCCAAGCACGCTAAGCATGCCGCAGCCGAAAAGGCGCGCGCTCACAAGGAGCATCTCGCCCGTCTTCACGAGATCAAGCTGCTCAAAAAGCAGCACGCGGCCGAAGCGCGGAGCGCCAAGCACAAGAAGGTCAGCGCAAAGGCAAAGGCGCATCTCGCGAGGCTCGCCGCGAAAGAGCAGCACGAACGCCGCGCCGCCGCGAAGAAGCACGTCAGCAAGGCTTACCGCCAGCATCTCGCCCGCCTGGCGAAGCTCGAACACGAACATGAAGCCCACCTAGCACGCCTCGAAGCCAAGGAACGGAAGGCGCGCAAGAGCCGGATGGCCGCGAGCGCCCGGATCGCACGATATACATCCGCGGCGGAACACAAAGAGCGCCTCGCCCGGAAACAAGCAGCCTTGGCCAGCAAAGCATCCGCGCGCAACACCAAGCAGTCCAGCCTACAGGCCGCGCACAACGCCCGCCTTGCGGCGCACAACGCGAGAGTAGCGGCTTACGAAGCGCGCGTCGCCCAGCATGAAGCCTGGCGTCGCGAGCAGCAAGCACAGATCGATTTGGCGGCCGCCAACGGCATCGTCCAGTACGGCTCCTACACGCGCGGGGTCCCGCTTCAGGTGATTATGGTCGATCTGAACAAGCCCAATATCAAGGTCACCGCGCTGATCGCCCGCAACGGCATCGGCAGTTCCGAGCCGTTCGGCCAGATGATCGAGCGAACGCATCCGGCGGTCGCGGTAACGGGAACGTTCTTCTCGCTCGATAATTTGAAGCCCGTCGGGGATATCGTGATCAACGGCAACCTGGCCTATTTCGGCGGCATGGGCACCGCCCTCGCGATCACGCCCAACAATCGCGCGGACATGGTGACCGTCGATTGGGGACGCCATCACAGCTGGGCCGGCTACGATTGCGTCGTCGCCTGCGGACCGCGCCTCCTGAAGGACGGGTACATCGTCCTCGACCCGCACGCAGAACGGTTCCACGATCGTGAGATGCTCTCGCCCAATAGCCGGATCGCTGTCGGGATAACGCCCGGCAACAAGCTCGTTTTCGTGATGACCCGCGATCGCATCTACCTGGGACGGCTGGCGAAGGTGATGGCAAGCCTGGGCTGCACGCAGGCAATGAATCTGGATGCGGGAACGTCTACCGGCTTTTACTGCAACGGCCGCATGCTTGCCCGGCCGGGCCGGCAGCTCACGAATGCGATCGTCGTTCATGCCGATGGCCGGCACGAAATATCGCAATCCCCGCATACGCTTACGGCGGCGCGATCGAGAGACGGCGGGTAAGGGCGGAGAAGAAGATTCGCTTGCCTGACGCTGCCCGGTCTTCGCAGGGCAAGTCTAGCCGGCGTTCGCGTTGTTGTTCGCCTCGGCAAGACGGCGCAGAAACTCCGTTAGCTTTCCGGTTTCATCGCCAAGCTCCGCGAAAAAATCGGCGTCGGTCTGCACGACGCGCTCAAACGCTCTGACGATAATCGCCTCGCCCGCTTCCGTTAAAACGATCCTACGCGCTCTAGCATCCGCTTCGTCGGTGGTGCGCTTAACAAGCCCCTTCACTTCCAGGCTTCGCAAGACCTGCGACGTCATCATCTTGTCGGTCCCGGCGTTCTCCGAAATCCTGGCCTGGTTAGCCGCGATGCCCAAAGACGATAGCTTCCGCGTTGCCATGAGCAAGGCGAACTGAACATGTGTCAGATCGAATTCCTTTAGCGCCGCGCGCACGCGGCGCTGCCACGAATTGCTGACTATCCAGAGTTGATAGCCCGGACTCCGCGTTCGGCTTCCGTACGGTGTCGAAAATTCCTTCATGCAGCACCTGCCTTTTTCCGGAGCAGATCCCAACGAGGAGGCAATAGAGCTAAATATCACCCAGGTCGATGGGAAATAACCTGACGATAAGGAGAACAGATAAGCGTCAACGATCCGCGGAGCTGCAAGAGCGGAAACCGCAAACGGCGGAGCGATCATGATAGCCGCCGTTGATGAAATGCGCACGAAGGAGTGTGGCAGACGCGCATTTCATAATCGTTTGACGGCGCTTTTGCCGCTGCAGGGAGCCCGTCATGCGGGCTTCACAAACTCGCCGTATATTGCGCGAACCGCCTTTTCATAGTCGGACGCCGCGACGCCGACGATAATGTTGATCTCGCTTGCGCCCTGGTTAATCATCAGGATATTGACGCCCGATTTGCCGAGCGCTCCAAAAAGCCTGGCCGCGATGCCGACCTTCTTGCTCATTCCTTCGCCAACCGTCGCGATTAATGCGATGTCGCTGTCGATCTCGACCCGGTCCGGCTTGAGCTGGTTCTCGATATCGCCGAGCACCAGATCTTCCTTGCCCGCAATTTCCTCGTCGCGAACGATGACGGACATGGTGTCGATGCTTGTCGGGGCATGCTCGAACGTAATGCCGCGCTTTTCGAGGATCTCCAGCATGCGGCGGCCATACCCCAGCTCCGCATTCATGAGCGCCTTGTCCGTGTAGACGTTCGAGAAGCCGACGCGTCCCGCAATCCCAGCGACCGCATGCCGCGAAGAATCCCGGGTGGTGACAATGCGCGTCCCTGGCGCGGACGGATCGTTCGTATTGCGAATGTTGATCGGAATGCCTGCCTCGCGAACGGGGAAGACAGCTTCGTCGTGCAACACCGTCGCGCCCATATACGAAAGTTCACGCTGCTCGCGGTAAGTGACCTCCGCAATGGGCCGCGGATTATCCACGATGCGCGGATCCGCCATGAGCAGACCTGGCACGTCGGTCCAATTCTCGTAAACCTGATCGCCCGCGGCCCGTGCTACGATCGCCCCGGTAATGTCCGAACCGCCTCGCGAAAAGCACCGGATATGGCCGGATGGATCGGCGCCGTAAAACCCGGGAACGACGAATAGGCCGTCTCCCGTGAGCGCCTCGGCGAGCAGCTGATAGGTCTCGGCGGCGCGAAGACGGCCGTCCGCTGCCATCCGTATGGCGGATGCGGCGTCGATAAACGTCGCCCCTAGGAAACGCGCGACCATGCGGGAGTTCAGGTACTCGCCACGCGACGCAATCCAGTCGACATCGGCCCCGTCCGCAATGCGCAACTCGACTTCCGCCAACCAGCCAGCCATCTCGTCGACGCCAAGCTCTTCCGCGATCCCGAGAAAGCGCTGCTTGATCGGGCCGAAGGCAGTCTGGATATCCAGCCCCTGGTTCGCCAGAGAATGGCATAGGTAGAGGAGGTCCGTAATCTTCTTGTCGGAACTGGTCCTCTTTCCTGGAGCGGAAAGGACAATGTGCCGACGTCGCGGATCTGACTTGATAATGTCCGCGACTTTGCGAATCTGGTTGGCGTCGGCAAGCGACGTCCCTCCGAATTTAGCCGTAATACTCATGGTTTCGATCAGCACCTCCAGTGCTGGGATATTGTCCAAGACCTCTTGCCAGCGCTCGCCGGGCGCGGGGCTCGCCGCAGGAGCCGCGCTGGGTTGCATCGAGAGCGTCCACGCCCCTACAATCCTTCGATCGCCCTGAGGTCAGCGCGCGCGGCATTTGACGTAAGGTCCAGCTGCAGCGGCGTAACGCTGATCTTTCCATTGGCAACCGCGTGAACGTCGGAGCCCGCTTCGCTCTGCCCGTCCAGAAGAGTTCCGCCGAGCCAAAAATACGGACGTCCCGTTGGATCGACTCGTTTGATGAGGCGGTCCACGTACTGGCGGCTGCCCAAGCGAGTGATTTCGATCCCCTTCAGTTCACCGGCCGGCAGGTTCGGCGCGTTTACGTTAAGCAGCGTATGCGGTCCGAGCGGGTGCTCTGAAAGCCATGACGCAAGTTTGGCCGCAAAGCGCGCCAGTCCATCCCAGCGGATATCATCATCCCACGACGCCACCGATACGGCGATGGCGGGAACTCCGATCATCACCGATTCAAACGCCGCCGAAACCGTCCCCGAGTAGTGGACGTCCCAGCCGAGGTTAGGCCCATGGTTGATCCCGCTGACGACTAAATCGGCCTTGCCGTCCATCAATTCGAGGATGCCGAGGGTCACGCAGTCCGCCGGAGTGCCGTTCGACGACCATGCCGGCAAGCCGTCCGCCATCTTGCCGCGATGCAGTCTCAACGGCTTATGCAGCGTAATGGCGTGCCCAACCGCCGACCGGGGCCGCTCGGGAGCAACAACGATCACTTCGCCTAGCGGATCCAGCGCTTTTTTCAGCGCAAGAATCCCCGGCGAATGAACGCCGTCATCATTAGTAACGAGCAGCCGCATAATGACGGTCATTATACCTTCGACGGCGCGATGAGCGACGCGCGCGCGGCGAGGGGATGGAAGACGCGCGCGGGCTACTGGCGAACCTGCGGCCCGCGGAAGCATCCGCGCGAAAATCGATCCTCTTCGAGGTAAACGAATCGCTGAAAACAAAAGTTGCAATTCGGTCGCGGCATGGGTATAATGATTGGGTTATCATCATGTGTCGTTCAATGGACTCCGCGCATCGCCGCAGATGCGATGGAGGCGTCCACTGCGCCGGCCCCTCGGGGACCGGCTTTAACATTGTTAATGCAAGGGAGCCGTCAGAAATGAAACCAGGAATCCATCCGAAATATGCCGATGCCACCATCACGTGCGCATGCGGCAACGTGATCCATACGCGCTCGACCAAGGACAACATTCACGTGGAAATTTGTTCGAGCTGCCATCCGTTCTTTACCGGGAAGCAAAAACTCGTCGATACCGAAGGACGAGTCGAGAAGTTCCTGCAAAAGTACGGAATGAAGAAGTAGTCTCAGCTCGGCTGGGAACGCGCCGGAAACAGCAGGAGCGGTACTGTCCATGGGCGACATCCAGAGTTCGACGGTGAAAGAACGCCAGATGTACGGCGGTCAGGCCGTTGTCGAAGGCGTCATGATGCGCAGTCCCCGCTACTTCGCGGTAGCGTGCCGGCGAGAGTCGGACGGTCAAATTGTTGTCGAACGCGAAAACGTCGAGAGCGTAACGCGGTCGATGCAGTGGATGAATAAGCCGTTCCTACGAGGAGTCTTAGCGCTCGTGGATGCCCTTTATATGGGCACACGGGCGCTTTTCTATTCCGCGAACGTTCAGGCGGCCGATATCGGTACGGAAGGAATCCCGGAAGCACAGGGTAAGCAAGCGCCGGGCTCGCAGCCGATCAACGGCATCGTAATCGGCAGCACCGTCTTTATATCGCTCGCCCTGGGTATCGGGCTGTTCTGGGTATTGCCGACGCTTATCACCGAAGGCGCGCAACGTCTCCTCCACTTAAGCGCGGCGTCGCACGAAGGACAGTTTCTCGCAAACCTTAGCGACGGCCTGATCCGGATCGTCTTCTTCCTCGCCTATGTTGGCCTGATCTCCCGCCTTCCCAACGTCCGGCGCGTGTTCCAGTATCACGGGGCCGAGCACAAAGCGATCAATACGCTGGAAGCCGGACAGGATCTGACGCTAGAGAACGCGCGCAAGGCGAGCCGCATCCATCCGCGCTGCGGAACGAATTTCATCTTCGTCGTCCTGATCGTCAGCATCTTCGTGATCGCGCTGTTCGGACGCCCGCCGGTTCTCATCCGCATCCCGATCAATCTTGGATGTGTTCTCCTCGTGGTCGGCATCTCGTACGAGATTCTCAAGTTCGCCGGCAAGTATCGCGACCAGTGGTGGGCGAAGCTGCTGATTGCGCCAGGACTTGCGACGCAATACCTGACCACCCGTCTGCCCGACGATACAATGATCGAAGTCGCGCTCGCAGCATTGTCGAGCGTCTGGGATAAAGAGCACGAGCCCGCTACGGAGGCAGAAGCTGAGCAGGCAGCGGAGACGCCGCCGGAACCAGCCTCATCGATCGCTTAGCGCCCGCTTGCCCCGCCGAACGGCACATCCGCGAAGATCGTCGCCGACTGTTCGACCGTGCTTACTAAATCTCCGTGCACCCTTCCTTGCGCCACGAGACCGGGCCGGATCGCAACCGTGATATTCGCCGCCTGCTCAGCGGATAGGCGAACCGGCAACATCGGCAAAAGGCCATCCACCGCGACCTTCTGCGCCTCATTGAGATCCCGGTAAGAGAGAGTTGCGAACCCCGCGCATTGACCGAAACCGAACGGCCCTGCGCTCGAAACAGGCATCGCCTGCTGCGCCATCGCCAGCGCGATTGACCACGCCCTAACGATCTCCCGATCGACCGCCTCGTGTACGATTCTGTCATCGTCGCCAGGCGGCGCACCTGTTACGACTAACCTCGGCTGCGCCGGAGGCGTCCCGCCGTCAGCGGCGCTGGAAGGTTCCTTTACCTCGAGGATCGTCAGTTGAAGCGACCGGCAGATTGCATTCAGCAGCAATTGGGAGTCGTAGACGCCGCGTGTTATGGCGACGGCTTGCCCGGCCACCGCGGAATCGATAATCACGCCGCCAGGCTCCCGCGCGATCACCTTCGCGAGATCGTTCGCCGTCAATCGGCTTCGATTGACAGTCAGCATACGGTGCGGGATGCTAATCGTCTCTTCCGACGGCGGCGCTATCGGCGCGGCTGGATGCGCGGCCGCGATCTGGGCAGCCGTAACAAACGTGTTCGCGTCCCACGAAACGGCGGTGTTCCCGGATTGTTCCCAGGCGTCGTAGGACCCCAGCCGGAGCGTTCCGTAACGCACCGTGACAATCCACTCTGGCTGCAGCCAAACCATCAATCCGGGGCCAGTCGCCCCGCCCCACAACTCATCGCGAAGCGGCCGTCCTCGTATAGTCAGCGCCATAATCGCGGCGCGCGCTGTCTCGGAGAGCCCGCCGACCGAAATGCCCGGCGACGAAAAGACGCGAGCGCGGGTCGCCGCATCCGGAAGATCGTCGACGATATAGGCAAGCCCGTTGCTTGCCTGCACGGCTGCATGCACCTGAGGAACGAGCGGAGCCGACGGCGCATCGACGCGGAAGTTGGGTACGATTGCGTAAAGCACCGGCGAAACCTGCTGGACGTGCCCGTCAATTGCCTCGGCGAGCTGCCCAAGAGCCTGATCGAGCGCGCCTGCCGGCTTCACGGATGAAAGGTCCACCTTGTACGCAGGGACGAACGCTACGACCGCTACCCGGTATCGCCCCCCGATCTGCGCGATCGCGTCCGCGATGCTGGGAGGCGCAAGCACCGGCAGCGGCGTCGCGCGCATATTCGCGAGCGGCGGAGCAGGCAAGCGAGGAGCAGCTTGGGCAAGCGGCGCGACGGCGAGACAACCGACGAAGAAAGCAATAGCAACGGTGATACGAGATGGCATCAATGTTTACGTTTCGGTGTAAAGATAGGGCAAGAGCGCTATCCGAGCTGGCGTTCTCCTCGGACGGCGGCAGCTTTCCGCTGCGCCAGATGCGCGTTCGAGCGCGGAAGATCGCTCGTCACCCTCACGGCCTCTTCGAGATCGTCACCTCGTCCTGCACGGCTCGCACGCCCGGCTCCGATTTCGCGATCGCCTCGGCTCGCTTGCGCGCAGTGCCGTTGGCAACCAAGCCCTGCAGGCGGATCGTCCCCTTATGAGCGCTCACGCGGAGGAAACTCAGGTGAACGTCCGAAGACGTTGTCAGCGCGTTGTAAACCGATGTCGCCACCGGATCGTTAGGATCCCAGCGATCCTGCGATGGAATCAATGGGAGCGAAACGGGAGGTCCCGAATTGACGCCCGGCTGCGTGTAAAACGGCTCGACTCTCGGATCGGTTGAAAGGACCGTCGACCGGTAAGTCGGCGTCGTCCCGACAAGGACGGGCGTCTTGGCGTACTCGGTATGCGCGCTGCATCCCGCCATTCCGATTGCGGCAACACCCGCCAGAAGAAGGATGGTCATCGGTTTCATAACGCCTCCCGGTTTACCCCAACCATTGTCCGGCGACAACGCGCTCAATGTTCGCGAAGTCGGGCAACACCTCAATGTTGTTGTACCCCGCGTCGACATACAACCGTTCAACATGGCGCGCCTGGCCAAGGCCGACCTCAACCGCGAGCCATCCTCCGGAGGTCAGGTTCGCGACAGCCTCTGGGATCAGACGCCGGTAAACAGCCAGCCCATCTGCTCCCGTTCCTTCGTACAAGGCGCGCGACGGCTCGTAGTCGCGCACCTCGGGCATCAGTCCGGCGACATCGCCAGTCGCGATATAGGGGGGATTCGATACGATCACATTGAAATGGGTTGACGCCAGCGGCGCAAGCAGATCGCCAAGCGCGATAGCCACCCGATCGCCTACGCCGTGGCGGCTCGCGTTGCGACTGGCGAACCCCATCGCGGTCTCCGAGATCTCCGTCGCCATAACCCGAAGATCCAGCCGCGCCAGCGCAATGCTGAGCGCGATGCAGCCCGATCCCGTGCCGATATCGGCGACCAGGCCGCCCGACGGAGCGCGTTCGCACGCAAGGTCTGCCAGCATCTCGGTTTCGGGTCGCGGAACGAGCACCCCTTCACCGACAAAGAATGGGTGGCCGTGGAACCAAGACTCGCCCAACACGTATGCCAACGGGCGGCGCTTCTCACGCTCCGCGAGCACCCGGGCGAAAGCCTCCTGCTCGGCGACGCTCACGAGCCGTTCCGGCGCGCGCGCAAGGTCTTCACGACGACCCCGCAACGCCATCGCGAGCAACAGTTGCGCGTCCAGACGAGCCGTATCGATCCCGGCGGCGCTCAGGCGCTTCGCGGCTTGTAGCAGGAGGGCGGCGACGGTTGGCGATGTGGGCATTGTTGGCAATCAGAGTACGAAAGTGTGATGAAATCGCGCGCAAAAGCGGACGCATCGTCCCGCTATTTGGTCCACCGCCTAGAGGGCGCTCGCCCCCAAAACGGCACAAGCTCAAAACAATCGGGAAATCGCTGACGCCGTCCGCGAAGAACGTCTGAGCCCCGCGCGTGCCACATCTTAGGGCGTCTCCGCAAGCGTGACGCCAGCCGGAGGATGGAATTGGAACTCCGTGGACGAGATGCTCGGGTTGATCCGGATATCCGTGTACTGCTCCACGAAATAGCGGTTCTTACCGTCCGTATCGATCCGCGACCAAGTCGCTCTGCGCAGCAAATGATCGCGGCTTCCAATTACGAGCAACACGCGCGAGCCGTCATCAAGCACGGCCTGGAGTCGATCACAAAGTTGATTGTCCACGACCGCCTGCGGCAGAAGGTTCAGCTGCGACATCGTTCCAAGGTCGTTCTGGGTCTGGAATCCGGATGTGAGCATTCGCGAAAGCAGGTCCTGCCGAGGATCGGCAACGAGTCGACCGAACACGACCGCGATGCCGGAGCCGGCAAGATTGTTCCAGGTATTCGCCGTCATCGTAAAGTGCGTCCGGTCCGGTGCGGGATAGTGAAAGAAGTTCGCGCCATCGTAAACGTAAGCGCCTGGGTCTGGCTGGGTAATCGTCGCGATCGCCCTTTCCGGCTCCCTTTGAAACGCGAGGCGCGCATGCATGACCGGCTTGGACGGATCGTCGGAGCTGCGCGAGTCGAACTCAGCCGAAAACGACTGGAGCTGCTGATAAGCCTTATCCATACGCCCCATTAGCTCGCTCGCCTTGATATTTGACGCGTTGGAAGTCGCCGACGTATCCATTGTCGGCTCAGGAAACACAACCGGAACGAAGTTGTGCACAGGGCGATGGCCGGATGGCACGTTATCAGTGGTCTTCGGCGCAACAAAGGCGGCTACCGGCGACGCAGCGGGCGCGGGACGCGGAGGCGCGGACACTTTCGCAGGCTGCGGCGAGGATTTAGGAGCAACCTTGGCGGGCGCGGGAGCCGGCTTCGACGTAGGCGCGGGCTTCGACAAAGGCGCGGCGGGCGCGGGCGCGGGAGCCGGCTTCGACGCGGGTGCGACGGGCGTAGGCGTAGGCGCGACGGACGCGGGAGCGGGAGCCGACGGAGGCGCGGGCGGAGGCGACAACGGCTTCGCGAGATCGCCCCGCGTTGGAGTATCGTCGGCGGGAAGCGTGGCTAGGACACTGGATGCGGCCTGGGCGCGTCCGGAGATTTGCGCCGTCAAAAATGGCGCTGCCAGCAAGCAAGCAGACAGGCTACAGACAGCGGCCAAGGTTCGAACGTTCCGTCTCATGTTAGGTGCCTATCAAACTGATCGCGTCAGGCTGCGCTCTCGCCCTTGAGCTTTTCCGCTTGATCGGCGGCGACCAAATTGTCGATAACGATTTGGATATCGCCATCGAGCAGAGTGGGCAAGTTGTGCAAGGTCAGGCCGATCCGATGATCGGTCATCCGGTCCTGCGGGAAATTATACGTCCGGATCTTCTCGCTCCGGTCTCCGCTTCCGACCATGCCGCGCCTGCTGGCATCCGACTCGGCGCGCTGCTTTTCCATTTCAATCTCGTAAAGGCGAGCTCGCAGAACGCGCATTGCCTTTTCAAAATTTTGCAATTGTGACCGCTGATCCTGGCAGGTCACCACCATGCCGGTCGGTTTATGAATAAGCCGTACGGCGGTCTCGTTCTTCTGGACGTTCTGTCCGCCCGCGCCTTGCGAAAGCGTGTGTTCGCGAATGATATCGCGCATGTCGATCGTGATCTCGACATCCTCGACCTCAGGCATTACGGCGACGGTAACCGTGCTCGTATGGATTCGCCCGCCGCTCTCCGTCGCGGGGACGCGTTGGACACGATGGACGCCGCCTTCAAACTTGAGCTTGGAATACGCCCCCTGCCCATGGACTTCGACAATCGCTTCCTTATACCCGCCAATCCCGGTTTCGTTCGTACTTAGGAACTCGTACTTCCATCCCTGCCGGTCCGCGTACCGCAGATACATTCGGAGCAATTCGCCGGCGAACAGCGCCGCCTCTTCGCCGCCCGCGCCGCCGCGGATTTCGAGGATGACGTCTTTATCATCGTTCGGGTCGGTCGGGAGAAGCAGGACTTTGAGCTGCTGCTCCAAGCCCGCCTTGCGCTCCTTCAGCTCATCGAGTTCGGCCTGCGCTAATTCACGCATCTCGTCGTCGAGCGATCCATGGAGCATATCCTCGGTCTCGTTAAGCTGACGGCATGCCAGCTTGTATTCGCGAAATCGAGTTACGATTTCGGTCAGATCGTTATGCTGCTTGGCAATCCGCTGGTATTCGCTAATGTCCGACATCGTCGCCGGATCCGAAAGCTTAGCCCCAAGTTCCTCGTAGAGTGCGTCTACTTCGTGCAATTTTTCAAACATAAGGTATTGGCAATAATCCTGAGCCGCCAGTAATCCCTGCGGCGCGTCTCAATTGCGGCGCGCGGAGGGTCTTCAGGGGCGCTTCTACATTATACCTTGCCTCCGCCTTCCGCTGAGATTGTAAGCGATCGACATGCGATCGCTGCAATACTCGTCGATAGATGGTACAATAATGCGGCCTACTGCAGAAACAAGGTTTCACGGTTTACGCTCGCAACATCTGCGGTTTTCTAGGTCCTCTATAGCAATCGATCGTTTTGCGCCGCCAGCAAGCCAGCGTTTAGAGCTCGATTGCTTTTTTGCAGCACTCCGCGTCGGCCTTTGGCGCTTTTGTCGCTAAAGATTGGCCCGGTAAGGGCCAATAATGAACTCGAAAGTGTTTTGCCGGACTGCCGGTATGGAGCAACCCCATTGGCGACTGTAATCGAAACCAAGATCAAGCAGGAACGCCTCTTGAGCATCATCGAGAGCGAGCTGCAAGACTTGCCGCCTCTGCCAGCCGTGGTCGTGCGGGTCATGCAGACGATAAATGAGCCCACGACATCCGCTGCGGACCTTAACCGGCTGATATCGTCCGATCAGGCTCTTTCCGGCAAGATCCTTCGACTGGTGAACTCCAGCTACTACGGTTTTCCACGGCGCATCGCAACGATCACGCACGCGATCGTCATCCTCGGCTTCAATACGATACGCAACCTTGCCACTTCCCTGGGCGTTGCCAAGGCGTTTGAAGCGCGCGGACAGACGGCCCTCGATCGGGACAAGTTCTGGTCGCACTCGGTCGCCGTCGCCGTCGCCGCGTGGATTATCGCGCGACGACGCAATCTGAACGCCAAAGTGACCGAGGAAGTCTTTGTCGGCGGTTTGCTGCACGATCTTGGAAAGCTCTTCCTAGACCAATATTTTCCCGATCAGTATGCAATCGCCATTAAGCTGGCCCGCGCAGCCAATATCAGCATTTGGGACGCCGAGAAGACGGCCCTCGGCATCGGCCACGTTCTGGTGGGAAAACGCATCGCCGAAAAATGGAACCTTCCGCCGACCCTGACCGCAATGGTCGCGCTGCATCACCAGCCGGCCTTCGCCAAGGATTACTTTGAAATCGTCGCGATCGTGCACGCTGCGGACCGTCTTGCACGCAAACTGGGACTGGGCGACGGCGGCGATCCGGGCGTTCCGCCTCTCGATCCGCAGGTCGAGAAATGGCTTGCGTTTACCCCTCAAGTGTGGGAAGCCATTGAACAGGATACGATCAAGAAGTTTGAGGACGCCAAAGAGTTTATGAAGATCACGACGAGCTAACCGACGTGATCGGCGCCCCGCCGGATTGAACAAACGCCCGCTCCATTCGAGCGGGCGTTTCTGCGTGTGATGGGATCGCGACGGTCGCACGTAAACCTTGACAGGCGCTTTCTAAGCGCCCCCGCCTCCGATAATCCGCGGCGGCGCGCACCATCCACTATTCCCAGTGCGTTATTTAATCTGGTAGCAGGCTATCGTCGTGCAATTGGCGAGGGGAAGGATCGTCCAACTCGACGTCCAGCCCGACATAACATGCGAGCCCGGCAGCCACTTGACATGACCATCGGCCAAGAGATAATTGGCGGCCGCGGTATGGCGCGCCGCGCCGTCCTGATTATTGCCCTGGTTGTGGTTGCTGTCGTAGTAGAGCCCAGTCGCGTAGGCAATCGTTGCCGGCGCGTTTGTGGCACAGGCAGCGCCCGTGCCCCACATGACGAAGAAGTTGTAGCCCTTGTCAACCGGGGATTGCGACGAGATCAGTTCATTAGGATACATCAAGTCTTCGGCATTCACGCCTCTGATTTCGGACAGGTACACAGACCGCGCTGGTTCCTGGAAACTCGACATGGGCTGGTTGACGGCATACCAGTTATACGCATAAGAGATGGGATAATACGGATGCCCCGCCCAGGGATAGACCGTCTGTGTCTGGTCGTCCGGACACGTGAAGACCGGGACGCTCTTCACGTAGGACACAATTTGCCCAGCCCAACCGTCGCCATAGAGGGTCGAGCAACCACTGGCCGTGCCCGAAAGAATGCCACAAGGCGTCCGTTCGTCAAAATCTTGTTCGTACTGTGCAAACCCAAGCCCGATCTGCTTCAGGTTGCTCGAGCACGTCGTCTGCCGGGCTTTCTCGCGAGCCGTCGCGAAAACGGGAAACAGTATCGCGGCAAGTATGCAGATAATTGCGATAACAACGAGCAATTCAATAAGAGTGAACCCACGTAGTTTCATTTCAGATCCGTACCCTTTCCCTGTGGCGCAACGTCGTCAAGCGTCGTACCAAATGTGTAAGCGTAGTGAAATGACAGGCTCTCTCCTGGCTTGATTTCTGATTTTCGAAAGCCAAGTTCCATATTGAAGTAGGAGCCGTCATGCCATTGCCGGATTCCTGCAACCGTCGCGGAATCGAAGGCGCATCTTATCGCGGCGTGATTGTCGGTGTTAATGGCATTCCACCAACCTTGATCGGGCGGCAACGTTCCAAGATCGCCACCGTACGCTAGGAAGGATCCGCGCTTGACCGCCCCCTCGCTTGGAACAATGATCTCCACGCCGCCCGAATCGATACTTCCACCCGGAGTGAATTCCGGATGAGTCTGTGCAGATATAACGATCGGTTGAGACGTCGTGTTGGCAACGAAGTACGTTTCGCACAGTGTTTTCGGCGAGTCCGCGCTTATCTCAACGCGGTGCATGATCCGGCATCCGTCGACAACAGACGTCATATCGAGTATGGCCGAGTTCGTAGTCACCAGGGGAACCGCGTCAAATACGGCCTTGCAGACGGATCCGGGATACCCGCCCAAGCTGAGCCATTCGCCCGCCTCAAGATTGTCCGTATAGCTCGTCAATCCACCTCGTATTGTGGGAGGAACATAAAGCTGATCGCATCCCGTGGTCTTGTCCACGATCCGAAGAACGCGCGAGCCGGTGTCAGGCGAGACAACCACGTAAAGTCCCGTGCTTTCAATCACGGCCATCCGCCGTCCTGGCGCGCCAACTTGGATCAAGCGCGCCGTCGGCGGCGATCCTGGCGGTGCAGGCGACACCGCGAGGTACGATGCCCGCTGCACGCTCCCCTCCGGCGAGCTCACGGTGAGATCGACGGGATATGTTCCGTCGACTCCTGGCGCTAAGAGAGCGTCGAGATGAACCTTGACGGATTTCCCTGGTGCAAGATTAAGCGATCTCGTCGCTGGCCCCAGGAACGCTGAGCTGTTCGCGCGAACGGCGATTGGCATCAGACGATGGTACGAACTCGCGACGGTTACGTCGATGCCTGCGGACGATCTCGAAAAGGCGGTTACGCCATTGGCCGCCCCCGTAAGCGTCAGTCGTTGCGGCGCCGGGATTTCGCTGTGGCGAACGCCGATGATCCGGGGGGGCGCGAAGGTCGCCAAATACACGGGCTCGCCGGCGAAGTCAATCGATGCGATTTTTCCCGCATAACGAATTTTTTCGGGATTGCCATAAAGGTTGTATAAGCGCGCCTGACGGTTTGGGTCTGGGATATCGAGGGACGTTCGCCCAACGGCATTTACGAAGACCGTCAAAGTATTTTTATAATCGTCGCAGGGGCCGAAGGTGTAGCAGTAGTCGGGCGA
This sequence comes from Capsulimonadaceae bacterium, assembly GCA_031292625.1. Lineage (GTDB taxonomy): Bacteria > Armatimonadota > Armatimonadia > Armatimonadales > Capsulimonadaceae > JARLGU01. Next base: position 89,741 of record JARLGU010000012.1, on the reverse strand, counting down.
AGTCGGCTTCGAGTTGCCGCTCAGATACGGTCGACTGCCAACAAGCCGGGTCATGGCCTGGTACGCGAAATATGCGGGCTTTGGTTGAAGATCGTTCAATACGATACCGAAGTTATGCTCTATATTTGAGCGCGCCAAGCCATCGTCCTGGAAGTCGTACCACGCAATCCCTCTCACGCCAAGAGCAATCTGAGCCAAGAACAGACGCGTCAAATAGGCCGCTTGCTCATCTCGGCTTACGGATTTCGTCCAGCTGCTTCCCTCGAATGTCGAATAGCCGGTCTCTGACGCGACTATTGGCATTGCGTGCATGCCGGATGCTTCGAGTACCGCTAGATTACGCCGGTAGATCGTAGCCACGTTTTCGGGCTCATTGCGCGCAAGGCCGTCCACGGGCTGGGTTGTGGATTTCACGTACGGATGAAAGTCATAGAAGTCGAGTTGCTTGGGCGACAACATAGACAACACTTTCGCCTCATACTGGGTGCTCTCCCCCATGCAGGCCGGACCGCCAACTACAAGGTCAGGATGCGCGGCGTGCACCGAAGCGTGCATCCCGGCAATCTGAGCCGCTACGAAGTCCGGAGCCTTGCGCGCAAGCTCAGGCTCGTTGAAAACGCCAACCAGAGACGCGACCGGACTCGTCGGTCCCATCATGGCCCCTATCCCATACTTCGCCAGCAATGTCGCCACGCGGTCCGAGCCGCCGCATGGATACCAACGGACCCAGCGAATGCCAGCAGCCGCAATCATTTGCACCGCGCGTTCGAGAAGAGCGGGCTGCGACATGAGGTGTTCGAGATGAACGTTGACGCCATAGCGCGCCCACGCGCTGCCGTCCTCGAAGGCCGAGTGGACGCGGATCTGGAACACGTGAAAGGAACGCGCGGTTGCACCAGGTCCACTGGCAACGGCTATCCAATACGATTTTCCGCGAACGAGACCGCTCACTTCAATTCGCCGTGCGCCATTCGGAACGCCATTGATGCAAACCTCTCCCACGTCCAGACCGGAAACTGCCGCCGTAATGCGAACCTTCACAAAGCGCGCGGTGAACGGCGCAAACGCCACCTCGGGAAATGAGTACGCTGCAGACGAAACGCGGGCGTCAACCGCCCCCACCGACGTCCATGTCCCCGCTCCATCGCCCGAATAGACTTCGACGCGCACTGGCGCATCCCCCGTCATGGAACTCGCCTTCGTGGTTACGACGACGGAGGAGACAAGGCTTCGTTGACCGAAGTCAAACTCAGGCGTGACGATTTTCTTCGTGCCGGGCGCGTACGACGTCCATGTGTCCGTGTCGCCGTCGCCATAACGGCCATCCGCCAGATGCGGATACACATTCCAGCCCTTACGCGCGTCATTGCGAACGGCCTCGCTGTCGGTCTCCGGATCGAAGCGGTAGCTTGTATCCCAATTGAGGGCAAGGTTGGAATACGCCGGCCGATACGGCGTTAAATGGGCAAGCGATGATACCGGAGTTTGGGAGACATACACCAGATCGCCGGGATGTTCAAGAGCAACGAAGACCGTTCCCCAGGGCGTTTCGGTAACCGGCGCCCCGGCCGCAAGCGCCACAGGCTGGGGCGCGACAGGCATGATAAGCCCGAATGCAATGACGGCAATCGTACAAGCGAGCCGTCTGGCCCGCAGGAGGGAGCGCCAACGTATTGTGCTGCAGCAGAGGAATTCGAGCGCGATGATTTTCATAATGTTGCAATCCATTTGCATAGTATCGCAAATCATTCACTTTGTCAACACCCAAATCGCATGTTCTCATAGTCGGACAAATTTGGATTCTCGTCTGCTCCTCGGAGGATTTAGTGTGCGCCGCCCTAACGGCCTGCAAACCAGTTGCATAAATTATTGACAGAATTGCAACAAATCGGTATGATTGTCGTATGGATCACACGCCGATATCTGCTAACAGGGCGCAGCGGACAGAAGGGGTCAAAAATGCCTGACGTTCGTCTCGCCGATATTGCGAGCCAGATCGGAGTCTCCGTTTCCACGGTGAGCAGGGCGCTCAGTGCGAAGGGTCATTCTTCGTCCAAGGGGCAGCGCCAGATTATACGCGTGGCTCGCGAGATGGGCTACGGAAGCGGGCAGGCAGCGTCCGAGATCGGCCTTGGAAAGGTCATGATTGTCACGGTCGGATTCACGAAAGTGGAGCCAGAAGACGGCCGCGAGTTGACTTCGATAATGACATCGCTGCAGGAAAACTTGGTAGGCCGTCTTGTTTACGGCGCCGAGCACGCTGTCGCAAAACGCGGAGGGCATTTGCTCGTATCCAATCTACCAAAGACCAATGACGTCGTGTCTCGGATCGCAAGACTGGCCAAGGAAGCCGAGGCGGACGGGATTTTGCTCAGCATTCAGGGCGACATGGGCGGTCTCGATCAATTGGCGAAACTGTGTCCCGTCGTGCAGATTAATGCCCCATTGGGGGAAATTGAAATCGATGCAGTGGCATCGGATGACTTCGGCGGCATCGGCGGCGCCGTGAGGCGGCTCTTCAGCCTGGGGCACCGAAGAATCGGCTTCTGGATGGACATACCGCCTTCATCAAGCCGCATCGAACGGCGGCTCGACGGTTATCGAACCGCGATGAAAATGCGTGGAGGGTACGAACGACTCTATCTCGACGAACGCGCGACCGGACTTGCATTCCCCGTGCGAATGCAACGAGCGTTCGATGAGTTTCGCGTTGACGACAACCGCCCAACGGCAATAATCTGTGCGAACGACTTGTTTGCGTCAACCGTGCTTCGCATGGCGACGGAACAGGGTGTGCGCGTGCCTGAAGACCTGTCGATCGTCGGTTTCGATAATTCGGAAACGTGCGAGCACACGTATCCTCGCCTTAGTTCCATCGATCAGCAGTTACGCCAAATGCCGGAGATCGCGGTCGGTATGCTCGTCGAGCGAGTCGCAAAACCCAACTCCACCCCGCGCCAGCTCACATTGAGCGCCACGCTCGTAGAGCGTGAGACAATCGCCGACATTCGATAACCCGAACTCATCTGCTGCCCGTCCTAAAGGAACGCGATCCGAACTCGCAAGCGGCACGCGCTCTACGTAAGCGTGTGCGTAACTGGATATCCCGCGCAGGTGGGGTCCGTATTGACGGCGTTAATGTTATAAGGCAAGTTGCTTGCGGGACACACCGGTCCGGCCGTACCGTAGCTCTGCTTGACGTACGACGATATGTTGCTCCACGTCGGCGTCGCCGTTGCCCCTTGCCTCGTATCGAACGCCCACTCTTCTTTCGCCGTGGAGATTGTCTTGAGGTTCCGAACGCAAGCCTTCGTGCGCGCGGTATCACGTGACATTATCAAGGTCGGCAAAGCGATATTGAACAAGATGCCGATTATCAACACCACGATCATCAACTCAACCAACGTAAACGCGGAGCGGCGCATAGAGGCGCGGCGACGCGACAGCGAGGAATTTAGCATATCAGTTTACCCATCGTTGCACGGCGGCGACGTATCTCTAAAATGCCCCATGCTAATGCCATTATCGGCGCGGTCCCGCCAAAACTCAGGGCGACGCTTTTCATCGCTTCATAAACTCGATTGCTTAATCCCACGCTTACTCGCAGCTAACGAGCGGACAGCACGCTTGTAACGCCGCTTCGGAGCAGCGCCGGACCGAGAAGGCCCGATTCGAGAAGCTCCGATTCGCGCTTGTATGGATTGAACGTCGTCCACGTAAATCGTTTGTCTTCCGGCAGAAACTGATCGCCGATCAGACGATTTGGCCAAAGGTTGGTCACTTTGATCCGGATCGTGTTGGAGCCCGCGTGCGCGTCGCCGGTGACATCGATTCGGAACGGCGATTTCCAGAGCACACCCTTGTTGTGGCCATTTACCGTCACTTCCGCCAGATTCTTGACGTTGCCAAGGTCGAGCAGCAATGCTTTGTTCTTGCCAAACCGGTCCGCCGGAATATTGACCGTCGTTTCGTAAACGGCCGTACCCGAGAAATACTTGACGCCGTCATCCGCGCTGTTCGTCCACGAATCCAGCTTATCGAAGATCACGGATTCGGGCGCCCCCCACCCTTTTGGAAAATGCACCGTCCACGGTCCGCTGATCGGCAGGGGCTCTGGAACGGATGAGATCGTCAGCGTTTTCGCTTCTCCGGTTGCCGTCGCGTACGTCACCGTATCGTTTCGCCAGTTCGTCAGAAGCACGTCGCCGTCCGAGGCGGACCGAACCGTGTAATCCGGAACGGCAACTTTGACGGCGCTCGTGCCGAACGAGAACGTGCCGTTCTCTTTCACCGTCTTCGTGACTGGCGCGCCCCCGTTCAAAGTATACGTCACGACGAGCGTCTTGACGATATTGGGAGCCGGATCGACGCCTCCGCAAAGAGCGTTGCCGATTCTGATCGGCTCATCGCTTTTTTCGACGCAGTTCGCCAGTTCTCCGGTCACATCGACCGCTGAGCCTCTCAAGCCGTACGATGCTCGCAGTATCTCAACCTTCGAGCCAGGCGCTGCCTTTGGAAGCGAAATCGTCTCTCCTTCCGTGATCACGGTCGAGCACGGAGCCTTATCGACCGAATAATCAATAAAGAGGCTCTTTACGACATTGGGCGCGGGGTCTTTGTCATTGCCGCCGGCAAGGTCGTTGTTGGCGACCATCGCCTTCCGTCCGCCGTCCAGCCATCGCTTCAACACGGCGGTGACATCCGCCGATGTCGTACTACCATAGGACGCTTTGAGAATCGAGATCTTCGGCCGCGCCTCCGGAGCGACGAATTTCATCGGCTGGCCGGCCTTTAGCATGGCCAAATGCCGCACCCCCGCGATTGGCCGGCGGAAAACCACGAACACGCTGCCTGCGGGATCGAGGCGCAACGGAACATTCGTCCGGCCTTCGCGCTCGCTGAATAGCGCGGCGTTCTCGATTTCTCCCGTATCCGGATGCCAGAGCTCCGGCGCTTTACCGTCTACGCGGAAGCTGGCGGAAAATTCAACTGGCGCATACGATTGGTTGGAAACGAAGTAGTAGTCCGCCCCATCGATGCGCCGGTGAATGTATTTGACCTCGGTCTTCGCATCGCCCGCTTCGTACGTAAAGTCGGGGCCTACGCCTGCCAGAACCTTGTCGAGCGGCTCGCCCCAAACAACGAAGCCCTTGCCGTATGACCGGCGCGTCGTCGTTACGCCATCCAGATTCGCCCACACTTCGTCGCCGATCTTGCGGACAGCCGCATCGCACCCCGGATATCCCGTAAGACTGGGCGACGCGAGCGGCTTGGGGCCTACCACGGTCGCTCCCGCGGCGACCAGATCCCTAACCTTGGCGGCCAATTCGGGCGTCAGGTTCGTGCTATTGGGCAACACCAGAACACGGTAGTTCATGCCGCTGGAGAGCACAATGCGGCCATCCTTCACGGTCATGCGATTGAGCAGGACATCCGCGTTGCAAACGTCGTAATCGTAGCCGGGCGGCGGCGCGGGGCTGAAACTGAACCCGCCTACGTCGCGAGGTGCGCCACCGCCATAGAAGTAGCAGATGTCGCCTGCGAATTGGCCCTGCTGCAGGATGAACTGTGATCTCGTCAGGTAGCTTATCCAAGCCTTGCCCGGTTCCCACCAGGTATTGGTTCGCTCGAAGTTCAGGCCCCACGGCCCCATTGTCACTCCCGGATAGCGATCGAGATAGGGCTGCATGGCATAGCGATGGAAGCTAATGTCGTTAACGCCCGTGCAGAACGCCCTGTCGCCAAGGCCCTTGAGCGAAAAGGGATCATTGGTCCACGACGCCGCATCGGGAACCGCCGTAAACGATTCCGCTGCGACATACTGCTTTCCGTAGGTGTGGGACGCCGACGCCGCCTCCTTGTCGTCGGTGAGCGTGCCGGGATTCCCGATCCAGAACTCGCCCATGGGTATATCGGTGTTCCCCTTGCAAAGCAGCTCATCCGCAACCGTGGGCAATCCGATGCCGACGGCTTCCGCCTGCAATTGCATGCCGCTCTTATGGGCCAGCGAGCTCATCAGGCCGTAGTGATTGACCGCGAGCAAATCCGCCATGGTGCGCCGGTAGTCACGCAAAAAGCGCTCCGTTTGGTCGATGCCGCCGACCGCGCGGCCGGTCAGCGCGGGCAGCCACGGGCGCAAATCGTAGCCGCGAAGCCTGCGGAAATCCTCGGGCATGAGCGGCGTCCAGTTCCCGGTTCCAGCCTCCCAGCTGTCCATCAGGACGGTCTTGAGCGTCGTTCCCGCCAGCGGACCGGAATCGGCGATCACTTTCGTCATCTGGCCGTTCCAGTTGGCGCGCACCGCATCCGCACTCAGCTTGTCGCATTCGAGGCCAATCGTCTCGGGCATCGCCGGGTGCACCGGCGTCCCGGTCGACGTCATCCCAAAGCGAATAATCGTCCACGCCCCTGGCGGCGGTGTCCAGGATAACGCCCCGTCTGCTCCGAGTTTGGCTGTGAGGTCGACGATCTTCGCCGGATCGATCACCGATCCCGGACCGCCATCGACATCCGGCGACGCGCATGCGGAGGCGGACGCTTCCACGCCAGACTTCGCGCCAATGCTTGAAATGCGCGCCGCGCCCACACCGATAACGCCCAACGGCAGGTTCGGAGCCGACGAACCGCCGACCGACGAGAAGCGCAAGTAGCGAGCGGTTACCGATCGAAACGAGATCGAGACTTCCGGCTCTCCTTTCGGACCTCCGGAAATCCGCCCTATCGATCGATAGTTCTGCCCGTCGTCACTCACGGACACGTCGACAAACGCCTGCCCCGTGACGGGAGCCATCGTTATCGAGCCAAACGTGACCGGCTGCTTGAACTCGATCCGCATAAACGAGGGATCGCTATTGGCCGGATGAAGGGTGACCGGCCTGCCGAGCGCGGATGTGTCCAGCGGACCGTCCGACGAGGTTACGGCGGCAACCAGCTTGCCAAGCGGCTTCTCTTCCCCGATAAGCGATGGGAAGGCCAATACGGCAATATCCCGGTAGTACCCCTTGTAATCCGCGCCGCGAGGAAGGACGATCGGCAATGCCGAGTCGCTATCGACTGGCGTCACCGAGTAGACCACATGCTGCATGGACATTTCCGGCGTGATCCACGGACCGCCCGATTCGCTCCAGCCTTCGCAATCCGTGATGCTCAGTTCCAGGCCAAGGCGGTGCGCCTCTTTGATCGCATGCTGGACGAGAGCGCGCCACTCAGGGCTCATGTACTGAACCGGTCCCTTGGGCCCCTGATTCACGGTAAAAATCTGTGCGCCCTTCAGTCCAATCCGCTTCATGGCTTCCAGATCCGCCGTGATGCCTTCGCGCGTCACATTGCCGCTCACCCAGTGCCACCAGGTTTGCGGCTTGGCGGAATCCGGCGGAGCGGCAAACGTCGTCGCGGAAACGTTTTGGGCGCGCGCGGGCTGAGAGGCCGCGACCGGCACGAACATCGCAGCTGAGGCGAGAAGGACAATCGAGATACGCGAGGCTAATCGTTTCATGGAGTTTCCTGGAGGGATGACGTAACGGACGCATCGAATTGCACGTTGGATAGTCCTGGCGTTCCGAGATTGGTGCGCTAGATGGACTAGAGGATATTATCCTGCAAGCGCCGCGCGGCGTCCACGACTATTGGGTCAAATATTCGCACTATCGGGCCAACGCGCCAGCGGAAGCTCGCGGCGGCAAGATCATCCCCTGAATGCGGCGCCGAGCGATTGCTCGCGGTATTTCGTCGGCGTACAGCCGCAGCTCCGCTCGAATAGGCTGTAAAATTGGGTCACGGATCCAAAGCCAGCCTCAAGAAGGATATCGAGGACCGTGGCATCCGTCGTGACCAGCATGCGCTGGGCCTGACCGACACGGTGCTCGTTGATGTAACCTACAATCGTGGTTCCAACCGCTGCCCGAAAGCGGCGCATCGCGTACCCCGGCTTAAGCCCAGCCGATGCCGCCACATCGGCGACGGTGATCGGCTCCTGATAATGGCGCGCGATAAAACTCACCATCGCCTCCACCGCATCGACATCCCCCGCGTCCCGGCCATGAGCTGCGGCAGCGTCGCCGCCCACCACACGCAACGCCGCTTCGCGAAAGAGCGCTTCGACTTCCAGATCGACGATCCGGCGGGATTCGCCAGGGCCACGCCGCGAAAAGTCCCGCCACTTGTCGAGCTGCGCGAGAAACACGGCCGGAGGACGCGGGCTAGGATCGCGGATTAACTGACCGCGTAGAATTCGCTGCGTGAAATCAGGGGCAATTCGCCAATCCAAGAACTGACGGAGCGGGACGTGCACCCAGCACAACTCAGCGCCTTCCCGGCACTGGCGTGCAAAGTGAGGCACGACCGCCCAGAACACGGCAGACCCGCCCTCCGCAAGCAGGACCGGACGACCGTCGAAGATCAACGTGACATCTCCCCCGCGCGCGTAGACGAGCTCCACTTCGTTGTGCCGGTGTACGGTTGCGCTTGTCGCAAAGTGACACGAGTTGGCGTCAAAGCCGTGCACGCTGATTGGGATGTCTTCCGACCCTAATTCCTCCATGAGTGCATAATACCGTAATATCCGGTTCGTAACGCGAAAGACAGTTCGTTCCGATGTTGGGATAATGCTCTCGGAGACGGGATACCGCCGGATCACTAACAAGGCGTCTCAGGCCGCCAAACCATAGCGGCGATAGTCAATCGAAACGATCCGTCGCGAAGCTCATAGAGATCGGCAGCGCGGTCGCAAAGGGTTCTATGAGCGTGTAAAAAAATCGAAAGGTCTTGTAAGACGGCTTCTGCGGCCGCCGTGGCCGTTTTTGAAAAAGGGCCATTACAGCGCTTTCACTGCTCATGATGTGCGCTCGAATCGGACGATGGCGGAAAAAGGCCGTACGCGTGTTGACGCGACAACGTAAATCACCGCAGTAAACGAGGCGCGGGCAAAAAAGTGCCCCGGCGGCACGAGCCGTCCTTAATCTTTTTTGCAATACGCCAGTTTATTACCTGAGGACTAAGCCCCCCAAAAAGGATTACCACATGTCATTTCCATTGGATTACACCGAACGCGTCTATGCTGGCGTACTCGGCAAGATCATCGGCGTTTACCTTGGCCGGCCATTTGAGGGCTGGTCCTACGACCGGCTTACTGAGCGGTTCGGCGAGATAACGGAATACGTCCACGACCAACTCGGCGTCCCGCTCATCGTCGCCGACGACGATATTTCAGGTACGTTCACGTTCCTGCGAGCACTTGAGGACTACGACTGCAATCCGGCCCTCACCGCCGGGCAAATCGGGCAAACGTGGCTCAACTACATCATCGAAGAGCGCACGATCCTGTGGTGGGGCGGTCTTGGAGTCTCCTCGGAACACACGGCCTACCTGCGCCTAAAGCGCGGCATCCCCGCCCCGGAGAGCGGTTCGATCGCGCGCAACGGCCAGGTGGTCGCCGAACAGATCGGCGCACAGATTTTCATCGACGGCTGGGGATTGATCAATCCCGGCGATCCCGAGCGCGCCGCGGACTTCGCGCGCCGCGCAGGCAGCGTCAGCCACGACGGCGAGGCGATCTACGGCGCCCAAATCGTCGCGGCGCTGGTCGCGGGCGCATTTACGGAGTCGAACATTGATAAGCTTCTCGATACTGCGGTCTCGCTTATTCCGAGGGATTCTGTCATTTTCCAGCTCATCGCGGACATTCGCGAGTGGAAAACCGTAGACCGTGACTGGCGGAAGACGCGAGTTCGGATCGATGAAAAGTACGGCTACGCGAAGTTCGGCGGCGGCTGCCACATGGTCCCCAACCACGCACTGATCACTCTGGCGTTGGTCTACGGCGACGGCAAGTTTGGCGAATCGCTCAAGATTGTCAATACGAGCGGCTGGGATACCGACTGCAATTCCGGCAACGTCGGCTGCATTCTCGGCGTGCTTGGCGGTCTCGCAGGTCTCAAGGACGCCGGCGATTGGCGCGGTCCCGTGGCAGACAAGCTTTACTTGCCAACGGCCGACGGCGGGCGAGGCATAACCGATGCGGTACAGGAAACGCTGCACATCGCCAACATGGGTTTGCGCTTGCATGGCCTGGAACCGATCTCCCCGAAAGGCGGCGCGCGCTTTTCGTTCTTCCTGCCTGGCAGCGTCCAGGGCTTCACGAGACAGTCCGGCCTGCTTCGCATAACCAACCCCGGCGGCGCGGGATTGCTCCTAAAAGGAGCGGGACGCGTATCGACGCCGGCATTCGTCCAGACCGATGCAAAGCAACCAGGGTACGGCCTCGTCACCTCGCCGTCGATCTATCCCGGGCAAACGCTTCGCGCCAAGTTCGGCGCAGGCTCGACGCCGGTCACTGGCCAACTCTTCGTAACGACCGCGGCGGACGGCAACAAACCGATCGATGGCCCCATTTTCTCGATCGGCGAAGGCAAGGATAAGACCGTCGAGTGGACGATCCCTGATACGGACGGCGTGGCGATCACGACGATCGGGCTCCAGATCGACACGCACGGAGGAGCCGTCACGATGGAATGGCTCACGTGGGACGGCACGCCAACGGCAGACCTCACAAAAGGGAAGGATGCAAAAGCGGCCTGGGTGCACTCCTTTACCCGCTTTGAGCAACGCGGTGAAAACGGCGTGCACGCCATACAGAACGCGGGTCGCGGAATGGCGATCACCGGGACGCGTGAATGGGAAAACTACGCGCTTACCGGCAAGATCAGCGCTCACATGGCAAGCTCCGCCGGTCTCGCCGTCCGTGTGCAGGGCCTTAAGCGATACTACGCCCTGCTGCTCACCGCGCAAAACGAAGCGCTGCTCGTCAAGCGGCTCGATGGCGAAGCCGTGCTAGCCCGGACGCCGTTCGCCTTCGCATTCGACCGCGAGTACGACGTGCGCGTGAACGTGCATGGAACGCGCATCACGGCGTCCGTCGACGGCAAGGAGCTCTTCGACGTCGTGGACGCAACCCGCCCGCTGCTATCCGGCGCGGTCGCAATCGTTGTCGAAGAAGGCAACGCCGTCGCGCGCGAGGTGCGCGTTACGCCATAATATCGGCATGAAGACGAATGCCGTTAGGGTTGTGGATGAGGCCGGAGTAGCCTACCGGCTGGCGGAATACGACGTCGACGAATCGGATCTGTCGGCCGAGAATGTCGCCCACAAGATCGGAATGCCCGAGGAGCAAGTGTTCAAGACGCTTGCTCTTCGCGGCGACAAGACCGGGGTGCTGATGGTGTTGGTCGCGGCGGGGACCGAACTGGACCTCAAGGCGATCGCATCGGCCAGCGGCAACAAGCACTGCGAGCTGCTGCCGCTTAAGGAAGTGCAACCGGTCACCGGTTACATTCGCGGCGGCGTCTCGCCCCTCGGGCTCAAGAAGCGCTTCCCCGTCTATATCGATGAAACCGCCATTCTCTACAACGAAATCAGCGTCAGCGCGGGCTTGCGCGGCCTGCAAATCCTGCTCGCTCCTGACGATTTGGTTCGGCTAACGAGCGCGACGCTCGGGGATTTCGGGCGAAGCTAAGGATGAGGCGGCGGAAGAAGAGCGAAGCGGTTAAGAGCCCTCCGTGGCCGGGCCGGCCATTTTTCTCTTGCTGTAACAAAAAGCTGAGCGCGGCTTGACAACACGCCCTGAACGTATTCGTTATTACCGCGCGGAAGTGCGCTTACGATCCAACCGCGCGTTGGCCCTCGCCGAGGAGGCGGGCCAAACGGCGAGCGGTCTTATCTTCCAGCTTTCGCAAAGCCTATCGTCAATCCCCGATCGTCAGGACGGACATAAACGCTTCCTGGGGAATCTCGACGCTGCCGATTGCCTTCATGCGCTTCTTGCCCTCTTTCTGCTTTTCGAGCAGCTTGCGCTTCCGGGTAATGTCGCCGCCATAGCACTTGGCGATGACATTCTTGCGCATCGCGCTGATCTGCTCGGCGGCGATAACCTTGCTTCCGATGGCGGCCTGAATGCGCACCTCGAACATCTGGCGGGGGATGATCTCCTTGAGCTTTTCGACAAGCTGCTTGCCGCGTCCGTAAGCCTTGTCCTTGTGCGTGATAAACGACAGCGCATCGACCGGGTCCGAGTTGAGCAGGATATCCAGCTTGACGAGTTTGCTCTCCTGGTAGCCGGCAAACTCGTAATCGAAGGAGGCGTAGCCCTTCGTTCGAGATTTCAGCTGGTCGAAGAGATCCATCAAGATTTCGTTGAGCGGCAGCTTGTAATGAAGCACTACGCGGCCCCGCGTGGCGTGCTCCATCGTCTTATACTCGCCGCGTCGCTCGCGGGCCAGATCCATCACGGTGCCAACATACGTGGACGGGACGATAATGGTCGCATCGACGAGCGGCTCTTCGATGTGCTCGATCGTTTGCGGAGCCGGCAGGTCCGCCGGGTTGTCGATTTCGATAACCTCGCCGGTCGTCTTGAAGATCTTGTAAATTACGCTGGGCGCGGTTGCGATCAGCGAGAGGTTGAACTCGCGTTCGAGCCGCTCCTGAACGATGTCAAGGTGAAGCAGTCCTAGGAACCCGCAACGGAAGCCGAATCCGAGGGCGGCGGACGATTCCGGCTCGTACGTCAATGCGGCGTCGTTGAGTTGCAATCTGGAAAGCGCTTCCTTGAGGTCTTGGAATTGGTTGGAATCGATCGGATAGAGGCCGCAGAAGACCATCGGCTTGGCCTGTTTGTAGCCAATCAGCGGCTCCGTCGCCCCGTGATGCGCCAATGTAATCGTGTCGCCCACGCGGCAATCGCCCACGGTTTTTACCGACGCCGTCAGATATCCCACCTCGCCCGGTCCCAGGCGCAAGGCGGAACGCATGCGCGGCGTAAACGTGCCGACGCCGTTCACTTCAAACACCTTGTTGACCGCCATCATGCGGATCTGCGTCCCTTCGCGGACCTCGCCATCGACGACGCGGACGTAGGCGACGACGCCGAGGTGAGCATCGAAGTGGCTATCGAAGATCAACGCGCGCAACGGCGCATCCGGGTTGCCTGACGGAGCGGGCACATTGCGAACGATGGACTCGAGGATCTCCTTGATCCCTATGCCCTGCTTAGCCGACGCCCGGATTGCCTCGGTGGCGTCTATCTGCAAAACCTCCTCGATCTCTTCGGCCACGCGGTCCGGATCGGCTGCGGGAAGATCGATCTTGTTGATCACGGGCACCAGCGCCAGGTTGCTGTTCATCGCAAGGTTGACGTTGGCCAAAGTCTGCGCCTCGACGCCCTGAGCGGCATCGACGACCAACACGGCGCCTTCGCAGGCCGCAAGACTGCGCGAGACTTCGTAGGTAAAATCGACGTGTCCCGGCGTGTCGATCAGGTTCAGCTCGTATTCGACGCCGTCGTCAGCCTGATACGCCAGCCGAACAGCCGCCATCTTAATCGTGATGCCCCGTTCGCGTTCGAGGTCCATCGAATCGAGAAGCTGCTCCTGCATATCGCGCTTCTGGACGGCTCCCGTGAATTCGAGGATACGATCCGCGAGCGTCGACTTGCCGTGGTCGATGTGGGCGATGATACAAAAGTTACGTATGTGGTTTTGAGTCGCGTCTGCCATGGGTTTTCGGGAATATATTGTACCACCCTGGCGTTAAGGACCGAAGAATCGGTTCATAAGCCGCCAAATTCGCGGCAGGTCGCGCATTCAACCGATTGATCGTCTGATTGTGCGAAGGAAAGCGGACGGGATGAGTGAGCCTAAAAACGAGGGAGTTGCAATCCGCCTTGCCGTAAGCAGCAATCGTGGCAAATAACCCTGCAGACTGGGTCGCTCATTCGGAGTATTTCGGCTTGACAGGGCCGATATGCTGTGCTAACATTATCCGTCCCTGCGGTGTTTGCGTGATGTCAACAGTCGTTTTGAGCCAACGATGACATGTTAATGGGGGTCGTGACAGGATAGCAACGTGGCAGCCCTTACGGGGGAATCGCAATGCCATCCGGCGGCAACCCGCCCGTGCTATGCGGGTTCAAAAACGTGTTCGGCACACGGCACTCGCGGGGTTCTATTTCTTAGCGGCTGCGTAATTCATGGGCATGCCGAGGACAAGATTCAGAACGGCTCGCGCCGCCGGGACCGCCGCATTTCTCACGCGCACGTAAGCGGCGGCGCCGATCCGCGCTCTCCCTGGCCGGCGCGTCAGTCTCCACATCCACCACTATTTTTCGATTTTTTCGATTCGCAATGTTAATAGGTGATGCTTTAGACGTATTAAGTATTATAATTAATACACCTTAAGCGTTTCCACGCGGCGGGCGCGCTCGCGAGACGCGGTTACCTATTCTTTGCGAACACAGGATTTGAGGAAGCAATGAAGCGTTGGATTTGGATCGTCGTGTCAGTCGCCGTACTTGGCGTTCTCATCGGCTGGCGGCTGCATGTTAACAAAATGGCTGCTGCGACCACTGTCGCCGGACAGTCGCGTAAAGGACCGGCAACGGTCGGCGTCTCTCCAGCTACGCGCCGCGACATCACAAAGTCGTTTGAAGCGACTACGAATATCGAGTCGCCGCAGACTGTCAAACTCACGCCAAAGCTCTCCGATCAAATCGATTTCCTGCAGGTGCACGAAGGCGATCCAGTGACGGCGGGCCAGGTTCTCGTTAAGCTGGACCAGTCCGAACTCATCGCGCAATTTCGCCAAAAGTCGGCGACGCTGGCGGAAGCCAAGGCGCGACTCGCGCAGGCTAAGGTCACGCAGAACCAGGTCAATGTCGGCATTGGAACCGGCATCCGTCAACAAGAAGCCGGCTTGATCAACGCGCAAGCCGACGATAACCAGACCCGGCAGAACTACGCCGCACAGATCGCGGCGGCCGATGCGGCTGTCACGGACGCACAGGGCCGCGTCGACAACGCAAAGGCGTCCCAGGCAAGCGCTCAAGCAGCCATCCGTAGCGCAGAAGCTAATCTCGGCGATGCCACGACCAAATTGGCGCGTCTCGAAAGCCTTTATCGTCAGAACTTTATCGCGGCCCAGGATGTCGACGACCAGCGCGCCGCCGTAAGCGTCCAGAAGAGCGCGGTCGATGCCGCGCAAGCGCAGTTGAATGCGGCGAAGGCAGCCATTGCGTCCGCGATTGCTCAGCGAGACGCCGCGCAGCACCAGGCCGACATCGCAAGGACAAGCGGCAAGGCCAATATCGATGCGGCCGATGCGCGTCTTGCACAGGCGAAAGCCTCATTGGAAAACGCTCGAGCCAGCGTCGCTCAGAAGCCCGCCTATGTCGCAAACCTGCAGGCGCTTGCCGCCGATGTGATGGCGGCCGCAGGGGATCTTGCCAACACGAAGGCTCAACTCGACCAGACCGTCTTGAGCGCCCCGATGAACGGATTCGTCACGGCCCGCTACATGGACCCGGGTGCGATGGCATCGCCTGGCAATCCGATACTTGCCCTTCAATCGACGCGACAGGTATGGGCGAATATTCCTGTTCCCGAAGAACAGATCCGGTATGTCCACGACGGCATGCCGGCAACCGTAACGGTAGACAGCTTTCCAGGCATGAAGTTTGCCGGCAAAATCATCCAGCTGAACCCGGCCGCGGATCCGCTCAGTCGCCAGTTTACGGTTCGCGTCGAGCTCGACAACCCGCAAAACTTGCTCAAAACCGGTATGTTCGGTCGTGCGTCGTTCATCACCCAGAAGCTGACGAACGTCATTACGGTTCCGATCGAGGCCATACAATCGAGCGATGACGGCGGATCCTACGTGTGGGTCGTAACCAGCCAGTCGACGGTGCAAAAGAAGCCGGTCAAGATCGGGTTGTCCGACGACCAGGGGATGCAGATCCTCGCGGGCCTGGATGCGGGCGACAAGGTCGTTACACTGTATACCGGCAAGCTAAAGGACGGTGCGATCGTGCGGGTCGGGGGCAAGGGCAAGCATGCCGGCGCTGGCAAGCAGGACGACGCGGCGCCTTTAGCCGGCGGCAAGCACTCCAAGGGCGCTCAAAAGCACGCACCGGCAGCCGGGGAGAAAGATTGAACGATCGGGACCGTGATTTTCGCGGCGTAGTAAACGTCCAGGCCCGGCCTGGTTTGGAAAGTAGCCAGTCATGAACTTACCGCAATTATCCGTGACCCATCCGGTCACCGTCTCGATGCGCATCCTGGGCTTTGTGCTTCTCGGCATCGTCTGCCTCGGACGGCTTCCGGTCGACCTGCTGCCCAACGTCAGCATTCCGACGGTTGCGATCATTACCCAGTGGCCAAACGTCTCGCCCGAAGACATTGAGGCACAGGTAACGCGTCCGATCGAGGAGGCTGTTTCGGCGGTTCCGAACATGTACACGGTGACGTCGGACACGGTCGAAGGGACGTCCACCGTACGCGTCCAGTTCCAGTGGGGAACCGATATCGGCCAGGGCGCCGTGGATGTCCTTCAGCTGGTCGAACGCGCCCGGCAGAAATTCCCGACGGATCCTACGCTACAGGAACCAATCGTATTCAAATACGATCCTTCGCAGCTGCCGATCCTCCAATACGGCGTTACCGGCATCTCCGATCCCGTGAAGCTGCGTACGCTGCTCGACAACGAGATTACGCCGATCATCGAATCGGCGGATGGAGTCGCATCGGCGGTCTCGACCGGTGGTTTGCAGCGAGCGATTCTGGTAAACGCGGATCCCGACCGTCTGCGCGCCTATGGCCTCTCGCTCGACAACCTCGTCGCGCGGATCGCCCAGGAAAACCAGAATGTTCCCGCCGGCATCGCGCTTAAAAGCAAAACAGAATTAACGATCCGAAGCCTCGGCTGGTTCATCAACCCTCAGCAAATCGCGCGCGTCCCGCTAAAGTCGGTTAACGGCCGGTTGATCTCGGTTGGCGATGTGGCGGCAATCGAGGATTCGCATACCGACACGCGCGTTTGGACGCGGATGAACGGAGCGCCTGCCGTCGGCATAATCATCAGCAAACAGAGCGGCGTCAATACCGTTTCAACGGCAGAGGCGGTTGCAACAAAGATCGCGCAAATAACCAAGCGGTATCCCTATCTCCATTTCGAAGTTGCGTACGATCAGGCTGAGTTTATCGACGACTCGATCAAAGATCTTCAGAGCAACGCAATCTTCGGCGGGTGTCTGGCGGTCGTGGTCCTTTTGTTCTTCCTCCGCAACTATCGCAGCACGGTCGTCGTTGCGCTGTCCATTCCGATTTCCATCACATCGACATTTGCGGTGATCTACCTCTGCGGGTTCACCCTGAACACGATGTCCCTGGGCGGCCTGGCGCTTGCGACCGGCCTGATCGCCGACGATGCCGTCGTGGTGCTCGAGAACATCTACCGGCACATGGAACGCGGCAAGGGCAAGGTGCGCGCGCCTGAGGCCGCGGTCTCGGGCGGCGCGGAAATGATGCAGGCGGTCTTGGCGTCAACCCTGACGGTCATGGTCGTGTTTCTCCCCCTCCTGCTTATCAAGGGACAGGCAGGCGAGATGTTCACGCAGTTCGCACTCGTGGTCATCTTCTCGATCGCGATGTCCTGGCTCGACGCAACCACGGTCGTTCCGATGATCGCATCGCGCTTCATCAAGCCGGAGGATACGCACGAGAACCCGAACATGTTTGGATACCGCGTGTTCCGGAAATTTGGACAGTGGTTCGACGCCCTGGATGAAAGCTACCGGCACGGGTTGCGCTGGGCGCTCAAGCATCGTCTGACCGTCGTCTCGTTCGCGGCCGGGATCACGGCGCTCAGCCTTCTGCTCGCTCCACAGATCGGCGTCGAACTGATGCCCGCGACGGACAGCGGCGACTTCCAAATCAACCTCAAGCTGCCGCCGGGGACCGCGCTTGGTCAAACCCGTTCCGTGATGCTTCACATCGAGCAAGTCGTACTTGCCAATAAGAACGTCAAGACGGCCTTTACCGCCATTGGCTCTCAGCTCGGCCTGCGAGGAACGTCGACTACGCTCTACGGCAACCAGGGCGCGATCGTCATCAAGCTAAAGGATCGCAGACCGGATAGCACGCTCAAGGTCATGGCCGACCTAAGAAAGCAACTACGCGGCATCCCAGGCGCACGAATTCAGGTTGTTTCGACGGATGTCGTCACGAGAATTCTAACTGGCGGCAACACGGCCGTAGAAGTTGATATCTTCGGATCGAATCTGGACACGCTTTCAAAGCTCGGCGCCCAGGTGCTTGAACGAACGAAGGGCATTCCGGGTTTCGTGGACGCCGACACGAACTGGCAAGAGGCCGCGCCGGAGGTCCAGTGGCACGTCGACCGCGAGAAGGCCGTACAAATGGGCGTAACGTTCTCCGATGTCGCTAATACGCTCAATACGGCGACAAACGGCTACGTCTCCAGCTACTATCAGGAGAACGGCTTTCAGTACCCAATCCAGGTTCAGTATCCGCTGGACAGACGCCTTACCGAAAGTCAGCTAGCCTCCGTCCCGATCACGCCCTCGCTTGCGCCCGCCGGCACGACAAGCACCGTGATGCTCCAACAGGTCGCCACGCCGTCAATCGGCGTCGGCCCCAGCGACATCACGCGCCTGGATCGCCAGCGATACATCGCGGTTAGCGGCCAGCCCCAGGGCCGCTCGGAAGGCGAAATCCAGAAGGATGTGGCCAAGGCCCTCAACGGGATGGATCTGCCGCAAGGGTACTATTGGGATTGGGGGCTCAATCAGAAGCAGCGAGACGACCAGTTCGGCAGCATGGGCGCGTCAATCTTCCTCGCGATCGCGTTGATCTACATGCTTCTCGCAGCTCAGTTTGAGTCGTTTACGCACCCGCTGACCATTCTCTGCTCCGTGCCGGTGTCAATCGTCGGCGTGTTGCTTGGCCTGTTTCTCTGCGGGCGCTCCTTCGGATTGACCGCGCTGATCGGCATTCTCATGCTCGTCGGCATTGTCGTCAAGAACGGCATCTTGCTCGTTGACTACACAAACACGCTAAGAGGTCGCGGCATGGAGCGCAACGCCGCGGTCATGGAAGCCGCGCCGACCCGGCTCAGACCGATTCTGATGACCACGAGCGCGACGGTGCTTGGCATGATGCCCATCGCAATGGCGATCGGTAAAGGTTCGGAAACCAACGCCCCGATGGCGACCGCGGTAATCGGCGGATTACTGACGTCAACGCTGCTGACCTTGTTTGTCGTACCGACCGTCTACACGCTCTTCGACGACCTGGGTCGGAGGTTCTCGACGAATGAAGGCGATCTCGCCCAGCCAGCCCTTGTCGAACCGACGCCGGCGGGAGTCGGGGACGAGTAGCGATGGTCCGGTTTTACGAGCCTCGGAGCAGCCGCGCGTTATTGGAAGGCCTTAAATGCAAGACGACATAGACAGTTTAGCCGCGGAGATCGAACGCAAACTGCCGCGCATGATGCGGCGCCTTTTTACGCTGTCGATCAACGAACCGGCGGGAGAACTGCCGGTCGCTCAATCAAGGCTGTGCTCGCACCTGCTCTCGGTGGGCGCGAGCCCGATCACGGAGATCGCCGAGGAGCTCGGAGTCACGGCGAGCGCCGCGTGTCAGATCGCCGACCGGCTGGAAAAAATCGGATTCGTACAGCGAGACCCAGGCCTTCAGGACCGTCGCGTGCGGTACCTGTCGCTGACCGAACACGGCCGGGCGCTCATGACGGCGCGACGAGACCGGCGCACCGCCAGAGTCGCGCAGGTTCTTAGCTCTCTGCCCTCCGCTCGCCGCACTGAGATCGCGGACGCAATCAATGCCTTGCTGAACGCCGCGACGGAACAGCCGACGCCGGACAACCCCGGACGTCAGACGCCGCCAGCCGAAGAAAAACAGCCGTAAACCGGAAAGAATGATGACAATCAAGCACCAACTGCATTCGCGAAGACTTTCATCCGTAGCCCTTGGATCCGCCGCGCTTTTATCGCTCTGCGTCGTTTCATCCGCGGCGACGGCACAGACTACCCCCGATCAGCCGGTCCCAGCGCCCGCGCCGCTGCCGGTTAACACGCGAGACACGCCGCTGCCCCCCGCGATTACCATCCCGCCTCCGCCGTCCGCCGCGCCGGCGGATGTGCCGGCAACTCCGATTACGGCCGATCAAGCCGCCTACATCGCTCTGCATTATCAGCCCTCGATCGCGTCCGCGCAAGGCGCGTTGACCGCGGCCGCGGGACGGACGAAGCAGGCGCGCTCGCAGCTTTTGCCAGGAGTCACCGTGACAGGCGGATACGCGGAGTCAAAGATCGTTGAAAAGGCAGGGGCGTCTTCTTCGGTCATCGCGGCAAATGCCGTAGGACCGGAAGGCACGGATGCGATCGCCTTGCAACAGCTTTTGTTCGACTTCGGGCACCGGTCCCGCCTCGCATCACAGGCGTCGGCGCTCGAGGCTGTTGGCGCTTACACGTTAACGAAAACGCAGGCCGATACGGTGCTGCTTGTCAAACAGAATTTCTATAATCTGGCGCAAGACCTCAGACTGGTCACGGTCAATGCGGACAACTACCGCGCTCAGTACCAGCATCTGGAAGAAGCTAGGGCCCGGCAAGTTGCCGGAATCGGCCTGGTGAGCGACGTCGTAACCGCTCAGACGGCGGTGTCAAACGCCGCGTTGCAGCTGAATATCGCGCGTAATACGGCCCAAATCGCCCAGGTCACCCTCGCCGTGTCGATGGGCCTCGACCCGCGAACGCCGGTCAAGCCCGCCGACAGCGATGAACCCGCGCCCCCGGCAACGGATCTCAACTCCCTGATCGCCACAGCACTTCGCGCGCGCCCGGACGTTTTGGCCGCGGAGGCAAACGAACGCGCATCAGAGGATGCACTGAGCGCCGCGCGAACGGCCAACGCCCCTGTCGTCGTCGGCACGGCCGGATATACGGGAAAGGACACCGTCTTTCCGCCCAATTCCGGCTCGGTATCGGCAGGCGTTTCTCTTTCATTCGATCCGTTCGACTCCGGGCTGACTAGCGGCCGGATTAAGGAAGCGCAGGGAAATCTCGCGACCGCGAAGGCGAACCTGACATCCGTTCAGCAGTCGATCGCATCCGATGTCGCGCAGGCCTACCTGAACACGCTCCTGGCGGATCAGCGCGTCACGACCGCGCAAGACGGCGTCACGAACGCGCAGGTCGCGGTCCAATTGGCCGACGGCCGCTTCCGTGCAGGCATCGCGATCTTTCTTGAAGTAACCGATGCGCAGGCAGCGCTGCTTTCCGCGCAAACGGACCTCGTGAACGCCCGCTCCGCCCTGGACCAATCCCGCGCCGCCCTCGCCCACGCAATCGGCGATGGCGTCGGGCGGTAGCCGCCTGCCGCCTGGCGAACCCGCGCCCCGGCGTATTCGATGACCGCCGGGAGCGCTCCCCCGTCGGAACCTTCCCCGTGTGACGTAAATGCGCTGCGCGGCCAAATGGCCGCCAGCGGGTTCGTAGGGCAGAGGCCACTCCGCGAACAACTGCAACGCAATTCCAAATCGCCTTGACAATCACGCATTGCCATGCTATTATATTCATACTAGTATGGTGTGGTACGGAATCGAACGTTGGGACCGGAAGAGCGAGCAACAATGGCGAGCAGAGAAATGACAAAAACGGGTTCCTCGAAAAAAGGGGTCGTCGGCATGGAACCCACGTATAAAAGGATCGAAGGCGACCTCAGAAATCGGATAGCCAGCGGATTGCTGCGGCCGGGCGAGATGTTGCCAAGCCGGTCCAAATTGGCTCGCCAATATGGAGTCGCCCTCGCGACGGCTGAACGGGCGGTTAACATCCTGCTTGCCGAGGGGACGCTTGAAGCCAGCGGCGGTCGCGGAACATTCGTCTCGCGCGGCGCCGCCTTCGACGGTCAACCAGTGGCGTCCGGCGATGGCAACCACCTCGCTTCCGCCGGGATCAGTTTGCGAGAGACCACCGCATACAATCGCGAGAGGTTCAATTCCAAACCGGCTCTGGGCATAATTGCGGAGCTGCCGGCATCAAGCAACGATCCTTCCGACAACTATTATTTTGAAAACCGCGTCGCTCTCCAGGCGATCGAGCGGTATTATGCCGAGCGCGGCTTTCCGACGCGCTTCATGAGTATTTCGCGGCCCGATGGGAGCCATTTGCTTATCGATAAGGTCATCGAAGCATTGGCGGAAGCGCATGTCGACGGGATCGTCGTGGCATTCTGCAATGACGCGGACAAGGTAAGGCGCGCTTATACCGCCGCCAGAAGGCTGGATCTGCCCCTTGTCTATGTCTCATCGGGCGAGCTTGAGATGCCGTTGCCGCACGTATACTACGATAACCGTGACGCGGGTTTCCAGGCGACGCAGCACCTTCTGGATCAGGGTTGCCGCGAAATCGTAATGATTTCACCGTATGTCGAACTCTGGGCGGAGCGGCGCGCGATGGGAGTTCAAGATGCGTTGTCGGCCGCTGACGTGCCGGCGCGATCATGTCGCTTCTTCCCCGATGGACCTCAAATCGCGCCATGGAACTTGCCTGGATGGGATCAAGGCCGCGACGTATACAAGCAATTGACGCAAGCTGCCGGTTACAGGTGCGCCAGGGCGTTATTCGAGTCGACCGGTCTTCCACAGGGGGTCATTGCGGCGAACGATCATGTTGCGTTTGGGATAATGCAAGCTGCTGCCGAAATGTCCAAAGTCCCCGGTGAAGACTTTCTTCTCATTGGTTTCGACGACGTTCCCAACTCTCGTATCTACAACTTGAGCACGGTCCGGCCGCCTCTTGAACAAATGGGTTACGAGGCGGCGGAAATGTTGACTCGAGTAATCGAGGGAAAACAAGTGGCGCAACACGTCAAGCTGCGATCTCACCTGCTGACGCGCGCATCGACAGCCAATGCGTTGCGCGACGGTTCCACCGGGCAGACGCAGAACGAGTCCATTCTGTCCCGAATGCCGGGGTAATTAGAGAAGGAGATATATCCATGAAACCGAAAGCTTTCACTTTAATCGAATTGCTAGTTGTTATCGCAATTATAGCAATTCTCGCCGCAATACTTTTCCCTGTTTTCGCCACGGCTCGTGAAAAGGCGCGTCAGACGTCGTGTCTGAACAACGAAAAGCAGCTGGGACTGGCCCTCATCCAGTACTCGCAGGACTACGACGAATGTCTTCCTGGCGGAACCTGGAACCAAGGCGCAAGCATGGGCTGGGCCGGGCAGGTATATCCGTTCGTGAAGAGCCCCAACGCATTCAGATGTCCGGACGACCAAACCAATAATGCATTTAACTTCTCGTCTTATGCGATCAACATGGATTTGGCATATGTTCACGTCGGCAACTTTGCGTACAATGACAATATGGGCTTAAACGTTGCCAAGATGAATGCCGCGTCTCTCACGGTCATGCTTTTCGAGGTAACCGGCAATTCGCCCGCGTCGGCGTCTCAGGGCGTAGATCAGCCACTGGAATACTCATCGCCTGCCGGCTACGGGTTAGGGAACGAGAACGGGAACACGTGGGATCCGCAGGGAGCCGGTCGCGCAGCGACGTGCAGCACCGCGGGCGAGACGCTGAAATACGTCACCGGCGACATGGGCAACCGCGGAAGCATCGCAACGGGCACGTACGCCCAGGGAAATGTCTGCTTCGTTGGACCGCTGGGCATTCATAGCTTGGGTTCAAATTTTGTAATGTGCGACGGGCACGTCAAATGGCTGCGCGGTTCACAGGTATCAAGCGGCGCGGCAAGCGCTTCCGCCGCGACTGCCGAAAGCGGCGGCGCTGCGGCCGGAACCAGCAGCCTCTCGATGTACGGCGCAACGGCGGCTGTGACGTTCAGCCCCATATAGAAAACGATATTACAAGCTCCATGCACGCCGCACAGGGCGACTTAAATAGTGCTAGGAGATTCGCTTTAGATGCGAGCGGTGAAGAGTTAGGACGGCTCCGCGGCTGCCGTGGCCGTTCTTGAAAAAGGGCCGTCGCAGCGCTTTCACCGGTCCTCGACGCGCCTTGCAGTCGAACGCTGACTGCAAAAGGCCGTACGCGCGTTGACGAGGCATCGTAAATCACCGCCGTGAACGAGGCGTGGGCGGACAATTGCCCCGGCGGCCCGAGCCGTCCTGAATCTTTCTCGCAACGCCCCATGATTCCACACGCTTTAAGAATGTGTAAAGGATACAAATCTCATGTTGAAAGCCCTCCCCAAAGTTCGCGCGTTTCTTTTCTGTCTGACGATTCTGTCAGTCTGCCAAGGCGTGTCCACTCAGCAAGCGTCGGCGCATTCAAAATATGACCGCTCAGCGCCGGTTATTTACAGCATATATCTGCGAATATTCTCGCCGACAGGCGACTTCAACGGGGCCATCTCGCAGCTTCCAAGGCTTCAGCGCCTAGGCGTAAACGTCCTCTGGTTGCACCCGGTAACTCCGGTCGGCAAGCCGGTGAATGGTCATCCTTCAATAGACAGCGTATATTGCGTTCATGACTATTATGGCGTCGAGCCCCGCTACGGCGCCCCGGCGGACCTGAAGCGCTTTGTCGGGACGGCTCACAAGCTGGGCATGCGAGTCATTCTGGACGAGGTCTTGAACCATACGTCGTGGGACAACGCGCTCATTACCGACCATCCAGAATATTACGTTCACACAGACGGCAATTCAACGAACCCAAAGAGCATCGCACAGGCATTCGGCTGGACGGACGTTGCACAACTGAACTACGCCAACCACGACGTGTGGCGATACATGGATCGGATGCTTGCCTACTGGGTAACCGAATATAATATTGACGGATTTCGCTTCGACGCTTGCGACAACCCCGCAGGTTCCAATCGCAAGATACCCGCCGATTTTTGGCAGCAGGCGGGCGACAATATTCGCCGCATTAAGCCGGACCTGTTCCTGTTGGGCGAATGCCAATCTCCGGAACTCTCCGGCAAGCCGTTCGACATCGATTACACATGGAATGTCTACAAGGCTCTCAAGAGCGCCTCATCAGGCGCCAGCGCCACATCGGTTGTGGATGCGTGGAACAAGATTGTCAGCGAGTATCCGCCAAAAGCCCAACATATGATGATCCAGGACGATTTTGACGAGGTGCGGGATGTTCTTGCGTTCCACGGCATCGACGGCGCAAAAGCGGCGGCTGTTTTCAACTTCACAATCGGCGGCGTGCCGCTCATTAACAATGGAATGGAGGTCGGCAACACGGGCTCACACAGCATGATTGACTGGGACCGCGCCGATCCGAGCATTGCCGCCTTCTATCGCGATCTGATCAAATTGCGTGCGCAAAATGCAGCGTTGCGAGACGGTTCGTTGACATGGCGTCCAAACTCAACTCCCGATCAAGTCCTGACATACACTCGTCAAAGCGGCAAATCACAATTTCTTATCGTGATCAATTTGTCCATGGCTCCTGCTGCTGGTAAGATCACTTTAAGCGACCGCGCGTTTTGGCAGTGCGTGTTTCCCGAGACGCGAGATTCTAAGAAAGCGGTGGATGACGTAACCGCCTACTCTCTCCAGCCAAAACAATTCGCTGTCTACCGGGTGATGCGCTGATGAACTCTTCCTTCTGGCAGGCTGTTCTCGTAATCTGTTGTGTTGCCGTTCTTTCGGCGTTGCCGGCAAGCAGCGCCTCGCGACATCCGGAGGGGAGTAGACGCCAAGAGCCAATTTCATCCCGTCACGGTTCAATGGCAAGCGCCTGGCAAGATTGGCTGGATCAATTTGACGCAACGTCCGCCCCTTGATGCCTGCGCGGACGAACATGGAATAGCGATTACGGCAACAGGCGACGTAAGCTTTCGTATATGCGCTCCAGGCATCTCAGCAGGCGACGCGGCGCAGACCGAGTGGAAGCTCCCCGGGCTAACGGTTCGAGTCGCTTCAGACGCAAGCGACTATAGGGCAGTGAAGAATGGTCCATTCGTCGACGTGCATTACGAGGGGATTACAAGGATGACGCTAACGTTTGAATGCCCGCCGGCACGGCAGGCAGTTGCCGGAGACAAGTAAACCGCCAAGCCGTCGGCCCGCCGCAGCGAACCAGCGGGACCTTCGCCGGATCCCGCTGGTTCGCATGGGTACACTCATCGCATGTGCGCACGATTTACGCTGTATCATTCGCTCGCCGAAGTGCTTGAGCGATTCGACGACCCGGACGTATTATTTAATGTCGAGCCGTGCTATAACATCGCCCCGGCGAACACCGCGGCCGTGATCTTGGTGGACGGCAACGGCCGTCATCTCGCAGGCTTCCGGTGGGGCTTAACGCCAGTTTGGGCAGCCGATGAAAGTGCCGGGCAGAAGCTGATCAATGCGCGTGCGGAGACGTTGGCCGAGAAACCGGCGTTCAAGAACGCTCTCAGATCGCGTCGATGCATTATCCCGGCCGATGGCTTCTACGAATGGGTTGCCGACGGCAAAGAGCGGCAGCCGCTGTATATTCGCCTCAGTGACGCTTCGGTGTTTGGCATCGCGGGCCTGTGGGAAACGTGGAGGCGACCCGATGGCCGGGCGTTGCATAGCTTTACGATTATTACCATCCCCGCGAACGAATTGATAGCCGCCTACCATACGCGCATGCCTGCAATGTTGCGGCGCGAGGACGAAGCGGCGTGGCTGGATCCGGTCTTGACCGATCCCCATGCGGCAATGTCCCTTCTGAAGCCCTTCCCATCGCTCGAAATGGTTGCGTTCAAAGTGGACAAAAAGGTAAACCGCGTTGGCGCTGACGATCCATCGTACATCGCGCCGCTACTCGAGGAGCCTACGCTGGGCCTGTAGACGAACGGAATGCGCGCTCGCGGCCGCCTCAAGCCGCCAAGGCGGCCGGGGAACCGTCGTACGAATCGTCGCAATTTTGGCGATTATATAACTGACACACTAGGTTAGCGTTTACGCACGGATGTTCGCAAGGCATATTGGAGGTGAAGGGTGGATATACGGAACGAACGGGCTTCGGAGAGCATTAAAGATGTAGGTGACGAAAACCGATAATAAGCTCAGTTTATCATTTTGATTGACTTGTATCGCATGTCGCGCTATAATGTGGCCGTGTGATTCGCGCATCCGCGGATCTTTGATGCCTGCTGCGTCGGTCGCGCTAAAGGACACGAGCGACCGTGAGCTAGCTTCGTCTTCGTTTGTGTCCTCCCATGAAAGCGTGTCGTATGGCCGATCAGGTAGCCAAACCAGATCCCAAGATCGCGGCGAATCCATCCGAGACGTGGAAGCGATTTGAATCGCTTGTCCGTAAAGCCATTAATGCTGGTCCGTCGCGGGTTCGAGCTGACAAAGAGAAAGTCGGCGGATTGCGCAAGGACCCAAGTTAATGAACGATAGCATCGTTGATTCTCCGTTATGCGTTCTATTGGCGATCTGCAATGATGTCATTGAAGACAAGACAACCAACAACAAGACGTTGGTTAACCTGTTCAATGGCATCACGGCGCAAAGTGTACCCGCCAGGCACCCCAAGATGTGTTTGGTTGCTTCCATAACGAATATACGAAGCAAGGTGCCGGTTCGTTTTTCGGTATTAGGGCCAAGTGGTTCAGAGGTTCTAAGTGCCAATGGTGAAGCCAACGGCAATAACCCGCTGGAAGTGCTGGATATTGTCGTGCAGCTACTTGGGTTCCCTTTACCGGAATTTGGCGAATACAGGATCGAATTGACATCTGGCGACAAATATTTGATGTCGCGTAAGTTTACAGTAATGCAGGCCCAAGGGATGCCCAAATTATGACAATAAAAATCTGCGGCGCGCCTTATATAGAAACTAACGATCATCGCGAAATATCATCGCCGTCTATATCCTTTTTGCCCGTAGCGACCAATGCAGGTGCGTTTGAAGCGCCGATCGAGCAGTTGTCCTCTATCACGTACGCTTGGAAGACGGTGCAGTTTCTGGGTGCAGATGACGAGTGTGAAACCCAGATCACCATGTTTGCCTCTGAGGAAACGTTAGGTAAAATTTGGAATGATCCTGCGGAGGATGAGGCTTGGCAAGATTTGTAAGGGGCGACATCGTGGTCGTTCCCTTTCCTTTCTCTGTCATGTCCGGCTCAAAACTACGACCCGCTCTAGTTGTAGCGTCGTGGAGCTTCAAGTCGTCTACGGATTATCTACTTTGCCTTATATCTGCCCAGAATGCACCAGACCCATACATTATCTCTCTTGACATGGCAGACATGCAGAATGGCAGTCTCAATCGTCAGAGCTACTTGCGACCATCGTATCTCTTCTCAGTGGCAGAGAGTTTGATAGCTTATAGGGCATGCGAGTTGACGCAGGGGGCGACCGACAAGGCAAGCCGGGCGATTATTAGGGTGATAAACCCGCAAATGTCTTTCTAGTAATGCTACTCACGCGGTAGCATCATGTCATAGTACGCTTCGTACGAGGTCGTCAGCTCATCATACGTGAGCCGACGGCCTTCTGTTTTTTCAAGGGCTACCAAGAACCGGCCTGCATCGTCGTCGTCGTGGTTGTTCGTGACGAGTTCGGCGATGTACCGTTTCAGATGGAACGGTTCGACGCTGATAGGCGTCCCGTTCAAGCCGCGCTTCAGGAGTGACCAGAAGTTCTCGATCCCGTTGGTGTGAGCCTGCCCCATTGCATAGATTACGGTGTGGTCTACGAACTGATGCAGGTACTCAGAGGATAGCCCGCGATAGCCCTTCCACGAGTCCGTGTAGAGCGTTGTAAACTCACTGTTGCGTTCGCGGATCTCTTTGCTTAGAACCGTCTTCTTTGCCGAAGGTACGACGGTTGCCTGCACTCGGGAGGCTTCAAACTCGTGTTCTGCTCGTTCTAGGACGCCGAAGACGACCGTCTTGCCACTATCGCCGCGTCCAGCTTTGACCTTGCCGATCCGGCGCTTGTCGTTCCTGACCTTGCCGCCGACGTAGGTTTCATCCGCTTCGACTTCGCCCGAGAGCTTTTCGACGCTCCCGGTCTCTAGTACGGTGCGGATGCGATGCAGCGTGAACCAAGCGGTCTTTTGCGTCACGTTGAGCGAGCGCGCGAGTTCGCAGGAGCTTATCCCATTCTTGGCATTGGCAAGCAGCCAGAAGGCGGGTAGCCAGGTCTGAAACTCAGCGGCCTATCCTCGATAGATCGTACCGACCTTGACGGTGAACTGTTTCTTGCAGCCCTTGCAGTTCCATATACGGCGCGTCTTAACGAAACCAATCGCAGTATCACCGCATCGCGGGCAGGCTACGCCGTTCGGCCAACGCATGTTAGTCATGAACTCGTGACAAACATCGTCGCTCGAAAAATGCAGGATTACTTCCTGTAGCGTCTTTGGGGTTGCGTATTCGCTTTCCACGTCTACATCATACCGCCATAGGGATTATGTGCCAAGTATGTAATCGCCCAATTTTTCTTGCACCCTCTCGGTGACCGAACGAAGGGGTTATACGTAAGGTGTCAGCTAAGAATCTGACCGAAGGTTGCACGTGTTACGTCAAAATTCCGTGACATAATAGTCCCATGATTGTCCTTGTGCCCTCGTGGCTTCACGAAGAGCTTGTGCCCGAAGCGGCCGTTGTCGCGCCCGAGGCCGTCTTGCTCCCGTTTACCGAAGACGCGACGCCAGTCCCTGACCTTGATCGCGCCGAGGTTGTATTTCGCTGGCGCGGGGGGCTCAGGTTCTCGGAAATCGTCGAAGCCGGTCCCAACGTCCGATGGCTGCACACGGAGAGCGCCGGCGTGGACATGGTTCTGACGGACGCCGTCCGCGCCAAGCCTCATCTGATCGTCACCAATTCGAGCCCCGCGTACGAGATACCCATCGCAGAGTTCGTTCTTTCGTGGATGTTCGCCGTCGCCCACCGGATCGAGGAGCAGATCGTAACGCAGCGGGCGCGACGCTGGAGCGGCATCCCACACGCCGAGCTGCACGGCCAGACCGTTGGCGTCATCGGCCTCGGGGCAATCGGCCAGGGTGTTTGCACCCGAGCGAAGGCAATGGGCATTCGGACGCTAGGTCTGAAGCGCACGCCAGGCACGGTCGCTGGCGTCGATGAGGCGTTGACTGGGCCGGAAGGCTTGGACCGTCTCCTGTCTCGGAGCGACTTCGTCGTAATTGCCGCGCCGCTCACTCCCGAAACGCGCGGACTGCTTTCCGGACCCCGGATCGCACGAATGAAGCCCAACGCCTGGCTGATCAATATCGCCCGGGGAGCAATCGTCGACGAAAAGGCGTTGATCCGCGCGCTGCAATCCGGTGCGATCGGCGGCGCTTGTCTTGATGTCTTTGCGGTCGAACCGTTGCCGCAAGACAGCCCGCTCTGGGACATGCCGAACGTCTACATCACCCCGCACTTCGCGTTCGGCCAAACATCCGGCCTTGATGTGCGCCTGAAAGCGCTGTTCCTAGCGAACCTGCGACGGTTTATTGACGGCGAACCGCTGTCGAACATCGTGGACGTGACGAAGGAATACTGAGGCCCGTCCGACAACCTCACCGCGCCGAGGCCCGTAAAGCTTCGAGCCGCGAATTGGCGCAAAACCGAAAAAGAGCACGCAATCAGCGCCTGTCCATCAATCGACGTACGCCGGGACGCGGCACGGCGGCGTATCCTGGCGGGACCAGATGCGGTATTGACGGGGCGTCATGCCGGTGCGAGCTTTGAAGGCCGTGGCGAAATACTGGCTGGACGAGAAGCCAAGATCGAGGGCGATCGCGGTGATCGACTGTGCGTCGTCCTTCAGGCGGCGCTTCGCTCTCGATATCCGCGCCCCAGTCCGGTATTCTCCCGGGGTTACACCCATTTCGTCCGCGAACAGTTTGTGCAGGTAACTCACGGCGATTCCGCAGGCGGCCGCGATGTCGTCGACGCTGAACTCATCCGCCAAATGCTCATCGATCCACGATAGCGCTCTCGCCACATGCGGCGAGCCTTCAGACAAGCATGCACGGCCCTGATTATCGGCAGGCGGAGCGTCCGCCAGCACGCGCAGCAGCAGTTCGTGCAGGGCGATGCGCAGGGACAGCATGCGAAACTCCGTCTCGCTTTGCAAACAGTCGAGAAGCCTGTCAAAGAGCGGCGACGGGTCCGTGCTCGCGTGGAATACATGGTCGCGAATATTCCACAACCCCTCGTGCATCCGCTCGGTTTCGGCTTCGCTCAGACCGGGAAAAGCGCCGCGATCGGGGATAACCACCTGAGCCCAATAGAGCTCCGCAGGCGACGCCGAGGAGTTGACGCCCCCGTGAAGCTCCGCTGGTTTCGTCACGAAAAACTGACCGCCGCGCACCTCGTACGTGCCGTCTTCCACCCACCAATTCGCCATTCCGTCGGCGATATAGCAAATCTCGAACGCAGCGTGGTGCATGTGCGGGCGAAGGCTGTTCGCCTGCGGGCGGTTTAAGCGTGAATGCCCAGCCATGCGCAGTTCATCCACAAGGCACTGCGCGCCGACATAGCCTTCATGTGAAAGAGTTCGCGGCATCGTTCACCCCCCCAAGACATCGACGTACAAGTGTACCGGTTCTTATGCCCAATGTTCAATATTCTCCTCACCTGAAATGCGAACGACTTAACTATTCTCCTCAATGTATGATGGGCTATCAATATTCGCTGGCCTGTAGCCGGTGTATTGTGTGAGGAGTGCAAAACCATGACATTTACAAGCAATCAGTTGGACCAATTTCAAACCGAGGGCTATTTAATCGTTCCAGGCTTCTTCGAGAGCCGGGAGGTCGCCGCGATGCAAGGCGAAATCGAGCGATTCAAGCGTGAAGGCAAGTTGCGCAACGTCGCGACGGAAGGCGATGGCGCGACCCATTCGACGACCAAGGCCAATCTTCAGCTTTGCCCGATGTCGCCGCACAGCGAACTGTTCAAAACGCTGCCGTTCGCGCCCGAGGTTCGCGCCGCAATTTCCGAGCTCATCGGGAACCCGGTCGTACTCCATCTCGACCAGGTATTTCTCAAACCCGCGCGCCACGGGGCGGGGACGAACTGGCACCAGGACAACGCCTATTTCCAGATCGAACAGCCGCTCATGGGCGCCGCGATGTGGATCGCCGTCCATGACGCCAACCTGGAAAACGGCACGCTGCGGGTGATTCCCGGCAGCCACCTTAGCAAACTCGAGCATACGCGAGACCCCGACAGCGACCACCATATCCGCTGCTACCCAAGCGAGGAGAACGTGGTTCCCGCCATTATGCAGGCCGGAGGCGTGATCTTCTTCGCGTACGGCGTCGCCCATGCAACCGGTGCGAACCGTACCGAGCATGATCGTGCAGGCGCGGCGTACCATTTCGTCAACGGCAAGGCTGTCGATGCGGCGTATTTTCAGAGCCGTCACGCCGACACCAAGCATCCCTATCTGACGGGCGATCGTTACGACGGAGGCCTGCTTGCGTATGGCGACAACCTGGATGGCGAATGGGACGGCGTCGTCGAGCGCACACGCGCATTGGCGCCGCGTTAGGGGCATCGCCGGGTTTACGATAGCCATCTCGCGCCAAGGCCGGAGCGCCGACCTTGGGCGAGATGACAGCATCAAGCACTTGCACGCAAGACAAAGGAGAGACACATGACATTGTTGCCTTCCAGAGACCGCACGATACTCAGAGGACTCGCCGCCGAGATCGCTGAGCTTGCGGCCAGACCGATCGAGACCGAAAAGCGCCGGTTATGGTACGACCATAACGCGCTCAAGCCTACGCGGCCATTGGTATTCTGCGATCCCGAAAACGGCTGGCACGAGATTATCCGAGGCGAGGATCTGCAGTGCGTCTCGGACGAGGCGCGAGGCTGCGAGTGGCAGCTGCGGCGCGAAATCTTCTGGGGCCGTTCCATGTGCGACGACCGCGTCATCGAGCCGTTCTGGAACGTCGGCCATGTCGCCTCGCAGACGGACTGGGGGTTATCGCCGCGGCGAATCGGCGGGGAGAACGGCGGCTCGTTCGTTTGGGATGCGCCGATCAAATCATACGATCAGCTCCACGAGCTTCGCTTCCCAACGGTCACCGTGGACTGGAAGGCAACCAACGAAAAGCTGGAGCAAGCCAATGAGCTCTTTTGCGGCATCCTGCCGGTTCGCCTCAAGAACGGCTGGCACTGGACCACGGGGTTGACGTCGACCCTCGCGAACCTGCGCGGTCTCGAACAGCTCATGGTCGACATGCTCGACGAGCCAGACAACCTGCACCGGCTCATGGCCATTTTGCGCGACGGCACGATCGCGCGACTCGAATCGCTGGAACAGAACGGGCTCCTAACGCTGAACAACGACGGATCGTACGTCGGCTCCGGAGGGTTTGGCTGGACCCGCGAACTGCCTGCGGACGGTTTCGATGGCCACGTCAGACTGCGCGACCTGTGGTGCCTTTCGGAGAGCCAGGAAACCGTCGGCGTCTCGCCCGGCATGTTCGCGGAATTCGTCCTTCCGTACCAGCTGCCGATTATCAACCTCTACGGCCTGAGCTGTTACGGCTGTTGCGAAGCCCTCGACCTGCGCTGGAAATACATAAAGGAAATCCCCAACCTTCGCCGCGTTTCGGTCTCGCCGTGGTCCGACCGCGCCGTAATGGCGGATAACCTTCAGGACAAGTATGTCTATTCGATGAAGCCCAATCCCGCCGACCTCGCAATGGACGCGTTCCCCGAAGAGCGTATCCGCGAGACGCTGCGGCACGACCTTGAAGTCACGCGCGGCTGCCATATCGAGGTAATCATGAAGGATTGCCATACGATCGGCAACGATCCGTCCCGCGCAGTGCGATGGACGCAAATCGCGCGGGGCGAAGCGGAAAGGCTGGCCGGATAAGGGGGCGAGCGAGGAGGCTGGACGCCCTTGTGCCCGAGAGGGTTATTGAACCCTCCAGGCCTTCAACTAACCGCCCGCCTCACTCCTCTTCTACAACGCGGATGAACAGCTCTTCGAGGCTGTCGCGGCGGGTCGTCAGTTCGCGCAACCTGCCGCCGGCCGCGACGACCGCGGCGGCAATGTCCGGCACGTCGCGGCCGTCGGCCAGCGTCGCCGTGACAAGACCGTCGCCAAGCGATACGGCGACCGAGAGACCGGCGATTGCGTCGCGAACGGCAGGCGTATAGTCGTCGACGCGGATTTCGACCGCAGTGTGATCGGCGAGCAGATCGTCGATAGAGCCCTGGCGGACGACCTTGCCGGCCTTGATGATCGCCACCTCGTCGCAGGTCATTTCGATCTCGGAGAGCAGGTGAGAGTTCAAAAAGACAGTTGTGCCGCTCTCCTTGAGGCTGTGAATGAGGTCTCGCACGGCGCGCCGGCCGATCGGGTCGAGGGCCGACGTGGGCTCATCGAGGATGACGAGGTCGGGCTCGTTCAAGATCGCCTGCGCGAGACCGACTCGCTGCTGCATCCCCTTCGAGAACTCGCGCAGCCGTGAGCGCCGGCGCGCCAACAGGCCCACCCTGTCGAGCGCTTCGTGCGCGCGCTTCCGGCGCAATGCGCGCGGCATGCCGTAGAGACGGCCGTGCAGATCCAGGAACTCTTCGGCGGTAAGGTAATCGTGGAACTGGAACTTTTCCGGAAGAAAGCCAATGCGAGCTCGCACCTTACGGTCGCCAACCGGAACGCCGAGAATTTTGGCCCCGCCCGATGTGGGGAACACATTCCCGAGCAGCATGTTGATTGTGGTTGTCTTCCCCGCGCCATTGGGTCCGAGGAAACCGAACACCTGCCCGCGCGGAACCGTCAGGCTCAGGTCGTCGACGGCCACGAAGCGCGTCCGGCCTGGCAGCGTCGCACCATACTCTTTTCGCAGATCCTGAATATCGATCGCCGCATCGGTGCTCATTGCCGCATTCCTTACCGCTCGGGGATTACCAGACGCACCGCCGCGCCGTCGGGAACATCGCGCACCTGCTGCGCTAGATCCGCGCGAAACCGCATGCCTTCGATCGCATCTCCGTCAAAAAGGTTATGGATCGTGAACCCTCCGCCGAGAACGAAGGGCGTTTCGGGCAAGAGACGCCGGCCAGGCTCTAGCGTGCCGTGTATACGCTCCCATTGCCTCGCTAATCCAAAGCCGGTCTCGTAGTCGGGGCCGTCGAGCACCCGCATCGCCCATTCGTCAAGTCCAGCGGCATACCGCTGAATATCGCCGGTTTCGGGGTTAAAGCGAACCACGCTGACGCCATCGACCGCAAATTGCTCGCCAAAGACGTCCTCGGCAAAGAAGATCAGCCCGTCGATTGAAGGCCCATAAGCGCCGCGCCAAAGACCGGCCGAGTTCCACCGCTCGATATCCATCTCTCGCGCGCTTGCCGGACGCCCAAGCGGAAAGACATGCAGGGACGCGGCGAACGCATAAAATCCGTTGCGCCGCGACAAGAGCGGCCAAAGAGTACGGTATTCCGCACGGCGCGTCGTCCAATCAGGCCCAAGCGCTGGCCCAGCCTGAGCCAACAGCTCCCTTATGTTTGGATCGTCAGTCAATTGGGTTGTATCCTGGGTGAGCCGTCGCGAACACGAATGCCATTCGATGACGCTTGCCCTCTAAAGGCTTGAGGCGTCGTTGCATCGTGACGGCCGCGCAAAAGCTCCCTCTTATTTTGCGGTATAATCCGCCGGGTGTCAAATCGGTCCCGCGATTCGGGGCAGCGGGCGCCCGAGCGGCAAGACAACCATGGAAGCAAGAATTTACCGGGGCGAAACGCCCGATCCTGCTCAGGCGACGCGCGATGCGATGGCGATGGTCAAGGCCGGACGAATCCCCATCGTCGAACTCTTCTACTCGCTGCAGGGCGAAGGTCTACGCAGCGGGCAGGCGACGGTCTTCGTTCGCTCGGCCGGATGCAACTGCGACTGCTGGTTTTGCGACACGGACTTTCGCGTCCAGCGCGGATGCGATCCAGATGAGCTTGCCGAAGAAGTCGAGACGATTGGTCGCGGCTGCCGGTGGGCTTGCCTGACCGGCGGAGAACCGACCATCCACGATTTCGCGCCGCTGTGCGACATCCTCAAGGGACGCGGCTGGCAACTGCAGATCGAGACCAATGGCACTCGGGCGCGCCCCGACTGGGGGCTGGATCATATTACGGTCTCGCCAAAAGAGCGCCAGGGCGCGCGGCTCGACCGTTGGTACTACGAGAACGCCGCCGAATTCAAATATGTGATCGACGACCCTGACGATCTCGCATACGCTCTCGAAAGCCGCCGCCGCCACGATAAAGCCGCGCTGCTGCAGCCCAACGCTCTCAACCCCGCGGCGGTCGCGCTCTGCACCGAGGCCATCCTGGCCCACCCGCAAGAGTTTCGCCTTTCGTTGCAGACGCACAAATTCATCGGAGTTCGATAAGAGCACGCGGCAAGCCGCGCCCGGTGATTGCCTTCTCCGCGAGGCTCACGGAAGAGGTTTGGCCCCTGGGTGAGAAAGTCTGGCTTGCAAACGGCTCTCTCGCTAGTTGCGCGAGACCAGTGAGCGGAGGGTTTTGGCGGAGACCCGCTTGATTGTGGGTCCTTGCGGATCGCCCCCTTGCTCACCTTCGATAATCGGCGTCGCGACCGGATCCGGCTGCGAGCGGAGAAGCTCCGATACCCTTGCGAGCCTCTCATCGGTGCGCCGCATTTCGAGCAACTTTTGCTTTTCGGCCAGCGAAATCTCCATTGCACCGGCGACGGCGAACGAGAGCGAAGTCGGATCCTCGGGGAGCTGGATTGTGCTAACGGTCCTGTTGAGCTTCTTAAAGAGCTTGACGATATACTTGCGAAACTGGCCGCGTATGCCTCGGCAAAGGTTGTCGATCTGCACAGGGTCGCCGGCCTCTTCCTCGATCGGCGTGATGCGTCCCGTAAGATACGGACTGCCGGTCGATGTCTCTTCCAGAATGAAGCGCGTGCTGCCGGTCGCCTCGATGTAATAGCGGCCGTCGTCTAGCTTATCGCTGCGGGAGATGCGTGCGAGGCAGCCGACGCTCGAGATGACCGGAGGTCCGCTGCCATCGTCAACATCGGTTCCTTCGACGATCAGGACGACTCCAAAGGGAGAATTGGCTGCGAGACATTCCTCAACCATCTGCGTGTAGCGGGCCTCAAAGATATTGAGCGGTATGCTCGTGCCCGGAAACAGAACGGCTTGCAGCGGAAAAATCGGTACGCGCTCCAGATCCAACATTGCGGTGTTCCCCGTACTTCAGCGCCATCCGGTGGTCAAGGTCGCCTGGCCCATTGCCGGAGGCCGCGCATCGTCCACCCAGCCGCCCTTCGCAGAGCGTGGCCGAGTGAGTCTTGAGCCGTGGAGCTACTTCTCCAATACGGTAAGATAACCGGTCTTCTCACCAAACTTCAAGAATTCATCAAAAGTTTGAGGCAGCGGTTCGTTCTTGACCTGCGCCTCATTGTACTTCCGTACAGCCTCCTGCGCGAATTGCAGCGGCGTGAGCGCCTTAAGGAATACACCCTTCCAGCCAAGTTGCCTTGCGACGCAATCGCGCAGATTGGTTAATACTTCGTCAACCGTAGGAGCTTCAACTGTCTCGTCGATCGTGCGATCTTCCAAGACGAGCAAAATGCGAACCTTCATGGGCTCAGTATACCAGCTACCGGATCGTCGCCGCGCCCGTCGCGATTGATCCATTCTGATCCAAATATGCGAGATCGGCCAGGATTGACAGCATGCCGCGTTCCGTCACATTCGCGAATTCCACACCCATAACCTCGGCAAATGCGCCCAAGCAGGCTTGTTCGACCTCGATTCGTTTCGCCGTGACGCCCAGTTGCGCAAGCGACGTGACGCCCTTGTCGTGGATGCCGCAGGGCACGAAATCCCGTTGAAACGGCGAAAGGTCAATGTCGTTGTTGAGCGCGAAGCCGTGTATCGTCACCCAACGCGAGACCTTGATTCCGATCGCGCAGATCTTCTCCTGGCCGACCCAAACGCCGGTCAGGCCGGGAATACGGCCGCCAGACACGCCGAATACGCTCAGCGCCCGGATGATCGTCTCTTCGATGTCGCGCAAGTACCGGTGCAGATCGCTGCCATGGGTTGAAAGATCGAGAATTGGATAGCCGACAAGCTGCCCTGGGGCATGGTACGTCATCTCGCCTCCGCGATCCGTCATCGCAAGCGCGATCCCGCGAGAAGCGAGACCATCCTCGCCCGCCGTCAAATCCGTGAGGTCGCGGCTGCCCCGGCCCACGGTGACGACCGGCGTATGTTCAAGGAGCAGGAGCGTATCGGGGATTATCTTGGCCTGCCGGGCGACCTGAAGTCGGCGCTGCCAAGAAAGGGCGGCAACGTAATCAACGGGACCGGAGCGGAACGATGTGACGCGGCATGGCTGCGGCATTATCTGGTACAATGCGGGCGAAGTTTTCCCAAACCAGGCTGGGCCTGGACCCAATCGCGCTTCGAAGCCTGCGACGGTCAATTTAAGGCAGCGCCCCGCGCACGGCCTCAAGCTGGACCGGAATCAAAATGGTTTTGCCGGCGAGTTGACCGCAACCTCGTTATCGAGATCCTAATGGCGCGTCCAAACTTATCTTACCTGAAAAACGCAGTCCTCGCGGTCGTGGGAGTACCCTGCGGCGTCCTCACCGGCCTGACCGGAATGACGAACTCGTACCTGGTCGCGCCCCTGCTGCACTGGCTGATCGGCCTTCGCGATACGCGCCTGATTGGCTCCGCGTTGACGATCGCATCGTTCAGTTCCCTGACTGGAATCCTGGCCTACACCCAACACCGCGCGCTCGACTGGCCACTCACGATCGGCGTCGCGATCGGCTTTCTTTTCGGTGCGTCTCTCGGACAGCGCATCGGGGCGATGTCGCCGAGCATCATCGTGACCGGCCGGGTGATCGGAGCGGTTGCAGGCGTCCTCCTGGCGGCGCTGATGATCGCAAACGCCTACGGGCTTGTCCGCTTCCATGTTCTGGCCGGCGATGCCTTCGCGTCGCCCTGGTCTCTGGCGTGGTCGATCGGCCTCGGCGCCGCTGCCGGACTGGCGGGGCGCCTCTTCGACCTCGCGGGCCTGCTGATCGTCCCAGCGCTCTATTATATCGCCGGAACGACGATGCTCGCGTCTCAGGCGTGCGCAATGGCGATCCTTCTCGCCAATTCGATCCCTGCCGCCCTCATCTACGCGCGCCGCAGTTTGATCGAGCCTCGATCCGCCGTGTGGATGTCATTCGGCGCCCTCTTCGGCGCTCTCGGCGGCTCGCAGGCGGCGGCCATGCACCACCACAACCGCGAAATGCTGGTCGTCTACGCCGTCGCGCTCGTAGCCGTCATCGTCGTGCGCCAGCTCTCCGTGCCAGTTGCTCCCCGGCCAGGCGAATCCGCTCATTAACATTTTCGCCTGCGTTTAAGCAAATCCCAAATCGAGGAACATCCTGGAAGAGGTCTGTCTCGTCATCCGGCACAACGCACCAGACAGCCCATCTACTGCTTTAAGGAGCGCACAATGACCATCAATCCGTATCTCGGCTTTAACGGCCAATGCGAGGCCGCGTTTCGATTCTACGAGAAGGTTTTCGGCGGCAAAATCGTCGCGATGTTTACCAACGGCGAATCGCCGATGGCCAAGGACATGCCGGCGGATCAGCTTTCGCGAATCATGCACGCGCGCCTTATCTTTGGCGACAATGTCCTGATGGGAGGCGATGCCCCGCCCGAGTATTACACGACGCCGCAAGGCATGATGGTGTCCGTTAACGTTGACGAGCCCACCGAGGCAGAACGGATCTACGCCGCGCTTGTCGAAAACGGCGTCGCCAAGATGCCGATCGGCGAGACGTTTTGGGCACTGCGATTCGCGATGCTGATCGACCAGTTCGGCACG
Source organism: Capsulimonadaceae bacterium (assembly GCA_031292625.1). Taxonomy (GTDB): domain Bacteria; phylum Armatimonadota; class Armatimonadia; order Armatimonadales; family Capsulimonadaceae; genus JARLGU01. Next base: position 50,062 of record JARLGU010000012.1, on the reverse strand, counting down.
CCCTGGATGATCAACTGCGAAAAGCCGATGTAACGACGACAGAGCGCCGGGCAACCACCCCTAATTGCCCGGCGCACCGCATGCTGTGAAATATTTCACCAATCGCGCAATCACTCTTGTAATTTTGTATACCGGGACGTATACTTGCAAACAAGGGGTAAAGTTCGCGCTCGCCACACGAGCCGCCTGTTGTGCCGATTCCCCAAGATCGACACTTGCGAAATCCCCATGCAAACCGCCGCTCCATGCCAGTCTCCTGACAGGCATAAACACTCCGTATAGTAAGGCACTTGGCTCGCTCTGGCCGCTTTGGCCGCTTAACCGATGACGTGAGGCGCTGCCGTGAAGAGAATGCCAGTTGTTGTCACTTTGCTCTGCCTTATGTTCGTATCCCTCGTCAACGCCCGAGCGCCTGGCGACGACCTCCAGGCGCGCATCGCCGAAGGGACCAAGCTTTGCGCTGCCGCCGACACCGCGCTCAAGGGCGGGCGCCCGGACGATGCGCTTAAGCTGTACAAGCAGGTGCTCGCACTCCTGCCGAGATCCCCACGCGCCAAAGCAGGCGTCGCCAAAGCCGCTGCCGCAGACAGCGACTTCCTCTGCGCGTCCGCCGACACCCAGCTGACAGCCGGTCACGCCGACGATGCCCTAAGGCTGTACGAGCAGGCACTCGCGGCGCTGCCAACTCGTCGCGCAACGATGGGCATCGCGGCCTGTCACGACAAGCTGATTGCGGTCGCCCCGAAGCAGATCGTCGTCACGCCTGCCGCGAGCGACGTGAAGTTGGTGACAGAGGTAACGCCAAGACAAGTAGAAGTTGACACGGCCGACCGACCACGTTTGATTCTGCAAATGGGTCACAACAGCACTATAGGCTGTGTAGCCTTCAGTCCAGACGGCAAGACTCTAGCAACGGCAGCGGGAGGTAGTTCCGATGCGACGGTCAGACTGTGGGACCTTGCGACCGGCATGCTGATCAGGGTGCTTGAAACGAACTGCCTCCCGATCACGGCGATGGCGTATCGTCCTGATGGGCTCTACCTTCGGGCAGTTAACCAACTTGGAGATGTCTATCGATGGAACACGTCAACCGGACGACATTCCAACTCAGTGAATCTCGCCACCAAGTGGAGGGCGTTTTGCGGCGCATTTAGTGCGGACACAAGCATGCTTGCGACAGGGAATTGGTTCGACAACAACTTGTATGTCTGGGACCCCGCAAAAGGCGCATTGCTAAAAACGCTCTCCGGCCATCAGGGCCCCGTGGCGTCATGCGCGTTCACGCCGGACGGGACCACGCTTGCGAGCGGCTCTCGAGACAAGAATATCGTCCTATGGGATATAGCGTCTGCCCGCCCTCTGCGGACATTATCTGGACACAAGGATTGGGTAACAGCTCTTGCTTTCAGTCCCAACGGCAAGGTTCTGGCCAGCGGATCAAGGGACGGCGACGTTAGGATTTGGGATTCCTCGACAGGCAATCTTATGGCGCAACTTAGCGACAAACAATTTCGTGGAATTAACAGTTTGGAGTTCAGTCCGGATGGAAAGCGGGTCGCATGCGGAGCCGTGGCTCTGACGATAGTCGATGTCTCTTCCGACATGTCTCTATGTACGATAGCTGGAAATAACGCCGTACACGCCCTAGCATTCAACCCAGTCGGGAGTCTCCTTGCGAGTGGGTGCGCAAGCGGGACGGCGGTCATAAACAACTACGCTACTAGAACAGCCGTACAATCGATTGGCGACCGCTCAAGTTTTGCGAGCGCTTCGGCCTGCAGTCCCGACGGCAGGACAATCGCAAGCGGCTCTAGCAAGGCGCCCATACGTGTCTGGGATACGTACACCGGCAAGGTGATCTCAACAATGGAGGATCCCGCGACCATAACGAGAGCGTTGGTGTTTGCGCCGGGAGCACACATGCTAGCTGGCGGATGCCAAGACAATGCAGTACGCATTTGGGACGTCGCTACAGGAAAACTCTGCGCGACGTTCACCGGCCACAAGAATCCCATCAGCAGTATTGCGTTCAGCCCGGATGGACGGCGGATGATTACAGGCTCCAACGACAAAACGGCAAAAGTATGGGACGTTGCACGCACACAAGAACTTTACTCGATAGGGCCCCTCGCAGGAGGGGTACGCTCCGTCGCCTATAGCCCGGACGGGAAAATCGTCGCAACGGCAACCGGTAATAGCGTCAGGCTATGGGACGCCGCGTCGGGTACGCCGATCCGCAAACTCGTCGACACGTTGGAATGGGATCACGATCTTGGCGACTTCGCGATGGCATTTAGCCCTGACAGCCAAACATTGTTCGCTTCGACATCCTGGAACGTCAATACGGGCGAGATGACGACTGGAATGCCTCATGGTCCGTTTACAAGCGCCTTCGGCTTCTCGCCTGATAGGTCGATTGGCATACTTGGCGGCATGGACGGATGCACCGTTTTTTACAACCTTGAAACTGGGAAAAAGATCGGCGAAAACCGAAGCCACACGGCACGTTGCTCGGAAATACAATTCAGCCCCGACGGCAGTATTATGGAGAGCGTCGGCAACGACAACTCCGTTGCATACACTAGGGTCGCTGACAAGAAGCCCTTATGCACTGCGTACATGTTCCCTGATGGAGGATGGGCCGTGGCGGCGCCTGACGGCCGCTTCGACACGAATGCCCCGGAAGAATGCAGCAGCATGCTGCACTGGGTGATGCCGGACAACACGCCGCTGCCGATCGACCTTTTCATGCGCCAGTTTTACGAGCCGCGCCTCTTGCCGCGCCTTCTCAACAACGATCCATCGCTTCAAAAGCCCGTACCAGATATCGCAAGTCTCTACTGCCAGCGGCCGACGATAACCATCGATCCAAATCCTGTCGTCGATCCCTCAGATACTCAGCAAGTGATCGTCAAGATCACCGTCGCGCGTCCCAACGGCACGCCACCCAAGGGGTTCAGCGAGATTACGCGGAGGAGCAGGGTACCCGCCCCGAAAGACAACGCTGCGTACGATCTGCGCCTCTTCCGCGATGGACAACTCGTTGGCTATCTGGCTGACGCCCCCGGAGGAAGTACCGTGACTGCGGCGCCGGCCTCCGGCAAAACCACGTACTCGTTTCCCGTCCGGCTGCCGCGCGATGGGCGCAAAAGTGTTGCACTCACCGCATACGCCTTCAACTGCGACCTTATCAAAAGCGACACTGCGCGCGTCGTGGTCACTCTGCCGGCTGCCACTCCCGTACCGGGACGCGCGTACCTTATCGCGGTCGGCGTCAACCGAAACGAGGATCCCGATCTCGATCTGCAGTTTTGCGTCAACGATGCCACCCGGTTCCTGAGCGAAGTGTCCTCCCGCCTGACGGCCACGAATCAGCGGCTCGGCGGCACAAAACAATACGCCGATGTCGTCACCGTCCCCTTACTCTCCTCCAACACCGAGCACAGCGCGACCAAAGCGAACTTCAAGACCGTGCTGGACCTGCTCGCGGGACATCCCGTCACCGCAGAAGCGCGCGCGGCTGTTCCGAACGGCGACAAGCTGGCGAAGGCAAGTCCCGAAGACATGGTGCTGATCATGTTCTCGTCTCACGGCGCAGCCGACGATGACGGCAACTTCTACCTTATCCCACGCAACATGGGACCGGGACCGCACCACGTCCTCGACGACGCTTTTATAAACGCTGCGATCAGCAGCGGCGACCTGTCAGACTGGCTGCGCAATGTGGATGCCGGGCAGATCGCGATGGTGATCGATGCATGCCACTCAGCCGCGTCGGTCGAGGGGGCAGCGTTCAAGCCGGGGCCGATGGACAGCCGCGGGCTCGGGCAACTGGCGTACGACAAGGGTATGCGCATTCTGGCGGCCTCGCAGGCGGACGATGTCGCCATCGAGAGCAGCACGGTCGGAGACGGGCTGCTCACGTACGCGCTGGTCCACGACGGTTTGCGGGCGTCGCAGGCCGACAACGATCCGAAGGACGGACGTATCACCCTGGCGAAGTGGCTGAAGTACGGCGTCGCACGCGTCCCGAAGTTGCACGCGGAAGTGCTCGCAGGGAACATCGACACGTTCGGCAAGGACGCAAACGTCCGCGCAATCGTCCTGACACGCGCCGGCAAGCCCGCGCCAAAACCCGAAGATCCAGCCGTTACCGTGCAACAACCGTCGCTCTTCGACTTCAACAAACTGCAAGCCGACCCGCTCATCGATGCCATTTCGGGAACGCCCGGCGGGTAAGGAGTGGCTGGGTCGCGAGGAAGCCAATCGGTCTTATATACTATTGCTGGCTTCCTTGACAGCTAGCCGATAGGCGTAGTATAGTAATAACCGTTAGTCAAATAGCATTGCGCGCCCTTATCAAGAGTGGTGGAGGGAACGGCCCTGTGAAGCCACAACAACCATCTTACGCGCGGCGTGCCGCGGCGGCTCTCGTTGCCGGCCGGCTCGCGGTGTGGGAGACCGGTGCTAAATCCGGCGAGGAGATTCCTCGCGAGATAAGAGTTGAGCGATTAATGATCGCTTCGCCCTCTTCTTGATAACCCCGCAGGTTGCTATCCTATCACGTAAGATCAGAAAAGGATGCAAACTCATGGCAGAAATTAAGCTGTTTACGTCGGAATCCGTGTCGGAAGGCCATCCCGACAAGCTCGCCGACCAGATCTCGGATACCATCCTCGACGAGCTTCTCGAAGTAGACCGGGGCTCGCGCGTCGCGGTTGAGACGCTCTTGACCCGCGGACTGGCCGTCGTCGCCGGAGAGGTGACCACCAAAGGCTACGTCGAAATCGCCGACAAGGTTCGCGAGCGGATCAACGAAGTCGGCTACAACGATACCGACCTGGGCTTCGACGGCAACACGACCGGAGTTCTCATTGCCCTTCAAAAGCAGTCGCCCGACATTGCAGTCGGAGTCGATGAATCCGCGAAGGGCGATAAGGCGCAAGGCGCTGGCGACCAGGGAATGATGTTCGGATACGCGTGCTCGGAAACGGCGGAACTGATGCCGTTGCCGATCACGATCGCGCACAAGCTGATGGCGAAGTTCACGCAATTCCGCAAGGCCAGCGAACCACGCAGTCTCCGCCCCGACGCCAAATCTCAGGTCACGATCGCCTACGATGCACAGACGAACAAGCCGCTCTACATCGACACCATCGTCCTCTCCGCCCAGCACCACCCGGACCTCTCCAGGGCCGACGTCGAAAGCCTCGTTCAAACCAACGTGATTCAGCCGGTCCTCAAGGAGTACGGCGAATACGTCCATGGCGCGATCAAGTACTACGTCAACCCGACCGGCATCTTCACGATCGGCGGTCCGCAGGCGGATACCGGCGTCACCGGCCGCAAGATCATCGTGGACACCTACGGCGGTTATGCCCGTCACGGCGGCGGCGCGTTCTCCGGCAAGGACCCGTCGAAAGTAGACCGTTCGGCGGCGTACGCGGCGCGGTTTATCGCCAAGAACATCGTCGCGGCGGGGCTTGCCGAGCAAGCTGAGATCCAGCTCGCCTACGCCATCGGCGTCGCGGAGCCAGTCTCGGTGCTTGTCGAGACCTTTGGAACCGCCAAAGTTCCCGAAGCAGAGATCGCCCGGCGAGTCAAGGCCAACTTCGACCTGACGCCGCGAGGGATCATCGAGCTGCTCGATCTCCTGCGGCCGCAATACGTGCAGACCGCCAAGAACGGCCACTTCGGCCACGCCGAATTCGGCTGGGAGAAGACCGACAAGGCGGCTTTGCTGAAGGGTTAGGCTTAGCAAGAACAGCCCCTGGACCGGCGCCGGTTCGGGGGCTTTTATTTGCGTGCCATCCGCGGGAATGCAAGCGGCGCGCTAATCCTTCAGGCCGCGCGCATGAGAAAAGGCGCGCGAATCGGCCTGCCAGATACCAGGCAGCCACGCGACCTTCCCGACCACCGCTCCGCTGCGCTTAACCGTCCATTCGACGTGTGCGCCGGGATGCAGGTACTCGGGACAGACGAAATAACGCCGATCCAGCTTCTCGGGGACAAACGAAAGGCGGTAGCCTCCGGAGTTGTACGCCGGGATCGTCACGACGCGCTCGTCGCCATAGTCGAGCGACCCTAGATAGAACCGGTTCGGCGAATGATAGACCTGAATGTCCGATAGATTCCGCCCGGAATCGTTAATGAACCGAAGTTCCACCTGCGTCGCGTAACGATGAACGAAGACGGCTGCGGCGACGATCGCGACCAGGACGATCACGAGACCTGCAATACGCCGGGCGTTGCGATATGATGCGCTGTCCAAAAGAGTACCATCCGTGACGATTTTGCGCCGCATGCGTTCACCCGATTAAGGATCCGCGGCTTGCCGGGCACGATCTAATAATGGACGGCTGAACGAGAATCTTTACCGTCTATCCGGCTTGTTTTGGAGCCCGGCGGGGAGAAATGGAAAATGTGAGCGCAGATTGTCGCCTCGACCGTTCGACGGGCACGAGATCTCGGATTAAGATGCCCTCGATGGCCGGACTGGCCATTTTTCTTTAGCCGCTCGACACTCAGCCTGTTGGCAGGCCGCACGCGAAGCGCTTGAAAAATGGCCCAGCGGGCACGGAAGCATTCCTAAGACCTGACCAATTAGGGGTAACCGCTCGCTTAACGCACGGCAAGCGAAAGTCATGTGCCTAGTAGATCACTTTATTGAGCGGGTACTCGACGATTCCCGTCGCGCCGGCGCGCTTAAGAGCCGGAATGATGTCGCGAACGATCTTCTCGGGGATGATCGTCTCCAACGCAACCCAGTCCTCGTCCGCGAGCGGCGAAACCGTCGGCCTGCGAAGAGCCGGGATGATCTCGGACACCTTCTGGATCTCCGCCCGCGGCAGGTTCATCTTGAGCCCCACAAGCGTATCGGCATCCAGGGCGCCCTGCAGCAGCATTGCAATGTTCTCGAGCTTCAGGCGCTTCTCGGCATCCTCCCACGACGGCTTGTAGGCAATCAGACGAGTCGTGCTCTCCAATAGCGTATCGATAATCTTAAGGCCGTGCGCCTTGAGCGTGCTGCCGGTCTCGGTGCCTTCGACGATCGCGTCGACGAGTTCCGGAACCTTCACCTCGGTCGCGCCCCAGCTAAACTCGACATTCGCCGTTACGCCATGCTTCGCCAGGTAACGATTCGTCAGGCCCACCATCTCCGTGGCGATCCGCTTGCCTTCGAGATCCTTGGGGCCCTTGATCAGCGAGTCGCCGGGGACGGCAAGAACCCAGCGGTACGGGCGGCTGGTCACCTTGCTGTAGACGAGTTCGGCAACCTCATGGACATCAGCCTGGCATTCGACAACATTGTCAAACCCCGTGATGCCCGCATCGAGCACCCCGGCGTGGACGTAGCGAGGAATCTCCTGCGCGCGCAGGAGGATCGGGTCGAGTTCGACATCGTCGACAACCGGCTGATAGGATCGGCTTGACGACTTGAAATCCCATCCGGCTTTCTTAAATAGGGCGAATGTCGCCTCTTGCAGGCTGCCCTTGGGCAAACCAATTCGTAATTTCAAAAGCGTTCTCCTGGAGCGAACACCGCTCCGTGCGACCTGCCTGACCATTCAAGCGCGGGACGCGACATCTTACACTAATTTCGGGATTATTATGGGGCTCGCAGGGCGCTCGTGTCAACCTGCCCCTCGCTGACCATCCGTTCGGACGGCGCCCCTTTGCGCGTCGAACGGGAAGGATTTCACGGCCAAGCGCACGAATGGACTCTCATGAGTGACTTTGCCGCGACGCCGCCGACCAATCCGCCAAGCTGCATCTCCGTGATCATCTGCAACGAGATCATCGAAGACAAGCGCACCAATAACAAGACTTTGGTGAGCTTATTCAATAGCATCGTCGTCGCGCAGGTTCCGACAAGCCATCACCGCATGTTCGTAATGGCGTCGCTCACCGATGGACGTGGAACGTGGCCAATCTCGTTTATCGTTCGAACCCCGAGCGGCGCGGACCTGATGCGCTTCGATTCGGAAGCGTCGTTTGCCGATCCGGTAAGCGTCCTCGATATCTCCGTCGAGATCATAGGCCTCTCCCTCCCGGAGCTTGGCGTTTATTTCGTCGACATAATGACCGGCACGTACCCCCTTGGACACCGGCGTTTCACCGTCTTTCCCGGACAAACCCAGCCGGAATAATTGACAGTGTGACCAAACCGGTATCCTTACCGGTAACCGTATCCGCATTCTTATCCAAAATTTAATATAACACCGCGCATGCATTCATGGCATAAACGCGGCGGAATCTCACGGGATAGATCGCGCACACATGCCAACTGCTACAACGACGCACAAACCACTCAGACTTGGAGATCTTCTCACGTCACTCAGCGCCGCATTGGACATCACCGCCGGACAGCCTTCCGGTCATGCTGTCCGAGCCTGCGTGATTGGCCTGCGGATCGCGACCGCAATGGGGTTGTCCGAGCAGATGTTGCTCCGCCTCCATTACGCGCTAATGCTCAAGGACGCAGGGGCTTCGAGCACGTCCACGCGACTCTGGCAGCTCTTCGCGGCCAACGAAGTTGAGGCCAAGCGCTCGTTAAGACTCCTGGATTGGTCCAGCTCCGTCGAGGTAGCCAATTTCTTCGCAAAGTACATCCGTCCGGATGACAACCCGCTCAACCGCGCGCGGCGGATCATGCGCAATGCGGCCAATTCGATGTCGGTCCGCACGGGCATCAATCGCGATAGAGCGATTGGAGCGGAAGCGGCGGTTCGCACCTTGGATCTGGACGAGGTCGTAATCGAAGGCATTAAGGCCGCCGACGAACATTGGGATGGCAGCGGCTTGCCTTCCGGCAGGTCGTCCCATTCGATCCCGGTCTTTGGCCGGATCATCGCACTTGCGACCGCGCTCGATACGTTCGCAGCCGCCTATGGCCCCGAGCGCGCATACGCCGCGCTGGGTAAGCAGTCAGGGGTCAAGTTTGATCCCGATATGTTCCAGATCGCGAAATCGTTCGAGACGGATCATCGGTTCTGGACACACCTCAAGGAGCGTCCCCGGCAGCTTCTAAGCTTTTATGACACGGCGTTCCTCCAGGGAGTTCAACAGGATTCCAAGGTCGACAAGGTCTGCCAGGCATTCGCCCGGATTGTCGACGCCAAATCGCCGTACATGCGCGCGCACTCCGAGCGCGTCAGTCAGTATGCGGTTCAAATGGGCGAGGCGATGGAGTTGCCGCCGGATCGGTTGCGCATCCTCAAACGAGCAGCCCTGCTACACGATATTGGCAAGCTTGCCGTCCCTAACAATATTCTGGAGAAGCCGCAGAAGCTGACGCCGGAAGAGTGGGAGCGCATCAAAAAATATCCCTTCCGCACGGAGCAGATCCTGACGCCGATCAGCGGATTTCGACGCCTTGGCGCGATCGCGTGCTCGCACAATGAGCGGCTCGACGGCAGCGGCTATCACCGAGGCGTCACGGGGGAACTGCTTGACCTCGATATGCGAATCGTCGCCGTCGCCGACGTCTACGACGCGCTGACATCCGAGCGGCCGCAACGCGCCGCCATGCCGCTCGAGAGCGTCTTCCGCATCCTGGACGAGCAATCGCGCACGGGCCTCGACAAAAACTGCGTCAGCGTGCTCCAGCAGATCGCGCGCGGGGGACGTACGCTTCAGGCCGCGGCCGCCCATGGGGCAGCCGGACCGGAGCTTCGCGCGGCGTAGGAGACGTCATCCGGCCGCGTACGTTTTGCGAAGCGCTTCGACAAGACCGGCGATCGTATATTCTTCGGCGATGATGTCCGGCTCGCGCTGGAACAGCTCGCGGACGGTCGTCGCGGTTGTCGGTCCGATGCACGCGAGAACGATCCCGGCCATCGATGGCGGCGTCGGTCCCATTGCGGTGACGAAGTTCTTGACCGTGGACGAGGACGTAAACGTCACGATGTCCACGGTCCCTTCTTCGATGCGCGCCCGCACTTCATCCGCCCCGCGCCCGTCCAGGACGGTTTCGTAGACCGCCGCCATGTCGACATCCAGTCCCCGCTCGATAAGCAACTCCGGTAGCACATCGCCAGCCTCGAGAGCGCGGGGGACGAGCACGGTCTTCGCGCCGGTGACTTCCGGGAACTGACGCGCGACCTCTTCGCCGGTAAAGACTGTCGGCACAAAATCGGCTCTGATCCCCATCTCCGCCAACGCATCGGACGTTGCGACGCCAATCGCCGCGATCTTGCAATTATGCAAATCGCGCGAGTCGCGCCCCTTTTGCGCCAGCCGCTCCCAAAAGCCCTTGACGCCGTTGACCGACGTAAAAACGACCCATTCGTAGCTTTCCAGCCGCGTCAAGGCATCGTCAAGCGCCGCATAGTGATCGGGCGGGGGAACGATCTGGATCACGGGGAATTCGATCGGTTCGGCCCCCTCGGCATGAAGAACGTCCACCAACGACGACGCCTGTTCCCGCGCACGGGTGACGACGATCCGCTTGCCCGAGAGAGGACGGTTATCCCACCATCGGATGCGGTCGCGCAAAGAGACGACCTCTCCGATCACGGTGACCGCCGGCGCGGTAATTCCCGACGCACGGACACGGTCCACGATGTCGCTTAGGACGCCCACGACGGTCTGTTGACGCCCCGCCCATGTCGCCCATTGCACAACGGCCACGGGGGTGGCGGGGGAACGTCCGTTTTCGATCAGCTTAGACGCGATTTCCGAGAGGCTGTCCACTCCCATCAGGAAAACGAGCGTATCCGCGGCGCCTGCAATCTTCTCCCAGGAGCGACGGCCCTCGGCCTGACCGGGCTGCCGGGTCGCACTTTCGTGCGCGTCATCGCGTTCGTGTCCGGTAATGACGGCAAACGACGACGCGACATCGCGGTGCGTCACCGGAATGCCCGCGTATGCGGCGGCCGCGATTGCGCTGGTTACGCCGGGAACGACGACGAACGGAATGTCGTGTTCGCGCAGATACTCCGCCTCTTCGCCGCCGCGTCCGAAGACAAATGGATCGCCGCCTTTGAGGCGCACGACGGTCTGGCCGCGCGCCGCTTGCGTTACCAGCGTCGCGTTGATCTCGTCCTGAGACTTCGCGTGCTTGTCGGCCGCCTTGCCGACATAGATCCGGTCGGCCTCCGGGGGCGCGAGCTTAAGCAGACTGGGATGAACAAGCCGGTCGTAAACGACCACATCGGCTTTGCGCATAATCTGTGCGCCGGCCACGGTAAAAAGCCCCGGATCGCCTGGACCAGCGCCCACAAGATAGACTGTTCCGATAACTGGCATGATTCTCAGTATACCTGCCTGCAATCGCATCGAGCTTCACAAATTGAGCAGGACTTTCGATTGCGACAAAAGGGAGATCACACGAGAAAAAGATGAATTATAGATGACGAAAGATGGAATAGTAATATGACGGGGAATAAGGGATAGATCCAATTGGGAGTTGTTCGCAGTGCGGGGCCGGGCCAGCCCCAGACACGGCCCGAGGAGGTGCGTCATGCCTGCGGATATTTCGCATCTTGCCGAGGCAAGAGCCAGGGAACAGTCTCTGCTCGAACGGGTTCGCCGCGAGAATGAGCGAAATCCGCCCGCCCACAGATCCGACCCTGAACGGACGATTGTTACCATCTCGCGCGAATATGGAGCGGGTGGGCACTCGGTCGGCGTCAAGCTGATCGAACATCTAGGTCCCGAATGGCAGCTATGGGATCGCGAGATCATAAACGCGGTTGCTCGAAGCGCAAAGGTGCGCGCGGAGCTCGCGGCTGGGCTCGACGACCGGATGCTATCGGTGCAGGAACAGGTCCTGCGTTATCTGGTTAATTGCTGGACTCTGAGTCCGGATCGATATTTTCACCATCTTGTGCAGGTTCTGGTTTCAATTTCTCACCAGGGCAACAAGGTCATAATAGGACGAGGCGCAAACTTCGTCTTGCCGGCTTCGCTGAGGATCCGTCTCTGCGCATCGGAGCGGTTTCGAATCGACGCAATCGCGAAACGCGAGAACATTACGACGGACGCCGCGCGAACAATCTTGAAATCAACCGATCGCGAACGGACCGCTTTCGTGAGCACTCTGTTCGGCCGGGACATCAACGAGCCGACTGCTTACGACATGATCCTGCGAATGGACCACCTTTCGATCGATTCGGCGGTTGCCGCCATTGAAGGCGCGGTTCGCGAACGAATGGGTCCGGAGCCGGCGGTGGGAATGGCGCATCCGGCCTTCCGTCTCGCAAGCGCCGCCATACCGGCTGCAAAGTCGTAAATTGAAGACCGATATCGAGAGGCGCCCATTTGCGCGGGTGGGGCCTCTCGACTCGATCGGAACTAACATTACAGTCAGGATTTGGCTTATTTTTTCCAAGAACGGTGGATCAAGCCCAATCTTGGGTCATAATATTTTGGCCCATGAAGCAGGAGTGCGCTGGCGCACGCTTCGGGCGCTTCCCTTTCGGGTTCACTGGAGAACGCATCGAATGAGTCGAGAGATGATCGCCGCTATCGCTGTCGGCATCGCAGTATTTGCAGGCATGGCCCACGGCGAGATCAACCGCAAGCCGCATTACAACGCAGGCCGCCCCGCAGTTCGACGGCATGTTGCGTTCCATCACCACTTCTTCCATCGCCACGCGGCGTTTAACCTTCACGCCGCGCAACGATAGCCCGCGGCGGGGCTGAGATTCGCCTGCCGCAACGGCCCATCGCAATAGCATCGGCCATCGCCTTTGGCCGTAAACCCGGTTATCACCGCTTCCTTTTCGACCTTCCACGATCAGCCAAAACCAACCAGGCTTCGCAACGCCTGACGCAAAATGGCTCTCCAAAGTGCTCACATCCCACCAAAGGATGATTCTGGGGCAAAATACCTCGTTATTTTTACTGTGTTTTTCGGAAAAATAACCAATATTATAAAAGGCAACTGCCCCTGGCATGCTTCTTGCCAAAGTGCTAGTCAGCATGGCGTCGAAGTCTGGCAGAGTCCGGCGGCAATTGCAAGAGATCGTGCGCGAAAGATTATCAACCGTAATTTGTTTAGGTCCGGGAACAAACGGGGTAGTTCCACTGTTGAGCCCAATGTTATCAACAGCGGCCCGTTCCAGTAAGGATATTGAATATGCAGTATACGAAGCGCAAATTTATTTCCGCAATCATGATAGTGCTTGCTAGCGTAGCGCTTGTAGGCACGCGAGCGAATGCCGCAAAGACCGAAAGCGGAATGGTTCCGCAATCGAGTTTCTTAACGCATATCGAAATTCCGGTGATCGAATTGGTGGGAACACCTTACTTCGCGATTTTTGGGGAGGAGGCGACTCCTGCGTCTCTCGAAGTTATCGTCCCGAGTGCGACGCGTGGCGCAGTTGTCTCCAAAGTTTCCAGCTACTGTGAATCCTTGCCGGCGCAGCCGTCAAAAGTTGCAACCGCCGCTGTTCCAAAAGGTCGCTAGCTTCCAGACAAATTGTTGAAAAGCGCCGCCATCTCTGGCGGCGCTTTTTTGCGATCTCGGTACGCCCCTTGCCGATATTGCGTGAGATCGCATATCCGGCGCCGGCTTCCAGAACAGATGTATATCGTCTCCCAAGGCCGCACTGGAGGCTGTTTGCTACAACAAGCAAGCAATTCCCAGCAAGCCAAGGGCAATTCCGAACACCTCAACACGCCGGTAAGTTTCCTTGAGCACGAAAGCGCTGAACAACGCGAAGCCGACGATGCACACTCCGGCGGCCAACGGATAGGCGAGCTCAAGCAGCCCGCCGCGCGCCAGTTGATCCATCGCCGCAAAGAGAAGCCGCTGCGCAATAAATGTCAGCGATGCGCTCAGGAGCGCAAATGCCGCCACCTGCCAGCTCAAGTGCGCTCTCCTGACGAGCGCAGCGCCGCCGTTGAGCAACAACGCGCCCGCGAACGACAGCGGGAGACGCAGGCGCCCAGGGTCTATCCAGCCCGTCCAACGCGAAGGGATCGTAAAGATCGTCTGACTGACGCCGACCGCGAAAAACATCGCGAGCACAAGCGGAAGCCAGGAGCGGGCGTTTCCCACTTCCGAGCCAGACATCTTTGCCCCTCCCAATGTTGCGACGCTCGCAATAAGGCAAAGTATTCCGGCGATTTTCAAAGGAGCGGGAACGTCATGCCAGAACAGTACCCCGCAAACAAACGGCGTTACCATCGCCGACTGCGCAATCGTCCACGCGATGGCGTTGTGCCCGTTGCGCATCGACACGAGCAACAACTGCTGGTAGACGGCGTTGAGCACGCCGGCCGCAAGCATGAGCGCAACAAGTACGCCCAATCTCGGGCAGTGCCATTGGCCGATGACGCGCCAGTTGGTGACGCCCCATGACAGGGTCATCGAGATGAGCGTCGTCGCGCCGATAAAGGCCAACATGTCCGAGCCCGACCTCGCGATCCGGCTGAAGACCATTCCGCTTCCCGCCCACAACAAGCCTACAATAACGCACAATGCCAGAGCGATTTCCAAGTGGTTCACCTCTTCACGCCATTATTATTGCAATAATGGCAAAAGTAAAATTATAGAAGCGCACGAAGGTCAGGTCCTTCGCGCCGCGCCAAACTTGAGAGCCGCGGGCTTACAGCTTGACAGTCGCACGACCAGCTTGGCTTGAAGGCGCACCGCGCTCGCGCGGCCATCGCCAGCCATGCGGCGCAGCACCAGCCTGGCGGCTTCCTCGCCGAGCTCGTCCAATGGCGACCGCAAAGTCGTGATCCCTTCGATGCTTGCGATGTCATCGTCGTCGAATCCGATGATCCCGATATCTATTCCGGGCTGAAGTCCGAGTTCCGTGACCGCCCGAATCGCGCCAAGAGCCGCGCAATCGTTTGCGGCGATCAGCCCGTCCAGCGTTGGATTGGCGTCTAGCAACTGCCGTGTCGCGCGTCTTCCCCACTCGATGCACTGCGCCATCGAGGGGTCTTCGAGATCGATATCGATATCGGCATCGAGGGCGAAACGAACATCGAGCGCGCCGCCGCCGGAGAGCGTCTCGACCGCTCGGGATGCGCCTTCCAGTCGTTCGCGCGCCCATCCAACCCGGCTGTGCCCGACAAAACCGAGCCTCGTCCAGCCCTGCGAAAACAGGTGCGATGCGGCCGCATATCCGGCATCGAAGCGGCTGTAATGCGTCACGGAAACGGGGCCTTGAACATCGTATGCCGTCACGAACACCACAGGCGAATGCATCCCTTTGGCGTCCTCGAGGAAGTCACGAACAAAACCGGCATCTTCGTAGAGGGAAATGACGACGAGAGCCTCGCAGCCGAATCGCGCGAGGGTCGACGCAAGCTGTCCGGCGGAAAGACCAGGGTCGATCGAGACGAGCTGGTTGGGACGCACAAGCATGACGTTTTCGGCGGCGA
Source organism: Capsulimonadaceae bacterium (assembly GCA_031292625.1). GTDB lineage: Bacteria > Armatimonadota > Armatimonadia > Armatimonadales > Capsulimonadaceae > JARLGU01. The sequence goes on along the minus strand of JARLGU010000012.1, from coordinate 34,717 downwards.
GGCGCGTCTCTATGCTCAGGATCACCGTTTCGATGCGCCGGTTGCGCAAGCCGCCAGCGACCACGAGACCGACTGGAACGCGCGGCGCATCGCCGAAACGCGCGGCGGGACCTAGGGCCGAGTGTTTTGCAAGAGGATCGGGGGCGAGGCCGCTCGCAACATACGTCCCGCTGCGATCGTCGACGACTAGAAGGCCCTGGGCAACAAGAGGAGCCATCGCCCGTTCAACCGTGGATACGCCGACGCCAAGATCCCGTGCAATCTTGATTCGCCCTGGGAGTTTGGTTCCTGGTCCCCACTCTCCCGTCTGTATGCGGTCGCGAAGAAGCTCGAACACCTTGCGATGTTCGCGAAGACCTTGTTGACTTGACTGCCCCGGCATCCGAACCACCCTCCAACTGACTGGTATAGATGCTACTCTATACCGGTCAGATTGTCAAGCGGTCAAGAAAAATGACCTAACGGCCGCCGAACAGCCGGGCAAACCACGAACGCGGCTGCGAGGAATCTTGCGCGGCCTGCGCCAGCCGCTGGGTCATCGACGCGAGCGTCTCCTGTTCGCGGGCAAGCGCCTCCGCCAACCGCCGTCCATTTTCGCGTTCCGCGTCGAGCGCGGCGCGCAGATCTGAGAGACGGGAGTCCTTCTCGGACAGCAGCCGTTCGTAGGTTGCGACAATCAACCGGGCGTCGCCCGGTCCGGATTGGCTGGTATCGAGCAGGGATGTTGAAACATTGATCGAAGGAGCGGCGACGACGGACGTTGACGGCTCATCGACATCGTCTGGCGCACTTGGAGCGTCTTCCTGGGCGGGCGCGTCCGCTTGCGCGGATGTTTCGGACGATGGCTCGCCGAGGGACGTATCGCCGATTGCCTCATCGTTGGGCTCGGCGACCTCTTCGTCAGGCGGGGCGGCAACCGTGCGCAACGTAGCCGAAAGTTCGTCAAGAAGATCCTGAGGGATGATCTCGACCGTGATCAGCCCCTTCTTGGTGTTGCGATATTCTCGAAGCAGTCGCGCCTTGCGATCCGGACGCGTCAAGACGTGTCGCAACGTCTTCTTAGGAACGCGCAGCTGCTCTGCCGCCTCGGCCAATGTGAAACCTTGCTCGGAAATCCGTGTCATAGCCATGATCTCGTCTATTCGACTGCGCGGAGCAAAATGCCTGCATAAAACGCGCACGGAATCAGTATGGCGGCGATGGCAGACAAACATTTAAACCGGAATCGCGCCGCGACATCTGTAACGCGACGATAAGACCGCTCTACGCCCCATCCTCTTCGAACGGATCGGGAATGACGTGCAGCATGTGCCCCAAGCGCTCCGTTCCATCCGGGCTTTCCGGGTCTACGCGGGCGACACTGGCAAACACCGTAATGGATTCCTGCTCGCCGGCGTAGTCGACCCGGAAACGAGTACCGGGCCAAAATACCCCGGGAAGCGCAATATACAACTCGCGATCATCTGCGTTGAGAACGCCTCCAAGCACAACAGGATAGCGTTGATCCTGGCCTGGCTCAATATCGATCATTGTCAGGCGCGCTCGCATGGCTGCTGTCCGATGGGCGGTCTCAACATGTCGCGTTTCCCGCATTTTGCATACCTGCTTTCGTTAGCAACTGTCTCCGGTCTCATGAGTTCCGGAGGCAACATACCTTTGATGTTCGGCTATATTCGTCGCCGAATGAAGGGGCAAACCTGGTGGTTTGCCGCCAATTCGTTAATGAATTTACAATACCATTATTTGTACGGGGAAACGATCGCCACGAACTTCAGTCCCGCAAGAGAGAATCAGGGCGCTCGGCCGAACTGAGGACACGACGCGCATGGATATGCGGTAGAATGCCGGAAAGCGCTGTCGACACCGCCGGCCAAGCCGTCATTGCCGACCCACGGCGGCACTTCCATTATGGGAGGTTTCACTTATGACACCGAGAGAGCGCGTCCTTGCCGCAATCAACGGGGAAAAGCCCGATCGCGTCCCCTTTTGCTTCTGGTACCACTTTAACCCGGATCCGGCCGCCGGGCCTGATTCGAAAATGGCTCAGCTCGAGCTCGACTTCTTCAACCGCTACAAGCCTGACATCCTCAAGGTCATGCACGATATCGACTTCGAGCCCATTCCCAAAATCGAATCGATCGATGATTGGGCCAAACTTGAACGTCTGGATCCTCACGCCGGCAACTTCGGCAAACAATTGCATACGCTCGGCGCGATCCGCGCCGAGCTTGATCCGGACGTCCCGATGCTTGCGACGGTCTTTGGGGTCTATCACTACGCCGAACTGCTCTCGGAAGGACGGCTCCTAACGCATCTTCGCGCCGACGCCAGCGCCGTCCACAAAGGCCTCTCCGCGCTCGCGGACAGCCTGGCTACGTATGCCGCCACAACTGTCGCCGAAGGGTCTGACGGCATTTACTACGCGCTTTTAGGGGCGTCGGCCGCCGGGGCAAGCCGTCAGGAATACAATGAGCAGTTTCTGGGCTACGACCGCCTGATTCTACACGCTGTCGACAATGCATCCATGAACGTTCTGCATCTTCACGGGTACAACGACCTCTACTTCGACCTCGTGCACAGCCTTCCCGCCTCGGCGGTTTGCTGGAGCGATATCGCCGGCGGGCCGAGCATCCAGGAGGCGCGCAAGATCCACAAAGGCTGCCTGATGGCCGGCATTGACGAGACCCAGTTCGTCAACCTCACGCGGGACCAAATAATTACCCAGGGCCGCGAGGCTATTGCGGCGGCTGGGGATTCGCGCTTCATTCTTGGCCCGGGTTGCTCTATTCCCACGGACAGCGATCCCGAGCTGATTGAGGCGTTCCGGCTAGCCGTCGAGTAGCGGCTCACACTGGCACATCGAAAAAGCGCGCTCCGGCCTCGTCGCCAGAGCGCGCTTTTCGCGGATTGCCTCTTTTGGGCCCTTGAGAGCAGTCTACGCCGCCGCGTGTTTAGCCTGCTTGAGCTCGTTGGCCGAGACAACCCGGTTGCGTCCGAGGCGTTTCGCCTGGTACAGCGCATCGTCGGCAAGCCCGACGAGCAGGCGAGCTTCCTGCGCGTCACTTGGGTAGTTGGCGACGCCGATGCTGATCGTCTTGCTGACCCAGTTGTCCGCCGTTTCCGGGAAGCAGTCCGCCATGGATGCAGGCAACGTCTCCGGGGCGCGGGAGCGTCCTGGGAAGGGCGTTGTTTCGATGCTCTGGCGCATCCGGTCCGCAGTCAGCCTTGCCGCCTGCTTGCTGGTTTCCGGCATGATTACGATAAACTCCTCGCCGCCATACCGGCCCGCGTGATCCGAGGCCCGGATGCTGTCCTGGATAATCTTTGCGAGTTGCGTCAACATGACGTCGCCCTGCACGTGACCGTACGTGTCGTTGTATTGTTTGAAATTGTCCAGGTCCATCATGAGGATCGACAAGGTGTGACCATAGCGTTCGGCCCGCCGGATCTCGTCCTGCAAGATCGACATGATATGGCGCTTGTTGTAGAGGCCAGTAAGGCCGTCGGTGACGGCAAGCTGGACGACATCCTGGTGCCGCCGGATATTGGAGAGGCCCATCGCAACGAGGGTTGCAAGGCATTGAATGCGCTCGCGATCGGCATTGCCGAATGCGCCCCATTGGCGGCGTTCGAATTCGATCACGCCAAGGGTTTCGTTATTGGCGACCAGAGGGACCATCAGCTGGGAGATCGGCCCGACCTGCGATTTTTGCCGCTCATTGAGTGCATAGAGCGAGTGGCGCGCATCGCGCCGCGCATCCGGGACGATCATCGCGCTCTTGCGTTCCGCGACGCGACCGACCAGTTCCTCGCCCATCCGTCTTACGGAACCGAGGCTCGATCCATTGTGGCGACTAGGATGCTCCCGGACGCACTCGAGCAGGGTGTCCCCATCGTTGTACAGCCAGATCCGAACACGGTCGCAAAGAACAAGCCCGCGCGAGCGATCTAGAAACTCATCTACGAGGCGCGTGCTGCTGGGGGTTTTGCCAAGCGCCGCGCTTTCCGTCAATTTCTGCATCGCGGCGACCTGGCGGCGAAGCATCTTGCGTTCGACGACGAACTTGCCGACGAGCGCGAGCAGGCTCGCGATTCCGACAGCCGCTGCCGCGCCCAAAACTCCGCCGTTGCGCAGCAAAAGAAAGGCCTGCAAGGCCGCGAACGGCGCTCCGACGCAATAGACGGTAAACTCGTTGCTGAGAGTCACCCGCCACATCTGGTCGCCCGGTCCTCCGATGCTCGCGCGATGGCGCAGGAGTTGCTGGACGAACAGGCCGAAGGTATAGAGAGCGCCGAAAACGACGATCGCAACCAAGCCGGCAAAGATGGTCCAGGGCGGAAGGTTCTGGTCGAGTACGGGCAGCAGCCTCATCTGGATCAGCGCCGATCCCGTCGTTAGCTGGGTCAGGATGATCAGCAGGCTTTGGCCCAGCGCCTGACGACGAACCGCGGCCTCCTGGTGAACGATTACGAAGACCAGCGAAGCCAGGATAATCGGTACTGTCGCAAGCGCCGGCGGGAGAACGAGAATGGCGGAGAGCGCCACCAGAGGAGTCAGCCGGACGCGTTGACCAAGGCGGGGCGCGGCAACCGGCCACAGGCAGGAAATCAACGCCATCACCGCGAACAAAAGGACGAGCGGCGCACGATGGTTAGAAAGCGGCCACGCGATGAGCGAAGGCTCGACATAGAAGCCGTAAACAGATAGCGCCAGCGCGGCGGACGCAGCAGGGATCCAAGTGCGCGCTTCGGCCGGCAAGTGAACGCGCGAGACCTTGGCATCGTGTCTCGTACTGGAGCCAGCGTCTTCAACCTGTAATGGCGGGGGAAGTCTCTTCAAGGCAATTCGTTACACCCTAACCACGAACCAAACAGACCGGTGTCGGCACCGTCAAATCCATTATGCCGTCGTGCCTGAAGAGATTGAGATGATCCCTGAATTGTTCGCGACCACAAAAAATGAGAATAATATAGGACGCTCATAGGCGTCGGGTGAGCAGTTAAGCGAGAAACTGATGACATTTACGATCAAGGGCAACATACTTTCCGACGGAGACATGATAGAAAACGGCTTCGTCACGATTGACGGCGGCGTGATCCAGCGAGTCGACGCACGCCCGCCGTCTGGGCTTATCGACCTTGACCGCACGGGCTTCCTTGTGGCATCGGGCTTTATCGACATGCACGTGCATGGCGGAGCCGGCGTGGATTTCATGGCCGGAACTGAGGACTCTGTTCGCGCGATCCTTCGCGCCCATGCCCGCCACGGAACGACCGGCTTGCTGGCGACCACGATCACGGCAAGCCGCGCGGATGTCGATCAGGCCATCCGCGCGATATGCGCCGTCGCCGAAGCGCCCGCGCAGGACGAAGCGCGTATCCTTGGCATACACCTCGAAGGTCCCTACCTTTGCCGCGGACGCCGGGGAGCTCAGCCAGTCGCGCCCATTCGCCCGCCTGATATTGACGAACTGCGCCATTGGGTCGAGCTATCCAATGGCCGCATACGCCAGATCACGCTGGCGCCGGAACTCGCTGGGGCGATCCCGTTCATCTCCGCTGCCCGCGAACTCGGCATCACGTGCTCGATCGGGCACACGGACGCCACGTCCGCTCAGGCGCTCGAAGCCATCGAAGCCGGCGCAACACAGGCGACGCATCTCTTCAACGCCATGCGCGGCCTCCATCATCGGGAGCCGGGAGCCGCCGGAGCCGCGCTCACATCGCCGCAACTCGTCGCTGAATTGATCTGCGACGGCGTCCACCTCGACCCCCGCATCGTGCGGCTTGCGGTCATGCTCAAGTCGGTGCGCCGGATCGCCCTGGTCACCGACGCCATGTCCGCCTGCGACATGCCGGAGGGCGTCTACTCGCTCGGCGGTCAGGAAGTCATTTCCGATGGGACGAAAGCGGCATTTCGCGACGGGACGCTGGCAGGGAGCACGCTGACAATGGAACGAGCGTTTGCCAACGTGCAGCGCTTCGCTAGCGTCGGCCCGGCCGACGCGGCGACAATGGCGGCAACGGTCCCCGCGCGACAGATCGGGGTCGCAAGTCGCAAGGGCTGGCTCGGCGTAGGCCGGGACGCGGACATCGTAATCATCGATCCCGTAGATGAAGCAATCGATACGACGATCGTTGAAGGAATCACGGCGTACCAGCGGTAAAATACCGTGGCTTGGCGGTTGAAGGCCAGTCTCACCAACCGGGTCTTCATCGAAAGGACCGAATTTTATGAGTGAAGAGACCTACGTGGAACGGCCCGGAGCCGTCAAATTCAGAGGAAAACCCGTTACGCTCGTCGGCAAGGAGCTTGCCGTCGGAGATAAGGCGCTGGATTTCACGCTGATCACCAACGGGATGGCGGCCGTTACGCTAAACGATGTTCTGGCAGGCGGCACGCGCGCCGCCCTGATCATCGTCGTCCCAAGCATCGATACGAGCGTGTGTTCGCTTGAGACGGTGAAGTTCAATCGACACGTCGCCGACCTGCCGACCGACCAGCTCGTGACGTACACGGTGTCCGTGGATCTGCCGTTCGCGCAAAAACGCTGGTGCTCGTCCGAACGAGTGTCGAACCTGAGCCTCCTCTCCGCCTATCGCGATCCGGACTTCGGTCCCGCCTACGGAGTCCTGATCAAGGAGCTTGGCCTGCTGACGCGAGCCGTGTTCCTGATAGACAAAGAGGGAACAATCCGATTGACGTCGGTCATGCCGGAAGTGGCGCTGGAACCCGATTATGACGATATTTTACGGCAGGCGCGAGAGCTTATCGGCGCTTAAGCATACGGTCTCTTGAACTCCCCGCCGGCAGGATCGGATGATCCTGCCGGCGTTTGCTTTGGGCCGGGTTATTCAGTCTCATCGCGCCAATCACCTTCAACTTTGCGTTTTGCACAATCAAATAATTAAAGCTAAATTGTCGCAATAACACACACTAACACGTACAGAGAGATTCCGACATCAGCGCAGTTTCGCGTCATTTCGAGCCCTCAAAAAAAGAGTCTGTAAGAAGGCCGGAATCCCGCCGGATTCGTCTTGCCGGTCGATTTTGAATCTGGTATACTATCGTGCGCCGCCGGCCAGAGACGCCCCTAAATCTCTCCGAGCGGCTCCGCGAGCCCGGACAAACCGGGCCACCATTTTTTCCGACGACGGGCTGAAAGAACGCATATCTCCGTGAGCACTCATTGGAAAGAAGACGACCAACTCGAACTTGGCGAGGACGAGACCGTATTGGCATTGCGCCGCGGCTGGGACCGCGCGCTCAGGACGCTGCAGGCCAAGGTCAGCCCGTCTTCGTTCGAGTCGTTTTTCCTCCCGACTCAGCCGCTGGCGCTCGACGGCAACGTCGTGATCCTCGGAACGCCGAGCCGGTTCGCCCGCGAGTGGTTGGAGAAGCGTTACGTAAGCATCTTGCGGACGATGCTTCGCAACAACCTCAACCGCGAAGATCTCGAGATCCGCTTCGTACTGTCCAGCGCAACAGCGGCGCGTCCGCTCCTTGGCGACGCGCTTGCGGCAACGACGACCGCGACTGAGGCGGCGGCGGAGCAGGCCGAGGAACAGACCAAAGCGCGCGCCCGGAAGAAGGCCGCCGCAGTTGCCAAATCGAGCGCTTTGCCAGCCGAGCTCACGCTTCCTCTTAACGACAAGTTTACGTTCGACACATTCGTGACCGGAAAATCCAACCGTCTGGCGCATGCCGGCGCGGTCGCCGTCGCGGATGCGCCGGGGCTGATGTATAACCCGCTGTTCCTTTACGGGCAGCCGGGATTGGGCAAGACGCATCTCATGCATGCGATCGGTCATCAAATTCGCAGCACGCGCCCAACCGCGCGAATCGCCTACATCAGCGGCGAATCGTTCACCAACTCCTACATTACCGCCCTGCGCGAGCGCCGCTTCGATGAGTTCCGATCGGTCTACCGAAATGTTGACGTGTGGCTTGTCGACGACATTCAGACCATTGCGGGCAAGGAGCATACGAAGGAAGAGTTCTTCCATACGTTCAACACGCTCCACCAGATGAGCCGCCAGATTGTAATCTCGTCCGACCGGTCGCCGCGCGAGCTTAGAATGATGGACGAGCGTCTACGCTCCCGCTTCGAGTGCGGTTTGATCGCCGATGTTGCGCCTCCTGAACTCGAGATGCGCGTCGCCATCCTGCAGAAGAAGGCCGAAGTCGAGAACATCCCGATCCCGGAAGATGTTCTGATCTATATGGCGAACCTTATCCAGTCTAATATCCGCGCTCTGGAAGGGGCGTTGGTTAAGCTGATGGCCTACGCGTCGCTGTTCCATAGCCCTGTGACCAAGCAGCTCGCGACCGATGTTCTGGGTTCGTATTTCGTTGACTGGAGGCCTGTGCGCGAAATCAACGGCTCGGCACCCAATCAGGCCGATGGCGAGGTCGTTTCCGGCCTGCGCGCCTTGCCGATTCCGCCAACGGTCGCTCTGCTCACCCAGTCGTCGCAGCTCGGCGGGGGACAGGAGTTCGACCATATCGTCGAAACCGTCGCGTCCTTCTTCGGTCTCGATCCGCTGCAGCTCGCCGGGGAAGGCAGCGCGATTACCGCGCGTAAGCGCGATGTCGCCGCCGCGCGCCAAATCGCCATCTACATCGCGCGTGAACGGACGGCCATCCCAGTCGTCGAACTTGCTCACCTGTTTGGCGATATCAGCCATTCGGCGATTTCGCATGCTCACCGCAAAATGTCCAAACAACTGCAGGAAGATCCGCAGACTCTCTCGAAGATCAACCAGATCGTCGCGCGACTTCAATAAGTCATCGAAACGACACCCCTTAAGGAAATGCAATGAGTACATCCAAGCAAGGCCCCGGATTTCACCATGTAGCCATCCGGGCATTCGATTTTGACAGAACCCTCGCGTTCTATATTGGCGCGTTCGGATTTCAACGGCGCTTTGGCTGGGGCGAGGCGGGCAACCGCGCCGCGATGCTGGACACAGGCGACGGCAACTATATCGAGGTGTTCGAGGGACGCAAGGAAGGCGACGCCGTCCCCGAGGGGGGAATTCTGCACTACGCGCTCCGCGTTTCCGATGTGGACGGCCTTTACCGACGCGCCCTCGATCTCGGAGCAACCAGCGTCGTGGAACCAAAAGATGTCGCCATCCCGGGCGATCACGTCGTCGATGTCCGGATCGCGTTCGTTAAGGGCTTGGCCGGCGAAGTAATCGAGCTCTTCCGCAACGACGAACTCTAGACAAGCTTGCGAACGGGTCCCCAGATTCGTTGGGTAAGATTGAGCCGGCGGCACGGGATCTATCCGCGTTCGCCGGTCCAATAAACTTGCGTACTGCCAGAAAGATTCAGGACGGCTCGGGCCGCCGGGGCAATTTCTTGCCCGCGCCTCGTTAACACGCGTACATCGTTTTGCCGCTATCGTCCGATCTCAGGGCACTTCGTGAAGCCGGTGAAACCGCCGCGTCGGCCCTTTTTCAAAAATTGCCCCGGCGGCAATAGAGCCGTCCTACAAACCATTTCGATTCTTTACACGCACGCTTAGGCGGGTATACTTAGCCCCGTGAACTTCGCGCAGGCGGTCGAATACATGGGAGGCTTGTTGCGCTTCGGCGTTAAGCTTGGCAACGAGCGATTCGAGGCGCTGCTGGAATCGGTGGGTGCGCCCCATCGCTCGCTGAGAGTGCTGCACGTCGGCGGCACCAAGGGCAAGGGCTCCACGTCCACGTTTGCGGCCTCGATTTTGCGCGCCGCCGGCTACCGGGTCGGCGCCTATCTCTCTCCTTACGTCTACGATCTTCGCGAGCGCATTCAGGTTGACGGCGAGATGATTCCCGAAGACGACTTCGCGCGAATCGTCACCGAGCTGCGTCCGCATATTGAAGATGTCGCGGCGGCCGGATTAGGTTCCGTAACCGAGTTCGAGCTGAAAACCGCGGTAGGCTTCCTCTACTTCGCCGAACGTAATGTCGATTATGCGGTGGTCGAGGTTGGCCTCGGCGGGAGGCTCGATGCCACCAACGTTCTTCCCCACCCTCTTGTTAGCGTCGTGACGAACGTCGGGATGGACCACGTCGAATTTCTCGGCAACACGCTTTCGGCGATCGCGGGCGAGAAGGCGGGAATCATCAAGCCAGGCGGAGTATGCGTCACCGGCATCGAGAACGATACGCCGTTCGCTGTGGTGGCGGACGTTGCGCGGCAACGCGGCGCGAAGCTGATCCGTGTCGAGGAACGCCGCTCGTGGCGAACCGAAGGGGATCGTACGCTGAGTATTTGCGGCCCGGGCATCGAGATCTCGCACGTTTCCCTCATGTTGCGCGGCCGCTTCCAGCATGCCAACGCCGCCCTCGCGGCGATCGCGGTGGCCGCGAGCGGCATTCCCGTGCCTTCCGAAGCCTATCGGAAGGGGATTGAAACAGCTACGCTACCGGGGCGGTTTGAGGTCATTCGCCCATCCGGCCCAACGATCATCGCAGACGTCGCACATAACGAGCTTGCCGGACGCGTTCTGCGGGAAGCGCTCGTGGACGAGGCGAGTGCAAACGAGCGGCCGGTTATCCTCGTGGTCGGAGTCTCGCGCAACCATGACCCTGCGGAAATTCTGCTGCCCTTGCTGCGCACAGGCCAGAAGCGCGCGATCAATATCGCAGCTCTTATTGCCACCGAGCCCGCGTTCCGGCCAAGGCCGGTTGAGGATGTCGTCAATGCCGCCAAGGGGCTTGGTCTAGGACCTGTTCACATCGAGGGATCCGTCAAAGATGCCGCGGTGAAAGCCTTAATCCTGGCGCAAAAGCTAAACGACCCCGTCGTCGTCGTAACAGGGTCGTTTTACACGGTTGGGGAGCTCACGCCGCCGGTATGGGAGCATGCGATTCAGATGGCCGGATGTAGACGGCAGGTTATACCGCTAAATAAGGACTGAGCATCAGATCGAGTTGGCCAACCGCAACCTCAACATCGCGGCGGCAAACACACAGTTCGGCAAGAATCTCGTCTTGTGATATGAGCTCCGCAAGAAACGCGCGCGCAAGCGGCGCGGAGACTTGGACGGTGTCACTTGCGCCCTCATCTTTGGCGCTTGCCGGAAGCACCAGAAGAAGATTATTCGAGGCAGTCTGGTTGATACAGATGCCCGCATTATCCGCGATGGAGGACCCGGATGCCGGGCAATCTTGCTGTGGTTCCATGCCTATAATGTCGGGCGAGCCGCGTAATATCCTCAGGTATTCAGACGCCGAATCGCTATAAACTTAGCGTGCGGCAGCTACATTCGAGATGGCGCTCCGGTTCGCGCTTCCGGCAATCCACCGCGCCGACGCCTCAATTCCCTCTCGCTTTTTACAGCGCCGCGCCCTCCGATGGAACCTTCGCGGGTACGGAAGGGCCTTGATCCGTCGTCGTCGATGGCGTCGAAACACTCGATTGCGGCGTGGTGATGATGACCGGAATACTGGCGATCACGGTCTGAATGTTGTGCATCCAGGCTTGTGCCAGCTCGTCAGGCGACGCATACCCCATCGCGCTAGACATTCGCTCATCAATGTCGGTGACGCCCATGCCATTCACAATGAGGCGAACGGGCGCAACTCGGCTTCTCCCGATCTCGCGCACCGGCAATATCTGAATCTGCACATCCGCACCCTCGCGCGGATCGCCCTTTGCCAGCGCCGCGTCCATACGCTCCTGGATCGCGTCCGCCTTTTCCGCCGATGTCACCATTCCAGTTTGAATGCCGCGCACATGAAGCAGCACGTGGTTCTGGTACGTGACGACGCCAACGCTTCCGCCGACGTCCTCAAGCCGGTCCGTGACCTTGAGCGCAGGCAGCACGGGCGTCGCGACAACGGACGCTTTTACCCGCCGGGCGCTTAGGCCGGGCAGCAATTGCTGGATATGCCTTGCCCATTGCATCGCGACGGCCTTTGGCGCAGCGTCGGCGGCGGCCGCGGCGGCGGCATCGACGCTAACGAAGCGCCGGCCTGCAATGAAGATCGTCGGCGCCGCTTCCCTGCCCGGCGCATACACGACAACATCCGACGCATTGATCGACGGGTCGTCGAGAATTGCGTCCAGCCTCTTGCCTAGTCGATAGACGCGGTCCTGGGCGCTCACTCCGTTGTAACTCCCGCGCAGCCGCAGGATGAACGTGCCGTCTGATGTCAGATCGGCATCCCCAGTCATCGGATCGCGCGTCCACCCTGGCGTAGGCTTTCCAGCAACGCTGGCGTAGGACGGAACCATCAAACATCCTAACAACAAAACTGAGACGATCGTGCGGGCAACAATTGTAGATGTTTTCATGGCGCATACTTACCCGTATTTGCTCAAGACCGAACATTTTAACATCGAATTTCGCGCAATCTTCGTGAGCCGCTCAGAGACCGGGGCTCCAGGCCATCGCAAAAATCTGGTACTATTACAAACGTACGTTTGCAAATCCGGCAGCGGCACGCGCGAACTTTTCGCCCCTGCGCGTTGTTGGATGCGGAGAGCTGCTTATATGCCCGATTTCATCAAAGTCACCGGCGCCCGCCAAAACAATCTTAAAAACATAAACGTCGAGATCCCGCGCGACAAACTCGTAGTCATTACAGGACTGTCGGGCTCCGGGAAATCGTCGCTTGCATTCGACACGATCTACGCCGAAGGCCAACGCCGCTACGTGGAATCGCTGTCGGCCTACGCGCGCCAGTTTCTCGGCCAAATGGAAAAGCCCGACGTTGAGCACATTGAGGGACTTTCTCCCGCGGTTGCAATCGATCAGAAGAGCACATCCAAGAATCCCCGCTCCACGGTCGGCACCATAACCGAGATCTACGACTACCTGCGCCTGCTGTTCGCGCGCGCCGGCACGCCGCATTGTCCGAACTGCGGTCGCGTCGTTGCCTCACAGACAGTCGAGCAGATGGTCGACACCGTGATGGCCCTGCCGGAGGCCAGCCGCATCCAGATCCTTGCCCCATTGATCAAGGGCCGCAAGGGCGAGTACCGGAAGGAACTCGACGATCTTCGCAAAGAAGGCTTCGTTCGCCTGCGCATTGACGGCGAGATGAGAGAAACCTCCGAAGACATCGTTCTAGACAAATACAAGCAGCACACGATCGATGTCGTGCTCGACCGGCTAATCGTCAAGGAAGGCATTGACCGGCGGCTCGCCGATTCTCTCGAGGCGGCGCTCAAGAAGGGCAAGGGCAGCGTCGCCATCGATGTCGCCGGCGGCGAGGAGATGCTCTTCTCCGAGAACTTCGCCTGCTCGTATTGCGGCATAAGCATCGAGGAAGTGGCTCCCAGGACCTTTTCCTTTAACTCTCCATACGGCGCATGCCCGGACTGCCACGGACTGGGCGTCACGACGGAATTCGACCCGAACCGCATTATCCCCAACTGGGATCTCTCCTTGCGCGAAGGGGCAATCGCCCCTTACGCGTTGGGCGACGGCGGCACGAAACAGTGGATTACCGGATTGCTAGAAGGCGTCGCGACCCGCTTTGGCTTTACGCTCGACACAAAGGTGCGCGAGATGACCGACGAGCAGCGGCATGCACTTCTGTACGGGATCGACGGCGCGGTCACGATATCCATGCGCAATCGCTGGGGGCGCACGCGCAACTTCACGTCGGACTACACGGGCATCGTCGGCATGCTCAAGAAGCGGCAGACCGAAACCGAAAGCGAAAACGTCAAGGAATGGCTCGCGCAGTACCAGACCGATAAACCCTGTCCGTCGTGCGCCGGCAAGCGTCTTAAACCGGCCGCACTCGCCGTCACGATCGGCGACCGCAACATCACCGACCTGACCGAACTGAGCATCGAGCATCTCGCCGAGTGGTTTAATGCCGTCGAAATGTCGAAACGCCAACGAACCATCGCGCGGCAAGTTATCAAGGAAATACAGGCGCGCCTTGGCTTCCTGCTGAACGTCGGCCTGGACTATCTAACGCTCAGCCGCGCCGCCGCGACCCTTGCAGGCGGCGAGGCGCAGCGGATTCGGCTCGCGACGCAGATTGGATCCGGGCTGATGGGCGTGCTCTACATTCTCGATGAGCCAAGCATCGGACTGCACCAGCGCGACAATACCAAGCTCATTGAGACGCTCATTCGCCTGCGCGATCTGGGCAACACGGTTCTCGTTGTCGAACACGACGAAGAGATGATGGCCGCGGCCGACTGGATTATCGATATGGGTCCCGGCGCTGGAGAGCATGGCGGAGAGGTGGTCGCGGAGGGGCGCCTAGAGACCATTCTGGCGAGCGAGGGAAGCTTAACGGGCCAATATCTGTCCGGACGCGAGAAGATTGAGACGCCGCGCGAGCGCCGGACGCCGGGCGACCGCAGCCTCCAGCTACACGGAGCGCGCGGACACAACTTGAAAAACGTCGATGTCGACATACCCCTTGGATTGTTCGTGTGCATCACCGGAGTGTCCGGCTCGGGCAAGTCGACGCTTATCCAGGAGACCCTCTACCCCCGACTGCAAAGCGCGATTTACCGAACATACACAGGCTGGGAGCCGCACGACTCCCTTGAGGGGATCGAGCAGATCGACAAAATCGTGGACATCGACCAGAGTCCGATCGGACGAACGCCGCGCTCCAATCCGGCAACCTACACGGGCGTATTCGATATGATCCGCGACCTTTTCAGCAAGACGGCGGACTCCCGGATGCGCGGCTACAAGCCGGGTCGCTTTTCGTTCAACGTCAAGGGCGGTCGATGCGAAGCGTGCAAGGGCGAAGGAATCATCAAAATCGAAATGCACTTCCTGCCAGACGTCTTCGTTCCGTGCGAAGTCTGCCACGGCAAGCGCTACAACCGCGAGACGCTGGAGGTCAAATACAAAGGCAAGAGCATCGCCGATGTCCTGAGCATGACGGTCGGACAGTCGGTCGAGTTCTTCGAGAACGTCCCCGCCATCGTTCGCAAACTGCGCACGATCCACGACGTCGGGCTCGATTATATTCGGCTCGGCCAACCGGCGACGCAGTTGTCTGGCGGCGAGGCGCAGCGAATCAAGCTCGCAAGCGAGCTTTCTAAGCGTGCGACCGGCAAAACACTCTACATCCTCGACGAACCGACGACCGGTCTGCACTTCGCGGATATCAAGAAACTAATCGCCTTGTTGCAGCGCCTTACCAGCGGCGGAAACACGGTGATTGTCATCGAACACAACCTGGATGTCATCAAAACGGCGGACTGGCTCATCGACATGGGGCCGGAGGGCGGCGATCGCGGCGGAAAGATCGTAGCGCAAGGAACTCCAGAGACCGTCGCGCAGACCAAGGGATCCTACACGGGCCAATACCTTAAGGACGTCCTTAAAGGGCGTAGCCTTCTCGCTGGCCACAGGCGTCACGAGTAGGATTTAAGGGGACGACGCGCGATGCGGACCTCTCGAACTTTCCGGCCACTCACGACCGAAGCGCAACCTGCCACGCTGTCAAGCCCTTGATTTGCCTACACGCGCCCTGTTCTCCTGGGGCTTCTAGCTCCGTTCCGGTCTTGGAACGCTCGGTCTAGCCGCCATGCAATCGAGGCGGTGTCCACGCCCGCGCTCAGAGCGTGTGTAAAGAATCGAAAGGTTTTGTAAGACGGCTCCCCGGCCGCCGTGGCCGTTTTTGATTAAGGGGCGGCGCATCGCTTTCACTGCTTCATGATGTGCGCTGGGATCGGACGATGACGGCAAAAGGCCGTACGCGTGTTAACGAGGCATCGTAAATCACCGCCGTGAACGAGGCGCGAGCACGACCGGTCCGTGACCGGCGGACGATGGCGGCAAAAGGCCGTACGCGTGTTGACGAGGCATCGTAAATCGCCGCCGTGAACGAGGCGCGAGCCAAAAGTGCCCCGGCGGCACGAGCCGTCCTGAGTCGGTCTCGCAATACGCCAGTTTATTACACACACTTTCAGACGCAAACAAGCGCACGGAGCGACCTGCAGCTCCACGCGCGGAGGCGAAATATCACAATGCAATGCGATGCGCCGCGGCATCGGCCGGTCGGCAGCGACGCGTATGGTCTTAAATACCGAAAGTAGACCTCATACCGACGCAGGAAAAGAAGGGAGCAGATTGCTCTGCCCCCTTCCGAGAGGTCGAGTTAGAACTTGACCGTTGCCTGGCCGACGACAATTCCACCCTTGGAATCGCCGCCCTGGTCGAAGCCGGTACCCTTATCCTGGTAGTCCAGGATCTGGTACATGAGCTTGACAGCAGCGTTCTTGTTCAGGTCATGCCCAACGCCAATCGTGACGTACTGCTCAACCGGCTTGCCGGTCGCGCTGATGGCATCGACAGCCTTGTTCTTGAGATTCCACTGAACCCACTCGTAACCGAGGTCGAGGCTCGTGTCGGTCGCAAGAGCGTACTTGATGCCGCCATTGATGCGGGTCAGGTCGTCCTTCTTGGCAAGCGGGCTGATGCCGCGAACATCGTACTGGCCCTGATAGAAGTCGCCTTCCAGGTTCAGGCTGAGGACTGGGCTGAACACGTAGTTCGCCGAAACCTCAGGTCCTTCGATGTTGGTAGGATTCGTCCACGAACCGATCGTGCCCCAGGAGCCCGGAGCCGCGAAGTAGGTGTAGATATCCTTGTAGTCAACCTTAAGGGTTAGAGCGTTGACGGTGTAGCCGAGGCCAGCATTCCATGCCTCATTGCCGTCAGACTGATTGTCGTTGCCGAACTGGCTGTTCTTACCCGTCGTATCGATCGCGAACTCGCCGAACGCGTTCAGACCGGCAGGAAGGACGATGGAACCGTCGACGCCGTAGACGCCGAAGGTATTCACCGAAGCCCCAGTCAGCGGGTTAGTCACGAAGTTGTCGGTATCACCGAGGAGTCCGGTAACGCCAACAGTCCAGCTGTCGGGGTTGCCGTAAGTCACACGGGCGCCAGCAATGTTCTTAACCATGTTGTTGGTAGGAAGAACGCTCAGGCCACCCTTGCCGGTGGATCCGGGGCGACGGCCGCCGTCAGGCGACGGACCGGGGTTCGCGGAGATCGCATAAGCGCCCTGGTCGGCATTGCCGGCGAAGGCGGAAACGCGTGCACCAGCGACGCCCAGATCGATCTTGGCGCCTTCGGTAACCACGCCGCCGTTGTCGGTCTGCGGGTTGTAGGCATACTTATCCGGGTCGACGTACTTGAGAGTAAGCGGCGTGAACTGCGTGGTGAAGCGGCCGAGAGTGGCCGTCGCGCCCGTCGAACCCGCGCTGATCGGAGTTGTCACGTACGCCTGATACAGATTGAAGTTCGTGTTCGCAGGCTTGTAGCCTGGGGACAAAGAGCTCTGAAGCCATCCGATGTAGTTGCCTGCATCGATGCTAACGACCGCCTGGGTGTTGTCGCTGACGCGGCCAGCGATGTTCAGCAGGAAGTCATCATATACTTCGGGGTTCGTCCAGAGGGACGACTTGCCCGTTCCGCCGGCGACGCGAACGCCGTCTTTGTCGATCGGGGCGAGCTTGCCGCCGTCGCTGTTGCTATAGTTCGCGCGAGCAACCGTGTTCAACTCACCGGTGATCTTTACGCGGCGCACTTCCTCTTCGAGGGCGGTGACCCGCTTGTCGAGAGCGTCGATGCGAGCGTTGGCGGCCGCAACGTCCACACCCAGCTTCTTAAGCTCGGGAGCGAACTGCGTCACGAGGTCGCGCAGAGCGGCGACAGCGCCTTCGTTGGCGGTCAAGCGGCGACCGACTTCGGCGCGCAGGGCGTCGAGATCGCTCGTCTGAGCATAGCCGTTCAGGTTAAGCGCAGGAGCGCCGGAACCGGCCTTGTAGCCGCCGAGGTCAGACTTCTTAACGAACTGGCTGGTGTCAACCGGTCCAGGAAGAGCCGACAGAAGGCGGGCGATTGCAGTCGCAAACTCATAGCGAGTCAGCGCGCGGCGGCCGCCGTAGGTGCCATCAGGATAACCGATAACAATCCCGGCGTCGCGAAGCTTTTCAACACTCTGATAAGCCCAATGATCCGTAGGGACATCAGCGAACGGTCCGTTCGCCTTTCCCTGCGCATTGGCTCCGCCCATGACGGCGGTCGCGAGCAATGCCGCGCCAGCCACCATTGTGAGCATCTTCTTCATGGTATTCTCCTTCAGATCCCGTAGGAATACCCGGGAGGACGCAAGTGGTTAAGGATGCAGCGAGGATCATGCCATGAATACTAACGAGCGACCGAACCTTGAAGTTTCCATGTTCCCTTCAGAGCCCAGCCGGTCATCGCGTCATCGCGCGGTCCTACAGCAACCAACCTACCAGTGACTTCCCGGAGCGCCGTAGATTTCTACCTGTTACGGTAAGGCTCCACGGCGGTGGAAGCGGACTAATCCGCCTTGTACAGGCAATATATACCCGCCGCCAACGACTATGACAAGCATAACTTCACTTTGTTGCAAAATATTTCGTGAAATAAGCTGCGGAGGCCGGAAATCGGCATTGTTTATGCGGAGTTTGGGACGCCGCCAGCGTCCGTGCCGTCCGCGGCCTTCCCTCGGCCTGCCAGCCAGCGCTCTGCTAAGATGACGGCGACGTAGTCGTCGTAGGGTTCTTCGGGGACGCGCAGACCGCGCGGAAGAAACCGTCTCCAGCCGCGAGGAGGATGAACCAGGCAATAGCGGGCGCGCGCCGCCTCCGATGTCGCATGCTCATTAACAAGGCAAATTTTGACAGGCGCGAACGCCGCCGACAGCGAATCGGCGACGCGGCGGCTCCCCGTGCCGTCGCCCACGACAAGGGCGGCGATGACGCCGTGCCGTTCCATGTGCGGGCGGACCGCATCGATCAGATCCTCACACGCCACAATGGTCTTAAACAGCACCGCCGCCGGCGGACCGCATACGACTGCTACGCCGCACTTGACTGTGCCGGGATCCACTGCAATGACAATCGCGGCCTGCCGCTCGGCGTTCAACGCCCTTCCCCATTCGAGGCGGCGCCCGGCTTAACCGTAAAACGCAGATGCAGCTGATCGCCGGACCATATGTCCGTCGACGTAATCGCGGTAATCGTCGAATCGCCCTTGATTGCCTGAACTTCCGTCACGACTTTTAGGAGGTCAGCCAACGGAAGATTGCCGAGTTCGGGCTCGGCTCGCGTCGATTCGATCACGGGGATGACGCCCGCCGCAATTGCCGCGGGCCGTACTTTCGCAACGAGAAGACGCTGCACCCTTCCGACGATCTCTTCCGGACCTAGCCCCCCCTCGTTGTGGAGCGTCGTCTCGCCCAAAACGGTCCCCGCGTGCAAAACGAGATGGTTGCGATACGGGTGCAATTGAAGAATCGCGGGAAGGTTCTCGAAGGAGTTGCCAAGCGATGTCGCGATAACGACAACCGAGTCAGAATTGGAAGCGCGGATCTGGTCGGCCAGTGCGTCCAGTAGTTCCCCTTCGCTCACGAAGCTTGGTTCGTCGTTGTGGCCGCTCGATGCCTTCTTCGTCCTGAGTTGGATCCACGCAAGCTTAACGGCCCGCTTGTACCCGCCGCGACCGGCTCCAGCCGCTTCCGCCTTGCCGCTGAGCGTATCGAGAAGCTGGTTAAGACTTCCCACAACCTCGGCTTTTGTGCCGTTGCGAACAATTCCGCGACCGACTTCCTGACCATTCCGATAAACAACGTCGCTGCTGCGCGCCGCCTTTATTGTCGGGATGGCCTCGTTGGTAATCTTGTTCTCGATCTCGTTGTACTGCTGCAAGGCGATGCGGTTGCGCATCTGGAGATCGAGCGATTTGGCTTGCAGTCCCTTGATCGCCTGCGTCGCACGATCGAGGTCGGTCTGGCGAACGGCCAGATCCGCCTGGGTCTTGGCAAGCTGGATATGCACCAGCGCAAGCGCCTTGGTTGCGCCTGCGAACTCGGCGCGAGCGGTGTTTCGATCCACCACGGCCTTGTGCTCATCTGCTTCAGCCAGCGACTTGGCTCGTACGGCCTGGTTCTTGTCATTCTCCGCGTTGCGCAGTGTCGCGTTTGAAATCTCGATCCTGCGTTCGAGGCGCGTGTTTTCGTGGCGGAGTTGGAGGAGGTTGTGCGCGAGCTCATGGCCTGTAAACAGCGCAACCCGGAACGCGCCGTCGATCAAAAGCAATACGACGCCGGCCGCAATGGCGCTGACCGCCCCCGCGATAATGCCGATCAGCTTCGCGCTGTCCCTTGGACGAAGCCCAAACAGCGTAACCCGCTTCTTGCCCAGCGAGTAGCCAATGACGTCACCCAGGTACGCGATCGAGCCGCCTGCCGTGACGACAATGAGCACCGCCCCCCAGATGGCTCCGGCCGTGCCGCAGTACCAGCCGAGAGGCAGCGCAAGCAATACGCTGACGACTATTGAGATCGGGACAATGCGTTTCAACGCTGTAACCTCTGCATACCCGCTGTCTCATTATGACAGCTCCTGCACAAAGCGGTCATGATGACGCAATAAAGTAACAGAATTCGCGCCAGACTGCAACCCGATCGCCTGGGTAAGCTTGGGCCGGACAAGAACACCCGCGCGAGCCTCGTGAAGATCGTTATGTCACGCACACGCGACGCGGGAGGGTAGAATTGCCACTATGGATCTCTTCGACCAGGATCCCTCGGGAATTCGCAACAAGGCAATCGAGCCGAACACGCCTCTGGCGGCGCGCATGCGTCCGCGCACGCTCGATGAGTTCGAGGGACAGGAGCAAATCCTGGGTCCAGACGCGCTCTTGCGTCGGGCGATCGAACAGGATGCGCTCACGTCGGTTATCTTCTACGGCCCGCCGGGAGTCGGGAAAAGTACGTTGGCCGGGGTTATCGCGGGAGTCACCAAGGCGCGCTTCGAAAATTTCTCCGCCGTGACCGGCGGCATTCCCGAGCTGCGAAAAGTGATCGAGGCCGCCGCACAGCGCCGCAAGCTTTATGGCGCGAAGACGGTGCTCTTCATCGACGAAATCCACCGGTTCAATAAGTCTCAGCAAGACGCCCTGCTTCCCCACGTGGAAAACGGCACCGTCGTCCTGATCGGCGCGACCACGGAGAACCCTTACTTCGAGGTAAACGCCCCGTTGTTGTCACGGGCCCGCGTGTTCACCTTCGAGCCGCTCACCGACGAGCAAATTGGAAACATCCTCAACCGCGCCATCGCCGACGTTGACCGCGGTCTCGGCATGATGAATGTGGAGCTGGCGGCAGACGCGCGCGCGCATCTGCTCGACCGGAGCGAAGGAGACGCGCGCACCGCGCTCAACGCGCTCGAAGCGGCGGCACTGATCGCCCGCCCCGAACCCGGTGACGGCGGCGACGTTCGCATTGTCACCCGCGAGCTCGCCGAAGAAGCGCTCCAACGCCGGGCGCTCATCTACGACAAGAGCGGCGACAACCACTACGATACGATCTCGGCGTTCATCAAGAGCCTGCGCGGCAGCGATCCCGATGCCGCCCTCCACTACCTCGCGCGCATGCTCACCGCCGGAGAGGACGCGCGCTTTATCGCCCGCCGCCTCGTTATCCTCGCGTCCGAAGATATCGGCAACGCGGACCCGATGGCTCTCGTGGTCGCCAACGCCGCCGCGCACGCCGTCGAATACGTCGGGCTGCCCGAAGCGCAGCTCAATCTCGCGCAGGCGACCACCTACCTCGCCAGCGCGCCGAAAAGCAACGCAAGCTATATCGGCCTCAAGCGCGCCATGGCGGACGTGGAAGCGGAACGTTCGCGCCCCGTACCAAAGCACTTGCGCGATTCACGCTCCGCAACCGGACGCGGCAACGACGGCGAATACCTTTACCCCCACGACTATCCAGGCGGCTACGTCCGCCAGAAATACATGCCCGACGACATCCAAACCCAACCCTACTACGTTCCAACCGACCGCGGCCACGAGCGCAAAATCAAAGAGCGCCTCGACCGCCTGCGCGCGGAGCCGGACGAGACGGGGTAATTGGAAAAATGCACGTAGCGCGGCGATTTCACATCGCGCAGCGCATGAGAAATTGCGAGGCGGCGACGAGGCGCTTTTGATCCTATCCGGCAACAAACACGGAATTCGTCGCCGGATAGCAAGCGGACACCTCTTCTAAAAGTGGGTGTAAGAAACTGGCGTATTGCGAGAAAGATTCAGGACGGCTCGTGCCGCCGGGGTCTTTTCTCGCCCGCGCCTCGTTCACGGCGGTGATTTGCGATGCCTAGTCAACTCGCGTACGGCCTTTTGCCGCCATCGTCCGATTCCAGCGCACATCGTAAAGCCGTGCAACCGCCGCGCCGGCCCTTTTTCAAAAATTGCCCCGGCGGCAATGGAGCCGTCTTACAAGATCTTTCCGTTCTTTACACACGCTCTAAAACAGGTGCTCGGCCGGACGCGGCGTAAGCATCTCGCTCAGCAAGGCGCGCGGCGTTCGGCCCGCGGCAGGCCACGCGAACGCATGGCGAAACGCCGCGTCGATGCAGCGATTGAGCATCTTGAAGTCGATGATATCGCTGGTAAGCAGGTTCTCGATCTCCCAAGGAAGCCGCACATTGTGGAGCCCCGCGTTGTCCGTGCAGATCGCGACATCCACGCCTGCCGCCCGGCAGCGCTGGAATACTTCGCGGACGGCCATCAGGTTCGGCAGGGTCCCCGTCTTCAGATACGTTGTCGGACAGATTTCCAAACATTGCCCGCGATCGGCGACTTCCGGCAGAAGCTCGGGATAAAGCAACGGGATCTGGATGCCGTGACCGATCCGGTCGAGGTACGGCAAGAGGCGCGGATCGCAGCCGTCAACGGTTTCGTAGAGGTGCCCGGTCGTCTTGAGCCCGAGCGAGCGCGCACGCGAGAAAAGCTCGATCCACTCATCCATGCGCTCGCTATAGTGCACGTCAGGGCCGGCAAGGTCGACGGCGCAAACGATGTCCTGCTCTTCGGCGGCAAGTTCAAGCATGGCCCTGTTGATTTCGTACGGCAGCTTGCTGTGCATGCAGAAGATCTGCCTCATGATGATCGGGTAAATCTCGCTGTGGCCAGCCTGCGCGACCAGACGCGCAATGTCCCGCATCTGCTCGATGCGCCACGCATCCGGCCGCGATTTCGTTGTGCGATAAAACGGCGTGTAGCGCAGCTCGAGGTAGCAGATCCCCTCGAAAACATAGGCTCCTCGTACGAGCTTGCTGACGAAATAGGGAATGGTTTCGAGGGTCTGGACGCTCTCGACAAGCGAGTGGAGCTCAAGATACTCAGTCAACGACTTGCGTGGTCGCGTGAAGAAAGCCTCGAACTGATCATACTCTGGATACTGATCCGCAAGCGGATGTCCCGTCCTGATAAGGTATCGCCAGAACACGCGAGGCACGATCGATCCGCCAAGGTGTCTATGAAGTTCAGCGTAAAGAGCCATGGGCCTATTGTACCCATTGGCCTTACTACGTCGTCGGGAAAATAGGCCGATTGAACGCGCTTAGTGAGGGGCGGTCAGGTCTGGCAGGATGTCGCGCATTTTGCTGGCCCAGTTGTTCGCGAGCTGCATCGGCGTAGAACTGTTGATTGCCGCCGTCACTGGATCGGCCGTAAAAAGGAGCTGCCCATTCACCTGAACGATCGCGTCGTCGCCAAACGGCCGGGTCGAGATGTCTTCGGGGTAAATCGGACCGCCTCCAAGCAGCGCGTTCAGACGATCCTGTGTTTCCTCCGCGCGCTCAATCGGCGTAAAGCCGCCGTCCCCCACGCGGAAGCGCATGATGATCTCGCCGCCCAATATTACGGCGTTTGCGAGTCCCGAGCCGTCTGACGCTCGCTCCCGCGCGCGCAACCGGTAATAGTATCCATGCGCCGAATCAAGCGGACCGTGCAGAATGGGCGTTGCGGGAGGCACGCTCCCGGAAGTCTTGTTTGCCGCACGGGACGATGCGTGCCGATGCGGCGCCGCATTCGACGCAAGCGGCGCTCCCAACGCAACCGCGCCAATTCCCGCGAGCACCCAAAAGTAGCCCAGTTTCATCAGAAAGGCCCTTTCACATAGTAATCCCTCTTAATCGCGAGCGAACTTTGCGTATGTACCCGCATCGCCTGCGATCGACACCTCAAGACGGACCTAAAGCGCATCAATTTGGTAGGACGTGAGACGCGGGAAGACAAAGTCGAGGACGATGGCGGATGGGGTAGTGAAGGGTTTCTATCTCGTGTGGTAATCTATATTCACGAAATTGCGCACTTTGACTTGCGCCGACACATAAGGTATTGGGTGCCAGCATGATCGTGACTCGTCTTCCTAACCTGGAAATCGAAAACTTCAGAGCCTTTAGCAAACTAACGATACCTACTCTAGGTCGGATTAATCTGATCGCCGGCAAGAACAATGTAGGCAAAACGACCGTATTGGAGGCGCTTTGGCTCTATGCGAATGGCGGATCGGCAGGATCAGCGATACGCGAAATACTGCTGGACCGGCGTGACTTGCTGGAAGGCGCTCAGGGGACTGACGAAGTCTTGTATTCCCTGTTCAATGGCCGGCCACATCTGGTAAGCGATTCCGACGAAATACACATAGGCACTTCAGATCCAGAAATCCGCATGTCACTTCGGCTGGAATGGTTCGCATTGATCGACAACTCCAATAACCCACATACTCTTCAATCGATCCCACAGGAATTCGTCGCGGATTATGACGACGCTGCGCGCTGGGTCGTTATTAGATATGGCGATGATGCTCCGTACCGCTTTAGGGCCTCAAAGATACTTGACAGTTCGTTCACTCCCAGCGATATCACAAAGGTTATCCCAAACCAATTCGTTCACTCCGATGGTCTTCTGGAACACGAAGTGCGTCCACTTTGGGACGAAGTTCAGCTTACGGACTCAGAACAGGACATTATCGAAACCCTTCGCCTTATCGCGCCGGCCGTTGAACGCGTGAGCCTAAGGACGGCTGGAACCTCTCAGTCGCGCGTCACTCCGATCGTTAAGCTCCGTGGATCTAACGAAGTCCTGCCGCTTAGGAGTGTCGGAGACGGAATGACACGCGCGTTCAATTTGGCGTTGGCGCTCGCCAACGCTAGGGGCGGAATGTTGTTCGTCGACGAAATCGAGAACGGTCTACACTACACGGTCATGCCAGACATCTGGCGCTCACTGTTCCAGGTCGCGCTGAAGTTAGACGTACAAGTTTTCGCCACGACGCACAGTCTAGACTGTATTAAGGCCTTCCAAGAAGTCGCGGCCGAACATGGCAGTCAGACCGGCATGCTTATTCGTCTCGAAGGCAAAGACGGCGTCGTGAAGGCTGTTGAATATGACGATCGCAGACTTGCCATTGCTACTGAACAAGCGATCGAGGTGCGGTAATGGCTTCGCCCACCAATAAGCTACTCGTCGAAGGTGTAGACGATCTGCACGTGTGTAAGGCGCTTCTTGAGCACCACAGAGTGCCCGAAACATTTGTCGTTACCCCAAAGAATGGCATTGAGGCGCTTATCGAGGGGCTGGACGTCGAGCTTGACGCGTCAGGTCTGACGCGCCTGGGTGTCATCGTGGATGCCGACACCGATTTGGCAGCTCGATGGACGCAGCTAACGGCGAAGCTAAAGGCATACGGTTACAAAACCGTCCCTGCGCAGCCGGACGCGAGTGGGACTGTCGTTGACGAAGATGGTTTGCCGAGGCTCGGCGCGTGGTTAATGCCCAATAACTCGACGACTGGCATGCTCGAGCACTTTGTCGAACAGCTCGTTCCGCAAGACGATAACCTTTGGCAAGATGCACAAGCCGTCGTAGCAGGTCTTGGAGACCGGCAACGATTTCCAAGCCAACATGTCAAAAAGGCTCAAATCCACACATGGCTCGCCTGGCAAAAGGAGCCTGGAAGGCCGCTGGGTACCGCCATAACAGCACGTTACCTAGACGCCAACAGCGCACAAGCGGCTAGCTTCATCGCGTGGATAACGAGGTTGTTCGTTGACTAGGCGTGGCCGCGCGCCGATCAGACGGCGCGCTTGAAGTCCAGCGTCTCCTGCCCGGCGGGCGCGGAGACGACGGGCGAGTGGGTGGCCTTGTACGCCGAGGGGTCGCTTAAACACTCGGGACCGATCTCGACGCGCGTCACGGATGGATCGCCGGAGAGCTGATAGCGAGCCTTGCTCGTCATGTGCTTAACAAGCGAACGCAGAGCGCGTACGCCCGTCTTGATCGAAACCGCTTTCGCAATGACCGCATCCAGGGTCTCATCCGGGATGACCAACTCGATGCCGTCGCGCGCGAAGAGCTCCTTCTGCTGCTTGATCACCGCGTTCTTCGGCTCGGTCAGCGCTCGCCGCATCTCCGCGTGCGTCAGCGGCGCGAGCGGAACGATCACCGGGAAGCGTCCCGCAAACTCGGGAACGTATCCGTACTCGATCAAGCTCTCGATCAGGATCTCGGGCGCCGCTTCGGCCAGGATCTCGTAGTCGCGCTGCGGATCGCCTGCGATTGTCTCGTTGGTCGCCCGCAATCCCATTGTACGGTGAGTTGGCCGGTGCATTTTCTTGGCGACGATTTCGGGAAGGCCCTCGAAGGATCCGCCGCCGACAAAAAGGATCTTAGTGGTGTCGATATACTCCGGCGGCGCATCCGGATGCTTGCGGCCCGACGCGCCGAGCGGCAGCTGGGCGTTGGTCCCCTCGATCAGCTTGAGCAGCGCGTGCTGGACGCTCTCGCCGCTTACGTCGCGGGTGATCGATGGATTAGCCTGGCTCTTGCGCGCGATTTTATCGATCTCATCGATAAACACGACGCCGCGAGCAGCCCACTCCACATCCTCGCCTGCGTCGATAAACAGCGGCGTGAGCACGCTTTCCACATCGTTGCCTGTATAACCCGTCGGGCTAAGGCTGGTGGCATCGGAAGACGAGAAGGGCACGCCAAGCGACTTGGCAAGCGTTCGCGCGATCAGCGTCTTGCCGCTCCCGGATGGACCGACGAGAAGGATATTGGCTTTCTCCAGATCGATCGTGGCGGTTCCACCGTCGCGCTTCATCGCCACGTCGCCCTGGTGGATACGATGATGATCGTAGAGAGCGACGGCAACCTCCTGCTTGGCTCGTTCCTGCCCGATGACATACTGGTCGAGCCCCGCAACGATGTCGCGAGGGGATTTGCTGTAGACGGAAAGGGCCTGTTCGGCGCTCTTGCGCTTCTCGCTTTGCTCGGCGTTGCCGCGCACCCCGAGAGCTTCCATCATCTGCTTCTGCAAGGCCGCGCCCGCGTTAAAGCCAGGCCAGTCGCGCCGGCAGACGTAATGAGGCCTGGCGTCAATCTGAATGACCTGCCCCTTGTCCTTGTCCGCGTTATAGGGCTCATTGCAAACGATGCAGTATACGTTCATGTTCCGTAATTATACCTTAACCTACAAATCGTCAAATTCAACGCCTGAAGAACTGCGGGACCGCATTGTCTAAGTTCAACAGCACCCAAAGAGAGTTGACCAGGAACATTGGCACGATAAACGAGACCGCCGACGCCGCGATCGCAACCCCGCGAAGAGGCGTCCCTTCATAAGGCCTGCTCGCAACCAATGCCCTGGCGCCGAGCATTATGATCGGCAAATCCGCAACGATTAACCACTTAATTACGAAGATCGACTCCGCCGGAGAATGGCCAAACAAGCCCCTCCCGGTACGGTACGCTACGAACAGCAACATCAGGCAAGACGCGACGATCGACAGCAGCACCGTTCGCAACGCGCTGGCGGAGACCGGAATGCGCTCCGCCGCTTCGTCATCAGGGGGACGATCGTAGTCTTCATCGGCGATCAACTCAACATCGTCGTACTCGCCTGCAAGTTCGTCATCAAACTTGTCTATTTTCCTTTTCAAGCGTATCGCTCCTGCCGCTCCGCCAAGCTGCTACCAATGGCTGCGCTCTATCCCATTATAGCATTGTGGGCAGAATCAAACGCCTGTGCGTTTCGCAAGGCGTCGCGGAGTTGGGAAATGTTACGAGGATAGACTGCATGGCGGCGACATTCGCCGCGGCGCGGCGCGTTCCAGAAACGCCACGCGGAGCCTGGCGTTATTCGAGGTCAAGATCCCTGGAGCGACTGGCGATTACCCGCCAAAACCGCCGGCGAGCATCCAGGTAGGAAGGTCGATCTGATCTCCGTGACAGTTCGTACGGCGCAGAACCCGAATTGCGCTATAGCGCCGGCCCTCGTCGGGCCCCGGCATGCACCAGCTTCGCTCCTCGACGTGCGCGCGATCGAAAAGGCGGGCATGAATGCGGCTCAGGAGGAGTTCACGATCGCGTTCGCCGATGTCGTCCGTGAAGATCGGGCCGGCGACATCGAAAAGCGCGTAGACATCATACTGCCCGAGATAACCCGAATCTCGTTCTACCAGCTTGATTTTCATTGGCTTCCTGTGGCCTCAGGCGGGACAAAAGACGAGGGCTGTCCGAAGCGTATCGGATCCCCGCGTCTAAGCTCCCCGTCGAGCTGCGCCTGGATAAGCCGTGCAGTTCTATTATTCCTCAACGACGCCAAGATTCAGCTCCGCGCGCCGGAGGATTCTATTTTGAGGGCGAGAAAAGGGATGATAGGACCTGGGAAGTGAAAGATCCGGTTCGGGCGGCGCCTACGGCCGGGGCAGCGCTTCGTTGACCGCCGCAACCAGCGCGGCAACCGCCTCATCGAGCGAGCCCTCGTACGAGCAGCCAGACGCCATTCGGTGCCCGCCGCCGCCAAACTTCCCAGCGACGTGGGAGACATCGACGTGCTCTGTTGAGCGCAACGAAATCCGGACGCGGCCCTTGGCGACTTCGCGGAAAAGGATCGCGACTTCCGTCCCTCGCACCGCGCGCACCGGATTTACGAAGCCTTCCGTGTCCTCATCGCTCGCGCCAGCCTGATCGAATGCCTCCCGGCTGACCGTCGCCCACGTCACGCGGCCGTCGGGAGTTGACGAAAGCGTGGAGAGCGCCAGGCCCATCAGGCGCGTCGCCTCAAACGGCCGGTTGTCGAAGACCTGCTCGGCAATGAGCGCTGGAGATGCGCCGAATTCGATCAATGACGCGGCGACGCGCAGGGTTCGCGGCGTAACGTTCATAAACCGGAACGAGCCGGTATCCGTAATGACGCCAGTGAATAGACACGTCGCGATCGCCTGCGTAATCGGCAGGTCCAGCTCCACCAAGAGATCGAAGATGATCTCAGCCGTCGCTGCTGCCCGGTTGTCCAGAAGCCGCACTGACCCGAACGAGCCCTCGCCAATATGGTGGTCAATGTCCAAAACAGACTGCGCACTGGAGATGATGGGCTCAATGGACTTGCCAACACGAGCGATGTCGCCGCTATCGACGACAATGGCTAAGTCGAGGTCGAGGGGGCCGGATCGCGTGACAATGCGGTCGGATCCGGGCAAAAAGCGGTAAATAAACGGGACGCCATCCTGCGCGAGCATCGTGACTTGCTTATCGGGGAAGCCGGCTTCGATCGCAAGGCCAAGCCCGAGCATCGACCCGAGCGCATCGCCGTCGGGGTTGACGTGGCACGCCATCGCGATCTTACTTGCCGCGCGGATCGCGGCAGCCGCCTTCGTTCGCTGCGAGGTTTCCAGGTCCTGGTACTCTTCGGTCGTCATGCGATTGGGGCGAACCTTAGCTTTCGGCCGGGTCAGCGTGTTCCACTGCGTCACGCTTGATGTCGTCGGCCTTATTGGCCTTTTGGATCAAATCGAGCAACTGCGCGCCGCGTTCGATGCTTTCATCGTAGCGAAAATGAAGCTCGGGCACGCTCTTGAACGCCTTCGTCCTGCTCAGTTCAGCCCGAAGAAGGCCCGCCGCGCCTTTCAACGCCTTATAAACGTCTTGCCGCGCGCTTTCGTCGCCCAGGATGCTGAAGTAGACCGTTGCGTACTTCAGGTCAGGCGTCAGTGCGACATCGGTGATTGACAGAAGGCACGCCGTAAAGCGCGGATCGCGCATCTGGCGCCGAATAATGTCCGATAGTTCAGCGCGAAGGGTATCCGCCAAACGTGTTTTACGTGGTGCTGTCATCTTAGTTCCGGCAATCCTGGCCGCTACACGATCTCCTGCTGAGTGTCGATCACCAGGCTCCGCGGCTCCGCCTCAAGCGTGTCCACCAACTTCGCGAAAACCTGATCGATAAACGCTCCGTCGTTCGACACGATCGCAAATCCGAGCGTCGCGTGACGCCATGAATCGAGCTGGTCCACCTCCGCGGCGGACACGTTAAACTTCCGGCGCGTCTGTTCGAGCAGACTGCGCACCACCTGACGCTTATCTTTGAGCGAATCCGCGCCAGGAACTTCAAGCCAAACCGTAAGCGAACCGATGCGCATAAATTAATCTCCCGCGTCTAAGCGGGAGCGTATTGCTCCGTGCTCCCCTACCGCGCTTTCCGCGACGGAAGGAAGGGGAACACAGAGTGACCAGACAGCATTCTAGATTGTCCGCAGCGATTTCTTGATCTCGAATATCTCGATCGAGTCGCCGATCTCCGGATTGTAACCGGGAACCAGGATGCCGCATTCGTAGCCGTAGGCGACCTCGCGGACATCGTCCTTCTCGCGCTTGAGTTGGTCGACCTTGCCTTCGCAGACGAGCGTTTTGCCGCGGCGGATGCGTACGCTTGCGCCCCGGGTAACCTTGCCATCCTGAATGTACGAACCGGCCACGATTCCGCCAGAGCGCGGAAGCTTAAACGGCATACGCACTTCGGCCGTACCGAGGGGCACCTCTTCGTAAACCGGATCGAGCAGTCCGGCCATCGCCAACTTGACAGCGTCGATCAAATCGTAGATGATCTTAAACTCTTGGACCTGAACATGTCCGGCCTCCGCGGCCTTTGCAGCCGCGTTATCGGTGCGGACATTGAATCCGAAGATCATGGAGTTCGATGCGGCCGCAAGTTCCACGTCCGCTTCTCCGATCGGGCCAACGCCGACCGCGATGAAGGTGCACTTGACCTCGGGATGGTTGATGCCCGTCAAAGAGTCCTGAATCGCTTCCACGCTGCCTTGAACGTCGCCCTTGATGATGACATTCAGTTCCTTGACCGTTCCGTCGCGGTATTGCTTGACAAGGTCCTCAAGCGTGACGCGCGTTGTCGCCGCGAGCTTCGCATCGCGATCTTCGACCGCCTTGAGGTTCGCCTTCTGCCGAGCTTCCTTTTCGTTCTTGGCGACTTCCAAACGATCGCCGGAGCTCGGGACGTTGTTAAGGCCCAGGATTTCGACCGGCGTCGCGGGAGTCGCTCGCTCCACCCGCTGGCCTAGATAGTTGGTCATGGCCCGGATTCGCCCATATGACGCTCCGACCACGATCGCATCTCCAGAGCGGAGCGTGCCTTGCTCCACGAGCACGGTCGCGACGACGCCCCTGCCCTTATCGAGCTGGGCTTCGACGACAACTCCCACCGCGCGGGCGTTGGGATCGGCTTTCGGTTCCACCTCGGCGTCGGCGACTAAGAGGATTCCTTCGAGGAGATCGTCTAGGCCAAGCTTCTGGAGGGCGGAAACCTCGATACTCAGAACGGTGCCGCCGTATTTCTCCGGCATCAGATCGTATTCGGTAAGCTGTGTGAGCACGCGATCGGGATTTGCGCCAGGCTTGTCGATCTTATTGACGGCGACGATAATCGGAACGCCGGCGGCTTTGGCGTGGCTGATCGCTTCGGCGGTCTGCGGCATGACGCCGTCATCGGCCGCGACAACGATCACGGCGATATCGGTGACCTGCGCGCCGCGAGCCCGCATGGCTGTAAAAGCGGCGTGGCCGGGCGTGTCGAGGAAGGTAATCTTTCGCTTCTGCCCCTCGTTGAGCGGGTCGTCGATCTCGACCTGATAGGCGCCGATGTGCTGCGTGATGCCGCCGAACTCGGAGTCGACGACTTTGGCATTACGTATGGCGTCCAGCAACGTTGTCTTGCCGTGGTCGACGTGGCCCATGATTGTGACCACTGGCGGTCTGGCAACCGGCCCCCCAGCGCCCTTGACGCGCATTTTGGCAGGCGCCGCCGGTTTGGCGGAGCCCCCGGCCGCGGCAGCCACCGCGACGGCGGCCGCAGGGGCGCCCGCCGTGACAATGTTGACCGTAAAGCCGAAGTTCTTAGCGAGCCGTGTTACGACGTCCGGATGCAGCTTCTGGTTGAGCGAAGCTAAAACGCCAAGCGACATCAGCTTACGCTGAATGTCCGCCGGCGGCACTTTGATCAGGTCGGCAAAATCTTTGAGTGAAACGACAGCCGGGACATCGACTAGTTGAGCCGCTTCCTTGACCGCCACATTGCTTTTTGTATCGCGCCCATCGGGCATGGAAAATCACCTCTTATTATGAACACTCGCAAGTGTTCGTAAGTTTCCTACTTCATAGGCGGGTCGCTCCGTATCGAAGTAATTGGGTTGGTGCTCCTGGCCTGCGCCAGCGACATGAGCTCGTCGTACAACTGCGGGTTGGCCGCGTTTGCGTCCCCCGCTAGGGCGCGTTCAAAGCGCCTGGACTTCCTCGCTTTTTCGATGCACTGGACCTCGGGGCACACGTAGGCGCCCCTGCCAGAACGCTTGCCGGTTGGGTCGACGACCACCTGGCCGCCTTCCTTTTCCGGTAAGCGTACGACGCGTAACAACTCTCTCTTGTCCGATGTCTGCCGGCAGACCGTGCAAGACCGGACAGGCGCGTGACGCTGCTTCATGATCTTAGCGCCTATTCGTCGTCGCGCAGCATGTCCGCGGTAATCGTAACATCCTCATCGTATGCTACGAAATCGCTGTCCTCTTCTGTCTCAGTATGCTCGGCGCCGGCGACTTCGCCCTCCGGCGCGGCCGCAACGGCCGCCAGCTCGCCGCCTTCCACGCCGCCCACTTGCTCCCGCTCGGCGTTAAACTCTTCTTCAGCCTTCTGGAACGCAGCCCGGGCCGCCTGCGACTCGGAGCGAATATCGATGCGCCAGCCGGTCAGGCGCGCGGCCAACCGCACGTTCTGTCCGCTCTTGCCAATCGCCAGCGACAGCTGATTGTCCGGCACGAGCACGTAGCACGACTTCTTCTCTTCGTTCACCGTCACCGACGAAACCTTGGCAGGCGAAAGCGATTCCGCGACGAAAAGGGAGACATTCGGGCTCCAGCGTATGATGTCGATCTTCTCGTCGTAAAGCTCGTTAACAACCGCCTGAACGCGTCCGCCGCGATGACCGACACAAGCGCCGACGGGATCGATCTTCTCATCCTCGGCGTATACGGCGATCTTGGAGCGCGCACCGGCCTCCCGGGCGACGCTCTTGATCAACACGGTCTGGTCCGCGATTTCAGGCACTTCCAACTCGAAAAGCCGCCGGATCAGGCTCGGATGGCTCCGCGATACAACCACGCTGGGGCCGCGCCCGGTCCGCCGGACCTCGAGCAAGTATACCTTAATACGATCATTGAACTTGTAAGGCTCGCCCGGCACCTGCTCCTGCGCCGGAAGCAGCGCCTCCAGCTTGCCAATGTTGATATAAACGTTGTTCCCTTCCCGGCGCTGAACAATGCCTGTGTCAACCTCGCCGATCCGGGTGTTGTATTCCTCGAAAACGCGCTCCCGCTCCGTCTCGCGGAAGTCCTGCATCATGACCTGACGCGCGGTTTGGGCCGCGATCCGTCCCCACGACTCCGGCGTCGCTTCGACCTTAATAAGATCATCCAACTGCGCCGCCGCGTTGTATTTGGCGCGCGCCACGCTCAGCAGGATCTCCGCATGCTCGTTTTCAACCGCCGTCACGACCGTCTTTTCCGCAAAAACCTTGATTGCGGATTTGCTGGAACTACTCGCGTCAACATGAACGATGACGTCGCCGGGAATGTTGTAGTGCTTCTTATATGCCTTCCCGAGGGCCATCTCGAGCGTCCGAATAAGAGTCTCGAACGGGATGTCTTTTTCTTTCTCGATTTGGCGCAGTGCGTCAATAAATTCCGCGTTCATACTATTCTCCGAGACAAAAATGAGTCTCTAGCAACCTAACCGTGCAGAAACTCTCAACATGCCCCAAGGCACCGCCGGTCGTCGACCGGTCCACTTCGCGTGAGGGTGTCCGACGCGATCGGCGCCCCTCAGTTTAATCACAGACAGTTCCAAACAAAGAAAGAGCGGGGCTCTACCCGCTCTTTGGGACCCAATACTGTGTCTCAAGCTCATAAATAGTATATCACATTACTGACGAGATTACAAGCCGTAGACGCAAGCGCGAGGCCGTTCCGGCGTGCGGCGCGGCCCCTGCGCGGCGATTCCATCAGCCGTGGCGCTTTGTGCAACAATTCCACGCCGCCGCCCACATGTTCAAACCCGTGGCTTGAAAGCGCCTCGTTCACGACGGCAATCGGCAAGGCCGCGTCGACACGCGCGCAGCCTTTGCCGCTAACGTCCGTTAGCAACACATATCACGAAGTCACGAAAGCGCTGCGCCGGCCCTTTTCCAATAACGGCCACGGCGGCCGGGAAGCCGTCGTATAAGACCTATGCTGGTGCGTCATTGATCGGCATTCCACCGCGCATCATTCCGGTCCGCTTGTCCCGTGGGCCGGCTGCCTGCCTGCGAGAAAAAGGGCGAACTAACTCGGCTACGCCTCGGCGCGCTTTGCGCGGAACCTACCTTCCCATTTCATTTGCCCCTTCCTCTCCTTCGACAGGCTCAGGAGTCCGAGCGAGGCCGAGGAGCCGAAGCGGGAGGAGCTTAGGAGCGCTTGGCAATGCGGCCAACAGTCTCTCCGTTTCGGAGAGAAGGGGACCCCATTCCGATGGGGTAGAGAGGTCTCCGAACGCGCGAACCACGCTCAAATTGAGCT
>JARLGU010000065.1 GCA_031292625.1 Capsulimonadaceae bacterium | reverse complement strand
CGTTCGCGCCGCTTACAACCGTCACGCCGTTGAGCGTCACGCTCGCGCCAGCGATTGGCGTCGTCCCGTCGCTCGTCACCGTGATCGTCTCGCTCACCAACGTGCGAACCAGCGTCGCCGTCGCGTTCGTCCCGGCTGTTGCGCTGCCGCTGTACGCGTTGTAGTTCGCCGCCGACACCGTGTACGCATACAACGCTCCGGACGCCAGTCCGCTAAACGCCGCCTGACCATTCGCGCCGGTTACAACCGTCACGCCGCTGAGCGTCACGCTCGCTCCGGATATAGGCGTCGTCCCGTCGCTCGTCACCGTGATCGTCTCGCTCACCAACGTGCGAACCAGCGTCGCCGTCGCGTTCGTCCCGGCCGTTGCGCTCCCGCTGTACGCGTTGTAGTTCGTTGCCGACACCGTGTACGGGTACGGCGCGCCGGACGCCAGGCCCGTGAACGCCGCCTGACCGTTCGCTCCGGTTACAACCGTCACGCCGTTCAACGTCACGCTCGCGCCGGAGACGGCCGTCGTCCCGTCGCTCGTCACCGTGATCGTCGAGGCTAGGAGGATGCGCGGCAGGTTAACAGTAGCCAACAGGTCCTGACCGCCCGTGACTGTCACATCGGCGCTCGATGTGACATAGTTTGCCAGTGACACGGTAACCGTATAGGTAGAACCTGCCGCCAGCTGTGCTAGTCCGCTAAACAGCACCGAGCCCTTGCTATCGCTTGTCCCGGTCGCAACTGTTGTGGATCCGTTCTGCAGCGTGACGGACGCACCACTCAGGACGTTACTGCTCGCATCTTCAACTACAACATCAATATCGCCCGTTTTGATCGCAGCGCTCGCCGGAAGAACGACCGTATAGGCCGAACCATTTACGACGGGAGCGGACGGCAAGGTAATGCTCTCACCGCTCGGCGAAAGCGTAACGAACGTCCACGTTCCCTCAGAAAGGGAAGGAAACGTAGCGGTTCCATTGGAGTCGGTCGTGACGGTAACGGTCGTACCCGCCGCTGCGGCGGTCGTCCGAGCATTGGCGGTGATGCCCGTCAGAGTTGCGGTGACGCTCGCGCCGGCGATCGGCTTGTTCGAGGCGTCCAAAACCGTCAGCGTCGCAATAAAGCTTGGAAGTGCGAAGTCCAACTCGACCGCTTGGGTGGTGTTCTTAGACACGTTCACCGCATCCGAGGTCACAACATGTCCAAGATACGTAGCCTTGATCCCGTACGGAGCGCCCATCGGGAGATTCGCAAACGTCGCGACGCCTGCAGCGTTCGTCGTCGCGGCACTGAGGACAGTCGAGCCTTGAACCACCTGCACGACAGCGCCCTGCAGCACGCCGCCCGTCGTTGTGTTTTTAACGGTTGCCTGGATGCTGCCACGATACGCGACGAAGCGGGTGAACGTTTCCGTTCGGATCGAAGTGTCGCGATCAACTTTCTGCAACAGCTTGTACGATAGGTCACTGGACGCCCCAGGCTTGCTCTTCGATCCGCCCCAGAGTGACGGTCCCGGCGCATCGCCGAGCGTATACATGAGTTGCGCGTACGAGCCGTTCGACAACTGATCGTAGCCCAATTCCGCGGCGATATGCGGTGTGAGTTGAGCGACGCCGCGCACCTTATAGCCCGCATCACTGCTACTGTAGTGATTGTAGTAAACGTAGCCCGAGCCAAACAGATTAAGCCAGCGGGCGAAACTCAGCGCGGTCCCCGCCTCGTAGTCGAAACCTTGCACCGCGCGAACGTAAGTGTACAAAACGCCGTTGGGCTCGTACGCCGCGCTTACGACGTGTGCGCCGGAGACGGGAAGATAGAAGTTCGCGCGATACTCCGCAAGCTTGTTGAAGTACTCCGCGCCGGCGCCGGCGCGGGCAAGGTTGTAGTTAAAGCCGGCGTCGTAAAAGGCGTTTACGCCGGCCAGCGAATTATTGTGGTCCAGCAGCCTTCGGTAACCGATGCCCAGGTTGCCGGTATTGTTGTCCATCTGGCTGACATATCGGCCTTCCCAAAATAGCGTATGCGTGGGCGAGCAGGCCCTTGAAAACGGCTGAATGGTGGTGACAGCATAGAGCGGCCGGTAGTGCTCTGCAAAATCCAGGCTCAGCTCGGTCGTTTTCATCCACGCCGGACCACTCTTTTGCCCGCTGCCGAGAATATTTGACGTCAACCCATTAATGAAGCTTCGAAGCTCCTCCGCCTGATTCTCCCATTGAACGGGCGCAGGAGACGCGTCTAACGCGGCGGCTGGCGTAAGGTTCGTGCGATCCAGGCTCAGATGCTCAGTCGCGGAGGGGGCAGGCGCGGCGGCGCTATCCGCCCGTACGGCGTCGGGTCGTACGCTAAGCAATGTGGCAGTAAAGGTCAGGCCAAGTGCAAGGAGCACGGAGAAAAGGCTTCGATAGCGTCTTATACACATAATTGTTTACCAAACGTCCCGATACAAGCTGCACATGGCAATTCTAATAATTGATGTCGATCCGTGAAAGTTACGGCATTTGCGGGAGAGGTCGAGAATTGATATTGACAAGAATTGCCCAAACTTCATTGACAGGCTAATTCAGTCAATTTTCGGTAAGTTTACTGTGTATTTTGGGTCTGTTCGGTCGAAACTGGAGAGCAATAATCGACAAATACCAGCCAATCTCCAAGTTGTGACGGCAAGGTTCGCCGTTCGAGCTCAACAGGTTACGATTGGAGAGCGGCAAGGCGCGAAGCTTTTGATTGGACTTGATGGAGGAGAGGAAGGGTCGAGTCAAGCAACAGCCTTAGGCCGGCATTACAAATGCTGGCGCATGGAGGCTCTCGGCCGTCAGCTGCTGGCGGACGAATAGCTCCTCGTGGCGTAGCGCCAGAATGCGGCGCTCGCAGCCAGGAAAAACGCGGCGAGCAAAAGCGCTTCGAGCAGGGCGCGCCCCGGCGATACGGCTCCGAAAAGCATCTTGACCGGAAGCGCTGCAATAAATGCGAGCGGCAAGATATACGTAAGGACGAAAAACACGCCCCCGCCAAACCGGCGAAAGATGTCGATCGGGGTGCGCGCAATGCTGAACATCATGTCGCCAAGGATCATTAAGTTGTCTAGGCGCACAAGCCAGAACGAGAGCGTCATCATGAGCAGCGTCAACGAGTAGAACAACGCCAACGAGCATGCCAGCATCCCTGTAAATGCCGCCGCCACGAGCGGATCGGCCGGCGGATGGCTCGGCAAAATGGCCCATCCGTACGCCACCACGAACAGTCCGCCGACCGTTTGCCCCAGGTCGTCGAGGCCGATATAGCGCAGCGAGACATAGAACTGCGAATTGACCGGCTTCGTCAGGATAAAATCCATCGTTCCCGTGCGAATGCTGTTGGGAAGCTGCGACAGATTGTTGTAAAAGAGCGTGTTGCTCAGGCCGCGCAAGGACGTATACGTCCCGAACAGGACGAGCATCTCAGCCTTGGACCATCCTGCAACGCTTTGCGTATTCCGGAACAGAATGTCGATGAAGATAAGCAGCGTGAGCATCCACGCTAAATTGGCGACGAGGTTGGCGAAGAAATTCGCGCGAAACTCGACCGCCTGCCGGATGCAGTTGCGCACGAATGCGCCATAGAGCCGAATGTATCTCATGAGCGACCATCAGATCCCATATGCCGTGTACCGTTTCAGGCCGCCGCGCCAGAGGCCGATCGCGCACGCGAAAGCGATGGCCGTCCAGGCAAGCTGCATCGCGAAGCCGAAATAGATCCCGTGCTCCGAAATACTCTTGACGAAGATCTGCGCGGGGAAGCCAAGCGTATAATTGAACGGAAGGAAAATGGCAACTTCGCGGAGCCCCTTCGGAAAGAATGAAAGCGGGGCGATCTGGCCGTTCAAAATGATCAGCGGCAGGTAGTAGAAGTGATACAAACTTTGCGTCTCGATCACCCAAAGCGCAACAAGACCGAGCGCATACGAAATGCTGAATGAGAGCAAATGCCCGAGGACGATCGCAAGCCAGAAATGCCAGCCGAAATCGTACTCGGCGGCATTGAAATGGACCCAGGGACGAAACGCGGCGAGGATGATGAAGAAGAGCGGGATGAACAGGAGGTTGCGCACCAGCCGCCACGAGAGATTCGCCGCCCCGCAAAACAGCATGTACGAATACGGCCGGACGAGGTAGATGTTGAACTTGCCCTGCTTGACGTCGTTAGCCATGTCCCACATGATATGGCTGTCGATCACGCTCGAAAGAAAGAGCACCGCGATATAGTAGATCACCATCTGCGACGGCGAGTAGCCGTGGATATGCGTTCTGCCGTTGTAGGAACTGAGCCAGATCAGCGGCATGATGAACGCAGGAACGGCGTCGGTCATCAGCCAGATGAACGCATTTGCCTTGTAGGCCAGCGCATCAGCGAAGAATACGCCGTAAACGCGCAGCCATTTGCGCGCCTCGATTAGCGGATTGGGCAGTGTAAGGCTTGTCATCGTCTCGTGACGAGACTATACCCCGGCGAAACAAGCACCGGTGCTGGTTACTCGCGCGCAAGACGGATGATCGTGTATCCGAACGGCCCAAACGAGAGAGGCGCGCTCCACGTTCCCTTGTCCATCCGGGCGCCCTTGACGCGCGCGCCGGTGAGGATGTCCGTCGCCGTCCAGCGACCTGGCGCGAGCGCTGCCTCCACGATCCCGCCGCCGGAGCCTCCCTGATTGAGACAGTACAGGAATTGCTCGCGGTCGCTCTTCCGGCGGACCACGACCTCGACAACCGGCGAACCGGTTCCTGGCGCTCCCGCGACCCAACCATCCCCCGAAACGAAGCGGGCAGACGCCTTGAGATCGCCGCGCCGGATCAGATCGGCGACATAGGCGTGCAGATTCTTTGATGCGTGAGGATCGCCGCTATAGGTGTCCGGGAAAACGCCATACGCGATCAGCTTCCCGGCTCCCCACGGCCGCTGCCAGCCGATCGTATTCCCAGCGGCATCGGCGATCGGACCGGCCCCGGCAATCCGTCCGAAGTTCTCGCCTCGAAACTCTTTGCCTGCCGTGATCGCCTGAGCAGCCGCGGACGACGACGCTGCGACAGGCGAAGGCTCAAACGAGACCGGCGCATAGCCCGTTGAGAAATTCGGCGCGCTCCAACCAAGGTCCGCCCATGCCTCGCCGCCAGTCGTCGAATACGGCCGCAACCAGGGATCGCGCAGACCCGACGCGCCAGCCAGAATAACCGTGCCGCCGTGCTTGGCGAAGCTGGCAATGCGGCTCGCGGCGGACTGGCTCAGGATATACGCCGCGGGCACGACGATCTTGCGATACTTGCCCGGCATGCCGGGCAACGTTTCGTCGTCGACGTAGTCCACGGCGACACCGTGCATCCTCAGGAGAAAGATCAGGTTGTTGCGCGTTCGTTGCCAACTTGAATTCCACGGCATATTTCCAGTCTCCATGCCGGCGTAATGCGCGGTATCGGGCGAAACGTAGAAAGCGGTATCCGTTGGCGCACGGCGAATCGAGAAGCCGTTGTATCGCTCATGGTAGGCACGGATTTCTTCGAGGGAGCGCTTGTAGGCAACGTAGCCAGGCAGCTTCGCACCATCGTTGTCGATGATGAACCACATGGGCGGGGCATTGGATTTTTCCCAGGCCCTTATTCCCTTGACGGCCCCGGCATCGGAATACGGCTTCCAGCCGAAAACGAGGTTGTTGCTCATCCCGTGCGCAAGCAGACCCCAGTTTTGCAGGGCGAGGACCTCGGCCGGCCATTGCGGCTGGTAGTATGTCTCGATTCCCCAAACAGGCTTTCCGGGGGCGCAGGATTCCGCCATCTCGATCGCATCGATCATTTCGTACGACGTGCCAAGAGCGCGCGGCAAGCCCGAGATGTACTGGACATCGAGCATGGTGACATCCATCGCGCGATCGAACGGCATAACCATTTGCGGGTAAAAGTCCGGCCAGCAAAGGTTCGTGCTGATCAATGTCGACGGCGAAATCTTCTTTGCGGCGTCGTGAAACGTCTGATAGGCGTTCAGCGTCACGGCCGTTCGCCAGCGAAGCCAATCCATCGCAAGGCCGGGGTTCGCATTCATGCGCTTGAGCACGTCGCCGGAGAGGCGCCCAGTGCTCGCGGTCCAATCGATCGCCGCCGCTCCGGTCAGCTTGGGTTGCGCCTTGACCTCATCGAGGAATCGCGCGGAGACGATCTGCTCGACCTCGTTCCAGCTCGCATAATGCGTGTTCCAGAGCGCGTTCGCGTGGTCGATCGTAATGTAACGCTT
Organism: Capsulimonadaceae bacterium; assembly: GCA_031292625.1. Taxonomy (GTDB): domain Bacteria; phylum Armatimonadota; class Armatimonadia; order Armatimonadales; family Capsulimonadaceae; genus JARLGU01. Next base: position 84,602 of record JARLGU010000065.1, on the reverse strand, counting down.
GCGGCACCATTCCCGAAACGCGGCATCGGCGGCGGGCGACGGGCAGAGGTGACCGCGGTTGATCTGCGGCGATTCGTTGGCCATCTGATACGATGCGATCAACGGCCGATCCGCGAAATAGCGCCCCATCGCGCGAGCTCTCGCCGTCAGCCGCGCAAGGCCGCCAGGACTGGTCACGTCCAGCTCATCGGGATACGCGGGGTTGACGCTGGTTAGGTCGCCATCCTTGCCGATTTCGTCGATGAAGCCGCCGAGCCCAGGCACGCCGGTTACATCCATAACGTGAAAGCTCATCCCGCCCATTGCCGCCTCGTAGCCGTAATCGTCGCAGTAGCCGTTGCGGGCACAGCGAACGCCGATCTGCGAGGCATCGAGGAACTCTTGCGGATCGAGCCCGCCAAACCAACTTCCTTTCCCCGTACCGAGCATCCCGTTGGCGACGCCAAAAATGTCTTGCGGCCGCGTGGAAGGCGCGATCGCCAAACGCAGGGCGCAGCGCGAGGAGACGCAGCCGTTCGACACGACGCCGCCGCTTAAGGCAAGCGGATGAAACTCGTTCGCGCCGTCCAGGACTGCTTCGTCGCCCTGTTCCAGCGCGACCGTGAATACGTAGGCCCCGGCGGCGGCGGCCCCGATCGGCACGTGAACCTTTTGCGGAACGTCCGGCTTTAAAAGAGCGGAGTCAAAGGTCGCAAGCAGAGTCTTCTTCGGCGCATTCCAGGGACCGAACCAGACGGACGCCTTTCCGGTTAGCGGCACGCGCGATTCGCTGGAAAGAAGCAGATCGACCGCGTTCGCGCTCCCGGCGCGAATCTGCGGAAGGCTCTCCTCGTCGAAACCGGCCAGCCGCAACCGCAACCATTCACAGGGACGAACATTAAACGGCTCTTCGACGGTCGTCTGCACGATCTGCACATCGTCGAGCCAGGCGATCCCCGAGGAAACGCTCAGGCGCAGGAGACAATTCATCGCCTGCGGCGCTTGCGCGATCAACTTGATTTGCGTCCAACCGCCCGAATCAGCGGGCAATTCCACGCTCTGGCGAACGGCGGCACTCTTCTGCGTCACTTGCTGCCAACCGTTCACGAGATCTAGGCCGAGCGAGCCTTTCGCCGCCTTTGTCTTCACCCACGCGGTCAACATGACCGGACCGGGCTCGACGCGCGCCTCGAACGACGAGATCGCGGACCGCGCGACGCCGGCGTCAGCGCTCGCGCGCAGGCAGCGTAATCCCGTATGCGCCTCGCCATCGACCACCGAGATGCCATCGGCAGTGTCGCCCTCGGCAAACCAACCCTGCGCCGGCAACGGGGTCCACGCGCGACGCCGCGCAACCGTCGACGATAGATACGCGACATCGGGCGCTGAGATCTGGCGCAGCGTCGTTCCGTTGTAGCGCAGCGGAATATCGAAGCTCGCATTGGTTACCAGGTTGACCGGGGATGCCTGCGCGACACATCCGAGGCCGCAAAGGATGGCCGCGACGGCGAGGCCGCGTTGGCGCGACCGTTTGTGAGACATAATCGTCACGTTGTTTCTCCGATGAAATTTCGATTGTGAAGCAAGCTAAGTAGGGCTCCACGTGGCCGCGATTGCCGTGCAGTCCGTTCCAGATGCAGAGCTTTGGGTGCTCGGACCAGTATTCACCGGGCAGCACCATCCCGGCGACGACGCTGGCTGTCCGCCATCGACGAGAGTGCCGGGCAAAAATTTGGCGTGGAAGTCGGCCATAAGATAATTCGACCCGTTCTGGTGGCGTCCCGACGCCGGATTGAAGTCGCTCACGAGGCTAGCGGCGGAAAATACGACGTTGCTGTTGCGAAGCACGCCCGTGGCGTAGCTCCCGCTGTACCAACCGCGCGCATCGGGGGAACATGATTGCCAGGCGTTGTCGCAATTATCGTTGGCGATCGATGTATAACCTTTTGCGGCATTCGCAACGCTGCCCGATATCTCGCAGAGCATAACGGTCTTAGCCGGCATGTTTAACTGGGAAAGCTGCTTGCCCACCTGGAGACTTCCCGTCACGCCGCCTTGCCCGCTCGTAAAGGATGCAAAATCGGAATTATAACCGTACGAACAGAGTACGCCATCCTCGGCATCATCGGGGCAAACGTAGACCGCCGCGGTTTTGACGTAAGGATAGACTTGCCCGGCCCAGCCCATAGGGCGGCCAATGTAATTGTCCGTGCCGTTGGGGTAAGTCTCGTCATAGTCTTGTACGTACTGCTGCACGGCAAGGCCGATCTGCTTGAGGTTCGACAGGCAGGCGGACGCTCGCGCTTTTTCCCGAGCTTGCGCGAAGACGGGAAACAATATTGCCGCCAATATAGTGATAATAGCTATAACAACGAGAAGCTCAATCAGTGTAAAGGCACTTTTGCGTAACCGCTTCATTGTTTTCCTCCTACTCCCGCGAGAACGCCCTTTGCTTGCGGCGAACAGCATGACCCGCGCACGACCAATTCCGTGGGCATCAGAATTTCGCACCGCTCGCGATCCTGCGATGCGATACGCTCGAAGAGGCGCGTAGCCGCCGTGCTGCCCATCGCGACCGCATCCTGTCGCACGGTGCTCAGATTCAGCCCCGTGCCAAGCTCCGTATCGGAGTATCCGATCACGGAGAAATCTTCCGGCACCCTCAAGCCCCGCTGATGCACGGCTTTAATGAAATCGTGGGCGTGATAGTCCGTCGCCGCGAAAAATGCCGTCGGCGCATACCGATCGATCAAGTCGAACAACAGGGTACCGTAGCCCTCAGGCGTTTCGTCCCACTCGCATTCAAGATAGATGCCAGGTTCGACTTCGAGACCAGCCTCGCGCAAGGCCGCCTCGTAGCCGATGCGCCGGTCGCGGACCGGGGTCAAGGGGGAATTGTAGCCAAGCATGCCGATTCGCCGGTGCCCAAGGCCGATCAGATATTCGACCGCATTCTTTGCGCCCGCGACATCATCGCTTGCGACCACGTCGTAGGTTGCCGCGTGTGTCCGGTCATCGAGGAGCACGCACGGAATGCTCTCGGTGCGGACATCGTCGAACCACATGCCAGTGTAGACGCCTGAAACCATCAAGAGGCCATCGACGCGATGTTCCAGCATCTGGTCGACGGCGCGCTGCTCTTGTTGCGGATCGGTCTGCGTAAACGAGAGGATCGAGACGGAATCGTATTCGAGGCAGACTTCTTGGATCCCAAATAATAAGCGTCCAAAGAAGCTGCTGTCCACGCAGGGAAAGACGACGCCGATCATGCTGCTGCGACCGCCGAAGAATCCGGACGCGAGCCGGTTGGGCCGGTAGCGAAGCCGCGTTGCGGCATCGAGCACGCGCCGCCGGGTTTGGTCCGAGATAGATTGATCCTGCCGTCCGTTCAGGACGTAGGACACAGTCGCCTGCGAAACCCCCGCCAAGTTCGCGATATCCCTCGTTGATGTCTTTCTCATAGTAACTTAAGTTGATAAGTGCGCCACAATGAACGAATATTCTGTCTACTTATCAACTTAAGTATATCACTCGACCAATCTGCTGTCAAGTACCGATTTCAGGACGCTTCGGGTCCCCACGGTCTTTGAGCCGAATTCATCTTAATGTCTGCACGTACGCACCGGCCGTGCTTGACGCCGCGTTCGCCGGTACGCTATAATGATGTGCCATGACGCTAAACGAGCGCTACAATTTTGCCGAAATCGAAAAGAAGTGGCAAAAGCGCTGGCGAGAGGCGAAGCTCTTCCGCGCCGTCCCCGATCCCGGCAAACCAAAATTCTACGGCCTGGTATTCTTTCCCTACCCCAGCGGCTCCGGCCTTTCGGTCGGTCACTTCAAGAATTATGTCCCTCTCGACGTATTTGCCCGTTACAAGGCAATGCGCGGGTTTAACGTGCTCCACCCAATGGGCTGGGATGCGTTTGGCCAACCTGCCGAGAACGAGGCGATCAAGCGGCAGCGGAATCCGCGCGAGATGGTGCGCGAGTATGCCAAAAACTACCGCAATCAGCTCGACGTCGTCGGTCTCTCGTACGATTGGGACCGCGAGATCAACTCGAGCGACCCTGGATACTACCGGTGGACGCAGTGGATCTTCCTTCTTCTCTACAAGCGAGGGCTCGCCTACCGGTCGAATGCCCCGGTGAACTGGTGCCCGGTGGACAAGACCGTGCTCGCCAACGAAGAGGTGGTCAACGGCCGCTGCTGGCGCTGCGATACGGTCGTCGAGAAGCGGCAGATGCCGCAGTGGTTCTTTAAGGTCACCGCCTACGCGGACCGGTTGCTTTCCGGGCTCGACGACATCGATTGGCCCGAGGGCGTCAAGGCGATGCAGCGCAACTGGATCGGCCGCAGCGAGGGCGCCGAAGTCGATTTCGCGGTCGAGGGCGAGTCGGACAAGCTGCGCGTCTTCACGACGCGGCCGGATACGCTCTGGGGCGCAACGTTCATGGTGGTCGCTCCCGAGCACCCGATCGTCGAGAGGATCACGACTGCCGCTCAGCGCGACGCGGTTGCCGCCTATGTCGCACGCGCCGCGAAAACGTCTGAGATCGACCGCGCAGCCGAAGGCAAGGAAAAGACCGGCGTCTGGACGGGGGCCTACGCGACCAATCCGGTGAACGGCGAGCGCGTCCCGATCTGGATCGCGGATTACGTCATGATGGGCTACGGCACCGGCGCGATTATGGCCGTCCCCGCTCACGATCAGCGCGACTTCGATTTCGCACGCAAGTTCGGCCTGCCAATCGTCCCCGTCTATCAGCGCCCCGGCGAGAACATCCCTGGCGACCAGATGACCGAGGCGACGATCGGCGGCGGCAGCGCGGTGATCGGACCGTTTGCCGGCGAGCCGGACAATTACGAAACGGTTGGGAAAGTCGTTCGACACCTCGAAGAAAAAGGCCTGGGAACCGGCGTTGTCCGGTTCAAACTACGCGATTGGCTGATTTCACGCCAGCGCTACTGGGGCGCCCCAATCCCGATTATCCACTGTCCCGAGCACGGCGAGGTCCCCGTCCCCGACGATCAGCTTCCCGTCAAGCTTCCCGATGTCGCGAACTACCAGCCATCCGGCACCGGCGAATCGCCGCTCGCGACGATCCCCGAGTTCGTAAATACGACCTGCCCCATTTGCGGCGGTCCGGCAAGGCGCGAAACCGACACGATGGGCGGTTTCGCGTGTTCATCGTGGTACTTCCTGCGCTTCGCCGATCCAACCAACGAGAACGAAGGCTGGTCGCGCGAGGCGGTGGACTACTGGCTCCCCGTCGACATGTATGTCGGCGGCAAGGAGCATGCGGTCATGCACCTGCTGTATTCGCGTTTCTGGACCAAGGCGCTGCATGATGCCGGCCTGCTCGGCTTCGACGAGCCGTTCAAGCAACTGCGCAACCAGGGCACGGTGCTGGCATATACGCCAGGGCTGAAACTCGGGGCTGGCGAGAGCGGAAGCGGCGAGGATGACGACGAGCCGATTGAGGACTGGAAAGCCCTGCGCAACGATGAAGTCGGCCAATATCCCGCCGACCGGATCGAGTACCGCTGGGCGAAAATGTCCAAATCGAAAGGCAACGTCGTCACGCCGGATGAAGTCGCCGCCAATTACGGCGCGGACTCGCTTCGCGTCTACGAAATGTTCGTCGCCCCGTTTGAAGAGAACGTCCAATGGAGCGAAGATGGCATTCGCGGCTCCTCGAAGTTCCTCGCCCGCGTCTGGCGGCTCGTCGGGCAGTACGTCGACGGCTTCGATTCGATCCGTTGGCGCGAGTCGGTCGCCGGCGTCACCGGCAAAGAGAAGGATCTGCGGCGCAAAACCCACCAAACCATCCAGAAGGTCGGCGACGACCTGGAGAACTTCCGGTTCAACACAGCCATCGCCGCGCTCATGGAATGGCTGAACCTGATCTACGACGTCTCGAATAGCCTGCCCGCCGGAACGCGCTCGCCGGCAATCGACGAGGCAATCGAGACGCTGATCCAGCTACTCGCGCCAATCGCTCCGCACGTCGCCGACGAACTCTGGGAAGGCATCGGACAACAGGGCTTCCTGTACCGCCATACCTGGCCCACAGCCGACGCGGCGGTCGCGGCGGCGGAAGAGATTACGCTGATCGTACAGGTGAACGGCAAGGTGCGCGACAAGCTGGTCGCCCCGGCCACGGCGGATAACCAAACTCTCGAGGCGCTCGCCCTCGCCAGCCCAAAGGTCGCCGAGCTCCTCGGTGGCCGGACGCCCAAGAAGGTGATCGTCGTCCCGGGCAAGCTGGTGAATATCGTCGGGTAGGTCAACGGCAGCCAGCGCCGTGCCGCGCGGGACCGCGTAGATGGTCAGGCGTTCCGCTTGCCCCAGCCGGGCAGGCTTCCGAAGCGGCAAGCGCACTGGGAATATGCCCTCTGTGCCCGGGCTTGCCATTTTTCTTATGCCGCTCGCGGCTTGTTTCGACGACACGCTGAACGGCCCTCGCGTTCAGCGACCTGAACTCCTTTTGCTTCTGCCCTTCGAGAGCCTCAGGGCGCGGAGCCTGTTAAGGGGAGGGTGCGTATTGGAGCCAAGACATCGCTACGCAATCGCCGGTCTTCTCGTCGTTCTCGTGACCGTTGGGCTGTTCGCGGCCTTTCGCGCCGGAGAGATCGCGGGAACATCGGGTAACGTCCCGATCGTCATCACGGGAGCCCCCTCGCAGCAGCCACCTGCCCCAATCGCCGCGGCGCCGCCCACCCCTGCTCCCGAGTCTCCCCAAAAGCCTCGAAAATCGCACCGGCATCACGCGGAAGAGACGGCGGGCTCCGAGGATGTTGGGACCGGCGAGGCGCAAAGCGAGCGTCACCGCCGATCGGGGAGCGTTGCAAAGCTGAAAGAACCGGGCGACGGCAGCGTTGATATGAACACGGCATCCGCCGAGGAGTTGCAGCGGCTTCCGGGTGTCGGACCGAAGATGGCCGCGAAGATTCTCGAGTACCGTGATCAGATCGGCGGATTCCACTCACCCGAGGATTTGACGAATGTTCCCGGAATCGGCGATAAGAAACTCGCGAAAATGCGGCCGTTCCTGAGGTTCTAGTCCCGCCCTACTCTGCTTCCTTTACCAAAAGCGTCTCGTGCTTTTCGCTCTCGACCTGCTCTGGGTAATCCGTGGTATAGTGCAGCCCGCGCGATTCGTGGCGGAGTTGAGCGCTGGCGACAATCAGACCGGCCACCTGGAGAAGGTTGCGCGCTTCAAGGCGGTCATGGGTGATCACGCCATCGGCGAAGAGGCCGACGGCCTCGCCGGTCAACGCGGTGATCGCGGCCGATGCCTTTTGAAGGCGCGCGTTGCTGCGGACGATCCCGACATAGCGCTGCATGACGGATTGGAGTCGCGCTTGCAGGTCGATGGCGCTGACCGGGTCGCCTTCGCGCCCAAGGGCGGCCAGATTATATTCGGGAAGCTCCTCGATGATATCCCATTCGTTCACCCGCGCAACCGCATCCGCCGATGACCGGCGCGCATAGACGAGCGCTTCGAGCAACGAGTTCGACGCCAGCCGGTTTGCGCCATGCACTCCCGTGCAGGCGGCCTCGCCGCAGGCATAGAGCCGGTCAATGTTGGTGCGTCCATTGAGATCCGTCTTGATCCCGCCGCAAGAGTAATGCGCCGCCGGGACGACCGGGATCCAATCCGTCGTGATGTCGATTCCGAACGTCAAACAGTGTGCGTAGATTGTCGGGAAATGGTCTTTGAGCCACTCGCCGTCCTTGTGCGTGATATCCAGGTACACGCAAGGCGTGTTGACGCGCTTCATCTCGCTATCGATAGCGCGCGCGACGATATCGCGCGGCGCGAGATCCTTGCGCTCATCGTATTCGCCCATGAACGCGGTCCCATCGGCCCGGCGCAGAACGCCGCCTTCGCCGCGAACGGCTTCGCTAATTAGAAAGCTGCGTGAATTAGGGGCGTAGAGCGACGTCGGGTGAAACTGAATAAACTCCATATTGGAGATTCTCGCGCCAGCCCGCCAGGCCATTGCGACGCCGTCGCCGGTCGCGATCGGAGGATTTGTGGTGTGCTGGTAGACCATCCCGCAACCGCCGGTCGCCAGCACTGTCGCGCGCGCCGCGTATTGCTCGACCCGTCCGGAGCGCTCATCGAGGACATACGCGCCCGCGCAAACCGGCAGCCCGCCGCTCGTTGGCAATGTGATCAGGTCGATCGCGTTGTGGTGTTCGAGGACATGGATGTTGGGCCGGCGACGAGCCTCGTCGACCAGGCTGCGTTCCACTTCGCGGCCCGTGCGGTCCGCGTGGCGAACAATCCGGCGGCGGGAGTGACCTCCTTCACGGCCGAGAGACAAACCGCCCTCGCTGTCCACCGTAAAGCTTGCGCCGAACGTCATTAGCCTGCGGATTGCCGCGGGACCTTCTTCGACCAGCGTGCGCACCGCCTGCTCGTCACAGAGACCCGCGCCCGCAATGAGCGTATCACCCACGTGCAGATCCGGGGTATCGTCAGGCCCGAGCACACCGGCGATTCCTCCCTGCGCCCAGTTGGTGTTCGAGTCGGTGCGCTCCTTTTTGGTCACAAGGGCAACCGTTCCATGAGCGCAGGCTTCGAGGGCAAACGTCAAGCCGGCGCTGCCGCTGCCAATTACGAGAAAATCATATGCTTCCATTGTAAAGATCGCTCGGCGGCGGCAACCTATCTTCCCGCCGCGCCGGTATCTTCCGTCAGTTCGACAGGCTCAGTGCCCTGAGGGCATTGAAGAAGCGAGGCGGAAGGATGTTCAGAACAATAAACGCGGTTTTAGAGCGACTCTTCTCCTTCTTAGTCTATCACCTCGGCCACAAGATAAGCCGGGTTGAGCGGTTCGCCGGTTGCGCGCGCGATCAGGTCGTTCCACGAGTACCGCGAGCCTGGGCGAAAGATATGCTGAGCCAGCCAGCCGCCAACCGCCGGATCCGACACCAAGCGATCTTCGGAGCCGCCCGCGACGGTCGACCGGAGGGTACGCAGAATCTGCGATGCCATCATTTCACCGAGAAGATAGTTATGGTAGTACGCGGGAGCGGTCGCCAGGTGGATTTTTGCGGCCCAATCGGGTTCGTTGCGACCTTCGGGCCGCTTCAGGCGCTGATGCGTCTCGACGAGGTCCCACCAGAGCTTATTCAGGTCCTGAGAGGGGTTAGCATAAAGCTCGCGCTCGAACTGCGTCATCACTTGCACCCATTGCGTAAACACAAGCAGGTGCCCTCTGGAAACGGCTCGAGCCTGGCGCTCGATCTCGGCCGCCTGACCGGCGGGAACGCCCGCATACGCACGCAGCCAGGCGGCATTGCTGACAAAGCGGCCCATCATCTCGGCGATAGCTTCGGTTGTCAGGATATGGGAGTAGGTTCGCAGAAAGAACGGCAAATCACGATCGACCAGGTCGTCGTAGACGGCATGCCCAAACTCGTGCAGCAGCGTTTCCATCCAACGCGCGGTGCCTCGCAGGTTGCACGCAACCCGAATGTCGCCGGTCCCACGGCCGACCGCCATGCAGAACGCGTGCTGGCTCTTGCCAGATCGTTCATATAGGTCGGCGCGTTTCAAGAGGTGATCGATGGGCAGTCCGATCTCCTGATAAAACCTGCTCGCAATTCGTTCAAGATCAGCGCGCTCGAATATATCGTCGAGCGACGAGTCGGCGGATGGCGCATCCTGGAAGAACGGATCTTCGTAGTGCCAGGGGCGCAATTCATCGATCGTCACGCCAAAGCGCGCGGAGAGCGTGGCGTCGAGCCCGGCCTTGTATTCAACGAAGGAGGGAGTAAGCGAGCGCGAAACATTTTCGAGCACGCGAAACAGCTCAATCTCGTCGAGCTCTTGCAGCCGGATCTGCATCACGTAGTAGTCTGGATAACCGGCCGCCTGCGCCTCTCGATTACGCAACGCGACAAGATCGAGAAGCTCACCCTCGACAGTGCTTCCGATTACCTTGCTGGCCTCCCAAGCTTCTCGTCGCTCACTCGAGTCGCTTGACCGGCGCAGAACGGCCTTCAGGTCGTTGTCGGTGACGGCGACGTCTTTCAGCTTGGCGCGAAAATTGGCGAAGATGCTTTCAACAGTCATCGAGCGCTTGCTTAGCTCGTAGATTGCCTCAGGGCTCATCTGGGCGCGCGCGAACGAGTCGAGCAAGATCTTTCGCTGACGCGCGAGACTCTCGTCAAGGGGTTCGGCGGTGGCGAGCAGCTCGTGGCGTCGCTCGACGGAGGAGTAACAGAGGTCGAGGCTGGCCTGAAGGCCGGCTGCCCGATCGAGCGCGCCTGAATCTCCGGTCACCGTGGCATCCCAGTACGCCTGCTGGCTATCTCGCTCGATCGTCTCTACAATCTCTTGCTGGCGTTTTATAAACTCTGAAAGGTCTGTCATGATACGAACGGCTCCTCTGTCCGCGCGCCGCAAGCAAGCGCCGTCACGGCCTTTCGGTCCACTTGAGCAGAACGATCACTGGCTTCGACGGCAACCGGTCGTGAGCCAATGGATAGCGGTCCGCATCGCCGCTGACAACGGTTGCCTTGCCGCGCATCGCATCGAGATATTCGCTCACGGGATGAAGTTTGGCTTTGAGGTCGGGGTTGAGATAAGACGTCTGGAAGTGCATCGGGAAGATCACTTTAGGATGAAGTTGTTCGGTGACCGCAACCGCCTGCTTTGCATCGATCGTGTAGAATCCGCCAACCGGGATCATCAATACGTCGACGTTGCCAATCAACGAAACTTGCTTAGGCGTCAGTTCGCGCTGTCCAAGGTCTCCGAGGTGGCAGATGCGCAAGCCGTCGACATCGATCACGGTGATTGTGTTCGTGCCCCGATCCTTGCCGCCATTTTGGTCGTGATACGAAAAAATGCGCTTAGCGATCACGGTCTGTTTCTTGCCGGCAGCCGTGTAGCTCAAACGGACATCCTGGTAGCCGGGATCGGTTTTGGGCTCGACGACGTTGTCCGCGTTGACGGCCATGTCGGTCCAGTTGTGGTCGAAATGGTTATGAGAGACAAATATGACGCTGGCATCGACGGAATGCGCCTTAACGGGATATCCGACCGCGGGGTTGACCGGATCTATGAGCAAGTGCGCGCCGGCAAGAGTTGTGATCACGAAGCAGGATTGCCCAAGCCATGCAACGAGAGTTCCGGTGAGAAAGCTCAATTCAGGCCTCCAAGAGTTGTAGCAGACTACCAATAATTTGGTCAGGCGTTAAAGCCGGCTCGGCGGACAAAGCCTCCGCCTCCGTGGAAACGCCGGTGAGGACGAGAACCGTAGGAACATTAAGCCGTTTGCCGGCGGCGATATCGGTATCGAGACGATCGCCGATCATGAGCGTTTCGCTCGGGGATGAACCGGAGACGTCGAGAATCGCCTGAAGCGCATGAGGTTCGGGTTTGCCGATCACCAAGGGCTCGATTCCGGTCGCGACGGCGACACTCGCGACGATGGATCCTGCTCCGGGGATCGTTCCGTTCTCGACGGGATAAGTGGCATCGCGATTCGTCGCGATGAACTGTGCATGACCGTGAGAAATGCAGGAATGCGCGTATCGAAGCTTATCGTAGGTGAACGAACGATCGATTCCGGCTACGACATAGTCGATTTGGGTATAAGGAAGCTCGTCTGGCGAAACGACCGTTCTCAAACCGGCGGCGGAAAGCTCTAGTGCGATGCCGGACTGGCCGATAATAAAAACTGTCTTACCAGCCGCGCCCAGATTACGAAGATAGATCGCAGTCGCATAGGCGGACGTGAAAATGTTGTCGATTGGGACATGCATGTTCATCCGGGCGAGCTTGGCGACATAGTCGTCGCGGCTGCTGCCGGAGTTGTTGGTCAAAAGATAAACCTTGCGACCGGACCGCTGGAGCTGGTCGATTGCGGCGACGGCATCCGGAATTGGCGTCTCGCCACGAAAAAGAACGCCGTCCATATCGAAAACGTATGTTGAAATTGGCACGTATTGGAACCTGATGGACTAACACAGAGTCAAACGATTGTTAGATGCGAGTAATTCCGAGGATCGTTTTTTGATCGAGCACTGTTTCGTATTATGAGTACGATCGCAAGGAATTACAATAGGAGGTACAGGTGAATGGAACCAACCGTTATAGGCACGGAGCGCATCTATGCGCTGCAGCATCTGGAGACCGGAGAGTTTATCTGCCTGTTCCAGGACGGAGTGGACTTCCTGGCCTGCTTCTCGGATGGCGATACCGCCCTTGAGTTTCGCTCGGCACTCGGGTTGCAGGAGCACGTCCAAATCTACACGTCACTGGTTGAGAAGTGTCCTTTTACGCACTTCTGGCTTGACGGACATAACGTTGTCATTCCGCCCCGGGACGTACCGGTAAGCTGAACGCTCATCTATAAGCACAGGCATCATCGCCGCCGCATGGGAACGTCTCCCTGCGGCGGCTTTCGCTTACGTGGCATACGCATGCGGCCTCGGCATAAAGCGTATGCCACGTTACGAATTGTGAATCGTGAATCAAGAGCGTGAATCGAGTGAATCATTGCCGCCGATTCGTGAATCGACGGAATCGAGGATTCACCTAAAGCATTGCCGGCTCACCTTCACCGGAATGATTCACATGCGCCGCCAGGTAGTCGCCGTCCCATGCGGCAACGGCGTTCTTACCCACGGCGCACGCGATTTTCTGCAAAAGGCGCTGGCGCAAGTCTTTTTGAAAGGCGGCGTTTCCGCGTTGATTCACATCAGGACGTGAATCTCACGCCTATAAGATGATGATTACTTATATTTTATATCTATGAGATAATACAATAGGATATGCTAGACGTCCTAGCGAGGCACCCCAGTGCATGCAAGTTGTTTCCCTAGATTTAACCAATTTTCGTAACTATCAAACGCTTCATTTGGATCCCGGGCCCGGCCTCAATGTTTTCGTCGGAGAGAACGCACAGGGAAAAAGCAATCTGCTGGAGTCCCTGTATATACTCGCGACCACCAAGTCGACGCGAGCCAGCCGGGATGCCGAATTGATTCGCCAGGGTACCGGTCTGTGCCGGCTTCAGGCTCAGGTGAACCGCACCACCGATTTGGACGTTAAGATGGAGCTTGCGATTTCACTGGTTGAAAAGAAGCAAGCCAGGGTCAACGGGGTCAAGCATACCCGCATGTCCGAGGTGATCGGCAAGGTTAACGCTGTTCTTTTCGATCTTGGCGATCTGGAGATCGTGCGCGGGGAGCCCTCCAATCGTCGAAGGTTTCTGGACCTCGAGATCAGCCAGACGAGCCCTCGCTACGTTCACGCGCTCGCCGCGTACCGCAAAACCCTCGAACAACGCAACCATCTCCTGCGCGACATTCGCGATCGTCGCGCAGGACCGCACGGAGGCGAGACGGTCGGGGTATGGGATGTCCAGCTCGCAACGCACGGCGCGGCCCTCATGGACGGCCGCAGGGCGTTTATAGACCGGTTGGGGCAGCTGGCGTCGGAAACGCACAAGGCCATTTCTGACTGCCGCGACGAATTGGTTATCACATACCAGCCGTCGTTCGCCATCGATGCTATTGGGGATGTCGAAGAAATCAAGCGGGAATTTCTGACGCGCATAGACCAAGTGCACCACGAAGAGCGCGCCCGGGGGACGACGCTGATCGGTCCGCAGCGCGACGACGTGCAAATGCTGGTCAACGGCGCCGATAGCCGGCTCTTCGGATCCCAGGGTCAGCAGCGAACGATCGCGGTCGCGCTCAAGTTCGCGGAACGCCAGTTGATCGAGGAGCTGATCGGCGAACCGCCGCTTTTGCTGCTTGATGACGTCCTGTCCGATCTAGACGATCTGCGCCGCGGACATCTGTTTGAGTTTATCGGCAAGGCGGGCTCGCAAACGTTTCTGTCGTGCGTGAGCGTCCGCTCTTTTCCTCCGGATATCTTGGAGCGCGCGTCCGTCTGGCGGGTTTCAAAAGGCTTGGTGACCCGGCAGCCGGAATAGATTCTCATAGCGATTTGTACCAATTAATTATCTAGATATGTGGATCTGTAAATCTTATTATGAACGAGAAAATAGCCATAATGATTCGATTTATTGCCATCTTGAGACTATTTGGCACTATTTTGACTCGGACATTTGACAGGCAAACGATAGTGTGTTACAATCAGGGCGCTTGCTTCGTCAATAAAGTCCACTTGTGAACGAATTACGCAGCCAGCTGCGGATTTTGGCCTCGAAAAGAGAGGGGCCGCCGCAAGAACGATGAGGGGAGGTTACCAATGTAAGATCATGTTACAAGGCAAGGTTAAGTGGTTCAGCGATGCAAAGGGCTATGGCTTCATTGAAGTGAACGGTCGCAAGGATGTGTTCGTGCACTACTCCGCCATTCAAGCTGAGGGATTTAAAACGCTTTCCGAGGGACAGGATGTCGAATTTGAAATTGAGGAGGGCGTTAAAGGCCCCCAGGCCTCGCATGTTGCGCTTGTCGGTACGGCGCAAACGGTCGAGGAGTAGTTTATCCGGTTGTAATATTTGCACAATTTGTTTGTGATCGCCCCGCAGCCCCACTGGTTTCGGGGCGTTTCAGCGTATAACGTATCTCATGCCAAATCAAAAACCTCTTCCGCCTCCCGCCAATATCGCCGAAGTAGACAGCCGCCTTCGCAAGCTTTTCCTCAAATATGGAGCAATCATCACCCTACTGTTGCTCGGGTTTCCGATCGCCCTCATTCCGCTTCAGACCACCATGGCTCATCTGCTTCCCGTTGCATTTGGCTGGTCGCACTCGGCGTCCGCAACGCCAATGGCGCTCTATCCCCAGCATACTGGAAGCGATCTCAACAGGGTTTTTACGTCTCCGGCGAGCGTCGTATTGGATGCGCTGAGCGCCGCCGTCGTCATGACCGCTTTCTGGTTCGGGATCGGGACGATCAATCGAAGTCTCATCCAATACGCGCGGGAATTTGCTGAACGCGCCGATTGGGCATCGGTCGCTAACGTCCTTGAATCGTTCAATCAGTCGGGACAGCATTTTCTGGATGGGACTGGAGAAGCGCATTATTGGCTCTCCAAGGCGCTGGCGCGCATCGGGAAGCCCGAAAAGGCCGCCAAGGCGCGCGAGTTCGTCCTGCAGCGCAAGAGCGCCTCGGAGTGGGCGGCGAAGTTGCAGGCAGATGGAATTGCCAATGAGCCTCCGTCGCCGTCGAAACGGCCCGCCGAAAAGAAAGCCGGCAGAGCCAAGCGTCGCCGGTTTTAAGCGCGAGTTCGCCTTGCCGATGAATTGCCAAGCCTGGTCGCTAGATACGGGAAATTGATATTCTTTGTGGCGAAAAAGCTAATTCCGTTTATTGCGGAGATGGCAGCTGTTGCTCTATAATTGATCTGTCAGCCAATCGTAAGGCCTGCGTCAATTAGGCGACATGCATTATCGTTGACGTCAGAAATCCGAATTTTGTTGGACAGGTGGTCTAATATGAGCAACACACACCCTCTCTATCAGGCGGTTCTTACCGGCGATGTTCGCACCGCCAAGGCAGTTACGCAGGAAGCGCTTGCCGCGGGCGTTCCTCCGCAGCAGCTTCTTGACGAACAGATGGTTCCGGCAATGGATGAAGTCGGCCGCCGTTTTGAGACGCACGAGTATTTCGTTCCTGAACTCCTGCTTGCAGCGCGCGCAATGAAGGGCGCTCTTGAGTTCATTCGTCCCCTCCTCGCCGATAGCGGCGCCAAATCGGCCGGCAAGGTCGCGATCGGAACCGTTAAGGGCGATCTGCACGACATCGGCAAGAATCTGGTTCTGGCAATGCTCGAGGGCGGCGGATTTGAAATCGTCGACCTGGGAGTCGATGTTCCCGTCGAGAAGTTTATCGCCGCGGTCAAAGAGCAGGGAGCGAATATTGTCGCAATGTCTGCCCTTCTGACGACTACCATGCCGTCCATGAAGGCCGCGATCGCTGCGTTCTCCGAGGCCGGGATTCGCGATAAGGTCAAGATCATGGTCGGCGGCGCGCCGGTGACGCAGGATTTCGCGGATGAAATCGGGGCCGATGGCTTTAGCGACAACGCGAGCGGCGCCGTGCGATTGGCGCGAACTCTCGTGGCCAATTGAGCCGCGCGGAAGGGGAGAGACGCGTATCGTCTCTCCCCGATCCGCCGAAACTGTCAATCAATTAATTTACATTTGATGTTATTGTTATAATTGCTGTTTAATAGGCGATTATTCAGGCGTCGCATGTTGGAAATCAGGCGATGTCTTCTGAAATGGGGCTATTTTGAAACGAACGTATTACACGGATTTGGCCGCTTCCGGCCTGAGAATGCCGGTTGGAACCGATCTGGTTCTTCACCACAAGACCGATCGCGCGGCGATTTTGCGCGACGGCGCGAGGTTGGGGCAAGTAGTCGCCGAGGCTGCGCGACGTTATCAAACGCCGCTCGCGTTTCCGCTGATGGATCTTACCGTAGAGAAAGAGGCGCTGGTCACGACTCTAGGAGGCTCTTCCGACGAAGCGGCAACTTACCACTTTCACGAGCCGCTTGGCAGTGACGAATATCAGCGGCTTCTCGACGGCATTCGCGATGTTCGTACGGTGCGGATGGCTGCCAACAGCGATGCGCTTACGTTTGTTGCAAGGAACACCGATCTCGTGCCTGTCGGAATGAGCATCGGGCCATTTTCGCTCATGACCAAACTGATCTCCGACCCGATTACGCCAATCTACATGGCCGGTTCGGGTGTTACGAGCGATGAGGATGACGAGGTTAAGCTCGTCGAGCAGTGTCTCGCGCTCGCGGAGGCCCTGATAGCGCGTTCGCTGGCGCTCCAGATAAGCGCCGGCGCGAAGGCGATCTTCGTGTGCGAGCCGGCGGCCAACGTGGCGTTCATTTCGCCAAAGCAGATCAATGCTGGAGGAGACGTGTTCGAACGCTACGTTATGGCGCCGAACCTGCGATTGGCGGCGATTCTCCGCTCTGCGGACGTGGATCTCGTCTTCCACGACTGCGGAGAGCTGACCGATCAGATGGTGCGGGAGTTTACGAGGCTCGATCCAGCCATTATGAGCTTAGGGAGCTCGCGTTGCTTGTGGGAGGACGCAAATCTCGTACCGAACTCGACGGTTCTTTACGGAAATCTTCCGACAAAGAAGTTCTATTCGGATTCCGAAACACCCGTCGAAGTTGTGTGCAATATGACGCGGGAGCTTCTCGCCAAGATGAAGGCGGCGGAGCATCCGTATATTCTTGGAAGCGAGTGCGATATTCTCGCCGTACCCGGATCAATGGATGCGATTCTCGCGAAGACCGAGGCGTTTTTGTCGGTGAAGGCTTGAAAAAGGCCTTCGCCGGCGAGGCGTTTCGAATAAAACGATTGGCAGGCGAAATAGGGGGATTAAATTGTCATTATGGCAAATACACTGTTAAAAAAATATGAAGAGCGATCTTTTACCATGTTAGCGATTAGCGGGCTTGACGACTTTGTGTTCGGGAAGGCGCCCTACCCCGTTTCCGCCGGTCGCGGGCTGGTCATTGGGGGCGGAGAGGTTGTGCCTGAACTGAACTTCACGCTGCCGCCAATCGATATTATCGATGCTAACTGGCCCGAAGTTCGCGATCAGTACGTGGAGATGATCGGCGCCGTGTGCGAACGCGCAGTGAGCATCGGTACACCCTCCCTGCTCGTCGAGTTCGAGACGCTGCCTCCGATGACCATTCGCCCGGCCTGGGGACTGGAGATCGCAAAGATCCTCAGCGAGGCTCTTCACAAGACGAACGACAAGTATGGGATCAAAACGGCGCTGCGGCTGACTCCCAACGACTCGCGCGACCACATTGGCCGTCCGCCGATTATGCGGTCGGGCATCTATTTAGAGGGCATGGTCGAGTTTTTCCGCAAGGCGGGTACTGTGGGCGCGGATTTCCTGTCGATAGAGTCGACTGGCGGCAAGGAGATCTGCGACACGGCTTTGATGAACGGCGACCTGCGGACGCTATTGTTCGCGTTGGGCGTTCTCGCACCGCGCGATATGCGCTTCCTGTGGGGCGAGATCGTCGCGGCGTGCAACGAAAACGGCGTTGTTCCAGCTGGCGACTCCGCATGCGGCTACGCGAACACGGCGATGGTTCTAGCGGAGCAAAAATTGTTGCCGCGCGTTTTCGCCGCGGTCGTTCGCGTTGCATCCGTGCCGCGCAGCCTTGTTGCCTACGAGATGGGCGCGGTTGGACCAAGCAAGGACTGTGCGTACGAAGGGCCATACATGAAGGCGATCGCGGGCGTGCCGATTTCGATGGAAGGTCGCTCGGCGGCTTGCGCGCACCTCAGTCCGGTCGGCAACATCTCTCAGGCGGTCTGCGACTGCTGGTCGAACGAGTCGGTTCAAAATGTGCGTTTGCTAAGTGCTTCCGCGCCGGTTGTCAGCCTCGAGCAACTTGTGTACGATTGCCGGCTTATGCGCGCTGCGGCGAACTCTGGCGGCGCAGGTACGCTCCGGGACTGGCTCGCAGACTCAGATGCGTCCCTGGATCCGCAGGCGCACGTTCTGCGGCCTGACGTAGTTCTGAAGCTATCCGCGGAGATTGTCGCGGAGAAGACGCCCTACCTACGTACCCGCCGTGCGGTGTTGGCGACCGTGCAAGAGCTTCGCCGTGCGAAATCCGCCGGCGAGGTGTCGATCGAGACGCGCGAGGCGGCATGGCTCGACAAGCTCGAGCGAACGGTCAACGAACTGCCCGAGGCCGAGGACGAGTTCGTCGCCGAGATGAAGGTTGAGCTGAAAGACGAACCGTGGCTGCCGTCCGAATACGGGCTGTCGTAGGCGGCATTGGCGGCGCAGAGAGGAAGACGAAGGATTTTGGATCCCCGGGACCGGGGGCCAACTTCCTTCCGCTTTCGCCTAAGGGCGAGGCCGTCCTGGCGCGAAGCCGGATCCAGCGAACCTTCAGCCAGCGGTGCGAGAAGCCTATAGCTTCTTGAGATAGTGGTAGCCGATCTTCTCGTATCCGAGGCGCTCGTAAAGGCGATGGGATGCGGTGTTTTCGAGGTAGGTGTCCAGGCCGGCGACTTCGCAATGGGCGCGGCGGCCTTCCTCATGTAGCCAAGCGATCATTTGTTGGCCGATGCCCTGGTTGCGCCGGCTTTCGTCGACGATCAGGTTGTCGAGGTCGATGTGGCGACCGCACCAGAAGCGGCAAGCGATCCAAAAGCCGCCGACGCCAACGAGTTCCGCGCCATCGTACGCGGCGATACAGCGGTAGCCTTCGTCGAGCATCTCGTCCAGCCTTGCGGCGAGCACTTCGGGCGCGATGCGTGCGTTCCACGCTTCGACTAGTGGAAGAATCGTCCGCATTTCGTCGCGGGCGAGCTCCCGAATCTCAATCATTGTCGTCAGTTCCTTCGTCGATTTCGCTTTCTCCGAGCGTTTTCAAGACTTCCTTGATCACGGACCAACCAAAACCGCGTCTCTGCAGCGCGGACGTCAGCCGGATGAACTGCTTCCGGCGCTCGGCGCTGTTGGTCGATGGGCTAGGAAGAATTTTCGTTGCTGCCTGCCTGGCCATTGCGATTTCATCGTCTTCGCTGATCGGAGCCACTGCGCTGTCGATGTCGTCGCGGGCGATTCCTTTCGCGATAAGCTCGGAGCGGCGCTTCCGGATGCCGCCTGGGCGCGATCGCGAGCGGCTTTCAACCCACGACTGCGCGAATTGCGCATCGTTGAGGTAGCCGAGCGTCGTTAACTTATTGATGGTTTCGTCGACAATATCCTGCTCGAAACCCTTCGTATAGAGCCGGTCCTTTATCTCACGAACGGCGCGCGGCCGACTTTCCAGCAAACGAACGGCCGCCGCGACCGCGTTTTGCAGCTCTTCCTCCCGGGCGATTCTGGCAAGCTCTTCGGATGCCGCATTTGTGCCCGTTCGCAAACCCAGGCGAACGATGACCGCCTCCCCCACCCCGATGACGAAATTGCCATCGACGTAGATGTTGAAGCGGCCCTTACGACGTTGCGGCTCGACTGCGGTGATCGTTGGCATTAGGTCTTTCGCTCTGTCGCGTGAATGCCGCCGGCCGGCAATCCTCGCAAAGGTTGCGGGAAGCTTACCCCGCCCTACTCGGTGGCGCCAACCGTGAGGATCTCGGCCGCGGACTTGTCGTTGCGGATCTTGTCCTCGATCTCCTGCATGAGCTCGGGATGATCTTCCAGGTATTGCTTGGCGTTTTCGCGGCCCTGCCCGATTCTTAGATCGCCGTAGGTGAACCACGAGCCGGATTTGTTTATGAACTCCATTTCAACGCCAATATCGACAATGCTGCCGGAGCGCGAAATTCCCTTGCCGAACATGATGTCGAATTCAGCCACGCGGAACGGCGGCGCGACCTTGTTTTTCACGACCTTGACCTTCACGCGGTTGCCGACCATGTCGTTGCCTTGCTTGAGGGTTTCGACGCGCCGGACATCGAGCATGACCGAAGAATAGAACTTGAGTGCACGTCCGCCGGGAGTCGTTTCGGGATTGCCGAACATGACGCCGATTTTTTCGCGGATCTGGTTGATGAAGACCGCTGCCGTGTTCGTCTTTGAGATGGAGCCGTTCAGTTTGCGCATGGCCTGCGACATCAGGCGAGCTTGTAGGCCGACAAATGAGTCGCCCATTTCGCCCTCGATCTCGGATTTGGGCACGAGGGCGGCAACCGAGTCGAGCACGACGACATCGACAGCGCCCGAGCGGATGAGCGCGTCCATGATTTCCAGGGCTTCTTCGCCGGTTGCCGGCTGTGAGATGAGAAGCGCGTCGATATCGACGCCAAGGTTGCGCGCGTATTCGGGATCGACGGAGTGCTCGGCGTCGATAAACGCGGCGATGCCGCCCTTCTTTTGGGCCTCGGCAATAATGTGATAGGCGATGGTCGTCTTACCCGAGGACTCCGCGCCGTGGATCTCGGTAATTCTGGCCTTTGGAATGCCGCCTACTCCCAACGCAATGTCGAGCGCAAGGGAGCCGGTCGATATTGACTCGACCGACATGCGCGGGGTTTGTCCCAGGCGCATGATTGAGCCTTTGCCGAACTGCTTCTCAATCTGGCTGAGCGCCAAATCCAGTGCTTTTTCTTTATCCACTTTCTAATCCTCTCTCTTCACACGCGCCGCCGGCGCCGCTTTACAAAATGGGAACGTCTGTACGATAGTATACCTTGAATTGGTTTCCGATCGTACGGATCCCCGTGGTATGGTCTGCATTAATACGAAGCGATTTACGACGAATGGGCTAAAGTGCGGGCCGTTGGGCGGGGCCGGTACAGGAGCTCCCTTTAGCCTTGCAAGGGTAATGTGTGGTTCGTAGCGCCGGCCGTCGGGACGGATCCCGGCGAGCGCCGCCTGGCGGTCGAGGCGCCTGGAAAGGGTCGATAGATTCGGGCTGTTACCGACGCCTGCCCAGAGGACAACGGGACTGGAGAGTGCCGGGAACGCGCCCGCTGGCGCTGACGAGACCGGGAAAGGTCTGGTTTTCCCTGCGATGGCCGTCGCTGCCTGTATGAGCGGACCGAGGCTGCCCAGTTCTTGATCTCCAAGGAACTTGAGCGTGACATGATAGTCTTCCGGTGCCGCCCAGCGAAGGTCTGGACGTCGTCCCGCGGCGGCCGCCCAGTCACGAGAGGCCGCTGCGACGGAGATCCTGGCGTCCTGGTTAAGTTCGATTGCGAAGAAGGTGTTCATGTTCGCCGTGTACTCTGTTGCAGATCACTCGGTTGATTTATTGCTTCAAAACACGTACTCATCGCTTGTTTGGAAATCCGGAATCGAGTCGCTTGGCGAGATTATGTTTCTTAGATATTATGCCTTGTTGCTATCTAATGGCGGCCTTTAGTACAATATTTCGAACCAGGGCAAGCGCATTTTGGGAGGCTCTTTGCGTGATGTCGGTGCGGCTTCCGGGGTAGAGAAATCGCTCGACGCGCGGTTCGTCATCACCGGAAACGACGCAGATGTAGACGAGACCGACTGGCTTTTCGGGCGTTCCTCCGTCGGGGCCCGCGATCCCGGTGACCGCGACTCCGATATCGGCGGCATCCAGTTCGCGAACGCCGGTGGCCATCTCGCGCGCGGTTTCAGCGGCGACTGCGCCGAACTTTTTGAGGGTGTCGGCTTGAACATCCAGGAGGCTTTGCTTGGCGTCGTTTGAGTAGGACACGATGCCGGTGCGGAATACGTTGGATGCGCCGGCGATCGACGTAATTCGTCTAGCGAGCAGCCCTCCTGTGCAAGATTCCGCAGTGGCGATGGTCAGTTTGTGCTTCTTGAGAAGCTCGACGACGGAGTGTTCGAGGGCTTCGTCGTCGACTCCGTAGACGGCATCGCCGAGGCGCGCGCGCAGGGCGGCCTCTCGCGGGGCAATGAGTGCGTCCGCCTTTTCGCCGGTTTCGGCGCGCGCGGTGATTCGCAGATGACACTCGCCAAGTTTGGCGTAGGGCGCGACGGTAGGATTGTCGCTGAGCAGGAGGTCGTGGACCATTTCCTCGACCCGGCTTTCGCCGATGCCGATGATTCGGAGCGTTTTGGATTTTATGACGGCGGTTTGACCGGAATTGCGGCTAGAGAGAAACGGGACGACGGTTTGCTCGACCATCGGGATAAACTCATTGGGCGGTCCAGGGAGGCAAATGGCGATCTTCCCATTCTTTTCGACGATGACGCCTGGCGCGGTTCCGTTGGGATTGGGGACCGGCTGTCCATCGGCGGCGGCTGGGACGAGTGCTTGCTTATAGAAGCTGTTCGTCGGAGCGATTCCTCGTGAGACCATCAGGGCTTCGAGCTTGGCGCGCACATCGGGTTCTTCGACGAGCGTCGCGCCCATCGTGTCGCAGACGACCTCTTTCGTAATATCGTCCATGGTAGGCCCGAGGCCTCCGATGGTAATGATGACGTCGGAGCGCTCGAGTGCGGTTTTGAGTGTTTGGCGGAGCCTGGTTTCGTTGTCGCCGACCGTTGTGCGATAGTAGATTCCGATTCCGATCGAAGAGAGGGTCTTCGCAAGGTAGACGGCGTTTGTGTCGGTGATTTGGCCGAGGAGAAGCTCGGTTCCGACGGAGAGAGTTTCAGCAATCATGGCAGAACACGTCCTTGATAGTCATTGTGATAAGCATGACGGCCGCTTTGAGCCGGAATAGTTATTCCACGTGGAATAACTATCGGCGGAGAAGGCGGTCGATAATGGCGTCGAGCTCCTCGCGCTCGTAGAAGGCGACTTCAACGACGCCGCGGTTTGGTTTGGTCATTCGGATGCGAGTTTTCGCGCCAAGGACAAGGCTGAGGTCTTCTTCGAGGGCCTCGATGTGCAGCGTTTCCTCGTTGTTGGTTATTCCACGTGGAATAATTTCGCGCGGCGCGTTCCGGATTGCGGATGCGCGACGTTCGGTTTCCCGCACGTTAAGCTTCTTGTCCACGACTTCGCGCCAGAGCCTTACGCGACTTTCGTCGTCGTCGATTGCCAATATGGCCTTGCCGTGGCCCTCCGTGATCTCGCCGGATGCGACGCTTGCGACAACCGGCTCGGGGAGCTGCAAGAGGCGAAGCGCGTTTGCAACGGTGGGCTGCGGTTTGCCTACTTCGCGCGCGACCTGGGATTGGTTGAGACCAAACTCGTCTTGTAGCCGCTTGTACGCGCGCGCTGCTTCAATTGCGTTCAAGTTTTCGCGCTGAATGTTTTCAATGACCGCGAGCGCAAGAGCCGAACGATCATCCAGATCTTTGACAACCGCCGGAATGTCCTTCAATCCAGCCGCCGTTGCCGCGCGGAAGCGACGCTCGCCTGCGACCAGCTCCCATGCGCCGGGCCGCTTGGGCCGGACGACGATCGGTTGCAGCACGCCGTGCTCCTTGATCGACTCCGTAAGGTCCGCCAACTCGTCGGGCGCGAAGGACTCGCGAGGCTGGTAGGGATTGAGCGCGATCTTGGTCAGAGGGATCATCCGCATACCCTCCTCCGTGTTCGCCGCCGCCTCCGGCAATGCCGCAGCGTCCACCGGTACGGCGGCGCCCGGGATGAGATGCGATAGGCCGCGGCCCAGACCGCGCTTTGGAGCTTTCTCGTTTGTCATAGCTTTTCGATGACCTCCTTCGCAAGCTGTGCGTAAGCCGCGGCGCCCTTCGATTTTGCATCGTAGAGACTGATCGGCTGTCCGTAACTTGGCGCTTCGCTCAGGCGTACGTTGCGAGGAATGAGCGTGCGCGCAACCTTGTCGCCAAAGTAATCGCGAACATCGCTGATGACCTGCTGCGAAAGGTTTGTCCGGTAGTCCTGCATCGTCAGCACCACCATGTCGATCGAAAGCGCCGTGTTCAGACGCTCCTGGATGCGCTCGACGACGCTTAGCAGTTGACTGATACCCTCCAGCGCGTAGTATTCGCACTGAATGGGAATGATCAGGCCGCTCGATGCGGTCAATATATTGATCGTGATCAGACCGAGCGAAGGAGGCGCGTCGATGAAAATGTAGTCGTACGTGCCGCGAACATCCTTCATCGCACGGGCAAGCACCGATTCTCGGGCAAAGTTCTGCTCCGTGTACAGCACCATCTCCGCACCCGACAGGTCGATCGTTGACGGCGCGAGATCAAAACCCTTGATGTCCGCGACGTCCTTGACGATGATGTCCGCGAACGGGACATTCTCAACGAGAACATCGTAGAGACCTGTCGTGACTGCCGCCTTGTCTAGCCCGACGCCGCTTGTCGCATTGCTTTGAGGATCGCAGTCGACCAGCAAGACTCGCTTGCCGGCTTGCGCTAGGTAAGCGCACAAATTGACCGCCGTTGTCGTTTTTCCAACACCGCCCTTTTGATTGACCACCGCCAATATCCGGGCTTCACGCTTCGTCGCCATTCCAACAGTTTACCAACAATTCGGTCAATGCGGCAAGAGAGAGACGAAATGAACAGTTTGGCGCGGAAAATGGGGTAGGGGGATAGATGCGTTGCCAAGAAAACGAACACATGTTTGCATTAGGGTTGCATAATAACAAAGCACCACGGTCTGACGTGACCGTAGTGCTTTGCGCAAAAAAACGTGCGCGGCTTGCCGCCCTGAACGTGCCGCTAACCGCCCATGTTGTCCGCAGCGTGGCGTCGCAGCATCATTTCCGCGATGTCATCACTGCTCGGATTGTACGTTCCGGCATCGACGCGATCCTTGATGGAACTGACCAGGTCATCACGGGTATCCGGAGCAGCGTTTACAGCAGCCTTAGCCCGCGAAATTTCCTGAGCCCGTGCCGAAAACGTTGCAGTTGCCGCCGAACTCATCGGCGACTCATCCGCACCGGATTGGGCCGCGGCTGGCGCATGCGCTCCGCTTACGGAGTTGATGCGCGATGCGGCGTTCGACTGTTCCCCTGTAATTCTCATAATAGAGTGCTCCTTACGATCTTATACTATGTCTCATGGAACACCCTTAACGCGGGTATTTAGCGGCGGCCTGGCTATCATAGCGCCTCGTATTGCGAGATCACCGTAGACCCGTAGGCTTTGCGTCCCTGCGTTTCCGCAGGTTTGCCCTTAAACGGCTGGGGATA
Organism: Capsulimonadaceae bacterium; assembly: GCA_031292625.1. Lineage (GTDB taxonomy): Bacteria > Armatimonadota > Armatimonadia > Armatimonadales > Capsulimonadaceae > JARLGU01. Next base: position 59,092 of record JARLGU010000065.1, on the reverse strand, counting down.
ACCCCGAGCCTAAGCGAAGATTCTGGCTTCCAGAGAACTTCCAACCTATATTATGGATACCTGACCCAAAATCTTTAGGGAGTAAGTCAAAGAAACTCGTAAGGATTGCCCATGACGCGATTCGACTTACCATGTCCCACCAAGATTATCACACAATTTCTCGAATTTAAGAATCAGCTGTCCGCTATGCGGGCCGAAACGGATGGCGAGATTTTGAGCCTCGCGGCGCTCAAGAACCCAACATCCGCCCGTGGCGCAGCGTGAGGCAATAGAGGCAGTCGGTCGTTCCCGGTGCGCTTTCTGCCGGGTCGAAAAGGGTTCCGCAGGACCGGCAGGGGATCCAACCATGCTCGCGCTTCCATGTTTGGGCTTTGGCCGCCTTGCAGAGCACGTGGTCGAGCGTTTCGTCGACGTTGGGATCGCCCACGCCAGTGCGCCTCCGGGCAGCGTCCGCCAGCGGTCCCGACGCCTTGATATCGCGAAGCGCTTCATCGTCCGGCCGATCGGGGAGGGTGGGGGATGTCTTTAACGCCGGAGGCGTCCGGCCGCTCACCTTGAAATGGATATCCGAAATAACCTTGCCGCCAAGACGGTCGTTCAGCCGGTCGAGGATGTCTTTCTTGTAAAAGGCAAGCTCGTTCGCCCACACAGCCGACCGGACGGTGACGAACAAGACGCCGCCGCGAACCGCGCTCGCACCGCTCGCCGCCGCAATCTCCGGGCCGACGACTTCGTCCCAAATGACCCGCGCCGTATGCGGGCGAAGCGGTTCTCGCAGGTCGTGCTCGTTGAGGAGACCATCGAGCGCCTGCCCAAACGGACTGATGTGGCCGGTGCGCTTTAACATTTCTTCACGAATTTTAGCTTGTCCCGCGTGTGCGTCAGGCGAAACTCCGCCTGACGCTCTGCAAAAGGACATCCTGAACGCTCGCCTTTAGCTCTTCGATTGGGCGATGCTCATATTATAGAGTACCTTACCCAGAATTCGCCAGCGTAACTCGTCGCTGACCAAAGGAGAGTTCAGGCGCCGGCGAAGATCGTCAACATCGTACGGCGGGCGTGAATAGGCGGAGATCAGGAACGCCTCGGCGGCGTTTGTGTAGTAGCGGCGGACGCTCGCGAGGTGAAGGGCGTTGGAGTCTTGCCTGCTGTGGCTATCTTTCTCGAGCCCTGGAGTGATATGAGGGTATATATCGCTACGGCTGGAGGCGACTCGGCTGGATGCCGCGCTCTGATCGTCATTGGCGTATCCGCGCGCCCCTTCTTGCGCGTCGAGCTTGCGCCAGAGCGTAAACCACGCATCCGTACGCGATTTCCGGCGCAAGACCCACGCATCTCCGGTAACCTGCGTATCGGACAGCAACGGACGGGACATGAAATAGGCCTGGTCGGCAAGGGGCATCGACAAATGCGTCGCGAGAGCCCACTGAGCGCATTGCTCCAGCAGCTGGCCGCGACGACGTTCGAGCGCGGGGTCGGGAATTGCCTGGGTAAGTTGCTCGCAGAGCGCTTTCATGAGACTGACGGCGGAATCGTCATCGTACCGAGGGGTTTGCGCGAATGCCGCAAGGGAGTAAAGCCCGTCCATGTCGCGCTGCGAGCCGGCCTCCCGGATTCTTGAAAGCAACTGGCCGACGTCCTGCGGAAGGCGGTCCGATGCCGTTACGATTCCTGTGGGGCTCATGCCGTCCGCGCCCGTAGGCTCGGCGCCGGCCCGAAATGACTGGGTCATGCAGATGGTCGCACAGACGAGCAGCATGCAAAAGACAGTAATTCTCGGCATGATCTCATGTTGGCGATTTTGTACAATTATCCTCCACAATCCAAGAAGATAAATGATTTTTGTTTTGAAAGGGCCGTCGACCTCACATCAGAACTTGATGTCCGAATGGTATATGGGATGGTGTGAATAGCGAACCGGAGTGCATGTGGGCGTTATGAGGGACGAGATCAAAGCCGCGGCGTCGCGGCCGTGGCTAAAATATCCCATCGAAGCGATCAGGCGTTTCGGCAAGAACAATGGATCGATTACGGCGGCCGGGGTGGCATTCTTTCTCATCCTTTCGCTCCCGCCTGCCAGTCTGCTGGCCGTTGCCGTGCTGGGCTTTACGGTGAACCGCGGCGTCGCGGTTGCGCAGGTGCATACGCTGATCGCGAGGTTTGTTCCTTCCGGAGACGCCAGAACAGCCGCAAACGATGTCATTACGCCGCCCGTCGTGCACGGAATCGACGCCCTGGCCGCCAGCAGCACGCCAGCCTTTTGGATTGGCCTGCTCATTCTGGTTTGGTCGGCGATGCAGGTTTATGTCGTCGGTTCGGTCGCAATGAACGTCTCATTCGAGGTGCTCGAAACGCGAAGCTGGTTGCGAGTCCGGCTGGTTGCATTGTCGCTTCTCTGCATCAACGGCGCGCTCCTTTTTCTCTCGGTCCTCCTCACCGGCGCGGCTCAAGCCGTCCTAAGCGGCTGGCTTCCGCTTTTCGGGAGAGAAAGTCAGGGGGCGGCGGCACTGAGCATCGTTGCGGAGGCCGTCGCCGTCTTGCTTAACGTAGCCCTGTTCTCCATCGTCTACAAGACGCTTCCTGCCGCGACGACCCGATGGAAGCCGGCGCTTGCAGGCGGAGTGGTCGCGAGCCTGATGTTCGAAATTGCAAAGAAGGGGCTCGCGGCGTTCTTGCTTCGCCCAAATCATGGCGTTTATGGCGGGCTTGCGGATGTGATCCTGCTGGTTTTGTGGATCTATTACTCGACGATTATCTTGATGCTTGGCGCGGAATTTGCGGCTGTTTGCGCGCGCCATCAGGAGCCGCCAATGGCCGACGAGGAATAGAGCGGGCGACGCGGCGGCAATTCTGCCGTCCATCGCGACTACGGCTCGCCAAGTTTCGCAAGCTCGGTGCGCGCATAATCGCCTGGCGACGTTGGCTCGCCAGGCGCGATTGGGGCTTCGCGCGGAGGATCCAGCTGTGCGGCGCGCGAGAGATGCAAGCGCGCGTTCTCCGCATCGCCCGTCGACAGGTAGCATCCGCCGAGGATCGCTTCGCGCAGCGGGTCGTTGGGCTCGATTGCGAGCGCGCGATGATACAGCGGGATCGCCGCGCCGACCTGCCCCGTCATCGTTCGCAGCCGGGCGAGACTGACCAGCGCTTTGTGGTGACCGGGTGAGATCGCCAGGGCGTGCTCGTGCAAGTCGATCGCGTGAAGCCAATCCTCCTCTTGTTCGTACGTTCCCGCGATATTCACGAGGAGGTTTGGGTTTTGCGGCGCATGACTCAGCGCATCGTCCCAGAAGGCGCGCGCCGTCTTCGTGTCGCCGAGGTGGATCGAGCATAGCCCAAGTTCGAAAAGCGCATCGCTTTGAATAGCCGGATCGTCGCCAGCGCCGTGGCTTGCGGCAAGAAAGGCCCTGCGTGCGGACACAAAGTCGTCCTGCTGCTTGAGCATCTGACCGAGGTTAAATTGCGCCCAAAAGAAGTCTGGGGCCAACGCGACAGCCTGCCGGTAATAGCCGATTTTCTCTTCGGCCGTGCGCGCCAGCCGCTTTGCCTTGATAAAGTGCAGGAACGCTTCCCAATGGGAGGTCAGCATCAAGCCCGCTGGCGTCAGGCCGGACGGAAGCGCGGCGCCTAGTTCGCCGAGCAGGACTCGCGCCATGGCTAACGCAAGGGCGTGAAAGGACTCGGACGAGGTTATGGGCAGTATCGCGCCGGATGCGGATGAAAACTGGTCGTAAACGAACGCATCCGGCGTTTCTACGCGCAGCGAAGGCAGGAGGACGAGGCGCAGAGCCGCTTCGATTCGGCGAAGGCTTCCGTCGCCCGCGCGTTCGACCGTAAAAACACCGTCGACGATGGCGTTCGTGCCTTTTGGAGCGCGCGTGCCCAGCACCTCGAGCTGAGGCTCGCCGAGCGGACGCACGGGGGCGGTGCGGATGGTCTGACCGCTGAGCTGATCGTACAGATCGGCGTAGACGTTGCTGCCGCGCGGCTCCAGCGCGTCGATCATCGTCTCGATTACGAGGATCAGACCGTTCTCGAAGAGCCACAGATCATCGCCGAAGCTGTCCGCGCCCCAGGGGACGAACACGAGGCGAATCGGTGAGACCATCATGACCGCCTTCCGGAGTTACGGGACGTAATTGTCGACGCCGACCTCTTCGAGGCGGCTCTGCTTCTTCTCGACCGACGCCCGCAAATTGTCTCGGTAGAGATCGATCTTCTTGCGAAGTTCGGGATCCGACGCGCCCAGGATGCGAACGGCGAGCAGCCCCGCATTCCCTGCATTGCCAATGCCGACGGTTGCGACGGGAATGCCCTTGGGCATCTGGACGATGGAAAGCAGGGAATCGAGGCCGTCGAGCTGCTTTAGGGACACCGGCACGCCGATGACCGGCAGCGACGTCAGCGCGGCGATCACTCCAGGAAGGTGCGCTGCGCCGCCAGCGCCCGCGATAATTGTCTTGAGCCCGCGCTCCGCGGCGGTCTTCGCATAATCCAAGGCGCGATCCGGCGTTCGGTGGGCCGAAATAATCGCGACTTCGCACGGGACGCCGAACTCGCGGCAGACGTCGAGGGCTGCTCTCATGACCGGCAGGTCCGAGTCGCTCCCCATAATGATGCCAACTATTGGCTGATCGATCATGTCATATCTCCTTGTCGGCTAAAGTTTACCTCACGCTCCGCGGAGTGCGGTATTGGCGCAGTTTCAAGGAGCAGGCCCCATTTCAATTGCGGCGTTTGCATCGCACATACGTTGGCGATTTCCCAGCGCGCAGTGTAATAATAGATTCAATGGAGTCGTTTCGTCTTTTCTCAGTGCGCTTGCTCGCCGCTCTGTCCTGCGCCGTTCTCTTCTTGCCGCAAGGGAACGCGGTAGCGCATGTCCGCAAGCACGCAAAGCGCAATATCAGGCAAGCCGCCCTGGTCGCAAAGCCAACCGCGAACCGGCCAATGGCCGCCGCAAAGCATCAGCCACCGTTGCCGCACCGGCTGTGGACGGACGATGCGCTGGTTGTTGTGGGCGGGAACCGTGTCACTCGCATTGCTCCAGGCAACTATGAGTACACCTTCGGTACCCTCAAGGTAATCGATCTGCCGACCGCGTCGTTTCCGATTACGCTGCGCAATATCAGCTCGCGACCTATCCATATCGAGAACGTCACGACGTCTTGCGGTTGCACATCCGCAATGCTGACAGCAGCGCCCGCGAGCGAAGGAGCGGAACTCCCGCTGCCCTTTGCGCTTGTTCCAGGTGCGTACGCCACGCTGCTTGCGACCGTCGACGCCTCCCGGCTTCCGCCAGGCGAGGTTCGCAAAGGGGTGTATGTTCATAGCGACGCCGGAGATTTGTTTGTCTCGCTAACGGGGACGAGCATTGGTCCGGCGCAATTTAGCGTCGGTTCCATCGCGTTCGGAGAACTGACCGCCGGACAGATCGCCAGCCGCCGCATTGCCGTGGATCTTGATGCGCGGGTCGCGAGCATTCCTTTCCGCATACTATCGGACGATGCCAATGTCATCGTTCGTCCCGTGGACCCCTCGACAGCCTCTGCCGGGCATCGCGAGTTCGACGTCAGTATCGCCGAGCTGCCAAGGCTGGGACAGGTGAACGCGACGCTGACGCTGCTGTCGGATGACGACGTTGGCGACAAGAACCGCGACTACTCGCCATCGTATATCCCCGTGACCGCGGAGATTGTCGCGGACGTTCAGGCGATGCCCACGGAAGCGGTTTTTGGTCTCGTCAGGGCGGGGCAAACGTCGCCTGTCGAGGTCCGGCTTACCGGAAGCTCGATCGATATTTCGGGGCTTAGCTTTGAAACGGGATCGCCGTACATTGTCTGCACGGCCGCAAATAGGCGGGCATCGGGCGGGCGGCGTCAAGTCATTCTGAGCATCGGACTGACGGCGGACGTCCCTGCCGGGTCGTTTTCCAGCCACGTGCTAGTCACGACCCGTTCCGGCGTGCGTTTTGCGATACCAGTGAGCGCGACGGTGACGAAGCTGGATGTTGGAGGCGCGCCGTGAGGCTTTTCGCGCTTGTTTTCGCGCTGCTTTGCGTGCCCGTGTTCGCGGCGCCCGCTTCCGGCCCCGTTGTGGGGCGGAAGCTGCCCGAATTCGCCGGGCTGGACTTGAACGGCCATGGGAAATGGCGATTGGCAAACGCGTACGGCCGGAGCGCTGCGATCTTTTTTTTCTGTGGATGCGAGCCTTGTCACATTTGTGCGCGCCAATGGCAAGCGCTTCGGAACCGGGGCGTCGTTGATTCGATCATTCGGCAGGGTGGGGGCGCCGCGCTACCGCCATTAACCGTCGTTGTTTTTGCGGGGGATGAGGCCGCCGCTCGCTTGTTTGCCCGCCAAACGGGTCTTGGCGGGAGCGGCTTGGTGCTGATCCCCGACCCGCTGATGGCTACTACAAATCGCTATAACGTCGCGCCCTGTCCTCGCGTCTTCGTGGCCGGTCGAAACGGCATTCTCCGGTACACGAACGCGTCCGCCGACGATGCGCCGCAGGGCGACGACGAGACTTTGATCGTCCAACGCGCGCTGGAATCGTTGCGCGGCGATGCGGCGGCGCGCTGATTGCAACGTTTTAGCTTTGTTGTTTGTCCGGTTAGAGCCCGTCCGGTTGACCGGATCAACGGGAACGACTGCCGCCGTCGAACAAGACCGGGTCGCGCCGCAGTCAAGCTTTGAGTAGCCGCTTCGGCAACTTTGCCGAATTATGTCCTGTCGAGAGGGATCTTCGGGTTCTTCGGCGCATTTAAATCCATCACTTATTCTGTCATCGGGCCTCATTCGCAGGCCCTTAAAGGAATTCATCATGGGCTGGGTCGCTTGCGCCCTTTTTTCGGCCCTCTTTGCGGGAATTACCGCGCTGCTTGCGAAGCTGGGCGTGGAAGGGATCCCCTCGAACCTCGCGACGCTCATTCGGACTGGGGTCGTTTTGGTGTTTGCCGCAGGCATTGTGTCCTTTCGCGGCGAGCTTCCCGGGATACGCGAGATCGGTCCCAGGAGCTGGCTTTTTCTGGTTCTTTCAGGGCTTGCCACCGGGCTCTCGTGGCTGTTCTACTTTGCGGCGCTCAAAATGGGACCGATTTCGCGTGTCGCTCCTATTGACAAGCTCAGTTTCGTGATCGCCGTGGTACTGGGAGTCGTGGTCTTGCGCGAAAAGGTAAATGGGATAACCGCGGCGGCCATCGTCCTAATCGTTGCGGGCGTACTGCTGACGCTTCCCGAGGTACAGCAGACGGTTGGACATTGGTTTTCGGGACGATCCGGGCCACGCTCTGGGTAAGTCGAAGGAGGCCTCATGCAAACGCCAACCTTGACGATCGGCAACACCGCGATCGAGCTCATTTTGGGCGATATCACGCGCCTTGAGGTGGATGCGGTTGTCAACGCCGCGAATACGGAGCTTGCGGGCGGCGGCGGAGTGGACGGCGCGATCCACCGGGCTGCGGGGCCGGCGCTGGCCGATGAATGCCGGAAGATCGTCGCGGAGCGCGGCAACCTGCCGACGGGCGAGGCCGTTGCGACGAGCGGCGGGCAAATGCCTGCTCGCTACGTGATCCATACGGTCGGACCGGTGTACTTTCTCGGTCCGCATAAGGCTGAACCGCTCTTGCGATCCGCTTATCGCTCGTCGCTCGCCGTCGCCGAGCAGCTTGCCGCTGAGTCGGTCGCGTTCCCGGCGATCAGCACCGGCGTCTACGGCTACCCAATGGACAAGGCGGCATTCGTTGCCCTCCGCGCCGTCGTCGATTACCTGCGCGAGCATCCGCAAACCCTGTTGCGCCGGATCGTTTTTGCGCTCCACGATCCGGTTGCTTTCGCCCTGCACCGGAAGGCGCTCGAAATGCTGAGCTAAAAGGCAGCGTCCCTCCATCTCGCGAAGCCAATTTCCTTGAGGCTTTAATTTTTCGGCCTGATCGGCCCTGCGTTCGTCCGAATATCGTTGAGCGCGTTTTGCGCCAACGCGTTATCCGGGTCGATGCGCAGCGCTTCCTTGATCTCGATGAGCGCATCGGCCTTTCGGCCGCAGCGTGCCAGCGCGAGGGCGGCGTTGATGTGGAAGCCTGGCTCTGCGGGTCTGACGCGGGCGGCTTGCTGGAAGCGCAGCGCGGCGAGAGCGTATTCCCCAAGCGCGAGGTATGCGCGGCCTTCGTTGTTGAGCGCTCCCGCGTGCGACGGCTTCAGCTTGATTGCGTTGTCGTAGGCCTGGATTGCCTTGGCGTACTCTCCCATGACCATCAAGGTGTTGCCGATGTCGTACGGTATGCTCGGATCGCTATTGTCGAGGCGGGCCGCGTAAACGAACTGTTCGAGCGCTTCGCGCGGCCGGCCGCTCTCTTCAAGAACGCTGCCGAGATTGATGTGCTCATTCGGAAAAAGCGGGTTCGCGCGGATCGCGGCGCGGAAGTAGGGTTCGGCCGCGAGCGGGTTATCGCGCATGAGCAACTCGCCCGCATTGTGCTGGATCGGCGCAGTGTTCGGGTTGACGCCGATCGTGTACGCGTAGAGCGTCCGGCTGTTTGCCCACCGCGCCGTCTGCTGGACGTTCAGGACGCAGAGAATCGCCAATACGATGCCGGTCGCCGCAAATGCGGGTTTCGATGGATATGCTGCAAGTGCATAAGCGAGCGCGACGGCAGGGCCGAGCAGCGCCAAATAGGCGTACCGGTCCGCGACCGTCGAGTATGCCTGATAGCCGAATGGCACAAGCCCAAGAACAGGCAGAAGCGCGGCGGCGAAGGTGCCCAGCCCCGCCGCGAGGTAGCGGGCGTTGTTTCGGAATCGGTAAGCGGCGGCCGCCGCGAAAGCGGGCGCGAGCCATGTTACGTATCCCCACCAATGTCCCAGCACGGCGTGAGGCGTTCTTGCATAGTCTGGGATCAGGCCGATGGGGGCGACAAGCTTGGCGAGGTAGAACGCAAGAGCGTCGCCGGCGACGAGGGGGCGCGCGAGCGGAGGAGTGATCGAAAACGCCGCGGGGTGCTGTACGCTGTGTGTCAGAACGACGATTGGCAGCGCCGCCAAGAGCAGCGGAGCGACATCGATTGCGGCGTCCCGCGCTGAGCGCAGCCGCAGGCCGTATGCGATCGCAAAGAGCAGCGCCGGGATCATGACGGCGGATGGCTTGCTCAGAAGCGCCAGGACCGTTAGAACGACCAATCCGGCCCACGAGAAGATGTCCAACCGCATCCTTCCCGTCTCGCGCAAGGCTTCGATCCTGGCTACGTACAGCCATGCGGCGATCACGCAAAACAATCCTGCCAGCACGCCGCGCGTTTCCGCGACCCAGGCGACGCTCTCTACCTGCAATGGATGGATCGCGAAGAGCAATGCTCCGCATGCGGCCGGCAGCGCGTTTCGTACGAGACGCCGCAGCAGCGCGAAAACGATGAGCGTGCTAGCGACATGCAAGGCTAAATCGGCGGCGTGGAAAACGTGCGGATCGAAGAGCGCGCCAGTATCCGTTATCGTTGGATCGGGACGCGAACAGGACGCGATGGCTGCCAACCCGCTGAAGAGCGTGTAGCTGACCGGAATGTACAGATCGCCATACGAGTGTCGCCAGAAATGCGCGACGTGCGCGATAGTTACGGGGGACAGCCAGGGATTCTTGTAAACGTGCAAGTTGTCGTCCCATGTCACGAAATCGTGTGATAACGACGACGCGAACACGGCGGCCGTGACCAGCGCGACAGCGCAGAAGGCCAGCAGCGCCTTTTCGCGCGGGCTGACTGGACGGCGTTCTTGCGGTTCACTGGATCTGGCGTTGTCGGTCATTGTTCGATGTAACATTTGGCTGGCATGGAAACCCAGTTGCCGTTACGTCCGGCGGTGGTCTCCTGTCTGGCTCCGCTATTTCGCCGCCTCGATGGCGTGCTTTAGCTTACGTTGCGTTTGCGCGCCCGTGTCCCCCATGAAGATAGCGCCTCGATAGGCGAGTACGGCGTCCGGCCAGCGTTGCGCGCCCGCGCATGCGTCTCCGAGGCCGATGAACGCGGACTTGGAATGCGGACTGAGGCTGATCGTGGTCGTGAACTCATGAATCGCCTCGTCGTAGCGTTTGGCGGCGAGCAGCGCTCTTGCCAGCTTGTCGTGCTGCACGGGGTTGTCCGGATTGCGAAATGCGGCGTATGTGTAGCAGTTTACCGCGTCGTCGTAGCTATGGAGCGCAAGGTAGACGTCGCCGAGATCGGTGTAAAGGTACTCAAAATCGGGGTTGGCTTTGATAGACTCCAGAAACTCGTCGCGAGCCTGCGCGTATCGTCCGCAGCGGTAAAGCGCATCGCCGTAGTTTGCGTGGCATGCCGCGCTGTTTGGGTTCACCGCCAGGCAGGCAGCGTTCAGGTCCAAACTGTTGCGCCATACGCCGGATTGGTGGACGGCAAGCAGGCCGAGCACGGCCGTCAGCGCAATGGCGGCGTTCCAAAGCGTGGTCGCGTCGAGGCGCGCGACCAGAATCGACAAGGCGAACGCGGGGCCGAGCAGGGCAAGGTAGGCGTACCGGTCGGCCACGGTGGAATAATTTTGGTACGTGAAGGGAACGAGGCCGAGCTCGGGCAGTAGGACGACTGCGAACAGCGCAGCCCCCGCTAAGAGATACGGGGCCTTGTCGCGAAAGCGCCAAGCCGTCCAAGCGACGGCAACTGGCAAGATCCAGGTCACGTAGCCCCACCAGTGCCCAAGGACATCGTGTGGTCGGCGCGAGTAGTCGATGCACAGCCGAAACGGCGCGAAAAGCTTCGTGATATAAAACGCAAGGGCATCCGCGGCAATCAATGGACGTTCCAGCCACGGTACGGAGACCTGCGCGAGGACGGGTTGCGCCGCGTGCGTTATCACGAGAAAAGGCAGGCTGAGCGCCAGCAGGGGCAGCGTTTCGCGTGCACAGACGAGAAGCGGGCGCTTCTGAAACAAGCAGCCGATCGTCAAAAGCGCAATTGGTAGGATGAGCACCGATGGTTTGCAAAGGAGCGCGAGAACCATCAGCGCGCCGCAACGAATCCAGCATTTTGAGAGGCGGACGGAGCTATTGCCTGCCTCGTCGCCGAGGCGGACGTAAATCAGCATCGCAATGAGGCAAAACAGGGCAGCGAGCAGGCCCCGCAACTCGGACACCCAGGCGACCGATTCCACCTGCATCGGATGGATCGCGAAGATTAGCGTCCCGACCGCGGCAGGCAGGGCGCGCCTCGTGAGACGCTTGGCGATCAAAAACACGAGAAAGGTGTTAAGAAGATGAACGCCTACGGAAGCGATGTGAAAGACGTGCGCGTCGATTGTCGCATCCGTACCCTGGTCAAAGGGAGTGGGAAAGTGGTTTGCGATGACCACCAGGGCCGCGTAAACGGTGTAGCTGAGGGGGATGTAGAGCTTTTCGTACGGCGCGAGCCAGAAATGGGCAACATTTGACCAGGTCAGTGGATGAAAATACGGGTTCTTGAAGACGTGAATGCCGTCGTCCCACGTGACGAACTTGTATGTGATCGCCGCGCCATAAACGAGCGCGGTGATCGCAAGCAGCACAAGCGCCGGAAGCCGATGGCCCCGCTGGCGTTTCCTAGTTGCGCCAGCGCCGGCCGCGAAATCTTGGTTGGGCGTTTGGGATGCTTCGTCGTTCATATCCGTTGTCCGCCGGGGGAGGCCTAATAGTCGAACGCCAGCTGGTTGCCCGCTGCCGTACGAGCCCGCTTGAGCGCATCCGCCGGCGTCGCCAACACCCACACTGCTCCTGCTTCGTAAAATCCCGCGGGCCGGTATTCGCGGCCAAGATCAGGGACGCCGCGGCGCAGACCATCGAAACCGCGCACTTCGAGCAGCTTGCGTTCGACCATTCCCGCTACGGCCGGATGAAGGTCTTCGGGGACGGCAAGCAGGTACCGGCTGGCGTCGTGGCATGAATACAGATCGAACGAGCTGTCGCGCATCTTCGGATCGCGGCGCGCGCCGACGTTATCGAGTGCTTGCGAGAGCGCCTTCACGATCGGGCGGATTGCTTCGGCCGCCGGTAGCCCCTGCCCGTCAATCGTGTAGGATACGATTGTCCAAGAGCGTGTGGCCGGAGCGCCGTCACTTGGCCCGAACAGCGAGAGCTGAAGCTTGTTGCGGCGCGAGATCATAGGATGGCGTATTGTACCACTAAGGTTGCGAGAGTGGCGTTGCTGGAAATGAATAGCGAGCGTCGCGGCTCAAACGCTCGAAGAACGCTCTTTCGGCCATGCGTCGAGCGTATACAATATGCGATCTTCAAACTCTCTTCATATTCGTCGGGTAAAATAACCAAACCTGAGAGGACGCAGATATGCCCAGCGAAACCAAAGTTTTAATTATCGGTTCCGGTCCAGCCGGATTGACGGCCGCAATCTACGCGGCGCGGGCCAACCTCGCCCCCATCGTGATCGAAGGCGGTCCGCCCAACCTTCCGGGCGGGCAGCTCATGATTACCAGCGATGTCGAGAACTATCCCGGCTTTCCGAATGGCATTATGGGGCCGGACTTAATGATCGCGATGCGTGAGCAGGCGGTGCGGGTCGGGGCGGAATTCGTCTCGGAGAATGTCGTGAAGGCGACCGTGCGCGAGCGTCCGTTTACGGCGGTAACCGACTCAGGCGGCGAATACGTGGGGCAAACGGTGATTATCGCAACCGGCGCGAGCGCGAAGTGGCTGGGCTTGCCGGAGGAAACCGCGCTTTACGGCAAGGGCGTATCGGCCTGCGCGACATGCGATGGGTTCTTCTTCCGCGGTAAGGATGTCGTCGTGGTCGGCGGGGGCGATACGGCGATCGAAGAGGCAAATTATCTATCCCGGCTCGCGCGCTCCGTGACCGTAGTTCATCGACGCGACCATCTGCGTGCGTCGGCGATTATGCAAAAGCGCGCCTTCGAGAACGAGAAGATCCGGCTGGTGTGGGACTCGGTGATCGCGAAGGTGCATGATCCCGCTGCCGGGAAGGTGACGGGCGTTACGTTAAGGCATCTTCATACGGGGAGCGAGCATCATCTCGCGACGGACGGTCTTTTTATCGCGATTGGGCATGAGCCCAACACGGCTCTGTTCAAGGGCCAGCTAATCACCGATGAGAACGGCTACATCGTGACCGAGCCCGGTACGCCTGCGACAAGCGTTCCAGGCGTTTTCGCGGCCGGCGATGTCCAGGACACGGTGTACAGGCAGGCGATTACCGCGGCGGGCTCCGGCTGCATGGCGGCGATCGGCGCCGAGCGGTTCTTGGAAGAAATCGGCAGCTAGCGGCAGGAAATGTTCGACGGAAACTCTGCTGCGCAGCATCTAGATTATGGTCAAAATCGCCGAAAATCCAAGATAGCAGCTCCAACTAGAAAAACGCTCGCTCACGCGGTTAGACTCGGCGCGGACGGTGGTTGCCAATCAAATTGTGGCGCGACGTGGTGTGGTGAATCGGACTGATGTAACTTTTGCGAGGGGGCGGGGCAGTTGCAGCGACGCGGACGGCGTGAAAAGTACATTCCTCTCATTGCGGCCATTCTTCTGGCCGTGGCCATCTTTGCGACGGATCGAGTTCTCCATAAGGATGTCGGCCTCGACCTCCTCTACTTTGTCCCGTTGCTCCTTGCCGTCTACGCGCAAAGCTATACCTGGTGCTACGCGATTCTAGCCCTTGTCATCGGGCTCGACTGCACGAGCTACGCTCTTAATCTCCCGCTGCACATCGCGCCCAAGGGGCCGCATATCCTCTTCGACGTCGCCGCCAAGCTCGCGGTGGGGCTATTTTGCGCCCGCCATGCTCAGACCAGCCAGGAGCAAGACGCCGCGCGGAAACAGGCTGAAGCGCTTGCTTATCTCTTCGGCAACACGCGCTATTCTATCGACTGGGCCGACATATCCACTGCCGTCTGCGAAGCCATTGGCAGAACTCTCGATGTTGACCGCGTTCACGTTGTTCCGTTCGAGAACGAACGCGGGGAACCTGGTCCCGTGCGTATCTACGAATGGCTGGCTCCGAACATCGCCACGATGGTTGGCGTGGATTTGCCGGCCACTCGAGAGGATGTTGTAAACTCAATCGATTGGGAAGGGCAGCTGAAAGTTGTCAACGATACGCGGCTGAACCCTGCCATCCCCGGTTTTCTGCTAAATCATTATAATTTGTACGCAGGGATGTTCACTAAGATCTTCGTGAACGGTCGCGTGGCCGGACTTATTTCGGTCCACGACTGCCGCCGTCCGAGGCGGTGGTCCAAGGGCGAAATGTCTTTACTGGCCTCGGTTTCGGATCAGATGTCAAATGTGATCGAAGAGGCGCAACTCCGTCGAATGATCGCCGAGCAGTCGGCAACGATCCGATTTGTTTTTGAGAATGCGCCGATTGGCATTATCATCATCGAACGGGACTACCGGGTGACGCGCTGCAATCGATACTTGGCGGATCTATGCAACATGACCGTCGAGGAACTGACGGGCCAGGACCTGAAAACCGTGTATCCAGCGCTGACCGCGGACAATATTGCCGTACTCGAAGGAGCGTTCAACGGCGAAGAGTTTGTCGGCCGCAATATAACGCTTCGTCCCGCGAAGACGCTTAGATCCGAGATCCATGTTCGCAGTTCCGCTTTTCCGATTCGTGATCCGTCGGGCGCGATCCACGCTGTCGGCGTCGTGCTGGAGGATACCACTGCCGAACAGAACTCGCGCTTCGCGGTCGAGGCAGCTCTCGAACGCGAGCAGAGGGTTAACCGCACTCTGCAGCGCAGCCTCGTTCCCTCTTTGCCGGTCCGGCTTGCGGGCGTTGAGACATGCTTCATTTATCGTCCAGCCGCCGATAGAGGCGTGGGCGGCGATTTCGTCGAGGTCTTTCCGCTCGAAGGCGACCGGATTGCGCTGGTCATCGGAGACGTGACCGGGCATGGCGTGGAGGCGGCCGCGCATACGTCCCTGGTGAGAAACCTGCTTCGGGCCTATGCTCTGATCGAGACATCTCCAGCGGCGACGATCAATCGTGTGAACTATGCCCTGTTGCATCAATTCGACATTCAGACGCTCGTCACGCTTTTCTTCGGAATCCTGACTCCGTCAACAGGCGGCCTAGTCTATGCGTCCGCGGGGCACGAACCGCCCGCAATATATCGCGGCGACGATCTTGCCCTGGAATTCCTCGATTCGACTGGAAGCGTGGTCGGCGTGGATGTCGCGGATTTGTGCGTCGATCAGAAAACGGCAATTGGTCCTGGTGACACAATGGCTATGTTCACCGATGGTCTGGTCGAGGCGCGGTCGCGCATGACCGGAAGAATCTTGGGAGCAGACCTCTTTTATAAGTGCGTGCAGGATTGCATGCACGAACACGTCAACATCAACGAAACCGCGGAGCGCATATGGTCGGCCGCGACCGGCCTGATCGGGACCACCGATCTCGACGACGATGCGACGCTCGTTCTGATTACGCTGCCGGAGCCGATCCATGCGAAGGGCGGCGCCATTAGGCGCGGGGCCGCTCTGCATGGCGCCGTCAGAATGGGTTAACGCCGATCCCGGTCCGTGATATTGCACATGCGTGGGTTTGGAGCCGCATCAAGGCGCGCGGCATGCCCCGTTTCGGGCGCGGTCATTTAAATCTCGCTATTGACCGTGTATAATAGACCGGCAGCGCCCATCACTCCTCAGGAGGCCCACGAAGCTTACACCATGCAGCCATTGACCAAACACGACGCTTTTTCCAGCGGCCAGACATCGACGAGCAGCCCTGGAGAACCTCTCGAGACCCGCCTGCACAAACGATCCATTGTGATCGGCCTATTTCTTGTCGTGGCTGTTTCGTATGTCTCCCTCTACGTCGATCTAGTCGTCAAGCAGATGCAAACCGGTGTGCTGCAATTTGCATCCGGCGCGGTCGGGGCGTTCTTCATCGTTTACGCGGTAACCCGCTTAGGACGCAAAGTTGGGCTCCTAAAATGGATGAATGCCGCGGACCTTCTGATCATGTACGTGATGATGTTTGTTGGCGTCTTCGTCTGCACGCGCGGCCTTTTAGAGAAAATGCTGCCTGCGGTCGCCTACGTCAACAGCTATTCGTCGCCAACCAACTACTACCGGGCGTTGATCTTCCCGCACCTGAACCCGGCGCTCGTGGTCGGCGATCCGCGCGGTCCCGCCAATCAAGCGGCGTCATCGGACTATTTCAACGGCCTTGGCGCGGATAAGTTGCCCTGGGATGCATGGCTCGTTCCGTGTGCATCGTGGTTCATCTTGTTTGCGCTGGTTGTCGTCGCGTTCTTGTGTCTGAGCACGTTGTTGCGCAGGCAGTGGACCGACGTGGAGCGTCTCTCGTTTCCGTTAACCATTCTTCCGCTTCAGATATTCGACGACAATGCGGCGACGGCGCTCTTCAAAAACCAGTTGACCTGGCTGGGCATCGCGATCCCGTTCGCTATCTATGGCATCAACGGTTTGCATCAGGCAGTTCCGAGCATTCCGCAAATCCCGCTGCAGTTTGAGAATATTCAGCAACCCTTGAACATGCCGCCCTGGGATCAGATCCAGGGCACATCGATTTACCTTTCCTTTGCCGCAATCGGGTTCGCCTATCTGCTGCCCACGGATCTGCTGTTCAGTCTGTGGTTCTTCTTCATATTGACGCGCATCGGCGATGTGATCGCCCGGGCGTGGAACCTTGAGCCGGTGATGATGCTCTCGTATCCGACGCGGGCTTATCTGGGCTTCCAGGCGGCTGGCGCTTACGTTGCACTGGCCATGATCTTCATGTACGCCGGACGGCACGTCTACATTAAGACGCTTCAGGATGCGTTCCGCTTCCGCATTTCGGAAGAGGATAAGGTTGAAATGATGCCTCGGCGGATCGCGCTCTGGGGCTTGCTCGCGTGCTATGCGGGGATCGTGGCGTGGAGCATATGGGCGGGCATGAGCCTCTGGTTCGCCGCCGCAGTTTGGCTAATTTACCTCTTCGTCACGTCGCTGGTTCTCACGCGCGGCGTCGCCGAGGCCGGCTTCCTGATGACCGAGACGTCGTTCAGGCCGGGCGATGTCGTCGGCATGTTTGTCTCCAAGGCGAGCTTGGGCGGCGGCAATGTGGTCGCGCTTTCGCTGCTCAACGCGACGTTCTTCCGCGATATGCGCGGCCTCTTCTTGGCGCTGTTCATGGATGTTCAGCAGATGGCTGGCGGCGTTAAAATGCGTCGTCGAAATCTCATACTGCCGATCGGACTCGCGGTGGTCGTAGCGTTCATTGTCGGCGTCGCGACGCACCTGCAGCTTTCGTATGCTCATGGGGCGACGGCGCTCTATAACTACGGCGTCGCTAATGCCGGCTGGGCGTTCGACGATGCGGACGCCACGCTCCGCCATGCGCAAAAGCCCTTCCCATCGGCTCCCGCGTGGTTCGCGGTCGGCTTTGTCGTCGTCCTCGCGCTGTCCAAGTTGCGCTCGATGTTCGTTGGCTTCCCGCTTAACCCGATTGGCTACGCCCTAGCGCCGACCTGGACGATGATCGTGATCTGGTTCCCGGTTCTGCTGGTCTGGATCACTAAGACGTTTGTCCTCCGATACGGCAGCGGAAAAGCGTATCGCCAGTTCATGCCCTTCTTCCTTGGCCTGATCATTGGCGAGTTCGGCAGCGCCGCCCTCTGGGCGATCCTCGCGAGCGTTTTCAAGGTGATGGCGCCGCAACTTCCCTTGCCCTAAGATCGTACGCAAAAGGCGCGCCGATGCTTCCGGTACGCCTTTCGTGTGCGCCATCCCCGACGCGCTTACATCGCCCGTTCACGGTACGCGCGCGGGCCGTGGCCGTAGCGCGCCTTGAACTGGCGGCTGAGGTAGTGGACGTCTTCGTAGCCCAGCGTGCTGGCGATTTCGGTGATTGTTTTACGCGTCTCGATCAGCATCCGTCGCGCACGGTCGAGGCGCTCGCGGATGACGAACTCCATCGGCGGCATCCCGGTCGCCTGCGTAACGACGCGCGTGAGCTGGGACCGGGATAGGCACGCCCTCGATGCCATTTCGTCGATGCTCCAACGCCGCCCCGGTTCCGCGCGGATCGCCGCGAGCAACTCCCCGACTCGCTCGTCGCCGGATGTATTCTCCGCAAGTTGCGATTCGACCAGCAGCAAAAGCATGATCTCCCGGATGAGCGCTTCGGCCTGGCGTCGGCGAATCGGGTTTTCGGATGCGTAGGCAGTCTCGGCGCGCTCGGCAAGCGCGTGCAGAAACGAAGCATCGCTTACCTGGCGCCCGGCAATCCCCTTCGGCGCGACGAACTTTCCCTCGACCTCGAAATGAACGGCAAATACCGTCAACGGCGTGTCAGGCTGGTGCCACGCGTGTGGGGATGCGCCCGGCGGTACGACATAGCAGGACCCCGCGGCGAGAAGTTGAAGTCCGCTCGGCAACGAGAACCAGCCCCGGCCAGCGAGGACGCACCACAGGTCGTAGTCGACCAGCGGCGGCGGCTTCCAGAACCAATCCGGCGCGCAATGATGGATTGTCGGTCTGCCAGTCAACTGTATGGAGACATCACCCGCCAGCAAATTCGTGAATGCGTCTATAGTGCACATTATTGCGTCACTTATGCATGGCCAAAGCCTGAGCCATGATCTATTATACACATATGGAAAACGAGCCATTTCATGCTGCCGGACAAATATCCGGCAATGACATCTCGAATTTTAGGGAAAGCGGCTATCTTGCGCTGCCGGGCGTCCTCAGCCCCTCTGAGGTTTGCGAGTCGCGGCAGGCCCTCACGGAATTGGTCGAGGCGTATGCGGCCCTTTCGCCGTCGCAGCGAAACGACGCTGACCTGTGGTTGCAGTTCGAGCCAGGGTTTGACCCGGATACGTGCCATGACCGCGAGGCGCTCGAGCTGCATGTTCGTAAGTTTATGCGCTTCGTCGATCTCAAGCCGGCGCTCAAGCGGCTCGTTGAGCCGTCGCACCGCTTGATGCAGATCGTTTCGCAACTGATCGGTCCAGATCCGATCTTGTTCCAGGACATGGCGCTCGTCAAGCCGCCGTTTATTGGAAGCGAAAAACCCTGGCACCAGGACAACGCCTATTTCAGCGTCGCGCCCCTCGATAGCGTCTGCGGCGTTTGGATTGCGCTCGACGACGCCACGGTGGACAACGGATGCATGTATGTCATCCCTGGTTGGCACAAGCGCGGCGCACTGGGGCATCACCACGGAACGGATTGCGAAATCGCCGCAAGGAAACTTCCGGTCGAGGAGGCTGTTCCCGTCCCAATTGCGGCTGGCGGCGCGATGTTCTTTTACGGCATGCTTCCGCATCAAACGCCGCCGAATACATCCCCGGCGCGCCGCCGCGCGCTTCAATACCATTTTCGCGGCGCGAATAGCCGCGTCCTGGGCGGCGAAGAATACGACAGGCTTTACGCCGATGAGACCGGCGCGCCGGCATCGTGCGCGGCGGCGCGGGCGCGGGGAGTGTGAGCAAGGACGGGAAGGCGCCGTCAGGCAGGACGGCGCCAATAGCAGTTACGCACTGTCAGTACGGGGAAACCGCTTGAGCGCATATGAATAGGTGGGGCGCGGGCGTAAAGAGGAAGATTATGTTATCGCAACGCATCGGAGAGATCCACGGTCAGCTTGCCATACGATCGTCGGCAAACATCTGCCGCGAAGAGTATCTGGAGTACATGACGTTTCAGGCGAACGATCGTCCGCTCTTCACGGAGATATTCGGTCCGCTGCTCGGCCTAAAGGAAGAGTGGCGGGCGCAAGGGGCGACCGAGGCAGAGATCGATATGTCGGCCTTCCGCTACCGCCGCCCAAAGACCGCGGGGATCGCCGTAAACGCGGGGCTGGTCGACGCCCTTCCGGAAGCTATCCTTAGCGAAGACGATGACTATCTGGTAGGGCGCGACGGTTATGGACGAACCGTCAGGCTCTCGAAAGGCGCCGCGACTCTGCCGCTTCCTGAGAATCACCCGATTCAAACGATGGACGATTGGTTGGCGTTCAAGCACCGGTACGCCTACACTCCTGAGCGGTTCCGGGCTGGGTGGGAAGCCGATGCGCGCGAGAAAATCGCGTCCGGACATACGATCGTTCTTAACCTTGCCGGCGCCTTCGACGAGCCGCGCAACCTGATGGGCGAGGAAGCGCTCTGCATCGCGTACTACGAGGATCCCGAGCTGGTCCACGACATGATGGAGACGCTCACGAAACTCGCCGTCAATATTCTATGCGATGCGACATCCCACATAGTCGTCGATCAGGTCGCCATCCACGAAGATATGGCGGGTAAGAGCGGTCCGCTCATTGGCCCGCGTCAGGTGCGAGAGTTCGTTGCCCCCTATTATCGCAAGGTTCGTGAGCTTCTCGACGGCCGGGGAGGGCGTCTGCTCTTTCAAGATTCCGATGGCGATATTACGTCCATACTCGATCTGCTGGTCGATGCCGGATTAAACGTTGCATCCCCTTGCGAACCGGTCGGCGGCATGAATATCGTCGCGTTGCGTGAAAAGTACGGCAAGAGGCTCGCATTTGTCGGCGGAATCGACAAGCACTGCCTGCTGCACGGCCGCGACGCAATCGACCGCGAGCTGAATGCCAAGATCCCGCCCCTGCTGTCTTCCGGCGGCTGCGTCTTCGCCCTCGACCATCGCATCCCCAACGGCATTACAATGGAAGCGTACAGATACTATGTCGCCAAGGCATGGGAACTGCTTGACGGTTCGGCGAGCTAGCCGCCGCGTGTCCTGGGAGTGTATGTAATATATTGGCGTACTGCGAGAAAGATTCAGGACGGCTCGTGCCGCCGGGGCACTTTTTTGCCCGCGCCTCGTTCACGGCGGTGATTGACAATGCTTCGTCAACACGCGCACGGCCCTTTGCAGTCAGCGTCCGATCCCAGCGCACATCGTGAAGCAGGAGGATTGCCGTGCCGTCCCTTTTTCGAAAATTGCCCAGGCGGCAATGGAAGCCGTCTTAGCAACTCTTAAACATGCTCCGATATTCATTACGTCTCCTCCGCCTCCTCTATCGCTGAATCGGCGTAGTTTACGGCGGGCGTCTTGACAAACGGGCGCGCTATCCATTACCATATTCACACACAACCACCGTAAGGATATCGGGAAGCCGGTGAGAAACCGGCGCTGTCGCGCAACTGTAATTGCCGACGATCGTCGCAAGATGCCACGACGCCCCAGGGCGTGGGAAGGCGCGGCGGGAGGTCGACGCAAGAGCCAGGAGACCGATCCAGACGGAAATTCGGCAATCATTCGCGTGGAAATGGGCCGAGTTTGGGGTTACCGTTGGGCTTTTCGCGGCTTTCGCCGCATAGGCTCCGCGTTCCTCACTCTCCTCACCCGTTTCACCGCGTCAGAAGATCGAGAAGTTGATCGATGACTGAACACAGGCTCTTTGCGGATCCGGTCGTAATTATTCTCGGCATCGCGTCGCTGGCATCCTGGGCGATCATATTTGGGAGGCTGACCTGCCTTCGCTTAAGCGTGCGGGCCGACGAGATGCTGCTCAAGGGGAAATCCGATGCTGGTTCGCCAATCGCGGGCCTACGAGCGGAGGTCGACAGGCAGCCCGGCGCGAGCCGTGAACACCTGGCGACGCTTTTGGATACGCTGGTGCGCCGCGAGAAGCGCCGGCTTGAGGGGCAGCTTCCGCTTCTCGGAGCGATTGGGGCGACCGCGCCTTATGTCGGCCTGCTCGGGACAGTGATCGGCATTATCCAGGCCTTTCAGGCGATCCAGGCGCACAACGACATGAGTCCTGCCGTGGTCTCCGGCGGCATTGCGACCGCCCTTGTCGCAACGGCGGCGGGCCTTGCGGTGGCCATACCGGCGGTTGCCGCCCACCATTTGCTGACGGCGGCGATTAACCGCCGCGCGGAGGCATGGGAAGAGGATCTGGCGCTTCGATTGCCCGACCAGCGCACGGGTAGGGAGCGCATGGAATGAGCCTATCGAGATGCGGACGCGAAGATGGCTCGCTGAAGCCCGAGATCAACGTCGTTCCGCTGGTCGACGTCTCCCTCGTCCTACTTGTCATCTTCATGGTCACGGCGACGTTTATTAAGACGTCCGGACTGCGCTTGATCCTTCCGGCCGCATCCGCAACGATTTCCGCTGCAAAGCAGAACGACATCGTGGTCGAGGTTGACCGGCAGGGCGCGTTCGCTCTCGGCGGCCAGCGAATGAGCGACCAGGAACTTGGACGGCAGCTCGGGCAGCTCGCTCGAGATCGCGGCGTTGATGTGCAGGTGAACGTGCGCGGAGACAGCCGTGCCGAGTATGGCAAAATCGTGCGCGTTTTGTCTCTCTCGCGCGATGCGGGCTTTCGCCGGATGGTGGTCGCGACGCGCGTGGCTGACCGGACGGACGGAGGGCAGCGTTGATGCGTGCGAGCCCGCTGCTCAAGTCAATAGGCTGCTCGTTGGCGGTCAATTTCGCGCTTGCCGCGGGCTTTGCGCATCTTTCGCTGCATGATGCGGCGACGGCCGAGACTGTCTATACCGTCCAGCTTGATGAGCCGACCGCGGACAAGCGGCCCGCCGCGCGACCGGCGCCACTCGTGAAACCGGCGGACATTCCGCCAAGGCCAGCCGCTCTCGTTCGACCGGTCGCTCCGCAGCCTCCGGCGTCGCCATCGCCAATTAAAGCGCCTTTGCGTTTCGTTCCGGCCCGATATGCCCCGTCTGCCCAAGCGCCGGCGGCAATGTCCTCCCCCCCCGCCGCGATTGCCGCGTGCCCGTCTCCTGCCCAAGTTGCGACGGAGCCCCTGGCGTCGTCGCAAGGAATGGCATCGGCCGCTCCTCCGAGCGTGCAGCCGGCGGCTGGGCGTGCGAGCGAAGCTCCTCCTTCCGCACCCCAGCCGAGCGAGCGCGTGGTGCCCGTCCAGGAAACGATACGTCCGCCGCAACCGCCGCCGCCCGTCCAGCCGCCGCCTGCGCGGCATGGCGATACGCACTCGGCGCGCATCGTGCGTCGCAGCGATCCCGAGTATCCGGCAGATGCGCGTCGCGATGGGGTCGAGGGAACCGTCGCGCTCAGAGTGGCCATTGGCGCAAGCGGGGCGGTGAAGGGCATTTATGTGACCGAGTCATCGGGAGACAACCGCTTGGATCGCGCCGCGACGGAAACTGTTGCGCGCTGGCAATTTGCGCCGCGCATGGAAGACGGCGTACCGGTCGAAACCCAAATGAAAGTGCGCGTCAAGTTCAACCTTGACGATTGACGCCCGGTTAGGCGGCAAGATCCAGCAGGGCTTCACAGCCGCATGTCACGCGATTCCGGCCGTTCAGTTTGGAGCGGTAAAGCGCCTCATCCGCACATTCAAGGAGCGACGATGCGGATAAATGGCGATGCGCGTGGCAGCCGCCGATGCTCACCGTAATTGGCCGCTTCGTCCAGGCGGCGTTCTCGATTTCGGCTCGGATGCGCTCCGCATGCTGAACCGCCCCTTCGAGCTCGGTATTCGGAAGGATGACGAGGAACTCCTCGCCGCCGTACCGCGCCACGATATCCGTATCCCGGCAGGCCGCGGTTAAGATGTCCGCGATTGCGCGAAGGACGTCGTCGCCCGCCGGGTGCCCAAAAGCGTCGTTGAAGGTCTTGAAGCTGTCGACATCTAGCATTAGTATAGAGAGCGGCGCGCCATAGCGCTGATGGCGATGATACTCCTCTTGGAGCGACTGCTGCATACAGCGATGGTTCTTTAGGCCCGTCAGGCCGTCGAGGGTCGCTAGCGCCTCGAGTTTCTCGTTCGCGGCTGACAGTGCATCACGCTGCTGCTCAAGTTGGACGGCGTAGGATTGGAGCTTCGCTTCGGCCTCCTTGATGTTTGTGATGTCCCGGACGACCGCAGCGACGCCGGTAATTAAGCCGGTTGAATCACAGATCGGCGAAACCGATGCGGATGCATCGAACCACGAGCCGTCGCGGCGGCGGCGTTTGGCGACAACTTTTGATGACTCGCCGTCGTTGATCACGGGATCAATCAAGTCCTGCAGGGTCACGGAAGAGTGCTCCAAAAGCAGCCAGGCGGCAGAGCGGCCGATCATTTCATTGGCCAGGAAACCGGTCATAGTCTCCGCGGCCTTGTTCCAGCTGACAACTACGCCGTTGCCGTCAACGCTGATGACGGCGTCGCTGCATGAATCGATGATCGATGCCATCCAGGCCTTCTCTTCGGCGGCTTTCTTGCGTTCGGTTATGTCCGTCGTAGCGCCGACAAGTCTGTACGGTTTTCCGGCATCGTTGAACTCGACGCGGCCCAGTTCATGGATCCATCGAAGAGTGCCATCTGGAAGAACTATGCGTACGTCGAAATCAAGGGGAGCGCCCGTTTGCGCGCTCAGCTTCATCGCCTTTTCCGCTTCGTGAACATCTTCACGATGATAGCGCGACAGAATCTGGTTGAGAGTTGGCGGCCCGTAGATGGGGTTAAATCCGAAGATCTCGTACATCTGAGCCGACCAGCTCATGGTCATGGTCTTGAGTTCGAACATCCAGTCGCCAACCCCGGCAAGTTTCTGTGCCCGGCGAAGGCGCGTTTCGCTGGCGTCGATACGGGCAAGAAGCTGCTCGCGTTCTCGAATCTCGCGGTGAAGTTCGATCTGGCACGCCGCTTGATTGGCGATGTGCTTGAGCATATCGCGCTGATCCGTCGTGAGTTGGCCGGGCTTGGTATCCAACACGCAGACGGATCCGTATGCAAGACCTTCTTTCGATAGAATGGGCGCTCCGGCATAGAAGCGAGCGAAGGGCGATTTCGTTACAATATCGAGTTTGGCAAATCGTGGGTCGGCGAGCGCATCGGGCACCTCGAAGAGGTCCTGCTCCAATATGGCGTGCGCGGTAAACGAGTGGGCGCGCGCCATTTCCGTGAAGTCCAGCCCATGCGCGGATTTTAGCCATTGCCTGCTATCATCCGTCAGACTGATCGCGGCAATTGGCATCCGGCAGACATGGATTGCCAGAGCCACGAGATCGTCGTAGGAATGATCCAACGGCGTGTTCAGAATGCCTGAGTTCTGAAGCATCGCCAATCTATTTTTTTCGTTGTGGGGCAGCGGAACACGCATAAGAAGTCCGTTGTCATAAGATAGATGAAGTATCGGATCCCGCGTGGTCGTTCAATAGGTCTATACGTTTGGCTGCTGTCTGGGATTTTCGCGGATTTGATGCGCTTAACGGTCTGTTCGCTCTCCTTGGCACAATTCTGGCAGTGAGAGACCGTGGCAGGCGGCATCCGGCGGTCGCTGTCCGGGCGCGAATCAGCGAACCGGCGATATCCAGGGCGCAGTTTTGCTAAGTTAGTACGAGAAGGTCTTACAATCGCGCCCCGTTGCGGTTGGAGTGTGTAGGGCTATCCGGTATAATGTGCACGTCTGACGAAGGGCTGTTAGGTATGGAACTCGGCGTTGTCGTGACAATCGAGAATCCCCGGTTTGCCGACGTCGTGTTCCGCAGAGCGCGGGAAGCGGGCTTCGATCACGGCCAGGTGAACTTTGTCTGGAGCCCGCTGACGGCATCGATTATCCGCCATGTTGCGGCGGCGGCGGAAACGCACGCCTTCCGGGTCGTCGCGGTCGGTTGCCTCGCCAATCTTCTGCGTTTGGCCGATAAAGCCGTCCATAGCGAGGATGAGGCGGACCTGCTTGCGCTAGGACGAAATATTGATGCGTTTGGAGATTGCCGGAAACTCGTCCTGTGGAGCGGAACCTATGCGCGCAAGTGGACGGAACCGAGCCTGCTGAATCTTGGCGAAGATGCCTATTTCGCCATGGTGTTTGAGCTGCAACGGCTGCTCGGCCAGTTTACCGAGCCGGCATTGACGGTCGCCCTTCAGCCGTGCTACGCGCACATCCTGCATGACATCGCAACCACGCTGCGATTGCCGGACGATTTTGCCGCCGATCGCGTCACGTTGAACCTCGATCCCGCCTATATGATTGCTCCGACGCTCTACTCGAAGCACCCGGAGATCGTCGGGCGGATTATTGCGGCGCTTGCGCCAATGGCCAGCCTCGTAACGCTTAGCGACCTTATCATTCGCGAAAGCAGCTTGACGCATCCGCTGCCTGGTCGCGGCACGTTGGACTTTCGCAACATCCTCGAAGCCATCGAAACAAATGCGGCAGCCGATATCCCGCATCTGCTGCATCCTCACTCCGCCGCCGTTATGGAGGATCTGGTTGCCGCGCGGCAGTACGTCCTCGACTGCGCGGGACGCTGATCGTTCAAAGCGCCTTGCCTCCTAACGCCTCGTTTGCCGCGGCCGCGAAGCCGGTTTACAAGGAGGCTCTATTTCGTACTCCTCTAAAAACCGAGAAGACCTCTCGGACCCCGCCTTCCGCTACGGAAGGATCGGGCGAAACGAGAGTGTGAATTAAGCTTCCCGGCGAAGTCCACTCAGTGCAGAATGGCGAGCATCAGAGGGATCGTCAGCGCCGACCCAAGAGTGAGCGCGAAGAACGCCGCAGCGCCCAACGTGCCGTCCATGTCGTACTGTCCCGAAAGCAGCGTGGCGTTTGCCGATGGAGGCAGGGAGCACTCGAGGACGCACACGGCGGTGAGTATGTGGTCGTGGATGCCCAGGACGTGCCGGGCGACGAGAAAGCCGACGATGGGGGCGACCACCAGCTTCAAGATCGCGATGACGCCGACCTGAGGCAGACATTGGCGCAGCGCCGATGGCCGCAAAATGATGCCCAGCGAGATCAACACGACCGGAACGGTCGCTCCGGCGATATAGTGCAGGCTTACGCCGATGCCGTGCGCCACCGCAGCCGCCACCGAGTACGGTAACGACCAGTTGCCGGTCGCTGGCGGTCCGGGCCATGGGATGAGCCGGATAATAAGCCCCGCGATCATCGCGACGAAGAGCGGCGATCGAAGCACCCTTACGACGCTCTGCCTGAGAGTTTGCCCGGTAGAGCGTCCGTAGATCGACCCAAGCATCCCGGCCGTTGGATACAGCGGCGTTCCCATCCCGATCTGGTCCATGATAACGGTCGCGGGCATCATGGTCGGGAACAGCGCCATTGTCATCGGATAGCCCAGGTAACCGGTATTGGCGAAGGTCGCGACAAGCGCCGTGGTTCCCGTTTGTTTGGGGCCGTACCGGAGGAGCTTGGAAATGGCGATCGCCAGGACGAAGACGGCGATTTGAGCGGTCCAAATGACAAGCGGCAGCCCAGCATAAGAAGAATGGATCTTATTGCTGAGCAGCGCGTCAATGATGAACGCCGGTAGGGTGATGTCCATCACGAACCGGCTCAGCACGTCGCTGTCGGTAAGGTGGAGGACCCGGTAACGTTTCGCGAAGTAACCGAGTCCAACCAAGCTGAACAACGGAAGCGCGGATATCAAAACCGTGGACAATAAATGCACGTGCTCTATGATACCCTTCGCCAAGCAAGCATGGGGACATGCGATTCAGGAATGAGGCAAAAGGCTGGCTCCGCGAAATACGGTTATTCGCCTGCCCACTTACCCCACTGGACACGATAAGCGTCTCGACGCCCTCTCGTCTACGCCTTCAGCACCACCTTCAGCGTTTTAATTTCGTACGGCGCGAAATCGAACGAGACGTTTGGACCGGCGACGTCGATGCGCGCCGCTACCGTTTCCGGGGTGTGCTCTTCCATCAAGTTCACCTCGCATGCCGACGCGACATCGCCGCAAAAGCTCAGCGCGCCTGTTCCGCGGCGGCCATAGGCCTCGTAGAACCTGACGATCAGCGCGTTTTCATCTTCCGCCTTTTTGAGAGTCTCGATCACGAGGTTTTCCTGCTCGGCGTGAACAAGAGACAGCGATGACGGCAGGTTTCCGCAGGCGGTCACTTTAGCGGCTTTGATGGGGACGTTCAACTCGTACGCCCGGCGAACCGTTTGCGCGGCTCGCCAATCTCCGGCGTGCGGATAGAGGCTGTATGTGAAGCGGTGCATGCCGAGATCGGCGTCCGGATCCGGCGCGACGGGGCCTTTGAGGAGCGTCAGGCGCATGACGTTGCCTTTGATGTCCCAGCCGTATTTGCAGTCGGATAAAAGCGACACGCCATAGCCGCCCTCGCCGCCTTCGGAGAGATCCGCCCATTTATGCGCGCAGACTTCAAACCGCGCCCAATCCCAGGTCGTGTTCCAATGGGTGGGGCGCACGACGTTGCCGAACTGAATGTCGTACGTCGCACTGGATGCGTGGACGAGAACCGGGAACGCTGCCTTGAGCATCATCTGCCGCTCTTGCCAGTCGACCAGCGTGTCGAAATCGATGCGCGGCAAATCTCGCCAGACGCTAATTCGCTGAGTGATAGTCGAACCTCGACCGAACTTTCGTACAACCTCGATGGTTCCGCGCAACGGTCCCTTCTCGATGACGGCAACGCTTTCGACCTCGGTAAGCGGATAGACCTTGTCCTGGTAGAAGATGTCGACATCCCAGGCGTCCCAGTTCATCGGCTTATCTTCGAACATCAGCAGCGAGTTGCCCTTGCAATAACTGGACTTGTCGACGACTTCGCGGTTGCTGTTCTTGTCGAATATCGAAACGATCTCGGAGTTCTCATCGAACGCGATCCGGAAGAAGCGGTTTTCGAGCGACGCGGCCGTTACCGAGATTTCGCCATCGCTGGAGTGCGAAGGTTCGCCCGCCAACACGGAATATCCAAGCGGCTGCGTGGCTGCCGCGTGGACGAGGGTGAGCGCCTCGCCGTCGATGCCGGTGACTTTCTGCCCGCTAGCGCCCAGCGAGCGCGGCAATGCGGCATAATCGTCTCGCTTCCATGATAGCGGGTTGTAGACGACGACCGATCCCGGCGCGGCGTCGATTGCGCCGGCGATCGCGCCAAGCGCGGAGCTCGATGTTTCACCGGCGGCGCTGAGGATGCGCGCATAATCTCTGTCGCTGTCCTCGTAAACCGCGTGGATCGACGAGCCCGGAATGATATCATGGAACTGGTTAAGCAGCGTGAGCTCCCAGGCGCGGTCGATCGCGTCGTGCGGATAAGACGCGCCGGTTGTCACGAGCGCCAGGCTGGCGAGTTGCTCGGCCGTCTGTAAAGCGATCTCCGATTGGCGGTTGCCGCGCTTGTTGCGTCCCTGCGACGTGTAGGTGCCACGGTGCAGTTCGAGGTAGAGTTCGCCCACCCATCGCGGCAGCATGGGATTGCCCTCGACCTGCTTTTCGAGCTCCTCGAAGAACGCTTGTGCGGTCGTGTTCTGGATGCGCGGCGAGTTGGGGAAGTTCTGCAAGCGGCGAGCGTTCTCGAGCATTTTTCGAGTTGGGCCGCCGCCGCCGTCGCCGTGGCCGAAGATATACAGCCCGGTGTCGGTGATTTTCTTTTCGTTATACGCACCCCAGAAACGCGATATTTGCTCGGGTTCCATAGTGGCGTTGTAGTCGCCGCCTGGCGAGAAATGCGTCAGTACCGTGGTTCCGTCGATACCCTCCCAGTCGAATGTTTGGTAGAGCGGCTTGTTGATCTGCGACCAGTAGATCTTAATCGTCATGAAGTATTTCATGCCGGCCTTTTTGATGATCTGCGGGAAGGATGCCGTGTAGCCAAATACATCCGGAAGCCAGACGACTTCGTTCTTGGCCTTGTCGCCAAACTCGCGCTTCAGGAAGCGCTGCCCGTAGAGAAACTGGCGTACAAGCGCCTCGCCGGATGCGATATTGCAGTCCGCTTCGACCCACATGCCGCCGACCGTTTCCCAGGATCCGTTGTCGATTGCGTTCTTGACGCGCTCGAAGACCTCCGGGTAATCCTCTTTTAGGTACGCATATTGTTGCGGCTGCGAGCAAGTGAAGACGTAGCCGAGATCCTTATACCGCTCGCCCAGCGTCACCTGCGTCGAGAACGTTCGGCCGACCTTTTTGCGGGTGTGCGCAAGCGGCCAGAGCCACGCCGTATCGATATGCGCGTGGCCGACAGCGCGCATGACCGGCGTAAACTCCGGATCGGCGGCGTACTTGTCGAGATATTTCACGTGGAAAAATCGACCGGCGGCTACGGCGGATTCGTAGAAGCGCGGATCGTTGCGACTGTACCGGAAGTCTAGCAAGTTGACGGTTTTGTCGAGCGCGTCAAGAAGGATCGAGTAATGGCGGCTCGCCTTATCGAACGTCTTGAGCGCCCCGAGGGCGACGGATAGATCGAAATACAGCCCTTCGGCGTCCCTGTCAATCCATTGCAGTTGCGCGATATCCAGCTCGACTTTGATTGAGGACGACTTCTTGGTCGGCAAGCCAAGAAAGACTTCTGCATTGCGCGTTTCGACAAGGCCCGTGTATGCCTCAATCTTGATCTCGTGCGCTTCGCCTGCCGTCGCGCATTCTGTCAACAGCAAGTCGTGATGGTAACGGTCGATCGCCTGAGTGGGTACGCCGTCGACGTACGCCAGACTCTCTGCATTGACCAGCTTGAGCGCGACATAGACGCGCTGCCCGGCCCAGCCGGACGGGATCTCCACACGGGTTTCGAGCGCGACGGTCTCCGCTTCGGCGTTGTAACTATCCCCTTCGCGCAGGACGTCAGGGGCGGGGCCCGTTGCGCGCGTGACGCGAAAGGCGGGCAGTGGAACCGATGCGCGTACGACGGCTTTGAAAAGATCCTTGATCTGCCGAGCTATTTTTTCCTCGGTGTAGTGCCAACTCATAGAACAATCTTCCTCGAACCTTCTAGGCGATTGTCCTATGATACCCCTTAGATCAAGGGATATTGAGCCCATAGTTGACATGTCTCCCGCTTTGGGCTATGATAGACATCGTTATGGGCGTTTTTGGTAGGTGTAATCCTTAGTATGTGTCATAAACTGGCGTATTGCGAGAAAGATTCAGGACGGCTCGTGCCGCCGGGGCACTTTTTTGCCCGCGCCTCGTCGATGGCGGTGATTGACAAGGCCTCGTCAACACGCGTACGGCCCTTTGCCGCCATCGTCCGCCGGTCACGGACCGGTCTCGCCCGCGCCTCGTTCACTGCGGTGATTGACAACGCCTCGTCAACACGCGTACGGCCCTTTGCTGCCATCGTCCGCCGGTCACGGACCGGTTTTGCTCGCGCCTCGTTCACGGCGGTGATTGACAAGGCCGCGTCAACACGCGCACGGCCCTTTGCAGTCAGCGTCCGATCCCAGCGCACATCGTGAAGCAGGAGGATTGCCGTGCCGTCCCTTTAATCAGAAACGGCCACGGCGGCCGGGGAGCCGTCTTACAAAACCTTTCGATTTTTACGCACCCTCAAGGAATGTGTCCTAAATGCATGCGGCTTGCGCCACGTCCTGAAGTACGCGTCTGTATCGAACGAAAAGTCCGCTGAAGCGGACTTGCTGCACGTTTCAGCCACGGGTTTGAAGCCGTGGGCGATCGCTGTTGCGCAAGCTCTCAGCAACCGGATGCCGTGTGATTTGCATACGGCCTCTTCCCGATCTCGCAAACCATGTCACCTCACATCAACAATCGGCAAACGGGCGGCGCTCGGATCGTTCGTCTCATCGAGGAGCGGATCGCAAGCGGGGTCTATCCGCCTGGCTCATGGCTGCCCGCTCAGAGGGCGCTGGCGGAGGAGGCGGGCGTCGATCGTTCGGTCGTGCGGAAGGCGATTGCGGAGCTCATCGCACGCGGCGTTGTCATCCAGCATCGTGGATGCCGTCCAGTGATCGGAAGCGCTGCATTGCCGAGCCCGGCTCCATCCGCCGTCGCGCCGGCAACGATCGGCGTGATCATCTATCAGCAAGATTACTACTCATGTACGTTGCCGCTGATGCGCGGCATTCAGAACACGCTTAGCCACGCGGAGCCCTCCGTACGAATGCTCGTACAAGACACCGGCGCTCGGGCCATCGCGGATACGATCGCCCGCCAGCGCCGCGCGATCGACGAGGCCATTCGCGACCGGATCGCAGGCGTAATCCTCTACGCAATGGGGGGGCGCGCGGCAGCGGGGGATATCGCGCTGCTCACGGCGGCGGGAATCCCCGTCGTGTGCGTCGATCGTACGGTTCCCGGCGCGGTCACCGATTTCGTCGGCGTCGACGACCGCATTGGCGCGCGCACCGCTGTCGGCTACCTGGCCGGACTCGGGCATGCGCGGATTGGTCACGTCACGGCGCCGCTGGATGAAAGCACGGTTCAGGAGCGATTGGCCGGGTACCGGGACGGACTTGAGGCCGCCGGGCTGTTGGCTGACGAGAGCTACATTTACGCGATCGACTGGTTCGCATCACCCGCGACTCAGCTTGACGCCGCCGCAAGCTATTTCATCTCTCTGGAAAACCCGCCGACCGCGCTGTTCGTATACAATGACACGACCGCCCACCGGTTGATCAATGCTCTGGAAGCAAAGGGGATCCGCGTGCCCGACGATATGAGCATCTGCGGATTCGACGATCTCGACCAATACTCGCCGCGGCCGCGCCGGTTGACGACCATGCACATTCCGTTTGAACGGATCGGCGAAATCGCAACGGAGCGTCTCCTTGAGCGCATCGCCGGTCAGGCCGGCATATCCGCTCCTTCGCGGCACATGATTTTGGAGACGTCTCTTGTGGTCAGCGCTACGACCGCTCCCCCTCGGGCGGCACAGGGCGCGTCCTGAGTTCGCGCACGGTGCGGCTCGATCACCGAGCCTAGCATGCCGAGACGCTGCCGTTCGCGACGGTGAATTGCATGGTTAAACTTATTGCCGCTTGACTCGCGATGTCCTCAGTGTTATCTCATCCGTAATGACGCCATGGCTACTTCAATGCCGGATGTTACGAAAATGGCCATTCTTTCGACGATGACCATGTCGCGCGTTATCAGGGGCGCAAGCTCCGTGGAGGCATCGTGCTCGGCGCAGGCGAACCTCATCGTACTAAGGACCGTCCGTGCGCCAAAGTCCAAATAACCGTCACGCCTCCGTGCTGCATGGATGGAGGCGCGGCGGTTATTGAATCGAGCGGCGCTTCGCTACTTCGCGGCGATCTTGAACACGACCTTACGGACCTTGGCGGACTCTTCGGTCGCAAGGCAGGGCATGTGGGCATCGTTGGGGAAGAAAATCGCAAACGAGCCGGCCGGGACCCGGAAATAGTCGCCATCGCCATCGAAAAGCTCGACATCGAGCGCTGCGTCATAGGGTTTGCGCGAGTGCAGGTCCGCGATATCGGCGCGTCCCATCGATTCTTCGCCGGTTAACACGAGCTGGAGATCGATATATTTACGATGGGCCTCCCAAACGCCTTCGGAGCGTTTGCGCGTGTCGTATTCCTGAACCAGCATTACGAGATTGTCGCCGTCGATCTCGTAACGGCCGATCGCTCGCGCCGAAAGGTCTTCGCTGGAGATGATCCGCAACGCTTTTGCGATGCCATCGCTGATTGCGCCGTAGCGGTTGGCATGTTCTACTTTTCCGAGTATCATCGTTGTACTCCTTAATCAGGCGAGGCCTGAACCAGACAGACCTTGCGCGCTGGCCGCGCGCAATTTCTTTACCAACCTATTAAACCCGGATTAGGCCCATGAAATATGCGATGGACGATGCGCCTTGTCCGTATGGGTCAATCCCCCGCGTAATTTCCTGAGAACTTAGCTATGCCCAAGCAGACGAGAATACAAACCTTCGGCTTGGCAGCGGCGTATTGCTTCGCAGGCGTCGGTTGCTCACGCGGTTTGACGATGAAGATGCCGTCGAAATTTACGCCGCAGGAGCCGATCGACTTTAGCGAAGTCGCGCCGCGTCGCAATCGTTAGCCGGACACCGCCGGCGCGGTTCAGCCTTCTAAAACGCCGCTCGCCGATTGCAGGAACTTGCGGTTCGCGCGACGAACGTCTAGCAAGACACCGGGTTTCGCGACAGCTCGAAAACAGGTGAGCTCAGGCGGCCATGGCGGCCTGTTCGGAAGAAGGCATTATGGAAGACGGGAACGCTCAGTTGGGTCTCGGCGCCGACGGCGATGATATAGAACCGG
This sequence comes from Capsulimonadaceae bacterium, assembly GCA_031292625.1. Taxonomy (GTDB): domain Bacteria; phylum Armatimonadota; class Armatimonadia; order Armatimonadales; family Capsulimonadaceae; genus JARLGU01. Next base: position 25,169 of record JARLGU010000065.1, on the reverse strand, counting down.
CGGCATCGAATGAACCCAGCGATTCGGGAATCGCTGCCGGCATCTACGAGAGTAGTGACCAGCAGGGGCACAAAGGCGACATTACTGACCGGCTTCATGCGGACGACCTCGCGCAATCTTGGATGGACGAGGCCCAGGGCGTCCCGCAGGTTCATTGCCTCGTGCGCGTCGGCTTCAAGACGGACCTTGGCGTCGTTCGCGAAAACAACGAGGATAAGTTTGACCTGCTGGAGCCCGCCGATCCCGGATTTCTCGCCGTTAAGGGACGTTTTTACGGCGTTGCCGACGGCATGGGAGGCCATTCGGCGGGGCAGATCGCTTCGGAATTGGCCCTCAAGACGGTTATTCAGCGCTACTTCCGCGATCCGTCTCCCCACATTATCGATAGTTTGCGACAGGCAATCAACGAAGCCAACAAACTCGTGTTCGACACGGCGCAACTTATCCCCGAACGGCAGGGCATGGGCACGACGCTTACCGTTGCCGTCCTGCGCGAAGACCGCCTAACGCTCGCGCACGTTGGCGACAGCCGTGCTTACCTTGTCAGCGGCGAACATGCTCGCCAGATTACGCACGATCACTCGCTTGTCGCCGAGCAGGTGCGGGCGGGGACGATTACGGCGGAAGATGCCGCCAACTCGCCGCTGCGCAATATTATTCTCCGCTCCATCGGCACCGGCCCGATCGTTGAGGCCGACTTCTACGAGGAGATCGTTCACGTTGGCGACGTTCTCGTGATGTGCTCCGATGGATTGACCGGGCACGTCAGCGAAGAAGAGATCGCCGAATATGTCGGTTCGCCGCAGGCGCGCCGACGGGGGCCGTCGATGGCCGCCTACCGTCTCGTGGACCTGGCGAACTCGCGCGGCGGGCGCGATAACATTACCGTTGTGATCGTCGAAATCGCGTCAATCAATCCGTATGTCGTCGACGTTCCGGCAACAGCGTCCGCGGACACTCGTCCCGTTATTCTGGAAGAAGCCGACCATACACTTTTTGCCGTTCATTCGGCGCCTCCGGACGCCGAATCGGACATCGACCCATCCGGGACCGCGTAGGCTCCCGCTTATCGGCGAACACTTATCGCAGGAGGTCACTCCCAAGTCGTGGCGACGGCCAGTAGTTCCAATAATCCGACACCGTCTCAGCTCGGCCGCTACCGAATCGTACGCGAGATTGCGCGATCGAACGACATCGTATACGAGGCGATCGATCCCACGATGAATCGGCGTGTTGCGCTCAAAGAGCTGAACCTGCCCCCAAACCTGCCCGGCCAGCAGCGACGGGAGCGCCTGGAGCGGTTTTACCGGGAAGCGAAGGCTGCCGGCACGCTCAACCATCGCCATATCGTCACGATCTATGAGATCGGACAGGAGAAGGACCGGCACTTCATCGCGATGGAGTTCCTCGATGGTCAATCCCTCCGCGACTATATCAACGTCAACGGTCCGCTCCCAATCAAGCTCGCGTTGCAAATCGGGCTCGACCTCTGCGACGCGCTGGGGTACGCTCACTCTCAGGGCGTTGTCCATCGTGATGTCAAACCCGATAACGTCCACCTCGTGCCGCCCGGACATACCGCGAAACTTACCGATTTTGGCATCGCGCGCGTCATGGAGGAGCCATCGCTAACGACCGCCGGGCAGGTCTTCGGCACCCCGTCCTACATGTCGCCCGAACAGCTCATGGCGCGCAATGTCGACCATCGGACCGACCTCTTTTCCCTGGGCGTAATGCTTTACGAGATCATTACCGGGAAGAAGCCCTTCGCGGGAGACAACATTCAGACGATTACCTACGCCATCGTCAATTCTCCCGTGTCGTTCCCGCAGGGAACTCCGGCGGGGATCACGGGCATCCTCAGACGCGCCCTTGCCAAGGATCCCGAACAGCGGTACCCGAACGCGCAGGCGATGGCGGCGGATATCCGTATGGAGATGTCTTTCCAGGGCTCGCAATATCCCTATCTCGCCGCCGCTGGTTATCCCGCGGAAGAGAATGCCGCCCCGGTGAAAACGACTCAAACCGCCGCCAAGGAAGCGGCTGCCGCGGCTGCCGAAGCCGCGGCTGCGGAAACTGCGCCGCCCGACGCAACTCTGGTGGCCCCGGCAGTTCCCCCGCCAAGCGCGGCGGCGCCTGATTCCACTGTCGCTGAGGATACGCCGCCCCAAAAAGCGGTCGCTCCGCCGGTTAAGCCGCCAGTGAGCGAGATCACGGAGGCAACCGCGCCGGTAGCTCCTCCCGACAAATTCCATCCGCAGCCGTCGACCTATTACGCGCCCGTCCAGCAGGCCGACAATCCGGTAGTCACGCTCGTTTTGAGCGTCGGCGCAATCGTTGCTCTGGTCGCCATGGTCGTCTTCACGATCGCGACAACCGTTCACAACACGAAGATTGCGAACGACCGGGCGAAGGCTATTACATATTACAATGCAGGCTCATCCGCAATGGACGGAGGCGATCCTCAGTCGGCCGCAGCCGACTATTCCAAGGCCATTGCGATCTGTCCGCCAGACGATACAATGATCCGCAACGCGCGAAGCAACCTCGCGCTTGCGTATATCGCGCTCGGCGATCAGGCTTCAACAAGCGATCCTGGAGCCGCGATGACGTACTACAAGAAGGCCCTGGCATCCGCCGAGCACAACGCAAGCGTCCACTTCAAGATCGCGCAGATCTGCACGGACCCCGCCGAGGCGCTTCGAGAGTATGAAAAGGCAATCGCGGGCGATCCGGCCGGCAAGACGGGGGCGGATGCGCGCCGCCTCGCCGCAAACCTTTACCTTTCGCAAGGCGACGCGGCGTTGGATGGTCACGATCTTGCGGGCGCGCGGAGCGACTACAATCGCGTAATCGTTCTCGCGCCGACGGACCCGGTTGCCCAACAAGCGCGGCAACGTCTGACATCGGCCGGTCTGTGATACAATAAGGTGTGGGAGTTGTGGTGATATCGCCAAAATTCTCCCTTCCGTTTCGTGGCTCTTTCCTTTCATGGCATGGGATGGGGCGGAATATAGCGCAGGCCCAAGACCTATGAGCCATCTCGACGATACAGCTTTTCAGGAGGGGCTCGCGTATGTGGCGCGTGCGGATTGGTCCGCCGCCATCGGGGCGTTCGAGGATGCGGCGACACGTTTTCCGGATGTTCCCGAGGTGCGATACGAGCTCGGACTGGCGTACCAGCGACGTGCCGAGGCATCGATTCCGGGCGTGCTCCGGCGCAATGCGGTGACGTCCAGCGCAGCGGGGATTACGGAAACGCTCGCGGATGCGGCGGGGGCCTTCTTGGGATTTGCGGCGGTAAGCGTATCGAGGGCGCTCGGGCAGACGCAGTGGATCGTTCGCTATCGCGAAGATTTTCGTAAGTCGGTCGAGCAGCTGAGAAACGCAATCAAGCTCGACGATGGCCTTGCCGGAGCCCATTATGCGCTCGCCAACTCTTTGCGTCACCTGGGACAAACCGACGCCGCGGCGGATGAGGCGTGGCGAGCCGCGGAACTGGCGCCGGATGATGTGCAGATCTCCGCGCGTGCGCAGGCGCTGGACGTTGAGGCGAACGCCCAAGTGTCGAGCGTCCAGCTTACCTTAAACTGGGACGAAGTCGTGCTCCCCACGCACACGAAGCGCGAGCTGCGCCAAATGCAGCTCTTGCTTGAAAACCCTTCGCTTGCCAGGGATCTTGGGATCGATCCGCCGACAGGCCTGCTGCTGCATGGACCGCCAGGAACCGGCAAAACGACGATCGCTCGCGTGCTCGCCAGCGAGGCGCGATGTCACTTTTACGCGGCAACCCCGGCCGAGATCAACTCGATGTGGCTGGGCGAATCCGAGAAGCAGGTCGCGCGCTTGTTTGCGCAGGCCCGCGCGAACGCGCCGTCGATCGTGTTTCTGGATGAAATCGACGCCCTGCTTCCCGCTCGAACCGGAGGGATCAACCAGTATTCGGACAAAGTCGTCAACCAGTTTCTACATGAGATGGATGGTCTGACGCGGAACCGGCGCGTATTTGTCGTTGGCGCGACAAACCGCCGGGATATGCTCGATCCGGCGCTTCTGCGCGGCGGACGGCTTTCGCGAGAGATCGAGATCCCGCTGCCGGATTATATCGGCCGGCGCTCGCTGTTCGGATTGACGACGCGCGGGGCGAAGCTGGCGGACGACGTGGATTTCGACGAACTGGCTGGGTTGACGGCGGGTTTCTCGGGGGCCAACATTAAGGCGGTCGTAAACGATGCCGGCCTGCAGGCGCTGGTTCGCCTTTCAACGGGCGCGGGATCAGCGGAGCGCCACTTGACGCGCGAGGATTTTCTAGGCGCACTGCGCAATTTTCAGAGGCCAGCCCCGTCTCCGCGGCCGTTCTGGCCGCTTTCGGACAATGATTCAGGATAGCAAGAGTTTTATTGAGCTTCACAACTAATTCATGACCGCTCGGTAAGCTCATATTATAGGAGATATGTTGATGGCTCAACGCATGTCTGTTCAGTCGCAAACCATAATCGCGGTCGTCGTGGGCGCCGCCGTCCTCGGGGCAGCGGTTGCGCAATCGCCGACAGCTCAGCAAAAAGCGGCGGCGGAAGCTGCCCATGGGGGACCAGGCGGAGCTGACCGGGCGTTTGGGCCCTCTCCCGAGATGCGCAAGTGGATGGACTCGCACAAGCACGTGAACGAAGTTAGGCGCAATCTACGAGGCCTTGAGTCGCTTCAGGAGAACCCGAAAACGCGTCTCAACAAGAAACAGGCGAAAGCCGTTCTTGCAACGCTGTCGAAGTGGCGTAACAAACCGGTGATGACCGACATTCAGGCAAAATCAGTCGCCGCCGCCCTGCTTGCGCCCCTCACCGCGGCGCAAAAAACGGCATTGGCGACCGAACCGATGCGCGGCGGTCCGGGCTGGGGAGGGCATGGCTGGGCGCAGCCGGGCGGTCCTGGAGGGCCAGGCGGTCCAGGGGGCCCTGGCGAGGGAGGCCACGCTTGGGGGCGTCCCGGCGGACCTGGCGCTCCGCCTGCGGGCGGGGCAGGTCGCGGCCAGATGATGGGCGGCCCCGAGGGAATGCACGGCGGCGGCGGGCCGGGAGCATTTCAGCCTCGCGAGTACAATCCGCTCAATCCGGAGACGATGCCTTCGGAGCATATGCGAAGCCGCTCCTTGCAGCATCTCGCGGATTTTGTTTCGTCGCTTAAGAACACGAAATAGACAGCTGAACATCTAAAAGGGCGCAAGGCTAGGCTTTGCGCTCTTTCGACTATTGGTTCTTGTCGCGGCCTGGCGGACAATCCGTTGGATAAGCGATCACTGAGGAGCTTGCTGGGTGACGGTTGCGGAGGCGGCGCCCGTGTCCGCGGTTCGCACGGCGGTCAGCTCGGAGGCAATGGTGAACGGCTTGGCGATATGTGCGGCCGAGCACGCTTGCTGAAGCGCCTGGTCCGCCGTGAGGGCGTCCGTCTGTATTTTCGTTTGGCCGTCCGTTTGAAGCTTACTGACATTGTCCGGAGATGACGACTGTCGACCGATATCGCTGAGAAGGCCGACATAATCCTGGAGAACGCGGTAATAGTTGTTGCTCAACACTTCGCAGCCCGGCGGGATCTGCTGTGAGTTAAAGTCGCGAACCACGTTCTGCCAATCCTGTTGGTATCCCGCGAAGTCCACCGGCGTCGCGGCGGCGCTGGTCGACAGAGCGGTTCCTTGCGTTGTCGCGGGCGCGGCGGGGGTATGTTCGGCGGTGCGAACGGCGTCATCGAACGATTGTCGCAACGTGGTGCGCCTCTTTTCGATGCCGTTCAGAAAATCGATATAGCCGGAGATTGCCGTGGCGCTCGAGGTTTGCGCGGCTGAGTCGCTTGACGCGGGGGCGTTATCGGCGTTTGGATGGGTTCTAATCGCCGCCGGATCGATTGGCGCGCGCTCCGCGAGATCGGCGACGCGCGATTGATTGAGGCTATACGCGACGATTACGAGGAGGACGATTACGGAAGCGATCGCAACCCAAACGACCACGCGCTTGGATCGATCCGCGACGACGTAAAGCTGTGTGGTTTGGGGATCGGCGGGCTCGTTTGCGGGCGCCGCTGTCGTCGCGGGCTCGGCGGGGATCGCCTTGTTGCAATTCGGACAGGTTCTGGAACCAAGCGGGATTTCACTATGGCAAAATGGACAATGCATTTTGTCTCTCCGGAACGCAGATTTCCGTCCAACGCGCAATCGTAATCATACTCGCTGTCGACTGACGTGTCAAGCTATTGCGGGGGCGCGACGGCAGTTGGCTATCTGCGTACGGTCAATGCGCATCGGAAAGAGAGTCCGGACGGAAGCTCATTCGTTTCTACTTGTGTTCGCTTGATAATATTTGATGTTAACACTGCAATTTGCTGTGGAAGAACAGTGTTTAGAGGATTCGCGTTTGGGATATAACCATTCCAATATCCCTTCGCCATAGCTGATTTGTTTGATGGAAAGAGGGTTCAGATGCCCGCCCAGCGGCATGCACCACTAGACGTCGCTAACAATCGGGTTTCCTGGTTCGTGAACCGTACTCTACGTGCTCACGCATTTATGGCTGTCGTGGCCCAAAGAAAGCGCCGCCAAATCCCAGCAGCACGCTACCCGGCAATGGATATACCGTCCCTCATCATGACCCGGGTTCTTTCGGCCAGCGCACTGCCGCGCACGGTTGCCGTCCTCGCAACCGCCGCCCTGCTTATTGGCGTCTGCGGCGCCATCGATATCGTCCATCACGTATTTCAAGAACCCCGGCTGGCGCTGACTTACTTGCTCGTGCCCGTCGCCTTTGGCGCGGCGGTGTTTGGCACGCGCGGAGCTACCGCCGTGACAATCATCACGCTGTTGGCGGCGCGTATCCTTATGAGCGTCACAAGCGCGCATGGGTGGCGGCTTGATATAATCGACACGATCGACTTCGGCGGACTTACCGTTGGCGCCGTGATCGTCCTCGGCGTCGTCGGACACCTTCGCTTATCGCTCGATGCCCTAAAGCGAATGCACGAAGACTTGCGGATCGCGGATCAGAAGCTGATTGAAAGCGAAGAGAAGCGGATCTCTACGAGCCGTGAGGTGCTGGCGGCGGTGACTGGGTCGCGCTTGATTGTCTGCGATGACCGCGAATTTGCATCGATGATCCACGGAACCCCTTTGCTGGTGCGCAATCTCATATCGCCAAGAGACGTTACGGAAACGCGCGCGGCGCTCAAGCAAGCCGTATGCTCCAGACACCTTCTCGAACGTCGTCTTTACGACTTCGAGGCGTGTACGACTGAAGCGACAACCAACGCGCTTAAGCACGGCGCTGGCGGCAAAGTCGAGCTCTACATCGACGGCGAAGACGTATATGTGCTGGTTCAGGATAACGGCTCGGGCATTGCCCATGGCGACCTTGCGCGCGCCACGTTGGAAAAGGGTTTCTCCACGCGCGTCTCTCTGGGGATGGGCTTCAAAATGATGTGGGAAATGGCCGACATGCTGGCCGTATGCACCGGCGAGCACGGCACTCGCATCCTCCTCCGGATCAACGAGCATTCCGGCAATGAGTTCGAGCAAATGCTGCTGAACCGCTACCCCGGAATCGAAAACTAGGCGCGCTGCGATTGTTGATTGCCAAGTTGTTCCAAGCGCGTGAGCCACGCTCCGAAGTGCGGGCAGGCAGAAATGGCCTGGCAGTTCGAAGGGCTCATCGCCCTGAGCACGCCGAACGGCCGCCCTAGGAGGGCTCCTACCGCTCCCGCTTTCCTACACTCTACCACGCCGTCGCACCATCGTTTCTACTCGCCGAGGTACGCCTTGCGCACTTCCTCGCTGCGCAGGAGGGCCGCGGCGTCGTCTTCCAGCGTGATCGTGCCGGTCTCGAGCACATAGGCCCGGTTGGCGACGCGCAGGGCCATGTGGGCATTTTGTTCGACAAGAAGAATCGTGGTGCCCTGCCGGTTGATATCGCGGATAATTGCGAAGATGTCGCGGACGAGGAACGGAGCGAGGCCGAGCGACGGCTCATCGAGAAGCAGGACATCGGGCCGGCCCATCAGGGCTCGCGCAATTGCGAGCATTTGTTGTTCGCCTCCGGAGAGCGTCCCGGAGTTCTGATTGAGGCGCTCCTTGAGGCGCGGAAACAGCGTCAAGGCGCGGTTAAGGTCCTCCTGGACCTCCGGTCCGGGCTTTCGGGTGTACGCGCCCATGTCTAGATTCTCACGAACGGACATGTCGGAAAAGACGCGCCGGCCTTCCGGGGAGTGGCCGATGCCCGAGCGAACGATCTTGTCGGGCGGCAGGTTCGTGATATCGCGGCCCTCGAATATAATGCGGCCGGATGAGACCGGGACGAGACCGGAGATCGCCCGTAGCGTCGTCGACTTTCCCGCGCCGTTCGCGCCGATCAGCGTGACGATTTCACCTTCCGCGACCGTAATCGAGATGCCATTGAGCGCCTGGATCGCCCCATACGAGACCTGAATATTCTCGACCGACAAAAGGGTCGTCACGCGGCTTCCTCCGACTCGCCCAGGTAGGCCTCGATGACCTTCGGGTCTTTTTGGATCTGTCCCGGCGTCCCTTGCGCGATCACCTCGCCTTGATCGAGCACCATGATGCGCTCGCAGATGGTCATCACGAGACGCATGTCGTGTTCGATCAGGAGAATCGTCAAACCGAAATCGGAAAGGATCGTGCGGATCTGCTCCATCAACGCGACCTTTTCCTGCGGATTCATGCCCGCCGCGGGCTCGTCGAGCAGCAACAACTTTGGATGCGTCGCCAGAGCCCGCGCGATTTCAAGACGGCGCTGCTCTCCGTACGGCAGATTGCACGCAAGCTCGTCTGCGTATCGGTCGACTCCAAAACGCTCCAAAAGCGCGTGAGCCTGCTCCGTAACCTCAGCTTCCGCGCGGCGAAGCCCCGCTGTTTGCAGCATCGCGGCCGCGAGCGATGGGCGAAAATGGAGATGTGATGCGGTTCGGACATTGTCGAGCACGGTCATCTGGTTGAAAAGCCGAATGTTCTGAAAGGTACGCGAGATGCCCGCGGCCGCAATCTGTGAGGGACGATGGCCTGCTATGGAATGTCCGTTGAATATGATCTTGCCGGAGGTCGGCGGATAAACTCCGGTCAGCAGGTTGAACGCGGTGGTTTTTCCCGCCCCATTGGGCCCGATCAAGCCGACGAGCTCGCCTGGCTCCATGCTCAGCGAGAAGCCGGCGACAGCCGTTAGTCCGCCGAAGCGCTTTGTGCAATTGATGACTTCAAGAAGCGGCATAGTCCTGTGATCACACTCGATTTACGCACGGATAGTACCCGACAAGCGTGCATCCTGACAATCCGCGGCCGTGGTCGCCCACGCGCGCTGCGCGGGGAGCAATCGACGGATAGCATAACGTATCCAGGGGTAGAATCGGAATACTCCTAATGGTGAACAATTCTCTGTCGAGAATCGTCATCATTGTTGTTGACTTACCGCCCCTATAAAGGACAGTTGATGAAGTACCTACTTGCTCTCGTAGTCCTAACGGCGCTGATGGCGATCCCATCGCTTTCCGCGGCGCCTGATAGCGTTACGTTCGTTGGCGAGCACTACGAGGGAGTGGTGACGCAAGTCGATGCGACTGCGGGATCGGGGCTGTTGACGACTCGATTCGCCGAGCGAAGCCTTGCATTCAAAATCACGCCGGATACGCGAATCTGGAAAACGGTGCGTCTCGGGGCGAATAGCCTTCAACCCGGCCAGCAGGTGATCATCGTTGGGCGCAAGTTGGCTCAAGAGGACGTGCTCTCTCCGTTTCTCATCGACATTTTGCCCGGCTTGCCGCAGCCCGGCCACGGCCCCGGCGTACGCGGAGCACGGGACGTCGTTGTCTTCGGCACAATCGCCTCCACGGGCGATAACCTGCTCGTGACCGACAGAACCGGCAAGCCGGTGACCGTCGAGGTGAGAGGCAGCCGGACGCTGGTTGGCCAGACCGTGCCCGGCGATGCCAGCGATCTGGTGAACGGAGTCAGCGTCAAGATCGACGGCAAGGTTGAAAACAATGTTCTGACCGCAATCCGGATCGTCCTGAACGTTTCGCTTCGGCGCGGACCGGACGGCCTGCGCGGAAAACCGCCCGTCGCAACGGCGCAGCCCGTGGCGATCACCGAGGACGATATCAGTTTGTACGATCTTTTGTGATTTTTGGGGCGGAGAAGAGCGCTCGCCGCGCGGGCAGCCTACCCGGCTAGGGGCAGCGTTCCGCTGCTCTTTACCAGAGGCCGGCGAGACGGTTATCGTGTTTCATAAGGCGCTCCATGAGCGGTGGACGGGCCGTCGTGCGCGGGCAATCTCCTTTTTCCTCTCGCTCAATCGTCAATTAGCGTTCGTACGAGATCGATAAGAAGGGTTTCGCCTTTGCACCGGCGAAACTCGCGATATGGCATCGTCAAACTCCCCTGAAGGCGTTCCCGCTCATCTACGCGCTCCGCGCATGTTGTTTTACGCGGTCAATGGTTTGGGATTGGGCCATGTTACGCGTCTCCTAGCAATCGCGCGAGAGGTGCGCCGCAAACGGACCGAAGCGCAGATCCTGTTTTTGACGACCAGCGAGGCAGACTCGGTGATCTTTCAGGAGGGCTTCGCCGCCATCAAGATTCCGTCGCGCTCGGTGATGCGCGAGGCGCGGATCAGCCCGCATGCGTACACGAAGCTGGTTCAGACTGTGGTGTTTAACACGATCGCGGCCTTTAATCCAGCCATTATGGTCGCGGACACGTTCCCGGCCGGCGCATCCCAGGAACTGTTGCCTACGCTTAGCTGGAAGATGCGCCGGGCCTTTGTCTTTCGCGCTCAGAAGGAGGACCGGGTTTGGGACCAGTTCTTCCAATCGGCGCTTGGTCACTACGATCTCTGTCTCGCTCCGCACAATGAAGGCGACGCCACCATTCCCGTGCCCGCGAAACTACGCATGCGCTGGACCGGGCCGATCATGATCCGGACGCGCCACGACGCGCAGTCCGTTGCGGACGCCAGGGACGCGGCAGGGCTGGCCGATGGCGAAAAAGGGGCTCTGGTGATGTTCGGCGGCGGCGGCGACACGGAACTGAAGGAAGCGATCGCGGTGGCGTGCGACGCTTGCCGGCAGTCGGGTTGGACGCCGGTCGTCGCACAAGCGCCGCTCGCGCGCAGCCGCGATGTGATCCCGTCCGGCGTCCGCCGCGTTAGCTACTACCCGATCGCCGAACTGTTGCCGGCGTTCGATATCGCGATCTCGGCGGCGGGGTACAACTCGGTCACCGAGCTGATGCATTTTGGCGTTCCGTCGGTGATCATTCCGTTCGAGCGCAGCCTCGACGATCAACCGGCTCGCGCTCGCGCGATCGCGGAGGCCGGCGCAGGGCTCACGTGCCCGCTTGGGGTTGAGCCGTTGGCGGAGGAGCTAAAGAGCCTCCAGACCAAGATGTGCCGCGAGTCGCTTTCGCGGGCCGCGCGTGCGCTCGTTCCCGAAAACGGCGCGTCTATTGCGGCGGAGGAGATCTTGGGTCTCTTGTAGGTGAATCTCGTAAAGCCTCGCTTGCGCTTTTCCGCAGCCCGTGATATGATTATTGCAGCGCGATGCAGATGCGTCCGGTCCGCGGGAAGGGCTTAGCCCACTGTCTCTGATTTCGGTCGTTAACGCCTTCTTTCTGCCTGAGAGCCGCGGACGCCAGGCGATAGAAAGGAGGCCGTTATGTCGGCCCTCGGATTACCAGCATCGCCCAACCTCGAGCACCTCAAGAATGAGGCGAAGGAGCTTCTCGCATCCTTTCGCATCCACGACGCAAAGGCCGTTCGCCGTGTCGAAGCCGCCCTGCGCCTGACGCCTTTCCCGCCCACGCGCATGTTGCGCCTCTCAGATGCCCAACTTGTCGTCGCGCGTGATTATGGCTTCGCGAGTTGGCCAAGGCTTCGAAACCATGTTCTTCGTATCGCGAAATCTCCCGTCCAGTCGTCTATCGGCGGCGATCCGGAAGCGCTAGCGGTCTATCGTGAAATGATCGCCGCGTTTCGGGCGGCGCAGAGCTTGAGCTTTGAGATACGAAGCGAGCATCGGTATTGGCTTGCCGACGAGTCTGTGACAGGCATGACACGACTGTGGCTCAGCAAGCCGAACCAGCTGCGGCAGGAGTCCTTCGACAGCTCAGGCGCGCTGTATGCTACATCGGTCGTCAGCGATGGTCGGTTGCTGGGTTACTGGTATGGCAAGCGTCCAAAATACGAAGGCGAGGAAGAAGACGCCTACCAGCGGACCTGCGAGAATGCCTATTATCAACGCGACGTGGATATGGGCTCAACGTATCCGTTTTTGAACGACACTGCTCAGGTCCTCAGGATGATGCCATTTATTCAGGCTGTTGAGCCAGGCCTATTCTTTCGTCGCGAACCTCCCCGCAACCGGCTTATTGTCGCCTATCGATCATATGGCACGGAGGTCGTAGACGGCCAGATTTGCGACATTGTCGAGATCGAGATGTCGATCGAGACGCCGCACCGGTCGACGCGTATCTGGATCGCCCGCTCGGACCGATTTCCCAGGCGCGCGATTGAAACGTGGGCCGGGGCGATGGAATGGACTACCACCGAAGAGTGGCGGAATGTGTCTCCGATAGCCGAGATGCCCGACGGAACGTTCCGCTGGGAGCCGCCGGATGGGTGGACACGCTGGAGCCTGGCCCCCGATGCCGGACTGATCGCGCCCGGGACGCCTGCTCCGGATTTCGATGTGGCGCTTCTCGACGGAGGCAAACTAAATCCTGCTAAGCTTCGCGGCTGGAAGGTTGCGCTCGCGCTTGGGTGGGGGTGGGTGGCGGCTTGGTGAAGGTGACGGCGCGGATCGAGCGCCTGCACGAGATTGGAATGCGCGCACGTATCAGGGTCGTCGCCTGGGATTTATTCGACGTTCGAGAGGCCATCCTGGACGCTGTACGGGAGAACGCAATCGGTTATCCGATCCTCTACGATCCGTCGCGCGAGGCGGTCGAGTCCTATTCTAACGGTTATGGCGCACGTGCGACGCCATCGTTCTGCATTATCGACGAAAACGGCATCGTGATCGAGTCGTGGATCCACGACTTCGACCGGTTCGAGGCCGCCGTCGAGCGGCTTGCGGGGGTGGAGTTGGGGTAGACCTACCTTCCCGCTCCGCGGGCCCCTTCCTTCCGCGACGGAAGGAGACCCGGAAATAACAAGCGCAAGCCTTTCCGGGTTGTCGCGATCCGAGTGAGTTGCTATGCATGAGCAACCATTGGGAAGAGTATGGCCCTGTCCGCGAGCGGCCGACGATGGCGAAGGCGTTATGCGCCAAAACTTTGAAGGATGCGCCGACAATCGCGGAAAGACTGCTGTGGTCAGTGCTGCGCGCACGTAGGCTAGGTGGATTTCACTTCCGTCGTCAGTGCGTAATCAGGGGCTTTATTGCGGACTTCTACTGCCACGAGGCGCGTCTTGTCATCGAAGTGGATGGACCCATTCACGACACGAATATCGATTACGACACCGAACGCGATAGGATCATGGAGGCATTGGGGCTGCGTGTTATTCGGTTCAGAAATTATGATATTCAGGATCGTCTGGACCTCGTCGCCCAAACGATCCTGAACGCATGCCAATCGTAGATCGCATAGCTCGTCGTCGTAAAACTACTCGGACTTCCCTTCCCATTCTCTGCTAGCCGCTGGGCGATTAACCTTCTGGGGCTCCTTCCGTCGCGGAAGGAAGGGGCCCCGGAGGGGAAGGTAGGTTTTACTCCGCCTTCGCTTGCGCTTCCCGCTTGCTTGCCGCGAGAGCGAAGCCGGCCATCAGCAGGCCGAAGACGAGCAGCACCGCGCCCCAGTAGAGGTTGACGTTGATGCCGAGCGACTTTTCGTAAATGTCCTTCGGACCGAAAGCGCCGAACAACGTCAACAGCGCGCCGAATATTGCGAAGAGCGCTCCGACGGGTAGTCTTAGATCCATAGTCACCTTCTCCTAGCTGAACAGGACGTTCAGAATAACAGCGCCCATCAGGACGATGATGCCGAGGACGACGGGCTGCTTGTACCAAACCTTCTCGGTTTCTTCGGGCTTGGGCGTCAACGAGTAAACCAATCCGGTAAGCTCCTCGTCGCTCTTGGTGCGTTTCGTCAGGCTCGATATGATGATCGTCACGACGAAGCAGGTGGTCCACGCGATGATCGCGGTCCAGAAGTTCTGCGCCATGTCGCTCGGATACGTATGGACGATGTGCCCAAGCCAGCCGCCCTTGATTGCCTCGAACTCGCCGGCTGGACGCGTCAGGCCGTGGTGGATCGCCGCGCCAACCGTGCCGGACAGCAGGCCGAAGAACGCGCCGTGCCCGGTCGTCCGCTTCCAGAACATGCCCAGCAGGAATGTCGCGAAGAGCGGTGCGTTCACGAATGCGAAGACAAGCTGGAGCATGTCCATGATGTTGTTGAAGTTGGCCGCGAGCAGTGCGGTCAGGATGCTAACGAGGATGCCGCCGACGGTCGCGAACTTACCGACCATCAGGTAGTGATGATCGCTTTGCTTTGGCCGGATATAGCTTTCATAGATATCGACGGTGAACACGGTGTTGAACGCCGTCACGTTGCCAGCCATGCCCGACATGAACGATGCGAGCAGCGCGGTCATGCCGACGCCGAGCAGCCCGGTCGGGAAGAAGTGGACCAGCATCGACGGCGCGGCCATGTTGTAATCGAGACCACCCTTTGCGTCGAGCGGCAACGAGTATCCGCTTGCCGCTCCGTTTGCGGTGAGCGCCATTGCGATCATGCCGGGGAGAATGACCAGGAAAGGGAACAGCATCTTCGGCACCGCGGCGATCAGTGGGGTTCGCCGCGCAGCAGACATGCTGTTGGCGGCCATGGCGCGCTGGACGACCAGGAAGTCCGTGCACCAGTAGCCGAACGAGAGTACGAAGCCGAGCCCCATTGTCAGGCTGAACCAGTCGACCCCCATCGGGTTGGTCGCGCTGCCCATGTGCGCCCATGCGTGAGTATAAGCGCCCGCCGGGAAATGGTTCTGCACGGCAAGCAGGTCGAGGCTGTGCTTAACGCCGTCCCAGCCGCCTGCCTTCGTCAGGCCGATCACGACAAGCGGCAGGAAGCCAAAGACGATCAGGAAGAACTGCAGGACTTCGTTATAGATCGCAGACGTCAGGCCGCCAAGGAAAATATACGCCAGAACGATGCCTGCTGATACGAGCATACTGAATGTAAAATCCCAGCCGAGCAGCAAGCCGAGCAGCTTCGCCATCGCGAAAAGCGAGATGCCGGATGAAAAGAGCGTCATGATCGCGAAGGAGAACGCGTTGAATCCGCGCGTCTTTTCATCGTAGCGCAGCTTCAGGTATTCGGGCACCGAGCGCGCTTTCGATCCATAATAAAATGGCATCATGAAGATACCGACAAAGACCATCGCGGGGATTGCGCCCACCCAATAGAAGTGAGCGGTTGCGATGCCGTACTTGGCCCCCGATGCCCCCATGCCGATCACTTCCTGCGCGCCCAGGTTCGCGGATAAAAACGCGAGGCCGGTAATCCACGCGGGAATGGAGCGTCCAGATTGGAAGAAATCGGAGCTCGTCTTTACTCGGCGCTTTAGAGAGGCGCCAATGCCAATCACGAAGACAAAATAGATTAGCATCAACGCATAGTCTATCAGTCCCAGATGGACCTGTCCCATATGTAGATTTGTCATGTATTGTCCTTTTCGCCGATCAACGATCGGCAGCAACGGAAGAGGTGTCTTTGATAACTCTATTTGAGCGTCTTCGACAGGATTTTGTCACATTCCCAGGCTCAGACCGCCTTACTTGACCGCCCGGCCATACGCTGCGATCTCCGCGAAACCAGCGTTTTCAGTACGCGGCTTCACGCCGCCAATCGTGACTTTAAACCAACTTACGGTTCGAGGGCTGAACGTGACGATTAGCGGCATCTGTCCGCCGTCGGGCAGCGCGCCAAAGGTCTGGGACGAGCCGTCGCTGAATTCGATAGTTCCGCTTGTGACCTGGTCGACTGTATTGGGCCGATCGTACAGTGCGATGGCGTTCAATTCAACCGGTGCGCCCCATTCGAGCCGGGCCCACGCTCCGGCCTTTTCGCCGTTGCTCGCCCATTCGCGCGCCTTGTTTCCCGGATAGCCGTCGATGACGCCATCATTGATCCCCGCGGCGCCGTAACCTTCTTGCGTCGAGCTGACCGTTACGTGAGCCTTGCGCGCAAGATCGTGGTCGCTGTCGAGAGGCAGCCAGGAATAAAGCAGCGAGAACGGCTTTCCTTTGGCGGTTCCGCTAACAAGCGTCGTGCCTGCCCCGGCGGGGAACTCAAAGCATCCGGTCCGCGTCGTGGTGAAGGGCTTGGTGTTCTGGTCCATCATGGAGACTTGCGGGGTGTACGTTAGTTCGTCATGGTCGACTGTCATCGGATGTACGAACGCGTATGCCGGCTCGTCTTGTCCGTACAAGTAATTCTGCTCGTTGTGGCGGACCACGCCGATGCCGAAAACGGCGAGCGCTTCCTCGCGGCTGCTCGGATCGAGATCGCGAAACGCGTGCGTGTCCAGCACGTCGCCAAGCGTGTCTCCGTCAAGCGCCTTGCCGCCGATTGCTTCCAATCGCTGGTTTCTTGCAAGGACCGCAAGCGCGTCGAATCCCGCGGGACGCGCGGTAATCGTGAGCGTCATGGCTTGACGGATCGACGATGGCGGAAGATCGATTTCGTTGGTGAATGCGCCGGCGTCATACTGGCACGCGACCGGCTTGCCGTCTGCAACGGCGTTTTCGCCAGGATCGGTGTCGGGCAGAATAATCTTGTAGGCTCGCTGAACGGGCTGACCGGTGAAAGTCCCCGCGGCCGGCGCGATCGTGACGGTAACCGTATTGCCGCGTCGCAAATAGCTCAGGTTCGTCGTCGCGGATTCACCGCGCGCATAGCCGTTTGTGATGCCGTCGTCTTCATATAGCGTCGAGCGGCCCGTTTTGCCGTCCTCGCCTGGATAGCAGCGGACGACAAGCGTCGACAATGGCGCGGACGCCATGCGCATGGCATAAGGTTGCAGCGGGATTGGGACGCCGCCGCGCGCGTAAAGCGGAGATTCGTCGATTGTTGCGGTTGCGAGGATCTCGGATCCTCCGGCGATCCGTTCTCCCGTAAACCAGTTGTACCAGGCAGAATCCGAGGGCAACCAGACGATCTGAGATGCAACCTTGCCATCGCCCGCGCCAGCTTTCGTGATGGGAGCGGCGAGCAGATTGTCGCCGAGAAGATATTCTTGGCCGTTGTGGTACGCGTTGTCGGCCTCGGGGTAATCGAAGTAGAGCGGCCGGTCGAGCGGGACGCTTTCGCGGCACGACTCGGCGGCGCTCGTGTAGATATAGGGGAACAGTTCGGATCTCAGGTGAAAGCTGATCCGCATCGAGTCTTCCGCCCATTTTGAGTACGTCCACGGCCGCCGATCCATCTCCTTGGAGCGAGTCGAGTGCGATCGGAGCACCGGGCTTGTCGCGCCGAATTGGCACCAGCGTGCGTACGACTCCTCGTTGCGTCCGCCCATGTGGCCGCCAATGTCGTGCGACCAGAAGAAACAGCCGACGTTGCCGGCTGTTGCGGTGAACGGCACCTCGAACGTCAGCATCGGAAAGCCGGTGTTGGCGTCGCCGGAGAAGTGGATTGGATGGCGGTGATCGCCCCATCCGGCCCAGCGGCTGAACGAGAGGCCGCGCTGCCCGCCGGACGCGGTCTGATCGTACAGCAACGTATTAAGCCAGAAGAGGTTCGTCAGTTCCGGCAGGCTCCGTGTCTTTTCGTATTGCTGCCAGTCCAGCCACCAGAAGTCGATCCCCTCTTTGGTGAGCGGATCGAGCACGGTTTTCGTAAGCGCATCCATGTATGGCTTGCTTGCGGCGTCGAAGGGGACTGTCTTCCCCGACGCCGGATCCTGTCCGAGCGCGGTCATGAACGCCGCGTATTGATCCTCGTGCGGGGCGACGCCATCGGCGGGATGCAGGTTCACGGTTACATGCAATCCCTGATCGTGAAACCAGTTCAACAAATCGTCGGCATCGGGGAGCAGCTTGCGGTTCCACGACCACCCGGTCCAGCCATCCTTGTGCCAGTCCATGTCGAGAACGATGTTGTCGAGCGGAAAGTCGTGGTCGCGGTACTCCTGGACGATCTCGCGGTATTCCGTCGATGAATAGGGCCAGTAGCGCGAGTACCAGACGCCAAGGGCGTAGCGCCTCGGGAGCGGAACAGTGCCGGAGATCGTCGTGAGCGCGTGGAGCGCTGCGCGATAGTCATGGCCGTAGCCGAGCAGGTACCAGTCGATATTCGTCTTATCCGGCCGCGCTTTTACCCAACCTTCAGCGAGGAGCGGCGACGCCGAGTCGTCGATAAGCGCCCAACCGCTTCGGGATATTGCCCCGTTGCCGAGCGATTTTGCCGCAATCGCGCCGTCGAGGGTGCGGATCGTTCCGCCAAGGTTGCCGGGATCAGTCTGTCCGGGAACCCATTGCGCGCTGTCGGAGCCGATCTTGATCCGAGCGGTCAGGTTGGTCGCGTTAAGCGGCGCCCCGTCGGGCGTGTAGACAAGCCGGATCGCTCCCGTGTCGATGACCGTCTGTGTCGCCGATGCGACTACGGCGGCTCCGCTCCAGCGAGCGTCCCTGTTAATCGCAA
The DNA here is from genome assembly GCA_031292625.1 of Capsulimonadaceae bacterium. Classification (GTDB taxonomy): domain Bacteria; phylum Armatimonadota; class Armatimonadia; order Armatimonadales; family Capsulimonadaceae; genus JARLGU01. The sequence goes on along the minus strand of JARLGU010000065.1, from coordinate 6,481 downwards.
ACGTCGACGGCAGGTCGACGAACTTGCCAGCGTCCGAATACTCGATCCGGATAATGTTGGGGCCGATTACCGTGAATCGGGCTTTGCCAACGGTGACAACGCCGTTGTTGTCCGCGTTGGCGCACTGGACCGCTCCGCATGCGATGACGATCGCGTAAATCGCAAGCCGGATGGCCTTGGTGTAAATTTTGTTCATAGGTGGTCCTGCATGATCGCCGCGCTTGACCCGGACGATGCCGGCGTCGAGTGGGCGTGTTGCGAGTATTGTTCGCCATCGTGGCCGCCGCTTCCTGTCTTAAGGAGCCTGTTGGAAATCGAGAATTTGCGCAGGACAGCGAATTGGGACGTCCGCCGCGATTCGATAGCGCGCTGGTTGACCTTCTGGAAGCGCTTGGCGACGCCATTGACAGACGAGTCCGGTGCGCTTATACTGCTGCCGAGTGCGGATAAGCGCGCTCGACGGGAGGAGGGCTTGACAATGTATTGGGTAGCGCATCGAGGCGAGTCGGAGGACGCGCCTGAAAACACGCTGGCATCGGTGAACCTGGCCTGGGAGCGCGGGATTCGCGCGGTCGAAATCGACGTGCACCTGGATGCCGATGGGGAGTTGATTGTCTGCCATGACGCCGACACTTTGCGCACCACGGGCGCGAAGCGCATCATTCGCGAGACGTCGACGGCCGCGCTAAAAGCGCTGGACGCTGGTCGCTGGCGAGGCGCGCAGTGGATCGGCGAAAGGCTGCCGCTTTTGAGCGAGACGCTTGCCATTGTGCCGGATGACGGCCGTCTGTTCATTGAGATCAAGGACGAAGCCGAGGATGTTTATCCCATCGCCGTCTCCGCGCTTGTCGGCGCGCTTGCCGCGTCCGGCCTGCGCGACGATCAAATCCGCGTGATCGCTTTTTCGCCCGGCGTATTGGCGATGGTCAAGAAGGCGATGCCGGGAATAAAGACCGACTACCTGTTCTGGGTCGATAACGATTCCCCCGGCGCGCGCCAGCGTTGGGATAAGATCGTCGAGACCGCCCTGAGCATCGGCGCAAGCGGCCTAGCGATGGGCTGGCAGGGACTGGCCAAGGCGAACGGAGTGGAACGCGCCCGCGCCGCCGGGCTGGACGCCCATGTCTGGACCGTCGATGACGTCGCTATCGCCGCGGAAGTCATCGCGATGGCTCCGGATGGCATCATCAGCAATCGAGCGGGAGCGCTTTCACGCCCACTTTGAATCTGAACATCTCCAATATTTTCAGAATTCCGCTTGACATACGGTCGATGCAGTGATACGATACCGTATCACTGATTGATACGGTATCGTTATGGCAAACGGAAGGCTGGCGGAACAGAATAGGGCGTACTCCGCACCGGCGTACAAGCGCATCGAGGACGATCTTCGGGCGCGTATCCGCGGCGGCATATGGCCGGTCGGCAAGCAGATACCGGGACGTCGCGAACTGGCGAAGGTCTACAACGTCGAGTTGAACACCCTTCAGCGCGCGATCACGAATCTTGTCGCGGACGGCACGCTTCGCGCGGAATCGGGGCGGGGGACGTTTGTTCAAGGAGACGACGCAGAGAGATCGAGGGAACCGGCGGCGCCGGTCGCGCGAACGAACGGCAGTTCCATGCGGAATCTAGTGCTCGGGATCGTGGGCGAGTTCGATCTTCGCGAAAACGCGTCGAGGTTCGCGAACACCTGGAACGACACCATTATTACGAACATCGAGCAAGTTCTCAACGCCCAGAATGCGTCGATCCGCTATGCCAATTTGATGCGAGCCGGGATCCCGGTTCGCACGCTGTTCGAGGCCGTCGGTCAGCTTCGGCAGGAGGGTGTCCAGGCCGTTGCCGTATCGGGGTTCTACACCTTCGACATAAACCAGGCTGTATGGGATGCCATGGCGGCCTATCCGGATGTTCCCCTTGTATTTGTAGCGTCTAGGTCGATCCTGGCTCCCGTGCGGCACGTCTATTACGACAACCGGACGGCGGGGTTTCAAGCGGCAAGCCACTTGATCGAGCAGGGATGCCGCGAGGCGTTGTTCCTGTCTCCTTATTCAGTCGATTGGGTGGAGGAGCGCTTCGATGGAGCTCGAGAAGCTTTCGCGCTGGCGGGGGCGCAACGGTGTTCGCTGAGCACGTTGATTGCCGCCAAGAGCCTCGACACATATGTCGAGCGCACAAGTGTTGTTGGAGATCTGCGCGTCCATGAACAGGCGGCTTACGAGCAAGCTATGCGCTATTTTGAGGGTGGCGGTCGCGTGCCCGACGCCGTTATCGCGGCGAACGACTGGGTTGCCTTCGGCTATATGCGCGCCGCGGAAGAGAAGGGTTTGCTTGCCGGAAGAGAGTACGCCATCATCGGCTTTGACGACCATCCGCGATCGCGTCAAGAAGGGCTGACGTCGATGCGTCCGCCGCTAGAGGCGCTTGGACGCGAAGTTGGCGGAATGCTGCTTGCGGCGGCGGAAGGGCGCACGGATGCCGGCCGGCTTTGTTTGCACTTTCAACTTTCTCGGCGAAGCTCGACGCAAATGCCGGCGGCCTATCGTCGCTGACGGAAGTTTTGGAGAACACCATGAAACGATATGGATTTACTCTTATAGAGTTACTCGTTGTTATCGCTATTATTGCGATTCTTGCTGCTATTCTATTTCCTGTTTTTGCAAGTGCTCGTGAAAAAGCGCGCGCGAGCGCTTGTCTGGCGAACCAAAAGCAGATCGGCCTTGCGATCATGCAATATGTTCAGGATTACGACGAAGCGTTTCCGATCGGTCTCTCGCCGACGAATGCAAACCTGTACACGAGCACAGCCTGGCCATTCGAGTGGTTTGGTCAGTTCCAAGTTTACATGAAGAGCACTCCGAGCTACACGTGTCCGTCAGGCAATGGCGCTATGGTCAGCGGTTTGCCCTACAACATCGACTATCAAGTAAATACGGAGATCGTGCGCGTTTACACGTCCACGCCTTGCACCGCTAGCAATTGCTATGGCATTGCGAACGCTCCTCTTCTCTCCTCTCAGATCGACACGCCTGCCCTTTACGCGGTTGTTTTCGAAAATTCGCGCAATACGAACACCCTGGGTTCATGTGCGAACGACTGGAATTGGCTGCGAAGCAATTGGAGCACCAACCAAACACGTGTAGCGAGTCTCACGCGGCACAACGGCGGCATGAACGTATCCTGCGCAGATGGGCACGCGGTGTGGGTCAAGATGCCGGATCCGAGCGCCACGGGCCTTGGCGATCTCAATCAGCTTGGCGATAACACGTCGACGACGGGCGCCTGCACCGGCGGATTTGCCCCAGGCGGTCGCGGCAAGGTGTTCATTCGTCATTATGCTAACGGCAACGCCTGCTTCGGAGATACTGCCGTCGATTTCTAGTCGTCCAACAAAGCCCATATACGAAAGTGAATATGTCCCTATGAAGCTCTTTACGGTTGTAGCGCCTTTGGCTGCCGCCTTCGCCGCTCTTGCATGCGCTCCGGTCTGTGCGCAAACGTGTCCCTTCGCCCCCGGACCAGGGCAGAACAACGTCCCGGTAATCTTCTGGGCGCACTACATGCCGCAGGCTCCACTCTCAGTGATGCATGTCGAGACCGATGTGGTTCCGCTCGTCACGCAGGATGGCAACGCTGAAAAACAGGCGCAGCGGACAATGGAAGCGGCGCTGGATTCTGGGATCAACGGCTTCCAGATGCTTGGCTGCGCTCCGGACGAGTACTTTGAAGCGGCGAAGCAGATTAAGGCGCAGAGCGGAAGGGTTTTCTACATTGCGCCGGAGTGGTGCGATCAGGATGCAGATCCGGTCAAGAACGCCAATTTGATCGCGGATTTCGCGGTCAAGCACGCGGATGATCCTTGCATCGCGCGCGTCAACGGCGCGCAGGTCCATTTCTTCTACGGCGGCGTGAAATGGGCCGCGGGCGATGGCCTTGCGAAAGCGCGCCAGGTGTTTAAGGATCGCGGCGTCAAAGTGTTGCTCAACCCGACGATCAGCTGCTTCGACCGACTTGCGCTCGAGCGCAACGACCTCGCCCAACACAAGCCCTGGCCTGCGCTCGAAGCGCCGCACGTTGGAAATGGCGACTGGTTAAAGTCGCTCGGATGGGATGGCGCAACCGACTTCGGCGTCAATTTGCGAACCGACGTTGCGCTGGCGCTAAACGAGAGACTCAAGGAGCGCGCGGACAGCTTTACCTTTTATCCGGACATTTGGCCGGGATACGACTGCTCAAACCGTGAATTCTATGCGATCCATTGCCGGATCCAGGGCCTGACTTCTCTACGGGACGGGCTGCGATTATGGACGGGGCTTGGCTACAAGCAGATGTCGTTTATTACGTGGAACGACATGAACGAGACGATGCTGATGCCATCGAGCCGCAATGTTTACGGCTACGCCGAGATGATCCGCTACTGCCATCAGCTTGCCGAAAACGGCCAGAGCCCGTTCGACGCTCCCAAGTTCGTCGTCGCTTACCAGCCCGAGGCGCTTCTTGGCGATCAGGCATTTTTCCAGTGCGACATCTTGCCCGAGCACAACACGGTTTCAAGCGACTACGTCGTCTCTTTCCGGCTCGACGATCAGAACGGCCGCACCGTGACCACGCTTTCGTCGCGTGCGACCACTGGGAGCGAAAACGATGACCCGTTCCTCGAATTGCGCATGGACACGACTCCCCTTGCTGGCAAAACCGAGGTCTTGGTTCCCTATGTCACGGTGCGCCAATTCGGACACGAGTCTGGCGAGATGCGGACGCTCTACTCGAATCTGCGCCTTGCGCCCATACGTCTTCGCTACAACAATGTACGTTTTCTCAGGCCTATGGTGATCGCCCTCGACCGGGTGGCGCCGGATGAGACCGTAGCGCTCTCGGTCAAGCCCGCAGCCGGGCGCACGGCGAGCGTGTCGGCATCGGCAAACGGCCCCGAGCCGCTCAAGCGCCTCATCCTCGCCGAGAGCCAGCTTAGCGCGGGAAGCTTCCGGGCCGATGATACGCTTGCTGGCGTGCCTGCCGGGCAGATCAGGCAATTTGTGCGCATCGACATCGGTGCAAAGACCCGCTGCCGCCTGGCTGTGGACGGCGGCGTCATCGATGAGCGGTACACGCCGTATTGGACCATGGACGCTTGCCGGACTGTTGGACCGGCCGCGAGCATGGATTACGACTCGCAGCAAAACTGGGGCGCATCGTGGAACGTCTTCCGCATTACCGGATGCCCCAACACGAAGATCGTCCTGACACTCGACGTCAAGGGGACGCCGCAAACGATTGCAACGTCGCTCGCCGACGTCCTCGCGGGCAATGTTCGCAGAACGATCCAGGTCGGCGGAAAGCCCGTTGAAGTGTCGTTGATTGCGACGACGGGAACGAACGAGGCGAACATCGACTACCCGCTCCCGGCTTCCGGCGCTTATCAGCGCACCGTGCCGCTATCTCCTTACGCTGAACAGGTGCGCGTCTACCACGCCTATGCCCTGACCGCGAGCGGCAAAGTCGCCTATTCGCTTCCCGTTGTGCTGGATTCGGCATCGAAAGCGCCTGCGAAAAACGGCGTCGTCGCACCGGGCGAACGCATTCCGGCGCCAGTGGTCGAAACTCAGGGGGCGTTCGACGATTTCGTGGATGACTCCGCCGAGGAGTCGCGCAACCCGTATGGAACCAGTGACCTTCGCAGCGTCGATTTGCCGGTCGGAGACATTCCGTATTACCGGCTCGCCCTCGACGAAGGGGAAGGCGTTGCGATCAACGACGCCGCAGTCGGGCATCAGTACGGCTATGGCCGGATCGAGGGGCCGTTTGAGTGGCTGCCGAGCGGATGGCGCGGCGGTTGTGTGAAGCTGAGTCCGCCGGCGCTGATTCGCATCCGGTCGACATCGTGGCCGTACGGCGCGGTTACCGTCAGCGCGCGCGTTCGCACTCCGGGCGGAACGAGTGGAGGCGGCGCGTCCATTCTGTCGATCGGGCCATTCAAGGCGACATTCGAGGCGGGCAAGGTCACGGTTGCCCAGCGGTTCACAATGCTTTCCGCCAGCGGGGCCGTCGCGCTTTCGCCGGGCTGGAACCACGTTGCATTCGTGTACGATCTCTCGCGACTGCGCGTCTACGTCAATGGAAAGCTTGCCGCGTCAAGTGAGACGGGGACGCCGGTGCTCCAGCGGACGCATTGGGGCCCTGAGATCCGGATTGCGCAAGTCGCCGGTCAGCGCGCGTTGCTCGACGGTGGGATAGACCAGATTGAGGTGATCGGTTGCGCTCTGGATGGCGCGAGCGTGTCGGCGCTGTACGCGAAGGGGCAATGGAAGGGCGATTAGTTCGCCTCTCATGAAAATATAGCTCAATTTGAGCGTGGTTCGCGCGTTCGGAGACCTCTCTACCCCATCGGAATGGGGTCCCCTTCTCTCCGAAACGGAGAGACTGTTGGCCGCATTGCCAAGCGCTCCTAAGCTCCTCCCGCTTCGGCTCCTCGGCCTCG
>JARLGU010000064.1 GCA_031292625.1 Capsulimonadaceae bacterium | reverse complement strand
CGAGGCCGAGGAGCCGAAGCGGGAGGAGCTTAGGAGCGCTTGGCAATGCGGCCAACAGTCTCTCCGTTTCGGAGAGAAGGGGACCCCATTCCGATGGGGTAGAGAGGTCTCCGAACGCGCGAACCACGCTCAAATTGAGCTGTATTTTCCTACGATCGTACTAAACTGGCGTATTGCGAGAAAGATTCAGGACGGCTCCGTTGCCGCCGAGGCAATTCTTTGCGCGCGCCTCGTTCACTGCGGTAGTTTACGATGCCGCGTCAACACGCGTACGGCCTTTTGCTGACAGGTCCGATCACCGCACCCATCGTTAATCAGTAAAATCGCCATGCCGGCCCTTTTTCAAAAACGGCCACGGCGGCCGCAAAGCCGTCTTACAAGACCTTTCGATTCTTTACACACGCTTTAACGTCGAAGCGCGAAATTGAGACGATCGCGGACGGCGGGCCATTCTTCTGATACAATGCTATAGTAGACGGAATCGCGGACGAAGCCGTCCGAAAGAATTCGATGCCTGCGGAGGACGCCTTCGCGGACCGCTCCAAGGCGCTCGATCGCTTTCTGGGAACGCTCGTTCCGCGCGTCTGTTTTAAGCTGGACGCGCAAGAACTTCAGCGTCTCGAAGCAGTGTGCAAGCAGCAGCAGTTTGCATTCGGTGTTGACGGGTGATCGCCAGACGCGGGGAGTAAGCCACGTCCAGCCGATCTCGGCTCCGCGGTTTGCCCAGTCGATGTCGAGCAGTTGGGTACTGCCGATCACGGCATTTGATGCCGCTTCGATGATTGCGTATGGTTTGTTGCTGTCGAGGTACGTGGGTGTCGTAAAGCTCTCGATCATGGCGCACATCTCGTCGAGAGTGCGCGGACGCTTGGGCATGTAGGACCAGATTTCGTCGAACCGCGATGCTTCCCAGAGGCCGGACGCATGATCCGGCGAGAGTTTTTCGAGTCTGACGTGCTGTCCGGTAAGAGTCGGTATTCCTGGCATAATGTGGCTATTTTACCGTTTGCGCGCGTGCTGGAACGATTTTTCCTTCCATTTTTGTGGCTCTTTTGAGGAGATGGCGACGAAAGACACTGCGACAACGTATCTATTAGTTCACGGTCCGTCGGGAACGGTTGTAGCTGATCGCGTCACGCTTGCGTCGACATGGTGGCAACGCGGTTGGGGGTTGATCGGCTCACCGGCATTGAACGCAGGCGAAGGTCTGTGGCTTCGCGGCGTTCGTTCCGTCCATACTATGGGCATGAGATATGCCATAGATTTGCTGTTTCTTGATAGGGCCGGACGATGCCAGGGAGTTTGCCAGGGCGTTCGTCCCGGGCGCCTGGTCGCTGGACCGCCGGGGACGACGGATACGATCGAGCTAGCCGAAGGAACTGTAGGACGTTCCGGCTTGTTCGAGTCAATGGAAACATTTGAGCTTTGCGCGAAGTCCTTTGAAGAATAGGATATTGTGACGTTTCGGCTCTGGACCGGAAGTCGAGGTATAATGGTCTTTACGGTTTTTGTGCTTGTAATGTGCTCGATAACAGCGAGAGCGACCAACAATCGAGCGAAACTATATTTGTGCCCGATCGTCGAGACGGGCAGCGCGGCTTTCGCGGCCCGCATTTGGGTTGCGGAGGAGTGAGTCCGTTTGAATAGAATACTGAAATTCTTTTTGCCGATCGCTTGTTTGGGCCTGATGTTGTACTTCATCAGCGCGGCCCGGCCATCCGGAAACACCTGGTTCAAGGATCAGCCTGCCAAGATGGATTACTCCAAGATTGTCACGGAGATCCAGGCGGATCGGGTGATCTCGGGGGAGTTCGACAAGGACACCTTTGATGGCAAGCTAACCGATAGCGCGCGGTCGGTCGAAGTGGATCTGCCGCCGTGGGATAATGGTCAAAAGGCGGACGAGCTGTCTCGCATCCTTACGGCGCACAAAGTGCCGTATAAGTACGACCACCCGTTTCTATCGGACGGCGCTCAGAGCGCGTTGTTCTCAATCCTGGTTCCAGGATTGCTGATCATCGTGTTCTGGATGTTCTTCTTGCGTCAAGCCCAGGCGGGCGGCAACCAAGCGATGTCGTTTGGTCGCAGCCGTGCCAAGAGGCTGACGGAGAATGTGCCCAAGGTAACGTTTGAAGATGTCGCGGGCGTCGAAGAAGCAAAGTCGGAACTCGAAGAAGTTGTCGAGTTCCTGAAGAACGCGAAGAAGTTCCAGGCTCTTGGCGCCAAAATCCCGAAGGGCGTGCTGCTGCTTGGACCTCCAGGGTGCGGCAAGACGATGCTTGCTCGAGCCATTGCTGGCGAAGCAGGGGTTCCCTTCTTCCATATTTCCGGTTCGGACTTCGTCGAGATGTTCGTCGGCGTCGGCGCAAGCCGCGTCCGGGACTTGTTCGAGACCGCCAAGGCGAACCGGCCGTCGCTTATCTTTATCGATGAGATCGACGCCGTTGGACGCCAGCGAGGAGCAGGTTTGGGCGGCGGTCACGATGAGCGCGAACAGACGCTTAACCAGTTGCTCGTCGAAATGGACGGCTTCGACCCGAACTCCGGCGTCATCATGATCGCGGCTACCAACCGCCCGGATGTCCTCGACCCGGCGCTCCTGCGTCCCGGACGCTTCGACCGGCATGTGACGGTTGACGTGCCCGATGCCGGCGGGCGGCGCGCGATTTTGGGCGTCCACCTGCGCGGCAAGCCGCTTGCGGATGATGTGAACGTGGAAAGCCTTGCTCGACGGTCACCGGGCTTTACCGGCGCGGATCTTGCCAATCTGGTCAATGAGGCCGCTTTGCTCGCCGCCAGACGCGATAAGACGCGGGTCGAAATGGTCGATTTCAACGAAGCCATCGATCGCGTGATCGCCGGTCCCGAACGCAAGAGCCGTCTGCTTGGCGAGAAGGAGAAGGAGATGGTGGCATACCACGAATTGGGCCATGCCATTGTCGGAGAGCTGCTTCCGCTTGCCGATCCGGTTCATAAGGTTTCGATCCTGCCGCGTGGCCGCGCGCTGGGGTACACGATCCATATGCCGACCGAGGATAAGTATCTTGTTACGAAGAGCGAGTTCCTCGATAAGATTGCCTCTATCCTGGGAGGACGCGTCGCGGAACAGCTTGTATATTCCGAGGTGACCACCGGCGCATCGAATGACTTCGAGCGCGCAACGGAGATGGCGCGGGCGATGGTCTGCCAGTATGGCATGAGCGACAAAATCGGACCGCTCACCATCGGCGGCCGGCACGGAAACCCGTTTCTTGGTCGCGACTGGATGGAAGAGCGCAATTATTCCGATGAGGTGGCGCTCAATATCGATAAGGAAGTCCGCTCGATTATCGATGACTGCTATGAGCGGGCCAAGGTGATCCTTTCAGAGAACCGCGACAAGATGGAACGAGTGGTCAAAGTGCTGCTCGAAAAGGAATCCATCGAGCGCGATGAGTTTGTGGCCCTGATGGATGGGACCGAACCAGCCGTGAATAATCAGGAAACGCCGCCCACGGCATCCGCGCCGCCCAGCGACTCGAAGGATGCCCAGGATAAGCCGGCATCAGTCAGGCCGATTAATCTGCGCCCAGAGCCAGGAGTCGCCTGATCGCGTATGTTCGCGAAGCGTGGCTTTTGATCGCAACGCAGCGTTTTAGGCGTTCCGATCTTGGCCGCGCTTCATTCTGTATCGACTATCAACAAAGGGGCTGGTTCATTCCGGCCCCGTTTTAACGAGTTCTCCACCGATGGACAATACCCAACACAAAACCTACCCTTATCGTCTTTCCCGTCTTGTCCGAACACAGTCTTCTGAGATCTTTCTGATTTGGGAAGAAGACAAGCGCATTGGTCAGCTCGATGTCCATTATGCGCAGGATACGATCCATGCGACCCTCGTGCTCGAAGCAGATCTGACCCCGGAAACCGAGGAAGAGTTGCTTTCGCAGATCGATGAGGATGTGGTGTCGTCCTATCTTCCTTCGTTTGATCGAGAGGACTTCCTTGTCACCGTTTTCCGCGGCGAGGAGATCTCCTCGTACACCGATTCCTCGGGCGCGCTGGACGACATCGACGACGACTTCGAGGATGATGACGATGATGGCGAGGAAGACGGCGAGCGGTACTAGAAAAGCCGCTGCGGTTGAGACGCTGGTTGCATCCTTCTATGCCAGGATTGCCCCAATCTCCGTAACTACGAGAGGAACAAAAGGATGCGTGTAGGAATCGTTGGCGCTGGCGTAATGGGTGCGCCGATGGCGCCGCGCTTGTTGGCTGCCGGGCATGACGTCGTCGTGTATAACCGGACGGCGTCCAAGATCGCCGGCCTGATCGAGCTTGGCGCGAAGGCGGCGGCGACGCCGGCGCGGGCCGCGGCGGGCAGCGATGTCGTTATTTCCGTCGTGACAGATCCTGACGCGGTTCAGGCGGTTACGTTCGGTCCGGACGGCATTGCGAGGGCGCTTTCCGATTCCGGCGTGCATTGCGACATGAGTACCGTCACGCCGCAGTCGGCGGAGGCGTTGGCCGCGCGGTACGCACGCGAGGGGCGAAGATTCGTGCAGGCGCCGGTGCTTGGGAGCAAGAAGCAGATCGCGGAAGGGACGCTGATCGTCCTGGCGGGCGGCGCGTCTGCCGACATCGATCAGTGCGAGCGTGCGTGGAGCGCCTTTTCCGGTCAGGTGCGCCGGTTTCCGGACGCGCAACAGGCGGCGACGACAAAGCTTGCTTGCAACATGCTGATCGCTCAGATGATTCTAGCCCTTGGACAGACACTGTTGTATGCCCAAACAGGCGGCGTCGATCCGCATGCCGTCCTTGATATTATCCAGTCCTCCAACCTTGCCGCGCCGATGTACGGCCCGAAAGGCAAGACGCTGCTCGACCGGAACTTCACGCCGAACTTCTTCGTGCGCAACATGCTCAAGGATCTAAACCTGGCGTCGCTATCCGCGTCCGCGTTCAATCTGCCGCAGCCAATGAATGCCGCCGCGCGCGAGCTATTCGTAAGCGCCGTTGCGCGTGGGTATGGCGACGAGGATTACTCCGCCGTGGTCAAGGTTCTGGAAGATCTTGCAGGCTAGGGAAAACGCGATGTGGAAAACGGCGGCGAGGCTATTTGATTAGCGTCGCCGCCGTTTTTGGTTGTGGAGTTAGACGAATCCGGCCCGCTAATTGTATACGTCGGATGTTCCCAACAGGTTGTCATCAGGGTAGTAGTTCAGTCCGTTCGATTGCGGACCGACGTTCTGATTGTATCCCCACGGTACGGTGCAGTTCAGCGTAACATTCAAGCCGTTTTGGAAGCCGTATTGTCCGATGGTCGCCATGAACCACTTAACGTGCCCGTCGACCATGGCGTAGTTGGCTCCGCCTGAGTGGCGAATCGACGCGACGTTGGCGTCACAGACGAATACGCCCGTGTTGGTTGCGCCTCCCGTCAAGACACGTCCAGTTTCCCACTGATTGGCGCTAACGACTCTTGTTTGCGGAGCCGGCGCGAATATCAGGCACTTATCCGTGGCATTGACGATACTCGTGACCGCGTTGGCGCCGCTGCTGCTCGCATTTCCACCCATTGCGTCGGCGAATATGACCGTGGAGGCCGGGAAGGGGATGGTCGATATGTTGCGCGGCGGATTGCCCGTTACGCCAAAGTCCGCGGCGATTTCCCAGTTGTAAGTATAGTCGAGAACACTGCCGCTGAGCGATTGGCTGGGACACGTGAATACGTTGGTGCTCTTAACATAGGGGTAGATCGAGGAGCACCAGTTCCAAAGGACAGGCGTCGCCGTCACTCCGACACGGGCGGGAATCGCCATTTCATCGTAATCCTGCGAGTATTGGATGTCCGCAAGGACGATTTGCTTAAGATTGCTGGCGCAAGATGACTGCCGGGCCTTCTCGCGAGCCGTCGCAAACACAGGAAACAGGATTGCTGCGAGAATGGCAATGATTGCGATCACAACGAGCAGCTCTATTAATGTGAAACCGATTGTTCGCCGCGTTGAGCTGTCGGCACATTCCAGGCGATGAGCGTAAGAGTATTCACGAGATACAAGCATCATTAGCCTCTTTCGTCGTCGGCGCAATTTTGTCGCGCCTACACTCTATAGTATCACGGCATATTTTTGTTGTCAATAAGGAATGTAAAAAAGCGATAATGTAAAAACATGTATGTTAGGTATCGTGGATGAGCGGGTTCTGGTTAGGAAGAAAGGCCGCGCGTCGCACCTGAATTGTAAAAACATGCAACAACTATTTCCCTTCATGTGATATGATTGCATTGGCGGCTCAATATGTCTATTACGATCAAGGAAATCGCCGATAAGTTGCAGGTCTCGACGGCCACGGTTTCGAGGTCTTTGCGCAACGATCTACTGGTTCACCCGGAAACGCGCGCGCGGGTAAACCAGATGGCCGTAGCCCTCGGCTACCAGGGCCGGGCCGGCCGCGGTCCGAGCCGGCGAGCCGGTGTTCACGGCCGGGGCGCTGCCCAGCCGGATGTGCGGCGACCGCTTATTGGAATTGTTCTCGCGCTGAGACATGTCGCCCAAGCGCGCCAACATGGCATTTACGGGCACATGCTTCAAGGAATTACGGCGGAGTGCGACACTCAATGCGTGCGCAACAGCCTTTTCATGGCTCCTTGGACCGGCGGCCGTTTGCCCGCGGGCGAAGTGGATCGATTGGCGGACAAAGTGGCGGAGAGTCAGTGCGACGCGGTTGTTGTCGTCGGCGCTCTGCCGGAGGAGTTTATCGAGGCGCTTTGCCGCCGCCTGCCGGTCGTTGTGCTGTCGCGGCGTTTTGATAGCCTGCATGCGGACTCCGCGCTACAGGACAATGTGGCTGCGATCGCGGGATTGGTTGGGCGCCTCGCTGCTTTAGCTCATCGGCGCCTTGCTTTTGTGGACGATTGCAACGTCAGCAGTATGTATCTGGAACGCTACGCGGGTTTCGTTATGGGGTGCGAGCAGTTCGGAATTGGCGTCTCGGATCGCCATCGCGTGCGCACGGAGGACTATATCGAAACGGCGGCCGGGATGCGTCTCGATAACAACTTAATCCGTCGTTTGATAGCGGAACAGAATGTTACGGGATTTGTTTGCGTCAACGACAAGGTTGCCTTGGAATGTCTGACTGCTGTCGAGGGGTTCGAGCTTGCCGTGCCCGAGCATGTCAGCGTGACGGGGTTCGACAACGACCGCTCGAATGTCAGCACGGAAACGATCGGTTTGGTTAACCTCTGCACGATCGATCCAAACTTTATCGAACTCGGACGCTGCGCCGTCCGGCTCGCCGTGCAGCGAATTACGTTTCCCGCGACGCCGCCGCTGCGGTTGAGCGTTGCGGCGGCCATTATCGACGGCGCAACGACCGGCCCTCCCCGCATCTCACTGCCCGAAGGGTTCTTGGCGACCGGCAGCCGGTAATCGCTGCCATGCGTTGAGCGGGCTGTTGATGCCCGCTCAACGACATTCGGTCAGGCGATGCGTTCTCCCGCGTTCGGCCCGGCGGTCATGTCCCATACCGACTCGACGGCGATCTCCACAACGTATTTGGGTTTAGGCAGTGACGGCGCCTTTTCGGCGAGCCGAGCGACGACGGTATCGTAGAGCGGTCCTGATTCGGACAATGTCGCGCGGCCTTTAACCTGTACCGCAATATGCTTCTCGGCATCATGGATCGCGACGGCGACGAGCGGGTTGTGCTCGAGGTTTACTCGCGTCTTCTTGGAAAAAAGATCGGCGAAGAATAGGTGCTCCGGATCGGCTACGGCCCCGCTGCCTTTAATTGCAATATTGGGCCATCCATCGGCGCTTGCCGTGGCGACCCAGAACGCGTGGCCTCCCTCAAGGAGCGTGACGATTTTCTCAGGAATACGTGCCATTTTCGTAAGGTCCTTTCGTAACAGAATGAGTGCCTGCGAGGGAGCCTCGTCAGGCGATAGAACAATGTAGAAAGCGTGTAAACAATCAAAAGGCGTTTTAAGACGGCTCCCGGGCCGCCGTGGCCGTTTTTGGATAAGGAGCGTCACAGCGGTTGAACGTCTTCGCGATACACGCTGGTATCGGACGTTAGCTGCAAACGCCGTGAACGAGGCGCGGGCAAAGAATGCCCCGGCGGCACGAGCCGTCCTGAATCTTTCTCGCGACGCCGATTAATGACACCCCTTCTTTCCTAGAGGCCGTTGCCCCGAACGACGCCAAGTTGCATCGAATCGAACTCGGGAGCAACGCATCAGACTCGCCCGCCGTTGCAACGAAGCCATTGTCCGGTAACAAATCCGGACAGATCGCTGAGGAAGAAGAGGACGGCTTTGGCGACGTCTTCCGTCGTGCCAAGCCGCCGAAGCGCCGTTGAAGCGATCGCCTCCTTTTGCCCCTCCGTGAGGTTGTCGTAATCGACCGCGGTCTTCGATGTGCCGCCAGGCGAGACGACATTGACGCGAACTCCGCGCGGTCCCCATTCTTGAGCGAGGATGGCGGCGAAGTGGTTGACTGCGGCCTTGCTTGCCCCGTACGCGGTCATGCCCTCAATGGGTTCGTGGGCCGCGCCGCTCGAGATAAAGACGATGCTTGCGCCCGGCCGAATGTGCTTGTCCAGTCCACGCAGAAGCGCCGCTTGTCCGAGTATGTTGGTGTCCACCATTTTGCGCCAAGCTGCGGCGTCCGTGCGTGAAAACGAACCGCCCGCGATCAGGGCCGCGTTGAGGACGATGAGGTCGATCCCGCCCTCCGCCTGCTCGGCGCATTCCGCCGCGATGGCCTCGGCCGCTTCCGCGTCGGCGATGTCGGCCTTCACGGCCCAGTGTCCGTCGCCGGGCAGGTTTTCGAGCGCCGCATCCGCCGCCGCATCGTCGGCGCGGTAGATCATCGTGACGCTGGCGCCGCACTCCGCGAGCATCCGCGAGATTGCCAGGCCAATGCCGCGCGTCCCTCCCGACACCACTGCGTTTTTACCGTCTAAGTCGATCGTATAGGGCATGTGATCCTGGTCCGTGACATCGCCATGGGCTGCGCGGAGAGATCTCGCTGCGCCAGCCGAGATCTCACCGCTTGCTGCAGCTTAATCTACCATTCGAAGCCGAGAGCGGTCAGAAACGCCCTGGCAATAACCATATCTCCGACGCGGTTGGGATGCACCCGGTCGCCGGCAAGGGCCTGGGTCGGCGTGTGTTCAAGAACCTTGAGGAAGGTTGCCTGCAGGTCGACATAGAGGGTGTCGTATTTTTTCGCGATCTTTTCCACGATGCGGCTATACTGGTCGACGCGGGCGCGCATTGGATCGGACGCGTTCGTTTCGAGATAGAACGGAGTCATCAGGACGACTCCCTTGACCTTCGGCTTTGTGACCGCGACCAGTTCGTCCAGCGTCGCCGCGAATTCTTCGGGCAGCACCTGATCGTCGAATAGCCGGCTGCCGTCAAACTGGCGCCAGACATCGTTGACTCCGATCATAATGCCCACCCAGTCAGGCGCGAGGTCGAGGACATCGGTGTTCCAGCGTCCCTTGAGGTCGCGGACGCGGTTGCCGCTCGTCCCCGTATTGATCACGCGGATGTTGCGCTCGGGATAAGCCGCGCCGAGAAGAGCGTCGATCTGCATCACATAGCCGTTGCCAAGACCGTTTCCTTCGCCGATCGGCCTGGCGCGTCCGTTGTCGGTAATTGAATCTCCGACAATGACGAGTTTGTTGTTCGCTGCAATTTTCATCATAGGTAATACTCTTTCACATGATCCTTGCGCAGCGCATTACGCGCCGCCGCATGCGGATCTTGTTCGCCGTTCCACGCGGCAATTCCTGTCCGGATTCCAGTTGGTTTGCAGGTAGCGGAATAGGGCGCTCTTCCGTTGGAGTAGGTCTTAATCTCGCCAGGCTAGATCTCGTGGGCGGGAGCGCGAACAAGGCGGCTGCGCCCTGACGGCAGCGGCGTCGCTTGGGAGTGGAAGACGGGCTGCCGTCGATGGCAATTTGTAGGGTCGCTCAGTAAAACAATCTTGGGCGCATCCCGGAAAAACTACGGTACAGTGAATTCAATGGAACTCAGCGAATTCAAACTCAGGGCCATTCAAGCCTTTGGCCCAGATTTCGAGCACGCGACGCCTGCGAACGTCCGCGAGTTTGTGGACTCGGTTTACCGCGACCTGTGGAATCAGGAGAAGGCGGAGGCGGCTGCAACGTCGGGGTGTCCACGGCCTCCTTTGGATCTCGACACTTGCGGCGCGCCACTGACATACGAGGGGAGCGTGCGGCAGTTTTTCGTCCGCACCCTCGAATCGCCAGGTGAAAATGCGATTCTTCTCCTGTGGCTGTATTCTCTCGATATGGCTTATGCCGGGATCGAGCAGTTGCACAGCGACCACTTCAATCGTCTGTTTACCGACGATAGCATCTGCTAGCGAGTCGTGGAATTGCTCAGATCCGGATCACTTGCTTCCTCCGTTGGGAAGGCTGGACGGATTCACGCCTTGGTCCACGATCTGCACCATAACGTCGCGATGATGCTTTAGCTCCTCCTGCTCCTGTTCGGTCAGCCGGCAATTGACATGCCGCATCAGGTGAACGAGCAGTTCCGAGTTGTGCTCGATATGGCGCAACAGTATTTCCACCTCTTTTTCCGCTTTGACGTTCGTCTCATAATCGAGCTCGGCGCGAATCTCCGCATGCCTTCCTTGAAGGTTCTGTCCTACCATAATCAGAGGCATAAGGAGAATCTGGATGACGTTGCTGATCAGCAAGTACGCCACGAACGCTGGAAATGGGTCGAATGACTTCCAATGCAGGACCGGCACTTCCGTGGCCAGAATGTTGTAGCCGCACCAGATGATGGTCCACACGAAGATTATCGCGAAAAAGCCGAAGGAGCCGACCTTGTCCGTAATGGCGATCGCCAGCTTGTCGATGGGCGAAAGCCGGTCGCTATTAATGTCATTGGCGTTCTTGACCGGCGGATGCTCGTGCACGTAGTGCGGCAGCTTCAGAAACTGCCAAAAGTCCTGGGTAATAGCGACAGCTGAGTCGGGCTCGCCATTTTGCTCAGTGGGCATGTCAGTTAGTCCTCTCACGTCTCGAATGTTTGCATAATAATTCGATATGGCATGGCCGATCTCCTTGTGCAAGCGCGGAGCTGTTGTGGCGGGTATGATCTGTTTGTGGCAAGTGATCGATTGCTCGAACCTGAATTCCTGAGAAAACTGGAAACATTGACCCTCGTGGCGCGCAAAAGCTATGCGGGGCGAATGAAGGGCGAGCGTCGGACCGCCAAAAAGGGACACAGCGTCGAGTTCGCCGACTTCCGGGACTATGCGCCCGGCGATGACTTGCGATACGTCGACTGGAAGGCCTACGGGCGGTTGGATAAGCTGTTCTTGAAGCTGTTTCGTGAAGAGGAGGACTTGAGTGTCCACCTGCTGATCGATAACAGCAAGTCGATGGCCTTTGGCGCGCCAATCACTAAGGCGCGGTACGCCGCCGGAATCGCCGCGGCGCTTGGCTATATTGGCCTGCTCGAATACGACCGTGTGACCGTGACGACCTTCTCCGCCGGTCTTGGACAGCGGCTGCCGCATTTGCGCGGCCGCGCCAGTATTCCAACCTATCTGCGGTTTTTGAGCGGCTTGGAGGCCCCCGGCGGGCAGACTGATCTCACCGGGGCGCTTCGGCGCTACGCAGAGCGGGAAGCATTTCCTGGCCTTGCCATCGTGCTGAGCGATTTCCTCGGCGAAGGGCTCAAAGATGGCTTGTATGCGCTGCTCGCGCGTGGATTCGAGATCGTGCTGATCCAGATCCTCGACCCGGCGGAAGTCGAACCGGCGCTCGCTGGCGATATGCGCTTGGTCGATGCTGAAACAGGCGAGGAACTCGTCGTGTCCATTTCTCCCTTTCTGCTCGGCGAATACCAGGCCCGGCTCGCGTCCCTCGTCGAAGAGATCAGCATTTTGTCCAGACGCCACGGTGTAGAGTACGTGCGCGTGACCACGCAGACGCCGTTCGAGGAGACGGTGCTGCAATATTTGCGAACCGGAGGACTGGTGCGGTAGCCGTGTTCCCTATGGCTCGGTGCCGTAGAGGCGGTCGCCGAAATCGCCAAGCCCGGGCAAAATGTACTTCCGGTCATTGAGGCCACGGTCGAGCGCGGCCGTGACGATGGCGACGTCGGGATGGACAGTTAGGAGCCGATCGACTCCCTCGGGAGCGGCGACAATGGCGACCATGGTGATTGGTCCAGCGCCGGCGTTCTTGACGAGCGAGACGGCTTGCGATGCCGATCCGCCCGTTGCGAGCATTGGGTCAAGCACAAACGTCGGCTTTCCGGCAATGTTTGGCGGCAGCTTTGCGTAGTAGGACGATGCGACCGCCGTCGATTCGTCACGCTCAAGGCCAATATAGCCGACCGCGACGTCAGGGACCAGTTCGACAAATGATTCGAGCATGCCGAGCCCGGCGCGCAGGATCGGCACCGCAACGACGGGAGTAAGCTCGGCTCCGTCGAATGGTTCGAGCGGCGTTTCCTTGTGTACGGTATTGGTATTGAGAGACTTAGTCGCTTCGGCCGCTAGCAGGAGCGTCAGTCGCCGGGTTACGGAGCGAAATTGCGCCGGTTCCGTTGTTTTGTCGCGAAGTTGTGTCAAGAGATGCGATCCAAGGGGATGCGCAAGTATTGTTAGGCCCATTCTAGTCTTTCTAGTCGTAATATGAACTACCTGTCGCCGCTTAACCTTCTCTGGTTGTTCCCAATCCTTGGCGGGATCGCCCTACTTTGGATGCTCAGGATGCGCCGGCACGATCAGGTGGTGTCGAGCCTGGCGCTTTGGCGCGCGATAACGCCAGTGCAGAAGGCGGACACGCCGTTCCAGCGCTTGCGGACGAGTTTGATTCTGTTTCTCCAATTGCTGATCGCTTTCCTTCTCATAGCCGCGCTTGCAGGTCCCTTGTTCGTGGGACGCGGACAGGGCCGTCGCGCCGTGGTCGTCGTGATTGATAATTCCGCCGGAATGCGTGCGACCGACGCCGCGCCTTCGAGGCTGGACGGTGCAAAATCGCTCGCTGGAAATGCGCTCGGTGGGCGGATGAGAGACGGGGATCGCGTTTGTGTCGTCGTGACCTCGCCTGTCCCGCACGTGTCGCTCGCCTGGACGACAAGTCGAACTGCGGCAAGACAGGCTATCGACGCCGTGCCGTTCACCGATGCCCCGCGCGACTTAGCAGGCACTCTTGCCGTGGCCGCGGCGCAATTCGCGCCCTCGTCGCCAGACGCGCGCTCAATCGTCGTCTGCACGGATGGCGCTTGGGATCCGGATGACGATGCTGGAGCAAGGCTGTCGAGCGGTGATGTGCCAATCGAGGTGCTTGCCTTGCCGTTAGCCGTCCCGCGCAACGCTGGGATTGTCGCCCTGAGCGCCCGCGCCGATCCGATTACCCCCGGGCGGATGCGCGTTTTCGTGCGCGTCCTGAACGCTTCGCCCACTCAGCTTCGCGACGCATACCTGAGCGCGACGCTGGACGGCAAGCCGATCGGTAGGTACCCGGCGGCCGCACGGCCGAACGCAGAGGCGACGGTTGCGTTTACCGTTTCGCCGCCGTCGCATGAGTCCGTTTTGCGTGTCGCAATGCAGAATGTGGGCTCGGATGCGTTGGAAAGCGACAATCGTGCATCGCTCGTGTTGCCGCGTGGTGGTCCGCGCCGCATACTCTTAGTGTCGGCGGGCGACTCGGCGCTTGAAAGGGCGGTGCTTGCGAATGCAAACATTGCCTTGTTCGGGTGTCCGCCGTCGGGATACAACACGGTGGATGTTGGCCAATACGATCTTGTCATATTCGATCGGTATGCGCCATTGACTCTTCCGCCGTGCAATTCGCTGATTATCGATGCATTTGCGGATGGCGGCCCCGCGATCGCTCAGCAGGGGCAGGGGCCGGCAGGCGAATTGCCGGTAATCGATTGGAGCGGGACACACCCACTCTTGCGATTCGTGGATTTTGGCGCTGTTCACGTGGCCCGTCAGGCTCTCGCCGCTCCTGCGGCAGGTGCGCGGACGCTCGCTGAAACAAGCGCTGGGCCGGTGATCCTGGCGAGCGACGCGGGAGGGCGTCGATTGGCTTGGGTTGGGTTTTCGCCTGCGGACTCCGATTTTACGGGTGTTGCGGCGTTTCCTATTTTTGTCGAGAACGCGCTCGAGTGGCTCGGCGCGGGGATGGACACTGTGGACGCGGAGGCAATCGGGACGCCGTTTGCGATACCAGGCCACGCGGGACGGTGGTCCTTCGCTGGACCGGGCGGCGGCGCGTCAGGCCAATGCACGGAGCCGTCTGGCGCCGGATGCAGCGTCGATCCTAACGTGATTTCCGCGCCTGGCGTTTATATTTTTAGGTATGGCGGCGCGACCCATTTTTTAGCCCGCAGCGTCGTCAACGAACACGTGACGGATTTGCGCGCTCGGGACCATCCAGCGTTGCGCGCGATCGTGCGACGGCAAAATACGTCTCAGGCGTTTGTCCCCTCGTCGCTTGCGCCGTGGGCGGCAGTAGGCGCCTTATTGCTTCTGCTGCTTGAGTGGGGGCTCTATCATTCCGGGCGCATTCGGCAGCGTTCGACTTTTCCATAAATTGTCGGATTGCATGGAGCTTTCCCCGTGAACAAATGGAATCTCCGCTTCGTCTAATGACATAGAGCTTCATACGAAAATTATATAAAATTCACGTTTATTTCATACAGCTCGGCAAAAGTCGGTGCATAATAGATATATCATCGTCGATCAACGTGGGCTCGTTTCTAACACAGGACTTATTTTTGCGTTTTTTCGATCCGTTGTTACGAGTTTAAGGAACTCGCGTTTGTCTGGAGGATGGTATGCAAGTTTATCGTTGCGCAAATTGCCAAAAGCAGCTTATCGAGGGCGCGGTATTTTGTGCGCACTGCGATTCGTTCTTTGATGAACCGGTCCCAGAGGGTTCGCCTGCTCCTGGCGCGTCAGTTTTGCTTGTGCCCTCTATGGTGCCGCTCGCGCAGTCTCGCCGGGCGGGGCGGGCACTTCTGAAGATCGCATTTGGCGCAGCAATAGTCTGCTTGTCGGTGCTTGGCGTGGCCAAGCCGGCTGGGCATGTCTCATTGGCTGCGACGAGCGGTCAAGCATCGATCCGTCAGGCGTTGGATGCGGATCTTGCAGCGGACTCGGCGGATTCCTACGGAAGCCGTCGCTATGCAACCGACGTCATGTTGTCGATGAGCACACAGTGTTTCATCCATCACTCCACATATTCGCGCCGCCCTGGCGATCAGGTTTTGATGATCGCAAGTTCGCCGCTTACGGTGCGGCAGGCTCGCAACCGGGTCCTGTTTGCGGCGTACCTGCTGCGCGACCTTCGAGTAGCGTATTTTCCGAGGGCGCACGATCAAACCGTCAGGATCCTGCTCGTAGATAAGAGCGGCGACCGGATTGCTACGACGATTGCGCCGGGGCCGGTCTATGGAGGCGCTCCGTCGGTTTCCATACGAGCGCTGAGAGCGTAGCGTTTATTGACGATTTGGCCCGCCTGCCGGCGCCCTCTCCGGCAGGCGGGTCATAATTGTCGAAACATTTGATGCTCTTTGGCGGTCATACTCGCTGTGAACTCGTTGCCTTCGTTAATCCGCTTTGCGGCATTGCCTCTCCTCTGTTTTGCCTTCTTGGTCTCAATCGCTCAGGCGGATGACGGTCCATGGGCGGTATCAGACCCCTCAAACCAGGCCTATTTTCTTGGCTGGGCGCTCGCTACGCCCAGGTGCAAAATCTTGATGCTGGACAAGCAGGTCGAGACGTTGAAGGAACTTCCGAGCGATCCTCCGCCGCGCGCGGCAATCGACCGTCTCGACCGCATGGCGGACGCCTGCCGCCGCTCGCAGCGCGCCGCGCTTGAGGACGCCGTCGGGCATCTCAAGCGCTTAGGAGCGCCTGACAGCACATATGCCGATGCCGTTCAGGCGGCGGCGGTGCTGTCGGGATCCATTGACACGGCCGAAACCGCTAAGGTATCGAAGGAGATCGATCCCGCGATCGTGCGGATCCTTGCGACAATGGACGAATCTGATCGTGTGATCCCAAGAACCTGGAGCCGGCTTGCCATTTGGCTGAAACTCACGCATAGCCCTGCGGCGCTGTGGAGCTTTCGTCTTGGCCAGCTATCGGCAAGTCTCGCGGCCGCGAGGACGGTGTCGCCGGACATCGCATCGCTCGATCTCGTTGACAACCTTTACAAAGATCGTCCGGCGGATTGCCCGAAGGATGTCTCCGCAGGGCTTCGCGAATTGCGTGACGCAATGTCGCATCGAAGCGTTACGCAGGATGTCGAAGGGCAGGTCGCGGATGCGATTGCAAAGTGTTACGCATCTCCCGCCTATTGATTGGTCGGCGCACGGAGGCGAATCTTGCGACAGGACGCCATTACGTCGAGAGACGATCCGCGCTCCACAATATTCCCCTGCGTAGAACTTCTCTGAAGGTTGGTTGAGACCATGCGGAGTTATCGTGTCCTCCCTGGTAGCAGAAGACGCGGCTTTGGCGGTATTGACGGATCCAGGCGAGCGTCTTCATGCTCGAGGAGTGCTGACAGGTGAGCAGGATTTGGCTACCCTCGCTTGCGTTTGGCAACGTGTACGTTTCATCGATCATTGTACACGAGCCGGATCCCCGCGTTATCGGGTGATCGAGTGCGACATTCGTTGTGACGCGTACGCCGAGTTCGTAACCACCCTTGCGATTGCTGATCCCAACGATCTCGTCCCATTGCGGCCATTGCGGATACGCGAAGAGGGCGTGATGAAAAATGACGATCCCCTGCGGGACTTCTCCGAGTTCGGAAAGAGCCGTAAGCGGCTTTCCGGCATACCATTCGTGGCCTTCATCCTCCGGCGACGGAAGCATCATAATGAAGAACACGATGGCGTCGTAAGATTGGCGAACCTCTTTGGGGGACGCGGCAAAATCATCGATGGACTGAATGTATGGATCGACGCCTTCTAGATCACGGAACAGCCGATGAAAGTTTGGGACGTCGAAGGTGTGACCGCCGGTTACGACGGCCACACGAGTTTCGAGTCCTTTCGAGGTTTTCGGAGCGTGCGCGTTGCTTGTCATGTCAGTAATTACCTTGACCACTCGAACACGGGAAAGAGGCCGGGCAGAGTGCGGTCGGCGAGCGAGCGATAGACACTCGCGGCGTCCGGCGGGGCGAGCAAGTTGATTGTGTCGCCGATCTCCACGCTGCCATCGGACAGCCATCTCAGGGCGGTCGCAATGTTGTCCATGATGCCAACGGGATCGTATAAGCTCGAGTGCATCGGCGCCTCCCATTCCCATCCGGAACGCAGGAGCGCATACTTATGGAATACGGCGTGAAGGATCGAATGGGCCGAGATATCCGTGTATTGCTTCCACGGAACGCCGACGAGCACGACTTCGCCGAGGCGGCGGACGATCTTGCAACCGTCGAGCGCGGCCTGTTCGTGTCCCGAGCATTCAACCACGAGAGCGACTTTTCCGGCGTATGCCGGATCCTCGAAGGGTATGGACGGGAAGACTTCCGTAAATCCGGCGGATGCGGCCAGATTGCGGCGGGACGGCTCCGGGTCGCACACGACCACGCGATACCCGGTTCGGCGAAATTGCAGCGCCGCAAGATAGCCGACGGGACCGAGGCCGGCGACCAGCACGATCTCGCCCGGACGAGCGCGCGTAGTCACGAGCGTCGTCATCGAAACGCCCATCAGCCTTGCGATGACGGCGCGCTGCGGAGGCAGTCCGTCGGGGACGGGCAAGGTGTTTGCCACGGCGATCTTTTGAAAGCTGCAGTGGCCGCCCATCGCATACAGGATTTGTCCTGGGGAAACTCCGGTAGTGTTCGGTCCGACCTGCGCGACCTCGAAGATCGACGCGTATCCGGAATAGGATGGAAAGGTCGTTCCTCTATAGTTCGCGTTTAGTTCCGTTCCGGGGCTGATTAGCGTTACGATCGTTCGGCCCAGAACCTCGCCGCTTCCTGGCGGCGTGGGGGGCGCGGCATCTACCAGCGCGGCTTGCTCAGGCGCGACGAATGCGATTCGCTTTTCCATGATTACTCCTTCGCCAACTGGAAGCACCGCTCCAGAAGCGCGTAGCTTTTATTAAGCCCCGATACGGGATCGTCGTTCGATCCTTCATATTCCACAATCCAGGGTCCATCGAATCCGGAATCGAGGACGATCTTGACGAGGCGCGCGGTGTTCCATTCGGGCTGGTCGCCGTTTTCGTCGAAGTTGTGCATCTTAGGGTGGATGATGGACGCGTACGGCGCCATATCGCGAATCTGTGCGTAGCGATCTCTTTCCGGGGTCGTATAAACGTTGCCGAAGTCCGCGACCAATGACAGACGGCCGGGGTGAGCTTGGCGAACGCGGTCGATGATCGGCAAGATGATTGCAGCGTCCGACGAGAACCCGCCGTGCGCTTCGATAAGCATATTCAACCCGCGCTTGCCGGCTTCCGCCGCAAGCGTCGTAAAGCTTTCGACACAGGCGTCCATATTCTCACCGCCGGAGTTGTTGCGGACATTGGGACAGCCCAGGATGACGGCGGCGTCAAGCCAGGCGATCGTCCTATCGATGGCGTTCCGCCTGTTGGCGGCATCCGCCGACGAAAGGTCGTATCGGTCATCGATGGCGATGTTGACGAAGCGCAACCCGTGGGCTTCGGCCGCCTGGCGAATGCCGCGCAGGTATTCTGGCTCCTGGGATGGGAGAAACGCCGCGATAAGCTCCACGTCGCGTACGCCGAGGTCCGCGATAATGCGGAAGAACTCTGGGTGTTCCAGAGTGTTGTTCTGAAATTGCTTGTGAAATGTCCACGCAGAGACGCCTCTGGCGGGAAATGCTGTGCTCATGAAGGGCTCCTTGAAAGGAAGTTATCTTGCTCCTCCATGATAAGCGAAACAGGAATGTTCGATCCATGCCGCGAAGTACGGAAAGCATATCCGTTTCTCTGATTGTGCTATCGCGGTGAATCATTATGCCTGTACAAAGAATCGACTTAATGCCTCAACTTGAGGTCGTTTCCGTGAGCGTCGGGACGTCGCGTGACTTTGCTGACGGCTTTATCCATAAGAAAACGGTTCCGGAAGCTATCTTGTCGCAGGTCGTTTCCGGCGCCTACGAAATATCCATTCCTGGCGGCTCCGAGCGCATAGAGCCGGGAGAGCTCTTCCTTACGCCAGCCGGCACGCCGCTGACGATCGGTCATCATTATGGTCGTGATCGGTATATGGAAGCGCGTTGGCTCCACTTCTATGGCACGCTCTATCGACACCATGAACTGACGTCGTTGCTGAATATGCCGCTTCGAGTATCAGGCGATGCCGCGCGCGCCATCAGCGACATCATTGGCGAGATGCTAACGCCGATGGATCATTCCGCGGCATCCGGCGATAAGTCGATCAACAGCCGCCAATCGGTTCAAGATGCGCTGCGGACGAGGGAACTCATTTACCGTCTCGTCGGTCTTGTCTGGCAGATTTCAGATCTCAAGCCTGGAAGCTTGGCGTTGCTCGAACACTCCGCGCGGATGACGCCGGTGCTCGATTACATTGCGGAGAATCTGTCCCATTCGATCAAGATCGAGACGCTGGCTGACCGCGCTTGTATGTCGCCGTCGCACTTTCATATGGTGTTTAAGGAGCAATTCGGGCACGCGCCGATGGAGTACGTGCGTCTTCTCCGCGTCCGGGAGGCTTGCCGTTTGCTCGTGCATGAGGAACTTAGCGTGTCGGAGATTGCGGACATCATGGGCTTTAGCAATCCGTATCACTTCTGCCGCGTGTTTAAGACGATCCAAGGTGTTCCGCCTTCGACCTATCGGGCGGAGAACCGCCTGCACCGAATATAGCCGAGCGGCCTTTTGATCACCCGGGGAACACGCCTGGCCAGTCGCTCGATGACCACGCGTGAGTCGGGGCGACCGCGCTCTGTTCCAGAACGACCGTGGTTCCGCTCGCTCCAGTGAGCAGCCACATGGCGTCGGCTGTCTGCAGGATCATTTTGATGCCGTGTCCGAGGCTTCCGGCGGTGGTGAACCCACGCTCGAGAGTTGCCCGGGGGAGATTGCGCATATCGATGCCGGATCCAAAATCGCGGATCCAAATCTGGACGCGGCTGTCCCCATCGACGCGCACTTCGGCCACTCCTTCGGTTGCGTGCACGATGGCGTTCATGGCGGCTTCCCCGGTTGCCGTCAGAAGGTCATAGAACCGCTCATCCTGGAACTTAAGGATACCGCAGGCTTCTTTCACGACGGACCGGAGTTCAGCCATGCCGTGCTTACGGGAGAGTGGGATCGGAGTGCGGAGCAGAGTGGGAAAAGGAGCCGGCAATTCCGACGGATCGTTACAGAGTCTTAAGCGGCCTTCGGTGACGCTCGCGAGGACATCCATGACGAATACTTTCATTCGTTTGCTTGAAAGCTCAATCTCGTCGTTGGCTTGGGCGAGTTCTGCGGTGCGTTGGGCAACATGCGCTTCGAGCGTTCCATTGGCTAAGGCAAGTTCGGCGGCGGAGTGCCGGGAGCGCATATGGAAGAAGGCGCATGCGGTCAAAAGGATTGCGCTGATCAGACCCGCGGCGACCTCTTCGATGAGCACAAGGGATTCAGCCCAACGAATGGGGTTGCCTGATGCCTTCACGGAACTCGCCGAAAGATGACCGGCCGATGCGTCTAGCGCCGCCTGGTGAACGACGAGCGTTTGCCAGACGATTAGAGTGAGGGCCAAGCAGGCCATTCCGGGGAGCGCGGGGAGCCACGAAGGCGTTCCGGTCAATGTATCATTGCTGCGAGACCATGCATCGGCGACGATGATAGCCCCCAGAACAACGAATGCGATCGACGTATGCAGCGCCATGCGCGTCAGATAGCCGTAAGCGTACGTCAGACTGGCCCCGGTCAAGTAGCCGCTCGCGCCGACTATTCCAAGCAGAAAAACGATACCGCCCAGCAATACGATTATCAGGTTGTCCAATGGTCTGGCGGTTTTGCGAGACATGAGCGCGAGAGCGCACGGTGCGAGCACGAAGCATACGGCGCTGGAAATCGCCATTCGCGCGTAGGGCGGGTAGCCGCTGTTTATATAGCACTTCATCGTGAGCTCATCGATATGCAGATCGACGTTTCCGATAAACTCAATGAGTGTCAGTCCGCCGATTGTGCCCGTGACGAGGGCGGCGACACATGCGGCGCGACGGTAACCTGAAAGCGCGAAAAAGAATCCGAGGCCTAACACAAGAAAGCAAAATGCGGCATTGTACGCCATTACGGCGAAGAAAGGGAGTAGGCGAAGGCCTGGAAGATAATGGGCATGCCAGGAAACAAGAACGATACCGCCAAGCGTCGCAATAAACAGGGACGCCGATCGCAACACCAAGCTAATACAACCCTTGTTTGCGACGGCCGATGACTTATGGTCGGCGTGGCTATCCAAAGGGAAGCGGCTAGATAAGGCGTTTATCATATGAGAGCGGCTTGTGCTTGAACGTCAGTGGTGGGCGCACCCTAAGCTGTTTTCGACCACATACCAACACCTTAGACGTAAGTTTAGCATGAATCGTTCGATTTTGCAATCATTCTTTCATTTGAAATGTCACGTGTGATCTGTATCGTGGCTTACTCGCTTGATACACCCATTGATGCACAGTATCCAAAGATACAACGGGTCCGGTCACTGCTTAAGCAGCCGCGGAGGCGTTGGCGCGACGGCGCTCTGTCGAGACATATATAATTTTGAATATACGTAAGCTTGGCATGATGCACGACGGCGAATAACGCCATGAGAATGCTTCGTTCGCTGCCATTGAAATTCTTGTTTTCGTCGCTCAAAAATCACATATATCGGGCAACCAAGAGGGTATACTTGTCAGGCAAATTGATATGCTCGGAATAGGAGACGCTAGCGGCGTCTCCTATTTTCTGCGAGGAGAGACGTGGGACAGATTCGCTCCTTTATGGATCGCAACTTCAGGCACTTTAATTCGGCCGTGTGCGTGGATGCCGCGCAAGGGTGGATCAAGCACCTTGACGGCGGCGGAAAAATGTTTCTGACGCTGGCAGGCGCAATGAGCACCGCCGAACTTGGCATCTCCCTCGCCGAACTCATTCGAGGGGATAAAGTTCATGGGATCTGCTGCACTGGCGCGAATCTCGAAGAGGACGTTTTCAACCTCGTTGCGCATACCAGCTACGAACGAATCCCAGGTTACCGGACGTTGAGCGCCGATCAGGAACTTGCGCTGCGTGACCGCGGAGCCAATCGCGTGACCGATACGTGCATCCCGGAGGATCAAGCGATCCGGCGGATTGAAGCGCACGTGCTCGATCTCTGGAAAAAGGCGGATGCCGAAGGGCAAAGCTATTTCCCTTACGAGTTCATGTACCAACTTTTGCGATCGGGAGTGCTTGAGAGCGCTTACGAAATTGCCCCGGACGACTCGTGGTTGTTGGCCGCCTGCGAAAAGGGGCTTCCGATATTCGTGCCTGGCTGGGAAGACTCAACGCTTGGCAATATCTTCGCGAGCCACGTCATTCGCGGAGACATCAGCCGGTCGAACGTCGTTCGCGGCGGCATCGATCTGATGACGTTCCTGGTTCAATGGTATAAAGACGTCACGGTGGACGCTTCGCTTGGATTTTTCCAGGTCGGCGGAGGAATCGCTGGCGATTTCCCGATCTGTGTCGTTCCTCTGATTCGCCAGGATCTCGAGGAAGACTGTCGTCTCTGGGGGTATTTCGCTCAGATCAGCGACAGCACGACCTCATACGGATCGTACAGCGGTGCGGTTCCGAATGAGAAAATCACCTGGGGAAAGCTGGACAGCTCAACCCCGAGTTACATCATCGAATCGGATGCGACGATCGTCGCGCCGCTTATTTTTAATTATGTTCTTGGTCATTAACATCCACTCTCATCACCGCCAGAGCGTCGCGAAGCGCCGCTGGCTCAGGCAAGCACCGGGAGATATTTGCGGGGCTACGTAGCCCATTCGATAAAAAAATGAACAGAGACACCCCTACGACATACGGCATGCACCTTACGCTTCGACTCTCCGAGGTCTCCCGCAAAGAGGCTCTCGATGGTCCCGCAATTGGCGACCTTCTCGTTACCCTTGTCCAACGCATTGGTATGCGAATCCTGGCGGGGCCGCTCACGGCTGAAGAGTCGGGCACGCCGGAAAAGCGGGGGTGGTCTAGTCTGGTACTCCTCTACGAGTCCCATGCGGCGATCCACACCTATCCAGAGCTTGGGCAGGCGTTTGTCGACGTTTTTTCCTGTAAGGACTTCAACCAGGAGCAGGTCACCGAAGTCCTGCTCGAGTACCTGGGGGACTTCAGGATCGTCGAAAAGCACACGCTTGACCGGGGCATCCATTGGAGCGAAGGGATCGACCGGGAGATGAAGACGTGGGTGGCATCCCGCAGCTAGACCCGCTTCCGGAGCCAGACTTCGGAGCGGGGTTTTTGGGCTTGCCCCTGCAATGCGCCGGACCGGAGAGCCGGGTCTGGGTGCTTCCCGTGCCGTACGAAGCCACGACGACCTACGGTCACGGTTCCAAGAGCGGTCCCGACGCGATCCTGCAGGCGTCGACGCAGGTCGAGTACTACGATCGCGAGCTTGGTTGCGAGCCCGCGCACGCGTACGGCATTCATACTCTTGCGCCCCTTGGTCTCGAAGGCATTTCTCCCGCCGGAGCGATCGACGCGATCGCCGATTGCATCGCGTGGCATTACGATCCTTCACGCCAGATCTGCGCCCTGGGCGGCGAGCACGGAATGAGCATCGGCGTTGCGCGCGGGTTGCGCCAGGTCGTCCCAGACTACGTGACCGTCCAGCTTGATGCACACGCGGATCTGCGGGATACGTACGACGGCACGCCCCTCAGCCACGCATGTGTCGCGAGGCGGATCGTCGACCTTGGCAGCCCTCTCTTTCAGCTCGGTATTCGGTCGCTGGACATTACGGAAGCCGCATTCATTGCGGCGAACACTGCGACGGTAACGTCCATCGACGTCGAAACGATGCGAGGTTCTCAGGATTGGCAAGGTCGACTGGCGGAGTTTGTCCGCGGCCGCGACGTCTACCTGACCATCGATGTTGACGCTCTTGACCCTTCGATCATCCCGGCGACCGGCACGCCGGAACCGGACGGGTTGACGTGGCGGGAGACCTTGGATATTTTGCGCATCGTCGCGGGAATCGGGCGTGTCATCGCGTTCGACTGCGTGGAACTTGCCCCCGTCGCCGGCCTCCACTACGCGGATTTCGCCGCGGCGAAACTGGTCTATAAGACTATGAACCTGATCATGTCGTCGCCCGCATGGAAACAGACCTGGCGCGACGGGAGAAACTCGTGAAAAAGCGACGAGCTGGCGGCAATCCACTGCGGGAGTACAGGCGATTGCTTCGTGAGATTCGAGCAGTGTACGATCCGTTTACCGCAAAGCACTGCCCAACGTGCGAAACGCCTTGCTGCATTCGCCCCTCCCGGGTTACGCCGCTCGACGTCATCATCGCCGTTGGTTGCGGCCATTCGTTTCCGCATCTTGGAGCGATCGACCCGGTGGATATCGCGGCTGAGCACGCTGAGCAACGCCTCGATCCATCCGCCGTCAAGCTGACTGTTGTCGATGAGTTATCCCACGATCTGCCGTGCGAGTTTATCGAACGAGGGCGCTGCACGTTCCCGGATGACCTGCGGCCGCATGGCTGCGCGGCCTATATCTGCAATCCCATGCATCGACACATGCCAGATGCCGATATGCGCAAGCTTAAGCGGCTCGTCCGGCTGCTGGGCGATGCTCACGACGCCCTGCTGCGCGCCGTCGGCGACGGGCAAGGCTCCGAAATTGAGACCGCGCCGGCTTAGACGACCGGCGCGCGCTTGATGTTGGGGCTGGTCAGGATGGCTTCGGTCAATTTGGATTCGAGCGCTTTGGCCCCGTGATCGAGGAAATACTCATTCTCCGATGCAGAGATCAGAACGCCGCCGATGACGCGTGCGCGAGGATCGGAATCTGGCACGACGCTCAACCTGTCTGGAGCGACGCGGAGCTTCGTGAAGTAAACCGCTTCCTTGCCAATGGCATTCGCGAGAGTCGCATTCACTCCCGATAGTCCCTGCAAGCTGAACCCTTCCGCAATCGGCAGCTTCTGCCTGACCGCGAAATGAAGGGCCGTGATTAAGAAGTCGCCGAGTTCATCGACATATTGATCAACGGTTAAAGCGATTTCCAGGCGGGATCCGATCTGCTCAGCGTAGTCGCTCAGGCCAGCCGTGAGGAGAAGATGCCCGTGTGGAACGACGTTGCTGTACTGGAGAACATAGAATGGGGTCGCAAACGCCTCGGATCCGTAAACGTGCATGTCCGACGCCTCTCCGAGTGCAGTCTCATAGTGGCGAAGAAAGAGTGTCGTCGACGCTCCTGGTTTGTCCATGTTGCGATCTCTTGTTCCTACTGGTGGTGCCTACGTCTCACTGCTAAGAAGGAGGTTTCAACCCTCCGGATATGCGTGTGCGTACGCAATGAGACGATTACTCGTAATTATACCGTGTCGTGCCAACTTTTCAGAATGCCGGCAAGCGAGCGGGTTTCGCTAAGCGCGTGACTGGCGGCGATCGATTTTCTCGATCAGTCGAGACCGGCCTCCGCCCACTCGATCGCGCGGGCGATCCCGCGCATCTTCGCGACCGTCTCACGGTATTCGTATGACGGATCCGAATCCGCGACGATCCCGGCGGCAGCCTGGATGTAGATCGTGTCGCCCTTGACGAGCGCTGTCCGGATCGTGATGCAACTGTCCATGTTCCCCGAGTACGAGAAGTATCCAATGCCGCCGCCGTAAAACCCGCGCCTAACGGGTTCCAGCTCCTCGATAATCTCCATGGTGCGCACTTTCGGAGCCCCTGTGAGCGTTCCAGCGGGGAAGGACGCTCGAAGCACATCGAACTGGTCGAGATCGTCGCGCAACTCTCCCTTGACATCGGACACGATGTGCAAGACGTGCGAGTACTTCTCGATGACCATCAACTCTTCGACGCGCACCGTGCCGTACTTTGCGACGCGGCCGATGTCGTTGCGGCCCAGGTCTACGAGCATGACGTGCTCCGCGCGTTCCTTCTGGTCCGCAAGCAGTTCCGTCGATAGGCGTTCGTCGTCCTCCGGATTGCCGGTGCGCGGACGCGTGCCGGCAATTGGCCGGATCGTTACCACGCCGTCGACCTCGGAGACAAGGACCTCGGGGGAGGCCCCGATCAGCTTGACGTCATCGAACGCCAGGTAAAACATGTACGGCGACGGGTTGATCGAACGCAATGCTCGATAGACATCGAAAGGATCGGCATGCAGCTTCTTATGGGCTCTCCGCGCGATCTGCGCCTGGAACGTATCTCCCGCCGCGATGTATTCCTTGGTTTTGCGGACAGCCTCTTCGTATTGCGGTTGCGTAAAGTTGGAGAGGAACTCTCCGCGCTTTGTTTCGGGCAGAACTTCGCGCGGTTCCGGATGCACGGCGGGGCCGCGCAAGCGGCCGAGAAGTTCATCGATCTTGGCGATCGCCCGGTCATATGCTGCGTCTACATCTCCCTCGCCGTCGATGCGCGCGTTGCATAGGACGAGCAGGCGGTGTTTGACATGATCGAATACAACCATGGCATCGGTAAATAGGAAGATGCAATCGTCAATTCCCACGTCGTCCGGATTAAGGTCGGGAAGCGTCTCGAAAAAGCGGACCGTGTCGTAGCCGATCATGCCCACAGCGCCGCCGACAAAGCGTGGCAGTTCTGGGGCGCTGACATACGTGTAGCGGCAGAGGATCTCTTTGACAACGTCGAGCGGGTCGCGTCTGCCGGCCTCAAGATCGAACGTCTCAGAGTGCAAGTCCTGTTCGACAGTTGCTGTCAGGCCTTTGCTGCGAAACGTAATAAAGGGCTCCGTTCCGATGAAAGAGTAGCGCGCAAGGCGCTCGCCGCCTTCGACGCTTTCCAGCAGGAAGCCATAGGGACGGCCGTAAGCGATCTGATAGAACGCGGAGACAGGCGTCTCGGTATCCGCAAGAACCTCGCGCCAAACCGGAATGAGGTTTCCCTGCCGGCACTTTTCGTGAAACTCAGCGCGCGTCGGTGAGTACTTCATGCGGCTATTATAGCATTCGAGCGTATGCAACGAGGTGCACGCGCAATAAATCGGCGATTGCGACGAACAAGTTGACGACCGCCCGCGCAGCCTCAACCAGCGGCCCAGGCTATCCCGCTGACCGCGCGGAGAGCGCTCTTGATTATCGGAGCCCATAGAACGACGACGATCACGACGATCGGCGTTGGGCCATTCGAGGCCTCTCCGCAGCAGCCTCGGCCATCGCCTGGACGTTCTCCGGCGGAACACTCGGCTGCAGCGCTTCGTGACTGGGACTGACGACGAGATTGGGGCCGGGCAGATCGTTAACGCGGCGTTCGCGTGACGTCGTCATTTGTAGTTGCCTTCCTCGCGCCAGACTCGCAGCATCGCCTCATAGCGCTCCAGACGCATGCCGGTATAGATGCAGTTGCTGGTCGAAAAGATGTATCCGCCGCCGGGCATACCGCTGCGCAACGCGTACCGCGTGGACTCTTCGACATCCGTGATCGTGCCCGTGTCGAGCATGGCGCAACTGACGTTGCCGATTAGGCACACCTGTTTGCCGTATTGGCGCTTGATCTCCGCGATGTCGACATCGCCCTGCGGATCCAGGGAATGTATCGCATGCGGGTTGGTTTGGACAAGCTGGTCAGCGATTGGGTTGATGTTGCCGTCGGTGTGCTTGATGACGTAGAAGCCCATGTCGCGGTAGCCTTTGGTCAGCCTCGCCAGAAATGGCGTGACGAACTCGCTCATCTGGGCGGGGCTCAGGAACGGACCCGTGTTGAAGCAATAGTCCGCGCAGAGCGCGAAACCGTCGAGGCCGCCGTGCGCGGCGTAACGCTCGGCGGTCGCGAGCGCGTTGTCGACCATCCTTGCCGCATCCGTCAGAACCTTTTCGGGCTCATCAACCAGGCGGTAGACAAAATTGACCATCTGCTCGCCGTTTGGGATGGAGTAGGTGGCATCCCCGTGAAGCAGCAGGCAATAGTGGTTCCCTGACATTTCGCGAACGTGGTCTATCAGCTTGCATGTTTCCTCGACTCCGCCTGGATTGGGATGCAGGAAGATGGCGCTGTGTTCGTAACGCTCCGCCGTTTCGATATAGAGCCTTGCCATGTCGCGTCGATGCAACTCGCGCTCCTTCTCTTCCATCTGATCCCACTGGCCGTAGTGGCGCTGCGAGGGATGGACGCGCCCGAAGGCTTCCATCGTGAGGAAGAAGACGAGCTCGAAGTGAGGGACGCGTCCGATAAGCGGGCGGCGTTCGAGCGCCGCGATAAAGCGATCACGGGGCGGAGCGTCCGCGGCGACGGGAGCCGCGAGCGGTAGGGCGGTTGTCATTGTGTGCAATTTCCTTATGTGGTTTTTTGTACTCGATGCTTGCTTAGAGATGAGAACAGTAGACGGAGATTAGGATTGCCTCCGGCGGCCCCTCCGCGGGGAGCGGCATGCTCCGCATGCGTTTTTTTGCGCGCTCCCGCGCGGTACAGCGCCTCGTTTACGAATACGTCTTGGTTTTGACGCCAGGGACTTTTACTACAGATAGCGAAAAATGGCCAGTCCGGCCACGGATGGCATCTTAATATCTATCCCATCCCCATCGCCCCTCCCATTGGCCGCGCAAGCTCCTGCTTCGAGCGAATGGCGTCGGCGACCTGCGGCCGGGCTTCCGCGAACGGGTACTCGGCGCAAAGCGGATCGATCCCGCGCAGCATCATGCCCTGTCCGCGTGAACCGTGTGTC
This sequence comes from Capsulimonadaceae bacterium, assembly GCA_031292625.1. Lineage (GTDB taxonomy): Bacteria > Armatimonadota > Armatimonadia > Armatimonadales > Capsulimonadaceae > JARLGU01. The sequence continues at coordinate 9,332 of JARLGU010000064.1, read as the reverse complement.
AGCTCGGTGGGCAGGTCCTCTGGGTCGCGCATTTGCACGAGGACCGTGGTGCGCGCTTCGGGGCTCTCGTTGATCCCTGAGCCGTGAATGGTGAGGTACGAGAAGAACAGCGCGTCGCCCGCCTCTGCCGGAAGCGGGACGGAGTTCTCGATCGGGTAGCGGTCTACGGGCAAATGCCAGCCGCCATCGGCGATGTGCGGAAGCAGGCCGAGCTTGTGACTGCCAGGAACGACTCGGACGCAGCCCTTTTCGATCGGCGCATCGTCGAAATGAACGATAGCCGCGATCATCGAGTGCCGTTCGTGCGGAAAGAACGGCGCATCCTGGTGCAGCGGGAACGGCGAGCCTTTTTCGGGAGGCTTGATAAACATCTTCGTGTGGTGAAGCTGAACGTTGGGGCCGATGAGATCCGAGGCGACCGATGTTAGCCGCTCGTCGACGATCAATCTGGCGAACGCCGCCGACTGGAACTGGACATCGTGGCAGTGCAGAAGGCTAGTTTGCTTTGCCGCGTATCCGAGGTCGCGCGCGCTTCCCCAGGTTGCGTCAATACTGCGCTTGAGTTGGAGCCGCGATGCGAGGTCGTGGCATTCTTGGCGGTAGGCGGCCGCTTCGCTGGCCGAGAGCAGGCCTTTGACGAGGATGTATCCATTCTCCTCGTAAAACTGTTTTTGATCGGTCGTGAGCATTGGCATTTCCCTTTGACAGCCGAAGTTGCACTCCTGTAAAGGTATCGGCATGGGTGTATAATATCACGGTGATGTGCAAGGGTCAATTCGTAAAATGCACCGTTTAAGGTGTTAATTTTCACACTTGCGATGATCGGATAACTTTGAATGAGCAGCCCAATAGCTGAACCTATGCCGCAATACATAATCACTCCGAACTTTACCTGGCGGATTCCGCTTTCCGGCCGGCCCAGGGCGGCGTTGATGGCGCTGGGGGTGCATGGACCGGCGGCGAGCGAGCGGCATTGTGTCGCGCGGTATTGGTGCGTGCATTTGTACACGTACGAAGGGGCCGTTGTGGTAGACGGTCGCGAATCTCCGATCTATCCCGGCGCTGTTGGGATCCTCGCGCCTGGGGCCGAGACAGTCTACTCGTTTCCGCGGAAGTCCGTTCACGCGTGTGCGCATTTTTCGTTCCCGGAGGATGCCGAAGCGAGCGACCTTGTCGACATCCCGGTCATGCAGGATGCGGGACCGCGCTTTGGAGACCTTTACCGGGCGATGGAGGAGGCGATCGCCGTCTTCCCGTCGAGCCGTCTTCAGGCGGAGGTCAGGCTGTGGGATATTCTCTGGCAACTGGCGCGTCCCAGCCGGTTTGCCGACTTGGCCACGAACAAGACGCACCCGGCGGTCAGGCGCGCAATGGAGATGATCGAGCTGCGCCTGCGCGAGCCGCTGTGCGTGGCGGATCTCGCGGAGGAAGTGGAGCTTTCGCACAATCAGCTTACGCGGCTCTTCCGCGACGCGACAGGCGATACGGTGATCGGGTACATACAGAGACGCCGCGTCGAGCGCGCCGCGCATCTTCTGCGCAACAGCCAGTTGCCGATCAAAACAATCGCCGCGCAAGTGGGCGTCTCCGACCCGCGCCAGTTCAACAAACTGATGCACAAGTCTTTGGGCGGCTCGCCCCTTGAGATTAGGCGGGGCGGGGCGTGACGCAGGGGCGGCCTTACGAGCCACTGGAGATCTGACCGGTTCTAGGCAACCCGCTGCACAAGCGGGCGCGAGGCTGTTTCAACAGAGATTCTCAGGCTGCTCTGCCGCGACGCATATCGTTAGAGAAGGAGAGGCGGCGACGCACGGCGAATAGTTTCTGCGTAATCATTGAAGCTAGCGGGGATGCGATGATAAGTCCGCTGGCGATGACCGTTTCGCCTAGGAGGAATACCAATGAACAAATTTGTGAAGGGCGCTCTCATTGCGGGCGCAGTCGCGGCGGCGCCCGCCGTGATTAACAGCGTCATCTTCTCTCGCGCAAAGGCGCTTGGCAATCCGATCGGCGGCGAAGGTCGTTTTTGGCCTTGGCGAGAGGGCGATCTTTTCGTTACGCGCCATGGAACCGGCAAGCCGCCGATCGTACTGCTGCACGGCATTTACGCGGGAGCAAGCTCGTGGGAGTGGCGCAAGAACTTTGCCGCACTGAGTGAGCGCTTTACCGTCTACGCGATCGATTGGCTCGGCTTTGGGTTGAGCGACAAGCCGAAAATCGCGTATAGCGGCGAGATGTACGTTGAGATCCTGACGCAGTTTTTACGCGATGTGGTGGGGGAACCGGCCACGGTGATCGCTAGCTCGTTGAGCTCTGTATACGCAATCGAGGCCGCAAGGCGCGCTCCGGGAGCCATCGCGAATCTGGTCCTCGTCTGCCCGGCTGGATTCGATCGCCCATCCGATGCCACTGTGTCGCAGTGCAAGTCCACGGTCAAGGCGCTTCTCGATCTGCCGGTCTTGGGAACGAGCGTTTACAATGCGATCGCATCCGCTGCATCGTTGCGTTGCTATCTGCAAAACGAAGTCTATTTTGATCCGTCGTACGTAACGGATGAGATGGTCGAGCACTATTCGGCGGCGACACACCAGTACGGATCCCAGCATGCCGCGCTTGCGTTCGTTTCTGGCCAACTCGGGCTCGATGTCCGGGATACCTTGCCTCGCCTCGAAGACACGTCGATCCATATCCTATGGGGACGGGAAGCGAAAATCTCGCCGCTTTCGGACGCTCAGGCGTTCCTCGCTGCTAACGGCCGCGCGGAACTGACGATCCTCGACCGCGCGGGAAGCGTTCCGCACGACGAGCAGGCTGCTGCGTTCAACCGGTTTATTATCGAGACGCTGTCCAATTCGTCGCCTGCTGGCGCCGCGACCGGCAATGGCAATGCTGCAAAGGGCCGCTCGACCGCCAAGAAGGCCGGCGCCTGAGGCTGGTTCCAGGTCGTTGCGAAGTTTATGACAAGAAAGCGCCGCGTATCCCGTCTCTTTGTGACAGGTGCGCGGCGCTTTCTTATGAGCGGGGAAGAAACGTAAAAGCCCCCTCCGGCTTGCGTTACGAGAGCCGGCCGGGCTATTTGCCCATAGGGTCATTGATCGTCCCGATGAACGGGATAGCGCCGGTCTTTCGGTCGACGATCGCACAGAGGAATGGATGGTCTACAACCATCGTGAACGCCTGCGGCCGCGCAATTCGGACCGTTGACCTCATGACGCCGACCGCCGTCGCCGCAGCGGCTTCGGCGCCATCTTCATCTACCCTGAGGTCGGTCTTGTGGATTACGCGGGAGATGTGCGAGCGCGGCTGGAGCATTGCGCTGAAATCCGCTTGAGGCGAGAACGCTTCGCGTATCCCAAGTGCCTTGAGGTCGTCTTCTAACTCTCGACTATAGGATATGGTCACGCGGGGCAGATAGAGGTCGCCCTCGCATATCCGCAGGCTGCCATTGAGTTTTGTCCACGTCTCCGGCGTGATGGACTTGGCGAGCGATGGAAGATCATGACCGGATCTCGGCAAGACGACAAGCATGTAGTATCGCACTCCCTCGAAACTGACTTGCACGGCTTGGTAGACGTCCGTCTCACCGTACGAGTACCAATTGTGCCCATGCATCATTTTGACGGTCTTGCCCGCTCCGCTTCCGGTAGTGAACCGCTGGGGCTCCGTCAGCCGGGCGGGAAACGGCGTCTTCCAGGCGGCTCGAAAATACACGGCATCCAGAAGGTACAATGCGTCGCGGCGGGATACACGATCCACGATGGACGGAATCTTGCCGCCGGTTTTGGCCTTAACCCATCGATTTATCGTATCGGCGGCGTTTGGGGAGCCGAAATCGAGGACGTTCATGGAGGCTTGGAAGTCTGATACACAGGCCTGCTGGAAAGCAGGCGAGAAGCGGCTATCCTTATTGGCCCAAATTGAGTTTGCGATTTGCATGCAGCCTGGAGGATCATCGTCAGCTGTCAAATCTTGAATGAGCGCCGCATTGGCGAATTGAAGAGATTGGTTAGTCTCGGCTGGCAGGCAAAGCGTCTTGCCCATCTCGGTCTTGGTGTGTCCCGCAGCGCCTGAATACGCCAGTGACAGAGCGAGGTGAGCGCTCACGGGGGAAATGAAGACATTCGTTTTCGGCGCATTTTGCACCAGGCGGCGCAGCAGGTCAAAGGCGAATCCGTTTTGCGCCGCCGCGACCGCACGGACTTCCGGCGACGTAATTACATCCGATTGGCCAAATGCAGCGGGGCCGCACGCGATCGTCGCGGCAAGGAACATTAGCGCGGCAAAATATTTCACCAGGACCTCCGTAACGTCAGCGATTTATTCCGTGGGCGTATGAGTGGTCAAGGCGGCGTCATGCAGAACTTGCGCCGTTACGTCGTGATGCGTGATCTTCGCAAAATCGGCGGCCGTTTGACCATTCTGGGCCGCGATCGAAACGTCTGCTCCTCGTTGAATGAGCTCGCGAACGATGTCGTTCTTGCCTTCGGCCGTCGCTACGATGAGGGGCGTAACGCCGACTGGCCAGTCAGCCGATTCACCTTGAGCATTTTGGCGGCCTGTCGGGAAGTAGGTCGTCAAATTCTTATCAGCCCTTGTATTCACGGATGCGCCCGCGTCGAGAATACCTCGGACTACGCCAATGCGGCCCGTGCCGGCTGCAACGCATAGCGCATCGGCATTTCTCTCGCCCGCGCGCTCCGTCGGGGCTGCCGCAAGACGCTGAGCAACTTTCTGTTCCGTGCTGCTCACGTCGCCCGCAGTCTGGCTTGACGGCTGTGCCATCGCAATATCCGCGAGCGGCAAACCGGCGAGGTAGAGTAGGGCGTCCGCGTTCAGGTTGTCGGCAATGCCGGCGTTAGCGCCTTTGTCGAGTAGAAGCATTGCGCTGTCGACTCTTCCGGCCGCGCACGCATACATTAAGGCAGTTTGTCCCGAATCGTTCTTGGCGTCGGGCGTTGCTCCATTCTGAAGAAGTATGGAAAGAAGCCTTGCCTGCATGGTTTTTGCAGGGACGAGAATCGCGTGCATGAGGGCTGTCCGCCCGCTGGAGTCGCGCGCGTTAACGTTGGCCTTACCGGTGACAAGAAGCTGCGTGGTAGACGGACTGGCTGCGGCCACCGCGTGCATCAGGGCGGTTTCGCCGTGGTTGGTCGCGGCGTCGACTTTAGCGCCGAGGTCGATTAGCAGTTTGACCGTCTCATAGCGGGCCTTTGCTGCCGCGACAATTAGCGGGGTAAAGCCGGCCGAGTCGGACGCGTTGACGTTTGCGCCTTTCGCAATCAGCTCAGCGGCGACGGAGGGGTGATTGGCGTCCGCCGCCGCGAAGAGCGCGGTTGCGCCGGATGCATTGATCTGATCGATCCTCGCTCCTCGCCGAATGAGCAGGCGGGTCATTGCGAGATTTCCGTCTATGGCCGCTCGCATGAGGGGCGTCTCGCCAAGAGCGCCAGCGAGATTCACCTTGGCGCCGCCATGAATGAGTGCATCGGCAAGATCGACCGCGCCGGATTCGACGGCGATCGCAAGCGGCGTCGGGGAGTTCGGAGGCGTGAGATTCGGATCGGCGCCCCGGCTGAGTAGATAGGCGACGAGAGTAAAGTTCCCGTACGACACGGCTCCCGTCAGCGCGGTATAGGCGCCGTCCACGGAGTTGATCCTTGCGCCAGCGCTCAGTTGGATCTTAACCGCCTCAAGGTCGGCATCGCGTCCCGCCTGCACGAGCGCAATGTCGTGGACGCTCAGTTTCGGCTTCGGATTGACGAGGGGAGCCGTCTGCGTCATGGCGGATGGCGTTACGGCTTCGACCGGTACGACAACGGCGGCTGGAGTCGCGAACGCGTACGCGGTCACGCACGCAGGCAGGACCAGCGCCGAGATACGAGATAAAACTGTCATGAGCATGTCTCCGCGAGTGCGGCTAGGTTGGCAGAGTTTTCGCTGCCGGTGCTGCCGCTAAACGCATTTATTCTGAAAATCGGAGATTGAGGGCGATCTCAAAAATCTTGTCGTGGTCCGACCGGATGATGATGACGGTCGCCTGGGCTCCTGGCCCGAGCGCGCTCAATGCTTTAGCTGCATCGTCGGCTGTGGCAATAGTCGTCTTGCTGATCCGGGTGATGATGTCGCCTGTTCGCAATCCTGAATGTTCGGCGGGACTGTTGGAGAGCACTGCAACCACGAGAGCGCCCGTCTGCGTCGTGTCGAGGCTAAGTTGGCTTCTGTCAGCCGCCGTAATCGTGCGCACTCCAACGCCAATTCGCTTTGAAGCGGGCTGTGGGGTGATTTCGGCTTTGGCGACTTCCTGCGATGGAGGAGGCGAGCCGACTGTGACGTTGACGCTGATCGTTTGGCCGCCGCGCACGAGCTGAACGGGGACCGTCGTACCAGGCGCTGCGTCGGCGATGGCCGGACGCAGTGTGAGCTCATCCGTGATAGGTTTGCCCGCGAAGGAAACGATTGCATCGCCGGCGTGGATTCCGGCGCGGCCAGCAGGGCTGTCTTTGTCTACCTGCATGACCCAGGCGCCTGAAACGAGCCCAAATTCTTGTTGCTTCGCTGGCGTCAGATCGGCCGGAGCGAGACCCAGAAAGCCGCGTGTTACTTTGCCGTACTTAATCAGGGCGGCCATAACCCTTTGGGCCACCTTGGCCGGGATCGCAAAACCGATGCCCGCGTTGCCCTCGACGGGAGACTCGATGGCGACGTTGATGCCGACGACCTGTCCGTCGATATTGATGAGCGGTCCGCCTGAGTTTCCCGGATTGATGGCGGCGTCTGTTTGGATCAGGTCTGGATAATAGCGACCGCTTGCCGGGCCGTCGGGAATGGTCTGATGGCGTCGCGTCGCGCTGATGATTCCAAGCGTCATCGTGTTTTGCAAATCGAACGGGCTGCCGATTGCGATTGCCCATTGACCGGGAGTGACGGCGTCGGAATCGGCGAAGGTGCAGAAGGGCAGCTTTGCGGCGCCCGGATCGATCTTGACCACCGCCAGATCGCTTGCGTGGTCGGACCAGACCTTGCCGGTAAACTCGCGACCGTCATTGAGCGTGACCGTGACGAGCTTGGTGCCTTCGACAACATGGTCGTTGGTAATAATGTAGCCGTCCGGCGAGACGATCGCGCCTGACCCCGTGGACTGTGCGCTCTTTGGGAAAGGGCTGGCGTCACCGTTGCCGGTGTCCGGCGCAGGCGACTTGTCGGGATCCGGCGGGATGGCGGGCAACGGATTATCGTGACCGGCGCGCTGGTTTTCGACTGCTCGCTCTGCTTTGATATTGACGACAAAGGGCTCCGCGGTGGCCGCGATCTTCGTAAAGGCATCCTGCATGTCGAGGAGCAGGGACTTTTGACTCGGCGTCGTCACGGGCGCGCCGACGAGAGGATCCGCGACGCAAACGGACGCGGACAGCGATATGAAAACTGCGGCAAGCGACACGAAGGTCGGCATCGAATGCGCGAGGTCCGATCGATGAAGGGCCATTCTTAAGCTCCTGAAATGCGGCTAGCGAGAGGAGACCAACTGATTTCCCGAACTCGTCAGCGAGATCAGGTTGACATTATTATAGCCTGATTGGGGCCGGAGTGTGTTGAAGGAGGCAAGCAAAGTTTGATTGCCTGTCAAATCGGCGGGATGCATTCGAGGATCGAGGAACTGCAGATCCGGATCAAAGGATGCCTGGGAGTACATCCGGTCCGGGCCATAAAGCACGCGCATTGGCCGATTGGCTGCCACATTTATGTTGGGGACGGCCATTTCATCAGGGTATCGAGCGGTTGTCGAGTCCGACGCGGCCGCGGCCAAAAATACGCCAATTACGGCCAACATGGCTGCCGACGACACGCGTCTGGCAAAGAGAGTAGTGTCCGGAAATTCCCGGTCGATCAGCGTCCGAAGACGCGCCGCAAAAGGGAGGGACGAATACGTGACCTCTTGCCTAAGTTCCGACACCCATTGCTCACGCGGCGCCCTCTGCGGGAGCGCTCGCACCATGGCTCTGACGAGTTCCAGTGAGTGACGCTCATCGGCGCAACCGGAACAGTTGGCTAAATGATCTCGCATCGCGAGCATCTCATAGCCCGTTAGTTCGCTATCGAGGTAGGCAGACAGCAGTGCCCGTACGTGTCGGCAATTCACGTTCAGACAATTCTCCTAAGCAACGTTCAACCTGGGGTCGAATGTTGCGATCCTTGCTCTCAGGAGCTTTCGGCCACGATGCAACCGCGAGCGGACGGTTCCCAGAGAGCAGTGCATGGTCTCGCTGATCTCTTCGTACGATAGACCTTCAATATCGGCCAGAATTACCGTCATCCGGAACTCCTTGGGCAGCGAGTTAAGCGCCTTTTGGATGTGGCCGTCAAGCTCTTCGTGCATGACGATCCGTTCAGGATTGGATGCGTGGTCCGGTATTTCGAGATAAACTTCATCGCTCTTGTTGCCGGTTTCAATCGGCTGATCCAGCGATTGTACCCTCGACTTTGGCCTTCGCCGCAAATCGTCGACAAACAGGTTGGACATGATCTTGTACAGCCAATTGTCGAACGGCCAATCTCTGCGATAGTTTCCGAAGAACCGGAAGGCTCTCAGAAACGCTTCTTGCGTCAGGTCCTCGGCATCGGCGTGATTACCCGTCATGCGATACGCGACATTGTACGCATGTTTGTGGTGCCGTCGAATCAGTTGGTCAAACTCTTCCTGCCGCCGCGCTAGCGTGACATCGCTGCCGCTCGAACGGGCCGCACTCTGTTCGACTGTGGTGGACGCTTCAGCCATCTTGTCCCTTCCCTTCCAGTATACGCACGGCATTTTCTAAATGTTCCCACTCCTGCTGAAATCCTATTGAATTCAACAGATGCGAGTTGCGCTTCGTTCCTTCAGCTGGATCGCCTCGCCTCAGGGCCAGTATTTTCAGACGCCGCCCGCTCCAGCGCCTCAACGCGTCTTGCCAGGCCGCGTTGGCGCGCGTAAAGCACGGTCAGCGCCAGAGCGAGACCGAACGTGCCAACCATGAGCATGAATATCGAATCCCAATGGGCTGCAACGCTAAACCGGTTGAAGCCATAGGCCTGATAAGGCACTAAGCTCGATGCGCCGATGAAGATAAAGCAGGAACCGAACGTTAGAAGGGCTGGCATCAGCGAATCGACCGACGGATGAGAGTCGATAAACTGCTCCAACGGCGATATATTCATTAGGACTTTCGCTTATCCCGCATAGGCTGGGATCGCTGGTAGCCGAAGTTGCTGCTTCAAGAACTCGCGAAACGGGACGGCTTGGGCTTGGTAAAGCGTGACGCTCTTCTTGATGGCTTCGATTTTGATTGCGAGCCATG
>JARLGU010000063.1 GCA_031292625.1 Capsulimonadaceae bacterium | reverse complement strand
GCGCCGGAAGTCATCATGGCCGACCTGCCTCCGACGCCCCATGTCGATCCCACGCCCGCGGACGGCGAGCCACAGCTGGTCGGGACGATCGCCCAAAACGTCGAACGCGTTCCGAGCGAAGTCCAGGGCTTCGCCCACGGCGTGACCGACAGCGTGTTCGGCGCGCTCTCCAACGTCCGCGTGCGGGTCGGGCTCTGACGAGGCGAGCCGCGGGATCGGATCTTGTGCGCCGGCAAGCGGACTTCGGCCGTGGGGCGCGTCGGCCACGTTCGCGACGAGAACGCCGCGCCGGCGTGCGACACATTTTACGCCCTGCCATGAACCGAACGCCCTAGCTCAGCCCTTGGGCATGGCGGCGCGAATTCGAAGGTTTATCTTGCGCAGGGCCGGCTGCAGCCTCTGCGTTCCTCCGCCCTCGCTGATGATCCCGAGCGCACGCGGCCCGTCCGTCACTTGGACCCCGGAAAGAACCGTCACGCGCCGTCGGGCGAAGATCTCTGGCAAGTGTCCGTCCTGTCGGCGCAATCCGCCGGCCTGGTCCAAATTCCAAGAGGATGCGGTGCCCGACTCTGTGTGGCGCTCGTCGGGCCTTGCCGGCAGAAACCGGCACGATTCGAAACCTTGGCGAACACCGCGTCGGCGTCCTAATTCTCCTGCACGATCCAGACGCGTCGAGCGCGTCGCCTGCCCAAGCGCTCGCAGAAGCCTTCGAATTGACGCCGAGAGCCGCCGAGTTGACCGCGGCGCTCGCGGCCGGCGAGGGACTCAAGAACTACGCCAAACACGCCGGACTGACTTTGAACACTGCGCGCTTCCACCTCAAAGTCGCGTTCTCTCGCACTGGCGCTCGCAGTCAGGCCCAGCTCGTGGGGTTTGCCGTCCGCGCCTTGGCGGACCTGCCCTTATAGTTTGCCGAGATGGATGCAGCCCAGTCGACTCACCGTGACGCTTAGCAAGGTCGCAGCCAATTTGTCGAGGTCCGGAATCCGCTGTCTGTTCTGCTTCCACCCGGAGGCGCAAGCGAGCGGAAATTTAGCTGCGGCTGCGTGCAGAAGCGACGCATACGTTGCGCCTTCTTCTGCGACGAACCGCGCGAGGGACGCCATCAAGATAATGTTCAGCCCCTGGACCGGAACCCCTATTGCGTACAGACCCAAGCAGGCGTCGCACCATGCGCACGTCCGCCGCATTATGCAGTGGTTGAGGGCCAAATTCCCTGCATTTTGCGTTGGGTGCGTTCGGGACGTTCGTCGAGAGGGACGCGCGTCACGAGTGACATGAGGGGGAAATGACGTACCTTTGACGACCCTTTTGTGTTCCGTAGTCAGCGCGCGGGCGCTATCGGCGCAACTCCCTGCCGCAACGCGCCAGTTAGGACGGCGGATTCGAGCCTGCCGTCGAGGGCCTGTTTGGCCGCGAGCATGGTCCATCTGTCGAAGTTGGCGCGCAGCATCGTTGCTGCCGACTCGCGTCCGGTGACGACGCTCGCGTGTGTTTAGCTTCCGTCAATTCGCGTCGCAAAATAGAGCATCGGGATCGTTCTGCCTTGGGGAGCGTTTTTGCGCGTCCTTCGTCTATTCCTCTCGTCGTCTGGCAATGCGGCAACTGAGCGGCGGCGCGCTGAGGCCGTCGTAAGTAGGCTAAAACGCGAGTTTGCCGGCCTCGCGCGGATCGTCGCCGTGCGCTGGAACAGTCTCGCCCTCAAGTTTCAGCGCCCACAGATGACCGTGGTTGGAGGTCCATGCTTCCTCGATAGTAGCCGCGTTTGCTCGGAGGGACCCTGCCAGTTGAATGCAGAACAATAGAAAGACGAGGGCGAGCGCTGCTACTGCCGCGGCAGCGAAGTTTGATTGCGAGACTGCCCTCTGTGTCTGCATTTCCGACTCCAGACCCCCTCTGGTAGACGCCGCGCCGTCAAAGGGCGGAGTGGCCGGCTTGCCGGCAACCCCAAACTGTCGCAGGTTTGGCTTGCATCGGTGGCCATATGGAGAATGACGGCTGATCCGAGAGTCCGCGATCGCTAATTCGATGAGAACACAACTGTAGACTTCACGAGGGCACAGTTATACGATGCATATCGACTTCGATGTCACGGGCCTTGGTGGTAGTGGGAACGTCAGGGCGAATAAAACGAGTCGAATTACAAGGGGGCAGAATCTTGGATGGCCAGAAATCGGATGCTGTACGCCTGACACCTTGTATTCAGGGGGTGACTTTGTTGCCGATGAAAAGTCACAGCGACGGCCGTGGTGAACTCGGCATTCTCGAATCTGGCACGGATCTTGGCTTCGATATCAAGCGCGTATTCTACGTTAAGGTGGACCACGCTGGCGTCATTCGCGCCGAACACGCTAATTCCGCCAGCGAAGTGATTGTCGTTTTGGCCGGGGCCGTCACGATCGATCTGGACAACGGCCGCGAACGCCAGACCCTAACGTTGATCGATGCGACTAAAGCGGTGCGCATCCAGGCGGGAGTCTGGTTGCGACTGAGAGATTTTTCTCCGTGCACGCTGCTCTTGGTCGTATGTTCTCACGCCTATGCCGATACGATTACTTACGGTACGCCCCAGCCGGCCCTTCTTTTCCGTTGATTGAAAATTCTTGCATGATGGGAGTCCCCCAAGCAGCCCCGGCCCGGCGCATCGGCCGCTTTCGAGCTGAAATCGACGCTGCGCTCGATCGTGTGGTGGGCGGCGACCGCTACATCCTCGGCCCGGCAGTGGAGGCGTTCGAGGCAGAGTTTGCCGCTTACCTGGGCGTCGCGCATTGCATTGGCGTCGGCACAGGCACAGACGCGGTGACTTTGGCCTTGCGCGCCCTCGAGGTGGGGCCCGGCGACGAGGTGATCACCGTCTCCTTGACCGCCGCTGGAACCGCGCAGGCGATTCTCCTGTGCGGCGCCGAATTGCGCTTCGTCGATGTCGACCGGATCACCCGCTGCATGGATCCAAACGCCGTGGAGGCGGCGATCACGCCGCGCACAGCAGCCATCGTTCCCGTGCATTTGTTCGGACAACCCGCCGACATCCTCCGCCTTGTTTCCATCGCGGACCGCCATGGCTTGGCCGTCGTCGAAGATTGCGCTCAGGCTCACGGCGCCGTAATCGGGGCGCGGAAGGTCGGATCCTTCGGACATGCGGGTGCATTCTCCTTCTACCCCACGAAAAACCTCGGCGGGATCGGCGACGGGGGCGCCGTCGTTTGCCGCGACGCTGCGACGGCCGCCCGTGTGCGCAGCTTGCGTTGCTACGGTTGGGACGACGAAACGCGCATCAGTCGCCGGTTGGCCGGAAATTCGCGGCTTGACGAGGTACAGGCGGCAATCCTCTCCGCCCTCCTCGTTCACCTTGATGAAGGAAACGACGAGCGCCGCGCCTTGGCCGCTGAATATCGGCGGCGGCTCCACGGGCTGGGATTGGGGATGCCGCCGGACGGCCCGGGATCGGTCTATCACCAGTTCGCCGTCGCTTGCGACAGCCGCGAGGCGTTGCGCCGCAATCTGTGGGATCACGCGGGCATCGGAACCGCAGTTCACTATTTTCCGGCTCTGCACCGCCAGCCGGCCTTCCACGTGGCCGGCGTGTCCCGACTGCCCAACACGGAAGCGCTGGCCGAATCCCTGCTAAGCCTGCCCATCCAACCCGAAGTCGCGGGTCCGAATCTCGCGCGCATCGCCGAAGCTGTCAGAACAGAGGTCGGCCGATGCAAGAGGTCGTGATCTACGGCGCCGGCTCGCCGATTCTGGTCGACATCGAAGAGAGCGTGCACCGCACCGGCGTGGCGACGCCTTCGCGCAGGTGTGCGAAACCAACCCGGGGAGTGTTTCCTGTCAAATGAGCGGCCCCCGTCGCCGCGGACGGCTTGACCGACGATACCTAGGCTTGCCCTTCCTCGTGCCGCTGCCTATCCCCGGCAACTGGCTGGAAGCGGTGCCGGAAGTGCAATCGCCGGGCTTCTCCAATGGGTTCAGTCTGATCGACCTGTCCGTCGCCGAATTGCGGCCACCGCCGCCGCTGTCGACGGCGTCAAGCGTTCGGTTATCACGCATACGATGAAAACTACGGGAGACGTGCATTTTGTCGACAACAGACCTCGCATTTTCGGTGCGCAGCTCTCTGTCGGCGTGTTCCAGTAGCTGTCGCGAGCATGTTGCCGGCGGGCCGAGATTGCCGGGAACCCCCAAACGTCGCAAAGTGGCCTTGAGCCAGCGACCAACTGGAGAATGTCAGTTGGAACACGGAAGAATCTCGTGAAAGGCGATCGGTGCGATGCCAAACCCTTCCAGATTGGAGAGGCTCCGACAGGTGTTGCGCCGATTGAGGCGGCTGGCGGTGGGAAGGCTGCCCGATGAGTATTTACTAGCGCTGCGCGTGTACGCAGATTTGGCGGCGCAGCACGCAATCGTAGGGTTGTTGCGGCAAATTGACTTACTTAAGTCTAAAATCGAAATTCCCGCTGCTGATTGGCAAGAGCTACAAGAAATACGGCGTTCGACAATAACGTCAGAGCGACCACTGGTCTCTGTTTGCGTTGCAACGCACAATCGTGCTCGGCTACTGACCGAGCGTTGCCTTCCATCGATTTTGAAGCAGACTTACCATAACTTGGAAATTATTGTGGTGGGCGAAGATTGTTCAGACGATACGGCTACTGCGGTCGCCAATTTACGTGATGAGCGCATCCGCTTGCATTTTATCGAACGCCAACCGCCCCATCTCGACGAACCCGAGCGTCGGTGGATGGTGGCCGGGAGCCGGCCCAACAACGTCGCGCAAGCGCTGGCCATCGGAGACTACATCACATTCCTGGATGATGACGACGAGCATTTGCCCGAGCGTATTGAGCAGCTGGTTGGCTTCGCGGTTAAGGAAAATGCGGATTTTGTGTATCATCCATTTTGGGCCGAGTCCCCGACAGGCGAGTGGGACTTAATTCCGGCAAATATGCTCAAATTGGGCCAGGTCACGACATCGAGCATATTCTACAGGCGATGGCTTAAACATCTGCAGTGGGATGTCGATTCACATCTGCTCGGTGAACCGAACGATTGGAATTACATTCGCCGGGTCATCTATTTGGGCGCTAAGTGCGTGCGTTATCCGGAGCCCTTGTTGAGGCATTACCGCGAACGGAATCAATCCTATACCCGGTCCGCGGATTTGACATAGCCAAATACGCGATATTAAGTTGAAGCCTGTGAATAAGCGCGAAGTTTGACCCAGCCAAAGCAAAGCTAATCAACTGCTTGCGACGCCGATCGGCGTTCAAACCAGCGCCGCTTCACATCGAGTGGGCCGCCCGTCACGTCACGAGTGACATGGCGGGTAAATGAGGGGGCAAACGAAGAAATACTTCTCGTTGGCGCAGGCTCCGCGTTTGCGAGGGGAATGTCGACCCGCGATCGCCGAAGCCAGGAGTTCCGCCGGCAGGCTCGCGAGGCGCCGCTCGGCCGGGGACCAGCGGCGTCATTTCCCGACCCGACCTACCGGAATCGGCTGCGCCGCCACCGACGCGATTGGGACCGAAGCTGGGGCCGGTGATCATTTCTCCTATGATATCTATTATAATATAGATAGTTAGAAGCAAATATTGGCGGAGGGGGCGGGATTCGAACCCGCGATACGGTTTCCCGTATACACACTTTCCAGGCGTGCGCCTTCGACCGCTCGGCCACCCCTCCACGCAGCGCCCTCGGCGCGCGGTCCGGCGCATATCACCCCGCGCGGCGCAAGCGCAAGTCGAGCGGCCTGCGACCCTTCGCGCGGCGTCGGCGCTGCGGGTCGCGCGGCGTGGACAGGGCGGCGCGCTTTGGGTTAACACCGGCGCCGCTCGCCCGCAGAGGAGAGGCCGTTTGATCCGGTTCGTACTTCGTCTGGTCGGGCTGTTGCTGCTCGCCGGCGCCTTCGCCGCCGCCGTGATCGACGGCGCGCGCTCGCTCGCCGACCAGAAGGTCGAGCTGTCGTCGATGGGGACGGTGCTCGCCTACGCGTCTCCCGCCAAGTTCGCGCTGATGCACGACGCCGTGGTCAAGAAGGCGCCGATGCTGTGGGACTTGGTCCTGGTCAATGCGCTCTACGCGCCCGCGACCCTCGATTTGGCCGTGCTCGGCGCCTGCCTGTTCTATCTCGCCCGCCGCCGCGCCGATCGCGAAGCGCTGCGGTCGCGGATCCGCTAGGTAACAACCGCTGGCGGCGGCGCGAATGACGGTCGACATCGCAATAAGGGAGCCGACCATGCTGAGCTTCTTGTCAGCCAAGACCCGTTCCGTTTCCTCCGGCGAGGCCCTGCCGGGCCGCGCGCAGCCGATCGCCACGGCGCGCGACCATTTTGTCAGCGGCCGCAAGTTGGCGCCGCCCTATC
>JARLGU010000011.1 GCA_031292625.1 Capsulimonadaceae bacterium | reverse complement strand
CTTCACGGCGTTCTGGACGATCACGCCGCCGCTCTGGGCCACTTCGCGAGCCTGCTTTGCGACATCGTTGGCATGGCGGGCGTTCTCGGCATTCTGCTTGACCGTGCCGGTCATCTCTTCCATGCTGGCTGCGGTCTCTTCGAGGCTCGATGCCTGCTCCGATGTGCGGCTAGAAAGGTCTTCATTGCCGGTGGCGAGTTCGGCGGCGCTTGCAGTGATGTTCTCGGCGGCTCCGCTTGCCTGGCCGATGAGGTTGCCCAGGGATTCGCGGGACCGGTTGTAGTTTTCGAGGGCCTGCTCGACTCGTGCGCCGACCTTATTGAACGCGATTGCGAGTTTGCCGAGATCGGAGGCTTCATCAACTTCCATCTTCTCGATATGAGCGTCGATCTTACGCGTCAGATCGCCGTCGGCGAGGGCGGAGATGCCGTCGCAGAGGGGCGAGAGAGCATTCTTATCGAGCTGGTCGACGCTCTGGATGACGGTTTCGTGGGTGTGGTCGATCAAGGCCTTGAGGGCTTTCTGTCCTCGGTCGAATCCGGTGACGGATGCCTGAACCTTGCCGATCATGCCGTTGATTGCTTCGCTCAGCACGCCAAACTCATCGCGTCCGTGGATTTTTATTGGTTTCGAGCCGATTACGATCGTGCTGTCGAGCTTGCCCTTGGCAAGGTTTTCGATGGCGGCAAGCAGGTTTGCGATGCAGATATTGTTAAGCGATTCGATGCGTGAGGCGATATCGCCAACGACTGCCGTGATCGATTTAGTGACGCTGGTTGCAGTGGCCACTCCGACGAGCAGCGCTATGGAGAGGAGCACGATGACGAGCAAGCGACCGCTAGAATATGCGCTCGCCGAATTCGCGCTGAGCGCCTGGCTGTTGCTAGTGTTCCATTTGTCCATTTTCCTTAGCTGCTCTGTAGCCCCATCGAACGCCGTCTTCGATGGGCCGTTCATTATGATCGCCCCAGTCTTAAAATCGTGAGCCTCGATGGACTTGACGATCGGGGCGTCGAACGCGCGATAGGCGGCCCAATTCTTGCGAAGCTCCTGAAGGTTCTCCTTATCGTCGGCGGCCGTTGCATGCTTCTCGTAGTTGTCGAGGTCGGCATCGATCGTGCCCGCCCTTTTGGCGATATCCTGGAGATCCGTTGCGAGTTCAGCCTGATCGGTCATCAAATAGGCGCGGAGTTGATAAATTCGATATTGCTTCGTGTCATTGCGTAGGTCGCCAAGATATCCGACTTCCGCCAGAGGACCGTTGACAATGCTATTGGTATTGTCGTTTTGGAAGGAAAGCTTGTTTAAAGCGACCACCCCTGCGAGGAGAGACAGGATGAGGCAAACTCCAAACGAAAGCGCGAGCTTATAGGCGAGTTTGAGGTTGTCGAACCACTTCATGATGGTAATCCTTTGCACGATTCTGTTGACGTTAGTCCGCGTTGCGCATGATTGCTTTGGACCTTGGGAATGCCTTGCTAGAAAGCCGAACGTACGATGGCTGTTTTGTTAGGGTTTGGTAGCAATAGACGCTATCTAGTCCGCTATACCTTTGTGCCTGGAGCCCGCTGCCTCTTAACCTTCAGCCTCGCCACATCGGACAGCGGCGCCTGAATCCGCAGCGCGGTCGTCCATTTTACTAACCATTCTTGGTGCGCATGCATCTTACTGGAGGTGAATTTAGAAAATAAATGAAAACAGCCAAAATGAACTGAATAGTGTTATTACAGCTTGCTTGCTATCGTCTGAAACAAATCAATGCCTAACACGATTAAGCATTCAGCGTGAAGAAAACTTTTCCAAGGCGATGTGGGTGGGCGGAGCGGCTAGTGGATCTGTTCGGAAAGAGCAACCCACTCTTCCATGAGAGACGCTAGGGTCACCTTGGTTTGCTCGTATTCGGGACCTAGCGACTGTACCGCGCCGATGTCGGAGGAGAGGCTGGCCGCTTCAAGGGCAGCCTCAATATGCGCTAGTCGCCCTTCGTTCTCTTCGATCTGCGCTTCGAGGAGTTCGAGCTGCCGTTGGAGCTTGCGCTGGTTGCGCTGGTCTTCTTTATATGCGACCTGGACCGGCTTGACGTCCTGCGGCGCTTCTGGAACGGACTTGCCTCGGACGGCCGATTTCACAGGCGTTGCGGAGGGCGGATTGAGCGATTCCAGATAGACGTTGTAGCCGCCGTCGACGACGCGAACGGCCGCGACGGCTGAGCTCTCCGGCAGAGCGCTCTCATTCGACTTTGGTTCGACTGCCCAAATTTGGGTGGCGAGGTCGCCGATAAAGTAGCGGTCGTGCGAGACAAATAGGAGCGTCCCCGCGAACGATTCCAACATATCCGTGAGGGCTTCCTGGCTCGGTATATCGAGGTGGTTTGTGGGTTCGTCGAGAATCAGAAAGTTGGACTCGTCCTGGGAAAGGCGAGCGAGGGCAACGCGGCTGCGTTCGCCGCCGGACAAGTCGGCGATTTTCTTGTAAACGTCGTCACCGTAGAACAAGAACTGTGCAGCAAAGGATCGAGCCTGCTCTGTGGTCATTCCGGGGCGCGCCAGCTCGTCAATCACCGTGCGGCTTCGATCTAGCCTTTCGTGACCCTGCGCATAGTAGCCGGGAACAACGGACGCTCCGATTCGATAGGATCCTGCAAGAGGCGCGATTTCTCCTGTAAGGGTCCGCAGGATCGTCGTTTTGCCGCAGCCGTTGGGACCGATCAGCGCGATCCGGTCGCCTCTGCGAACCGTCAGCTTTGGTACTTTCGCGAGGGGGCGTCCAGGGTACCCGGCGGTCAGGCTAGGGATCTCGATAACGATGTCGCCGCTGCGGGCAGACGCCTGCATTTTGCGTGAGAGGTGGACATGGTCCTTGGGGCGTTCGAGCCGTTCGAGCCGCTCAAGGCGGCGTTGCCGTCCTCGCGCCTGGCTGGCCCGGACTCCAGCGCCGAACCTGCGGATGTATTCCTCGGTCTTTGCGATCTCCTCTTGCTGAGCCGCGTATTCGGCGGCGGCCTGCTCCGTGCGCTCTCCCCGCTGCAGCTGATAGCGCGTGTAGTTGCCCGTATATTCGGTGAGCTTGCCCCAGTCGATTTCCCAGATTCTTTGAGCGATCCGGTCGAGGAAGTAGCGATCATGCGAGGCTACGAGAATGCTGCCAGACCAGGCTCGCAACTCGTCCTCAAGCCATTCGGCGGCGGCGATATCCAGGTGGTTTGTCGGCTCATCGAGCAATAAGATATCGGGTTCGGCAAGCAAGAGCTTAGCCAACGCGGCGCGCGTGCGCTGCCCGCCGCTCAAGTTGCCGCATGGCGTCTGGCGATCGATATCGGTAAAGCCGAGACCGGCCAGCACCCGCCCGATCCGTGCGTCGACGTCGTAGCCTCCGCCCGCCTCGAATCTCTCGGCGAGATGGCCGTAATGGCGCAGCAGGGCGTCGTGTTGATCCGGCGGCGATTGTGCAATCTCCTGCTCGAGCATGCGCATCTGCGCCGCGATGTCGTCGATAGAGGCGTAGACGGAGCGGAGGGCTTCGATGAGTGATTCGGAAGGATCGAAATCGGCTTCTTGCGTTAGGAAACCCACATGCCTCCCGCGCGCAATGCCGATTGAGCCCGAGTCGGCGGTTTCGACGCCCGCGATGATACGGAGCAAAGTGGATTTGCCCGCGCCGTTGATCCCCACGAGACCGACGCGTTCGCCCTGGCCGATCGCGCCGCTAACGCCGGA
This sequence comes from Capsulimonadaceae bacterium, assembly GCA_031292625.1. GTDB lineage: Bacteria > Armatimonadota > Armatimonadia > Armatimonadales > Capsulimonadaceae > JARLGU01. Next base: position 274,874 of record JARLGU010000011.1, on the reverse strand, counting down.
TAGGATCCGGTCCACGCCGTAGGATTTGCTGATATTGCCGATTGAAACAAGCGTCATTTGAGACTAAAGACCGGCGATAGTATACCCGCGAGCCGGTTGAGTCTCGAAGATTGCGGTAGCACAGGCCGAGCAAGCGTCCTGACGCGATTTCAAAACCGTGCATTATTTTGAGAATTCTAGCAGCTGACACCTTAGAGCTATTCAATTCTAATTGCGGCATTTTCGAGACGATTGTTCATTATTAAATGTCTACAGCATGATTATTAAGTTTCTGTCTGATGTCCTGCAATAGGCCAAATGGAGTAGATTTTCGATGCTTTTTGAAATGGCCTATCGCGGGAATGGAGAGCTGCCAATAACATATTACAGAGTCCTGCCTACTGGGTCCTGGCAGACTAGCACTCTTACGATAAGTAGACAGGCGGTTTTGAAGCGCTGGATCTACTGAGCCGCGTACGGATAGATGCGCGTTGCTCCATGTTCACGGAACGAGAAAGATAAATCCATGAAGTGGTTCGACAATATCAAATTGGCAAGTAAGCTCGGCATTGCATTTACGGCGTGCTTGTTTCTTTGTGTCGTCGCCGGAATCTGCGCGATCTCGCGTATGGCTGCGATCAACGACAGCACATCGCAACTTTATAACGAATCCGTTAAGGGGGAAGGCCTGCTTGTGCGGGTGACGTCCGATCTGAAGCAGTATCGCACCTGGCAAATCCGCTACGGAGTCATGAAGGATCCCGCCGGATGGAAAGTGTGCGATGACGCATTGGCGAAGTTGGAGACGGATACGACGGCTGACATCGAAAACTACCGCAGAAATGCCCGCTTCCCCGACGACGTCTCGAACGCAAAGACGCTCGCCGCACAATGGCGCGATAGCATCGCCCAGACGCCGAACCTGCGTAAGGTTTGTCAAACCGGCAGCATCAAGCAGATTCAAGATGCAATTGTTGCGTCGTTCGTGCCCATCAAAGCGGCCGAAGAAAATATCGATAAGATCGCGGATTGGAACTCCAAGCATGCGAACCAACTTGCCGACGATGCAAGCCGTACCTATACCAGCGCCCGCACATTGGTGATTTCGCTGCTGCTAATTGCGATTGCTCTTGGCGCATTGATGGCGACGATGGTCACCAAGTCGATCATTGCAGCCCTTGCTGGAGTGTCGGAGCATCTTAGGAGCCTCGATCAGGGTTTTGAAGGACTTGCAGCCAATACCGATGCTCTCAGTAACGGCGACTTTATCTTCCGTGAGGTCCATCGCACTGCGGCGATTCAATGGGACCGCAAGGATGAGTTTGGCGATTTGGCGCGGACGTTCGATAGCATGCGCGAGTGGGCAAAGAAGTCCATCGATGGCGTCATTGCCGCGCAGGCGTCCCTCTCGAACATGGTCGGCGAAGCGCGGCGCTCGGCCGATTCCATCGTCTCCGCTTCGGCGCAACTGGCGAGCGGCAACGAGGATCTCGCGGCGCGAACGACTGAGCAAGCGTCAAGTCTCGAAGAGACCGCCGCCAGCATGGAAGAAATGACCAGCGTCGTCAAGCAAAGCGCGGACAATGCCGGTCGCGCCAATGCCCTCGCTTCCGAGGCGCGAACCGTTGCCGTCGGAGGCGGCGAGACCGTCCGGCAAGCCGTGACATCGATGGCGACGATCAACGAGTCGAGCAAGAAGATTGCCGATATCATATCTGTAATCGACGAGATCGCGTTTCAGACAAACTTGCTTGCCCTTAACGCGGCGGTCGAAGCGGCGCGCGTCGGTGAACAGGGCAAGGGCTTCGCGGTTGTTGCTGCGGAGGTGCGGAACCTTGCCGGTCGCAGCTCAACAGCCGCGAAAGAGATCAAGACGCTCGTTGCGGATAGCGTCCAAAAGGTTGAAGGCGGTACGGAATTGGTCAACAAGAGCGGCGAGCAACTTCAAGCGATCGTTGCCGCCGTTGACAAGGTCGCCGAAATCGTCTCGGAGATTTCGGCGGCCGCACAGGAACAGTCGTCGGGAATCGATCAGGTGAACAAGGCGGTCATTCAGCTCGACGAAATCACGCAACAGAATGCAGCTCTGGTCGAGGAAGCGACTGCCGCGAGCCAAGCCATGTCGCATCAAGCGTCGGAATTGAGCGACCGGATGCGACACTTCAGGCTCGATGAATCGAAGCTGTCGATTGCGGTCTCACAGCCGGCTGTTCCTCGCGCCGGTAAGAGCGCGACCGGCGCCAACGGCCAAAGTCTCGTCCATCCGGGAAGCCGCCGCACTCCGTTGCGCGTCGTTGGCGGTTCCGGGAACTCCCGCCCCGTGCACGATGAAGAAGAGTTCTAGCACTTTCCTCATTTCAGCCTCGCCTCCGATCTGTTATCGGGGCGGGGCTGATTCGTTTTTAGAGGTTCTCTGCAACCTTGTAATTAACATCGATTGCGAAAATCGCTCCTAATGAGCAAAATCAATTGATCCGAAAATATCTGTAGCGACCAAGCATTAATGTCGATGCAAGACCGCGTTGATCAAACTATATTTGAGGTGTCCCACATGAATTGGTTTCTTGGGCTAAAGGTTTCCGTCAAACTCGCACTCGCGTTTGGCCTCGGCCTGCTTCTCACATTGCTCATCGGCGGCGTCGCCGTTCAACGAATGAACGTGATGAACGATCAAGCGAACCTCGTCGTCAGCGATGCGCTCGGCGGTTCAAGTGCAATGACGAATGTGATTAACCAAGTTCGCCTCTACCGATCGCTGCAGCTTCGCTTCATCATAGCCCAGTCCAACGGGGCGATGGACGCACTTAGCAGCCAGATGAGCGATACGTCGTCGAAGATCGATAAGGCTCTACAGGATTACGGAGCGACGATCACGCAGCCGGATGACCGGGCGAACTTCGCCGATTTTAAGGACGCATGGACGGCGTTTCGATCTTATGATAAGCAAACGGAAGCCGTTGGACGAAGCAATAACGTTGCACTCGGCGACAAGCTGATGAACGGCCCGTCCGAGGATGCGTTTCATCGCGTTATAGACGAAGCCGATAAGATGGCCGATTGGAACAAGAAGCGCGGCGAAATACTCGCTGGAGAAGCAAATGCAGTTTACGCAAGTGCAAAAGCGCTTCTCGGCATCTTGTTGGTATTTTCGCTACTTGCCGGCATCGTCTGTTCGATGACGATCACGCGATACATTGTGACCTCGCTCAATACGGTCATCGACAACATGCTAAGCTATTCCAAGGGCCTATCCGGTCTTGCGGACAACAACGATGCCGTCGGTCAGGGTGACTTCAATTACAGGCCAATTCACCGGACTCAGTTCATGAGTTGGGATCGCAAAGACGAGTTCGGCGATCTGGCTCGGGCCTTTGACACGGCCCTCAAAGAAGGCAAGCGCGCTGTGGGGGGATTGGTTGCGGCTCAGGCGTCTCTGTCTCAGATGGTGAGCGCGACGAGAACTACGGCCGATACGATTGCGTCGTCGTCGCATCAACTTGCGAGCGGCAACGAGGATCTTGCGGCGCGGACAACGGAACAGGCGTCAAGCCTGGAAGAAACCGCCGCGAGCATGGAGGAGATGACCAGCATCGTTAAGCAGAGCGCAAGCAATGCGGCGAGCGCCAACGCGTTGGCAGCGGAAGCCCGGAATGTTGCGCTGCAGGGCGGCGATGTCGTGCATCAGGCCGTAACGTCGATGCTGGCCATTAACGAGTCAAGCAAGAAGATTGCCGATATCGTATCCGTAATTGACGAAATCGCCTTCCAAACCAATTTGCTCGCCCTCAACGCCGCTGTTGAAGCGGCTCGCGTCGGCGAGCAGGGCCGCGGCTTTGCCGTGGTCGCATCGGAAGTGCGCAGCCTTGCCGGACGAAGTTCTACCGCCGCGAAGGAGATCAAAACGCTCGTCCAGGACAGCGTGCACAAGGTTGAGGATGGGACCGTCCTCGTCAATAAGAGCGGCGAGCAGCTCCACGAGATCGTAACGGCCGTGGATAAGGTTGCGGAGGTTGTCGGCGAGATATCCTCGGCGGCTCAGGAACAATCGGCGGGCATCGAGCAAGTAAACAAGGCCGTTATCCAACTCGACGAGATTACGCAGCGGAATGCCGCTCTTGTCGAAGAGGCCACGGCGGCCAGTCTGGCAATGTCGCACCAGGCGGGCGAATTGAGCGAGCTCGTCGGGCGGTTTAAGATTGACGAATCGAAGGTGCAGCAGACGGCGCCTCCGGTCGCGGTCGCAGTCGCGGCAACTGGGACGCATGGGGCGGCTCGCTCCGCTACGCCTCGCAAGCCGCAACTCCGGATGGTGCACGATGCGCCTAAGAAAGCCATTCACGACGATATGGAAGAGTTCTAGTTTCGGCGATCTCTTTAATGACGGCCCTCATCCGACCTTTGAGCGGAATGGGGGCCGTTGCTTTTTGTCGCATGTTGGGCGCGTGACGAGAGGTCTTTCCTTCATAGAGCAATCGTGTGCAAATAGATATGCTGGTTTTGGTCGAACTACCTAGTCATTCGACCAACTTTGCCAATAATCAACTTGTGGCAAGCAGGCTTGGTCTATGGCATTGCGCTACAACTCAAATCTACAATGAGGTATCCAGCATGAAGTGGTTCATCAATCTACGAGTTGCAAACAAACTGGCAATCGGTTTTGGAAGTTGCCTCATCCTTGCGATGCTTGCAGGGGCAGTCGCGTTGGATAGGATGGCTGCGATGGACGCCAACACGAAATCCATCGTAAATGAAGCGATGGCCGGGAGTACGTCATCCCAGGTTATCCAGCGGATGATGATGGAGTTCTTCATCGCGGAGCTAAATGTGAGACCGGGAAACTCTCCAATCGCTCGCAACATGTTTTTGCAGATCTTGCCAGAGTTTAAGTCAAAGGTCGATACCGAGATTGCAAATTACGAAAAAACCGCCCATGAGCCTGAGGATCTGAGCAACTTAAAGCGTGTTAAAGCCGATTGGGCAGTATGGAGCGGCTATGGCGATCAGGTGCGGGATGCGGCGATTGCTAACAATGCGGCTAAATACAATAACATTATGGTCGCTCAGTTTCCAACGGTGGGCGATATCCGGCAGGCGACGTTTACGCTGGTGGATTGGAACCTTCACCGGAGCCCGGCGTTTGTCCGCAACGCGGCTTTCGCATACAGCACGGGACGCACGGTTCTGATCGCGCTTTTGCTGGCCGCCTTGCTAATCGGCGTGACATTATCGACATTCATCACGCGGATTGTCACCAGTGCGCTGAATGCGTTTTGCTTGCGCCTGGCGGATCTTCGGCTGAGCTTTGCCGGGCTGGCCGCGAATACGACGGCTCTCGGCGACGGCGACTTTGTCTACAGAGAATTGCAGCGAACTGAGTTTCTGCGATGGGATCGAAAAGACGAATTCGGTGAGCTTGCGTCGGCATTCGATGGAATGTTGACGGAAGCAAAAGGTTCCGTTGACGGGGTCGTGAGGGCTCAAGGCCTACTCACTCAACTGATCGGCTCGGTGCGGACCGTGGCCTCGTCGATTGCGACGAGTTCCCGGGAGGTCGCGAGCGGCAATGCGGATCTCTCCACGCGCACGACTGACCAGGCGTCCAGCCTTGAAGAGACGGCTGCGAGCATGGAGGAGATGACGAGTATCGTTAAGCAGAACGCTGGGAACGCTAAGAATGCCGATGCCCTCGCATGCGATGCCCGCAAGGTCGCGCAGGGTGGGGGAGAGGCGGTTCGGCTGACGGTTTCCGCTATGGAGGCTATCAGCACCTCGAGCAAGAAGATCGCCGAAATCGTCTCCGTAATCGACGAGATTGCGTTCCAGACCAATCTGCTGGCACTGAATGCGGCGGTCGAGGCTGCGCGAGTCGGTGAGCAGGGCCGCGGCTTTGCGGTCGTCGCGTCTGAAGTGCGTAGTCTAGCTGGACGGAGCTCGACTGCCGCTAAGGAGATTAAGGCTCTGGTTCAGGACAGTGTCCACAAGGTGGAGGACGGCACGCACCTCGTCAACAAGAGCGGCGAGCAGTTAATCGAAATAGTCTCCAAGGTCGGTCAGCTTGCCGAGATTGTCGGCGAGATTTCATCCTCGGCTGAGGAGCAGGCTGCTGGCATTGAGCAGGTGAACAAGGCGGTGATCCAACTCGATGAGATCACGCAGCAGAACGCCGCGCTGGTTGAAGAAGCAACCGCTGCGAGTGATGGGATGTCGGATCGGGCCTCTGAACTGAGCGAACTCGTGAGCCGGTTCAAGTTGGATGAATCTCAGTTGCAGCATAGCGCGCCAGCGATCGTCCAGAAAGCGACCGGGACGCATGGAGCGGTTCGTCCTTCGCGTTCTCCGAAGAGTCAACTCCGTCTGGTGAACGATAAACCTGCGGGAATCGTAAACGATGACATGGAAGAGTTCTAGCTCGAAAGCGCTGCCCCCAATCGAGCGTTGGGGGCAGCTGCATGCTTCGAGCGGCTACCCCGTGTTCTTCAAGCCGGCCGCGATGCCGTTAACGGAGAGAAGGACTGCGTCGCGCAGGTCCCGTCTCTGCGCTTCGTGCAGTTCCTGCCAGACCCCTCCCACCGCATCGCTTTCGGATGGGAGCGCACGCAGCCTTCTTAGAAGCTCGACCTGTAAGAACGAAATGGGGTCGACATACGGATTGCGAAGCGCGATCGAACGCTGCAGCACCGGGTTGGACGAGAGCAAAGAATCTTGTCTGGTAATCGCAAGCAGCATGGACAGCGTCTTATCGAACTCCTTCCGTATCTCGCCGAAAATACGGTTCGCGATGGCCCGATCGTTAACGAGCGAGGCATACCGGGAGGCGATGTCCATGTCCGCCTTGGCAAGCGACATTTGTGCATTGTCGATTACAGTCTCGAAGAACGACCAGCATTCGTACATATCTCGCAGCCGGCCAAGGGCGTCGGCTCCCGACTTGGCGTAATCTTCGAGCGCCGTGCCCAGACCGTACCAGCCAGGAAGTACGATGCGGCACTGCATCCACGAAAACACCCATGGGATTGCGCGAAGGTCGGAAATCTTGTCTGACGCCGTTCGCCTCGGCGGGCGTGAACCGATATTGAGCTGGGAAAGCTCGCCGATCGGCGTTGCCTCCGTAAAGAACGTCAGGAATCCCGGATCGCCATATACCAACCCTCGATACTTCTCGAAGGACACATCGGACATGCGCCGGGCGAGAGCTTCCCATTCTCCAAGGCGTTCCTCTGCCCGGCCGGAACTGGGAGCTGTCGCGACGATGACGGCATGGACGATCTGTTCGAGGTTTCTGTAAGCCACATCCTGATCGAAATAGCGCGCGGCAATCACCTCGCCCTGCTCGGTGATCTTGATGCGCCCCCGAATGGTTCCGCTTGGTTGCGCGAGGATCGCCTTGTTTGCCGGTCCGCCGCCGCGTCCGATCGCGCCGCCGCGGCCATGAAAAAGCCTCAGTTGAATTCCGTGCGTTGACGCAACCTCGGCCAGTTTCTTTTGTGCCTCATACAACTTCCAGTTTGCCGTGAAGTAGCCGCCGTCCTTGGTGCTGTCGGAGTATCCGACCATGACCTCTTGTTGGCCGCCGCGAGCCGCGACCTGCTGGCGATACACGGAATTCGTGAGTAGCGCGTCGAGCACTTCCGGGGCGTTTTCAAGGTCTTCGATGGTTTCGAAAAGCGGGACGAGGCTAACGTGGGAGACTGGCGTTTCCCCGGCTGCAAAGAGGCCGGCTTCCTTTGCGAGCAGCAGCATTGTGAGAACATCGCCGGTTCCCTGCGCCATCGACATGATGAACGTGCCAAACGCTTCGTCGCCGTATCGTCCGCGCTGCTCGGCGACAAGCCGGAAAAGGCCAAGCGTCGCCGCCGTCTCCGGGGTGAGCGGGGCATTGGCGCGTACGAGGGGACGCGGGTTGACGATTTCACGCTCCAAGAGCGCCAGCCGCTCCTGTTCCGGCAGCCCCGACGCGACCGGCAGCCCGGCGGCGACAAGTAATTCGTCAAGCGTTTTCATGTAGCGTGACTTGTGCTCGCGGATGTCCAGATGAGCCAGGTGAAAGCCAAACATGCGCGTCCTTGCGAGCAAAGGGCGAATAATGCGATCGGCTGCACGCTTGCTGCCGCAGGCGATCAGATTTTCGTAAATGAGATGCAGGTCGTCAAGGAGTTGATCTCGCGATTCATAGATATTCTGTTCCTTGCCATCAATCGTCCGGCGCAGCCTTTCGTACATGAAGTAGGCTTTCTGCCGGAACGGTTCGAGAGCGCGGCGTATTTGGACGCGGTTCGCAACGTCGGGAAACGCCATTGCGTCGCGCCAAAGCGAATCGATCAACGATTTTGGCGGTTCGACGTAGCTCGTTGATTCGCTGAGGCGATCCCGCAAGTCGTCCACTCGCACCGAGAGTTGCTGGAGTGCGATCCGGCGCTGCAGCTCAAGGATCTCGCTTGTATGATCCAGCGTGACCGTCGGGTTTCCATCGCGGTCGCCGCCGACCCAGGAACCAAACTGCAGAAACGCGGGATTATCGAAGCTTGCGCCGGGGTAGTAGTGGGCGAGTGCGGCATCGAGATCCTGATAGAGCCTCGGCGCGACATCGCAGAGAGTGTGCTGAAAGTATTCGAGAACGTTTCGGGCTTCATCGATGACGGTTAGGCGCGTCGACCGCACCTCGTCCGTCTCCCAGAGCGTCTCGATTTCCGCCGCAATATCGGCGCGGAGGGCATCCATTGCCGACGGCGCAAGGAGCGGCTCGTCGAGGCGCGCCAGCCATCCCGAAAGGCGGCGGAGCTTCTGCTGCACCGAACGTCGCCTTGCTTCCGTGGGATGCGCGGTAAATACGAGCAAAATCGAGAGCGACGAGACAATTTCGCGGACATCTTCCGCCGGTAAATCGAGATCTTCCTTTAGGCGGCGAATGGCATCGCGTACGGACTCCGGACGTATGGCCTGCGTGCTTGCAACGTCGCGGCGGCGATTGGCCCTTACGATCTGTTTAAGTTCCGCCAGGTTAACGAGCTGGAAGTAGGTCGTAAACGCCTTGAGCACCGGAACGATCCCGGCGTACTCCATGGCGGCGACGATTTCTTCCATGCGCGGCTCGGACCGCTGGGCGTCGAAGCTAACAATATCCTCGCCGTCGATCTCGCTTCCAATTGCGCGGCGCGTTTTGGCGAGGCGACGCAATTCCTCCACTCGCTCGAACACCGCCTTCCCGGAACGTTCGCGAACGACAACCCCAAGGGCATCCGCGAGGACACGAATATCGCGCCCGATCGCGGCCATGTCTTCTGATGTATGCGCTTCCACAAGTGCGTTATACCTGAAGTTTTATATAATAATTATTCTCCATAGGAAATACATGCCGTCAATTTAACCCGTGCATGCAACGGGCGTCCTAGCCCGGTTGCGCGCCGAATGACTCAACGGGCGGGAACGCATGACGCCATCCAATTCCGGCGTGGGCGTATGTTGATTATCCCATTCGGGCCGTGACGGAAGGGCGGTTATCGACCCTGTCAATAGGACGTGGTATTTTGGGGTATTTCGCGAATGTCACTATCCCTAAATTTACCAGTTTTCGTGAATTCGTCTCGGATCGGCATCATCGTAAGGTATGTTGATAGTGAGACTTCTGTTGTGAATGGGAGCCGCGTTTTGATGCAATATAAACAGCCAACATCGAGTGTCGCGCCTGCTACGGTTCAAGTGCGCCGGTTGCGTCGCAAGGCCAGATACCTTGCGGAGGCTGGGCGTGTTGCCGAGGCGCTCGGGTATCAACAAGCGCTCGCGGACCTAAAGCCTGACGACTTCGACACTTTGATGCAGCTTGGTTTTATGCATCGCGCGGTTTGCGAGTTCGAGGATGCCGTGGTCGCGTTCCGGCGCGCAAGCGGCGTCGCTCCGCACACGCCGGACCCACATGAGGCGCTCGCCGAGTTGTATCTTGATGCGGCGCGCTACGATGATGCGATCGCGGAAAGCAAGGCTCTCTTGCGGTTGATCCCGCATAGTCTGGCCGCGCGCGATGTTCTCAGTACCGCTTATTTCCAGAAGGGCTTGATTAACAAGGCGCTGGAAACGATGAACGAAGTCGTGCGTCTGGTGCCGTCCGATCCCCTCGGCCACTATAAGCGCGGCATTTTGTTCCAACATCGCGGCGACTGGCGGCATGCGCTTCACGAGTTTACGCGCGCCGCGGAGATGGCCTCCGAGGGCTCGATCGAGCAAAGCGAGGCGGAATCGGCTATCGAGGCGCTCGATCAGCATCAGATTCGCCAGATCCTTATGCTTGTCGGGGAAGATCGTCTTTTCATGCTTCACCTTTTGCGGGACGCCGACGAGGCCGCAAAGGAACGAGGCTACTACCTCAGCCCAGGGGCGAGCGCGTTCGTTGCACAGGTGACGGCGGAGCAGATGGAGAACCACGATCCAGAGTTCCCGCAGCCGCAAAGCCGGGTCGTTTCTAGCCGAATGCCACGTTACAATTGAGCTGTATGCGGCTTCTCGCTGATCGTGGCCTTGGGCGGCGAACGCTCATCATGGGCGTCCTCAATGTTACCCCTGACTCCTTTTCGGACGGCGGGACCTATTTCAATCCGGCTATCGCGGTTGCGCGCGCATTCGAGATGCTCGACCAAGGGGCAGATATTCTCGACGTCGGCGGCGAAAGCACGCGCCCGGCGACATTCGGGGATAACGCTCCGCTCGATGCGCGTGAGGAACTCCGTCGCGTCGCCCCGGTGATCGAAGCCGTTCACGCCAAACGCCCAGACGCCATAATCTCCGTCGACACGTATAAAGCCGTCGTGGCGAAAGCCGCGGTCGATGCCGGAGCGTCGATCGTCAACGACGTTTCGGGGCTTGTCTACGATCCCGAAATGGCTGGGGTTGTTGCGCAAAGCGGGGCAGGGTATGTGTTGATGCACATACTGGGAACGCCGCGCAATATTCCGGCGAACCCGGTCTACGCCGATGTGATCGCGGATATCCACGCATTTTTCGTGAGCCGGATCGAATTTGCGCTTGCAAATGGCATTGCGCGGGAGCAGTTGATCCTGGATCCGGGCCTTGGGTTCGGAAAGACGGCGGCGCATAATTTCGAGATCGTCCGCCGCTTGCGCGAGCTAACGGATTTCGGCTTGCCGATCCTTTCAGCGCCATCGCGGAAGGCGTTCATCGGCAAGGCCCTTGGCGGTGTACCGGCCGATCAGCGCGTCGAAGGAACGGCGGCCGTTGTGGCGCTGAGCATCGCTGGCGGCGCGGATATTGTCCGCGTGCACGATGTTGCGCAGATGGTCCGCGTCGCGCGCGTCGCTGATGCCGTTGTGCGCGGTTGGGCGGATTGAGGTCGACAGGGCGAGTACGCTCGCTAATCGGACTCCTCATTTGACAACGAGGTCGGTTGAGAGAAGGACCGGATGATCCTGAATCGCGAACCGATCTAACCGGACCCCGTCAACTCCCGCGCGACTGAAAGGCACGCTTGTCGATTTCCCTGTGTATAGATCGAGGGCGGTTAAGTGTTTCAGGTGATACACTCCCTGGATTTTCACCGTGGAGAAGGGCGGATCGGCGTCGTCGCTCGCGGACCGGGAGGACCAGATCGCGAACACGAGGTGACGCGCGGAGTCCGTGAACCCGTAAATCTGGAGCGTGTCCCGAGATGAGCTGTCGTCGCCGATGAGAGTGATCGTATAGCCTTTCAGCGAGCAAGGCGTGAGACCTGCGGTCGCTTGCGCGACACGCTTGACGGCATCGAATGCCGGTTTTGGTCGAAGTTGGCGATCGATGAGCCCAAAATTCTGTTCGCATTCGTGTGGATTGACTCCATCGTCCACAAAGTCATATTGAAACGTTACATTTACGCCAAGGGCAAGGGCCTGAACGAACCTTCGTTGGATATACTTCGCCTGAGCGTCTCTGGTAAAGCCCGCGAATAACCCGTGTTTTTCAGGTTGGTAAGTAGAATATCCAAACTCGGTCAGCCAGATCTCTTTCGGGCCGTTCGACCGTTGCGCCGCGCTGCGATAGGCTGAGATCATCGACGCGAAGGATCCTTTTTCGTCGAGCACCGCGATGCCGTCGCGCTCTATCATGGCTGGCGATGACGCGAACGGGAGGATTTCGGGAACGCTGCTATACGAATAAGGGTGATCGACGATGCCGTCGACCGCAGGCGAGATGCCCATGGCAATCTGCCGGATATTCACCGGCGTTACCGATCCCAGGCCGATGACCTTTATGTTGGGCCGCACGGCCTTAATTGCCTCGGCGGCGCTATTGAGCAGCTTCACATAACTGCCTACCCATGGCGAAATCGTGCCGTCATTCTCCAAACCGTTCCAGATTCCTCCGTAGGCCTTTCTGTATCCAAAGTTGGATGGTTCATTCAAGATCTCAAAGCAATCGACGTCCGAGCCGAGTTGGCGGGCCATCTCCGCGGCAAATCGGGAGTAAGCGGCCACATCATAATGGTCGGCGTAGAGGTCATTGCCGCCGTTGAGAATGAGGTCCAGCTTCAAGCCGCTGGCATGAACGGCCTTGATCCAAAGACGCGTGCGCTCCGGTATCTCATAGACTCCCTGCGTCTTCTCGACCGTATGCCAGTGGAGATCATCGCGTATCCAGCCAATTCCGCTGCTCGCGACGACAGGCAATATGGCCTCGTAGTTCGCTCCAAACGCGAAGTGAGTTCCCGTTCCCATCCTGTCGTTGCGGACAATCGGCGCCGTGTAGGAAGCGGCGTCGTCCGCGCGGGCTATGCAGAGGTTTAGCGAAGAGACAAGTGTCATGGCGGCAACCAGCCATTTTGCGGCGCTGGATTTTGTATTATTCATACTCTGGACTTTCGCTCGAAATTGACCTTGTGTATTGTTGCGCGTTGCCTCGCCAGTAGAGATCCCCTCTACCCCACGATGGTGACCCCTTCTCGCCGAAACGGAGAGACAAAGAGGCAAGTATTGGCCCACGCTCTTCTTTCTCCTCCCGTTTCGGCTCCTCGGCCTCGCTCGGAGTCCTGAGCCTGTCGAAGGAGAGGAAGGGGCCTGCCGTCCTCGGCGGAAAGGTGGGTTACGCGCGAAGCGCGCCGAGGCGAAGCCGAGTTAGTGCGGGTTGAACGTTGCGCTGAAGCCTGCTGCCGCAAGAGCGGACGTGCCGGCGGCAAGGCCGTTGCCGTCCGTGTTGCAGTACTGGTTGGCGTACGGAGACGTGTTCGGTGCAAAAGAATTGCCGGCGGATATTTTGCTTGAGACCAGCCACTTAACATGTCCGTCCGCGAATCCGTAGTTCGAGCCCGCTGAATGGATGCCGACGTTGTTGATCATATTGGCGCTCGCGTCGGCTATTGGACATCCGCCCCAATAGCCGGTGACATAGCCGCATGCGACTCCGTTAGGCCCGAACCCGCTCGGCTGCCCTCCGCATCTCAAGTGCCATCCGTTTCCCGCCGCCGACAACGGGTTGGTGGTAGTGTTGCCAAACTCAAGCGGATTCGTGAGGGCTGCTTCGCAACCCTGAACCTCCGCGAAGAGAATCGTGACGGCGGGCGCGGTGAGCGCGCTCAATTGGATGGGCCCGCTCTGTGACGTCGTGCCATCCCAAGATTCGTCAATGTTTTGGTTGATGGCGTATGAGTCGATGTACATTTGGTTGCCGTTGATGTTCGGGCCCGGCTGTGTTGTATCATCGGGACACGTGAATACCGATGTGCTCTTAACGTATGGGTAGATGTGTCCTGCCCATCCAGGTCCGTACTCGGAAAGCGTTACGGTCCACGGAAAGAACTCGTCGTAATCTTGCGTGTACTGGATCATGCCCAGCGAGATTTGCTTGAGATTGGACGCGCAACTGCTTTGACGCGCTTTCTCCCGGGCTGTCGCAAATACGGGAAATAATATTGCTGCCAATATAGCAATGATGGCGATAACAATTAATAGCTCTATTAAAGTAAACGCTGCTCGAGTTGCTGGCTTCATCGCTCTGTCTCCCTGCATCCAATGGCGGTATTGCCGTTGTCCATTGAAACGCATCGTACATAATCATCAAGAGTAAAGTGCGAACTTTACGTCACACCGGCAATTCCAAACTTGGAGCCGGCACCAGTTCCGGCCGTAAGCGCACGATCGGATCCTTGATAGATTCGCCTTGAAGCAGAGGCGCTAGAAGCCGCTCTACAAGGGCGACGGTGAGTTCGTCCAGCATAATGCTTTTGAACGTCATGCCATGACCGACCGAAAGAAGGAGATCGTTAAAACTGGTGCCAATGATCGCAATATCGGATGGTTTATTTCCCAATCTTCGGCCCTGCTTGAGCAATGCCTTTTCGATGCCGTGCCAGGGAGCTGTGCCGCTGCCCATTACGATCGCCGTCGGCTGCTCATTCTCGGGAAGCGCAAGCCACTCTTCCATCGCGCGTGCGCCGTGTTCCAGGGAACCGTCGCCAATTGCGATAAAGTGAGCCGGTACAGGAAGCCCGCGAGATTGCATTGCGTCTTCGTAGCCATTCAGAAGGATGCCGGTATATCGGGCCGAGTCAAACTGTCCGAGATAAGCGATCCTGCGATGTCCCAGTTCGACGAGGGTCGTGACAACGCGCGAGGCCATCTCATTGTGATCGAAGTCGACTTGCGGCCATGCCGGGTGGCTGATCTCGAAGTGTCCTTTGGCGACAAATGGGATGCCAAGGCGCTCGAGGAGTATGCCTTGCTCTTCGATCGCCGCCTCGTGGCCCCAGAGAACGCACGCGGCGGAATCTTTCTTTGCCTCCAGGCGTGTCAGGGCATCGAGTAGGTCTTTCTGATTTGGGAATATCTTAACCTTCAACTCATAGCCGAGTTCGCCCAATCGTGCGGCCAGCACATCGATCGCGATACTGAATGCATTCCGAACGTGGGGGCTCGTCGGTGTCAGATAAGCGCACGTCACCGCGCCGTAGCGGCCGAAACGCCCGTTGGGATGGTAGTTCAGGTCACGCGCCGCGCAAAGAATCCTTTCGCGGTTTTCCGCGGAGACCCATACGCCGGGGCTGTCCTTGAGAACCTTTGCAACCGTGCTCTGCGAGAGGTTCAGGCGTTTCGCTATTTCTCTTTGTGTGACCGGCATATTCAGCTCGTCTCGCTTCCTCGAACATATATCATAATCATGAGTATATCATGGTCAGTCAGGACCGTCAAGAGGGAAATGGTGGAAGCGATGTATGGAAAATGCGGATGACAGTCGTTGCCGGGAAGAAATATCGCTGCCAAGCTGGAGCCTCGCTAACGCCGGATGCAGCCCGATCTCCGCTCAGTAGGCGGACCTAAAGAGAGTGTCGTGCGCTGTCAATTTTCGACGACCACCCGGATGACGACGGGCGATACAGGAAGCGGGTATGATGAGTTCAAGTAAGCAGACACTCTCCATCAAATCAGCGCGTCGCTGATGCCGTTGTGCGTGGTTGGGCGGAGTGATGTGGCGTTATCTTGAACGCTCAGGTGGGAAATGGGGCGATTCTCTAAAGCAATGCCGCGCCGTATATCCGACGCCGCAACGAATGCGCAACGCTATCTTCGCGGCTGGTGCTATATTCGGGACACGTTTTGGCTAGAGTGCATGATCCGCCATCACATATGGCCAGCCGGGTTTACCGTGGACAAGCATGGCCAGTTGAGATTGCCCGGCGTAGAAACCCCAGTTCCTCGTCTGCATGCCGAACGTGTCGTTCCGACGCTGCCGAGTCGCGCGATTCTTGAGCGAATCGGGCAGCACGGCGCTACATTTGACTTCGATCCGGTCACCGGGCCGGTCGTAACCGCAAACGGGGTATCTCTCCTGCTGGATGGACACGGCGTCCTCGAAACGTTTGACGAAGTCGTTATTCGTGAGTTCTATCGAACGACGCTTAGAAGGCCCACCGTCGTTTGGGATATTGGGATGAATGTCGGCCTCGCAAGCCTTTACTTTGCGGCCAATTCAAATGTCGAAGCAGTCTACGGATACGAACCGTTCAAACAAACCTTTGATTCGGCCGTGGCGAACTTTCGTATCAATCGGGAGATCGCCGGCAAGATTGTCCCTCGCAACATGGGCATTTCGTCGAAATCCTATTCGACAACCGCCTTATATCACATTGACTACAGCGCTGCACTCGGTGTAGAGGGCGTCGCGGTGGACGTAAACCTCGCTGATTTCGAGTCGCAAACCATCGAGCTTCTTTCCGCCGTCGATGTTTACAACGACATCAGGGCCCGCCATCCGGACGCGGCGCTTCTGATCAAAATGGATTGTGAAGGTTCTGAACGCTCAATTATCCCCGCGCTCCTATCGCTGGATAGCCTTCGGGATCGAGTGCAGCTAAACATCGAGACGCATTTTGACTGCCATACAGAGATCTTGGCCCAACTGGAAGCGCATGGCTTCAAGGCGTTTGGGCTAGCGACGGAGTATCCGGGCGTGTGGCTGCTTCATGCCGTGTCCAATGTC
Source organism: Capsulimonadaceae bacterium (assembly GCA_031292625.1). Classification (GTDB taxonomy): domain Bacteria; phylum Armatimonadota; class Armatimonadia; order Armatimonadales; family Capsulimonadaceae; genus JARLGU01. The sequence continues at coordinate 258,446 of JARLGU010000011.1, read as the reverse complement.
GAATGGTAGTCAACAGCGGCGAACCGGGACAATGGACGTTCGTGATTGGGCTCGATGCGCGAAGTATTTGCTCTGGAGCCATGGGCTACCTGGCGTCGCTGCGTTCTTGGCGATCGCCTACGAGCGCTTCCGGTTCGGCTGATTTCAGGTCTTCGGTAATCATCTCTTCCACGAGTTCCTCGAATGTCGTTCGGGGGGACCAGCCGAGCTTTTCGGCGGCCTTGCTCGAGTCGCCGAGCAGCGACGAGACTTCCGTGGGGCGATAATACCGCTCGTCCACCACGACCAATTCCGCACCCGTCCTGGCGTCCCGCCCAGTTTCCTGAAGACCGGCGCCTTCCCATACAATCTTCATGCCCAGCAACTCGAACGCGAGACTCACGAACTCGCGAACGGAGTGTTGGATGCCTGTCGCGATCACGTAATCGGCGGGGCGTTCCTGTTGAAGCATGAGCCATTGCATTTCGACATAGTCCCGGGCATGTCCCCAGTCTCGAAGCGCGTCGAGGTTTCCGATGTACAATTTGTCCTGCGTGCCCAGCTTAATACGGGCCGCGGCGCGCGTAATCTTGCGCGATACGAATATTTCGCCGCGGTTGGGAGACTCGTGGTTGAACAAAATTCCATTGCAAGCGTACATGCCGTAGGCTTCGCGGTAGTTGACGGTAATCCAATGAGCGTAAAGCTTGGCAACCGCGTACGGCGAGCGCGGATAGAACGGCGTCAGTTCGTTCTGCGGGGTCTCGACAACCTTGCCGAAGAGCTCCGATGTCGATGCCTGGTAGAATCGCGTCTTCGCCTCCATGCCGAGAAGGCGGATCGCTTCTAATAGGCGCAATGTCCCGATGCCGTTCACTTCCGCCGTATATTCGGGAATATCGAAGGAGACCGCGACGTGACTTTGCGCCGCCAAATTGAAGATTTCGTCAGGCTGGATCTTCTGTACGAGGCGTGTCAGGTTCGACGAATCCGTGAGATCGCCATAATGCAGAGTGAACCTGCGATCTGGGACGTGCTCGTTCTGGTAGAGGTGGTCGATGCGGCTCGTATTGAACTGTGAAGAGCGCCGCCGCAACCCGTGGACGTCGTAGCCCTTATCTAGCAAGAGTTCCGATAAGTACGCCCCGTCCTGGCCGGTGACTCCCGTTATTAAAGCAGTTCGGCTCATTCGCTTGAGCGCCCGTTCATGGTTGCATTATCTCCCAGGAATGCACGGTATGTTTGCTGTCGTGCGTTAATATCTATCATATCACATATCACGCATCTGCTAGCAGATCCGCGATCGACGGGGGCTAGCGAACGGATCCTGATGCGTGGAATGCTAGCAGTGCTATAATACGTATTGAGACCTCATTCTACCTGTGGCGCTCAACCAACGGAAGCGCGAGAGCATGTCATTGAATTTGTCCCACTACGACGACAATTGTGCACCGCCAGTACGGGAAGTATCCTGTTGCCGGATTTGCGGAAACAGCGATCTTCGATTGATCGTGGACCTGGGAGAACAGTGTCTCACCGGACACTTTCCAAGCAGCGCGACACAACGCGTTACGCGCGGTCCGCTCCAATTAGTGCGGTGCAACGCTGCCAATAACCCTGACGCCTGTGGACTTGTACAACTTAAGCATACGTACGCCGCTTCGGAGATGTATGGCGAGGACTATGGCTACCGATCTGGCCTGAACCGCGCCATGGTCGATCATCTTGCGGCCAAGGTCGCGCAGCTCAAGCGGACTGCAGGACTCTGTTCGGGCGACATCGTCCTCGATATCGGAAGCAACGACGGCACGACGCTTTCGTTCTACACCGAGGCAGGCGTGGAACGCATCGGGATCGACCCGACTGCCAGGAAGTTTCGTCAGTATTACGATCCCGGAGTCGAGGTTGTCGAGGACTTCTTTACGGCGGCGGCAATCCGCGCAAGGAAGGGCGATCGCAAGGCGAAGATCGTGACATCGATCGCGATGTTCTACGATCTGGACGATCCGCTGACGTTCGCGCGGGATGTGCACGATGTTTTGGCGGATGATGGCATCTGGCATTTGGAGCAAAGCTACTTGCCGGCCATGATAGCGGCGTCGGCATACGACACAATCTGCCACGAGCACGTCGAATACTACGCGTTGCGCCAAATCGAATGGCTTTGCGAACGAGCGAACCTTCGCGTGATCGATGTTGCCAGGAACTTCGTCAATGGAGGCAGCTTCGCCGTAACCGTTTGCAAGCAGAGTGCTCCGTATGCGGCGAATACCGACGCTTTGAATGCCATGCGGGCGAGCGAAACGGCGCTGGGGCTTGACTCAGAAGCTCCTTACCGGCGGTTTGTCGACGCGATCGAACGGCATCGTGAAGCGCTTCGCGATCTATTGGGCGACCTGCGTGCTCGGTCGCAACGCGTCCTCGGCTATGGCGCTTCGACGAAGGGAAACGTTGTTCTACAGTACTGCGGCCTGACGACGGACGATATTGCCGTCATCGCGGAGGTCAATGCGGATAAGTTTGGAAAGTTCACTCCGGGAACTTTGATATCGATTGTATCCGAGGCAGACGCCCGGGCAATGAGCCCCGATTACTTTGTCGTGCTCCCGTGGCACTTTCGCGACGTGATTATCGAGCGCGAGGCAGAATTCTTGCGAAAAGGCGGCAAGCTGGTTTTCCCGCTGCCGGAGATCTCCATCGTTGAAGGCTAGCCCAAGCTGCCGTGCAATCGTCGTCGGCTCTCACGGCCAGGACGGCCGTTTCCTTACGGACGCCCTGAAGGCATCCGGCTGCCTCGTAGCGGCACTGAGCAGGAGCGCGCTGGATCTTTACGGCGCTCAGTCCGCTGCTCCGATCGACATCCTCGACCGCGACAGCGTTTACCGCCTGATGTGCGATTTTAGGCCCTGCGAGCTTTACTATCTCGCCGCTCACCACGGTTCGTCGGAAGCTAGCGCTGCTCTCGATCCGCCGGAACTCATGCGCAAGAGCTACGAGACGCATGTGCTGGGCTACGAGAACTTTCTGCTGGCTGCGAAGGAACATTGTCCATCGACCCGCATATTTTACGCGGCATCGTCCCACGTGTTCGGTTGGCCAACCGTGAGGCCGCAAAACGAACAGACGCCGTTCGATCCGCAATGCGTGTATGGCATTACGAAAGCAACCGGCGTGTTTCTCGGCCGCTATTACCGCAGAGAGTTTGGCATCCACGCGTCGGCAGGCATTCTCTACAATCACGAATCCGTTTATCGACGCCCCGGATTTGTCAGCCGGCGAATCGCGGAAACCGTTGCGAATATTGCGCGGGGATCGGAAGATGTCCTTACCGTGGGGAATCTGGACGCTGTTGTTGACTGGGGCTATGCGCCGGATTATGTTGACGCGATGCGAGCGATCGTTGCGTTGGAGAGTGCGGACGACTATGTCGTGGCGACCGGAGAGGCGCACACGATCGGCGAGTTTGTCGCCCAGGCGTTTGAGGAGGCTGGCGTAGTCGATTGGCGGAATAGGGTTGTGGTTGATCCTCATCTGATCACGGCAAAACCGCGAAACTTGCTAGGCGATGCCGCGAAGCTGAAAGCTGCCACGGGCTGGACGCCGCGTGTCTCGTTCAGCGAAATGGTGGGCATCCTCGTTCGGCATTATTTGACGTCGGATAGGCGTTGAGGAATAGCGGTGAATCGAGAAATGAGACATTCATGATTGCGTTCGATGCGCGAAGCATCTACTCGGGAGGCACGGGTGACCGGGTCTATTTTGCGAACCTGATTACGGCGCTCGCGAAGCTTGTCCCGGACGAGCGCTTGACGCTGTATTACCATCTCCCGGACCCAGTTCGCGATGCGCTCGGCGATGCTGCTCCGAATATCCGCCTTGCCCACGTTCCGGCGCGCTCCGGTTTCCTTTGGCCGCATCTGAACCTACCGGCTCGTTTGCGTCGCGATGGGGCGGCTCTTCTGCATGCTCAGTACACCCTGCCGATCGTCCCATTCTGCCCGACGGTCGTTACGATTGCCGATGTTAGCTTTCGCGTCGATCGATCCTGGTTTCCGCCAAAGCAGCACGCCATCATGAACACGCTGATCCCGCTTGCGGCAAGAGGAGCGAACCAGATCATTACGCAGTCTGAGTTTTCAAAGCGGGAAATCGTCGAGCGCCTCCAGGTCGATCCGCAAAAGGTCGCCGCGATCCCGTTGGCCGTATCGCCTGGCTTTCAGCCGATGGACCTGGGAGTCGCCGTCCGTCTGGCCATGGAGCGATACGGGTTATCGGGGCCGTTTCTGATCGGCGTAGGTTTGCAGGGCGGCTCCCGGCAATACCGGCGAAAGAATGCGCGGATTGTGGTGCGCGCTGTTGAAAGACTTAAGGCAAGCGGAGACTGGCCAAAGAACGCGGTTGTCGCGCTGACCGGGCGATCCGAACAGTTTGGATCGGACGACGAGGTGCGCAGCGCGGATTTCGTTCGGTTTCTCGGGTATGTGCCGGACGATGACCTGCCGTTGCTCTACGGCAGCGCCGCCGCGTGTGTTTATCCGTCGCGCTACGAAGGATTCGGCCTGCCGCCGCTCGAAGCGCTGGCGTCGGGCTGTCCTGTTGTTGCGAGCAATGCCGCCTCTATACCGGAAGTGGTAGGGGACTGCGGTTTGCTTTGCGGTCCGGACGACCTAGAGGGGTGGGCGGATGCGCTACGGCGCTCGCTGACGGAAGACTTGCGCGCGATCTTTGGTCAGGCCGGCATCGATCGAGCTGCGAAGCTTACGTGGGAAAAGACCGCCCAGAACACGCTGGATGTTTACGCAAGCGTGTTAGGGCGGTCCATTTAGCGTACGACAGCAGCGCTGTCCCTAACCTATCGGATCTTTGATCCAGGCGCAAGGTCAGGCTTATCGGGCGCGAGCAGGACGGCCTTGCCGTCCGCGTCGGTGGCCGCGACAATCATTCCATTGGATACAACGCCGCGAATTGTCGCGGGCTGCAGGTTCGCGACGATCACGACCTTGCGGCCGGGAAGGTCCTCGGGCGCGTACGATTCGGCGATGCCCGCGACGAGTTGACGCGGCTCCCCTTCGCCGGCATCCACGGTCAGGCGCAGGAGCTTCTTTGCGCCCTCCACGCGCTCGGCGGTTTTGATTTCGGCAATACGAAGTTGAACCTTCGCGAAATCGTCGATGGAAATCAGATTGGTATCGATGGCTGTATCCTTCTTAACTTGTTGTGCGGCCGGTTTTTCGGGCGCTGCTTCGGCAGCTTCATCCGCCGCCGCCTTTTTGGCATCGTAGCGCGGGAAGACCGGCGATGCGGTCAGGGTTTGCGTGCCGGCTGCAAGCAGCCCCCACGTGGACGCATCGCTCCACCGGATTGGCTGGGCGCTGATGCCGAGTTGGCGACGAATTTCGTCGGCGGCTTTTGGAATGAACGGCGCCGAGAGGACGCTGACGACGCGCAAAGCTTCGAGGGCGATATAGAGCGCCTGATCGATTGCTTCTTGATTGCCTTCCTTGGCGCGCTTCCACGGCGCGGCCGTATCGATCGCCTTGTTGTTGGCGGCGACAAACTTCGCGATGGCTTCGAGCGCAGCGCCAGGATTGTATCCGTCCAGCGCGCTTTCGACCGCTGCCGTCGCATGTAGCGCGGCTGCTACGATCTCCGACGAGGCTGTTGCCGCCGCTCGGTCGGGGACAATGCCGGCCGAATACTGGTGAAGCATGTTGAGCGCGCGGTTGAGCAGGTTGCCCAGATTATTGGCGAGTTCGCCGTTATAGCGGACGGCAAGCTGCCCGAACCCGAACTCGGCGTCGCCGGTGAACGAGATATCGCGCAGTAAATAGTAGCGCAACGCATCGGTCGCCATATCGACGGGAGCGCCGCTGTATTTGACGATGCGATCAATGACATCCTGCGGCGCCGGGATGTTGCCCTTTGACTTGGAGCCCTTCTCGCCGCCCACCAGCCACCAGCCGTGGCCGACGACGTGGCCGGGCAACGGGAGACCAAGGCCCATGAGCATTGCTGGCCAGAGCGTGGCATGGAAACGGGTGTAGATTTCCTTACCCACCAGGTGCGCGTCGGCTGGCCATAGCTGCTCCCAGCCATCGGAAGGCCAACCAGAGGCGGTCAGGTAGTTGATCAGCGCGTCGAACCAGACGTACACAACCTGGCTGTCGTCGCCGGGGACCGGAATGCCCCAGCCGGTATTGCGCCGCGAGACCGGGACATCGCGAAGGCCTTCTTTGATGAAGGCGATGACCTCATTGCGTCTCGTGTCCGGGATCAGGAAATCGGGGTTCGCCTCGATATGGGCAAGCAGGCGGTCGCCATAAGCGGACAGGCGAAAATAGTAGTTGATCTCGGTGACGCGTTCAACTTTCGCGCCAGTCTCCTTCGACTTGCCGTCCTCGACTTCGCTGTCGCGCAGGAAGGTTTCGTCGGCGACCGAGTACCACCCTTCGTACGTGCCCTGGTAGATGTCGCCGGTAGCCTGCAGGCGGCGAAATACCTCGGCCGTCGTGGCCTTGTGCTGTGGCTCCGACGTCCGGATAAATCGGTCGTATTCCGCGCCAAGGCGTTTCCACGCTTCGACAAATCGCTGCGAGATATCGTCGACGAACTCCTGCGGCGTTTTGCCAGCCTTGGCGGCGGCATCGGCAACTTTTTGGGCGTGTTCGTCGGTGCCGGTCAGAAAGTATGTCTTCTCGCCGCGAAGCTTGTGGTAGCGAATAACGGCGTCCACGATCAGCGTGGTTGTCGCGGAACCGACGTGCGGGACGCCATTGACGTAGTAAATTGGCGTGGTAACGTAAAATGATTTACTCAACGAATCGATATCTCCTGGAGGCCGTGGCGGGCATCGCCGGCGGTGGAAGCAAAGCGGGTGGACGGGGAAACGCTTGGGCTAGTTTGGAAGACCGCAAGCGCCGCCGCAACAGGATGCCTGACCGCACATCTCCGCGCTGGGGCACGCGGGAGCCTTCGAGGCGAACTGAGCGGGCGCGGCCAGCGACACCTTGCGCATCGTCCGCTTGTTGCCGCACGCAGGACACTCTACGGAGTCGCGCTGTGCAGCCGGCACGATCTTCTCGAATTCCGTATTGCATTTTCGGCAGGCAAACTCGTAGATTGGCATATAGATCCTCGTCTGACACGGTACTTTCAGATTATTATACCTCTTACCGTGTGCCGCCGTGCTCGTCAATTGGGAGTGCAAGGCGTATCGCCGCCGTATTGCAGCGCCGCCGCGCCGGCTGCATCGAGCGGGCGCCGCGACACTGTTAATGGATCTAGAGCTGCCGGATTTACCCTGCGTGATGCCTGAGGGATGACAGGCTGGTCAGTCTCGAGACAATATAGGTGGTTGCAGCCGTAATCGATAGGCCGCTCGTTTTGCCGATTCCGAGGGGATCCGAGTTTCCAGAGCTAAGAATATTGACCGATAAGGCGTTATTGGCGTATGAGAAGGTGAGGTAGTAGTAATATGGACCAGACTTTGTTCCGCCGCCATGCGTGCTGCTATTGTATGTGTAGACGGTCAAGGGGGCGCTTCCGCTCGTGAGGTCGCTATTGAAGCTCACTGTTCCGGTCATCGTCGCGCTGCTGCCGGTTGGGTAGTTGTCTAGATAACCGCTCAGTGCTTTGCTTGACGCGATGGTAACGGAGAAGTCGCTGGCATTGTTATTGAAGTTGTTGGAATATGTACCCGAGATGGCTTTCGCCTCAGCCTGCTGTGCTGCCCCGCAGCCAGATAAAACCGCGCCCGTAATCAGTGATGCAAGAGCAATCAGTATTATGTTGAGTTTTGCCATCATTTCCCTGTTTCCGCCTTGAAATTCTACGATGTTCGTTCAAAGATATAGCAAGTTTTCTTTCGATTGAATTGTTGGCAATTTCATGAAATACTTAACGACTAGGTGCTAGATTGCTACAATGTTTTTTTCGATGTGTTGCAATGGGGAGCACGCATTAGGCCCAGACATCTCGCGGTGTAACGCGAGGCGGCTGGGCCTGAGTGAGAGCGAACGTTGCCGTTGCGCTAGACGCGGCCTCCGGGAGGTTCGCGTGCGCGGCGTGACAAGCTAGATGTGGTTCACCATGTCGCCCCAGATCGTTTGAATGTAGTCGATCTGGGATGCGTGGTTCTGCATATGCATGCCGAAGATGTAGATCATGGTCCCGATTGGCATTTGGCCGGACGGTACGGCGACTTGCTTGTCCAGGATCTCGGGCGTAATGGCGTCGAGCGCCGTGTTAACGGAAGACATTGACTCCGCCACAAGGTCCAGGGCTTGTTGGCGTGTCGTGATCGATGCGATTAAAGGTTTCATGACGGCTTCCATCTCCTCAAAGCTGGCGAATGGCATCGGCTCGCCCAGTATCATTTTGGAGATGCCCTGGTTCGCAAACCCGCAATGCGCCACAATCTGAAGCGGCGTGCGGCTTGTCGGAGATGGCGTGTAGTTGAGCCGATCGTCGGAGACCGCGGCGAACGTCTTCAACAGTCTCTGATATCCATTGTTGGCGACCTTTTTCGCCTCGGATGACGGAGTTTCCATGGTGTTTTCCTTCTCCTGTGTATTTCTTTTCGTAATGTGCGGTCAGGCGTCAACGTACTTCTGCAGCATGTCAAGCATGCCGCCCCAGCCCTGGGAGTGCTGTTCGGCGTCTTGCTTGGCGGCAAACCGCTCGTGAGTGAGAGTTAGTTCGGTCCCGCCATCGACCGTGGCAAAATCGAGCGTAACAATTGTGTCGTGCCGCTGATTGTCCATCGGATTTTTTTCCCAAGAAAACGTGAAAGACAGCTTGGAAGGCGCGTCGACCACTCTATAGGCTCCGCCCACGATAAACTCGTCGCCATCCGAATGGCGCATGACGATTCGATAGCGGCCGCCGACCCGCAGATCGATATCGGCTTTGGTCCATGCCCAACGCTCGTTTGGCATGAACCAATGTTGCAACAACGAAGGCTTTGTCCACGCCTCGAACAGACGCTCTGGCGAGGCAGCGTAGCGCCGTCGCATTACAAGCTTGTTCTCGTCGATGATTTCGGTCTCTGTCATGGTTGGTTTCCTTTCTGGGTGTCGTCATTCAAGAATTTGTCGAGAGCGTTTAGACGCTCGCTCCAAAAGATTTCGACCTGATTGATCCAGGCTTGGGCGTCGCCGAGGGCGTCGGCGACGATCTCGCACTTACGGTTCCGGCCAACCTTCGTTTGGCGGAGGAGGCCGGCGCGGGCGAGAACCCGAATGTGCTTGGACGCAGCCGGCAGTGAGATGTCGAACGGCTCCGCCAACTCGGTTACCCACATGGGCCGGTCCGCCAGCTGCATCAAAATCGCTCGTCGCGTCGGGTCCGCGAGGGCCCCGAAGACGGCATCGAGAGATTGCGAATTATTAACCATTTGGTTAAGTATATCATTGCGGAGAATGATTGTCAAGAGGGAATCGAATTTGGTGGGTGGAATTAATTAGAAGTATCGCAACGTGCGCCTAGCCTCTCGAATTCCACATGAGAAGAATGGCCAAGCGGCCAGGGAGCGTTCCTGGATCTTCAATGCCATTGGCGGCGCACGCGTTGGACGCGAAGATTAGGATGGCCTCCATTGCCGGCCTGGCAATTTTTTGCCCGCGCCTCGTTGATGGCGGCGGCATACGAGCAATCGTCAACACGCGTACGGCCTTTTGCCGCCATCGTCCGCCGGTCACGGACCGGTCTTGCCCGCGCCTCGTTCACGGCGGTGGTTTACGATGCCTCGCCAACACGCGCACGGCCTTTTGCCGCCATCGTCCGACCCCAGCGCACATCGTAAAGCAGTGAAAGCGCTGTGCCGGTCCTTTCCCAAAAACGGCCACGGCGGCCGGGGAGCCGTCTTAAAAAGCCTTTCGATTTTTTGCACGCGCTCCCTGAGAATTAATGCGCTGCGTTATGAACGTTGAGGCGCTTCTCTGATGGTCTACGACCTCGCGTTCCATTCAACCTTTCGCGCTCACACAACGATAACGACGCCCACCGCATGCCGTCGCACGCGATGGGCGTCGTTTATCCGTCGTTAGTGTGTCGCTTACCCGGCGTTGACGCGCTTTGCCCACTTGTGGTCGAGCTGGTAAAGATGCGCGGGATTGCCTTGAAGAGTTGCCGTTTCATCTCGCAGCTCCGTGGCCCACGCCTCTTCCTCAACCTGCTCGTTGATGTACCACTGCAAAAGGATTTCCAGCGGATAGTCCTTCTCCGTGCGCGCCAGCTCATAGAGCTTGTTAATTAGCTTTGTCGTTCCTTCTTCAAGGTCGAGGACGCTTTGGACGGCCGCGAGCGGATTCTCGAAGGTTACGCGCGGAGCGGGAAGCGACCCGAGCGTGACGGGGGTGTTTCGCTCGACCATGTGGTGGATCAGCTTGGCGCCGTGCCCTCGCTCCTCGCCGGCTTGCTTGTAAAACCAGGCAGCCAAACCTCGCAGGTTGAGCCCCTCGAAATAGAGGGCAACACCTTCATAAATGTGCGCATTGCTCTGCTCGTGCTGAATTTGCTTGTTTAGTTCGGCAATAACGGTAGGGTTAATCATAACGGATCCTTTCGTTAATCGGTAATCAAGAATGCCTGCGTGGCACGAAAAGCGCCCTGTAGGCGAACGTGGGGGCGACTGCCAGCCAGCGGGATCTCTCGGCGAGAGACCACAAGGGCGAAGCGTCGAACTGCCGTCATTGTACCGCACGCCTCGCTCTTTTGATTGCTTGTGGGCGCCGGGAGAACGGCGGTCCGTTCGGTGGAGTGCGCTGAGAAGCCGTCTAGTGCGTACCGGCGCAGACCGATGCATTCGATGGCCAAGGTCGCAGCTCTTCGCGATGGTACTGTAGGTATTGTACGAGGCTGCGGCGCTTGGTGATGGAATGGCTGACCGGCGCGTTGCAACCATGGGACCGCGTCGGCTGTACGGGAAGGGAGTCGACTTTTTCAAAGATCGATTCCCACCTTTTGCGGATTGCGGCAAAACTCACGGAAAGCGCTTCGGCGATTTCCTGATCCGTACTTCCGCCTAACGCGAAAAGCAGAAGTTCCTGCTCGCCGGGGCTGAACCCGCATGTGGGAGGCTCAAACAAGAACAGGGATCCCAGAAGAGATCCGGCCATCTTGCTCGCTTCGGCGGAGTCTAAGCCCGTTAAGTGGGGAAAGTGATCGGTCGATGGTCGAATGCCGGCCCGGTCCAGCGCCGGCCCGAGCGACGCACGGTCGACCAGGTGCATGCCGCGCGAGTACGCTAGGTCCCAGGGCCCGTAAACCTCTTTGAGCACTTCGTTGAGCCTGAATCCTGAAGCATTGTGATAGAAGAACTCTTCGCAATGCCGCAGCACCTCGCGGCCCATGGGGAGCGGCTCGTGACGCTTAGCGGTGTCGCTCCACAAACTTGGAGCGAGGCCGTAATGGAGGTTGAGAAGGTGCAGGCCGTTTGATGCATTTGCCTGGGCGATCTGCTTGGCGGTCAAAAGCGGGAGATCCCCGTCTTCCCAGCATGTCAGCAGGTGCTTCGCGACGTACGGATACCGGCCGGCCCGAACGCGCGCGGCAAAATCCGGATCGAGAAAGACAATCATGCCAAACATCACAATGCGCGTCCCAGCCGATTCGGTGAGATCGTCCAAACAGCTCGCAATCGCCATGCGTCGATCCAGCAGATAGGTCCACATCTTAAGGAGGCGGGCGACGAGATCGTCATCGTATAAGAAGCGATCCCGAATGCAGTGCTTGCATTCCGGCAACTCCGAGAGCAGTATTGGGCGGATTACGAAGTGCATGGGCCTAAGCTCAATATTAAGTGCGTATTCGTAGGAATTTTAAAGAAGACCGTACATTAACGGACGATGCTGCAACCGTGATGTTCACAAGACCTGCGTTATCTGTGGGCTTGGCCGGTCACCGCGGATCACTTTCGAGATTCTAAGCTCATTGCGGCCATATAACGCATGTTACAGCGCTTTAGTAAGTATGACATAATCGCGCGAAAATAGGCATGCGGCGAATCGACGAAGGCGTGTGAATTATCTCACATGCCCCAAGGGGAATTGGTCAGCGCCGAAGACTTGCGCCGCCTCTGATAAACACGCCAATGGGGTGACCGGACCTGGACCGATGGAGGGGATCGAAATGAAATAATCGCCGATTAGATCGGCGATTGCAAGAGAGTGCGGCCGATCGCCTCTTTATTCGACCCGGTTACGGCAGCACACGCCTGAGCAACCTTAACGCTGCTACATTCCTGTCCTGACGTGGTTCGGACGTCAACCGTTGCACCGGCCGGGCCGAAGAAAGAGGCGACTAACCTACGCGAAACAGATCATGAGCCGGTCCGAAACCGGCCGGCTCATGAGTTCAAAGACCGAAGCGAGATAACCTTGGAAGGCTACTCGAACTTCTTTTCACCTGTTCCCATTATATCATCTCGGGTGAGATAAATGACCTTCTTGATGAGACGAACATTGGCTTTTTCGTCGGGACCCTGCAGCGAGCCGGGAACCTTGCCGCTCAGATCCAGATACTTGGAGTCGGTGAGGCCTTCTCCAAGCCAGCCAATGCGGTCGCCCAGATTTGGCGGGCTCGATGCCGGGTCCCGCGGATCGAACCAGAAGGTCAGCTTATAGCGCTCAGCCTTGAACGGATACATTGGATTGTCTCCGTGGCTGTCCTGATCCAAGTTGGCGCGCCGGGAGAATTTGCCGTGCGTGACCGATGCAGAGTCCTGCATGATCGTCACGTTCTTTGGCAATGCCACGTTCAGCTCGAAAGGAAGCTCCTTCGGTTGCTGGTAACCGTCGTCCTCTAAGCGATACGCAATGCGCGCGCCGTCGACCGGCCCCCATGTGACCTGATGTCCTTCGAGCTTGAAGGCGGTCGCGCCAATAAAGTTGGCGCGTCCCTCGAACCGGAATTGCCTGGGCGCTGTTCGGACGACCCACGCATCGAAGTCGAGATTGATCGGCGGCTGAGTGTCCACCGTCCGGAATTTCTTGCGCTCGATTGTCTCGAAAAGATTCCGTTCGGCGACGCGAAGGCCGCTTTCATCCTGATACTTGGTTTCAGGCGATTCGATGATCAGCCGTTTATGTTCATCGATGCAGTGTTGCCACTGTACGATGGCGCCATCGATATCCCCGTTGGCTTGCAAGGCGTGCGCCAGACCGTGTCCGACGATTGTCGGGTCGGCCAGAGGGCGCGGCTTGCCAAGAATGGGGTCGATCACGTATTGATCTCTCTTGCCGGTATCCGGGTCCGTCGAATAAGGCTGCTTGGAATCGGTTTCCTTCACATCCTGAGCCTTGCGGTACCAGTAGATTGCGCGCTCATAGTTGCACATCTTGCGGAAGTAGTGCGTGAACGCGAGATCGGCGTATAGCTTGGTGATCGTAGGATTTGCTTGTATTCCTTCTTCCAATAGGGCCACCGAAAGCGGCAGATAGCGCCTATCGGAGCGCTGCTCATTGTCGGTGAAGTTGTAGTCAAGGTGCCAAGCGCCTGTCTGGTAGACGTCCACATTGTGCGGATCGAGCCAGGTGATAATGCGAACCATCGGTACGATGGCGTCGTAGTTGCCTTCGTGGAAGAACTTGTCCGTTCGCACCCAGAGAAGGCCAGCGATGGCTTCGCGGAAGCCAGCCGCCGCGACGAGGGTGAACTCAATCGGGAGGGCCTTGCCGATCGTGCCGATCTGGTCGTTCTTCGGTTCGAACTCGTGGCGGCGCGGGTCGATCCATGCTTGCATAAGCACGATCGGCACGTAGAGCAGGATCACCACGAATATAGCGATTAAACGAGCGTTAGGCTTCATTGTGTGCTATACCTCGCGGCGATCAAAGACCAGGATCGCGATCAGAAGCATAATGAGGGAGTAGATGATCGCGTACAGTATATTGGTCGCGATGTACTTCGCCATATTCTGAATGACGACATCCGGGTGGATAATCGGGTTCTGAACATTGAAGTTGCCAAAGTTGGGCACGAGAAAGTGGATCGCTTTGAAGATGCCCTGGATCACCGCGCTGCGCTTGCCGTTGGCGCTTTCGCCGCCGAGCGCTTCCGTGATCGACGACATGCTGCCCATGATGTAGACCGCGAACGTCAAGAAGAAGTTGACGAACGGCGATGTAAACACGGAGAACATCACCGCGAGCGCGTTGACCAACATCAGCTGGAAGAAGATCATCAGCACGCCTTCGAGAATGTCCAGGCGGATGTGATGGTGCGGATCCTTAAAGAGGGCGACACCGATCACGAAGAGGACGCCCATCAGCAGAATGTTGACGAATACCGTCGCCAGACCGCCGAGAAACTTGCCGATAAGGAACTCGTGCCGCTTAACCGGTTTCGACAGAATGGTGTAGATCGTTCGCTTGTCGATCTCATTGGGGATCAGGTTGATGCCCAATATCACGCTGATGAACACGCCAGCCATACTGATGATGCCCAATCCGGTGGCCATCGTGATGATCATGTCCGATGTAGGGCTGAACGATGCAAATGCGAAGAACAGAACGATCATCGCGATCGCGACGAACAAAAAGACATTTAGGATCTTGCGCCGCATCGCTTCGCCGAACGTTCCCGATGCCAGCGTCCAAATAGTAGACATGGAATTACTGAACCTCCCCGGCGATATCCATAACCCTGCGTCGAGCTAACGGACTGTCGCCTGCGCTTCATGAGCGCTCGATACATTTCCGCTGGATGCGTTCGCCGCGCGAAAGCGTCCAGCAACAGTTGCAGGATCCGGCTGGGACGGCTATGAGCCGGCCGCGGCATCCAAATGCAGCGCTTCTCCAGCTTCCTCTTCGCCGCCGCGTACGGTTTCGATGAAGATGTCCTCAAGGGTCCGGCGAGTCGGCGTCACGCTGACGATGTCTGCCTTGGCCGCGCGTATAATATCGAGAATCGCCTGCTTGCTGGCATTGTCCGCGCCGCCCGTAATATGCACACGCGAGCCGATTTGTTCGACTTCGTCGGCCTTCGCCTTGAAAGCGGCGGTCGTTTTCTCGTCGAGCTTAAGATTGTCGGCGATGATCTCAACCTTGCCTCCGGCGATCAGGTCATCGACACGGCCGATCTTGCGTATCTTGCCTCGATAGAGAATGGAGACGCGGTCGCAGACCTCTTCGACATCCGAAAGTTGGTGCGATGAGAGGAAGAGGGTGCGCCCCTCGTTCTTGAGGTGCAAAATCAAGTCACGGATGTCGCGGTGAGCAATCGGGTCCAGCCCCGAGGTCGGTTCGTCAAAGAACAGGACCTTGGGATCGTTGACCAGGCTCTGCGCGATGCCGACTCGCTGAAGCATACCCTTGGAAAACGCCCGGAGCGGCTTGTTGCCGGCGCTCTTGAGGCCGACAAGGTCAATCAGGTAATCGACCCGCTTCTCGCGATCCGCGCCCGTCATGCCAAAGAGCGACGCATAAAAGCTGATCACTTCCTTGGCTGACATATGCTCGTAGAAGTACGGCGACTCAGGAAGATACGAAATCTGGTACTTGACGTCGTTATCTCCAGGAGCGCGCCCGAGAACCTTGACGGTTCCGGCGTCCGGGAAGATCAAGCCAAGCAACGCCTTGATCGTGGTCGTCTTTCCGGCGCCATTGGGGCCAAGAAAACCAAAAATCTCACCCTGCTTGACCTCGAGGCTGATATCATTGACCGCCGTTACCCACTCGCGGGTAATCAGGTTGCGGAAGCGCTTTACGAGATTGACGATCTCGATTGCGTACTCGCCGGAAAACGAGTCGTTGGTTCCCGACGAAATCGCGCCGGTCATTCCGGCTGCCGCGCCCGCGTCACCTTGATCCGGTTGCTGCGTTGCGTTATTTGCCATAGTGTGTACTGTCCTTGTGGAGATGGGGATGATGAATGTCCTTATTCCATACGGGAAACAGCCTGGTTGCCAGTTCCCGAATCTGTAATATTGTATCACTGCGCGAATATTATTATAGTGTCTGAGCCAAACGCCTGTCAAGGCAAGCGTTCCTCGAATGCAATTGCGCGAAACTCGACGATTTTGTGAGGAGTTGTTATGTAGGCGTTAAGCCGTGGAGAATTGGATCAAGATGACGCGATAGTCCGTGGCAACAACGGCCGCCCAATTTCGGGAACCGGCGATAATTGTCGTAAATTGGAGCGAAAAAAAACGGCAATTCTACGTGTCGCTCTTTGAACAGGTTGTGGTCGCCGGGAGCGCCTTCCGGCCCCCGTGAGCCGCCATAATGTCGCGCGAGGGCTGATCGCCGTCCTGAATTGACGATCCGGCGCGCCGCTATCGACGGTTGCCGGGACGTTGCGCCGCCGCGGGAACAACGCGTCTCGGGGCGCCTTGCGGCTGAACGGCCGCGACGCCGCCGCGCAAGCCTGGCGTCGCCGTTGCTGGGCGTTGAGGCGATGGCGTTGGAGCTACCGTGGCAGGCTCCGCCGCGACCGGCGTGCATAGCTCAAGATACGTCCGCGCTTCCGGGTGAGCGGGCTGGAACTGCAGCGTCTTCTTGAACTGAAAGATGGCTTGTGGGTAGTGCTTGAGGTTATAGTGCTGCATGCCTGCCTTGAAGGCCAGAGCCGCCCGGCAATAGCTGAGGCGCTGAATGACGCCTGGTTCGTCGGGTCGGAGGGCTTGCACCTTCTCCAAGACCTTAATTGCCTCTTCGTGGAGCTGGCGCGCGAGCAGCGTTTGACATTCCTGGAAGAGCCGCCCGATATATTTTTCCTGGTAATGCTTAAGCGCCATGCGCATTTCGACATTGTGTCTGTCCAACGATACCGCGGCCTTCAGCTTTGCGAGAGCATCGTCGTCCTTACCCTCCGCCCCGAGCTTGGATGCATCCGAGAGGTAGCGTTCCGCAAGCAGGCGTGCGAGGGCGTTGCGCCGAATGGTCAGCTTCTCGTCGTGCGGCGCAACTTTCAGCGCCTCGTCCACTTTTGCGAGCGATTCTTCGGATACCTGGGTCGTCGTGGTCATCACTTCTTCGCGAAGATGCCAGACGACTTCGTCGAACAGGGTCGTCGCATGAGCGTTGGTCGGGTTGAGACGCAGCGATTCCAGCAACAACGGCGCTGCCTGGGCGAGCTCACCGTGTTCGGCGGCGTAGCGGGCTTCGTCGTAAAGCGTCTGTGCGACCGCCTGCTCGTGCCCCGATGACATCCGTCCGTTCTCATTGAGAATGCTGATTGCAAGCCCCAGGATCTCGCCGTCGCGACAACTGAGGCAGATCGATTGACCGTTGGGGGACACGGCGACGCCGGTGGCAGGAGAATCGAGGTCGTCGTACCAGGCTGTCGCGCCGCTTTCGCCATCGATCAGCGTGTAGTGGGTTTCCACAAGCTGCGACTGCGTTGTAGGAGCCCCGTAGTAAAGCGAGGTGGCCGCGACAACTCGGGTTTCCATGTCCGCCGCAATCTTGAACAGGGCGGTTTGGACGCCATCGGAGGGATATAGCAGGCTGTATCGCCACTGGACGCGTCCATTCGATCCGGCGTGCCGGCGGATGCTTCCGCGATCGTCTACGGATACGACGGTCCCGGCGCCATCGACGCAGAGCGAGGCGATCGGAACAGGAGCTTCCTGCTGGTCAGGAAGGCATTCCCACATGATCTCTCGCGCCCGGTCCAGCAGGGCGACGACGCCGTTTACCAGTCCGACGGCAATCCGGTTGCCATCGGACGAAATCGCGATCGCTGTGATTGCCGTGGCCCAGGTCTTTGTCCAGAGAGACACGAGGGTGTCTCCGCCTTCCGCCGCGGAGAGCGTGTAACTATCTCCAGATCGGGTCATCGAGAGGATGACCATCGTTCGCCGGGGGTCGGTTCCGGCGAGAGCGATGTCGACGAAAAGCATTCCGCGTCCGGGTTGGTAGGTGGTTCGATCGATGACGACGGACGACGCGTCGATAAACGACAGGTCGCCGTCGTTCATCGCAAGCGTGAACTCGTCGTCCGGCAGCGTCTCAATGCGCCTGACGGCGTCCATCGTAAACGTAGAGCGCTCGACGAGTTCCGGATCGCCAAATCCGGCGGGCTTGAACGCAACCAGACAATAAGTGCGCGATGCGGGGTTGACACAAAATGCGGCGGCTACTTTGCCGTCGTCGTCGACTGCGTGCCGACCTAAGGCCATCAGCCCGCGTTCTTTCTTGTGCCAAACTAAATCAACAGCCTGTACTCTACTCATAAGTATTCGTATGATTTCAATTAACGACGAAACCCCAACGACATTTACCGGAGGGCACTAATAGATTCATCGTCGGAGCAATTTGTGCAGGGCGATAGCCGGTCGAAGTGACTGTTTTAACGGCTAAGTGATAAATCCGAAATAGTCTACCTGCAGCAATTATTATAACCCGGATCCGCTCGATAAATCCGCTGACATTAGAGAAAGTAAGAGGATCGTAAAGGATTTCACTCGACACCGGTGCTTGGCTTGGATGAGACTGCGTGCCGGGTCGCTTGTTCAGCGCTGGCTGCACGTTGAGAGCACCGCCGGTAGCTAGGATCGGCGGAATGTGAGCCCCAGGTCGGCATTCATAGGCGGATGGCTCAGGTTCGGCCTACGGAATGCCACACACCATAACGATTCGCAAATTAGCAATTTTCGTTGACAGAGCGCAATTATGTTTGGTATAGTTACGGCACAATGCGCGGACCGCAGGGTGCTCCGCAGATTGGCTCGATTGTTTCAGTAGGCGCGTGAGCCATTTTCGCGTTTGATTGACCACGTTGCGGGCGGTTAGTACCGACCGGGCAAAAATTGGACATTCTATGAAACACGCGCTCGCAATGATATCTGTCGCCATGGCTTTGTTTTCTGGCGCAGATCCTCTAGCTGCGTCTCCGCCCACGTTCACGACGCTATACTCATTTACTGGTAGCGCTGACGGCGGTACTCCTAATTGCGGACTAATTCTGGGAAGCGACGGCAGTTTCTACGGGACGACGCAAACCGGCGGCGCTTACGGCGCGGGGACGGTCTTCAAGATCACTTCGACGGGCGCGATAAAGACGATGTACTCGTTTACCGGTGGAACGGATGGTCAAGGTCCCGGCGCTGGTCTTGTTCAGGCTAGTGATGGCAACTTTTATGGGTCAACAGCAGGGGGCGGCACATACGCGTCTGGGACGATCTTCAGAATATCCGCTTCTGGGAGCCTCGCTACCTTGCACTCGTTTGCAGGTGGGGCGGGTGGAGCCCCTCCGTCCGGGAACCTGATAGAGGGCAGTGACGGAAACTTCTACGGCGTAACGATAACAGGCGGAGACACGAACGTGAATAGTGGTCACGGTCTTGGTACCGTGTTCAAGATGTCGCCGACGGGATCGTTGACGACGCTCTATGCTTTTACTGGAGGATCCGACGGCTCTTATCCCTGGTCTAGCTTAGTTGAGGGCAACGATGGCTGCTTCTATGGAACCACGCTCCAAGGCGGAGACATTACGGCTATCAACACATTGGGCTACGGGACCATATTTAAGGTGACCGCTGACGGCAGCTTTAGCGCCATTTACTCATTTACGGGCGGAATGGACGGGGCCAGCCCACAGCAGGGACTGATCCTGGGTAGTGACGGCAATTTTTACGGGACTGCACCCTGGGGTGGAGCATCAAATCAAGGAAACGTCTTCAGGATAACTCCGCAAGGCACGTTGACAGTCGTTTGTTCATTTACTGGCGGACTTGACGGTGGCGTGCCATGGACCGGCCTAGTTTCTGCCGGCGATGGCAGTTATTTCGTCTCAACCCTTACTGGCGGTGTCTATGGTGGTGGAACCGTGGACGAGATTTCGAGCTCTGGAGCCGTTACCATTTTACATTCGTTTACGGGGGATGCGTATCGGACATACGGCGCCGCAGCCACTTTAGGAGGCGACGGTAACCTGTATGGGATTACCTGGCTAGGTGGCAGCGGCGCCTATGGCACGATTTTCAGAATCGCGCTCGCGTCCAGCGCCACAACCCTCCAGGCGCTTCCGAATCCTTCAACAGTCGGCGAGTCCGTCACATTAAGGGCCACGGTAAGCCCGAGCGTTGCCGATGGCGAGACGGTGACGTTTTACGACGGCAGCTCGCCTATTGGTACAGGAACAACGGCGTCGTCGCTGGCATCGCTTACGATATCGGCCCTGACACAAGGGCTGCATACAATCACGGCTGTTTACACAGGTGATTCGATGCATGTATCCAGCACGTCGAACAAATGGACGCAGACGGTGAATAGTGCGCCGCCTGCCCCATCGTTCTCGGCGGGGCTGAGCTTTTTCTCGTCACCGTACGATTACCCAGGCGTGTCCCTAGACACCCTATTGGGCTACACCGGCGTTAAGTTCGCCGTATTCGAGCCTGCCAGTTACTCGTACGACGTAACCCCAAACGGCGTTGCGGATGCGATCAGGCTTGGCGTCGGCTATTGGGCGCGCTTTCCGCAGGAAGTGACGTTCACGAGCATTGGCACGGCTGCATCCTCGCCGTTCGCAATCGCGCTCACAGCCGGTTGGAACATGATCGGCGATCCGTTTACCAGATCGATTCCGTTGTCGAGCCTGACGTTCGGCGACAACGGCGAGTCGTTCAGCGTGGCCACTAGCGGATCGAACCCATTGGTCAATGCGACATTCTGGGGATATATGCAGTCGACGAATAAATACGCAGTAGCGACAAGCCTTAGACCGCTCAACGCCTACTGGGTGTACGCATATTCGGGCACGACGATGTATGTTCAAGGGAGCCAATAGGTGCCGGCCGCATCTTAGCCATGAGATAGTCCAAGGGATGTGACGTCCTTGCACGAGCGATCCATCCGAGTGCAATTTTAGGCACCTGAATTTTTTCGCGACGCACCCTGCATAATTACCGGGTCCCGCCCGATAATCTTCTCGTAAGCGGATCAGTCACGACACCTGCTTATACCTCCTTAGTGCATTTGCGTATGTTGCGGCCGCGTCTGGAAATAGGCGCGGCTCTTTTCTATTTCGGTCGATCTTCCGCGGCCACGCTTATCTTCCTTTCGTCGTGCCAAGACGTGCGCGGTAGTCGGACGGCGCCTGGCCGAAGCAGCGCTTAAAGGCCGTGCTGAACGCGAACACATTGTCGTATCCGATCCGCTCGGCGACTTCCTGCATTTTGTAGGAATCCGAAAAGAGCAGCGCCGCCGCTTCGCGCATGCGTATCCGCGTCAAGTAGCGCATCGGACTTTCGCCGACCTCTTGTTCGCTCAGCCGCCGGAGGTGTTCAGGGCTGACGTGCACGAAATCGGCCATCTCGACCACGCTCCACTTGCGTGAAAGATCGTCGCGGACCGTATCCCACAAAACTGCTAGGCGCGTGCGGGGAACCAGGGATCGCTGCGCATAAGCGTGGATAAGAGACGCGAGATTAAACGAAATGCCAGGATCGGAAGCGCCTCTGCTTTCGTGATACAGGGCCTCGATCGATGTGCTGAGCGCCTGAAAGCTGCCTGAAACGAGCGTCGGCTTTTCGATTGCCGGAACTGGAGTCGACCAGCGCGGCGCGCTGTACATGACCCAGCAGAGACGCCAGCGGATGTCGGGCAAGGCCCGGTAGGCGTGCGGGGCGCCGGCGGGCGTGACATAGGCCTCGCCGGCTCCGCAGCGCCGCCACTCTCCGTCGATCATCACTTCGCCAGCCCCTCCCGTGCACGCAAGCAACTGGACGATCGCGGGGTTTGCGCGCGTGAACTGAAATTCGGCGGCCGCATCCGAAATGCCGATAAGACCGATGTCGTAGTGGGACAGGGCACTGCAGTGAGATGCATGAACAATCCACTCTCGTGTCCCGCGCCCTACAATGTGGTTATCGCGAATGATAATGTTGGAATCGCTCATGGACCGTCTTCCCGCCTCATGGTAGCATAATTGGGCAAGCGATCGAATATCGCGCTGAAAAATCATTATCTATGAGGCATGAAATGGCAATTCCAAGACCCGAATATCCCAGGCCGCAGTTTGTACGAGACGAGTGGCTCTGCCTGAATGGCGAATGGCAGTTTGAAATCGATCCCGGCGACTCCGGACTGGAGCGAGGGCTTGTGGCTCGAGAGCTGGCCAACCGGATACAAGTTCCGTTCTGTCCGGAGTCGCCCCTGTCGGGGATCGGCAATAAGGACTTCATGAACGCTGTGTGGTACCGCCGCGTGGTGGACATCCCCGCCGGATGGGCCGGAAAGCGCGTATTGCTTCATTTTCAGGCCGTCGATTATGACGCAACGATCTGGATCGACGGCGTCGAGGCCGCGAGGCATCGCGGCGGATTCACGCCGATCTCGGTCGATGTCTCATCGTTCTGGACTCCCGGGAAACCGGTCGTCATCGTCGTCCGCGCCCGGGATACGAAGGAAGGGCCTAAGCCCTTTGGCAAGCAGTCCCAACAGTACGGTTCCCATGGCTGCCACTATACGCGAACGACCGGCATCTGGCAGACCGTTTGGCTCGAAGCGACGGGCGTTGTCGCGCTGAAGCGGCCACGCATTACGCCTGACCTGGCCGCGGGAGCGTTTCGCCTTGAACTTCCGCTCACCGGGAACGTTGACGGGGCCTTTGTTCGAGTCGTCCTGAAGGACGCGAAAGGCGTCGTCGCGGACAGTTCCGTACGGGCGGACCTCGATCTGTCGCCTCGCCTCGATCTCTTTATCCCGGAGGACCGCCGTCGCCCGTGGTCGATCGCCGATCCGCATCTGTACGACCTGGAGTTGACCCTCACCGGAGCCGACGGCAAGGTCATCGACCGGGCAACCAGCTATGCCGGCCTGCGCGGCGTGTCGATCCACGGGAAGAAGATCAAGATCAACGGCCAGAGCGTCTTTCAGCGGCTTGTGCTCGACCAGGGCTACTATCCCGACGGCATCATGACCGCGCCGAGCGACGCGGCGCTTATCTCCGACATCAAGCTGTCGATGGAGGCTGGGTTTAACGGCGCGCGGCTGCATCAGAAGGTGTTCGAGGAGCGCTTTCTATACCACGCCGATCGCCTGGGCTATATCGTCTGGGGGGAGTTCGCGGACTGGGGCGCAGGCGGACACGGTTCTGGAAACGATCACCAGCAGCACGCCATCACATACGCCGCTCAGTGGCTCGAAGAGCTTGAGCGCGATTATTCGCATCCGTCCATCGTAGGCTGGTGCGCCCTCAACGAAACCCATCAGCCGTTGCACGATCGCATCACGAATCTAGATGACGCGACGCGGGCGCTTTTTCTTGCCGCAAAGGCAATGGATACTACGCGTCCCGTTTTGGATACGTCGGGCTACGCTCATCGCGTTCCGGAAGCTGATGTCTATGATAGCCACGACTATATTGGAGAGTCGGATTTCGAAAAGGGGATCGAGCGATTCGCTCTGGGGCATGCTCATATGGCCGACGACAAGCCGTTTATTAACGGCGACCGCAATATGTCCGTGCCGTATCGCGGCCAGCCGTACTTCGTCAGCGAGTTTGGCGGGTTCAAGTGGGTCGTCGACGCGGCGCTAGAACCCGAAGCCGCCGCCGCCGACCGGAGCAGGAGCTGGGGATACGGCTCCAATCCAACGTCTCTTGAGGACTTCTACCGCCGGTTTGAAGCGGTCTGCAAAGTGCTGTTGGACAATCCGTATATGTTCGGTTACTGCTACACGCAGCTCACGGATATCGATCTGGAGGAGAACGGCATCTATTGCTTCGACCGGACGGCCAAGTTCGACTCCGCGCGTCTGAGCGCCATACAGAAGCGCATCGCGGCGATCGAGGAGGCGTAGACGCCGCCAATGAGGGTGGGGCATCCCTCCCGGGAAATGTGCAGCGCCGGCTGACCGTCTATGGTCAGTTGGCGAGTCTCGGCGCAAAAAGCCTTCGAGCTACCGAATATCCGATAACTCGAAGGCTTCCTTTTGTATTAGGGCGTATGTATCAAATCGAAACGATACGTAAGACAACTCCGCACCGTTTTCACCGGTCCGTGACCGGCACGAGCCGGCCTGAAGCTTCTCCTCGGTACGCGCATCAATCACGCAGCCTATTAGAATACGCTCCACGTCACAGCCGACCCCGGCTGCGTGCAGCCCGTTGCGGCCGCCGTCTGGTTGGCGCCGCATGAGGTCGATGTTCCCGTATTGTTGCTGCCGGCCGAGACTTGCGTCCCCATGAACCACTTGACGTGTCCGTCCGCCATTAAGTAGTTCGCGCCGCCGGAGTGACGCCCGGATGGCCCCGTGAAGAGAATCGCGGTCGAGTAGGTGGACGGGAAGTTCGACGGATAGCCGGTGGCATACATAATGGTGAAATTGGCCGTGCACGTGGGCGTTACCGCATTCGTGGACTGTCCGCAGGGAATGTCCGTCGGGGTCGTCGATGCCGCATAAGGCTCGTACGCAATGCCGATTCCGCCTTGTCCGTCCGGAGAGTGTCCGCCCTGGCCCGTCGTGGGATAGAAGTCGCTTTGGGAATCCGCCGGGTTGCTATCCGATATATCGTAGCCGCCGCTTCCGACGATCTCCGCGAGGATTATGGTCTTGGCGACGCTTCCATACTTCGAGACAGGGTAGCTGGGCCAGCCCGTTACGCCGAAGGTGATCGACGCGCCGTTTTCGTTCTGAGTGTTGCGATTGTAAACGTAGGAGCTTGACGGTCCCGCCGTTAAATCGTCGGGACAGATAAAGGCGGCCTTGGACTTGACGTAAGGATAGATCTGTCCTGCCCAGCCGTTCGCCGACCATGTTCTCGAAGTGCCGTTCGGCGGGCATTCGTCGTAGTCCTGGGTGTACTGGACGATCGCGAGACCAAGTTGTTTAAGGTTGCTGGAGCACGTTGTCTGGCGCGCCTTTTCGCGGGCAGTTGCGAATACTGGAAACAGAATAGCAGCAAGTATTGCAATAATCGCTATAACAACGAGCAATTCGATAAGAGTAAAGCCGTCATCCTTGTTTTTCATATTGGCTCCTTCAGCGTCGATCGCCAAATGAATGGAAGCCTCAACGCTTAGTCTATTAGATTATATCACGCTATCGACTTCTCGGCAACGCTCTCCTTGCCCGGACAGGCAATCGCATTTATAACTGTTAACAGCTGCGCGAGTCCGGTCCTGAAAGGGCCGGCCTGTGTTGAGAAAGCCCGTGAACGGGCCTAATCGGTAGACGGCCAGCATCTTCGTGATCCGGCAACCCCCATTGATGCTAATCTTGTGTCATAAATGGGGCTTGACATCTCAGGACGGTCGTTCACGGCCGGAAACCGCGCCAATATCGGTGACAATCGTTGATTTGAATAGATGCGATCCTCCTGTGCCCGGATTATTGCTCGCATCGCGTCTTCGGCCGTCGCACTTCGAGCCCATCGCGCACCGCCATCCCCTGATATAACACCGGCAAACTAAAATAAGCTCCACGTCGCCGCCGCGCCGGCTTGCGTGCATCCGGTTGCCGCCGCGGTTGTCCCGCTGCCGCACGAACTCGACGCTCCCGTGTTATTGCTGCCCGCCGAAACTGATCCGGCGTTGAACCACTTGACGTGGCCGTCCGCCATCAGGTAGTTTGCTCCGCCCGAGTGGATGCCGGTCGGTCCCGTGAAGAGCTGCGCGTAATTTCCGCTGACAACGGATGGATACCCCGTGACATATTTAAGCGTGAAGTTTGCCGCGCATCCGATGCTCT
Source organism: Capsulimonadaceae bacterium (assembly GCA_031292625.1). Classification (GTDB taxonomy): domain Bacteria; phylum Armatimonadota; class Armatimonadia; order Armatimonadales; family Capsulimonadaceae; genus JARLGU01. The sequence goes on along the minus strand of JARLGU010000011.1, from coordinate 232,833 downwards.
GCTGGCTGCACGCCTTGTTGGTCGCGAGGTTGTTGTTGGCGACATAGGGATCGAAGTCGGACCCTGCGCCGCCCATTCCGTCGGGCGAAAAGCTGCATTGCGCGGGGAGAGCGCCGGTGCACGCGGTGTCCACCGAAACATCGTATCCGGCGCTGCCGGTTATTTCAGCCAGGAGGACGGTCTTCGATACGTTGGCGTATTTTGCGAGGGTGTACGACGGCCAGCTGTTCATGCCGTAAGTGTGGCCCGTCGCGTTGTAGTTCTGAATATTGCGGTTGTAGGCGTAGGAACAACTCGCCCCGGGAGTCTGGTCGTCAGGGCAGACGTAGACGGCCCTGGACTTGAGGTACGGGTAGATCTGTCCAGCCCAGCCTCCGGCGCAATTGGTGTTGGTGACGCCGTTCGGCGGACATTCGTCGTAGTCTTGCGTATATTGCACCATCGCAAGTCCCATCTGCTTGAAATTGCTGGAGCAGGCCGATTGGCGCGCCTTTTCGCGGGCGGTCGCGAATACCGGGAACAGAATGGCGGCTAGTATTGCAATAATCGCTATAACAACGAGCAATTCGATAAGAGTAAAACCAAATGTCCTCGATTTCATATCGTCGTCCTCCCCCTGTTTGAAACCATTATAACAATGGATATAAGCGCTGTCAACTGATAAATATATAGTGTCGATTTTTTTGGTTTTAGCTTATAAATACATAAGAAATCAGGGGATTGAGGAGCGATGTTTCGTATGAAAACGTTTGCGCATTGCACCGCTTCCTTGGCCGGAATTTGCCAATTCGCGTGGCGGTGAATATGCTAAAAGGGGTTCGTTTATCCGGCCGGGCGCAAGAGGACGAGATTGTCGCGGTGGACCACTTCGTCGGCCGTTTTCTCGCCGAGTATGCGCGCGATCTCGCTGGAACGGCGGCCCTGGATACGAGCGATCGAGGCGCTGTCGTAGCTGACCAGACCCTGGGCGAACGCCGCGCCATCGACGCTCGCGACATCGACCAGGTCTCCGCAGGCAAACTCGCCTTCCACGGCGACGATGCCGGCCGCGAGCAGGCTCTTCCCCCCGCGAACAAGTTGCGCGCGAGCCCCTTCGTTGACCACAAGGTGGCCTTTGGGCGCGCCGCCGAACGCGATCCAGCGTTTGCGCGAGCGCAGCGGATGGTCGACCGCCGCCGTGAACCACGTGCCGCACTTGCCCGCGAGAGCGTCGGTTACGACATTCGGCCGGGAGCCGTTTGCAATAATCAGCGCGATCCCCGAACTTGCGCAGATCTTGGCGGCTTGCAGCTTCGTCCGCATGCCGCCTGTACCCACGGAAGAGCCCGCACCTCCCGCCAGCCGTTCAATGCCGCGGTCGATGCGGTCGACTACCGGGATCAGGCGGGCGTCGGGATCCTGCGCGGGGTTTGCCGTGTAGAGGCCATCGACGTCGGACAGCAGCAGCACGGCATCGGCGTCGGCGAGCGTCCCGACGAGCGCTGCGAGCGTATCGTTGTCGCCGAACTTGATTTCCTCCACCGCGATGGTATCGTTTTCGTTAATAATCGGGATGGCGCCGAGGCGCAGCAAGGCGTTCAGGGTGTTGGACGCATTTACATATCGTCCCCGGTCCTGCAGGTCCTCGCGGGTTAACAGGACCTGGGCCACTGCAAGACCATGCGCCCCGAATGCGTGGGCGTATTCGTGCATGAGGAGCCCTTGTCCCACGGCCGCCGCCGCCTGCTTTTGCGGAATCGTCCGCGGCCGGCCGGCGAGCCCCAGCTTGTCCATGCCCGCCGCGATCGCGCCGGATGTCACGATTACGACCGCCCGTCCCAGGCGAACCTGTGCCGCGACTTGCGCGCCAAGTTCCGCGATGTAGGACGAATCGGGCGGTCCGCTCCCGCGCGTGATTGTGCTGGAACCGATTTTAATTACGATACGTTTCACGATAGTGTCGCCATGCTGTAGTGCTCCCTCGCTCGAGGGACGCCGATCATTCGTCCGCGTCTTCGTCAATGAAGTCGAACTCAAATACGCCAATTCGGACCGTCGATCCTTCTACCGCGCCAGTTTCCCTGAGTTTTCGGATAATCCCGGATTTCTCCATTATCCGCTGCAGGCGCGTGAGGGCGTGCTCGTTGTCCAGTTGTGTCATCGATACCAGACGCTCGATGCCAGGGCCGCGCACGATAAAGTCGCCAGTTTCCTCGTCGCGCTCGACGGTGAACTGACGGCGCAGGCTGCGGTCTCTCCGGATGGTTCCATGCGTTTCCACGGTAATCCGCATCACATCGTCGTCATCATCCTGCTCAAGCGGCGCGCGCGGGATCTGCCGGAGCATGTTTACCAGGTGATAGAGCAGCGGGTGTGTTCCGCCGCCGGTCGCCGCGGATATCGGGAACACCGTTAAGCCGAGCGATTCAAGGTGCTCTTTGGCTTCGGCGACGATATCTTCGTCCGCGATGTCGATTTTGTTGAGCGCGACGACCTGCGGAAGGGCCGCGAGCAGCTTCGAGTACGCAGCGAGTTCCCGAATGAGGATCTCGTAGTCCTCTCGCCAGTTGCGCGGGTTTGCCTCGCTGACATCCAGGATATGGACGAGAACGCGGGTGCGCTCGACATGGCGCAGGAACTGGTGACCCAGGCCCGCCCCTTCGCTCGCGCCCTCGATGATCCCGGGGATGTCGGCCATGACGAACGTATTCTCGGGATCGTTGTCGACGCGAACGACGCCGAGGTTCGGAATAAGCGTCGTGAACGGGTAGTCGGCGATCTTTGGCCGGGCGGCGGAAACCGAGGCGATCAGACTGGACTTCCCGACATTCGGGAAGCCGATCAGGCCGACATCGGCCAGCAGCTTGAGCTCGAGCTTGACGCGGATCTCCAGGCTGGGTTCACCGTTTTCGGCGTATTTTGGCGCCTGATGCGTTGACGTGGCGAAGTGGGCATTGCCGCGCCCGCCGCGTCCGCCGTGCGCGATGACGATGCGCTGAGCGTGCTTCGTGATGTCGGCCAGGACGCGGCCCGTTTCGACATCGGTCGCGATCGTGCCGATCGGGACCTTTAGTACCAGATCGAGCGCATCGCGTCCGATCATGTCCTTGGTTGCGCCGTCGCCGCCTCGTTTCGCCCCATACTTGCGCTGGTATTTGAAATCGAGAAGGGTGGATAGGTTCGAGTCGCCTTCAAGGATGACGTCGCCGCCCCGGCCGCCGTCGCCGCCCGATGGTCCGCCGCGGGGCACGAACTTTTCCTTGCGGAATGAGACCGCGCCGTTGCCGCCGTCTCCGGCTTTGACGTCTACGGTTACTTCATCTACGAAAATCATGTTGTTTGTTTACCCGATCATACCGCCATGCGTGACGGCAATTTGTGACCCGAGCGGCGTCTTGAAAACGTCGATACGGGATGGAAACGCTTCTTTAAGCTCGTCGATATGAGTGATGACGATGATCCGCTCGAAATCGTCCTTGATTACATGGATCGCATCGACCAGCTTTTCCCGTCCTTTGGCATCCTGTGTGCCGAAGCCTTCGTCGATAATGAGTGTCTGCAAGCGCGCGCCAGCCCGCCGTGCGAGCAGGTTCGAGAGCGCGATACGCAGTGCGAAAGAGACGCGGAACGCTTCGCCCCCGGAATAGAGTTCGAGCGGGCGGGTTCCGAGATTGTCGCTGATCAGGATCTCAAGGGTTTCGATATCGCCGCCCCCCTTCGATTTTGCTTCCTTGCGCGTCTCGATCTTAATCCGCATGTCGCCGTCTGTGAGCCGTTCGAGGATTGCGTTGGCGTCGTCTTCCAGCTCGGGAACCGCGTTTTCGATGATCAGCGCCTGGACGCCTTGCTTGCCGAACGCTCCGGCGAGCTGCTTGTACATCTCCTCTAGCCGGCGCGCCTCAGTGCGTTCTTTCTCGAATGCCGCCTTCTCGACTCGCGCCCGATCGCAGCGCTGCAATCCTTCTTCGAGGCGCCCGCGTTCTTGCAGCCGCGACTGAATTTCAGCCGTTACGCTCTGCCGCCGGGTCTTTAGCTCATCCGCCAGCTTTTCGATTGCCTCGATCTCGGCGTCGACGCTTCCCAGCGTTGTCCGTTCCGCCGCCAGCGTCGTCCGGCGGGCATCGATTTCGGCGAGGCGGGCATGATGTGCGGCAATTCGCTCTCGGACCTCGACGATCGTCGTCTGCGCGTGCTCGATATCGTTGCGCCGCTTCTCCGCGGGCTCAAGCCGCCGGACTTCCGCGCGGCAGGCGTCGAGCTTTGCGGCGACATCTCCAAGCGCGGCGATTTGCGGAGCGATCTCCGCCAGTTTCGCGCGCGCTGCGGATGCGAACTGCTGGGCGTCGAGCCGCGCGGCGACTTTCTTCCGCCGCTCTTCGATCTCCATCGCTCGGGCCTGAAGGGCGGGGAGCTCCGCGACTGCGCGTTCGGCGGCCGCGGCATCCTTGCCAAGGCGGTCGTATTCCGCGCTGCCTTTGTCGAGCGCATCGAGATCCGCTTTGAGGTGGTCGAGGCGGCTCTTGCACTCTTGAAGCCGCTTGGTTTCAGAGTTCCTTTCGATCTCTAACGCGCTGATGGTTTCGGCGCATTCGGCGGACAGCCCCGCAATCTTTTCCGGCGGAAGCGGACTGCCGCAGACTGAGCAGACCTCCTGCTGGCGCTCCAGGTTTTCGCGTCGCTGGACGGCTTCGGAGATCTTGCCGTCGATGACGGCGCGCTTGTGCTTGATCTCGGAGAATGTGTCGCGCGCCTCTGGGATATCCTTTTCCAGCAACGCCTTCCGTCGCGTTTCCGCCGCGGCAAGGACCTCCAGACGCGGGAGCATCTTTGCGAGTTCGGCGTTTGTTTTTGCTAGCCGGTCGATCCGCGATGCGACATCGGCTCCCTCGCGGCGCGCCTGATCGACCATGCTTGTGAGCGACTGGCGCTCTGTGTCGATCTCATGCTGGCCGCTCAAACGGTCACGTTCCAGGGCGCTGAGCTTGGACGCGTCGGCGGTTAACGCTTCGAGACGGGAGCGGGCCTGACGCAAAGCCGCGTATTCGGCAAGGATGGCGTCGCGTTGCGCGAGCAAGTCGACGAGCGCCTTTTCCCGTGCGCGTTCGGATGCCTCTTCGGAACGCATCTGTTTTTCATCGGCGTCGATGCGCGAGATCTCGGCATCGATCTGCTTGCCGCGTTGCTGGCGCGACCGAATTTCATGATGCTTCTCTCGCGCCGTCTCCCATTGCGTGTTCAGCTGTTCCGACGCAGCCGTTGCGTCCGCGATTGCGGTGACGCAAATGCTGAGGTGCTCCTTGAGCGCGGGTTCCTCCGCCAGCGTTGCGGTTGCAAGGTTGACACGGCGTTCGGCGTCCAGCGCGGCGTCTCCTGCTGCTCGCGTCTTGAGGCGGGCGGCGGCTTCCAATTCGTCGTAGCGCGAGAGGTCCAGAATCTCGCAGAGGATCTCCTTGCGTTTGCCGGCGGGTTGGCGGACGAACTCGTCGGCGCGGCCCTGGCGAAGGTAGGCGGAGTTGAGAAATGTATCGTAGGACATGCGCAGCAGGTTTTGGATCGCCCGCGCGGTTTCGGTGGAGGAAGTTCCCGTTCGCGATCGCCAATTTCCGCCGCCGTCCCGTTGCATGAGTTCCCAATTTTGGCCGTTCGTGCGCTTGCTGCGTTGGCGACGGACCCGATACGGTTCGCCGCCAACCTCGAACGTAAAATCGACCGACATCTCATCCGCGCCCAGCCGGATAAGCTGCTCATGGTTCTGCTTGCCAAGCCGCGTCTCGCCCCAGAGAGCCCAGGTGATCGCATCGAGCACCGCGCTCTTGCCGTGCCCGTTCTCGCCGGACAGGCAGACCGTGTGCATCCCCGTGAAATCGATCTCGACCGGCTCCTCGCCGTACGACATGAAATTCTTGAGTTGGAGGGTGAGGGGAATCATTTTGTGCGTTCATTATACCTGGGTGGGCGAGGGGCGGGGGGCGGAGAGGAGAAGACCGCTCTGTCCGGGCGCGTCCCTTGAGTGGCGACCAGCTTCCGAGCGGGTTCGATGCGGAACTCGACAGGACGATCGTGACGAGCGTTACCGGCAGAGGGAGCCGGGAAAGGCTCCCTCTGCCAGTTTCTTAGCGCGCCCAGACTTTCACCGTGACGATCTCGAACGGGTGCAGGCTGAGCGCAACCGAGTTATCGGTTACTGCGAGAGGTTGGTCGTTCAGCTCCATCAGGTCGACGATAGCGGCCTTGTGGACGTCGAAGCCGAGCGAAAGCGTCGTCCGCGCCGATGCGCCGTGCGCTTCGTAGAGGCGAAGCACGATGGCGTCGCCATCCTCGGAGCGCTTGACGGTCTCTATGATGATATTGTCCGCGTCGACCGAGGCGAGTGACACGCCGAGTTCGCGCGAGCCGGCGGCCGCCGGGACGATGCGCAACGGGTTGTTGAGCTGGTACGCCTCGCGGATGACCCCGCCATTCGCCAGGTTGCCGCTGTGCGGCAGGATTGAGTACGTGAAAGCGTGCTCGGCGCGATCCGCGATCGGATCCGGGGCTCCCGTTGCGCGCAGGAGATTCAGGTCGAGATTGCCGCCGAGCGTGCGGTGGCCGTATTTGCAGTCGTTGAGCAGGGCGACGCCGTAATCCTGCTCCGAAAGATCAACCCACTTCTGCCCGCAAACCTCAAACTTTGCCTCGTCCCATGAAGTGTTAGGGTGGGTGGGGCGTGCAATGTGTCCGAATTGGATCTCGCAGAGGGCCTCGTTCGCGGCGACCGCCACCGGGAACCGCACGCGCAGCATCTTGTCTGCCTCGCGCCAATCGACATGCGTCTCGAAATCCACCCTGCGGCTGCCGCTGGTCAGGCGGATGGTCTGGGTCATCGTCGAGTCGCCGAAGCGGCGGACGTGCACGACGCCCGCTCTCGGGCCGTCGACGAATGCCTCGCTGGACTGGCAGATGAAAGTTCCCGCAACCACGGATTCGTAGTCGGCCGCGAAGTCCCAGGCATCGCCGTGATCGTGGTAGACGGTGAACGCATTTCCGAACTCGTTCGCACGCAGGATCTCGCGGCGGTTTTCCTTGTCGTAGATCGAGAACAAGTTGCCGGCCTCGGTGAATTCGAGTCGCAAGAGTTCGTTCTCGATCCGCCGAGACGTTGCTGATGGACTGACCAGGGCGTCAGGTTCGACCACGATTGCGGACGCCGCCAGCGGAGGAACGGTCGCGAGGACCCACTTCCCGGCGGCGCTTACCCACGCAGTGCGTTCCCATGCGAGCGTATTGACTGCGGCAAGGACGTTCTCGCCGGCCGGTACGCCAAGCCACTCGCGCTCAGCGTCGGCCGTCATGTGCTCGACCTGACCGAGGAGCTCTTCGTAGCGGGCGCGCGATTCGTCATAAACGCGGGTGATCGATGAGCCGGGCAGTATATCGTGGAACTGGTAGAGCAGCACCTCGCGCCATATTTCGTCGATTTCTCCGGCGGGATACGGTTTGCCGGTGACGCGGGCGGCCTGAGCAGCCGCATATTCGAGGTTGTGCAGCGCGATCTCCATTTTGCGGTTGTAGCGCTTATTTCTCGCCTGGCTGGTCAGCGTCCCCTGGTGCTTTTCGAGATAGAGTTCGCCAGCCCATGTCGGATAGCGGTTGTCTGGTTGATCTAGCTTCGCGAAAAAGACCGAGGCCGGTTCCTGCGTAACGGGCGCGAGCCCCAGCAGGTTCTTCTCGCGGTCGAGGCGCTCCAAATGCTCCTCGCCGGGACCGCCTCCTCCGTCGCCAATTCCGAATACGATCAGGCAACGATCTGAAACGGCCTTCTCAAAGTATTGGTTTTCGGATTTCGCGATCGAGCGCGGCGCGGCCGGACTGTTATACGTGTCTTCCGGCGGCATGTGCACGAGCACGCTGGATCCATCGATCCCCTCCCAGTGGAACGTATGATGGGGATGCGTATTGACCTCTGACCAGGACAGCTTCTGCGTCATGAAATATTTGATGCCGGATTTGCGCAGGATCTGCGGGATGCTTCCCGAGTAGCCGAAAACATCGGGGAGCCAGAGGTTGTCGATCTCCTTGCCGAACTCCTCGCGGAAGAAGCGCTTGCCGTACAAGATCTGGCGGACGAGCGACTCGCCGGATGGAATATTAGCGTCAGGCTCGACCCACATGCCTCCCTGACATTCCAACCGGCCTTCCGCGACGCGCTTCTGGATGCGGGAGTAAAGGTGCGGGTAGTATTCCTTCATCCACAAAAAGAGCTGCGGTTGGCTTGCGCCAAAAACATAATCAGGGTAGCGGTCCATGAGCTGCAAGGCGGTAGCGAAGGTTCGCGCGCCTTTTCTGATGGTTTCGCGGATGGGCCACAACCAGGCAAGGTCCACGTGTGCGTGGCCGATTGCGCTGATCTGAAGAGCGGCGTCGCCGCCCTGCTTAGACAGCGGGACCGCGAGTATGGCCCGCGCCTTCTCGACTTTGTCTTCGGTAAGGTCGCCTTCGAGGATGACAGCGGCGTCGTAGAGCGCCTGGACGGTTTGCGCCCATCGCGCGCTGTGGGCCGGGATGTGGTCAATCAGCTCGCGCAGTACCTCAAAATCGAAGCAGAGGGCTTGCAGTTCGTCCCAGCGGGTCGCGAGCCTGGCTTCATCGATCTTGCCGCCGTTTGGCAGACGGCCAAAAAGATCGTTGCAGGCGCCGTCCATCCAAAAGTCGACGACTTCGCTGCCGCTCGCGTTGGAGACGATTGGGACGACGCGCTTGCCGGGTTTGCCAAGTGAGAAATCGTATCCCGACGAAATCGTCGTTATCCCGATCGAGGGATTTCCGTTTGCGTCCACGACAAGTCCCTCGCCGCCGATATCGATCAGGGCAACGAGATTCTTGCCGGCGGCCGCTTCCGTCGCGGCAGCCGTAAAATGAAACCAGGCGCATTTCCAGATGTCGCCCCATCGATCGCCAACCGATAATTTACTGTGTCGTCCAGTCTGCCGCTGCGCATACGGGACGGGTTCGTCGGTTACCCAGGCTTCAATCTCAAGGTCGCCGATCTTTGAGTAGACTTGCGCAGGCAGTCTGGCGAATGTGCTGTCGATTCGGCGAAAATGCGGTGAGCGTCGTGCTTCGGGGCTGATCGGAATGGGCATGGAAATACTGCTTTCGTAGGCTGCTGAATAGGGCTGAGCGGCGTGGACCGCGTTCTGATGTTGAATCATACCGGTCCCGTACCGCTGTGTCAAGGGATGTCCGACAAGCAGCCAAGCGCTGCGGAAGGGCCGGGAAGCCAGCACGCCGTTGCAAGTCAGAATAACAGTATTTATAAAGACTGATTGCTAATCGCGACAGACGTGGTATTCATAATAGAGCGGTCTCTTATCTTCGCCAAGGAAGCAAGGGCTTGGTTTGAGGGCGGCTGGGCATCAGGGAACTTCGAGGAGCGGTTAGCTAAAAGAAATGACTTCAGTCTTTTTCTCGAACACAGGCGGCGGCAAGTCCGCTGTTCGTGTCGCGCTCGTGACCGATACGCACGTGATGACCGGTTCGGAAGGCGACGCGACGATTTTTAGGGAGCGCTTTTCCCGAGCGATCGACGCGGTGAATGCCGCCAATGTCGATCTGGTTCTTTTGGCCGGCGATATGTCCGACAGCGGCGCCGCGGACCAATTCGCGAGCTTCAAGGCGATGGCGGCGGAGTTTAGCGCGCCTGCATACTGGGTGCCAGGAAACCATGATGTCGGCGGCAAACACGGACCGGGGAAGACGGATACCGTCGCCGACCGGTTTGTTGAGGCGTACGAGGCGATTATGGGGCCGTCGTACTGGGTTGTTCGCGCGGCCGCCTTGAGGGTGATCGGGATCAATTCGTCGCTGCTGGGCAGCGGGCTACCGATTGAACAGGCCCAGTGGTCATTTCTCGAAAAGCAGCTTTGCGAGCCGGTTCCGGCGCCAACATTGCTCCTGATGCACTATCCGCCGTACCTTTTCGACGCTGACGAACCTGGCGACGACTACTGGAATCTGGAGCCGGCGCCGCGCGCCAGATTGCTGGCTCTGCTGCAACGGGGCGGCATATGCGCCGTCCTTTCGGGGCACATTCATCGTCCTCTGAACAACGTTTGGAACGGGATCCCGTTGATCACGTCGCTCCCCGTCTCGTTCGGTCTGCCGATCGGCAAGCAGCCCGAGGGCTGGACATTGCTTAGCGTGACAAGCGATGGCGCGGTTCACTCACAGGTGCAATTGTTGGACCGGGCGTGACGTCGCGTTGGCAAGCGGAGGGAGACTATACCGGACTGAACGTCATGGCCCAACCTGGGACCGCGGTGCCCGCGGCCTGACCGTAAAGGCCTGCGCCGTAGTATTGGTTTTCCGTTACGGTTGGGGTGCTCGCCGTCGCAAGGTATTTGGGACCGTAGTAATTTCCGGTTGAGACCGAGCTTCCCAAGAGCCACTTGACGTGGCCGTCGGATGCCAGCCAATTGGATCCGTTCGTATGACGTCCATTCGGGCCCGTGAAATAAAAGGGAGTAAAGAGCGCGCTCTGCTGAGAACCTCCGGAGTAGCCCGTTGCCTGCTGAATATAGCTTGCGGCGCTGTTTAGCGCCTGAGTGCCGATGCCGGCAGGGGAGTAGCAAGAGTCGACTCCGTTATAAGCGCCTCCAGCCTCGTTTGTGGTTGTGAGATCCGCAACGTTATATGAGCACGGATCGCTTGGCGTCGAGAACCGTCGTCCCGTGACTTCATAGAGCAAAATCGTGCTTGAGGGAGCGGTCAGCTGCGAGAGCGTCCAGACCGTTTGGCCGCTAATGGGCGTTCCCAGATTGTCGTTGTAGGCGTACGAGACGGGTGTAAGGGTAGACGCCGTGCCGTTGACGGTCCGCGTCTGTGGCGCCGTTTGATCGTCCGGGCAATCGAATACGCCTGTGTTCTTAACATACGACGAAAGCTGCCCCGCCCACCCGATGCTTATGCCGCCATATCCGAGCCCCGTCGGAAAGCTTTCATCATAATCCGAGGCATACTGTTGAAACGCAATACCAAGCTGCTTGAGGTTGCTGGAGCAAGTGTTCTGCCGTGCCTTTTCTCGCGCCGTGGAAAATACGGGAAAGAGGATTGCTGCGATAATCGAGATGATGGCGATGACGACGAGGAGTTCAATGAGAGTGAAGCCGGGTTGGCGCACGGTAGATTTGATCATATCGCTTCTTCCCCCGTCGGCTTTGCGGGTAACGCGAAGGTCGTGTGCGAGGCGGAAATCTCGTCGGTCACTTGCCAGATAGCCTTATTATACCGGCGCATATAATGAATGACGTTATCATTGTGAATTGACGATTATTAATTGTATCCTTTTCTCACCGGCTGTGTCTGTTGCAGACCGGTCCGTGAGCGCCTGCTCTTCGCGTTGGCCGGTTGCGTATCGCCGCATCGGTCGCTCTTCACCCTCCTGCCGCCAGCGCGAGGCCGTACACAGCTGCGGCGCCTGCTTCTCGCAAAGCCACGGCGCAAGCATCCAGCGTCGCACCGGTCGTCGAGACATCGTCGATTACAAGGATGCGCAGGCCGGTTACCGACGGCTTGCCGGTGGCGACGAAGGCGCCTTCGATGTTCGATTGGCGCTGTTCGCGGTGAAGGCCGACCTGGGGCCGCGTCCGCTTGGCGCGCTTGAGCAGGTCCGGTGCGTACGATAGGCGAAGCTCGGCGGCCGTGACGCGGGCGAGGCGATCCGCTTGATTGTAACCGCGCGCTCGCTCGCGAGAGCGGAGCATGGGGACGCAGGTGACCCGGTCGAACGACAGATCGCCGAGCGAATGGCGAATCCCCAGCGCGTGTCGCGCGAGGAGGCGTCCGAGCGGAAGTGCAAGTTGAGGGCGGTCGTGGTATTTGAAGTGGTGGATGACCTGGGCGAGCTCACCGGCTAGCGGGGACGCCGCGCGGGTCGCGACATAGGCCGGAGGTGACATCTGGCAGCGCCGGCATGGCAGAACTTGCCGTGGGTGGCCGCAAGTGGAGCAGACCAGGGCAGGAAACGGAACAAGCAGGTCGTCGGCGCAGCGATCGCAGAGAAAGGGCCCTGACGCCTCTTTGCAAATCATGCAGCCGTCCGGGTAAACGAGCCAGAGAAACGCATCGGCGGCGGCCTGGATAGGAGCGATGTACGTGTTCACGAGATTACGCACTCCGGCTTCGCGGTTCTGGACGGCGTTCTCAGCGCCGGAAATTGCAACGGCGTAGAAACAGCCAAGCGCATGACATTTGGGCATGCGCCCAACGAACGATTTTTATAGGCTGTGTCATAAACTGGCGCATTGCGAGAAAAATTCAGGACGGCTCGTGCCGCCGGGACAATTTTTTGCCCGCGCCTCGTTCACGGCGGTGATTTACGATGCCTCGTCAACACGCGTACGGCCTTTTGCCGCCATCGTCCGCCGGTCACCGACCGGTCTTTCTCGCGCCTCGTTCACTGCGGTGATTTACGATGCTTCGTCAACACGCGTACGGCCTTTTGCCTCGAACGTCCGATCGCAACACGCGTCGCGAACCGGTGAAAGCGCTGCGCCGCCCCTTTGTCAAAAACGGCCACGGCGGCCGAGGAGCCGTCTTACATAGCCTTTCGGCCTACTTAAAATACGCAGTCGGCTACGACTAATCTTTTCCGAACTCCTTCTGTTTCGGGAAAGAGGGTTCAGAATTGGTATCGTTAGAGACTCTATAGAACTGCTTCTTCCATCGCCTCGAAATAGGCGATTTCTTTGAACTTGCGGTACCGTTCCGCGATGTGGTGAGGCGTTAAGCGGCGCATCCGGTTAAGCGAGAAATCTTCGACGTTGAACGACGCCATGACGCTGCCATAAACGACCGCTCGCCGCATGGTCTTTGGCGTGATGTCGCCCTCCGACGCGATATAGCCGATGAAGCCGCCCGCGAACGAGTCGCCCGCGCCGGTCGGATCTACGATGTCTTCCAGGGGATACGATGGCGCTGAGAAATGTTCGTCCTCATGGAACAATAGCGCCCCGTGTTCGCCTTTCTTGACGATTACTGTTTTCGGCCCTAATTTTTGGATTGCCTTGGCCGCCTTAATCGTCGACATGCACCCCGTGAGTTGCCGCGCTTCTGCGTCGTTCATGAACGCGACATCGACGCGGGACAGCACCTCGATAAGCGCGTCACGTTTGCTCGTTATCCAGAAGTTCATGGTATCGCATAGCGTCAGGCGCGGCTTTTCGACCTGATTGAGCACGTCGAGCTGAAGAACCGGATCGATGTTCGCGAGGAACACATACGAGGCTTTGCGGTAGGCGTCCGGCAACGTGGGCTTGAAGTCCGCGAAGACATTCAGCTGCGTATCGGTCGTGTGCGCTATGTTGAGATCGAAGTCGTAGTAGCCCGACCAACTGAACGTCTTGCCGCCGTCGATACGATCCACCCCGGCGAGATCGATATTGCGCGACTCGAGGTAGTCCAGATGGGTTTGCGGAAAATCGTCGCCGATTACGCCGACAAGGTTGACCGGCGTGAAGAACGATGCCGCGACGGCCGAGTAGTTGGCGGCGCCGCCAAGCGAGTCAGTGACTTCGCCGGCGGGAGTTTTGACATTGTCGAGCGCCATCGATCCGACGATAACAGGCGCGTCAATTGGCTTTACGTGTTTCATGGTGATTTAGCAGTGGTGCGCCATGCTGGACTCGAACCAGCGGCCTTCTGCTCCGGAGGCAGACGCTCTAATCCGCTGAGCTAATGGCGCACGTTAGGGGCATCGGAAAGATCGCGGTGTCTATCTCCGCGTCTCTTTCCGATGGTACCCAACTCTTGTTGCGATGGTCAAGGGGCAATGAGAACCAGTGCGCGAAGATTATATCGCGGCCGGTCCTCACGAGCGAGGTTTACGGCAAATAGACGTCCGCCGCGCGGAGGCGGGTGCGCAGTTTGGCGACATCGAGGGCGTGGACGTCGATCGTCGCCCCGGCCTTGGCCGCTGCGACCGCTTGCGCCGCCGCCGCGCCGGCTGCTTCACCCATCGACAGGCAAACCGGCATTACGCGGACGCTGCCCTGGACGATCTGTTCGCACGAGATCGAGCGACCCGCGACGAGGACGTTGCTCAGCCCTTGCGGAGCGAGAGTGCGATAAGGGATGCCGTGCGATTCGCCGGGACCATAATGGATGGTCGTCCCCTCCCAGCTTTTGAACTCGCTCATGTCCTTGAAGGCCTTCTTCACGCCAGGATGAACATCGATGAAATACGAATTGCGACAGATCTCGTCGTCGAAGGCGCGGCGCGCCGCATAGTCCTCCATGGTGATCGTGTAATCGCCGACGATCCGGCGCGTTTCGCGGATGCCCATCAGCGCGCCGGTTTGGGCGACGAATGCGTTCGCGAACGCGCTCGGATAAAACTCCGCCAGCGCATCGCGATACTCCTCGGCCATCTTGCGTCCGTCGATGAGCGCTTGCGAGATGGTCTCCGGTTTCGTGTTGTCGACGTTCCAGAGGTGTCCGGCATTGAACCCGACCGTGCGGGGCGCGACGATGTTGCTGCACAAGTGGGCGTCCGGGATGCGCGGGTATTTTCCCGAGGCGATGATCTTGAATATCGGGCTGTTCGGGTTGGCGGCATGCAGGTTCGGTCCCGTGTTGTAGGCGTACTCATCGACATTGCCCAGTACGAAGCAGTGCGTTGCGGGCATCAGGTTAGCCTCGGGAGTGTCGTCGCCCAGGTGGAACTTCGCGCCTGCCCACGCGGCCACGTCGGCGTCGCCGGTGCAGTCGACGATCACCGGAGCTTTGAACGCTCGCAGGCCGCTCTTATTGGCGACGATCAGCGTCTCGACTTTGCCGTGGCCGTCGGTTTCGACGGATGCCAGCAGCGTGTTGAAGAGGACCTTCGCGCCGTATTGGGTGACGAGATCGTCGTAGACCACCTTCAGCTTTTCGGCGTCGATCGGCACCCAGTCGAGTTGACGTGACGGGACATGCGGCATCTTCGCCTTAAGCTGGGTGAAGACCCACTCCGCGAGGCCTTTGTAGATAACCTTTTCCTTGTCCGAGAAAGGACACCAGGCGGGTACGAGAGCGGACGTGCCCATGCCGCCAAGACAGCCCGTGCTCTCGATGAGGAGAGTGCGCGCGCCGTCGCGGGCGCTGGCCGCGGCTGCCGTAGCGCCAGCGGGGCCACCGCCGACGACAATGACATCATACGAATCGTCGAGCGAGATCGATCGACTGGGAAGGTCGTAAGTTTTCATAATGGTTATTGCTCCGGAAACGGCATGTAATTATGTGCCGCTGAATGTTAATGTCACGGGGGATACGCCATCCGTAAGGTACATGGCGTTCGTGGCGGCCGCGTAGCCGCTCCCTGGACAACCCGCTGCTGTCGAGTCTTGATGGCATCCGGACGATGTGTTATAACCGGACGATACCTTGTTTGGCATCAAGAACTTTACATGCCCGTCGCATGCGACATAGTTATTTCCAGTTTGATGATACGGAGATGGAGTCGAATTTCCTGAGCCAAAGATGCTCGTACGCATGCCCATGCCGCGTCCGCTGGAATCGTATCCTTCCGCATACCGGCAGACCGCGCCGACGGCATTCGCGCCGTTTGGAGGGGCGCCGGCGACGGCGGCTCGACCGACGGGAGAATACTGGTCCGTCGGAACCTGCGGAGCATCCTGGCATCCCGAAACCTCAAAGAGCAGCACTGTTGAGCCCGCTGCATTGAATTGAGAGAGAGACGCTGGCTTGTTGACCCCTAAATTCGCGCTGGTATTGGTATTGAAGCCGATGATCGCGAGATTCCCCGCGTACGATATGATCGATCCGCTATTCGTTTGCGATGTGTCGTCAGGGCAGACATAGGCAGCCAGGCTCTTGACGTAGGGGTACAGTTGAGCCGACCACCCTTCGCCGAGTGTGAGGGGACCCTGGTTGCCGCACGGCAGCATTTCGTCGTAGTCTTGACAGTATTGGGTGAACGCGAGGCCGAGCTGCTTCTCGTTGTTGAGGCACGCAGTCGCTCGCGCCTTCTCTCTCGCCTGCGCAAAGACCGGAAATAATATCGCCGCAAGTATCGCAATTATTGCAATGACGACTAATAATTCAATTAACGTAAATCCACGGGTGTTGCCTGACGGTTTCGATCTGTTCATGTGTAACTCTCCTCTTGATAATTGGCATCGGCGAGGACGGCTCGTCGCCAATCGAGACTCTCCCCCGTGTCCGCGCCGATTGCCGCGGAAACGGTTTTGTATGAGAGCCTGTGGCGATCTCTGCTTCTGATTATATCACCAGCACTGATCGAGAGATATAGACAATTCGTGCTAATATGGATTAATCGGGTGCGCCTATGCGTCACAATATATCTTTAATTATCAATTTTCAGGTGTCCCGCGCTGAAAATATGCGCTTGTCCGCACCCTTGCTGGCGGAATTGCGCTGGACCGATCGAGGTGGGATTATGGACGAACTCGGGTATCAACTGCCGTACCTGCGATGGACCCAGATTGTGCGGCTTGGTCCGCGAATGGATCACGGTTTGCATCAACTTTGCGATCACATGATCCTCTACGTTCTAAAGGGGAACGGGAGCGTGGAGATAGATAGCTCCATTCAGCCGCTCACGCCAGATCGCGCCTATTTCATATTGCCTGGGATGTGGTACCGCATGCGGGCCGGGAAGGACGATGAACTGCTCTTCTTGGCCGTCCATTTCGATTGGGAGCGCCAGGCGGATTCAGACACAACATTGTTTTTTCGCACGGTTGACGATCCTCAGGTCCCCTTTAGAACACCTCGTCCTCTGCCTCACTGGCCGCTGGGCCGAACTTCGTCCCTTGAGTTGGGCGACCGTCCGCAAATCCGCCGGCTGCTCGAGAGCGTTGTGGCAAGTTTTAACCGCCGCGACGTCCTTTCCAGGATAGAGGCGTGCGCGACTTTCCTGGCGGCGCTCGTGGAGATGGACCGCAAGGCGAGGTTCCTTGAGTCCACGGCGAGGTTTACCGATGTTGGCGCGGATGCTTTGCGGCGGGTCGAGAAGGCGCACGGCATGCTTCAAGAGATTGGCTCCAATCGGCCGTCGCTGTCCGATGTGGCGGACAGCGTCGGGTGGAGCTGCGACCATATGCGGCACATGTTCCGCCTGGTGCTCGGAATGTCGCCAATCCGCGTCCAGCGCGCCGCCATTATCCGTCACGCGCAGTCTCTGCTGCGCAACGAGACAATTCGGGTTGGCGCGGTTGCGGAGCTGTGCGGGTTTACCGACGTCCTCTATTTTAGCAGGGTGTTCAAGCAAGAGACTGGCGTGTCGCCTCGGGAGTATATGAGCCTGATCAAGAACGAAGCAGGCGTCTAAAAGTGTGTGTAATTACCTAGCGTATTGCGAGAAAGATTCAGGACGGCTCGTGCCGCCGGGATCGCGGTAGGGACAGAAGTTACCCTCTGCCCCCCGCACAGATCCCGGCGGGCGGAACTACCGCACCGGGTTCCTACCTCGGGTAGATGACGCCTGGTCGCGGGCTCGGATAGGAGTGACAAAGGCGCGGCATCGGCAGGTACCGTTTTGCCAAGTAGCTCATTCGTTCCCAATTATCTTTCGCCTTATCGCTTCGACGCGCCAACGCGCTTTTCCAGCGACGGGTGATCTGATAACGGAAGGTATGTAACCTGGTCAAGTTAAGAGGGACGCCGTAGTACTGGTAGTGCCCTTTTAGAACCTGACTGAGCCATTTGCCGACCAGAGGGATCGGGTCGTGCATCCGCTTACGCAGTTCCTTCCCGATCTCTGCCAGCTTCGCGCGCAGTTTCTTGCGCGCTGTTCGCCGTACCACCGCAAACCGTCCTTTCTTGAGCGTTCCGCAGCAATGCGTGAGACCCAAAAAGTCAAACGTTTCCGGTGGCCTGTCACCTCGATCACGGCGATTTTGTCGAGCTCGACGCCCGAACTCGATCAGCCGCGTCTTTTCCATATTCAGCTCCAAATGGAACCGGCCAAGACGTTCTTGCATTTCCGCGAGAAACCTCTCGGCGTCTTCGCGGTGCTGAAAGCACACGACAATATCGTCCGCATAGCGAACAATCTGCATGTGCCCACGGGCTTTCCGGCGTTGCCAGAGAATAGCCCAGTTGTCGAACGCGTAGTGCAGATAGATGTTGGCCAGAAGGGGACTGATGCTTCCGCCCTGGGGCGTCCCATAGTCCGCCGCGTGAACCACGCCATCTTCAAGCACTCCGGCCAGCAACCATTTGCGAATATGGCGCAACACGCGCTTGTCCTTAATCCGCACTTCCACAAACCGCATCAGCCATTCATGGTCAATGTTGTCGAAGAAGCCGCGAATATCGGCGTCAAGCACCCAGTTCATAGGACGTCGCTCAATAGCCAGGGCAAGGGTGTCCAATGCCTGGTGTTGATTGCGTCCGGGCCGGAACCCAAAAGAGAACTCGTGGAAGTCTACCTCGTAAATCGCTTCCAGCACCTCGCATGTTGCGCGCTGAACGAGCTTGTCCTCCAGCGTCGGAATGCCGAGGGGCCGTTGGCGACCGTCCGGCTTGGGGATATAGACCCGCCTGACCGGACGCGCGTGGTAGGCGCCTCTCTTGAGCCGTGCCGAAAGATCGGCAAGGTTCTCCACGAGGTTCTCCCCGTAGTGCTCTTTGGTTTCGCCGTCCATCCCAGCACTAGCTTCCTTGGTCAGACAGTACGCCCTATGCAGGCGCGCCTCATCGTAGACCATGTGCCAGATCGACATAAACTGTGTTGCGATCCTGATTTGGGATCATGCGTATGCGCTCCAGAACCTGTTGCGGACTTTCCCGGTCCTGAACCCGGCATCCGTCGTTCTTAAGCGCATTTCCCTTGGTCCTTCCCCTTCCCTCCGGAGAGTCCGCGATGCCGGCAGAGGATGTTGTGGCATTTATCGCCTGGGGCTCGCCTGACGTCATCTTGTTCCCCTCCTTCTTCGGTACTATGGGTCGGTCTGACTTCCCGAAGCCGTTCATCATGAGATTACTCCAATGGATTCCTCATGCGATCCGGTGCAGCAAGCTGTTATGGATGGCTTCGGGACCTCCCGATTCCCGCGTGCGCTCCTTCCTGACGTGCGAGAGGTCTCCGACCACGCGGAGGCGTCGGAACGCTCGCGGTTGACGCGCCCCAACATGTTGTCTTCGCCTAAATGCACAGGTTGGACCCTCCGAACTGAACTTACGCGGCTCAATACTCTGCTCATCAGTTCTTCTGTCAACGCTTGCGCGGTATCCTTACGGATACAACGCCATGACTCGAAGCAGTGCGGATTGCTAGTCCTTACACTGAGGGGACTTACACCCCAGGAAGCGCACCGGTTTTCATCGGCGCCGGGGCATTTTTTCTTAAAGGATGTTCGTGGACTTGATCGCGCGTCACAAGGCGGGATCGGGAGGACCAAACAACCGTTACGAGACGAGCTCGTAGCGAGTGTTGCGGCGGCGAGGGGTGAAGCCGGCGTCGACGATCAGGCGTTCCATCTCCTCGATTGGGACGGCAAAAACGCACCCGGCGGCTGAGACGACATTCTCCTCCATCATCGTCTGGCCGAAGTCGTTGACGCCGTAGCGCAGCGAGACTTGACCGATGCGCGGGCCCTGCGTGACCCACGATGCCTGGACGTTGTCGAAGTTGTCGAGGTAGATGCGGGCAATCGCGATGGTGCGGAGGTAGTCGATTGCCGGAGCCCGGCTGCCGCCGAGCTGGGTGCCGTCGGGTTGGTAGTTCCAGGCGGCGAACGCGGTGAAGCCGCCTGTCTCGTCTTGCAGTTCGCGTAGGCGGCGGAAATGCTCGACACGATCGTCGATGGTGTCGATGCTGCCGTACATCATGGTCGCGGTAGACGGCAGTCCGACCTTATGCGCGACGCGCATACAATCAATCCACTCGTCGGCGGTATCCTTGTGCGGCGAAATAAATGAGCGAACGCGGTCGTCGAGGATTTCCGCGCCGCCTCCGGGGATGGATTGCAAACCCGCTGCCTTCAGCCGCTGCAACGTTTCTTCCATCGAGAGGCGCGAAATCTTTTTGATATAGATTAGCTCGGCGGGCGAGAATGCATGCCGGATGATATGCGGGAATCGCTCGCGCATGTCGCGAAGGAGATCTTCGTACCACTCCAGCTTAAGCTTGGGGTTGAGCCCGCCCTGCATGAGCACTTCGACGCCGCCTGCATCGGAGAGTTCCTGGAGCTTCTGAAAAATCGTCTCTTTCGGGAGGACGTATCCTCCTTCGTCGCCCGGAACGCGGTAGAAGTTGCAGAAACCGCAGCGCACCCAGCAGACGTTGGTATAGTTTACGTTGCGAGAGATAACATATGTGACGATCGGCTCCGGGTGCTTTTTCCATCGGACATAGTCGGCCAACGCTCCAACTTCGACGATGTTTTGGTGGCTAAAGAGGCGCGCCGCGTCGCTTTCGGTTATTCGTTCGCCGCAATAGACTCTCTCGGCAATATCGTCGATACCAGAGGTAAGAGCAGGATTGGGCAGCGGGGACGTTTGCGATTGTGACACGAGCATAAATCTTCCTCACGTTGGCGCGGATACTATCATTAGAGAATGGCTGCGCGCGCCGTATGGTTCCAGACTATACCCGTTGCCTACGCGGAGGGTCAATATTGCGGGATCGTCTTCCGCGCTCGGCCGCGAGGGGATCTAGGGTCGGTGAGGCGGCGGTTGGCGTCGGGTCGACTGAGCGTATAAACTTGTCGTGAAAAACAGAGGCGCAAGCCGCTTGACACGGAAGGGCTTGTACAGGTATATTGTGTCTCGTTCGTCCGCGCGGAATGCGGATGGCGATCCATGCAGCTCTAGCGTGGGGGTGTAGCTCAATTGGTTAGAGCGCTGCCCTGTCAAGGCAGAGGCCGCGAGTTCAAGTCTCGTCATCCCCGCCATTTAGATCCTCGATCCTGTGATTTCACAGGATCGTTTTGTTAGAGGGTCGCCTTCGATCGGCTATAAGTGGCGTCTCGGCGGATGCGGGAGATAGATCCCCAATTTAGTCCACATCGCCACTTAAACCTCCTTCCCTAATTTCCCTTGCTAAGATCTACGGACTGCTTCGCATCGTGCGTAAGATCGGCCGTATGCGCAGTTCCGTCGTCGGCGATTGCTTCTCACGTGATTTCCTGTCAATCACCAGTGCCGACGAGTTTGGCGTCTCGCTGCAAATGCGAGAGGAATAGGCCGGAAATACGGCGAATTCGTTATTGCGTTTTATTCAGCGAAGGGGAAAGCCGGCGCAATTCGGCTTGGGAACGTCGATCCGGACTGGGGCGCGCAATGGTGAGAATGTTCGATCCGCAGCCGCGGCTTGGTTCGCCAGACGTTCCTGTTGGCACTCTATGTCTATTCCAAACGATGACGTCGCCGGCTCGATAGCTCATGCTGGCGAGGGGGAGAGAGACTACCTGCGGAGCTTCGCGAACGCTGCGCTCTGGCTAACCGTCTGGAAGATCGTCTACGCTCTGCTTATTGTTCTCTTGATCCTTTTGCTGCCCGATATTTACAATGCCGGCGGCTTTTACGGGAATTTCCACCGGACAGCTGTTCCTTCTCCTCCATTGGCGCGATATTTTGAAACGTGGGACGCTCAGCCTTATCTGGCGATTAGCGAGAGCGGCTACAGGCAGCGTTCGCAGGTGGATGCATTCTATCCGCTCTGGCCGCTCTTTATTCGAGCGCTCAGCCCGCTGACCGGGGGAAATCACCTTGTCAGCGCGCTCGTTCTGACGAACGTGTTCTCGGTACTCGGTCTAGCTCTGCTGTTCTGCTATTTGCAGAAGGAGTTCGGCAGAGCGGCTGCCGAGAAGACTTTGGCGCTGGTGCTTGCCGTTCCGGGGGCGCTATTTTTTAATGTGCCGTACAGCGAGTCTCTCTTCCTTCTCCTGAGCGCCGCAATCCTGTTCTCCGTGCGGGAGCGCAGAGGCGCCGCCGCTGGCGCGGCCTCCCTTCTCTCCGTACTGACTCGTCCGACTGGGCTGTTTTGGATTCCTTTTTTCCTTCTGGAGTTCGCACGCAATCGGCGTAAATTGGAGGCGGGACTGCTTCTTGCGACGGTGGCCGGGTTTGGGATATATCTCGCGACCATGTGGGTAATGACCGGCAATCCGTTTGTTCAGTTGGCTGTTGCAAACATGTTTACGGGGACACACTCGCTCAGAAACTTCGTCGACTTACGCGGATTCGTCGAATCGTTTGGAAATGTTCACCCGTTCTTCTCCTTTACGGATTCGCCGTTCGACCGCCTGGCGTTTTTATGGTGTTTGGCCGCGCTGCCGTTTATCTACAAATTGGATAGAATGCTGTTTTCCTACGCGATCTCCATGGGGATCCTGCCGGCTGTTGCCGGTCACTTCATGTCGTATTTGCGGTTCAGCGCGCTCGATTTTCCCGTGATGTTGGTGACGGCGATTGCCTTTACGAAGGGGCGTAAGACGCCAGCTTTTGCCATACTCGTCGGCGGTCTCCTTATGCTCCAGGTGCTCATGCTCATCCGGCATATCAACTTCGTCTGGGTTGCATAGCGTGCTCGTTACTGCTGTAGTGACCTGGATAGTCTGTCCGGCCTTCCTGTTGCCGCGGCGGCCAAGATGCGCCGCGTTCGATTAGGGACCTTTCCCTGCTCGCCGAGTTTGGTCATGCGCTTGTAAGCGCGTCCCGCCGTGCGAATAAGCCGCTCCAATTGCGTGTGGCTGCCGTGTATCCTTGCGGCGGGAGCAGCGTAGTTGGCGCAATCGTAGGGAGCGAGATCGGCATTCTTTAGCTGCTCCGACAACTCGGGAACATTCAGATACGGCGCGCCGGCTACGACATACCGCAGGTTTTCGGGAGCGAACGAGCGGTCTTCGTCGTTGGGATTTGCGATCGCCAGCACGGCCATCGTCTCCGGTGACGGCCGCCATTTTCCGAGCGTCGACTCGACGGATACCCAGCCGCTGCCCGGATGCCAGTACTCGACCAGCCAGTGTTCGTAGAGCTGCCCGCCCCACGCCGGCAGGTGCGCGACTGTGCGCGCGGGGATGCCTTTGGCCCGCAGCAGGGCTGCCGCGAGGTTTGCGCGGCTCGTGCAGCTTCCGCCGCAATCGAGAGCCGCTCTGGCGTCGAGCGTCGTAAACGGCGCGCCCGGTTTGCCCTGGTTCGCTGACGTGAATTGGATCACCCGGCGGACATAGGTTTCGATATCTCCTGCGCCTGTCGCCAACTCAGCGGCCTTTGCCTGGATTTGCGGATCGTCGCTTTGCACGCATCTCGTCGATTTGAGCCATTCGGTGGGCAGGTTTTGGTCCCGCGTGACCGGTAGGGGCGTCTTTCGGAGAATCGCCTCATGTTCCCCGGTAACGAGCACCAGCATCTCCCACTCGATGACGACTGTGCTTTTCGGCGGCCGGGCGACTGTCACTTGAAGAATCGTGTTGACGCCGTCAGGACGGCGCACCCAGCGATAGGATTGCAGGGCGGTCGACGGAAGAGTGCTGACTCGGAACGTGAGCGGGGTTTGAGTTCTGTACGCCGATGGAATTGGAAACGTGACCTGGCCCCTGCATGCGTTGGAATTGGCAAATGCGACGGCGGCGACATCGTGGACGTCAAGGATCCCGGGACCGCTGAAAGAGTCGAGGTTCGTGGGTCGCGGCAGGGCGTCGCTTGGCGTCTTAAGAATGGTTAGTGATGCGCTCGTCATGCGCGCGGCGTATTGGCCGTTGACGATGATCCCGCAAAGGATGCGTGTTGCGTCGGGGGCGACGTCGCCGATGATTTCGTAGCTTCGCCAATGGCAGCTGATGATCGGCCGGTAATACATGTTGTCGAAGAAGCCCACTCGTCCGTCCGGACGATCCACGCGCATCCAGAGCTGAGCTTTCGCGCCGGGGAGGGGTGTGTCAAGGCTGACAGCCGCGCGAAAACGAACCCGCTTGCCTCGGTAACGAGACGCGTCAACCGCTTGCCTCAATACGCCGCCGCTTTGGGATGACGTATTCGTGAGCAGAACGCATCTCTTGCGCTTGAGGTTAGAGGCGATTGCGTTAACCGCACGAAAATTGGCGCGGAATATTGGCGGGATATGCCATTCCGCCGGCGCTTGGCCGGTTAGGCCGTCTGTAAATTCCGGGTTTCGTAACTGAGAAAACGCGATGCTTGGCAACAGGAGCAATGCGAGGCACGGGATCATGGCGGATTGGTTGTATCGGTTCATGGGGCTCCTCGCGTGAAGGACGGGATTGCCGGGGCGAAAGGTTCGGCTGCAAAAGACAATAATCACTCGCCGCAGGGGCGCTTTCTGCAGGCGCGCCAACGTGACGTCGCCCGCCAATGGCGGCTTCGCGGTCACAGGGGGCGGAACTGCTGCAGATAGGATTTTTGCTTACCGTGCGTTAAGCGGCTAAAGAAAAATGGCCAGCCCGGCCAGAGAGATCCTGAATCCTCATCCTCTCTTACGAAGCGAAGTCCTAACAGATTTGATTGTGATGCTGGGAATCGTGGTACAATTACGAACAAATGTTCCTTGTTGGAGGGCGTGGTGGTCGCGTGCTTTTGGCTCGATGGAATTGGCATCGCCTGCGAGCGGTCTCGTCTGCCGCACCTCGCGGAGCAGCCGATTGCCTTGGCGGGGGAGGACGATTTGCTACGGGCGGTGTCGTCCGAGGCGCGCGCGTATGGCGTTCGCCCGGGGCAGGCGATTGTTTTCGCGAAGAGCCTCTGCCAGGGATTGATCGTGCTGCCTTATGACCTCGCGGCTTATACCGATTCGGCGGAGGCGGTTTGGGATGGGGTGGCATCGGAGAGCGGAGTGGTTGAACCGCTCTCGCCGGAGCTGGTTTATGCCTGGATGACCGGGACGGATATTCCCCAACGGCTTCAGACGCTTGCCCTGTCGCTGGCGGATAGATCGAAAACAGAGGTGCGTGCGGGGTTGGGGCGGAGCAAGTTGGTTGCCCGGCAGGCCGCGCGCAGCCGGTGGGCGGCGGAAGGAGTCGTCGTGGCCGGAGCCGGGGCGCGGGAGGAGGCGTTGATCGCTCCGGTTGCCCTGGCCGCGCTTGCCGTTCTGCCTGCCAAAGTGCGTGCGCGGGCATTGCGGATCGGGGTGGGGACGTTGGGCGATGTCATGGGCCTGCCGCCCGCGGAGATTGATCGCCAGTTCAAGGAATGCGGAGCGCTGTTGCGCCGGCTAGCGGCCGGAGACGACGGGGACCCGGTTAAGGCGATCTGGCCGCCGAAAGGCATCGAGCAGGCAATTGCGTTCGACGACGAGGTGGGGGACGAGCATCTCTTGCATCAGGCGCTGGAGATTTGCGCGCACAAGATCGCCGCAAGGCTGAGCCTTGAGCGGACCTACTGCCGGACGTTGGCCCTCACCGTGTGTTTGGAAGGCGGTGAGAGCATCGCCGGGCAGGAGCCGCTAGCATCTCCCGCTCGCGATTCGATCGTGCTGGAGCGTGCATCGCGCCGCCTGCTGGGCCGTTTGATGGTCGATCGGCCGGTTCTGGGTATCACGCTAAAGGCATCGCGCCTGACATCCGGTGCGAGCGCGCAGCTTGCGTTGCTCTCCGAGGATGAGAACGGGCTGACATATGAGCAGCGCGAGAAGCTCACTGCGACGTTAGCGCACTTGAAGGGAAAGTTTGGCATTGCGGCGGTCACTCCTGGGAGGTTGCTCCGTCGCGCGCAGCGAATCCATCTGTGGACTTACCGGCTCGGCCAGGTGAAAAACGAACCCGTCGAAGTGGTGACCGATCCATCCGGCGCCCCGGTGCGCATCTATCGCGCGGCAATCGGCGGAAGGCCGTCTGTGACGCCTGTTTGCTATGAGGTCCGATGGATCCAGAATTCCTGGCGTGAAGCCGATTGGTTACGGGGCGAGCTCTCTGAAATGATGTGCTATCGCGTGCTCACCGAGCCCGATGGCCTGTATGAACTGCATCACCGGGGAACGAACTGGAGGCTTTGTGCGGTTTACGATTGAAGCGAAGGGTTGCATGTGATTTTACGGCAAAGAGACTTGAAGATCACTTGCCGCTCGCTGCGTCCGGATCATATGCGCACTGCCCGCCCCGGCCATAGGGCATCTTCTTTCCTTTCTCGCCCGGCGCGCCGGGGAACACGGAACCAATATAATGCACTTATTTGCACTGATAATCGGATTCGCGTTGCTTGCGTTCGTGCTGCGCGATGCCTTCGAGACGCTCGTGCTTCCGCGCAGCGCCAATTCATCGCTTCGTTTGACCGCGTTCTTCTACACCGTCATATGGTCCGGTTGGCGCTGGATCGCGCGGCGTCTGCGAAAACCTAATCAGCGGGAGGCGCATCTTTGGGCGTTTGGGCCGCTTTCGCTAATCCTATTGATGGCTGTTTGGGCGATCCTGTTGGTGTTTGGTTTTGGAATTCTGCAATGGAGCGCTGGTTCGCACCTTCACGCCCCCGAGGATAATCCGGGTTTTTGGACTGACATCTACCTGAGCGGAACGACGCTCTTCACCCTTGGATATGGCGATGTCTCGCCGCTGAGCCCGGTCGCGCGCGCGATTAGCGTTACCGAGGCCGGGGTCGGCTTCGGATTCCTGGCGATCGTGATCGGTTACCTGCCCGTGCTCTATCAGGGCTTTTCCCGGCGCGAGGTGGCGATTTCGCTGCTTGATGCGCGCGCAGGATCTCCGCCGACGGCATCCGAGTTGCTCAAGCGACATGCGTTGCCGGTCACGCGGGCTTGCACGCTGGAAGCGCTGCTCGCGGATTGGGAGAAGTGGGCTGCCGAATTGCTCGAAAGTCATCTCTCCTATCCTGCGCTCTCGTTTTACCGCTCGCAACACGACCGGCAGTCCTGGTTGGCGTCCCTTACCTGCATACTGGACACGTCGGCTCTCGTGATTGCGGGCGTTGGCGGTTCCGCCGACCGCCAGGCCCGGCTGACGTTCGCCATGTGCCGGCACGCGCTGATCGACCTTTCGCTCATCTTGAACACGCCGCCGTGCGCGCCGCGCTTCCCACGATTGGATGCCGCCGGGTTTGACCAACTGACGTCTGGGCTCATCCAAGAGGATGTCACGTTCGAAAGGCCGGACTGTATCGACGAGCTTACTCGCCTGCGAGCTCTGTACGAGCCGTACGCAGTCGTCTTGGCTGACTACCTCATGGTGGATCTTCCGCCGTGGCAGATATCGCTGCCGGTTCTCGACAACTGGGAGGCGAGCGCGTGGGAGACTAACAGCGCAGCGGACGATGACTGGGTGCTCCATCCTCACTCGTCGTAGCCATTATCCGCAGCCGGCATCGCAGGATCGACAATTATGGACATCACGGTGCATAAGGTTGAATACGCTGATGTTGAACCGCTCCGGGAACTCTACCGGCAGGAGGCAGGCTGCCAGATCGTTCATGATTCAATGTTGCAACGTGGACTGGCGGATCCCTATCTCATCCTGGCGGACGCTCGTCTTGCCGGATATGGGGCCGTGCGAAACAAATACTCGCCAGGGCATTTGATCGAGTTCTACACCGTACCCCAGCTGCGTGATGCGGCCTTGCCAATGTTCCAGGAACTTCTCGCCGTAAGCGAGGCAACGCATATCCAGGCGCAAACGAATATGCCGTTGATGCTGACGATGCTTTACGATTGCGCGGAGAACATTGTCGACAGCGCCATTCTTTTCAACGATGCGGTCACGACCCATCTCGCTTGCCCGCGAGGAAGCTTGCGAAAGACGGGCCCTCGCGATGCTGCATCGATCTTCGACCACCAAAGCGAGCCTGTAGGCGACTGGTGCATCGATGTTGACGGCGATATCGTCGCCACCGCTGGGGCTCTGTATCACTATAACCCGCCTTATGGGGATATCTACATGGAGGTGAGCGAGCAATCGCGCCGCCAGGGCTATGGCAGCTACCTTGTGCAGGAGGTCAAGAGACTCTGCTACGAGGCTGGAAAGTTGCCGGCCGCAAGATGCAACCCGGACAATCAACCGTCGCGGCGGACGTTGCAGAAGGCAGGATTCCTGCCATGCGGACGGCTGCTTACGGGCGACGTAGCTTAGGCGCGGTAATCGTGCCTGCTCGCCGCCAACAGGATCTACCTCCAGGCGAGGTAGTATCGCGGAGAATCGGCTCCGCGCAGTCAAATCACGGTTCTTGCTGATGCCGCTTTGGCGCGGCGAGACCATCCCGTCATAATCGCGAAGGAAAACATCTCTATGCCACACTCTCTGCAAGACTTTCTCGTTAGAGCGACCCCTAAGGCCGCCGAAGACCTGATTGCGGCGTACGAACGCCTTCCCGAGGACAAGCGCGGTTGGAGCGCAATGGACAAGGCGCGCAGCGCCAATGACCAACTGTCCGAATGCGCTATTCTGAACGGCTACTCGGTGCAGACAATTCGCGAACGCAGCTTCACGATGCCGGGCGGTATGGAGGCGTACCAGAAGACTCGACTCGAATTGGCGGCTGATCCCGTCGCCTGCCGGGCTCTGTTCGACAAGAACCTGCCGATCTTGCTAGCCGCGGTCGGGGACGTGCCCGACGCCGACCTCGGCAACATGATCGAAATGCCGTGGGGCGCGCTGACCGTGGAACAGGTTATTGCGTATCCCTACTGGAACATGATTTATCACGAAGGTCAGATCAATTTTATCGCGTCGATGCTTGGATGCCTCGACTAAGAGGAGGAACGAACCGCCCATTTCCTTGTCTGTCTTCTTCCCACGTTTTGGGAAAGGAAGGGGCGTATCGCGCTTCTGAGCCCGCCTAGCGTCAACCGATGGTAGGCGGGCTCGCAGTTTGCGTTACGGCCGGGACACGCAGCGGATAGACAGAGGCTCGGCGCCCTTTCGACGCTCATACAGACAAGGGATCGTTGATGCGGAAAAGTAGCTATTCTCGGATACTGGAGGCAATGTGAGCCATATTGGCCAATATTATAGATCTTTGCACTGATTAGATGCTTCCTGCGGTATCCTGATTTGCAAGCATGCGTTAAACGGAGCTTTCGTTTGATCGAGCGGGCGGACGAGAGTAAGACGGGCTTGAGTTCTATCGCGTTCAAACGTCCTGTTAGGTTTCGCTAGAGTTTTGTAACCGATAACGCGCAGGCCGAGCCCTCGCAATCTGTTCAAAGCGCCGGTTAACGTGGCTGTAAAATCATATCGTGAGGATAGCTTCCATAACTAACGCAACCCCAAAACAATCGACAAAGACGTTGATTGTCATTCCGACATACAACGAAGCTGAAAATGTCGAGCCGATGTGCGCCGAGTTGCTGGCTCTCTCGCTCAATGCCGATATCCTGTTCATTGATGACAATTCCCCGGATGGGACCGGAGAGATCCTCGACAGGCTCTCCGCAAAACATTCGTCCGTTCGCGTGATGCACCGGCCTGGCAAGCAGGGCATTGGCCGGGCGCACATTGCAGGCATTCGCTACGCGTACGAGCACGCCTACGGGATGCTTGTGACGATGGATTGCGATTTTACGCACCAGCCATCGGATGTACCCAGGTTGTTTGAAGCCTTGCCCGGCGCCGATCTTGTGGTCGGGTCGCGCTACTTGCGAAGTGAGAGTTTGCGAGAGTGGAACATCGTGCGCAGGTTTCTCACAAAGACAGCGCATTTCCTCACGACGGCGTTGCTTAAACTTCCGCAGGATACGACCGGGGCATTTCGAGTCTACAATCTGGAGACGATTCCAAGCGAGCTCTTTGACCTCGTGCGAGCCAACGGGTACGCATTCTTTTTCGAAAGTCTGTTCACGATAGTCAACAATTCCTTTGTTGTTTCGGAGGTCCCGATTGATCTGCCGAGCCGGACATACGGGCACTCGAAGATGGACTTGGGCGAGATCTCCAAAAGCGTTCGATTTCTATTTAAGCTCTATGTTGCGGCGCGCATAAGGCCACAGGCTTATCGTCTTGCCGTTAGGCGCGGACCGCAAGACGATAGGCTTGTAGACCCCCAAAATTGGAACGCTTATTGGGATACGAAGGGGAATACGTCTAGACGAGTCTATGGCTTTATTGCAGCCATTTATCGGAATACGATCATCAGGCCTCAACTGACGCGAGCGATTAGGCGGGAGTTTAAACGTGGGGCGAACCTGCTTCATGCCGGGTGCGGCAGCGGACAAGCGGATATGACCGTAACGTTGGAAAACCGAGTGACGGCTGTCGATATTTCAACTTCGGCCCTGGACCTTTACGTTCATTTCAACCCTGCCGCGAGCGCCGTCGAGCACGCGGACGTCTTCCATTTGCCGTTTCCTGACGGCGCATTTGATGGCGCGTACAACCTTGGAGTTGTCGAGCACTTTACTCATGAAGAGATCCACGGAATGCTGCTCGAGTTGCGCCGGGTTCTGAAGCCGGGGGGGAAGGTCGTGATATTCTGGCCGCACTATCGAGCTTCTAGCGTTCTGGTCCTTGGCCTGGTCCACCGGATCTTGCACCGCATCTTTGGTGAGCGCGCGCCGCAA
This sequence comes from Capsulimonadaceae bacterium, assembly GCA_031292625.1. Lineage (GTDB taxonomy): Bacteria > Armatimonadota > Armatimonadia > Armatimonadales > Capsulimonadaceae > JARLGU01. The sequence continues at coordinate 202,397 of JARLGU010000011.1, read as the reverse complement.
CTTCATCCCGATGAGATTTCCTTGACGCGCGGCCGGAATGAAGCGGCGGCGATCCTTGCGAATGCTTGCTTCCAGATGGACTCATACACGTTTGATTTTCGGGACCTTTTTGTTCAAGCCGTTGTAGTAGGAAAGGTGATCGATTAGCTGGCTCGATGCCGGACGAATGAGGATATTACACGATGATGCCTACGGTCTCCCATGACGAGGATGCGCCGGTGTCGAGCGAACCGCCCGAGATGCCGGCGGCGAAGGATCCGGCGTTTATCGCCTGGCTGATCGCCGGGTGCATCGCGTTGTGGCTGCGGTGGGTTTTCGCGACGAACGCGGGCGCGTTGTGGCGTGATGAAGCCAATAGCGTGGCGCTTTCGACCCTACCGTCGATTAGAGATGTTTGGAATCATCTTGAATATGACTCATTTCCGATTTTGTGGATGCTTGCCATTCGCTGTGTCCACAATTTGAGCGGCGACTCCGACTTTGCGTATCGTCTGTTCGGGCTTGCCGCGACCTCCTTGACCGTGATCGTACTCGCCCTGATCGCTCGCGATACGCCAATCCGATGGCCTGTATTTTCCACGGTTTTGCTCGGACTGAATCCGTCCGTAATTCACTGGGGAGGTTCGAGCCGCGCCTATGGTTGGGGAATGCTTGCCTACACCGTCATGTTTTGGACGTTTTGGCGAAATGCGCGCTGTCCGAATGCGCGGAACTGCGCGTGGGCATCGGCAGCGGCGATTATCTCGGTTCAGACGCTCTATTACAATAGCTTCCTTACGGCCGCGCTTGTTGCGGGCGGATGCGCCGCGGTACTCGTGATGCGTGGTCCGCTTTGCAAGCTCGTGTATATTGTCGTACCTGCCGCGCTTGCTGCTCTCTCGCTCCTTCCCTATGTTGTCGTCTTCAGGAGGCTCCATAAGTGGAGCGACATGGTAACGAGCGACGTGACGCTGGGATGGCTTCTGCAGAAGTTCCACGATGCCGTGGGGACGCCATCGACGATCGTCTTTTCGGTCTGGATAGGTCTCGCGACGATCGTTTTGATCGTGGGAGTCTTGTCGCTCCTGTTGCGGCGCAAGCATGCGCTCCAACCGGATTTGTCTTTTACCGCCTTCTCGCTCGTCAATCTAGTCTTCGCCGTTCCCTTCTATTTTGGCTTCTTGCTTGCGCTGAAATATACGACGCAGCCCTGGTACTATCTCGATCTTATGACGGTGCTTGCTCTGAGTGTCGACAGTCTGCTCATGCCGGCGCTCAACCGGAAGAAGTACCGGATCATTGCGCCTATCTTTGCGTTGCTTTATGCTGCCGTGTTTGTTGCCCCCGTCCTGTCCACGATAACGGTGCGGCAGACGAACATTGACCTCATTGCAAGCATGATCGGCAGGGCTGCGACGCCGCGCGATTACGTTCTTCTGGACGTGTGGCATGCGGTAACGTTTTCAAGGTATTACCATGGCACGGCGGCTTGGGATACAATGCCGCCAATTCCGTTCCACAAGTATCATCGGTATGATCTGGTTAAACGCCTCTTGGGGAAGAAAGACACGATGGAACCTGTATTCGAGCACTGTGCCGCTGCGTTGAAGCGGGGGGGAAGAGTGATCGTCGTCGGTCCCGTAAGCAACGACGGAGTGTACTGGACTGGTCAGACGGGAGCGTTTCTTGCGTCTCACGCGCAAAATGTCGGTTATGCGCGGGTCGACTGCAAGCTTCCCGTCAGCTCTTACGAGTGTCCAACTCTGCAAGTCTTCGATGGATGGCGCACAAACGCGAACACGCCGCGGCAAAGATGGTGAAGTTAGGCTTGCGTTGGAGCTTTATGCAGACGCTAAAACGGTCCGCTGGACAGGGAGTCCGGCGGACCGTTCGGTTTGATCGTTCGATCGGATCGAACTAAGCAGGCTTGATTTCGATCGAAGCGCCTTCGGCCTCGAACTTCGCCTTGAGGGCGTTGGCGTCGTCCTGGCTAACGCCTTCCTTGATCGCCTTAGGGGCGCCTTCGACGAGATCCTTGGCCTCTTTGAGGCCGAGGGCGGTGACTTCGCGGACGGTCTTGATCACGTTGATCTTCTTATCGCCGACGGCGGTGAGGATCACGTTAAAGGATGTCGGCGCTTCGGCAACCGGAGCGGCCTCGCCGGCGGCGGCTGCAGGGGCAGCGGCGACGGGGACCGCGGCGGACACGCCGAAGATCTCCTGAAGCTCCTTGGAGAGCTCGCTCAGCTCGAGAACAGTAAGTGACTTGATTGTGTCGATGACATCTTCGCGGCTAACAACTGCCATTGTAGTATCTCCCTAATTGAAATGGTTTATATTTTCTAACAACACCCGTGCAAAACCCAACCTCCCGCTTTGGCGGGAAAGGGGTCGTTGCGGGGTTTAAGCTTCGGCGGCCTTCTTGTCGGCCACGGCCTGAATCGTAAATACGAAATCTGAAATGATCCCATTGAGCGTTCCGACGAGGTTCGACGCCGGCGCGTTGAGGGATCCGAGGATCTGAGCGATGATGACCTCCTTGGCTGGCAGCTTGGAGATCGCGGCAATCTGCGCGGCGTTGACGATGCGTCCTTCGACGACACCCGCCTTAACCGACATGCCCTTGTGATCCTTGATGTAGTCGAGAATCGCCTTCGATGCCGCAACCGCATCACCCTTTGCGAAGCCGATTGCGGTCGGTCCTTCCAGGTGCTGAACGAAACCCTCTTGCTCGATCAGGCCGTCCGATGCACGCTTGAAGAGCGTATTCTTAACGATGTGGAACTCGGCATCCACTGCGCGCAGCTTTCTGCGAAGCGACGTCAGGTCGGCGACGCTGAGGCCGCGGTAATCCGTCAGGATCGCCGCATTGCTCGCTTTGATGACCTCACGCAGGTCCGCAACCTTCTGTTCCTTCTCTGCTGTAGGCAAACTAACTCACCTCCTCCAATAATCGACGATCAAAAAGCCCCGATTGCAATTCGCCGGACATGCCGAGGCGCGCAAGCGGGGCTTTCGAAAAGCGTAAACTTTCCTGTTGCCGCTCACCTCGGCGGGAAGGACCACGATCCTTTATCGCGCACTGGGCGCGCACCCGCTGTCTTTGGCGAAACCCTTCGACGTCCGCCGCTAAGCCTGACGCCGATCAAACTTTGTGCCGCGCAACGCACCGGGGAAACCGGCCCATCGCAGGCAACCCGATCAGTATACCTCGTGAGCGACTGATTCGTGCGCGGCCGCCGAGAAATGTAACGCGTGACGCGATCTTGCTCCTTCGCCCGTCCAGGATGCCGAGCATGCTGAGCGTTCAGCGGAGGCTTTGCGCGAGAGGGATCGCGGTTGGCGAAACGCTGCCAGAGGGCATTTCAAGGATCACCGCCCGCCTGCAACCCTCTTACGGCTTGCCGTGATACACTCGCGGCAGGCGGGGGCTGGCGGCAAGGCGGCGCATGGGGATCTCCGCGATGTCGCCATCTTCGACCGCGATGGGGATGCCGGTGACGTCCACGACGATCATCTGCATCGCCACTCGGCCGAGCACCGGAGCGCGGTGACCGTGGATGAGCACGTGCTGGTTTTCGCGACCGGCCAGTTGCCGCGCAAGCGCAGCTACGCCGCGCTTGCCTCTGTGCAGGCTGTCCGGAGACATGCCAAAGCCATCCGCATAACCGACCGCAATCACCGCGACGCGTGATGGGCGCGAGATCCTCGCCTCTGAGCCGTAGCCGACGAGAGCGCCAGCCTGCAAGCGGCGAACGAAAACGACGCGTGCTTTTGCCGACCACGTCCGGCCGTTCAAACCATCGATACGCGGGACGTGGACGGATGGATACTGCCCGTAGAGAATCGTTCCGAGGCGGACAGCATCAAAGTGCGCCTCCGGAAGACGCATCGCCGCCGCGGAATTGGCCGCATGGCAGAGACCGGGCTTGATGCCTTGGTCAGAGAGTTGCTCGATAAACGCCTTGAACTTTGCGCACTGGGCGCGGGTCGGAGCGAGATCCTTTTCGGATGCTCGTGCAAAATGAGTATACACGCCGGCGATTGTCAGCCGGTCGCTTGCCGCAACGAGCCGGACAATTCCCAAGGCGTCGCTGGGCATCTCTCCGAGGCGACTCATGCCTGTATCGACTTTGACGTGCACGCCAATCTTAGTGCCGGCTCCTTCCGCCGCTTGGATCAGGAGGCGGACATGGTGGGCGTCGCAAACGGTCGCTTGAGCCCCGATCCGGCAAAGTTCAGCGGCTTGCGCGGAGGTGACGACGGGGGCGAACACCAGGATTGGGGTCTCGGTCGCCGCGATGCCTCCAGCGGTCAGCGTGGACGCCTCATCGAGACTGGTCACGGCAAAGCGCCCGACGCCCGCGCGCCGAAATGCCAACGCGGACTGAACCGCGCCGTGTCCGTAACCATCCGCCTTGACGACCGCGATAATCTCTGGACGGCTAAATTGCCGTCTTAGCAGAGTTGCATTTGCTTGCAGGGCCGCGCAATCGACATCCACCCAAGCGTTGGGTTCGCTCGTAGCAAATAGGCCGTCACTCACCGAGAGACCTCGTCTTGTCTACGCCAGACCGGACCGCTTGGACAAAGTCTCGTATTTTTGAAGCGTCCTTGTAACCCGGATATGCCTCGACGCCGACGTTCACATCCACGGCGTAGGGCATGACGTGCGAAATCGCGTTCGTGACATTGGCCGGACTAAGGCCTCCCGCTAGATAGAGGCGCTTGCCGAATTGGTGGACTTGCCTTGCGAGCTGCCACCCAAACTCATCGGCATCTCGCGCGTGAGCCCGGCTTTGCACGTGGACGTTGACCAGATAGGCGTGGACGAGGCCGTTGTACCCGGCTATCGCGAGGAGGTCTGCGGTGCGGCCAAGTGGAAAAGAACGGATTTTGCGCCGGATGTCCCAGCTTTCGCCAATAATTCGGGGCCAGACGGAATCGTCGCCGTACTGCAGCCGATCGAAGCAAGCGATGGCGGCCCTGCCATGCTGGCTCCATTCCGGCGACGAGTTCTGGTTGAATACGCCAACACGTTTGACGCGCTTCGGAATACTTCGGTGTACCTGGAGAAATGTCTCGGGCGAGATGTAGCGTGGAGAGTATGGGTCGCAGACGAAGCCTAACGCGTCGACGCCGTTTTCGGCCGACGCTATCGCATCTTTCAGGTTGCTGATTCCGCAAATCTTGATGAGTGGCACAGCTACCTCGATGATACCTTACTCAATCCCGCGCGTGATGCGTCACGTAAGCGCTACGAAGCGCAGTGTTGCTGTCCGGCGAGATGCGCACAAAATCCATGACCGGTCGACCGGCGCAGCCCCAAAATAATGCCTGGCGCCTGACTCACATTTACCCAATCGTCGCGTCCGTTAGTTCCCGCACGCACGCCCCCACGTCGCCGGTGCGCATGAGCGTTTCACCGACCAGAATGGCTCTCGCTCCGGCTGCCAGAAGTCTGTCGACATCGGCGCGCGTCTTCACTCCGGATTCGGCAACGAGGGTGACATGCGGCGGCGCCGACTTGGCGACGCGCTCAACGACGCCGAGGTCGGTAACGAAGGTTCTTAAGTCGCGGCTGTTAATGCCCACGAGCGTTGCGCCGGACGCGAGCGCAACCGTCATCTCCTCCTCGGAGTGCGCCTCGACCAGCACGGCAAGGCCAAGCTCGCGCGCGAGTCCGTGCAACTCCGAGACCTGGGCAGGAGAGAGCGCGGCAACGATCAGCAAGACGCAGTCCGCGCCGGCCGCCCGCGCTTCGTAAAGCTGGTACGAATCGACTACGAAATCTTTGCGTAGAACAGGCAGCTTCACGGCAGTGCGCGCCGCCTGCATGTCCTCGATGCGTCCTTGAAAAAAACGCGCGTCCGTGAGCACCGAGAGACAATCCGCGCCGGCGTGTTCATATCGGCGGGCCATGGCAACGGGATCGAAATTGGGCGAGATGATTCCGGCGGAAGGCGAGGCCTTCTTAATCTCCGATATGAGCCCAATGCGTCCATTGGGATTCTTCAGCGCGCCTACGAAATCGCGCGCCGGGGCAGCATCCGCGCAAAGCGCTTTGAGGCCGCTTAACGGGCGATGGATACGAGCGGCGTCGACTTCGCTTCGCTTATGGACAAGTATTTCGTCTAGGATCATGGGCTCCGGGTACAATTCTTTGGACTAGACTTAGAGTGTGCGTAATAGACTGGCTTATTGCGAGAAAGATTCAGGACGGCTCGTGCCGCCGGGACACTTTTTGCGCGTGCCTCGTTCACTGCGGTGCTTGACGATGCTTCGTCAACACGCGTACGGCCTTTTGCCGCCAGCGTCCGATCCCAGCGCACATCGTGAGATAGTGAAACCGCTGTGACGGCCCTTTTCCAAAAACGGCCACGGCGGCGCAGAAGCCGTCTTACAAGACCTTTCGATTTTTTACACACGCTCTGGGCGATAAACCGATTGTTTATTGCCGTGCCGTAACGAAAATTAGTTTACCCGATGGCCCAATACAACGTCACCGGAATCGTGTTGCGACGCGTTCCGTACGGCGAGACCGACAACATCATAACGTTGTACACGCGCGAGCGGGGACGCGTTTCCGCAATCGCCAAAGGCGCGCGCAAGCCGATCAGCCGTTTGGCGGGGGCGTGCGAGACGTTGACCTGCGGCCGCTACAATCTGGCCGGCGGGAAATCCCTGGATATCGTGACTCAGGCTGAGGTCAAGGATGCCTTTCCCAGTTTGCGCAAGGATCTCAGTCGACTGGCCGGGGCGCAGTATCTGGCGGAGGCGCTCAACCACTTTGTGGTCGAGGAAGATGCGCATCCTGACCTGTTCACGCTGTTGCGGGCGGGATTATTGCTCATGGAGCGGGCCGACGATCCGCAGACGGCCGTGAGGTGGTATGAGCTTCGCCTGTTGGAACTCGCCGGCTACGGCCCCGACTTGTGTTCATGCGTGATCTGCGGCGAGACCGTACCTCGCGATAACGCGAGTCAAACCGATATCTACGCGCTCTCCGTTGCCAACGGCGGGGCTCTCTGCACGGACCACGCAAACCCGAACGGATACGAAGACCACGCGGCGCTGACGTTTGATGCACTCGACTACCTGCAGCATCTGAATGCGCATGGCCTGGAGCACATCCGCGCTGTCGCAAAGATCCCATCGCCGTCCGAGGCGACCGCGGGACTGGCGCGCATGGCGCTTCGGCGGACAATTCGGTGGAGGATCGACGGGGATTTGCGGAGCGCGCCGTTCATGGACAGCCTGCTCTCGCCGGGGCGCCCGCCGGATGAGACGTCGCCTCACCAGTCGACTGTCGCGTAGTCCGTCAGCGCGGAGAGGATCGTGTCGGCGCCTGCTTCATCCAACCCCAGAAATCCGAAGATGTCTTCCTGGAACTCGTATTGCAACCCATCTCGTCCTAAGCCGATCCCGAGCGTCAGACAGCAGTAGTCAGCGGCGTGGACGATTTGCGTGAGCCTGCCAGGCTCGACTTCCTGACCCGGCTCGTGATGGTAGCGTATCGCGCTGATTAGCCGCGGCGGAAAGTCCCAACGCTCCGCCATGCGAGCGCCGACCTGGGCATGATCGAAGCCGAGGACGGCTCGTTCGGCGTTAGCGAAAGTTATGGGCTTATCGCTGACGGTCTTTACGATGGTTGCAAAATCGTCCGCTAGACAGTGGCCGATGGCCACTTTGCCAATGTCGTGCAGCAGGCCCGCCACGAGCGCTTCTTCCGTGAATCGGTAACCTGTTCGGCGGGCGATCAGTTGGGCCGCATAGCCGCAACAGTTTGAGTGCCGCCAAAGTTCGCCCTTCAAAAGAGCATAGCCGGGCAGGGACCGGTCAAGCAGGCCGTGGCAGGAAGCGGCAATCGCGATGTCGCGGATTGTGTCCATGCCGAGCAAGACGGTCGCTTCTGTCAGCGTGGAAATCTTTCGCGGCACTCCATAGTAGGAGTTGTTCGCCATGCGCAGCACGCGCGCGGCAAGGATTTCGTCCGCCGAGATCGCCATCGCGATGTGGGTTGCGCTGGTGGTCTCCTGGTTGACGAGTTGGATCACGCGCAATGCAATCCGAGCGTGCGCCGGCAAATCGCCGGCTTTTTCCACCAGGTTGTCGATCCGCTCATTGAGTGCTTGCAGGTCTGGGGCCGCCTCTGGCGTCATGGCGACGCCTCCTTAGGTCAGCAGAATATTGTCTTGCCGAGCCTTGCGTAAATACATTGCAGCGGGGCTCAATCGCTTACATCTGATAACTAGCGCCTAGCCACATTGTACCCGTGATAAACAATAGATCAGGCCCGCGGCGCCAACGAAAGCCACGTATGCCATCGGGCGAGATGTCTGTTTTCGCGGAGCGCGCAAAAGAAGCTATGGAATAGCCGGCGAGCTCTCATCCTTGATTGCGTCGCCGGCCCGGAATGCTCCTGGAGTTGCGGTGAAAACCGCCGCTAGAGAACCATCCACCAGCATAACAACGTTAGAATGCTTGCCCGTTCCTCAATCGTTTAATTCTGGCAAAGGCACGAGTATTCACGATCGATCGTGAATACTCATCTCTGCAATGAGCGTGCTGAAGACGCATCGGCGAGAGGCTCTTCATCCGGTTGTTCACACGCTGAGGATGTGGTCGGTAGGGCTTGGTTGACAAGCGCCATCGTGTCGGAGACGGGTTCGGGAAAGAGTGCGCGGGCGATTGTTGCAATCCGGGCAGGGACTGAGAGCACGATCTCCGCATCTCCGTGGATCGTCGCCTCGACGATCTTGCGCGCGGCGCTGTCCGCGCTGGTGGCGGCTAATGGAAACGACTCGCTGAGCGCAAGCCATTCGTCTTCCTCGCTGGTCTTTTCGTCTTCCCCCGTTGCGCTCATTCCGGGGCGAATGAGCCCCGGACAGACGGTCGTCACGAATACATTGTCGGCAACAAGCTCGGTGCGAAGCCCTTCTGACAGTCCAACAAGCGCGAACTTGCTTGCGCTGTAGGGCAACAAGTAGGGAACGCTCACCTTGCCGCTAAGGGACGAAATGTTGACGATCCGTCCCTGCTTGCGAGTTCGCATGGACGGGAGGACTTCGAGCGTTGCGTAGAGCGGGGCCCAGAAGTGGACGCGCATGGCGTCCTCGTAGTCCTCGATCCGCATGTCCTGCATCGGTCCGGACTGAACTGCCCCGGCATTATTAACCAGAACATCCACATCGCCGAAATGCTTGCGCACGACGCTGATTAGGTTTTTGACATCCTCAAGACGCGTCACATCGCAGACATGCGCCAGGACGGTTGCGCCGCGCTTGACCATGTCAATCCGCGCTCTCTCAACATCGTCCGGCCGGTTGTCGCAAAGCACGATTTTTGCGCCTCGATTAGCGAACTCGCGCGCCAACAGCAGTCCCAGCCCATGCGAGCTTCCCGTTACTAATACGACCTTGCCGTAAAGGTCGTAAATTCGACGTCTGCGGATGGCATATCGAATTGCGGCCGCGGCCGCTGCCCCTGCCAGCCAATAACGCTTCTTGCCCTTAATGAGTGCCATACCGGTTCATTTCGATCCTTGGGACGACGCTTCCCGCTGAATTCCGGCGGTTGCGCGGCCCACGTCCTTACACACTCGACATCTGCCCCATTCTACCACACTGAAAATGATGCCTGAGACCTGCGCTCCAAGCCGCCGATAATATCACTGCGCATGGTGTCTTGAGAACGCGCGAAGCCGCTTGTGCGGCATGGACGAAGAAATGGGTGCGAGATGGTGACAGAATCGTATATGCCGGAAGAAGAACGCGACCGCCTGGACACGCTCGGGCGGTATCTGGTGCTTGGCGTCGGCTCAGAGCAGACTTATGACGAAGTCGCCCGGCTTGCGGCGCATATATGCGACGCGCCGATTGGGATCATTAGCCTGATCGGTCCGGAAAAAGTGTGGTTCAAGTCGCACCTTGGCATACACGTTACGGATACGCCGCGCGAAAACTGGATCTGCAGCCAAATCATCGCGCGCCCGCCCGTTTCCCTCGTTGTTGAGGACGCGGCGTTCGACACGCGATTCGCCCGTCATCCGCTGGTTGCGGATGAGCCTCATCTGCGTTTCTACGCTGGTGCGCCGCTTCTTGCCGCGGACCACCGGGTCCTGGGAGCTTTGGCCGTCGCTGATACGCGACCACGTTTCATCGGGCTCAGCGAGCTTGTTGCGCTTGAAGCTCTTAGCCGGCAGGTCGTCACCTTGATGGATCTCAAGATCAAGGAAGGGCAGCTGCACTTAGTTAGCGAGAACCTCGTCAAGCTGGCGAGTACGGACGGCTTGACCGGCCTGAACAACCACCGCGCCTTCCAGGAAAGCATCCGCGCGGAGTTCGAGCACGGCCATGCGAATAAACGACCTCTGAGTGTTGCGCGAATCAATATCGACCTTTTCAAGGACTATAACGACAAGTATGGCTATGCGTGCGGGGATCTTGTCCTGAAAACGGTCGCCGAAATTCTTCGGCGCAGCGCGCGCCCTGGCGACACAATCGCACGGTTTAGCGGCGAGGAGTTCGCTGTTATCATGCCAGACTCCAGCGGCAAGGAAGCAGTCGATGCCGTCGAGCGCATTCGTGCCCGTGTTGACGGCCACGGATGGACCCATCGCCAAGTGACCGTCTCCATTGGCGTGACAACGTCAACCGTGACGACGCCTGACGCCGACCATCTCATCGTGGAGGCCGGTCTCGCCCTCTATAATGCGAAGGAGCACGGTCGAAACTTCGTCCGCCACTTTAGCGCGCTCAGCCTCCAGCGTCTCGACCTCGCTGCCTGAGGCTTCGGCGCGCGCGCGCGTTTCTCGTGCCGGATGCGTCTCGTCGCTTCGACGTATGTTCGACTCTCCTCGACGCGGATGCCGGTATCTTGGGTATCCTTTTGAAAGCTTGTTATCATTAACAACGCATTTGGAGGGACAGTTTTGGACAATTTGGCGCACGTCTCGCGAACGATCAGCATCTCAATCGATCGAGATTGGAATGAGGTTTATGAGGCTATTTGGCGGCCAGAGGATTTTCCGTTGTGGGCGTCCGGGCTGAGTAGCTCAGGACTGACCCCGGACGGCGATGTTTGGAAGGCGCAAGGCCCGGAAGGGTCGATCAGGATACGCTTTACGGCCCACAATGCGTATGGAGTGATGGATCACTATGTCGATACAGGCGGCGAAGACGGCGAAGTCTATATTCCTTTGCGCGTCATTCGCAATGGCGATGGCGCTGAGGTGATGTTGACGTTGTTCAGGCAGCCGGAGATGTCCGATACCAAGTTCGCGGCCGATGCCAAATGGGTTGCGCGAGATCTGCAAGCATTGAAAACGCTCGTCACGCGCGGCGCAAAGAGGCCGGACGCGAACGGCCCAGCTGAATGAGCCGCTGAGCCTGAATGCGCGGGCGCCGCGCGGGCCTTTGCGACGAAGAAGGAAGAGGCCGCTCCCTCGCCGGACGGCGTCTTGAGGCCCTCTGAAGTCGGGAGCGAGAAGGGGGCTGGGCGCTTAGCGGAGCCGAGCCTCCCCGGCGTCTGTCCGTCCTTTTCCCTCTCGCCGCCTACGCGCTTTTCAAGAACGGTCCGATCCGTTGCGCGACCAGCTCTTCCAGTAGCTCTCCCGCGTGCGACATGGCATCTTCCACCGAACTCGCAATCTCCATCAGACCGTACGCCGCGCGCAGGCCGCGGGGAGCGAGTGCGGCGGCGGAGGACGCTTCCACGGCGCCAGCGAATGCGATCGCAGGAACTGATCGCGCCGCCGCCCGACGCAGGACGCCATCGATCGCTTTGCCGCCCAACGTCTGCGAGTCCAACTTGCCTTCGCCGGTGATGACGAGATCGGCGTCGTCCAGCAGTCCGTCGAAGCCGACCGTATCCAGCACGATGTCGATACCCGGGCGAAGAACCGCGCCTGGAAAAAACGCCAGAAGTCCAGCCGAGAGACCGCCCGCGGCGCCAGCCCCGGGAATATCCGCAATCGGACCGCCGTGGCGGCCGCCTCGCGCCTTGCAGAGGCGGTCCAGAATGGAAGCAAATCGTGCAAGATCGCCGTCAAGTCGCGTCACTAGTTCTGACGTAGCCCCCTTCTGCGGGCCGAAAACAGCGGATGCGCCTAACGTGCCGCAAAGCGGATTGGTGACATCGCACGCGAGCGTCAACGAGACCAGGTTCTCGAAGACGCCTCCGGGGCTGTCAAATCCGGCAATCTCTTGGACATCGCCGCCTGTAATGGGATGACCGATTTTCTCGCCGTTCCGGTCCGTGAATTCAACTCCCAGAGCTTGGAGCGCGCCGCTGCCGCCGTCATTGGTCGCGCTGCCGCCGAGGCCAACGACAAGCTCCGTGACGCCAGGGCGGCTGAGCGCCGCGCGGATTAATTCGCCGACCCCATAGGTTGACGTTCGCAGGGGATTTCGCTCGGACGGCCGAATCAGGGTGATCCCGCTCGCGGCCGCCATTTCGATCGCGGCAACGCGGCCGTCGGGTCCGAGAACCGCGAACCGTGCATCCACCGGGCTGCCAAGCGGTCCGTGGACATTTGCCTGGAAAATTTGGCTGGCGGGAATTGCCGCGGCGAGGGCGTCTACTGTTCCCTCGCCGCCGTCGCCGAGCGGGTTTTTTCGGATAATCGTGTTTGCCGCCACGCGCTGAATGCCGCGCGCAACGGCATCGGCGGCTTCGGTGGCGCTGAGGCTGCCCTTGAATGAGTCGATTGCAATGATGATTTTCATATGCTTGATTGTTCGACGGGCGGGAAGCGTATTCCCTCTTTGAATGTTTGCATTCGCGTTGAAGCGGGTGATTAACGCGGCGCGCGATCGCTTTGGTGGAGCTGTGATTGACCAGAAAATGCCGGAAAATCTCTTCGATTTCAAGGCCATTGCACGATCTCTTCATTCCTTCGACCAGGTGAGATGACAGATGACGGTGCATTGTCAACCTAAGACCGGCGTTGCCTGTGCTATAATTAAGCGGCCTTTTCCAAGCCGCGCAGCATCGGCGTTCAGGACCAGAGAGAACAGATAGAATTCTAATGACAGAAATCCGTAACATTGCCATCATCGCTCACGTCGACCACGGGAAGACAACCCTCGTCGACGGCCTCCTCAAGCAGGGTGGGGTCTTTCGAGAGAATCAGCAGGTGGCCGAGCGAGTCATGGACAAGATGGATCTCGAACGCGAGCGCGGGATCACGATCGTTTCAAAGCACACGTCGGTGAAGTGGGGCGATGTCAAGATTAACATCGTAGACACGCCTGGTCATGCGGACTTCGGCGGCGAGGTCGAGCGTGTGATGGGTCTTGTCGATGGCGTTCTCCTGCTCGTCGACGCGGTTGAGGGACCAATGCCGCAGACGCGGTTCGTGCTGTCGAAGGCGCTTCAGGCAGGGCATAAAGCCGTCGTCGTCGTCAACAAGATCGATCGGGCGGATGCCCGTCCTGATTACGTCATCAACAAGACATTTGACCTTTTCGTCGATTTGGGCGCGACCGAAGCGCAGCTCGATTTCCCGGTTGTCTACGCCTCCGCGATCACTGGGCGGGCGTCGCTCGACGACAAGAAGCTCGACGATAACCTGCATACCCTGTTCGATACGATTGTCAGCCATATCGATCCGCCGGGCGGCGATCCCGATGGCCCGCTGCAGATTTTGACCGCGACGTTGGACTACGATGAATATCGGGGGCGTGTCGCGATTGGGCGCGTCTACTCAGGCACCGTCAGAGCCGCGCAGACGGTTACGATCGTCAATCGGGCTCGTCAGAACGTTCAAGCCAAGCTTGGACAGGTCTTCGTTTACGCAGGGCTTGCGCGCGTTGAGCAGGAGGCTGTTCCGGCGGGGGAGATTATCGCGGTGACCGGACTTCCGGACATCAACATCGGCGAGACGATCTGCGACCGCGACAATCCCGTGCCGTTGCCGGTGACGAATGTCGATGAGCCGACCCTGCGCATGACCTTTGGCGTGAATACATCTCCGCTGGCCGGGCGCGAGGGTCAGCATTCGACGTCGCGGAAGCTACGCGAGCGCTTGATGAAGGAATTGCAGACGAACGTCGCTCTGCGCGTCGAAGAGACCGACAGCCCAGACCAGTTCCTGGTGAGCGGACGCGGAGAGCTTCACCTGGCCGTCCTGATCGAAACGATGCGCCGCGAAGGTTACGAGTTGCAGGTTTCGCAACCGGAAGTCATTTTGCACGAGGAAGATGGCAAAACGCTCGAGCCGATCGAAGATGTCGAGATCGACGTCGCGGAACCGTACAGCGGGTTTGTGATCGAGCAGCTAAGCCGGCGTCGTGGCGAGATGCGCGACATGACGACTTCGGGGACGGCGCACGTGACGCAGCACTGGCGCGTTCCGACGCGCGGCCTGCTGGGATTCCGGAACATGTTCATCACCGAAACGCGCGGCACCGGAACTCTGAACTCCCTGTTCGCCGGGTACGTACCGTACTCGGGAGAGATTTCGTTCGAGCGCAATGGTTCCCTGATCGCGGCCGAATCCGGTGTAGCAACGCCGTACGGTCTGGCGAACGCCGAGGAACGGGGCATCCTGTTCATTCCTGGCGGCACGGAAGTGTACGAAGGCATGATCGTCGGGAAGAACGCTCGTGATACGGACCTTGAAATCAACATCTGCAAGGCGAAGCACCTGACCAACATGCGCTCATCCAATTCCGATGTGGGCGTCCGGCTCACGCCGCATACGATTATGTCGCTCGATCGGTGCATCGAGTACATCGGCCCTGACGACCTTGTCGAGGTGACGCCGAAGAATATCCGCATGCGCAAGCGGGAGTTGGATCAGGGCCAGCGGCGCAAGAATGCGAAAACCCGATCGTAGCCGGGCGTCTTTTCTGAAGCCACAAACGATCGATACAATTGAGAACGCGGCCTTGAGACGGCATAAGTCTCAAGGCCGCATGTCTTTGTGTCGTGACGCGGATGTCCTCTACTCGTAGCTGCCGAGTTCCTTGCCAAGTTCCACGAACCGCTTGAAGTCGTGCAGACTCATGCTCGACGGAACGGAATGATCGGAGGAGAGGATGTAGCCGCCGTGCTGCTTGACGGTTGGCACGATCTTGCGCAGTTCCGCTTCGAGCGCGTCTATATCGTCGTAGAGCAGGGCGTTGATGCCGCCATGCAGAACGAGCTTATCTCCGAAGGTCTTCTTGAGATAAAGCGGGTCCATACCCGCCTTGACCTCGAGAGGGTTAAGAGCGTCGACGCCAATATCGATCAGCTCCGGCACGAACGGGTTGACGTCGCCGCAGGAATGCAGGTGGGCCTTAATGCCCTTGGCATGCGCCCAATCCACCGCACGTTGATGGAAGGGCTTTAGGATCCTGCGATACGTGGCTACCGAGAAGAACTGGCTGTGCTTGTAGCCCATATCGTCGGGCCAGTGGATCGCGTCAAACGTATATCCGGCGTCCCAAACCTGGTCCATCAGTGCGATGCACATGTCCAGTTCCGTACTGAACATGTCCATGCACCACTCAGGATCGTCGCCGAGCGCCACGAGAAGCCGCTCGGTGCCGACGTTCCAGGCATGGGTAATGTCGAAGCCGAACCAGAAGCCGCCCTGGATCCAGTAGCCGTCCTTCTTCCACTGTGGATACGCCTTCTTGAGATGTTCCCAGTTGATGCGATCCGGCGTCGGAGTCATTCGATCTTTGGCCTCTTGCCAGCTCGCGCGGTCAACGATCTTGAAGTCGAGAAACTCCGGAGTGGACTCGACATGCTTAAAGTTCTTGAATGTCGCTCCCCACGGCGACGTCGTAATCGAATAGGCGTCTGTATCCTCAATCAATTGAACAGGATACCGGGGACTGGTATCGACCCCGATCGTCGCTACGCGGTCCAGACCAAAGTAATCGACATAATTGACTTCCGCCGGCATGCCTTCCTGCTGCCAGCGTTCGATCGTTGCACGCCAGGGGTTGTCGATAATCGGTATCCGGTCGGCGTCCCGGTGCTCGAACATGCGCTTAAATCGTTCGTGCGATGTCATTTCGGCCATTGATGAGCCATCCTTTAAGTGGGCGCCGCAACTATCAAGTGGCGCAGTTAAGATCAATTATAGACGTGATCCCGGGCGCGTGCAATGGCTCAATTTGGCAGACAGGTGATCGACGGCATCAATTCTGGATAGGTTCAGTGCGCCTAACAAAGCCCTGGTCGACTATTGGGCTCCAAGCTTTGCCTTCAGCCGCTTGTTGGCGTCGATAATCTCGGCGAGCACCGGATCGGTGCGGCCCTTTTTGATGTCGAAGCTCGGGGCCTTTTGGTCTACCGGACGATTCGACGAGTACTCCCACCAGTAGGTGAGCTGTGGTCCGGCGTCGACGATTTGGTCGCAGAGGATCTTGACCCACTTGGCGGCGTTCGGGTCCCAGTACGAGTCGTGATAATCAGGCGTCTCGGCGTAGACCTGCTTGTTTTTGGGATTGTCATCGCGCGCCGTTTCGGATGAGCCGGTTTCGCCGATCATCAGAGGCTTGCCGATGCGCTTTGCCGCCGCCATATATTGCCCAATGTCCATCGGGACCTTTTTGCCGTCCGCGCCTTCCACCATCTCGTTGACGCAATGGTTGTTCGTGTAGTAGTGAATATCGAGCACGTCGACGGCGCTGCCGGAGTAGACGAGGCTGAGCGCCTTGTTCTGCTCCTCCACGGTATCGAGAATCCATTTGTGGTTCGTATACTGGTTCCATTGGCAGCCGCGCATGCAAGAACCGCCGCTATTGACGAGGCGGAGCGGATCGTTTGCCTTGATACGCGTCGCTACATCGTTGAAAAAGTGGGCGACATCCAGCAATGCCGGCATTCGCTCGCCGTTGTAGATGTTGGTCTCCGGCGAGATGTCCGCGCTCAACGTCGTTTCGTTGCTGATCTCCCACATGAGTATCGTTTGGCGGCTTTTGTATCGATTGACGACGATGTCTATATATCGATAGAGCTCCTGGCGGCTGCGGGATGCAGGGTTTGCAATGAGTTCGCGCTCATGCTCCTCGCCGTATACCCATTTCCCGTGGACGAGCGCGCGATCGGTAAAGTTGGCGCATCCCAGCGAGTAGACAACTCGTATGTCGTTCTTGTCGCATAGGTCGAGCACCGTGTCCATCGCCTTGAAATAGACGCTCTCTCGCTTAGCCGGGTCGTCGAAAGTTGCGCGGAGATCCCAGATACCCCAGGGCGCGCCGAAGATGCGGATCGAGCGGAATCCCATTTCGTGGAGCTCGCGGAGCGCGTGATCTTGCGCCGCCACCATGTCGCGATATTCCTGGGTGTCGCCCTTGCCATTCTTGAGCAGATCAAACGGTTCCCAGAAGAGATCGAATTTGTTGAAGCTGATTTCCGCAAAGCGCTTTCCATGAAGGTAGAACCGGCCGTCGCGAAGGGTGAGGACATCGCGCTTGGTGAGCGGCGCCGCATGGGATGCCGTGCACGCGCCAATAAGAACAGCAGTGACGAATGCCGCAATCAGGGCGGTAAACCTGGTCATCGAAATTTTGCGTTCCATATGTATTTCCCTTAGAAGGTGAGTATCTAGGCGGCGTATTGCGAGAAAGATTCAGGACGGCTCATGCCGCCGGGGCGATTTTTTCACTCGCGCTCCGTTCACGGCGGTGATCGTCAAGGCTTCGTCAACACGCGCACGGCGTTTTGCCGCCAACGTCCGATTCCAGCGCACATCGTTAAGCGGGGAAAGGGCTGTGACGGCCCTATTTCAAAATTTGCCCCGGCGGCAATGGGAGCCGTCCTACTAGAGCTTTCGATTCTATACACGCTCTCTTACGTTGGACTGAATGTCGCGATAAATTGGCCTCCCGTAATCGAACTGTTGCCGTTGAACTCGGAGCCGGCCGCGTTCCCGGACGCCCATTCGTTTGTCGCCGGATAGCTGTAGGTAAGGATCGCCGGGCAATTCGCTTGCGCGCCGCTCCATGTTTGATCGGACTTCGATGCCGCGGCCGTCGCGCCGCCGGATACTGTATTGCCGATTAGATACTTAACATGCCCATCGGCCATTGTATAGTTGCTCCCTTGTACGTGTCGTGGCAGAGTATTGCAGATCGTACACTGTCCGCCAAGGGATCCGACCGGAGCGAACCCGTAGTTCGATAGGCTGGCAACGGTGATTGACCAGTTGGCTAGCTGAGCAGGGCCGCTGGCGTTGAAGTTGCCGGCAGGCGAATACCAATCTGCGTACCCAACTTGCGCTGGATCAGCCATCATCAGCGAGACCTCGAAGAATACAACGGTTTTTGCAGCGCTTGTCACCTTGGACTGCGTGAGCGCCGGAATATTTGAGTTCATTGCGTACGAAATCGCTTGCAAATGATTGCCGCCGGAATTTGCCCAGCTTGGCAGGTTGTCGACCGTCTTCTCGTCGTCCGGGCAGGTAAACGGTCCCCGTGATTTGACATAAGGGAACAGAGGACCCGCCCAGCCCGCACCCGGCATTGGGCTCGTAAAGTGGACGCTCGATGTGCCGCAATACGCGTTCGCCGCAGGTGGCGTTGCCGTCCCGCACGCGAGGTCATTGCCGGACGGATATGTTTCATCGAAGTCCTGAATGTACTGCATAAGGCCCAGTCCAAGCTGCTTTTGATTGCTCAAGCAGGCTGTCTGTCGCGCCTTCGCTCGCGCGCTCTGGAATACCGGAAAGAGCACCGCCGATAATATGGCAATTATCGCTATAACTACGAGTAGTTCGATAAGTGTAAATGCGCTAGATCTAAATCGGTTCATGTCGTTGCCTCGCTAAGACTTACGGTAATCCGACGCTTGTTTTGATCAATCTCCCGGGCTTGGCCCGTCGCTTCGCTCCCATCCTTGCCCCATAAACTTGCGCTGGCGCGGCTTCGCCTGCTTCGGAACACAACACCGCGCGAGCGGTTGAGCGGCGTTCAATAAAGCTCATCGGCATCAGGTCGGGGCTTTTGGTGAACGGCTGTCCGGCGCACATTGCCAGAAGCATTTCCGCGGCTTTCTGTCCCATCTCTTCGAACGGCGGCGCAACCGTCGTAAGGGGCGGTTCGGCGTGCATCGCCGCCCGCGTGTCATCGAACGTGATCAGCGAAAGGTCTTGCGGCACCCGGATACCGAGCTTGCAAGCAATCGGTAGGGTTCTCGTGGCGGTCTGATCGTCCAGGAGAATGAGCGCCGTGGGCCGATTAGGCGAAGAGAGCAGGGTGCGAATGGCCGCTTGTCCTTCCATGTTTGTGGGTCTCCAGCGCTCGATGACGTGCTCCGGGGCCACTTCCAAGCCATATTCACGGAGGACCCGGCGGAACGCTTCCGCACGGTCGCGATGGTTGCTGAGGTTCATATGGATGATCCCGCAGCCGATGCGCTTGTGTCCAAGAGAAACAAGGTGGGAAACCGCTGCGCGAACGCCAGCGTAATTGTCGCAGTCGATAAAGGGAACATCTATTCCTGGCCAGGATGACGTAACGACGACAGTCGGCATTCCCGCGTGCCAGAGCTGGCTTATCTGGGTGCGCTTCTCCGTATCAGGGCTGACCAAAAGAATGCCGCTCAAATCGGAGCGCGATATGGCTGCGAGCATGTCGGTATCCCAGTTCTCGACAAACGTCACGCTGTGCTTGAGACCGTAGGGGGCGAGGGCGCGTCGAACGCCGCGAACAACGTGCAGACCGTATCCATCGGCATCGGACAGGGCTTCCGCGTCGCCGAGGGCAATCCCGAGGCGCAGCGACGGCGCGTTTGCCGGAGCGCCGTTCTTCGCGGTCGCAGCCAGGTCTGCGTTATCGCTGACGAACGTTCCCTTGCCTGGATCGGCTCGCAGGACACCGTCTTCCAGCAAGATGGCGATGGCGCGCTGAATCGTGTTTACCTCGACATTGTATTGCTTTGCAAGCTCTCTGCGCGGAGGGATACGCGAACCGGTGGACCAGCGGCCGTCACGGACTCGGGCGCGCAGATCTTCCTCGATTCGCCGGTACACCGGGAGGGCGATATCCTTGTTGATTGGAATTGTGGGACGCATGATCATTATGGGACGATCTCAACAAAGTCTGTGTTAGTTGTTGACACGCAGATTATAACACGCGGTTGGCGGCGTGTCAAGAGGATCCTGGAAACTCCGCAGCGCAATCGCGGCAGCGGGCGTTCTCGCCTAAGGCTTTTCCCACTTACGCACGAAGTTGCGGAATACGAAGAAGCCAGCTATGAACAGAACGCTTACGAAGAGGAAGATCGCGTGATAACCGAACGTCCGCGCAACTTGCCCCGTGGCAAGTATGCACAGGAAGGCGGCGAGGGTGCCCGCGGCTTGCTGGATGCCGTAGGCTCGGCCGCGGAACTCTTGTGGGACCATCGTGCATGTCACCGCGCCGACGCCGGGGCTTAGAGTCGCCATTAAGATGCCTGTCGCGAAGTAGACCAGCGCGAAGAGCCAGATGTTATGTGCGCCATATAGCAGGAGCGCGCCAATTGCTCCCCCGCCTAGACCGATCATAATGTTTTTGTCGTATCCCCACTTTTGTCCGGCGAGCGACCAGCGATAAGCAACCAGGACGAATGCGATCCCGGGTAGCGAGTATGTCAACGCTGGCAGCCACCAGGGACGCCAGCCGCTGAGCGATTCGAGGTGGAGAACGAGATACGGGTTGATGGAGTTGCCGTAGCTCCACGCGAGGCCGATTGTGACCAGGAGCGACGCAAGCACAGGCGAACGGAATGCTTCACGGAAATCCTGCAGGAGGCTGGTCTTCTCCGCAATAACCGTCTTATTCGGCTCCTCGACAAGAAACCAAACGGCGATGGTCGAGATCAGAATGGCCGTGCCCGACATGACCATCGACATGCGATAGCCCGCGAACCGCGCCAGAACCGCACCGATCGTCGGACCGACGATTAGGCCGACGTTCGACGTGCTTTCGAGCAGCGCAACATAGCGCGGGGCCTTTTCTTCGGGCGTATTCGTGCTCACGAGGGCGAAGGAGCCGGGAATGAAACCGGTTAGGGCGCCGTTGAGGAAGCGGCACAGTGCGAGCTGCCAGGGAGAGCGGCACAAGCTCATCGCGTAATAGACGCCTGCCAAGCAAAGCCCTGCGCGCAGGATCATCGGCTTTCGCCCGAAGGTGTCGCCCAGCTTGCCCCAGGACGGCTGCGCAATCATCGCGGCCAGAGACTGCGCGGCGAAAATAACGCTCACCCAGGTCTCGAAGTGGGGACCTCCACCGCCAATTTCCTTCAGGAACTTGGGCAGAAAAGGCACAATTTGTTGCCAACTCAGCGAAGCGAGAAAAACAGTGACTGAGAGGACGAGAATATTCCGCTTATAGTACGGCACCAGTTCACCAATAAAGCCTTACACCACTAACGCGCCTATTGTACCACCGCGCCGTATTGGCGAACCACGCGCGCGGCCGAAACCCGCTGCCGGGGGGAGGAGATGTCGACAAAGCATAATCTCACTTTTATCGAAGTATCGATCGATGGGAGTGCACTATTCCGTAGTATCGATCGGCCGATTCGTGGAGGTATAATGCCATCGCTACAGGCATCTTGCCGGAGTGTTCTTTGCTAACTTCGCTGATCGCTCGTCAGAATGGACTGACGTTCGCGATCCTTTGTCCGATCGGGAGCCATTCTCGACCCGGTGGTTCTCCCTTATTGAAAGGAAACCCAGCATGACAACGATTCCTATCGCAAAGAGAGCGTTCGCCGAGCTCATCGGCACCTTCTGGCTGGTCTTTGGCGGATGCGGCAGCGCCGTCCTCGCCGCCCACTTTCTCTCCACCGATGCGACGCCCGTCAATCTTGGAATAGGCTTTGTAGGGGTCGCGCTTGCGTTCGGCTTAACGGTGCTTACAATGGCCTACGCGATCGGGCACATTTCCGGCTGCCATCTTAACCCGGCCGTCTCAGTCGGTCTGGTCGTTGGCAAGCGGTTTCCGCTCTCCGATCTTCTTCCGTATATTGTCGCGCAGGTTATAGGCGGCATTGTAGCGGGCGGCGTCCTCTATTTGATCGCGTCGGGAGCGGCCGGGTTCGATGTCCACGCGGGCTTTGCCTCCAACGGCTACAATGAACACTCTCCGGGGCACTACGCCATGCACTCCGTCTTCATTTCCGAAGTCGTGCTGACGTTTATGTTCCTGATGATCATTCTAGGAGCGACCGATAAACGCGCCCCGCAGGGCTTCGCACCAATCGCGATTGGCCTCGGCCTGACGCTGATCCACCTGATCGGCATCCCGGTGGACAACCTGTCCGTTAACCCCGCGCGAAGCACCGGCCCCGCGCTCTTTGCCGGCGGCTGGGCAATCGGCCAGTTGTGGCTATTCTGGGTCGCCCCAATCATCGGCGCGGCGGTCGCGGGATTGGTGTACCGAGTCTTCGAGGCGGACGAAAAGTAGCGAAACGAGAACGAGTAACTCTCTGAAGTTCGGAAGCGTGGGACGAATCCAGGTTTCGTGTGGCGACAATGCGGCTTGCGGGCCGTGTCGCCCACGGAACCTGTTTTTCGTTTTTGTTTCACGGAGCGCTCCATGAGGCTCTGTCCACTCGATTTTCGACAAAGTGTTACATCTACTTGACACAGTTTGCCCGGCATGCCAAAATGGCAAGTGTAACATATTTTTGTATCACTTATGCTGGACTTCACCCTTGTTTCCTGTTGCGTCAATTCGGAAGCGGAACACGATCGCGGATAACGTTGCCGGGGACTTGCGCCGCAAGATCGAGGCGGGCATTTGTCCCCTGGGGTCGCGTCTGCCTGGCCGCCGGTCGCTGGCGATGGCGTATGGGGTGGCCCCTCTGACGATTCAGCAAGCAATGAGCGCGTTGATGGCGGACGGTTTGATCCGTGCGGAAGCGGGCAGGGGAACGTTCGTTGCGCGGAGCATCACAAATTCGGATATTGTGCTCGGGAAGATTGGCGTTGTTTCCAGGATCAGTCCGGGCCACCTTGGGCAGCCGGCGCGAACCGCCCGTCATATGCTCCTTAGCGCTGCGGAGCGGGCTATCTCCGATGCCGGAGGAACGGCGCTCTTCTTTAACCGGCAGACTCAGGCGGTAATGTTGCCGCATTCCGATGCGATAGACAGCCTTGCGGCGCAGCAGGTTAATGCGATTGTCTTCGTGGAAGGGCTAACGCACGATACTGCCAGGCAGGCTGCCGATTATTGCCGTGCGCTGAAGTTGCCGTTGATCGTGTTGACGCTTGATCCGCTGCAGGCCGCGATTTCCCATGCAAAACCTGACGATATTAAGGGAGGGGAGCAGGCAGCGAACCATCTTATCGAGCGGGGCTGCCGGAGCCTGCTTTATGTCTCGCCAGTTGCTTGTGATTGGGCGGCGTTGCGCCTGACGGGCGTTCGCAATGCGGTCTTGAATGCGGGCGCAGGCATCCGCGTCGTGCAGAATAACCTGGCTGATCTCGAGACGGGCCTAAACGGCGCCCCCACGCCGCAGCGGCAAGCGTCGTCTCAGGAGGCAGACTTCACGCTATTTGATGGCGTCGTCTGCTCGAACGATCGGACCGCCATACTCTTTATCGAGATCGCGAAGAAGCAGGGTCTCGAGGTTGGCCGGGATTATTTGATCGCCGGGTTCGACGACTCCGATGAGGGACGAGCGATGGGGATTTCATCGATGCAGATGCCGATCGCAGAGATCGCTCAATGCACAGCCGGTCTGTTGCGCGAAGCGCTGCGCGATCCCGCTGCCGCCACGGCGGTGACGGTGCCCTATCACCTCGTTGCGCGCACTTCGACTTTGTGGAGAGACAAAGAGCATTTGACCTGCGTGACGGATCATTCGTAATACGCGGAACGGATAATTTGCGACTTTAAATGTATTGCGTTAATCGCCATTTAAATGGCGATTTAGGTCGTGGAACGCTTCTACTTGCAACCGCGCTTGCGGGTGCTTCATCTGGGTGGATTTTTTGTGCTGGTTCAAGAAACCGGTTAAGGAGACTTTATGGGACTTACGGACGGATTCGAATTAAGAGTCGAATCGTACAATCGAAAGGCTGCTGAAGCAGCTGCGGCCTTCTATGATAGAGAAGGCAATTGGATTGGGGCGTCGGCTCCGTTACAGGTGCGGGAACGTTACTGGCTTTCGCTGGCATTATACGCGACCGGCCAAACGAGCTGGGCAGACGCCGTAATCCGCAAAGGCGATTTAACTGTCAGTCACCTCGGTATACCGCGCAAGGATGGATCGCACTTCGATATTTTTCACTCGAACGTTGCCGTTATTTGCCTTTTGAAGTTCGGTCAGGTCATGGCGCCGGACGTGAGGCAGCTCTTGACGGGGCTTGTTGCCGAGGCGATCGGTCCTAAAGGCGGAGATCGCCTGCCTGAGTATCAATATCATGGATACAACGACAATATGCCGTCTAAGGCCGCGTTGGGGTTGATCCTCGGCGGAGATCTGATCGGAGATGCAGGCGCCGTTGCGCACGGGATCGCGAACCTGCGTGAACTGCGCGCGATGCTTGTTAGGCGTGGAACGATCTCCGAGTATAACTCGCCGACGTATTCTGCGGTAACTCTTCATGCGCTGGCCGAGATCGCGGAAAACGCGAAGAGCGCTGAGGCCCGCGAGCTTGCCCGGGATGCCGAAACGCGGCTGTGGGTCGATCTAGCGGCACGATTTCATCCTGAAATGGGCTGTATCGTGGGACCGCACTCCAGAGCCTATACCGTCGATTCGCTTGCGTCGGTGACTTGTCTCGGATCGCTATTCTGGTTTACATTCGGCGACATCGCAAAGCCGTCTCCGATGGCGCTATTCGACAACGATCCGGAGCTCGTTGTCCATCATGCTGGAGACTATCTATTTAACATCGCGCAGATGTGCTGGTTTGCGTCCGGTAAGTGTCATATGCCCGAGATTGCAGCGCCGCTGTTCCAGACCAAGGCTTACCCGTTCAGGGCCGCGGCAACCTACGAGATGGGCGATTCCGGTCCTGATTTCCCGGCGCGCGCGGACTCGATCGTAAGCTTCCTGGAGCGAGACTATGCGTTGGGGACGGCGGGAACCGGCTGGCTTACGGGGGATCCGAGCGTCACCTATTTTGTCACGTACAAGCAACGTCAAGAGGTTCGATCGCACCGCGATGTCGGCACGGTCTTCACGAAAATGCTCGTGAATGACCAGGCGCAGGGCATCGTGTCGTCGTCGGAATGTGGAACGACTGGGGAAGAGGACAATGTCCGTTCGAACGCAGGCTGTCTGACGGTGCAATCAGACAGCACTGCGTTAGTGTTGACATACCCACATCTTTCGCTCGCGGCGCCGGCTGATTCTGCGGGAGGAACGGGCAACCCGCTTCACCGTCTGAACGAGATGGTGATTTTCCCTGCCCACTACGCAAGCGCGGATGAAATCATTGTCGGCAATGATCGTCGCAGCCGTTGGGAGGGGGCGGCGCGAAGCGGCGAATGGATCGCGTGCCGTCGCGGCCGTCTTTTGATTGCGGTTCACCCTATCGCGTACTCGCGGGAGTTCGGCCAGGCATCGATTACTCTTGAACGGATCAACAAGTATGAAGTTATTCGCGCCACGTTCTACGAGGGCGGCGAGCGCCAGTTCACGCGCGATGAACTGCGGCACGTTTGCGGCGGCTTCGTCGCTGAGCATGCAAGTGTCGACGAATATCCTTCTTTGCAGGCATTCGTCGACGACCTGGTAGCGTCGCGAATCTCGGATATCGTTTATACGACGCGCCGGTCTCGCTATATCCGGCCGAAGACGAACGTTAGGCCAGCGCTGGACATCGAGACATCTTGGAGCCTCGCCTCTCCAACTCCCCGCTTCGTGTCGGTGAATGGGCAAGTTCCCGTCAATCCGCGTGTACGCATTGACGGCATCCGCGAACATGAGCTTCCGTATCTGGACGAAGCACCGGTATCGACGGCGACGGCCGAGGTGAGAGATTGGGTTTTTCCTATCTCATGGAAGGCAGACTAGCGGGTGTTCACGGATCTACTCTGCTCGCGCGGGGGCGAGCTTCGCGAGAGCGAATGTAGGCAGGAGCATAAGGAGCGCGTACGCGACCCAGAAGAACGGAATGCATTTCACCGGGGTCCACGCAACATGCGCTGCGGCGGAGTAGGCGAGGGATGCCACACAGATCGCCGTTAGGATGATGTGCGGCATTACGGCGCGCAGGTCGGAGCGCTTCGAGGCGGATTTTGGCGTCACGATGAATGGGACGCGCCGGTTGGTGATCGCTTCAATGAGGCTCACCACGAGGATCGGAAAGCTCGCGTAGCCGAGCACCATCGATCGGATGAGCGGCCGCCAGCCCGCCTGCAGGCAGAGCAGCAATTGGGTCGCGAAAATGTACGGCAGCAGGTAGCCCGCAATCGCGATGAGCGATACGGTCTTGACCGGCGAGTGATTAGTGATCAGGCAGAGCACGGCGCAGCTCAGGAAGATCAGGTCCCGTACGCCGCAGAGGTAGTGCGTGCCGGAGAGCATGTACTGGATGCGCTGGCGCATCGCCAGGCCATCGATTGCCGGCGATGCGATGCGTCGCCAGTCCGAGAGCAGCACACCGATCGTCCCGCGCGCCCAGCGTGACTGCTGGACTAGGTAGGCGGTCAAATCCATCGGTCCCAGACCTTCCGCCAGAACATCCTTAATATACACGCTGCGCCATTCGTGGTGTGTGCGGATGGATGCGGCGAAGTCTTCCGTAATGCTCTCTTGCGGGAACCCGCCGATCCGGTCGAGCACGGACGCGCGCACGACGACGTTGGTGCCGCAGATGAAGCTCGAGTTCACGGCTGCTTTGCCGGGGCAGACGAAATCGTAGAAGAGCGAAGCTTGGTACTCCGCCCAGCGCGCGATGCGGCTATCCTGGTTGCGGTAGTACTGGCGGGTCTGTACCCAGCCGACGGTAGGGTCGGAGAAAGGGGCGATCGTTCGCAGCAGGAAATCGGGATGCGCAATTTGGTCGGCATCGAGCACAACAATCAGGCTGTCGCCCGTTGCGCCGGTCTGGCGGCGCGCGTTCTCGATGTTGCCCGCCTTTGCTCCTCCGCCCACTTTGCGCGTAACGCATTCGACGCCGCAGCGTTCCGCGAGCGCGACGGTGGACTGCCATCCTGGAGACCCCGCGACGTAACCATCATTGCAAACGATGATCCGGACGCATGCGTTAGGATGGATCTCCAGAAATCGGCGTCGTGTTTCGAGGGCTCCCCGAATTGTGAGGCCGAGGACATCGTCGCCTTCGTTTACGGTGGGGATAAATACGAACACTGGCGGCGTGTCGAACATGTTCGTTTCGCTTCTCTCCGGCTCCTTGCGCGGCCAGATCGTGTACTGATAGCCGAGGATGTGCAGCGCGGTGAAGATCTCCGCTGCAAGCAGCGGGACCGAGAGCCACCAAGCGTGCCAGTTATTGATTTCGCATCGCCAGAGAGTGTACCGCGTTGCAAGAAGGATCGTCAGAATCGAGACCACATGCACGGCAACGTCATGCAGGCTCGCCCGATGCGTCGCGACCGGCTTGGCCATGATGTCCGGAACTTGAGGCGCGACGGCGAGGGGCTGCTCGACGGTTATGTCATCGAGGGGGGGAGCTTCAGCCTCCGCCAAGCTATTCGTTTGTGTCGAGCAGCTGTTCATTTCTTTTTCGGCGGCGGCAGCGCGGCCCTCATTCGGTTCATGTAGTCCTCGAACTTTGCCCAATCGGTATCCGTCCAGAGCCCGAGGTTCCAACGCCATTTGGCCAGCATCGCGGGCGACGCGTCGCTCGCGGTCGCGGCGCGCAGCGCGAGGATGCGATAGGGACGCTGTATCGCCGCGCTGTCGTCATTGTCGTAAATGGCGTCGAGCCGCGACCATAGCTGGCTTGCCGCGACGACTTCCCGCTGCGGCGGCTTGGCGGCTTCACCGTATTGCGCTGGATAGTAGCGCACGCCGTTCATCCATTTAGGATGCGGGCGAGGCGCATCGGCGTCGAGGCGATCCACGAAGACGGCCTGGAGGATGGCGTTCAGGCTGCGGTTCTTCTCTATCTTGACATAATACTTCCCCGGACCGGTCACGACGAAGCTCTCGTACACGCCTGGCCAGAAGTTCGCGACACGCGTTTGCGCGAGCACGCGAAGCGCGCCGGCCGTGTCGTACGCCCGGGCGACCGGGACGCCCGGAACATATTGGCGGAGCTGTAGGATGTAGTCGCGATACCGCGTAACGTTAGTGTGGCCGTCTTTGTTCATGAAGTACAGCGAGATCCGCTGCTCGCCGGGAGGGACCTGTACCGTGAGCCATAAATCGGGCCCCTCGTACATCATCGCGTAGCGTTCGCCGTGTTCGTTCCACTCGGCTTGCCGCCGGGTTCCCGTCGCAGGATCGAAGAGGACGCGCGGATCGCCCGTCGAGTTCCAGTAGAGCCAGTGCGAGACGTCTTCGCCGTCGTGCGTGCTATGACCGAGTTGGGGCGTTACCGAGTAGCCCGGCGATGAGTTGAGGACGAGATCCGTGTTGCCGTCTTCCGCGCAGAGCACCGCGAAATCCTTGCCGTATCGACCGATCCAATCGCCTTGCGTCATCCAGTCTTCAGAGAGGAAGTAGCCCGTCGACGCCGCATTGTCCGTTCGTAAGGATGCAGCCCGATCGCTCATCGCCTTAATCTGGGCGATCGACGGCGGCGCGGCCGGGGTGGGGTGTCCGGGAAATTTTCCGGCCGGCAAGATCGGCGCCGTGGATTGCTCGGCATTCGCCGTGACCTGCTCCCACTGCACCTTCGTGAGGCCATTCCCGTAGTTCGCCAGCAAGACGCCGCCGGCGCATGTGGGAACGATCGCCTTGAGGAAGACGCCATGAGCGTCGAACGGCGTATGGTAAAGCTGCTGCATCTTCGCGTCGTCGTAGATCTCGCAACCGCGCTGCCGATGGCCCACGTAAAGGTGGCCCGCGCGGTCGAATGCGAGGCACGATATGAACTCATCGGACAGCGGCAGCCTTACGTACTCGGCCTTTACCTTCTTGCCCACCCGATCGAGCGGCCTGATCGCTTCGGTCCACTCCCAGCCGTGTTGATACGACCAGGTCGCCCCGTCATCCGTGCTTTCGGCCAGCCCTGACGACGTGCCGCAAAAGATCTTGCCCGCGTCGTTGACCAAAAGGCAGTTCACCAGATTGCCTGGCAAGCCGCTGCCCAGTTGCGTCACCGGCGCATCGGCGGTTGCAGTGATATGCGTCCACTGGGTGCAGTCACGGGATGGATTTCCGATCATCAGCCCGTCGGATGCGGTTCCGGCGATAATCTTGCCGGTATGGGTAAAGGCGATACACGTGATCTTGCCGGAGACGAGGCCGTTAGCCTGAGTCAAATAACTCCACGATTTCTTCGCTTCCGAGTAAATCGCCAGGCCTTGTTCCGACGCGATCCAGATTGCCCCGTCCGCGGGGTTCATCGCAATGGCGTTGACATGGACGCCGAGCGGGCCGGTCATGACATCGAAGTTCCGCCACCACGAGCCATTATAAACCGAGACGCCGCGTCGCTCCGTGCCGACCCACAGGCGGCCGAGACGATCGTAGCAGAGCGCCGTAATCGAATCGTCGTACAACCCATCCTGCGCCCGGAAATGGAGCCACTTTGCTCCCGGCGCAGCCTTAGGCATGTAGCGCCAAAGGCCGTCGTTGTCGGTTCCCCACCACCAGCCGTCGCGATCCTCGATTGCGCACGTGACGAATTGGTTGTCCGGACCGGTCCAGGTAGTAGTCATCGCCAACGGGTTTGGCGGCGGATCCTCTATCTTGGCGGCAATCGCCCAGGGCGCCATAAGAACGGCGAGCGCTGCGAAAAGGACGAGAACGCCCAACCTGCCATTCAACGCGCTAGAGGCTGCTTTGCCGTTCGCGCAGAAGATGGCGAAGAAACCCGCCTCTGCCTGTCCTTCGCGGCCTAAGATTGTGGTTGTTCGATGGGTCATGAGTGTCCCAGAGACGGGTTTACGTAGACAAGTACGTCGCGTGACGCAGTGCTTACGCCTTTGGTCACCGTAAGAGTAAATCGGTACATGCCGGGTTTAGCGAATCTCGCTTTCGTGATAAGGGCATGCGGCGCCTGTATCGTTGCGCTCGCCGGACCTTCCGCCAGCGTCCACGTCGCCGCGAAGCCCTTCATCGGATTGCAGCTAATTGCGTTCAGTTGGACGGTACTGTTTGGCAGGGTGACCTCCTGGCTGGGCTCGGCGTAGACCGGCAGCGGTAAATCGGCTCGTTGATAGACGCGGGCGAAGTCACACTCCATGTCCGTCGGCCACGGGGTTTTGCTTGGATCGCCGCCCCATCCAGAGACCGCGAGATTAAAGCGGATGTACATGGGCACTTCGGAGATGCGGCCCTCCGGCGGTCTGGTCGTGCCTTTGTAGACGCCATCGAGATACCACGCGAGCGCACCGGGCTCCCAACATATGGCGTAGGTGTGCCATTGCGAGCGGTCGAGATCGCCTTGCGGGAAGTTGACGCTGGACGCGCCGTGCCGGCCGTAATCGTCCGCGAAGTGGTTGGTTTCGTATACCGTCTTCATGTCCCTTCCCGTCGATTCGCAGAGATCGATTTCGGGCGGCCACGCGTCGTCCCATCGAAGAAGGTACACGGCAGGCCAGGTTCCCTCAGTAGTAGGCAGTTTCAAACGGAACTCCCAGAAGCCGTAGAGTTGCTGAAACTTATCCGCGGAGCGAATTTCGCCGGACTGAAACTGATACGCGCCGTGCGGCGTGTTGTCCGCGTGGAAGCGCGCGAGGCCGTGCGCGACGATGACGTGATCAGGGTTGAAGTACTGTATGCCAGGCGAAAAGACGATGTGGTCGCCATCTGTCGGCGTCCATCGCGTCGTGTCGATTGCCGTGCCGTCGAACTCATCGTCAAAGGTCATCACCCAGCCGGTTACACTAAAGGCGCGTGCGTCCACCGATCCCTTCGCTCCGAAGATTTCGATCGTCACGATGAGCTGATCCTTGCCGGTTGGCACATCGAGCAGCTGGTTGACTTCTACCCAGCCGTTGGTCGGATCGGTCCAACGTTGCGTCGCCGCCGGCGTTCGACGTCCTGCCGCCTTCGTGTTCCACGATAGGTCCACGCGCGCAGCGGCGTCTGCTGGAGCATCCGAAGCCTTGTGCATCTGGTTGACGCGTACGTAACCGCGGACGAGAAGCTTCGACCATTCTGGTCGAATTGCGACGGTCTGCGTCAAGCCGCAGGGTGCAGCCGGATTGTCGCACGTGATTGTCGCGAGAGCCTGGCCATCCTCGGTACGTGTCGCGACCTGAAAACCGCGAGGCGACGGCGTCCATCCAGAGAGTGATTCGTCGAGCTCGCGCTGCGCGAAGGAGCCGTTGACGAGCGCGTTCGAGAGCGCGGCGCCCGCGGTCTGGTACGCCAGGGCGAGCGCAATAAGCGCACCGGTGATCGCGGCAAATTTACAGTTCGTGCGGAGCATAATTGCGGCTCTCGCGATTGGAATGAGTTGGATGGCGCCACCCGTT
Organism: Capsulimonadaceae bacterium; assembly: GCA_031292625.1. Taxonomy (GTDB): domain Bacteria; phylum Armatimonadota; class Armatimonadia; order Armatimonadales; family Capsulimonadaceae; genus JARLGU01. The sequence continues at coordinate 170,916 of JARLGU010000011.1, read as the reverse complement.
ATGGGATCTGCGGCAGGTTAAACGGGATCCAGGCTGCCAGCCTGACACGACGGGGTCGATCCCGTGGAACCTGTCAAGATTTGATACGAATAGGTTGCGCCGGTCGAGTTTGTCTTTAGCAGGTTCTGAAAATTCGACCATTTAACGTGTCCGTCGACAAACAGGACATTGCTGCCAAGCGAATGCCGGTAAGAGAAGCAATTCGTGCCATACCAATAGCCGGAAACCGATGTGCCGTTTACGGTGATCGTGGTGCTGCCGCCGGTTCCGTTCGCGAGAAAGTATCCATCGTCGGTGGTTCCCGTGCCGCCGTTGGTGCAGACAAGGCCTTGCGCGCTTGTGGTTTGCCCGGCGGCTTCCTCAAGGAACAACGCCGTGTCGCTTGTGGTTTGCAGCGAGGAGATTGGAAGCCCGGGGCAAACCGTAATCTTGTTGATGAGCTTGTAGGATTGCGGCTGCAACACGCAGGCGTTCATCGCGTATGACAGCGGCGTGTTCGGCGGCGCCCCTTTTGTCTGTGCGCTCGTATCGTCAGGGCACATATAGACATCCTTTGCCTTCACATAGGGGTAGAGGGAACCTTTCGTGACATCGAACGTCGAGGTTACGCCGTTGTTGTTGTCAAAGGACGTTTCGTACACCCAGCCGCCAACCTGATTAACTCCGTTGCCTCCGTCCGCACAGCCGGGAAGAGCGTCGTCATAGTCGTTCTCGTACTGCGCGATGGCAAGGCCGAGCTGATTCATGTTGCTCGTGCAGGCGGACTGGCGCGCCTTTTCTCTTGCCGTTGCGAAGACCGGGAACAAAATCGCGGCCAAAATAGAGATAATCGCGATTACGACGAGGAGCTCGATAAGGGTAAATCCGGCGCGGCTGTTACGGTCAACTCTGACTGGATGGTGCGGATGCATAGTGTCTTTTCCCATTCTCACGTGGTTGGGCGAGCCTTTAGGTGCTTAGACGTTGGGGGAAGCCTAAAGTTTCAGACAAGTGGCGGAATATTCGTACACAAAGAATTTTCCAGACGCCCGCAACCGTCGATCTCGACGCAACATCGCGCCGTTATCGCCGTGTCCGGCTCCTCTCCTATTTCGGAAGCGCACGCAAGGTATATCCCGATTGGACGGCGAATAAACAGTTGCCTGAGCGATCGTTCAGGCCCGTTGCTGAACGATTTCGCGGCTTCGGTCGTCTCATTCTACTTAGCTGGACTTAATCCACCATGGCAACAACAACTAATTCTACAAAGCCGTCTGACCCGAGTTCCGGACCTCGGGGTTCCAAGCAGCCCAACATTTCCGTCTGGCGGGCAATCCTGCTCGGTACGCTGCTTGTCCCCATTAACGCCTTCTGGGTTACCGTGGCGGAAGTGCGCTGGTACAACCTGGACGGCACGTCGCTGCCGCTTTTCGTGACGCCGGTCTTTATGCTGTTTATGCTGGTGCTTGCGAATATGGGACTGGGCAAGATCCTGCGCCGCAAGCAGGCGCCGCTACGACAGGAAGAGCTGCTCGTTGTCTACATCATGCTCGTGACATCGTGCGCGTTTGCCGGTCATGACACGCTGCAGAACCTGTTTGGGGTGATCGCGCATCCCTATTGGTTTGCCAATCCGACGAACCACTGGCAGCAGCTCTTCTTCGGCTACTTGCCGCGGCAACTCTTCGTCAGCGACAACGACGCGCTGACCGCGTTTTATGCGGGCGGAGTGGATATCTATGGTCCCGATGGGCGCAAATACCTGATCTCCTGGATCGTGCCTCTTGCGCTTTGGGGCGCGTTCTTCCTGGTTCTCGTTGGCGTCTACCTGTGTATTACTGTCTTGATCCGGCATGCCTGGATCGAAAACGAGAAGCTCACCTTTCCAATCGTACAGCTTCCGATGGCGATGACGGCCGAAGACGCGCCCAAATCGTTCTTTGGCAACCGCGTGATGTGGGCTGGCTTTCTCGTCGCCGCGATCATTTCCACGCTCAACGGTCTCCACGAGCTATCGCCTGGGCTGCCGCAATTGAACGTGAAGTTGTTCGAGCTGTCGACGTATTTCACGTCGCCGCCGTGGAACGCGATCGGCTCGACGCAGTCTTCGTTTTACCCGTTCATGATCGGCCTCGCGTATTTCATGCCGCTGGATCTATCGCTTTCCTGTTGGGTGTTCTACATCTTCGCGAGGGCGTTCCGCATAATCGGCGCCGCGAACGGCTACATGCAGTCGGGTCATCAGTTTCCTTACTTTGGCGAACAGTCGACTGGCGCTTGGATTGGCATCGCGCTCATGCTGCTCTTCTCGGGACGGCACTACTTTAAGAGCATCTTCACGACGGCCGCTCAGGGCGCAAAGTCGTCCGAACCGGCGGAGGCTTTTCGGTACCGGTGCGCCATCGCAGGGCTCGTCGCCGGTATGGGCGCCCTGTGGATCTTTACGTCGCTGCTTGGCATGAGCGCGTGGGTAACGTTCGGCTTCTTCGCGATCGTCTTTATGCTTGGATTCGTCGTTACCAGGGTGCGGGCGGAGTTCGGCTGCCCGCATGAGATCGTTTGGTGTAATCCGTGTCAGGTGCTTGTGGGCGTTTTCGGAACGCACGCGCTCGGTCCGCAGAACCTGACGCTGCTTTCCGTGCTGTACTGGTTTAACCGCGGCTACCGAAATCATCCAATGCCGAATCAGCTTGAGGCGTTTAAAATGCTGGAGAAAAAGCGCGTGACGTTCTCCGGCACGATCGGCGTGCTGGCGCTGGCCGCAGTGGTCAGTCTGCTCTCTGTTTACTGGGCAAACCTGCACGTCACGTACGCCGCCGGCGCCGCTGCAAAGGCGATGGGGTACAAGGTCTGGGTGGGGCGAGAGTCGTTCGATCGCCTGCGCGGGTGGCTCACGGTCACGACGCCTCCGGCGAGCACGGCGTTGTACTACATGGCTGGCGGCTTCGCGTTCGCGGTTCTTTTGCTTGTGATGCGCTCCAACCTCGAATGGTGGCCGCTGCATCCCACTGGGTACGCGCTTGCGCTTTCGTTCGCGATGGAATACTTCTGGCTGCCAGTGTTCATTGCCTGGCTGGTCAAGTTTACGGTTCTGCGCTACGGCGGCGTAAAACTCTATCGCGCGACGCTTCCGTTCTTCCTTGGCCTCATCCTCGGCGACTACACGGTCGGCGCTTTGTGGTCGCTGATCGGCTGCCTTGCCGGCATACCGACGTACCGGATCTACATTTAGGCGGCTCGCTAGCCGGGAATACGAGAGCGCCCCCGGATACGATGTCCCCGGGGGCGTTTGCTTGACTTGTCCGGCTGGCCTATAGCAGTCGAAACGTGCGGATCTGAAATGGCGTAATGTCGAACTTGAACTCGCTGCCGTTTGTCGCGATCTCGTTGCCGTCCTCCTCGACGAGATTGCACTCGACGACTTGCTTAAGCTCGCTCGCGCAACGCACCGTGACCTCGCCGCGTGCGCCGTGGGGCTCGTAGACGCGCAGGATCAGGCCGCGGCCGTCCTCGGCGGGCTTGAGGGCCTCGACGATTGCCGCCGCGCCGATTAGAGAGACGAAGCTCCGCGGAGTCTCCGCGCTCGCGAGTGGGCGTGAACGCGTGGGGACGTTCAGCTCCCATGCCCGGCGAACGGTTTCGCCCTCCACCCAGTTACCGGCGTGCGGATACAGGGAGTACGTGAACTCGTGCTTGCCTCGGTCGGCCTGCGGATCCGGGTACGTCGTGCTGCGAAGGAGCGTTAGCCGCAGCACGTTTTCCTTGGCGTCGTATCCGTAGCGGCTGTCGTTCAGCAGGCTAACGCCGTAACCGGACTCGGAAAGGTCGGCCCATCGCTGAGCGGGCACTTCGAACTTCTGCTTGTCCCATGATGTATTCTGGTGCGTTGGCCGCTCGAGAGCGCCGAACTGCACTTCGTAGGTCGCTCGGACGCTGCGGATGGCAACCGGGAAGGCGACCTTGAGCATCGTCTGGCGCTCTTGCCAGTCGACGCGAGTGACGAAATCGATCCGCGTCGATCCAGCGGTGACGACGATATCCTGCTCGATCACGCTGTCGCGGTGTTTCCTGTGGACACGGACGCATCCGCGAACCGGGCCGGATTCGATGACGGTTACCGTGGTTTTGCCTTCGACCGGATAGCGCCGCTTGTCGATCGTCTCGTGGACGTTCCAGGCGTCTTCGCGTTCGGGACCGTCCTGCAGGAGCTGCAGATCGTTGCCGATCGCTCCCTTCGCAATCACCTCGCGGCGCAGGAGCTTATCGTACACGCTGGAGATGGCGCCTTCGGGCGTGATTGCAATGCGCAGCAACGGCGTCTCAATCGCGCTTGCCGAGACGGATACCGGCGATTGCGTTGAGACCGGCGCATCGGCGATCGTGAAATCCGCGTGTCCAATCGACGGGATTTCAGCGCCTTCGATCAGGACCGTGTCGCCGTCCGCCTCTTGAGCGATAACCTGTGCGGGATATGTTTTGCCATCGGACGCAACGAGCGCCACGCCGCTCGTGGAGGTCGGGATCTTGACCGTCATGGCGTCTCGCCGGGGCCACGATAGGGAGTTGAATACGCGTACGGCCTTCGTGGCCTTCGTCGCGGGTGTCAGCGTCGCGAGAGCTGCTTCGATTTGCGGTGCAAGATTGGTCTGCACCGTCTTGTGGTCGCGCAAGGCGTCGACGTAGACCTCGGCGATGCTGCTGCCAGGGAGAATGTCGTGGAACTGGCTGAGCAGGACGAGCTTCCATGCGGCGTGAAGCGCGTCGAGATCAACCTTTTCTCCCGCGAGATGGGCGATCGATCCCCAGATCTCCGCGTCGCGAAGCATCAGTTCGCTCATCCGATTAGCCTTCTTGAGCGCCGACTGTGTGGTGTAGGTTCCGCGATGCGTCTCGACGTACAACTCGCCGTCCCATACCGGGAGCGAAGGGTTCCGGCGAACGACATCGTCGAAAAATCCCTCGGCGGATCCTTCGCGAACGGCTGGCAGGCCAGGAAAATGCATCTCGGCCCGGCGGCGCGTTTCGATCATCTCCTCGGTTACCCCGCCTCCGCCGTCGCCAAAGCCGTATGGAAAGAGCACTTCCGGGTACTCAGCCTTTTGGGCATACCATTGCCAGCTCGTATAGAGCTGATTCGGGGTAGGGTTGCCGTTATACGCTCCCTGTCCGTTGATGACGGCGGCCAGGACTTCGGAGCCGTCGAGGCCCCGCCAATGGAAGAGGTGATCGGGAAACGGATTGGTTGCCTGCCAGTGCAGTTTGTAAGTGTAGAAGTACGAAACCCCGCAGCCCGCCAGGATCTCTGGCAGCGACGACGGGTAGCCGAAAACATCGGGCAGCCAGCAGGTGCGTGGCCGGGCGCCGAATTCCTCTTTGAAGAACGCGATCCCGAGCAGCATTTGCCGGATTAGCGATTCTCCGCTCGTTGCGTTGCAGTCCGCCTCGACCCACATTGCCCCTGTCGCTTCCCATTGACCTTTCGCAACCCACTTTTTAATCTGGGCGTAAACCTCCGGGTAGTAGTCCTTTGTATACTGATAAAGCTGCGGCTGGCTGCAGGCGAAGTGGAAATCGGGATAAGTCTCCATCAATCGTAACGCCGTCGAGAACGTCCGCCCGCACTTGCGAACGGTTTCCTTGAGCGGCCAAAGCCAGGCTGTATCAATGTGGGTGTGGCCGACGGCATAGATGGAGCCCGACTCCGGATCGGGCGCGATCGCGGCGATCTTCGCCGCGAAAAGCTTGCGTGCGTTGGCGACCTCCGCCAGGAAGCGATCGCGTGGAAGCGTCAGGTCCACGGCCAGAAGGGCGGCTTCTATGGCGTCGTTTAGGAGCTGCTTTCGACGTGGTTCGGTGATCGTGTTTGCGGTGTCGAACGCGAAACGGACGTCGTAAACGAGCGCCTCGACCTCGCGGTTGACGATGCGGACGGATCCGCCCTGGAAGAGTCCTGGCGTGTCGGCGAGTTCCGGTTGGAACAAGGCGTGCGGAACCGAGCTGTATTCGAGCTGTATGGCCAACTTGCCATGACGCGGAACATGGACGCGCTTGTGCGGATCATCGATGCCCGCGTACGGAATGCCGTCGATCGACAGCATTCCTTCCATGGACTGCATGCGAAACGCAAGGTACGTGTTGTTGAGCGGCGCCGTATCGGGCACCTGGACACTGGCTCTCAGAAAGACCGTCTTGCCTGCCTTGAACGCGGCCGGGACTGGAGAATCCGCCCAGTCGCCGTCGTAGACGTACTCGCCAGGCGCGGTGTTGGCGGCGGTTCGCGATTGCCAATCCACGATGTCCGTGAGAGTTTCCGTGACCATTGAGCTGAGAATTTGAAGCTTCTTATTGACGATACGTTGATCCATGACTTCCTCTAGAACGCAGCGTGTCCGGCCTCTCGCCGCCCATTGCCAGCCCCTGTGGCAGGGCGGGTAAGCCGGTGAGAGCGACCGGCAAATTGCTTGCCGCGTTGCACTACGCGGGGCAATTCCCTGTTGCGCTGGATGTGTCCTTGTTGTCAATACAGCTTTATTGCGAAATGTCTAACAACTCAATGCACGCACGCGCCTGGACGGAGAACATATCGCTTCCCGTTGCCGCCCGCTACGCCCCTTTTCGCAGCGATCGCCGCGAATAGACGCGTCCGCCGCTCGATGCGAACAGCGTGCTGCCGTCGCTTCCGCCGAATGCGATGCTCGATGCGGGACCGGCGGGCGGGTTTGCCGTGATGAAGGCGCAGCGGCCTTCGAGGTCGCAAACTTGGATGCCGAGATCGGTTGCAAAATAGAATGAGCCGTTCGTGTCTACAACGACTCCCGCCGCGGCCGTTGCCGACGTTTCGTCAGAGATTTCCAGCCGGTAGAACGCTTCTCCGTGCGCGATCGATCCGTCCGCTTGGACCTGGAACGACCAGCCCCAGCGTCCGTTGCGGTCTGCGACGGCAAGCAGCGATTCGTTGGGTGAAAAGCGAATGCCGGACGGCTTCGCGATCCCTTTGTGAATGAGCCGTGCGCCGCCGTGGCCATCGCTTTGCCAAATGTACGGGTTTGAGCGGTCTGTAAAGAAGACGCTGCCCGCACGAGTTACCGCCAGATGGCCTGCGGTGTATGGCGAGACGATCGTGTTTGCATGGCCTCCTTCATCAAATTCGACGATTTCGCTCTCAAGCGCGGCATAGAGGCGGCCGCTAGGCGCGAGCGTGAGCGCGTAAACTGGGCCGCGCGCCGTGGCGAAGAGGGTCGCCGCGCCGGCGGCGTCGATCCATCGTATGCGCCCGCTCGCGTCAGCCGCGTAGACGTTGCCGTTTGCTCCGGCGGTAACACACGTCGCCTCCGCAAAGCCGTCGATCCGCTCCCATGCGCAGTCTGCGCTCACGATTTCCGTCGCCCACTCGCGGCTGGGCGGAGGAACAGGCGCTGTGATCGGCTGCGGATAGTCGCGCCATAGCCAGCGAAGGCCGTCAGGGAGAACGCTGGCGCCCTGGATGTCATTGTGGCCTTCGTCGCCCAGAACGACTTTGTAGTCGTAGCCCATGTACTCGAATGACGATGCCATATGCTGATTGGCGACGTACCAGCTTCCGGCATAAGTGTTCATATCCTTCGAGCCGCTCTGTACGAACACGCGAATCGGTTTGACTTCCGTTTTGCGAATGCGCGATGCATAGACGTCGCCGCCGCGAAGGTTCGTGAAGCTGCCGATGAAGCTCAGTATGCGGCGGAAGACATCCGGCCTGAACCAGGCGGCCGTGAACGAGCAAATGCCGCCGGAACTGCCGCCTGAAATGGCGTAGTCGTTGGGATCTGTTGAAAGGTTGTAACTCTTGGCAACCTCGGGAAAGATTTCGTTCACCAGGAAATCAGCATAGCGGCCGCTAACGGCGTCGTATTCAAAGCTTCGGTTCGGCCGTCCAGATCCACCGTCCGAAGTGGGAGGAACGGTTCCGGGATTGATGAAGATGCCGATCGTGACCGGCATTTCCTTCTGGTGGATGAGGTTGTCGAATACGATCGGGACGCGCCAGCGTCCATCCACGTTCACGTAGCCGCCGCCATCCTGGAAGACCATGACACAAGCAGGTTTGTCCGGCGAGTATTGGGCGGGAACGTAGACCCAGTAGTCGCGGACCGTGCCGGGGAAAACCTCGCTGCGCCAAGTATGCTGGGTGACGACTCCGGTTGGGACGCCGTCGCGCCGGAACGATTCGGGCGCGAGCGGATACTTTTCTTGTGGGGTTGTCAAAGGGACCTCCGGAAGCAAATCTTGAATTGTAACGGATAGGCGCGCACTGCACGCCATTGCACCGCCGCATCATGATTCGCTTCCGGAGCGATAATCCCCTGCGCTTATCGCGTGAACACGAACAGCGGGTAGAGGTCGGGACGGCCGAACGGCTCGGTTCCCTGAGGCGTGAGAGTGAGGCCGCGTTTCCGGTAATCGCCATCGTTATCGTTTACGAGCGCCGCGAAGCCGAACACGTTTCCTTCCTTCAAACTCAGGGGCACGACGTCTCCAGCCGGTATCGCCGCCTCGACGTTGTATCCGTCCGCGGTTCGCTTGACGATGAGTTTGGCGTCCGTGAGCGGGCCTGTCTTTGCGAATGCAAGCTGCCAGTCAGGCGCAAGGGTTCGGTCGATCACCGATGCTTGCAAGTCGGATGAGAGCGTGTAGCTCTCGTCGCCGCCGTTGAAGCCGAGCTCTTTACGGGACCTGGCATCGGCGAAGCAATCGAAGTAAATCTGCACGCTGTCCCCGGTATAGGCGGGCTTTCCGGCATCCGCTGGATGGTAGACGTCGTCCACGACGTGCAACGCCAAGTAAAATGTTTGGGCGTCCCATCCGGTCCACAACATTGCGGAAAGATCCTTGGCGCCTCGATAGGGAACCGGCTGCATTCCGGCTGGCGGCGAATAGTCCATTGACAGGTTCGTGATCGGAATCCCCTGCGAAAGGGGCCACTTTGAGAGATCGCCGTCGATTTGTATTGGCTGGGAGAGCCGGTGCACGGGGTAGACCGGAACGTTAATATTGATAGCCGCTGTATCGCCGCCGTTATCCACCGTGTACGTCAATGCGGCTGTCAGTCCTTGCTTGCCGGTTGTGACAGCGACCGGCATGCTCAGAACGCTGTTGCCGGCCAGGTGAATGGCTTGCTTCAAAGGCGCGCGACCGGGTTGAACAACCGTGACGACGCCGGTAATTGGCGTGCGTGATCGGTTTGCCATCTTCAGCGCACCGTTCGTCAATGACGAAACTTCCGGCCAGATTCGCATACTGTTCTTACCGGCAACGACTGGGGCGCTCTCGATTAAGCTGCATAGTATTCCGGAACTCCCAACGGGACCTCGGACGAACATGGGAAGCGGTCCTACGGTTAGCTTGCCGTCCATCAGGGAGACTGCCGAGCCAACCATATCGAAGGACTCGGAGCCTTTCGGCAGTTTGGCGAGATTGAGCGTCGGCCCCGTCGGTTCGCCATGGTCGCCCGCCAGATCGTAGGTCCACAACGCGACAACTGGCCGGTTCATCGCATCAATGAACGCGTAGGCTCGAACATCGTCGCTCACGGCAATGTCGCGTACGTAGCGGGCGTCTCCAAGCAGGCGTCCGAGCGTATTCGGCGCAAAGGCGATCAGGCCCGGCGTTAAGTCCTGGTCTATGCCGCAATTGCCGCTCAGATACCAGTCGATGTACTGCTTGATGCGGGAATGGTATTTTAGCCCGATAAGCCATTGGCGCTCGCAGTAGGCCGTGCTGAGTTTCTCCGCCCAGCCTAGATCGTAGGTCAGCGATCCGGCGCGGTAGGTGTCTTCTCCGAGCGTTTTGTAGACGTCCAGGTGAAGCGCCGGTATCTGCATGTTCGAGTTGCCGCCGCCTTCGGTAAACCACACGTCGCCGTGATAGCCGTTTGCGTCCAGCATGGCCAGAAACGCCGGGATGTCGCGGTCGAGGTCTGGGTCCTCTGGACGGGCGCGGTAGGGATGGATCGCGATCAGATCGGCGACGGACAGGCCGCCAGCCTTTAGAAACGTCTCGATCCACTTGATTCCGCCCTGAGGCGACATGTTCCCGGGATCCGGCGACAGGACGATGGCTTTGGGGTTTGCGCGAAGAATTCCTCGCCGGGCCGCGGCAAGCATTTGAATATAGACCTTCATCTCATCGACGTCGTTAGCGAGCTTCATCGCGTCCGGCGTATGGACGTCCGGCTCGTTGATCAGCTTCCAGTAAGTGATGTCGAGATTCGCGTTTGCCTTGTCAAAGGCCGCTTGCTCGATCTTCGCCAAGTCCTCCGGCGATGCGTGTTGGCGGTAGTCGGTCAGAAGTTTCCATCCGCAGAGAGTGTCGCCGTTGTCGAAAATCGATGAGAGGCTCAGGATACCGTCAGCCTCGTAAATCGCCTTGTACGCCGGCGGCGGAGGATTAAAGTGGATACATGAGCCGATGCCCATCTCCTGAAACCGCTGAAAGCGGCGCTCCCACATGCCGCTACGCGCATCCAAAGCGCCTATGGCGAAGAATTGTCGATTGGGGTAGGGCGCTGTTAGAAATGGCATGCGGACGAACCTGGAAAACTCGCGATCGCTAAATCCATCCGTGGTCGTGATGTTCATCGCAACAACATAGAGGCCCGTGCCCAATTTGTCCGCCCATGCTTGAGGAATCTTGGCGCGGCCGGTCGCATTCAGTGCAAACGGGTAATCCTGTTTGCTGAGTTCCTTGCCATTAAAATCCGTGACCCTCACGCCGATCGTGCCTTTTGCGCTTGGCGATCCGCAGACTTCGATCGTTGCGGCGGAAGGTTCGCCAGGCTGTAGGATGTTGCCGCGAGCGTGCGTGACGAGGCGCAGGCTGTACGGCTTTACGGTATATTCCGTGAGGGGACCGTGTTCGAGCTGAACGCAGTCCAGCCATGCCGTACAGTCTGCTGGCGGCCCATCGATGCCGAAGTCCGGAGAGACGCAGTTGTCGCTTGCCGTGAACGCGGCGGAATAGCGAGTCCACTCAGTCGTTAGCGGAAAGGATTTGGAAAGCGGAAACGTACCCCAAGCCGCTGCCGTGACGCGGGTACTTAGCTTGACGCCAGGGCGGTCCGCCTTCGCGTAAAAACTCAGCGTGTACGTCTCTCCGGCAACGCAGGGGATTGCGAAAGTCGCGAGGTGGGTTGGGATTTGATGCGCCTCGCCCTGGATTTTCAGCGAATGTCCGCCTCGAAAGCTGACGGCGTCGTCGACAAGGTAATAATCCGGGATGTGTGAATCCGTGAGTCTGCCCAAAGGTCCGATTCGCCAATAAGCGAGACCTTGTTCGAAGCCTGGGTTTTGAACGAGGTTGCGCGAGAGCTCGTATCGGGGAACGCGCAGTTTGTCATCTGCGTAAAAATCGATGCCGGCGTATGTTCCGGGTTTGGAAGGCGCACTGCTCGCGAGATCAGTGACATCCTTGACCGAGGCGTCCGCGATAAGGAGGGTCGATCCCTTTGCAGGGTAAATCATGGCGTCCGCGCGGCCCGTATCGGTTGCCGCGCCTTGCACGGAAACGCGCTGCCAGGAACCATCCAGGATGACCGGCTGTTCGCCGTAGGCGCGCCACGGCGCGATCGGCTGCCGGATCGCGATAGTTGCTTGGCTCCCGGATTGCCCCTTCAGCCAAATCGAGAACGAATACAACCGGCCGGCGGTCACGGGAAACTGCTGCCGCAACTGAACTTGTCCGGCGCGCACGCCGTCAACGGTCACGGCCTGCGCCGTCGATCCTCCGTGAACGCCCTCGCTCGCCTGAGAGTACGTGATCGTCACATCCGCCCACGCGGAATTGTCCGACCAACCATGCGCAACGGAACCGGTGATTTGCGACTTGCCGGTTGACGGATGAACGGGTATGAAAGGCGCGTCGAACCCGGGATTGGTTAGCAACTCGGCAGGAGGTTGCTGAGCGCAGGCGAAAGGCGTCGCGAGGCTAAGCAACAGTAGAACGACTGTGGATCGAGATATTTTAATGGTCATGGCATTACTTCTGGCAAGGCGCGCGAAATCTTAGTGGACGGCGAAAGTGGCAGCGATCGGCGCCGGATTTGTGCAATCGGCAAGCTGCGCGCGTAGACCTGCGAGGGTAGGACACGTTCCAGTGTGGGTGCCAACGTCGGCGCCGGCCGAGACATTTCCAGGCATGAGCCACTTAACGTGATTATCGGCCATCAGGAAATTGGATCCATTGTTGTGAACGCCCAGCGCGGAGTCCAGGAAGAACGACGTTCCAACCGCACAGTGCGCTGGGTTTGTATCGCAACTGGACAGCTGGGTTCCAGCCAGGCACGCATTGTTCATTAAACCCGTATTGTATTTCAGAGTGCTTGTCGTACACGCGGCAAGGGTTGCGCAACCATTAGCGCCATTGAGAATTCCTTGTCCTTCTTCGCCGCTTCCGGCAGGCGAGGACGTCATGTCTGAGTTTGCTGCTCCTGGGGGCAGCGTCAGGTCGATCAGACCTGAGCAGTTCTTGACTTCAAACAAGAGCACCGTCTTTGAGGGCGACGTATACTGTGAGACGACGCTTGGTATCACCTGTAAGGAAGCGTTATAGCCAACAGCATTCGAGTTCACGGCGTATGAGATAAAGTCGCCGGGGCCGACATCGTCCGGACATAAGAAGGCTGCCTTGCTCTTAACGTATGGGAAGACCATGGATGCCCAACCGTTGCCGGTTCCGTAACCGTTACGCCCGCAAGGAACCGTCTCGTCGTAGTCCTGCTCATATTGGGCATATGCGAGACCGATTTGCTTGAGGTTTGAAAGGCACGCAGTTGCGCGCGCCTTTTCGCGAGCCGTCGCGAACACGGGAAATAGTATTGCCGCCAAAATAGCAATAATTGCGATAACGACGAGAAGCTCAATAAGTGTAAAAGCTTCGCGGCAATCAGTCTTTGTCCTACGAGTTAACATGTTGCTTTCTCCTTAATTATTGCCCCTCGGCTGGCGTTCCTTTACGCGGCGGACAAGTCGATGAGCGGACGACGAGTTGCGTCACCGGAATTTCCACGTGCTGCGCGGACCCAGTGCCTCTCAGCATCCCGATAAGCATCTCCGTCGCCCTTTGGCCGATTTCGGTAACAGGGACTTCGACGGATGTGAGAGGAGGATTGAAGAGGCCGCACGCTCCTTCGTTATCGACGCCAACGACCGACATCTCTTCAGGAAGCGTAAGACCGCACTGTTTGAAAGCCTGCATTAGCAGCATTGCGAGCCGATCGTTATAGCATAAGACGGCTGTCGGCGCGTCGGGTATGTGGATAAGGCGTTTCGCCAGAACGATCATTTCTTCTGGAGACGGGTAGCAACGCGTCTTCACGAACATCGCCAAGTCATCGATTTCGCCGCCGCACTTTTCCGCCCATGATCGCCATCCATTGTATCGCCGCATTGCGGGATCTCCCGTTGGCGAAATCGGTTGACCGCCTGGTTGGGCTAAACCAGGCTCCGATCCTAAATATGCGATTCGCCGGTGGCCGAGTTCCCGGAGATGCGTCATCGCAAGTTCGGCCGTGTCTTCCTCGCGAGCCACGACACAGCCGCAACTGGCGGGCAGATCGGCGGATCGACTAACGCACACCGTGGGCAAACCGGCATCGGCGAGAACTTCGAACCGCTTGATGGAACTGCTGGCGCTAATCAGCAAGCCGTCTATGCTGCCGTCAAGGAACGGATTGCAAGATTCGGAGTTGCGCATTGAGCGCGGAAAGTGCATGATGCGATAGGATTGCTGGTCGACGACTTTGCTGACGCCGCTCCAAAATCGATGCAGGTATGAGTACGGCGAATCGGTCTCGTCCTCGCTCGGCAGGGAGACGCTGACTCCGATCGTGTTGGTAGCTTGACGTCCCTGATACCGAAGCGCACGCGACGGCGCGAAGTGCAGCTCTTCAATAGCTTGCTTGATTCGCTCCGCGGTCTCGGCCGAGCAGACATTGACTCGTCCGTTAATGTAGTGTGAGACGGCGCTTTGCGAGACGCCCGCGCGGGCTGCGACATCGGTAACCGTGGATTTTTTATAAGGTGCTTGCATTCGTACTCGCTTATCATTTATATGACTTACTCTCCGAGCTGCTCCAGACGAGTAATCATATATGTGATATGCTCATTCTAATACATGAACGGTATATTGTCAAGACGGAATTTTAGAGGGGCTACTTTTCATTGGTGCAAGGACGGCGCACAGAAAATCGCGCCGGTACTCACGGAGAATGCCGGCGCGAAGGACGATTGGTGCAATCAGTTCATATGGCGTCGTTGAACTAACCCGGCTGCGCCTCGGCGCGTTTGGCGCAAAACCCACCTTCCCGCCGAGGACGACAGGCGCCATCCGGTGGGGTAGAGAGGTCTCCGAACGCGCGAACCACGCTCAAAACGAGCTGTATTTTCCTAAGAAACGTGAACTGATGACCGCCTACTTTGCAGTCAAAACGACGCATCCCAGGCTATCCGGGTCCTTGCTCGTGGATGTCGCGAAGAGGCCAAGCGCCGTTGGATCCAGCTGCCCGGGTCTGTTCATGTCGTTAACGAATGCCGAGAAGCCGAGCCGCTGGCCGGCGCGGGGCGCCTCGATCGCACCGAGCGTTTTCCAAGGGAGTGCGATCCTGTAGACGAGGCCGGATGCCGTTTTCACGGCCGACACCGCAGCTTCGTCGCCAGTGAGCAGGCGCACAGGCTGCTGACCGGCGTCGAATGTCATCGTACGATACGCCTGCGGCCCTTTGGCCGTCAGCGCAATGTCGATCTCCATTGTACGGATCGTGCCGCGATCCATGGCCTCGTTTCCGGTATCGATGCGTTTGTGGCCGGGATCGAGGTTGAACTCAAGCTGCAAGCAGTCGCCTTTCCAGGTCAACCAGCCGTCGTGCTCCTGGATGTAAACAGGATCGACGACATCGAATGCCAGATATAGGTTCTTCTCGTCCCAGGCGAGCTTCGCTTTGGCGGCCAATTGGCCGTTGTAAGACTGCGGCGAGCGAACGACATATTCCTGACCGGAGATGTCGATCGATTGCTCCGGCGCCCAATCGGCAAGCGCGGCGTCCGGCGACGGCGCCGCGGCGACGTGAACCGCGGAAGCGAACGTTTCGTGGAACGTCTCCGTCGTCTGGTAGCCATCCGATGTGGCCAGTTTGATTTGGGCCACATAGAATCGGTTGTTCGACGGTGCAAGATCGCTGCAGTCGAACGCAAACGTCGCCTTGCCTTTCGCCGGCAGGCTCAAGCGCAGCTTAGGGCGGTCGCCGGGAAGACCTACCAGGCGAAGCTCGGCATCTGCATCAATGGCCTGAGAAGTGCGATTGACGAACTCGCACGAAAGCAGTGTCCGCCGATCGTCAAAGACCGGCGATGCCGACTGGACGGCAACAGGGGGCTGCACATGCATCACGAGTCCGCTCGCGGCTACGGCTGCGCCGTTTTGCAGCAAGGTTAGCTTCGCCGAATAGTCGGCGGCAGGAATGCTTTTCGGCAGCGGCAGAATGAGAACTGTCGACTTCGGCGAGACGCTCAAAACGACATCCATCTTGACCACCGAAGCCCCGGTTTGCGGCGATGGTTCAAGGACGAGAGTCGCCGGTCCCGCCTTTGCAAAACCCGTCGCAACGTCTGCCGCGATTCGGACAGATTGCCCCGGGAACGCTTTGATCTCCTTTTCGGCAAGCGCGAGCGGCTTCGAACCTGTCCGTCCCCAGATGCGCGGGGAAACGCCGCGGACATAAATTGGGCTTTCGGTGAGCGTCAGTTCGATCTGGCCGCTTAGCGAAGCTTTGACGGTTTTTCCATTGCCCATCCAGTCGAAGAGCGTCACGTCAGTCGCTCCGACCGGGATTGTCACCCGATTCGGCTTTCCGCTGTAATCCCATAAAGCCAGCACGACATCGTCGCCGCGCTGGAAGGCATAGCCGAGCGATGTCGCCCCCAACCATTCGATCGTTTGCACCGGTCTATGTCCGTCGATCAGGTAGGTCATCGCGGCATACGCGGGCACGGTCGGCTTGGGGCTGATCTGGTCGGCGCCGAATTCGATTTTCGGATTCAAGTTGTAGTAGTAGCCATAACCGGGCTCACCGGAGTAATCCGCGACGTAAAACGCATAGTTAAACCGCAGTCCTTCGCCAAGCGAAATCAGATTGTTGCGGACGTTGGAGCGCGCCTGCGTGAGTTCACGGTCGACATTGCCAGCGGTCGTATAACCCTGTTCGGTACCATAGATAGGAATCTCGCGTCCTCCATACCGCTTGAGGCTTGCGAGCGCTCGCCGCAGCTCGGCGATATAGCTGGTGCGCTCCGGTGGGTAATTGACGTAATTGTGAACGCTCAGGCCATCGAGATACCGCGCCAGCCCCAATTTGAACAGGCGCTCTTCGTCGATACCTTCTGTCGGACCGATCACGACGGCGTTCGGATCGGCCTTGTGGAGGGCCTGGTATCCGATCTCGTAGATGCGGACGAGCTGCGCATCGGTGCCCTTCCAATTCCACGGATAGCTAGGCTCCCACGTGAGCTGGTAGGGGTGATACGTCTGCTTGGGATAATTGGCCGGGAAGGCTTTGCCAATCTCATCGAGATACTTAGCCCACCCGATTTCACCGGTTTCGGTGAGCACGGAGTTTCCAGAGCTATGGTCTGGATCGGCCGCCCATTTCGGGACGCCGTTGACAGTCGCGAGCGTATAGGTCCGCCATGGCGCACCACTATAAGCCACGCGCTCATTGGCCGGCGATTGCCACGGGAACGTCTCGCCCTTCTTTGCCGCGGCGCCCCGCTGCTCGTCGAATTCTCCCGAACTGTGTGGCTCGTTGTGGTCCCATGCCCATCCGCCGCTCGTCCAGCGCACGCCAAGGTACGGGATCACGGCCGCCCGGTCGCTAAAGCCGCCCTGCATGCCGAACAGCGAATCTTCCGCTCCATAGTCGATCCGCGCCGCCGGATCCGGCACGACCGCGTACGTGATGAACCCGGCGGGACGTGAGCCTAGGGGCGCAATTTTCGTTCCGTCTGCAAGCGAGCCAAAGACTCGAAAAAATCCGTAGTGGTCCGACGGCGCGTCGACCTGCCCCGTCCACGCGCCCGTGGAATCGGCGGTCACCGCGACCGAACGCGACAAAACGCTTACGCCGTACTCGTCGCGAAAGTCCAAGCTCAGCGTGCTGCCCTGTCCCGGCGCGAGCCCTGTGACGGTAAAAATGAGCTTCGCCAACTCGCCCTTGACGAAGGTGCTGATGTTGGGGCGGGACGTTCCGCCGGTCAATATCGCCGCATTCGCCGCGGAGGCGCAGAAAGTCGTAAAGATTAAGGCCGCAATTGCCGCGGCTCGCCTGCGCAATGCAATGTTTAGAATCATGAGCATGCAACACTACCTTTCGTACGCGTATCGCCGATTGGGGATCAAGAATGATGCCGGTCAAAATAGTAGAGGGTATTGCCCCAGTTCGGGTCCTGGAAGGTCTTGCCGAACAGCTGCTGCGCGGTAAACCACTTCACGTGTCCATCGGCGAGGAGGAAATTGTCGCCGCCGCTGTGGCGGAAGATAAACAAACCGCCTTGCGCGTTGTTGCCGATCTCTGGGGGCGTTGTGTTGTAGAACTTGGCCGAAAGAACCTGATTGCCCTGGGTCCACCCGACCGGCGTTGTGGAATCGCCCGACAAAATCGAGTTGGACGGCTCATCGAATTGCGAAAGCTGGACTTGTACGCCGCTTGACCCAGTAATGCTGAAAACGCATTGCCCGGCCGTCGCCCAAAAGCCGCAGTAAGTCTCGTTGGAAGCGTATGTCGACGGCACGCCATAGCCGGAACAGCCGCCGGCAATGGCGGATCGGTTTCCGCCCCATATCGTGCAGAACGTGTCCTGATCCGAAGCGCTCGGACACATGTAGATGCCTTCAATGCTCGTCGACTTCGAAGAGACGTAGGGTTCGATGATATATTGCCATGTCTTGCCCGAGCCGTCCATCGTCCATGGCATGGTCTCGTCGCTGTCCTGGACGTACTGCAAAAGCGCGAGTCCGATTTGCTTCAAGTTGCTGGCGCATGAGCTCTGGCGAGCCTTTTCGCGCGCCGTCGCGAAAACCGGAAATAATATTGCCGCAAGAATTGCTATGATTGCGATAACAACTAGCAATTCTATAAGTGTAAAACCATTTCGTCTCATAGAATTTCTCCTTGTCTGAGTCCTTGCCGCTCCGCCTGGATTGAGCGTGTGCTCCGTCTGATGACGAGTCCCGTCGGCGCGATCAGCGTTTCACACGGCGTACTTGGGTTTTGAATTTTCGCGAGGATTCGTTCGCCTGCTATCCTGCCCATATTGCGCGGATATTGTTCGACGGTTGTGAGTTTTGCCAGGCAGCTCAGTTCCGTATTCCCGTAGCCGATTATCGAGATGTCGTCCGGGATTTTAACGCCATAATCCTCTTTGTTCGTGAGTAGATCCTTTAGCTGATAATCGTTCATGCAGACAAGCGCGGTCGGCGCATCAGGCGAACGCAACAATGGCAGGAGGCGTTCCGCCACCATTTCGTCCGTCCACTGCGGCTGCGTCTCGATCGAGAGCGCATATTCGAGACCATGCTGCTTCAGGGCATGATGGTATCCTGTCAGCCGGTCACGCGCCGGCGTTGTGGAATACTCCAGCTTGAGCAATGCAATTCGGCGATGACCTAGGCCCACGAGATGATCGATCGCCATATCCATCGCGTGCTGGTCATCGCTGATCACGCAATCGACGATGTCTTGGTAAGTGGAATCGTCGACCATGACAGCCGGGATCCGGACTTCGCGCAATGTTTGCAGCCACGCCGGAACGATCACGGTACGATTGGGGCGAAAGCAGACCAGCGCCTCGACGCGCTGCTGTACGAAAAATTCGACCAGGTCCTCTTCGCTCGCCCCGTTGCCATCGTCGGTATGAACGACGATCAGCCGGTAGTTGTTTTCGCGAAGGGCATCCTGGACGCCTAGCACGATTTCGCCGTGGAAGTTCGAGTTCGAAAACGGGAGCGTCATGCCCACTGTAAACGTCCGTCCACGCGCCAGACTTTTCGCCAGGCGATTCGGGCGGTAGGAAAGCTTCCGGACGGCTTCATTAACGCGGTCGCGCGTCGGAAGGGAGACACGCCCTCCGGGATCGCCTTTGAGAACAAGGCCGACGGTCGTATGCGAGACACCGGCTTCGCGTGCGACATCGAAGACACTCGGAGCCCGCTTTTCGTCATCAGTTATCGGAGTATTAGCGGCCATATAGCGCTCTTCATGCGCGAAAATAAGAAGCTGCTGAGTAAGTTTCGCGCGAAACTAGTGTCATCATACCATAACGACCTGGCGGTGTCAATAAGCATCTTGCCGGAATTTCAGGACTTTTGATCCGGCGCCGGCTTCGGCTCACTGGCTACGCCATGCGCACGAAAGCCACGCAATGAACCGGGGCGCTCAGGTGCGCGAGCTTACCGCGCAGCTCGGGCATAGCTCGGCGGCCGCGACATCGATGTGCTTGCATGTGAACCCGGAGGAGAGCGGCTCGCGGTACTTGGCGATCTAGGAACGTGGCTTAAGTATGTTTAAGCGCGTTGCTTCCTACTCCGGAAGGCATTACAACGTTAGACCAAGTCTTTCCACCATTAATTGATACGGACAGTCCGCCTGCAGTTGTCGCGTAAACAGCAGATCCAGACGTCGCTACTCCGGCCACGTTGTTGATTGGCAATCCGTTTGCGGTTGTATAGTTGGTCCATGTCGATCCGTTATTTGTCGATACCGAGACTCCTCCGGATGTTGCCGCGTATATTGTTGAGCCTGAGATCGTAACCGCGTTAACATTATTGCTGCCTAATCCGTTTGCGGTCGTGTAATGGGTCCATGCGTTCGGATTTGAGGTGTTCGCGAGCGAGACGCCGCCGACCCACGAACCGTTAGCATTCGTCTCCGAATAGGATGATTCGCAGATTGTTGTCCCTGAGATTGCCACGTCAGTGATCTGGTTGTTCCCGTTTGGAAGCGTTTCGCTCCATGTGCCACCGTCGTTTAGCGAGAACGCGAGATCGGTGTCAGTGCCGAGGAAAATGTTTGAACCAGAAACGGCCAAGCTGTATACAAAGTCACTGTCTAGCAAAGTGTTTTCTGAATTATATACTCTCCACGAGGCCCCCCCATCTGTTGAAACTGCAAGGCCGAAGCCCATGGTCCCGGCATAAATCGTTTGTCCTGAGACGGCTACGCATTCCACGGGATAACCCCACACACTGTGGGTCGTCCAGCTGGTTCCGGCGTTATTT
Source organism: Capsulimonadaceae bacterium (assembly GCA_031292625.1). GTDB lineage: Bacteria > Armatimonadota > Armatimonadia > Armatimonadales > Capsulimonadaceae > JARLGU01. Next base: position 150,639 of record JARLGU010000011.1, on the reverse strand, counting down.
GAGACGGCCACTCCGCCAGATGTTCCTGCGTAGATCGTCGAACCAGAAATAGCGGGCGCGACAGTAAGTCCTTCGCCAAGACCTGTAGTCGGTGTCGATATCGTCCATGAAGTGCCTGCGTTAGTTGTTGTCGCTAGTTTTTCTCCACCGAAAACGACGCATATTGTTGCCCCAGAGGCTGAGATCGATCCAATGTTGGTGTTAGTACTGCTCGATGTTGTGTTAGCGCTCCCTCCGCTTGATGATCCGCCTCCCCCGCAGCCCGAAAAGAGTACGAGAAACGCGACGACAAGAGAGGCGACCGTGAGGCGAAGAGGTAATGGGAGTTTCATGACGGATAACCTTTAGGGTGGAATGTTTTGGATGTGCTTCGACGAGACGTTACTCAATTTACCCTTTTAATTCCGGCAAAGGGATTATGAATCCTTCATAGAAGTACTAAATCTCCACGTTAGCATCTAATAAACTTTGTTGTGCAAATTATCGCGCGTTATTACATTGCTTTCTCTGCTGATCTCCACTGCATGGCACGTAAGAGAAAAGGCCCGGAGTTCGTCCCTCCGGGCCTGGTCGTCATGGTCGCCCTACCGCGACTTGGGGCTATAGGGAATATTGGTTTCGATTTGCCGTGATTCCTCGTAATCAAAGGGATAGGGAGCTCCCTGAAGTCCGCCGGTAATAAGATCGATCCACTGAGGTATTAGGAAAGCTCCTGGTATGCCGACAAGACGATCAAACCAAGCTGGTAGCGTGTGTTCAAGCTCGAAGTAGGCATTTCCGCACTCGGTTTCTCCTTCTTTGTACTCCGTGCTGCCCACAGGAAACGCTTTGGTTAAACTGTGCCCTGAGCGTACGCCGTCAATAGCAGTGTTAATGCGGTGCATAAGTTCTACCGCGTCCGGGTCGTTGATACTCAAACCTTGCCAATCCGCTTTCCGCGAAAAACTAACATGACGTTCAATTGCGGTCATGAAAATGTGGATGGCTTCATCGCCGTCGCCAGCGTCCGTGTGCTCTAATTCGTCGAATAGCATCTTGGCCGATTCGACGGTCGGGGATGCTTGCTCTAACATCGTTCTGGTCTCCTTGTGCATATAGGTCTCGGAACTTGCGATGATACCTTCACACTTTTCCAAAAGGCAAGCAAAAGGCCCGAAGGGGTTACCTCCGGGCCTGGTCGTCGATCGGCGGTGTTAGTCTCCGCGAAATCCGTCTCGCTCATAGTCGAAGCTCTGCGGCATGCCGTTATTAATCCCAACGACGTAATCTATCGAGTGGGCGAACAAGAACGCGCCGGGAACGCCTAGCACGCGGTCAAGCCACAACGGGAGAAGGCGCTGCAAGGCGCAATAGCCTCTATTGTAAACGACTTGCGCCTTCTCGTTCTCCGGCGTTCCATTGGGGTACGCATCGATCCACTTGGCTGCGTCGTCGATCCTCTCGATTTCATTCCGGATGTCGGTTAGCACTTCGTCCATTGTAAAGCCGTCGGCATCCTCGCAAACTTTCAGCCGGCGCGATTCTTCGACATGGCTCTCAATGGCGGTCATGAGATAGCGTACGGCTCTTGCATCCGTTTCCGTGGCGGGTAGCCTAAGGAGCGAGAGCGCGCCAAAGATCGATGCGTCGGTTGGCAGTCCTTTGCGTTTTTGCTTCACTGCGGTATCTTCGGCGCACGTCACTTCGAGCATGCAAGACTCGACAAGTCGCGGGCCGTCGTTGCCGGGGGCGGGAAACTGCAGCTCGGGCAGATCGCTAACGTCAACGCCGTTGATAGGTTCTGATGCTTTTGCTTTCATTGCTTCTATTCCTTCCATCAGTGAGAGTAGGACCCTGCCTTATGCTTTCGGCAATTGGCAGGGATAGGGAGAGTTAGGCGGCAAGTCGCTGCGCCCGGTTTCGGGCAACGCGCTGCGCAATGGCTTCGATCATGACGGAGGCCGGGATCCGGCGCGGGCTGTCAACCGTGTACCATCGATCGGCGGCCAGGTCGTGAACGACGGTGTACGTCCCGCCGTCGATCGCGCAGTGCATGGCGGCTTGCAGGACGTTTCCGCGTCCGTCCTCGAAGCACAGGTCATCAGCTCGGGAAAAGAGTCCGTCTCGGTTGATGCGGGCGATCTCGATGTCACGCTCGGCGGCCATTGCGTCGAGAGCGATCATGCGGTCATTGCTCATTGAGCAGGAAGGGGTTATAATTGACTTCATCGGAGTCTCCTTTTAGACTTCGGTCACGGCCTCGGGACAGTTGGCGCTGTCGCCGGGGCTTTTCTTTGTGCCTACATTGGTAATGTATACCTGAAACTATCACGTTATCGTAATAGTTGTTATTGTGTCATCGTAATATTTTTCGGGTAAAATGATGGCATGGAAAACGAAGAGTTCCTTACAGTTCAGCAGGCAGCAGAACGGCTAGGCGTTACCGATTCTCGAATTCGCGCGGCGGTACTCGCAGGACGTTTGCCTTCCGAATTGCGATATGGGCGTAAGGTTATCCCTCTTACCGCCGTGGACGCCTATGCTCGTGAGCGTAAGGGCGGACGTCCACGCCTTGGGGTTGCAGGAGGACAGTTATGACATTGACTATCGATCTCACGCCGGATGAAGAAGCCACGCTTATGAATAAGGCGGCGCTCGCCGGGCTCGATGTCTCGGAATACGCTTTGCGTGTACTCCACGAAGCTAGCCTGCCGACCGTACAAGATAGCGGCGAGACGATGTACGATAGCCTAAAGGCGTTAGGCGTGATCGGCATTGTCGAGGGAACGTCTGGCCCCGGAGACGGCCGGTCATGGTCGGAAATAGAGGCTCCATGTGATCCTCTGTGATGCCGGCCCACTTGTTGCCATATTGATAGCACGAGATGCGGCGCACGAACGATGCACCCAAGCCGTGCGGAGCTTTCAGTCTGTCAAGATGATGACGACGGAAGCCTGCTTAGCGGAAGCGTTTCATCTTCTCGGGCGTGGCGGCGGTTTACGCGCACAAGGCGGCTTATGGAGCTTGCTTCGCGCCGGAAAACTCACCGTGTTTACGCCAACGGTGAACGCCAGGCTGCGTACAGGAGCTTACATGGAGCGCTACGCCGATCGGCCATGTGACTACGCGGACGCTACACTTCTTGTAGCAGCCGAAGATACCGGCTTACGGCGCATCTTTACTATAGACAAACACTTTCACGCCTACCGCCTTATGGACGGAACGGCGCTTGAGGTGATCCCGTAGGAGCAAAGCCATGACGCCGACAACCGAACCGACTCCACCGGCGGACCCGCAAGCGTCCCCAACGTATTTTGACCCGCGCACACTGCCGGGATACAGCGAAGATACGACCGAAGAAGATATGAGGGACGCAACCGCTATGGCTCTCCAACTCGCTGACAAGCGCTTCGGCGTCGACACCGACTATGACGAAACCGAATCCGCGTTGGACGTGTCGCCGAAGGCAGCGGAGAAATAGCCCCAATTTCGCCCCACGATGGCCGGAGAACGCTTGCAGCTTAGTTTGCGACTCTCCTATTTCGCTTCAGCACTCCCTAGAAACCCCATAACGGCGTCCGACGATGGCAGCAAGCGGCAAGGCGTTAACCCTGCCGCTTGTTTGTGTGTGTCCCGCGTCGATGCAGATGCCCGTTTGGCAAATTAACTTATCAATATTATGAGCTGACATAAAAATACCAATGTGCTTATTACAAATGTTCATGTATGAACATTGTGACCGTTTCATGGTAGAATTTAACTGATGATACGCCTAACTTCGTTACAACACGTGCGCTCGGACTACCTTAGCGTTACAGAAGCCGCTTCGGCGCTCTCAGTGGCGACGAACACGGTTCGCAAGGCGATCGGTGAGAACCGCCTACCTGCGGCGCTCGGACACGGGGGCTTGCTGGTGGTCCGGCGCTCGGATGTCGAAGCGTACCGAGCGAGAACGCGGCCAGATGGCATCAAGCCGAAGGGTAGGCCACGAGCGAGGAGAGAACAGCGATGACCGATATTGACGAGCTACCGCCGTTGAAAGGCAAACAGAAGGCGTTTGCCGATGCCTACCTGGGCGTCGCCCGCTTCAATGCGACGAAGGCCGCGCAGTTGGCCGGTTACTCCGGCAGCAATGCGACGCTTGCCCAAACCGGCAGCGAAAACCTTAGAAAACCTGATATTGCGCTGTATATAGCGGCCAGGATCGAAGCCGGGAGCATGGAAGCGAAAGAGTGCCTTGCCCGCCTTGCCGACATTGCGCGCGGCGACCTGTCGGAAGGCTTGGATGATGACGGGAACCTGAATGTCGCAAAGCTCATGCAAAGCGGTAACGGGCATCTTATCAAGTCGATCCGGCGCACACCAAACGCATACGGTGAGACGGTATCCGTCGAGCTGTATGACAAGCAAGCTGCTCTCGTCACGCTCGCAAAGCACCTGGGCTTGCTCAATGATCGTTCTGAGGTCGCAGTCTCCGGGGCGGTAGATGTGAACGCACACAGCGAGGCGGAGGATATTGAGCTGGTCGTCAAGTCGTACAAGGCTACGATCATTGATATGCTGGTGGCGAGTGGCGATGTGTTGCGCATCGAGAACGGCGGCAGGCAGCTCGCGAGTTAGTTTCGAGCCAGGGCGGCGCTTGACGAACAGATCCGCAAGCGGCTCGGGCGATAAGGAGAACATGCAGATGGCAGATAGACCTACGCCGGGGAAAGCCTGGTCATATTGTTCGACGACGAAGCAGCCGAAGTGGGCAAGCGGATCCTATATTGTCCCTTTGCCGAACATCTCGAGCTTTTCGCCAGCATTCGGCCTCGGCGTCCCTGTGACGATCAACGGCGGCGGCTTCTTGGGCGCGTTCCTGGGCATGCATCCTAAAGACCCGAACTGCGAGGTTTATTCTGGCGTTGGCAGCGTCCTTTTCAATGGCGTTCCGGCTCAGTCGATCCAGATCATAAACGATAACCAGATCGTCGCGGTTTCGCCGGCGTCGTTCGTCGCAGGCCCGATAAGCGTAACCACCGGGCCGAACTTGACGGCTACGAGTGTGGGGACGTTCGCGGCCTCGACTAACCCGGCGCAGAAGCCGTCGTACGGAACGGCGTGGGTTGGCTCATCGGCCGCGTCGTGGGCAAGCGGTCTCATTCACACCTATATCATGAATGAGGGGGCTGGCACAACGCTGAATGACGTGGTAGGATCGCTGACACAGACAATGCCTGCATGGCAATCATGGGATTCTACCGATCCGAGTCCTGCTGATTCGCCGGGGGTTCTTGGTGCGCATACTGGTATGGGCTCTTTCGATGCGCTTAATTTGACTCCAACTGCGTCTGATTGGTCGATAGCGATACGGTTCAGATTATTGTCCACATGGGCGGGACTTAACAGCTGGCAGAACCTATTTTGGAAACAGGCTGGACTGTCGTGCTATATCGGCAGCGGTCAGTACTTGTGCCCTAATGCGGGTGGTTCAGTCGCTGCGTTGGAAACCGGCACAGACTACACTCTCATTGTTACGAGGACATCGGCGTCATCGACTACGATCTACTATCTCAATGGCACGCCTATCAGCGTGGGGGACTTAGGGTCACTTAACGGATCTCTGCACGTGCTAAACGATGGTTATGGTCAGGGATTTGGGAACCTTTGTGATTTTGTTAGAATATGGAATAGGGCGTTAACTTCAAGCGAAGTGACTGCATTTACGTCTGAACCCTATGCCGACTTCGGATAGCTTATATACCGATTTAAATTTTCGACGTGAAAACTTACGTAAGGGATAGTCTATAGCCAGTAATATTACGACAGCTACAGCAACTGCGCTCGGTACGGCCATCCCTGGGGCATGGACAAACTGAGACAACATGATACCGTGGCTAATATACAGCGGGTAGCTTAGATCGCCGATAAATCGAAGAAAATTGCCGATGCTAGCAGAAAACACGATTTTGTGACCGAGGATCAAAACCACGCAGCAGATTATGTAGAGCATCATCGAGTGACGTCCGACTGTAGCATCGAAATCTCGGAATGCAAGCATTGCGGCACCGGCCAGTAATACGATCGGGGCCGTCTTGCAGGTTGATCTCATGCGATAGTATGCAAATCCCGACAGCCATGGCGCGGTCATTAGACCGATGCCCCAAAATCCATTTACGTAGGCCGGCTCTGAAAGTTTCAGGAAATAATGAGCCAGCGAAACGACAAGAGAGATGGCGATTATTGCTATGTACGCTCTGTGCCGAAGCGCAATGAACAACGGTGCCATTGCATAAAGCCAAACTTCGATACCTAGCGACCAGGAGGGCCAAAACAGGCGTACTAATTCTGTTTGGATGTTCTGGAGAAATGTGAGCTCCCCAAACATATTAATGCAATCGTTGACATGAATAGGGAAGCCATCTAGAACGTTTGCTGCAACCGCTAACGCAAGAGATGTCACATAAACCGGATAGATTCTCCAAAATCTACGAACGTAAAAGCGGGCAGCATTCGAGTCTTGTGTTAGCGAATGGGCCATAGAATATCCGGAAATTACCATAAAACAAATAACAGCTGCATAGCCGCCGAATTGCTCAATAAATGGGCAAAAAGGCTTCCCAACGATCGTGGCGTGCCTGGACATCACCACCATTGCGAGGAAGAACCTGAGCCCTCCGAGGACGGCCCATTGATCGGCGCTGGGCTTTCCCTTCGGCAAGCTCAGGGTCTCCGGCTCTGAGACAAGCTCAGGGCCTATGAGCGGCGCAATAGGCGCGGAATCGGCGATAGGCGCGGCGGTGATCGTGTCCATGCCGGGAGACTCAGCGATGGGCGGGGGATCCGGCAACGGGGGTTGTTCGCCGTTCTCAGGCCGAACGGGCTCTGTCGTAGGCGCGCGCATACATGTATTATCTCACCGTAGAATTCACACGTCAACAATAACACGTGATAATGAGACTTAATAAGGCGCGAAAAGTTCGATACTCCAACGAAAAATTCGTAAAGAGTCAAAAACAGTAGGTGCAAGATATTTTGCGTAGCGAGCGATAAGAAGGTCAAAACGAGAGGCTAAAACATGGCAAGGGGCAAAAGAATAGACGATGACTTGCGGCTCATTGTGGCGAACGCGCTAATGGCTGGGCAAGGAATTACCGAAGTCGCCGGCGCGTACAACCTGCCGAAAGCGACGGTCTCGCGCATCCGGAACGAGTTTGTCGCAAAGGGACAGCCAGCGATCGATGTGCAGAAGTTGGAACAGGTCGTGAAGTTGGAACAAGTTGGAACTTTGCCAACTGACAGCGATGCAACGCCTGACGAGCTCATTTCCGAGTTCGTCTCAACGGCGCTTGCAGCGCTTATCGAGATGTCGAAGGTTGCGACGGATCCCGCGTACCTGCGACGATACCCGCCTCAACAGATCGCCTTGTTGTACGGCGTCATGGCTGATAAGGTGGCGCGGATCATCGAAGCGACATCAGGCGGTGAAGTGTCCGAAGCGGGCGAAGGTGACACACGCTTGGGGCTTAGCGTGGCGTAGGAACGTTAACCTACGTTAATGACCGCAGGGTAGAACGAGGAAAATAATGAAACTTTCAAGCGAGGTGCGCCGGAGTATCATTGAAATGTTGGCGTGCTACGCCACCCCTTCCGAAGTCCAGGTGGAGGTACGCAAAGCCTTCGGCGTCGAATGCTCGTTGCCGCAGATCCTCCGGTATGATCCAACGACATTAACGGGTAAGACCTTGTCGGCTGAAAACAAGGCGCTGTTCAATTCGATCCGAAATTCGTTTGTTGCCGGCGTTTCTTCTATCGCGATCTCGCAAAAGTCCGTGAGACTGCGGCGTCTCGAACGCGACTATGTTAACGCTCAGTCTCCCTGCGTCAGGCTACGTGTTCTGGAGCAAGCGGCGAAGGAGGTCGGTGGGATGTTCAGAAGGGGGCGGCGTTGACACAATGCCGTCGAACCATCCCCATAGCAGGAGGTCGCCATTCCCGGTTCGGCAGGCACGCAGGCCGCAAGTCTCACCGTACGGCGTTCCGGTGTCGAGTACGTCGGCGTCGAGGTCCGTCCCGATGTCCCGGCCAACGTTGCCCAATACGCCTATTTCGCGTCCTGCGGGCATCGTGGGGGCTTTGGCGGTCATCGCTTGGGGTCGGGCAGTCTCCGTATCGCCTGGGCCAGCTTCACGATGCGCTCCGGACCGGTGACGCCGGCGCATGTTTGGGCGATAGAGACGCCACGGCGGGCGGCATCGTCGAGAGCGGCGGACAGCTCCCCTATCGCGGCCGTCATTCGGTCGTGCGCTGCGCGGTCGATAGTGATGCAATTGGCGTCATCTCGTTCCCCCGCCTCTATGAGCCGTCGCCGGTACGCGGCCTGCCGTTCGGCGGGCGTCAATGGGCGCTCGGGGTTGGTTCGCGGACGGCCTATTTTTCGCGCGGGGCGCTCGTTCCTGGTTAACTTCTCCATTTGCTACGTGTTCCGATACCCTCAACACTTTCGTCACTCACTAAATTGTACTGTAAAACAGGTTATTCCGAGTTTCCCGGTCATGGCTGTTTTTCTTGGCGTTCGATGTCGTCGGCGATCGCTGCAAGCCGTGCGCGGTGTGTGTCTTGTTCGGCGATCGCTTGGCGGTGAAGGTCGTCGTCTCGATACGGCAATACGTTTTGGCGTACAAGGTCGGCCAGAACGTCCGGGGCCAGTGCATCGAGCTCCCATGACAGCTCACCAAACCGGCGGATATAAGTCGCCGCGCGCGTATCCTTCATCTTGGTTGGGTTCGGGGGCGGGTTGTACCGGGCTATTTGATCCTCGTTGAGAGCGACGCGGATCACGTGAACGCATCCGCCGGCAAACTGCGAAAGGCGCTTTTGTACGTCGCGTGTCATGTCGATCCCGCTTGGGTCGTGGTCGCCAAGATAGAGCACGTGAACATCCTTGCCGCATTCAATGGCGCGGCGAAGCTCTTTGCCGGTCTCATAAAGCGCCGAGACGGACGAATAGCCCTTATTGGCAGTGAAGGGGATATCAAGCTCGCGGCAAACGGGTTCCAGGACGCCTTCGAGCGCCTGTTTTTCGACCATGACTTGAACATGGTTAGGCTGCGCCCGCCACGTGTCCATTCGGAACGAATGAGCGGCGGAGCGCATTATGTCCGCCGGTCCGCGCCAATGGCTGTTGCGTAAGGTCTCGCGTCCTCTGTCTTTGATGATGTCCCAATCGATCAACCCGGCAAGGCGCGCGTTCTTGATGGTGTCGCCAAGCCTTTTGTAGTTGGCGTCCGAGTTTGGCAGTAAGCCGCGAGCGACGAACTGATAGTAGAGCTGTCGGAGGCTCAGATCGTACTCCTTGTCCGTGTATTCCTTGCAGATGACGGCGGCGGCTTCAATGACATCCAGGGTTTTCCCTTGAAACTTGATGTTCTCGAACTTCTCAAGCATCGCTGCTCGCCCCCTTCATCGCGTCGTCTCGCGTGAGTATGCGGTTGATCGATCGGTTCATCCGGCATTTTCCGGTGAGGTACGCCTTCATGTACAGGATGCTTTCCTCGGCATACGAGTCGAGCGGATCGGTGTAGCCGTTCGGGAGGTCGCAGGCGTCTACGAACTTGCGAATGACGGCTTCGAGCGCTTGGACCGTTGCGCCGCTTTCGACGGCCTGATGAACGGCTACGCACAAGGCGGATGCTGTGCGACCGTCCCTGCGCATCATTGGCGGTCCCAGGGTAGCGTCCGCCCTTCGACTACGCTCAGGATCGTTGACCGGCGCGGTAACTTTCGCAAGACGATCAGAGAAGCCCGCCGCGGCGACGGGATCGAGCACATGGGCAATCATACGTTCGGTCAATGCGATGGCGTCGGCGCGGGTCTTTGTCGCGTGCGACCATACAGGCGCTTCGATCATTGCGAGGGCGCGCTCTACCGTGCTCGTTTGGCGGTCAATATCCGCCTGGGCCATCGGCGCTTGGCCGGTGGCCTTGCGGGCCTTAATCTCGCGAAGGGCATCGAGTGCGTTCATCATTTGCTGCTCCTTCCGAGGTATATGCCGGCGCTTGGATGCACGAGGTAGTGTTTGCCCGGAGGTCGCCCGCCGTTCGCCGGAGGCTGGTACTCGCGGAGAAAGCCGCGCTCTACAAGAACCTCAAGGGCCGCTTTGACATCGGCGGTTTGCTTCGCTTTGTACTTTTTGAAGCAGTCGCGCTCCGAAAAGTCGCCGCGTCCGTCCTGCACCATCCACGCGATCATGTCCCGCGCGGTCCCGGCGTGGATGTCCGCGCCCATTTGCAGGAACGCCGCTAATGCGTGCTCGACGCAATACCCGCCGATGGCCCAACCGGCGTGCGTCGTTTCTTCATCGATTGGGATGTTCCACGGCTCCGGCTCGCTGGCGTACCGGGCCATGTGCAGGTTCGCACAGATCCGGGCGACGCGGCCCGCGAGCTTGCTTGCCCAATCCCGGATACCGGAGAGGTCGCAACCGTCCGCTTGACGGCTCTCGATGTCGTCGGCATATTGGTAGTGAAGGGCGCGCGCGTCGTCGGTGAAGGTGATCGTACGCATCGTTCCCTGCGCCGCCAGATCGAACAACCGGCGGATCGTCGCGTGGTAGAAGCATCGAGCGGCGGGATCGATACAGCGCTCCGGCTGGCTAAGGCGCTGGCCAACAAGGCTGCGCGGTACGGAGAAGAGAAACCGTCCGAGAAGCCCGCGCCCGCGAAAGCTGGCATTTGCGCCGAGGGATTGGAGTACGTCGGGCTGGACTGCAAGGCCCATGGTGAGCGTGCATCGGTCGATCATCAGCGGCGTTCGTCCGACGCGGTCCACGCGGTACGGTTCGGCGTCGAAGGACTTTAAGAACAGATCGAGGTTCGCTTCGCCCTTCTGACTATAGCGACCGGCGAGCGTGCCGAAGATGCCGCCTTCGGCGGAGAGCATCGCCATAAGCCCGTCACGCGGGGCCATGAGGCGGGCGAGTTCTTCCGGTGTGACGTCGTCCACGAGGACGCGCGGCGGGACGGCTTCGGCGACCGGGTCGCTGGTGAGAGACGCAAGCTCGCTGCGCAGTTCGAGCGCCTTGCCGCTTGCAATTCGCTTGGAGAGCTGCTCTCGTATGTCGGCGACGCGCTTCTTGTGGATCTCGCGTTCGTTCTCCGCCATTGCGATCTTCGGGGCCTCTCGCTCGGTCCATTCGCGCTCTACTTCGCGAATAGGCGCGGTAAGGAGCGAGAGAGTTGCCGACTTGCGGCTCCCGCTCTCCATGACGACGGCGGCGTACAGGTTGGTTGGCTCAATGTGATCCGCGCCGATCCTCACGACGCAAAAGCGCGAGACGGCGGCGGCGATGCAGGGCAGGGCGGTCATGGCGGCCATGTCAACGGGAACCTGAATATTCTCCGCCACTTCGCTAACGAATGGCGCGATCGTGTCGGGCAGGGCCTCAATGGGGAATATCGAGAGCTCGTTTGCGAGAAACGGGACCGGCGCTTCCCACTCGCTGGCCTGGGCGGCGGGTTGCGCAGCGGCAAGCGGTACGGCGCTCTCGATAGCTTGTTGCAAATCCGCAACGGTAGCTCCCTTGTTGACGATCCATTCGGTGAGGTCGTTCGCGCCTTCGGGATAGCGAGCGATGCGCACGTCGTCCACGCTTCCAGCGAGTTCGGCGGCAACCTTCCGGGTTCCCTTGCTGCCCGCATCGTCTTTATCGTAGAGGATCGTGACGCGCCGTTTCCCTCGCAGGCTGTCCGTGTTGTATGGCTTCCAGTTCCCGGCCCCGAGCGTTCCGGTTACGGCGGGTATGCCGAGCTGGTTGGCCAGGAGCGCGTCGGATTCGCCTTCGACGAGAAGAACATCGTCAGTGCCGTCGCATACTGCCGCAAGACGAGGACGTCCATAAGGCTCTCTCCGCGCTCATAGTCGCCGACACGACTTTGAGGAACACCGAGACGCGCCGCGAGGTCGCGCTGAGTGTATTCCGCTTCTTCGCGCAACTCCCTCAACAACGCTTGCAGCTCTCGTTGAGCCTCGGTATGAACGCTCTTATGCACTCAGCATTGTGTCGTTCCGCAGCGATCTGATTGTAAATACACTTATTTACATTTGTTGACGGCGATGGTAACATGGAAGTACACGTCCAACGGCGTGAGACGCTAGAAAAATCGTTGCCGATCGCTGTTCCGGTTTCGCCTGCGGCGCATGAGTGTACGCGTAGCAAAGCACACACCTGGCGGATCCAAGGAGAAGAACGTGAAACTGCTACCCGTCGTCCTTACCACCGTTATTCTTACAGGCTTCGCACTGCCTTTAGCTCCGGTCGCTTATGGAGATGCCGCCTCAAATAAAACGCTCACAACTACGCAGATCGCGGCATTGACCCTGCCTGCCGTAGTTTCGATAACCGTCCGCGACAAGACCGGTGAACCGGTGAAATCGGGATCCGGCTTCGTGATCGCGCCAGGTTGGATCGCGACGAACCAGCACGTTGTCATGGGAGCACATGAGGTTACGGTGAACTTCAGCGACGGCCGCTCCGTTTCTTCTCCCGGCTTCGTTGTCGAAAAGACGCGCTACGATCTGGCGATCATTTCCTGTGACACCGGCACTGTTACACCTCTTGTGCTTGCGGATTCTTCATCTGTGAAGATCGGCGAGAGTGTTGTAGCAGTCGGCTCGCCAGAAGGCTTGAACGGGAGCATAAGCTCGGGGATCGTTAGCGGCATACGTACATTGCCGGAACGTGGCAACGCCAAAGTCTTTCAAACGACTGCCCCTATTTCGCATGGATCTTCTGGAGGCCCGCTGCTCAATGCGCAAGGTCAAGTCATTGGCATGAACTCCTTCTATTTTGCGGGAGGGCAAAACCTGAACTTCGCCTATGCATCGGGATATATTGACGACGCTCTTCCGCACCTTTCAACCAACGACATTACTCGTCTGAAGCAATTCGCCACAAAATTAGGTGGCTTGCTTATTCAGGATGGAGCGAAAACATGTTGGGATGATGTGCCACTGTTATGCGACCTCTTCGGCGAGAAAAGGATGAAGCCCGCAACAACCGACGATATTGAGGCTTGCCTTGATAAAGGGGCGGACCTGAACGCAAAGAACAACGACGGCCATACAGCGCTCATGATAGCGGCCCTGGAATGCCACACGGACTGCGTCAATGCCCTTGTCGCCGCAGGTGCGGATGTGAACCTAAAAGCCAACGACGGCCAGACGGCGCTCATGACGGCTGCGGCCAGCGGCCAGGCGGACTCTCTTAAAGCCCTGATCTCCGCAGGGGCGGACCTGAACCTAAAAGACAACGGCGGCTTTACGCCTCTCATAATGGCCGCGTATTATGGCCACACGGACTGCGTCAATGCCCTTGTCGCCGCAGGGGCGGACCTGAACCTAAAAGCCAACGGCGGCTTTACGGCGCTCATGGTAGCGGCAATGCTTAGTAAAGCGGACTGCGTCAATGCCCTTGTCGCCGCAGGCGCGGACGTAAACGCGAGGGACAACAACGGCCATACAGCGCTCATGGAGGCCGTGGGTGGTCCCAACTGCCCGCCAAATGTCGCAAAGATCCTGATAGCCGCCGGGGCTGAAGTTGATGCGCGAGATAAGAAAGGAATGACTGCGCTCATGTCTGCCGCCCGTTGGGGGAGCGCTGTTTCCGTCAAGGCACTTATTGCCGCTGGAGCGGACATTAACGCGCAAGATAACATAGGGGCGCCCGTGCGTTTGTACGCTCGCCTGTCTACGAACACTGAGAACTACGATATAATCGTCGCCGCGCTTAAGACTGCGGGAGCGAGCGAGTAGGCGCACACACGCCTCGATCGTCAGATACCGCAAGCTGGCCCACTCTGGGTTAACGTACATCTGCATCGAGGGTACCGCCCCGGTACGCTCGCCAAGTTCGGCGCTACGCGCCAGGATATTCGCCCAATTGCAGACGAGAGAAGCTGTCGCCAAAGCCGTGATCCCATCCTGTGGTCCGCCGGTGCGATAGAATGATAATGTTCGCTAACCTCCACCGCGTGGCTCACTTATCGGAAGGCAAGTCTGAAAACAGCCCATCCTCGTCCTGCTCCTGAACGTCCCTACCTGTGTTGAATGGATCGAGTGATTGGCGTCTCTGGATGCTACCTCCTTCCTCCTTGGTTACCTGCCGAGCCTGTCTCTTAGTCGGCGCGGTAAAGGTGAGTTGGGCATTCATTTTTGCCCACGCTGGCTGTTCAGGTTGCTCTAGGGTTGAGCAGGCCAATCCCGAGATGCGGGGAATGCAACAATTATTTTACGTCAGTGCGCAAACAGCGAGAGGCGAACGGTGAAGTCCCACTTTGTAGCGATGAATGCAAGCGTAAGCGACACAACAAAATACAAAAACATCGTGCGCGCGAACGTCGCGAAGAAGAGCGGCAACAGCGCCAAGCCGCCCAAGCTGTTGTCCGAGGACAAGACTAGCGATGAAGCCAACTTTCGCCCCTTTTGGCGCTTTTGTCCCTACATATGAGAATCCGCAAGTCCCTCCTCGTATGCCGATTCGTCGAAAATAATTGTTCTATATCGGTGTATGTATTGCGTACATATGTTCCCTAAGTCATAATGAAGGCATGACTATCAAAGACCTTACCGTCGAAGAGGTTGCCCAAGAAGTGGGGCTCGCTGAGAACACCGTACGCCGTCTCCTTCGTGCGGGTGACATGCCCGGCTATAAGCTCGGCCATAAGTCTTGGAGGGTTACGCGGGAACGGTTGGACGCGTTCAAGGAAGCTGGGGGAGTACGCCGGCCGGGACGTCCGTGGAACGAGGAGGGCCGTACAGATGACCGTGCGTAAAAATACTAAGAAAGCAAGTAAACGTTATGTTAGCTATTTACGCTGTTCTACGGACGATCAGCGCCAGGGTGACTTTACAACAATTGATGCCCAAAGGGACCTAAACCGCCTTCATATCAACGCGCTGGGCGGGACTCTCGTAAAAGAGTACTGCGACGAGGGCCGCACCGGGACGAACCTTGACCGGCCCGGTTTTCAAGAGATGCTTACGGACGCGGAGGCAGGGGAGTTTGACCATGTGTGCGTCACGTACATGAGCCGCCTCGGGCGCGGGAACGCCTATGTGATCGCTGAGTATGAGCTTCAGAAGCGCCATGTGGATGTCGAGATGGTCAAAGAGAAGTTTAGCGATGACCTTGCGGGCTACATGGGCAAGACGATGACCACGATGATGGATGGCGTCTACCCGAAGATGGTCTCTCAGTGGACACGCACGAAAATGGAACGGATGGTGCAGATGGGATACTTCTGCGGTGGAAATATCCCGTTCGGCTATAAGACCGTGGTTGCTACCGATGGAGCTGGCTTTCATTCGGCCGACAAGGAACCTCCCCGGCGTTTGGTTCCGTCCGAGGTAACGGCCCCGTTCGTTCTCACTGCCTACCAGATGGCTGCGGAGGGATCTACGCTTACAGAGATCCGCGACTATCTTAACCGCGTCTTTGATAGAACCTGGTCAATAACCACGACAAAGAACCTCCTCTCGAATGAGACGAATAAAGGTGTGCTCCACTTCGGAGAATGGCGGAACGAGAACGGTCATGAAGGCATCGTCTCCGCCGCGTTATGGGAAGAGGCACAGGAATGCGTTCACAAGAACGAGTACCGAACAGTTGTGAGGCATGAGGATAGCTTTACGTATTACCTCAAGGGCCTCGTTGTCTGTCCTCATTGCGGCTGTCCGTATACGATGGCAAGCCATCATGGACGCGCTGGCCGGATTCACTATTACGTCTGTCAGAACGCCAATAGGCACGGAAGCTGCCCCGTCTCTCGCGTGAACGCCGACAAGCTGCACGGAGCGATCCTCCACGAGATGGCCCGCGCGGCATCCCGGTCTACGGTCATGCACGGGCTCATTGCTCAGTCCGGGGAATGGTCGCAGCCATCCTCCACGCAAATGACCATAAAGGGGCAATTGGCCAAGCGGTTACAGTTCGTCGATGTTCAGATAGGGAATTTCACGAAGGCGATCGGAGAGGGAAGGGCTCTTACGGCTCTTTTGCCCGCGTTAGAAAAGGCTTCCGCCGAGAAGGCCGCCATTGAGGCCGAACTAATGAATGTGCAGGCCGAGATCGAGAAGGCGACTATCAAGAGACCCGCTGCCGCGCAGGTACAGGAGCTTTGGGGAACGGTCTTGGAGACGTGGCCGGTCTTAGAGCCTGGTGAGCGTACTGAGATCTTGCAAACGTTCCTGCACACGGTGGAGATTCAAAGCAAAGAGCGTGCAGTGTTTGAAATCGAGACGATTCCGAACTCCGCACGCTCAATGGTTCAAGTTAACAGTAAGTTTGGGAGCGGGTACCCGAAGTTTCAACAACCCGCTAACCCCGATAGCGGAGAAATCCAGATATTCATACCGTCTGGAGGTATTCTCCGAAAAAAGACTCCGCGACCGCAACCGGACGGCGAGCACAAACCTGTAAGTGAAAATATCCTTGCAGGTAATCCTGACTGACTTCATTGTGCCCGACTTTGTGTCGAAAGCCCGGCTGTGACAACGTTTGTAGCTGCGCCGCTCCATGACTGCCCTAACCGCCGAAACGCGCCTGTACGGGCCGCGTAGAATTTTCTAGGGGTACCGCCGATGGTGGCGCGGTCAGTAGACGACCGTAGGGTCAAACTTCGGACGGTGACCGCGCTTGACTATCCGCCCGCCGAATAATTCGACGGCTTTCAACGCCATTGCCGCGTCAATGCTCGGGTAATAGCCCGTCATGCTTTCGCGTGATACCATGTCATTCAAGAACAACAGGTAATCGGGGTCAGGCGAAGACCACATGCCCCCGGCGACCGTCGCGGTAGTGCCGAACTGATTTTCCGTTATCCATGCCATTTTAATGGTCGCTCAGGTATCCACCAAATCGCGCCGGGCGGTCGGCTTGCTTCGCAAATACTTCCAGATGCACTCAAGACCGACTGCAGCGAGTTAACAGCCCTCGGCTAATGCGGCATTATACAAGTCGGCTATGTCTTCATTATTTTGACGCTCTAGATCTGCATCAAACCTCCCCGTCGATTTCAAGGATTTGACGATCGCGTCGGTTCGTGCAGTAACCTCGGCCAAGAGTTCGTCAGATGGCCGCACAAATGGGATTTTCTTGATATAATTTGCCGGATTATTAGAACTGGAATTAAGAGCCCTAATAAGAGTGTTAGCAGTTGGCGAGTTAAAAAATGCGAGCAAGTAATAAAGCATTGTCGCGTCCTTTGGAAAAACACCGACTAACGATTGATCAAAAACGGTTCGCTCTATTAGTGCCGCCGATATTGCCGAAGATGTCACCATGGGTATACCTAAACCCATTCTGAAGTAATAGCTGGAATTCTGAAATCTTGCTTTCTTGTCCGTCCGATAGTGGCGTATTGCTTCACGAGACCAATCAATGTACCAATTGTCCGGTTTAACGTACGGCGTGTTCCCGCCCTTGACTATTGGTACAAACGTTTTTACACCTAAGAGGCCGGAAAGCATCTCGCTCGGATCAAGGAACTCATGTCTAGCACAAATTTCATCGGATGCTATTTCGCGGTAGCTCTTTGAATACCTTAGCTTCGCGGATAGCGTGCGCAAGAATTGCTTATCATTTCCTGAATAAATGCCCGTCACGCAATCGGCAACATCGCAAATTCGTAAGGTGTCGCGACTTAGCAGCGCTTCCAATCCCTGTGCCGTCTCCAGATAGATGGCCGCACTGTCATTTTCAAGTATTTTGCCCTGCTTGAAGCGAGAAACCGCTGACGCTCCATTAATGCCGTGTGATACCGATTGCACGTTCGGAAAGCCGCGAAGAATTACGGTTTCGTTAGACCTTATGTCAACGTTGCCCACTGGCTTACGTATGGTTACGATGGACATGTTTGCATATCCAAACGCCACACCTGGGAAATAGGTTGAGGGAAATAGCGCAATCTGGCTTATTAGGGTAGTTTCCAGTAAATACTTCCGAAGTCGGCCGTGCCGATGTAGATTAAGCCACGTGTCCGGAATAATGAAAACGAGCACGCCTCCGGGATTTAACAAGCGAATACATCTATAGAGAAACAGCGCATACGTTTCTTTTACCGAAAGGTCCGGGTACCTAGCGCTTAAAGCCTTCCGCCGACTCATATCCTGCCAACCACCATAGGGAGGGTTCGCAATTATTCTGTCATAGCCAGTAGCGGAATTGGCCCGCAGGTCTAGATCAGTACACGTTAACGTGTCTTCCAAAGCTATATTCACGTTGGAGTTATGCCCAAACAAGCGCTTTAGCTCGGCAATAGCTACCGGATTGATATCGTACGTGTCGATACGAGCGGTCGGGCATGCATTTAGAACCGCGTCAATAAATACGCCGTCGCCGCCAGCGGGTTCAAATACCGTCTGACCGGAAGAAAGATCGAGCTGCTCCACCATGTAGGCAACAAGCGATTCGGATTTTGTATAATAGGATCGATAAATATGTTCTCGATCTTCGATTATGCTTTTATCTTCGACTGTTACCACTTCAAATATGTCCCCAATTCGTGTTCTGCAAAATGCCTTGTAGTGCTTTCGGTAAAATCTTCATCCCAATCGACATTATTTTGCACAAAACTTTTGAGATCGTATCCCGAATACTCATATATTTTGTCGTATGCGGCGCTTCCACAGTGCGCTTCCCATATGCCCGAATTCTTGAGGGTCTTGAAGTAATTGTTATTAGTATCTTCCTCACTGCGAACTAGAAGCACGCATTTGTAATTATCTGGCAAATTGCTATAGATGCTTGCCACCAGTAACAAGCGATTAGTATTACCCTTTTCGTTAGATCCGAAGCCACTCTTGAAATCTACGTTAATTTTCGATCTCTTTGTTACGAAATGCAAATCTAGCTCAAGCTGAACCTGACCTGCGTCAACCATAGTCCAGACCTTTTCATAATACTTAATCAGTTCGGAGCGCTGCTCATCATCTAGCGGAAGTGTTGCTATGTAGTCCTTCAATTCCTTAACTAGTTGGCGCTTGACCTCCGAAAATAATGGAGGTATGAACGGTGAAATATTGTTGATCGGATAATCGAAGCATAGTTTGCAAAATGGCTCCCAAAGTTCGCCGATTCGCCGAGAAAACGCCATATAATCATACGGCCATACCTCGTTTCGATTATCTATCATAACGACATAACTACAATATGTGACTATTAGGACAGTTTCAAGAAGTTCAGACCGCTTCCACTTTTCGGCTTCGGCTACTTGTCTGACGCTCGATATGACACTATCGCGAGTCTTTGTTACTGCCTTATTAATGGCATCGGCCATTCCTCTGTAATCGTTTGAGCCAACAGTAGAACGAATAACTTCGAGCGACTCCGATGCTCTCTCGCGAAAATATGCGAGAATATCTTGCTTTCGATTTTTTAGAGTATTGTCGATATTCAAGTCAAGGCCTGTCCTGTCGAAACTTGGTTGAAAGAGTGAAAGGTCTTTCAAAATTGTCTCCTTGAATGGCCGCAGTACGCGTGCGTCAGGTGTCTCGCGGGTCATTCTCAGTAATTAGGGTTTGGGGAAACCGCTACAACGGCGCGGAGCTCCGCAGTTCTCAGGGGCATTATTCCACGTCACACCCTAAACTTCCTTTGGGCATTATATGGCCCGGATGCTACCATAGACCAATGTGGCATGTTCCGATAATGTGCATTATATCAAGCCAAATCGTTTTGCTGTTGGTATTTATTGGTAGACTGTGGCGTTAATGGCGTTGCTGCTGCACGTGTTTTGCGATTATGTCAACTTTGGCCCGGTTTGCCCGAAAACGCCCTGTCAATAAATATCAACAACGCCATATTTCGCGCTCCCTAAAATTCCTCGAAAAGCTCCGCAAGGGTAATTCCCAACCGCTCCGCGAAGCGCTCTAAGTTCCGTAGGCTAACGTTCCTCTTGCCGCGCTCCACACTGCCGACGTACGTACGATCAAGGTCACAGTGGAGCGCGAACTTTTCTTGACTATACCCTGCCTTGCTCCGAAGCTGTCGGAGCCTCCGGCCGAACCTCACTAAAACGTCATCGTCGCTTTGTTCCATGCTGCCTATCGTGCAGTTTTGGGGCGTCTAAAGTCCACGGACGATCAACCGGGTGACTATGAGTCCCGTTTGGGCTGTTTTGAGTTATAATCTTCTCGTTGGCTTGCCAGCTTTAACCCCGGAGAAAATAGGAGAGGAACGAACTATGCAGCTATTCCTGATTTGTGCGCTACTGGCATTATCGACGCTTGCAGCGCGGAGCGACACGACGAAACTTGAACAGGCCCTAAATCAGCCGGGCGTGACCGTGCACGTTGACAGATACTCAGCAGCCGTGCTTGTGAGCAAAGACGTTTGGAAGCTAGGGGACGTTACCTGTGTAGTGGCTAAATCGACCGATAAGGGGGCGTTATCCGCCGATGGCCTGGAAATTTACGCAAAGCAAACATTTCGTGACATGTCTTTCCTTGAAACCAAAGTCTACGTTGACGACGAAGACGTACCTAAGCTCGCAGACCAATTTGCGGCCATGTTGGACGCGTATGATAGATCGAAGCGAAACCCGGCCGATTACAGCACAAGCACATTCACCACGGCAAGCGGATTGAAATTGACCACGGTACACAACGGTAAAAATGACCCGGAGTGCACGGTAGAGCTTAACGGTCTATGGACAATAGACGTTCCCCTGAAAAACCAACAAAGCGTACAGCACTTGATAGACGGTTTGAAAGTTGGCGAAAACTGGCTATCGACGCACAAGTAATAAATAGCGGACGCCTGAAAATCGAGCGTCCGCTAACTGCCGCTATTGACGAACATTTAGAACGTCGGAGCTACCTTTTGGCCTTTCGATACGGCTTCCTTCGTGCGTCGGGCGTCCGCTCGCTTCATAAGCTCTAAAGCGCGCGTTCGGTGCTTCCCGGCTTCCTCGTTGGTCTTCCTGTTCCGGGTATCGGCCAATCGGGCATTTATGCTCTTCAGAAGAGTTTCCAATACTTGCCGCTGCTGTTGGTAATGGGCGTCCGGGCGGGGCGGTTCGGATGCTAACCGCCGGAAGCCGTAATGTGCGTACATCCACATGACAGGCGGGTCGTGGTGCAAACAAAAGAGCTCGCGGACGTGGAGCTAGAAGCAATACCACATTCCGCGAGCTCATTGGTTCGGATAACCGAACCGGCTGGGAGCGGGGGTTGGACTTGAACCAACGACCTTCGGGTTATGAGCCCGACGAGCTACCGGACTGCTCCACCCCGCATCATTTGCGCTTACGAGGTTTACTATACCCGGGGCGGGAGCGAATGTCAACCGCTTGGGACGTCAATCACGCATCTTTGGTTCAGTCGGCCGAAAGAAGGAATGGCAGCGGGCAGACGCGAACGTTAGGGGGACCGGTTAGTCTGGAGGACGCGAACGTTGGGACTTCGTAAGGCATTGATCGTTTGGGGCGGATGGAATGGACATGAGCCCGAGCAGGTTTCCGGGATATTCCGGCGCGAGCTCTCCGCGCGCGGCTTCGATGTGGCCGTCAGTAATACGTTGGACGCGTTTAGGGAACATCCCAACCTCAACTCGCTTGACCTGATCGTCCCGGTCTGGACGATGGGGGAGATCACCGGCGATCAGCTGAATCCGCTCCTCGCTGCCGTGAAGGCCGGCGTCGGCATCGGAGGATGCCACGGCGGGATGTGCGACTCATTCCGCAACCAAACCGAGTATCAACTCATGACGGGCGGTCAGTGGGTGGCGCATCCGGGCAACGATGGAACCGAGTACGTTGTGCGGATCACCGATCCCAAGCATTTTATCACGGCGGGATCCCCAATTCAGTTTAAGGTGAAGTCTGAACAGTATTACCTGCATACCGATCCGTCCAACAAGGTGCTCGCCACGACTTCTTTTCCCGTCGCCGATGGTCCTCACGTACCGAACGGCGCTTTTGAGATGCCGGTCATCTGGACACGATACTACGGCGAAGGGCGGGTCGCGTATAACTCCCTTGGGCATGTCGCGGCGATTGTCGAACAGGCGGACGTGCTGCGGCTCATGGTGCGCGGTCTGCTCTGGGCTGCGGGCGCCGAGGATGCCGTCTGAACCGACGGCGGCGGGAGGCGCTTACCGGCGTGTACAGAGAATTGATCCGACTAATCAAGGCAGCGATGCGGTACGCATGGGGCGGGATCGTGCGTCGACCGGCCGTATCTTGGGCGATGCTGTTTTGTACCGTTCTTTCCGTCTCCGTCGCCTACACGGCCGCATTCGGGCGCGAGAGCGCAGTGCCGTCCGGTCCCTTGCGGCTTGTCGTCGATGAGACAGGCGGATATTCGGTTCAGCAGACTGAGTTTGGATGGTCCTTGAAGGGGCGTGTTCCGGTCAGGACCGTACGGCGCTTTGATGGAAATGATCGCCTCGGGAACTACACGGAATATCAGCTTGCCTGGAACCCGCCGTCGAAGTTGACGGGCAGGATCAGAATCTACCCGTCGGCGCAGCTCATTCTGTTTGCCATCGCGACTCCCGAAGCCGTCGCCAAGCTCCCTCCGTTTCCGTCGTTCCATCAAATCCCAGACGCTTTGCACATCATGAGCTACCGCGAGGCTCCATTTGCCCCGCACGCTTGGAGCGGCGAACAGAACGGAACTCCGTGGATGATTTTCGATGATGCCGGAAACACATGCGTCCTTTCCGCTGCGTCGGATTTCCTGGTGTCGCGAATGTGGGGCGATGGGAGGCATGAAATCGCGAGCGGACTGAACTGGCAGCTTTCCCAGCTCCCGGCTGGCTTCGAGCATTCTTCGATCATGGTTTTCGGCAGGGGGGTCGTGCCGACCGTGCGTGCTTGGGGACACGCATTGACGACGCTCAGCGGTAGAACGCTTGAGGCCAGCGATTCCGAGCCCCTTCTCAAATATCTTGGCTACTGGACTGACAACGGATCGCACTACTATTATCAGTTCGATAAGGATAAAGGATACGCAGGGACACTCGAAACGCTGCGGGACGACTGGCGGAAGCGGGGTATTCCCCTCCGGTACCTTCAGCTTGACAGCTGGTGGTACCCGAAGGCGGGGTTGGTTAAGGAGAAGCGCGACGGCTCCAAAGTGGTCGATCCCGATACGTTCGGCTGGAACGGGATTGGCGGGACATGGGTGTATAACGCAGCGCCGGAACTGTTTCCGGATGGTTTAAGCGCGTTTCAGAAGGCTATCGATCTGCCGCTGATCGCCCATGGACGCGGTGTCGATCCCAAGAGTCCGTATGCGCAAACCTATCAATTGGCGGGAGAAGCGCCGATCGATCACGCTTACTGGGAGGCTGCGGCGAGACGTTTATTTGACAGCGGCGTCGTGTGCTATGAACAGGACTGGTTGAGCGAGATCTATAAGGACTCAGCGCCGCTCTCATCAACTATCGAAGCGGGGACGCAGTTTACGACGGAGATGTCGACTGCAATGGCCGAATATGGCCTGACGCTGCAGTATTCCATGGCGTTGCCCCGATTCTTCCTGGACGCCTCTCGCATATCCAACGTAACCACGATACGCGCATCGACTGACCGGTTTGAACGGCGCAAGTGGGACGATTTTATTTACGCGGCCCTTCTGGCGCGCGCCTGCGGCGCCTGGCCGTGGGCGGATGTCTGCCGGAGCACCGAGCCGGATAACCTGCTGATCGAGACGCTCTCGGCGGGTCCGGTGGGGATTGGCGACGAGATGGGGGCTGAAAATGTCGAAAACCTCCGGCGCGTTGTAAGAACCGATGGGGTGATCGTCAAGCCCGATGAGACGCTCGTTCCAACGGAGGAGAGCCTGGCCGGCGACGCCGTATTGGCGCACGAGCCGCTTGTCGCATGGACCTATACCGACCATCCAGCGCGAACTGCCTACGTCGTCGCATTTACGCGCAAGCACGATTCAGAGGCATTTCGTTTCGTACCTGAGTGGTTCGGCCTTTCAGGCCAGGTCTTCGTCTACGATTACTTCGCCGGGAGCGGCCAGCTTATCGGCGCATCGGATGCTTATTCGTCGAACCTGAGTGACGCCGACCGGATGTATTTCGTCGTTGCCCCGCTCGGCAGTTCTGGAATTGCACTCGTCGGCGACAGAGGCAAGTACGTGACGTCCGGACGTCAGCGGATCCCTAAGGTGGTCGATGCCGACGGGCACGTTAGCATAATCGTCGAACTTGCACAGGGCGAATCAAGCGTGACGCTCATGGGGTACGCGGCCGCAGCGCCGAAAGTGGTATCGATCGATGGGACAAACGATCCGGTAAGCTACGATGCGGCGACGAAGCTGTTTTCTGTGACTGTTCATCCGAAAGACATGGGCGGCGACTCCCTTATCCGGAACGTTAATCTGGTCCTCGATGGTCACGCGCCGACCGAGCCCGCGAAATCGGCAAAGCCTTCGACAGCTCCGGCTCCCCTGCCTGCGCACCCGCCGTTCGTCACCCCCGTCCCTGCGCCGGGCACGCCGGCGCCAGGAAAAACGGGGTAGGGACCGTTGCGCCGCGATCGCATCAGACGGCGGACGGGCTGTCAAGCAGCTCGGCGCGGCGAGCGACGTCTACTCTCGAGTGCGCGGTTAACTCACAAGACGCTCGTCTGCTTTGCGGAACCAATCGCGCGGTTTGACTTTCGGGTAGGCTCCATCAGCCTTTGAACCTGCCAGTCGCGGTTTCTACGAAGATGTCGCGGTGAAACGCCGACAGAGAGGAGCGCCTCCTCCGAAGCGGCGGTAGGTTTGCGAAACCCGGCGTTTATTCGCGTCAGTCTGGGGGCACGATGGCTTGATGGGCGCGGAGCGTGGCGCGCAAGGAGTCCATTGGAACCTCTTCCACATCGACCTGCAACTGTACTGCTAGTGCAGCGAGAGCCCCGGCGGCCTGCCCCATGGCCATACACGGGCATTCGACGCGCAGGGCCGACTGCGCCTCGCGCTGACTGGACAGGCAGCGGCCCGCAACGATGAAATTGCTGCTGCCGGCGGGCAGCAATGCGCCTCGGGGAATGGTCGGCAATACGCGTCTTCCAAGCGCCCGCCAGTTGATTCCCCGCCCGTCGTTGAGATGCTCATCGATCGGATAGAACGCATAGCAGACTGCATCAGGATACGCGACTCCGGCCTCGTAGTCCGCTGTTGTTACCGTTGCCTTTCCCTTGATGGTTACTGTCTCCCGGATTCCTGCCTCAGGGCTGATCCATTCCACCTGGAAGTCTTGCAGACCGGGTTGCTTGCGAAAGAAGCGAAGTGCCCGCAGCATCGCACGGCGTCCTTCCACTTCGCCGAGCGACTTGCCCTCGCTGGTCTCGGCGCCTGCGGCGCGCAGATGATTGGCATTGCCTCCGTAATTCCGGAGAAATCCCTCGGGGCCATTGTCGGACCAGGACACGTCGGTCGTAGTTAACTGCCCGTCGGCAATGGCTTTCCTTGCCGCCGCCCCGATCGCGGCGTAATCCAGGGTTTGCGGATCGTAACCAGAGCAGCGCATATTCAGTGTGCCGGGCTGCACGATCTCAGGTCGATCCACATCGAAGCCGGCCAAGGCGACAGCGTTCGCGTCGCCTGTCGCATCGATGACGACGGTCGCGCGGATTCGCCGAAGGCCCGACTTCGTGCATATGGTCGCGAGCCAGCCCGCATCGTCTTGTATAATGGCGGCGGGCATGGCGTGAAAAAGAAGCTCGACTCCGGCGTCCAGTGCGGCCTGGTCGCAGAGTGCGGCGAACACGGGGATATTCATACTCGTCGCCTTCGCTCGAGAATTGTCCTCCGTGCCTTCCGCCGTCATCACGGGGTGTCCGGTTTCCTCCTGAGTTTGGCGTACCAGCTCCCAGCCGATTCCTCGAGATATCTGCCGGCCCCACGCGAAGAATGAAGCAGGGTAATTGATGCCGCCAAGGGTCATCGTGCCGCCAAGCATGCCATTCTTTTCCACCAGCAGCGTGTGCGCTCCGGCACGAGCGGCTTGGATGGCGGCAATGCTTCCGCCCGTGCCGCCTCCGATTACGATAACATCGTATTCCGTTTGCATAATATGTCCTTCGTTGCAAGAGATGCAGTGTTTCTCAGAGCGTGTGTAAGAGATCGAAACGGTTTGTAAGGCGGCTCCAGTGCCGCCGGGGCAATTTTTGAAAAAGGAATTGCGTAGCGCTTTATTGACCTCGCGACGTGCGCTGGAATCGGACGTTAGCGGCAAAACGATGTACGCGTGTTGACGTGGCTTCGTCGATCTCCGCCGTCAACGAGGCGCGGGCGAGACCGGTCCGTGACCGGCGGACGTTAGCGGCAAAACGCTTTACGCGTGTTGACGAGGCTTCGTCGATCGCCGAAGTGAACGAGGCGCGGGCGAGACCGGTCCGTGACCGGCGGACGTTAGCGGCAAAACGCTTTACGCGTGTTGACGAGGCTTCGTCAATCGCCGCCGTGAACGAGGCGCAGGCAAAAGAACGCCCCGGCGGCACGAGCCGTCCTGAATCTTTCTCGCAATACGCCAGTTTGTTACGCACACTCTCAGTCTTTCGTGCAGCGCTCCTGCACAAATTGTCTCATGTAGCATCCGTTTGATTGCGCGCCTTATTGCGGGACATTGCGTCACATAGCTGCCGCTCGCTAAGTGCTGCAAAAAGCAGCCCGGAGGCGGCAAGATCGTAAGGCTTGCCGCTCATAGGCGCTACGGCGTGTTTTGAGCGAGCATCTCGTTTGCGAACTTGTCGATGTCGTCCCCCAAGACGTCTCGAACGTAGTGGGCAAATCCGTCCGCCGGGCTAAAAGCTACGCCGCCTCTGTCCCATGTATGCGCCGTGCAAATGATTGGCGCTGCGCGGCGGAGTTGAACATCTTCATTGAAACTGACTTGATGATTGAATATTAGGTCGCCGTTTTGCAGCGCCAACGTTGTAATCTGCACGTATACGTATCCGCTATTCTGCGATACCTTCTGCGAAAAGTCCTCTGAGGATACTTTTATGCCGTCCTTTCGCAAACGGAGCTCTACATCGGTCTTCAATACGTCCTCGTCGAGACCCGCGGCTTTCGCTTCGTCATTGAGATCCTCGATTAAAACGGATACCGCAACTATGCCCTTGAGCGGTTTTGTCGTGTACGGAATGTCGGCATCAGCGGATTTAGCGATTGACGAAGATGTGGGAAGCGCCGGCGATTGGTCGTCTCCGAGACCGAGTGCCGCTAGATCGGCCCATTGGCTTACCTTGGAGGGATCGTGCGGGTCGGAAATCTGAATTGTGCCAATGTGACCTGATGCGTATGCGAAGTTAAGATTCTGGCCCTCTACCAGCTGGAAGGACGTCACTCCAATGACTTCCCCGTATTCGTTAATCAACGGTCCTCCGGATGAACCCGGGGAAATCGGTGCGGTCGTTTGAAAGAGCTTGGTATCTCCGACCACTCTAATTCCGCTAATGATGCCATTTGTGACTGACCCCGTCAGACCTTCAGGGGAACCAACGGCTACAACGCGGTCGCCGACGCGAACCCGCGAACTGTCGCCTAGGTGAACAGGATGCTCACCGGACGTATCTGAGTAGAGAATAGCCAGATCGCGGTCCTTATCGAAGCCAAGGAGGCCAAGGACGTCTCGTGATGTGCCGTCGGTGTAATTTGCGGTTACCGCGTGCGCGCCTTTGATGACGTGAACGTTTGTGACGATAACGTTCTTGCCTATTACGAATCCGGAGCCTGTTTTGAGTGTGTTGCCGTCCGCTCCAAGCACCGTCAAGCTGACAACGGACTTAAGCGCTAAGGCGGCAATCGCATTGAGGGTAAGAGGTTTTCGGGTTGAGCTTGCGCACGTGGGCGCACTAGCAGCGATAATCACACAAAAGCATATCAATATCGTTGCCGCTAAAATGGCGTGTCGATTTCTGGCCTTCATGGGCATTGCCTCCTGGAATCCGTCTGGTCAGTGCTTGCATCGAGGGCACTCAAACGACGTTTACGAAACCGGAAGTGCCCCCCGGACTTGTCGATAAATTTCGTTGCATGGCGCAAAAGTCCTCCTGACAAGCGGTCGACTGGAATCCGGCCCTATCTGCGCGAATTGCGCTTCGTCTACCGCTTTCGACGCCGCCATCGCCCGGGGCGCAGGTAGGCTGCTGGCTTGCGAGGCGGGCGAGCGGGGCGTTTGGGGACGTGGCTATAGCTGGCTGGAGGCGGAATAAGGCCGTAGCAGGCGATCGGATTTCCCGTGCGGACCGCCCAAGCGCTGTCTCCGTACGAGTAGTGCCACCACTCGTCGCGGCAGTTGGAAAAACCCGCGCCGGTCATCGCCTCGTATAGCATTTTCCGGTTGGCGTGCGCTTCAGGCGTCAGACCATCGACGAACGTATACGCAGCATCCCATCTCAAGAAGGGCGATGTCACGTCCAGCGGCCGGCCGGTCAGGTCCACCAGGGCGACATCCACGGCGCCTCCCGTGCAGTGCCCAGGAGGCGCTTTGGCGTCGGGCGGCGCGAAGAACTTATTGCAGGCGCGACGGACCGCGCTGAGCGGCCATTGCGGGTGCTCCGACTGGATCCGATTGAAGTTCGACCAATACATTCGACTCTGCATGTCCAGCGTCCGCAGCGCCGTGGATATCTGGATGTGGACGTACCAGGGGAGGCGGGCTTGGGCGCGGATGAGCCGGGCGAGAACGGACTCGCGAACAAACGGCAGGCAGCCAGGTGCGAGATTCAGGAAGCGAGCCTCGCGCCGTCCGCGAAGGTCGACGAGCGGTTCTCCGTTGTCGCGTATCGGGATGCGGTTAATCAGGTGAAACGGCTCGGGCGCGCCGAGTTTTGTCTTCTTGGGCATGACAAGAGTCATTATACACGCCGCGCCGCTGATGGAATTGCCGTGAAGGCGAGACGCTGGCTAAGTCCAAGCGCGACGTATGAGTTTGCGGGCATTGCTATTGCCTGCAGCGCGGCAATGGAATGTCAGGTATCATTGAAGGGAAAATCGTCTATTGGGATCGGATCAATACACGGCACATGCGTCAACGTCCCCTAACTAATCGTCTTCGCTCCCTTGGCATCGTTATTGTCGCTCTATTCGTCACGGGCATTGCAGGAGGCGAGATCCCCGCGTTTGCGCAATCGCCTGCAGTCCTCGCAACGCTCCCCAACGGCCTGAGAATCGTCACTGCTCCGAGCCATGCAGTCGGCCTCGTTGCAATCGATGCGTGGATGCGCGCGGGAGCGACAAGGCAGCCTATCGGTCACTTCGGCGTGGCGCACTATCTTGAACACGTCCTGTTCAAAGGGACGCCTACTCGCCCCAACGAGGAGCAGATCGATGGTGCGATCGAGAACCTCGGCGGGAGCTTCAACGCGGCGACTTCGTTCGATTGGGCTCACTTTTACGTCGTCGTGCCGTCCGAGAACTTCGCCGCCGCGCTCGCGGTGATTGGCGACGTCCTGCAACATGCTTCGATCACCGATAAGAGTGTCCAAAGTGAGCGCCCCATTATTCTCAGTGAGGTCGCCCGCGGCATCGACAATCCCGACGAAGTGATGAATGCGCAGATCCGCGCGATGGTCTATGGTCCCAAACACCCCTATGGCGTACCCGTTACCGGCGTGCCGCAGGACGTCCAGACGATCACTCGCGACCAGGTTGCCGCGTTCTATAAGACGTTTTACGCTCCGAACAACATGACGCTCGTGGTCACCGGAGATATCGCGCCGGAGCAAGTGCAGAAGGAAGCGCAGAGCGTGTTCGGGGGCTGGGCAAAATCGATGACGTTGGATCCCCCGGATCCGCCGGCGCTGCCTCAACTCACGTCAATCCACCGTACGATACTTCGACGCAGCGCGTCATCGTCGTCAATGATGATAGCCTTCGGCGCGCCGTCCGTCGCGGACAAGCCCGACGCCTGGGTAATGGACGTGCTGCTTACGCTGCTGGGCCAGGGAGCGAACAATCGGCTTACGAGGACGCTTCGCGATCAGCAAAAGATTGTGGACAGCATTTCGGCTGACTACCTTACGCAGCAGCACGAGGGCATTCTCACCGTAACCGCGAGTTTCCCGACCGGCAATCCCGACGCAGTGGAAAAGGCGATTGTCGACCAGATCCAGAACTTGCGTGATGAGGTCGTTTCGGCGTGGGAGCTCGATGCCGCGAAACAGAGTCTGATGGCGTCTTACTTGTTCGACGTTCAAACGGATTCTGGCCGCGCGGATGCGCTGGGTTTCTACGATATGATCGACACGTATCAGTATGATGTCGATTACATCGCACATTTCGAAACGGTAACCGGCGAAGATCTCCGGCGGGCCGCGGTTAAGTATCTGACGCCGGACAAGTATAACATCGTGACGATCATCCCGTTCACTGATCCGTCCAGCGCACAGGCGCCGTCCGCAACCGCGGCGTCGAAAACAGCGTCGTACTGATCCGGTGGTGATTACGGACTGCGCCTGAGGCGCTTGGGGAGAGTTCGGTGGCCTTTCGTACCTTTATACATCTTCGATACGTCCTTGCAGTGGGCATTCTCGCTTCGATGTGCCTTACGTCGCATGCCGAGACGGCAGCGCCGCGGGACGTCAGGCTGCCGTGCGGAATCCGCTTGATCGTCAAAGAGGAACAGGCGACTTCGCTCGTTGCGGTGCAGGTTTTCGTGCGCGCCGGTTCGGATGAAGAAGACGCGAGCAATTGCGGCATCGGCAGCTTCGTGGCGGCAACGCTCCTCAAAGGCACTAAGAATCAGCATACACAGGACATCTCGAGGCTCATTGGATCCTTGGGGGACAACGTCAGCACCTCTTGGGACCCGGATTTCACGCAGATCCAGGCGCTTACTCTTGCGTCGCGCTTCGACGATGCGTCGTACTTGATTAGCGATGTCTTGAAGAATGCGACGTTCCCCGACGATGAAGTTAAGACGGCGCGGGCCAGCCTGCTTTCGGGGTTTCAAGCGCGTTCTCTCGATCTCTATACGCCGGTCTACGACAATATGCGGCGTGTTCTCTATGCCGGGACTTCTCGCGAGCGTCCGATGAACGGAGACCAGTCCGTGATCGAGAAGCTAAAGCCCAGCGATCTGCGCGCGTTCTATCAGCGAACTTTCGTTCCGCGAAACATCGTCATCGCCGTCGTCGGCAACGTTCCCGCCGATCGCGTCATCGCATCGTTTCGCACCAACCTTGCGAACTTTCCGCGCGCCAATCCGAGCCGCAATGTGCCGGCTCTTTCCGGGCCGACCCCTATAACAAAGCCAATCACCGTCAAGAAGTTTCGAGGCGACATCAACGCCTGTTACATACTGGCCGGCTATCTCGCCCCAGGGGCCGGCGCGCGCGATTACCCGGCAATGCTGGTGATGAATACTCTCCTTGGCGGCATGAAGACATCTAAGCTGTTCACCAGCCTGCGCGAAAAGCAGGGATTAGGGTATGAGGTCTCCTCAATCTTTCCTCCGCAGGTGGGATGGAGCGATGTTTCCGCGTTTATCGTGGCTGCCCCGACAAAGGACGGTCCGGACGGCAAGCCGGTCGAGATGACGCCGATCGTACGGGACGCGCTCATTGAAGCCATCAAGGAATTCCATGAGACAAAGCCTGCCGACGCGGACCTGCAGCGCGCCAAGCGATTTCTGATCGGCTCGTACCTAATCGCCCATGAGCGCATTGAGCGGCGCGCCTATTTCCTTGGTTACTCGGAGATCGCGCAGAAGGAATTAGGCGGCTATGAGTTCGATACGAACTATGCCGATGCAATCAACCGGGTCACCGTCGATGATGTCCAACGAGCGGCCAAACAGTATCTCGGCGACGGCGTCGTTCTCTCGATGATCCTTCCCGGCGACCCCAACGCAGGCGTCATACACGAATAACGCACGGGCGTTTAATGACTTGCAGACCTGACTACGGCAGCCATTGCGGCAATGTGGTCTGGGGTCGTTCCGCAGCACCCGCCGATGATATTCGCACCCGCATCGACGAGTTCGCGCACCCGGCTTGCCATGATTTCCGGCGTCTCTTTGAACACGGTTTTGCCGTCCTCATATGAGGGCATTCCGGCGTTGGCGTGGATGAGGATCGGCGTGTTCGGGACGGCCGCGCGCATCGCACGCGTGATTTCGATCATGTTCGCGATGCCGTTTCCGCAGTTCGCGCCGACGATATCCGCTCCGGCATCCACCGCAACGCGTGCAGCGTGCGCCGGGGAGACGCCCATCATCGTGTGAAATCCCCTCTGCTTGGCCTCGAACGTAAATGTGCAGATGATTGGCAGGTTGGTGTTTTGCTTGGCCGCCCGGATCGCCTGGACGGCTTCAATTTCCGAGGACATCGTCTCGATGCAAAGGGCGTCCGCGCCGCCTTCCGCGAGAGCAATCACCTGTTGTTTGAACGCCTCGTAAAGATCCTCGGGCAATGCGTCGCCGCCTTCATCCTCGACGATTTGTCCCGTTGGACCGACGGATGCCGCAACATAGCCTTTCCCCGCGATCGCCTCTTTCGCGAGATGAGCGGACGCTTTGTTGAGCGTGTCGACTTGATCCGCCAGGCCAAATTCGCGTTGCTTATAGGTTGTCCCGCCGAATGAATCCGTTTCGACGATATCGGCGCCCGCCGCTACGTACGCTTCCGCAATGCTCTTGACCAAGCTTGGATGCGTTACGCACCAGGACTCCGGAGATTCGCCAGGCTTAAGGCCTTTGGCTTGCAGGAGGGTCCCCATTGCACCGTCGGAGATCAATATCTCGCCCTTGGAAAGGCGTTCAAGAAGAGGCTGCATCTCTCATTCTCCTATTCGGGATTTACCTTGACCTAGACAGCAACATCAATAGACTCTCGTCTACCTTGACTCTCCTGCGCGCAGGAGGAGGTCGGATACGTCTTTGGAGCGTGCGAGCATGAGGGCCGTCACGCCGTTTGTCGTTGAGGCGTTGACGTCAGCGCCCGCCGCGATGAGCAATTTCACGCAGTCGGTATTCCCTTTGATCACCGCATCCATCAAAACGGTCACATTGTCCTTCGTGGCCGCATTGACGTTTGCTCCGGCGGATATCAAGATCTTGGCGGTATCCGCATTTCCGCTGGATACGGCGCTCATCAGCGACGTATTGCCAGCGCTGTCCCTGGCGTTCACCGCTTCGTAACGGTTGTGAACAAGCACGGCGAAGTGCGATCCGATCACGAGCAGTCCGAAGAAAACAATTGTGCCGACAATAATCGCCAACTTTGCGTCCGTACTGAGTTTTTTCGGTTCAGGCGGCGGCGCATGGCGCGTTCCGTCAAGCAAATCTTCTTCGTACAGGCCCGCCACGCCGTGCTCGGCTGGCGGGTCGCACCGGGGGCAGTCTTCGTCGAATCGATTGAGCGTTTGACCGCATGATGGGCATTCCATAGCGTTTTCGTCCAGGCCATTCAAAGGATAAGTCGTTTCGCAAGCGCAGGTCCGCGTGAACCCATTGCGTCTCGACTATTCTACCCTTGCAAGCGGTTAGACGCGCTGACAGAATGCAACGCGGCGGGACTGGTTTCAGTGCGCGAAGGATGGGAGCGTGTTGCTTGGGGCTGCGCCGCCTGAGCGCATATTTCGTCTCAGGCGGCGCAGATGTTGGCGTTAGTGCACGCGAATAACTTCGCGGCTTTGCTCGACGCCGACGTCGATCGTCAGGCGCTTTCCGGTAACCGTCGTGTTGACGGGACCGAGCCGCCGCCACGATCCGGCGCTCCAATCGACGACAGAGGCTGGAGTCTCAGGCGCTGAGCGCGTCAGGCTTATTGCGCCGGGAGCTAATGGGAGCGCGAGAAGGTCTTTCGACTGCGCGATATCCATGTCATCCTGAGCGACGAGGAAGCCATTCGATGCGAATCGCGCGATCGCCGTTGCGCCGCGGCGCACCTCGCCTTGCGCTTCGACCGCTCGCACCGAGCCATCGTGCCCAACGATCACCAGGCCAGCGCCTTGCTCCTTTAGGTGGAGCGTAAATCCGCCTGCCGTGATATCCGCTTCCGGTCCTCCGTTGTAGAAGATCCACGCGTCCGCATCGCTTCCCGGCACGTGAAACGCATCGACGAGCGGCGAATCGGGCTCAACTTTCAGCGGCTCAACCCCTGCGTCGGCGACGATTGCCCGGTAGAGCGCCCGATGGGCCGGCAAGGATTTGATCGCGATCTCGATCGGATCGGCCGAGAACCAGACCGCGCCCTGTCCGACAGCGAAGCGCGTGACCACGGGGAGCCCGTTCGCGGTCGCCAGAGCTTTGGCTCCAGCAAGGCCCACTTCAATGGCGGGACGGCTGTCGCCGGCGGTTAGGTTGCTACCCGCGGCGGGAACGAGCGGCAGCGGGCTTAGCGCGTTTACGTTCAGCGGCCATGCGTCCGCTCCCGGCGTGCACCGATCGGCCTTCCACTCAAGGCCGCAGAGGCGCTTCAGGCGGCCGCGCGCGCTTGCGGTCCGGTTGGAATCGTACGAGATGTCCCCGGAGACGTAGACGACGCCCCCCTTGCTCGCGAAGGCGGCCAGACGCTCGATGACATCGTCGCTCGGATCCAGCGGGATAGGGTAGATTACGGCGCGCGTTGCGGCCGGAAGCCGGGCGAGTTCGCTATCGGGCAAGACGGTGTAGTCGATATGGTCGGCAACCAGGAGGCTCGCTGCATGATGGACAGCCGCGATTACCCGGTCTCGTTGTCCGCCCATACGGCCTTCGTCCGGAGACAGCAGTACGACGGAGGGGATGACGGTTATGGGCTTGAATTGCGAAAGCGCCAACGCGCAGGCGCGGTACAGCAGAGCCGTTGGTCGCGGGACGCCGGTTTGGTGGGTTACTCCGAAGGGAAATATGCCTTCGATCGGGTCTCGCCAGTGCCATGACGACATGACCGCGCCGCCGAGCCCCGCGACATGATGGGTGAGATACAGGAAGCGATGGTCAAATCCGGCATCGTCAGTGCCATTTCCCCATGGATCCATCGCCTTGTAAGTGGGATGATCGACAGCCCCGCATTCGCCGAGGATCAGCGGCTTGCCAAGGCTTCGCAGATCGAGATCTTTGAAGTCCGCGATAAAGCCGTCCAGGTTGCCATAGTAATGCCGGTCGGTGAAATCGAGATCTAGCGAAGCCAGCAGGGGATCCTTCATGTTCGCGCCGCCTGCCCAGCCCTGGCTCCATCCAACGGAGCCCATTCGCGATGCATCGACGGCATGAATCGCCTCGTCATTTGCGGTCGCCCAGCGTCTCTGTGCGTCGGCCATCGCCCGCCAGTAGGCCGTGGGGGCGTGCGCGGTCCACGCGCCCGTCGTGACGGCATCGGGGACGAGCCTCTTCAACGCGGGATCGATCGCTTTGAACTCAGGTTCGTTGCAGATGTCGATCGCGAGCCCCGGTACGCCTTTGTAGCGCTCGATTGCCTCTCGCATCGTCGCCGTTTCCTGCTGAAGCGTCGTCGTATCGGCCGTGTTCGACATGTTGATCGCATCGTAGAGAACGATGCCGTTTTTCTGTGCGAGCTGAATGACGGCATCGCATACCCGTTTGTCCCGCTCCGTTTTGAAGGGCAGAAATGCGCGCGACCAGCGGAGGCCATAGGATCGCATCTGCGCGAAGTCTCGCTCAAACGCAGCGGGAGAACGTGCGGTCAAGTTGCCGGTTTGCCCCCAGAACGACTCGCATCCGAAAAGCAGGGTGGGGCGGCCGTCTATCGTGAAGTGCGTTCCCTCCTTGCCCAATTTCGGTCCTCGCGCGAGTATGGACGGGCTCCAGGCAACGAACGCATTGTCTTCATGGTCGATCACCTTGCCGCCCATGACGAGTTCAGCGGTTACCGTGTAATAGTCGGACGCGAACTTGGCGGGCTGCCAGACGAGGTCGACGAGCTGCGTACTGCCGGGTGCGATAGTGATCTCTTGCGACGGCGTAGCGTCTGCTGAGACGCCGCCATCGGCGCGCACCATGAAGCGCACGAGAGCCGAGCGCGGGGCCTTGCCGAAGTTGCTGACGTTCGTATGCAGATGAACGGCGTCGCCATCGCGATAGCACGCAAACTCGCTCTCCGTGTCGTGCAGGTAAAAGCGGCGTAGAAGACCCGCGACGGTTGGGAGGAGCACCTGATGAAGAGCCGGTGATCCCGTCTTGAAGAGATCCTGGTTCGTCACGCCGAAAATCGCCCAGGACGACCCCGCGAACGCGCCGGCATAATTTTGGATCATTGCGCCCGCCTCGCCGCGCGGGTGACCGTAGGCGTCGTAGCAAGACAACAGAGGCGTCCATCGCCGGAGGTTGGGCGTAAAGCCGTGACCGCCCGCATCGAGCATCGTTATCGCCGAGTAACCCGTGAGGGGCGCGTGGAGTTCAAAGCCGGTAATAAGGTCCTGCCCGGCGGACGGACGGGTACTTGAGACATGGTCAAGCGGGAAACCGGCGTCGAATACCGGGATTTGCGTGGAGCCGGGCCACATCGCGTCGCGAATCATGCCGTAGCGGGTGTTTATATGCGGCGACTGCCCGCGCAGCGCGCCCGCGGCATCGGCTTGAACCCGCACGCCCGCGAACCAGACGGCGTGCGGCTGATCCTTGGCGGCGACGTCCACGGCGACGCCAACTTGCATACTCGAGGCATTCTCGGGATGGAACCTGTCGTTGCCGCCGCCGCGACCGACGCTGCTGCTATCCTGCCAGTACGCGAAATCCTTCGCGAACAGAACGTATTCGCGCCAAGACGGGCTCAGCGAGACTTTTGTCTTCCACCGCGAACCGTCCTTTTCGTGCCACTCGATCAGCATGGATGGCGTCCCGGCGTCGCCCTTTGCCCAAAAGCGCGTGATGCTCCAACCTACGGGAAGTTTGCCGGCGATGCTGGGCGAAATCGCGGTGTCCCATAGATCCAGTCGATCGGTGGAGATCTTGACTCCCGGCTCGCCGTTGGGACCGGGCGCGCTTTCGATCAGCGGTGAGCCTGTCCGATTGCTCGCCTGTATCCAGCCCGAAGCGCTTTCGTTGAACACGGGCGTCGTGGGCAGGTTCCCGGCGGGCAGGTCTTCGGATCGGAGCCATTTGCCATCGAACTGCACGAGCGGTCTGTCGAAGGCGTATCCGCCGGTCGTGAGCAGTAGGCCGCCGCGACGCAGATAGTCGACGAGCGCTTGTTGCGCTTTGGCGGGGTAGGCGTCTCCAGTCGGCACAATGAGCAAATCGAAGTTAGCGGGGTCGAGAAACGTACTGTTCGATGCCTGATCCGGAGTGATCGTTACGCACTTGTACCCGGCTCCGCTGAGCGCATCCGCCAAAACTGCCTCGTGCGACGGAGCAGATCCCCCCGTGGAAAACACATCCTGCAGCAGGGCGATTCGCGACTGACCGGTCGCGATAGGATGGAGCGCGGAAAGCCAGGTCTGAGCCGCTGTCTGCTCGGATGCGTATCGCGCGACAGCGTCGCTGTCTGTCGATGCCGGCGAATAGGGGCTGACCTGGTCGCCTTCTTCCAGTTGAACGTCGTCGAACCACGCCGTCCCGTGTCCGTTCACGACAAGGAGAGCGCGCACATCCGTCGTGCCTTCCGGGACAATTGCCGTGCTGCTAATAAGAACCCAGCCGTTATCGCCGGTCACTTGCTTTGGCGAATCATGGTATCCAATGCGTTGCGTGCCGTTGAAGAAATTTAAGGAAATGTATGCACCCACGCCATCGTGCATGCCGCGCGTTTTAATGTATGCGCTCAGCGTGTACGCGCTTCCCCGTTTTAGACCGGACAACGGTTGGCCGAGAAAGTAATAGTCCAGCGGCGCGGCGGCTGGCAGGGTTACGCGGAAGGATGTGTTCCCGCTGTGTTTGACGGTTGTGTCCGAGCCGTAATCGCTGTTTTCGGGAAATGTCACGATCGACCAGGCCGTTAGATCGACCTTGCCTGGTCCGACCGGTTCGAAGCCGCTTTGCGACAAGAGATTCGGCGACACGGACGCGTGCGCGGGGCACGCGACCGCCAGGCATACAATAGCGATGATCGCAAATGCCAAAACGAGACGATCGATCGATTGAGCGATGGGATAGGGGCGGGTCGTAAGGTCGCGCATGGGAACTGGTTTCCTCCACGGACAATGTGGTGGGCAATAGGGACGTGGTCCACGAGATATTGTGGCACGGTCGCACGCAAATGCGGCCGCTCGCGAACGAATCCGCGAGGCGAGCCGTAATGCGCGAAGGTTAGTGATAGGCGAAGCTTGCCGCGTACGATACGGGATTTGAGCAGTCGACGGTCGGCGCCGTCAGGTTCGCGGTGGCGGGACATGTCGCAAAGTAGTTGGTTACGCCATCTATGTTGCTATCGGTGCCCGCGGCCACCTGATTTGGCATGAGCCATTTGGCGTGACAGTCGGCCATGAGGTAGTTCGCTCCGCCGGAATGCGCTCCGGTAAGGCTGGCGTAGTACGATCCGGCCGCGGTCATGTTTGCCGACGTTCGATCACAGGGACTGGTCGCATTTTGGACGCATGCGTTGGCGAGCAAGCCGGTTGCGTACTTGACGCACGTCGCGCACGTTGCGCCGCTTGCAAAGTTGCTCCCGCCTTGCAAACGGTTGCCGCCAAGCCAATCGTCGCCGTCGCCAGCCGGCGAAACGCCCGTGTCCGATGCCATTGTCGCAGCGGACTGACAATTGATCACCTCGAAGAGCATCACGGATTTTACCGGCGACGTCATCTGGGATATAGTAACCGGGATAGGGGTCGGTGTTGTTCCCGTCGAATAGCCGACGAGGTTTGCGTTAATTGCGTATGAGATGGCGTCGCCTTGAGCGGAATCGTCCGGACACATGAAGACGTTGGCGCTCTTGACGTACGGGTAGATTTGCCCGGCCCATCCCTTGCCCCATCCCCAGTTGCTGCGGCCGACCGGAACGGTTTCATCGTAATCCTGCAGGTATTGCGTATAGCCCAGCCCAATCTGCTTGAGGTTCGATGCACAGGCTGTTTGGCGCGCCTTCTCCCGGGCTGTTGCAAAGACGGGGAATAAAATAGCCGCGAGTATTGCAATAATCGCTATGACAACGAGCAATTCAATAAGAGTGAATGCACCCTCGCGATTTCTAGGCATTTCATTAATCCTTGACATAATCGACGTCTTCCTGGCACTGAAAACATGACTCTAGACGGTTCGTTTCGATAATGATATAATAACATTCGGGTATTTCTTTGTCAAGTGGTTAACCTTTGCCCGATATCAAACAAATGAGTAAGCTGCGTACTTCCATCCTGCAGGTCGCTGAACGAGCGGGCGTTTCCCCGATGACCGTTTCTCGCGTGTTGCGCGAAGGGGAGGCCGCCGTGCGTCCGGCGACGCGCCGGCGCGTTTTGGAGGCCGTCAAGGAACTGGAATACATTCCTGTTCCGTATATGGCGCAGAATCGGCAGGTAAAGACGAATGTGATTGGCTTCATTCCGTACCAGTTCGGGAACCGCGACTCCGTTGAAGAGCGTACGATCGCCGGGATCTCGCGGGCGGCGCATGAGGCCGACTACGATTTGTTATGGATCTTGCGCAAGGAGCGCGAGTGGCACGCCGATGTTCCGCACGCCGCGTTTATGGATCGGCGCGCCGACGGATACATCTTTACCAATCGCGTAGCCGGGGAGTGGAACGCCGTGTTGGCGGCGTTGGACCACGCGGACATCAAGGCGGTTGCATGTTTTGTGGACGATGTTCCCGAGGGCATCGCGTACGTGGATCCGGACAACGAGCGTCTGGCCAGCGCGGCGATTGAGCACCTTTACGATCGTGGCCACCGCAACGTTTGCTACATCGATGGCATAACGATTCCGCAATACGAACATAACCGTCTGCCGGATTATCGTCCGACTCGCAAGCATGACGATTTCAAGCGAGAGGAGGCGGCGAGGCGAGCCTGGCTCCGCCTGACGGGTTCGATCGATGGCTTTCACTTGATCGATGTCAATGATCCCGCCACGCCGCTAACGGGCGCTTTGCTAGAGATGCTGGTGCGACGCGGAATTACGGGCGCGCTTTGCTTTAACGACGAGGCTGCCGTCGTTCTACTCCGGTCGGCGCAACACCTCGGCGTATCTATCCCGCGCGACCTATCGATCGTCGGCATCGATAATACTCCGGAAGGCCAAGAGTGTGGTCTAACCTCTGCGGACTACGGCGGTTTCGAGGCGGTCGGCCAGGGAGCCGTTCAAGCAATCGTGGACATGCTGGCCGGCAAGTCCGCCGAGCACGCGTCGAGAAGGCTGTTTACCGGCCTCGTTGAGCGCGCTACAGTCACGCAGCCGCGCCTCCCTTAGAACTTCAATGTGTTGATTGGGTTCCGTCTCAGAGCCGGAAAATTCGGAAATGCTTCGTTCGCGCGTCAACGTCGCAGTCGAACCTGTCACGACGCTGTTGTACTTTCTCGCGCCCGCCAGTTCCCCAATTCCCTTTGACAGAGAACTTCCGCAGGAAATCCATGTCTTGTGCCGGAATACTCGATTGATTGCAATGCAGCCGCGCGCGGAGACTCTTTGGAACCGATAAGTCCAGCGCCCACTACAGGAGGGCATTATGACTGCAGCTATTCTGATCGTCGTCGTCCTTTTGATCGTCATTCCACCGATTGTCATCTACAACAACCTTGTTACGCTACGCAACCGTTACAAGAACGGATACTCGCAAATTGACGTTCAGTTGCAACGGCGTCACGATTTGATCCCAAACCTTGTCGAAACAGCGAAGGGGTATATGGCTCACGAGCGGGGCACGCTTGAGGAAGTGACGCACGCCAGAAACATTGCGGCGGCGGCCAATCAGGCGGCGGCGGCGAGCCCTGGAGATCCGGCCGCGATGCACAATATCAGCTCTGCGGAAGGAGCTCTCGGCGGCGCGCTCAGCCGTCTTCTCGCCGTGGTCGAATCCTATCCCGACCTCAAAGCCAACCAGAACATGATGGTCCTTATGGAGGAGCTGACGTCCACGGAAAACAAGGTCGCGTTTGCGCGCCAGGAGTACAACGACTCCGTAATGGCGTACAACACTGGCTGTGAAACATTCCCGAATAATGTCGTCGCGGGCGCATTCAACTTTGCACCGGCTGCGCCGTTCCAGGTTGACGATGCAGGCGTGCGCGCGGCGCCGAAAGTCGCGTTCTAGGTCTCGGCTGATTGGAAAGATAGATGAATTTCTTTGTTGCCGAGGATCGCGCCAGACGCGCTACCGTGCTGCTTGTTTGTCTTTACGTGCTCGCGATCGCAGCGGTCGTCCTGAGCATTAACGCCGCGTTTGCGTATGTGGCGTATTTCTACGAGTCGGCGCGCCCAACCGCCTCCTTCGACGCCGAGTTTTCTTTCCTGTTTCCGTATGTAAGCGTCATCGTAACGCTGATCATTCTGATCGGAACCGCGTCGAAAGCAAACGAACTACGCGGGGGCGGGACGGTGCTTGCTTCAATGCTGGGCGGTCGATTCTTGAGCGATTCTCCTCAGGATGCGGCGGAAGCGCGTCTGAAAAACGTGGTCGAGGAGATGGCTCTGGCGGCGGGAGTGAAGACGCCGAGTATTTGCGTGCTTGATGAAGAACCCGGCATCAACGCATTTGCCGCTGGGACAAATAACCAGGATCCCGTCATCGGCGTGACGAAGGGGTGTCTTACGCTTTTGACGAGAGACGAGTTGCAAGGAATCGTCGGTCACGAGTTCAGCCACATTCTGCATAACGACACGGTGCTCAATGTGCGGGCGTACGCCGTGATTTTCGGCTTGCTTGCAATCTCGGTGATCGGCTCTAATCTGTTTGAAGCGGCGTGGTACGCCGAAGATCGCTCTAGCCGGCAGGGCGGGGGCGCTGCAATTTTTGCCGTTATCGGAGGGATATTGCTTGCCGCAGGCTGGCTGGGCGGTGTTGCGGGGCGCATGGTGCGCGCCGCGATCGTTCGCCAGCGTGAGTTTCTCGCGGATGCGTCCGCCGTCCAGTACACGCGCAACGCCGATAGCGTCGCGTCCGCGCTCTACAAAATGGCCTCATACGGCTCGCATTTGCGGCACTCGACCGGCGAGGAAGCCGAACATTATCTTTTTGGTCCCGGCGCGGGCAGCGCCTGGGGGCGTTTCGGGTTGACGAGGACTCACCCGAAGACCGTCGCGAGGATCAAGGCGATCCGCCCGGGATTTGAGCCCAGCGGGAGCCACGATACGCCCGTCGAGAAGCTTGCCGACGATGACGAGGGCTTTGGCACTATCGTACCGCCAACCGTTGCGGTGGAAGACGACCTCACGGCCGCTGTTGCCACCGTCATTCAGCGCGATCCTCACTCTCCGCTCGCCGCGGAGCTGGCCTCCGTCATACCGCTCGCCGCTGCCGTCGCGGATCAAGATGTCGCCAAAGCGAGCGTAAACGCTAAGTCCGCGGCGCAAACGGAGACTCAGGCCGCAAGCGCGCGCGCTGCAGGCGACGCGAGCAGCCAACCCACTCATCCAACTTTCGCGCCGCCGCCGCCGCCTCCGAGCGCCGTTGCCGCAAAAATCCCGGATTCACTCCACGCGGCCGCCGGAGATGCCGAGTCCGCCGCGGCCGTATGCTTTGCGCTCGCAGCTGCGGATCTGCCTCCCGAGGCGTGGACGAAGGTGCTTGCGTCAGATGCCGATGACGCAACAACCGGCAAGGTTAACGCTGCCGTGCCAGTGATACGGTCGCTTACGCTGCAGCCGCGCATGGCGCTGATGGATATCGTTGTGCCGGCGATACAAGCTCTCCCAGAGGATGAGCAGACGGCATTAACCGAGGCGGTGTCGGCCCTTCTTTCGCTTACGGCCCAGCCCGATACCATTGCGATGGGGGTGTTTTGGCGTCTCACCCGCTATCTTGAATCGACCCCTCCGGCAGGGCCGAAGGCGGCAACGTGGGACGAAGGCGCGAAGTATGTTGCGACTCTTCTCGGAACCGTTGCCCGCCTCCAGTACGGACACGGCTTGCTGGCTCCGAAGGCGTACGAGGATGCGGGGCATGCGTTCGCTGAGTTCGGCCCGCTTCCGCCCATGCCGGAAGCCCATCCGGCCGAGGTGCAGACGGCATTGACGGTGCTCTCCGCCGCGTCGCCCGCGACGCGCGACAAGGTCGTACTCGCCGCGGCGCGCATTGTCGAGGGGGCGCAGCTTCCTGAGTCGCTCGCCGATCTTCTCCTCCGCATGATCTGTGACGCCGCCGGCCGTGATATTCCCGATCTCATCGACCGCTGGGTTTGACCTTCGTCGGCTCCCCCACTACAGCCGGAATACCTGCACCGAGCCGCTGCCCGCGACCGGAGGCGAGGTCGTCAGCGCGTAAACCTTCCGCGACCACGAGCCGGGGCCGCCGTTTTGCAGGGGAGCGCCGACGAAGTTCACCAGGATGTACCGGAAGCCATGTGCGAGCAGATAGGCGCGCAGATCGTTGGGAGTCGCCAGAGTATCGTACGGGATGACCTTGCCGTGGGTCGGTTCCCCCCACATGTACGGCTGCTCGCAATACAGTCCGAGAGGCTCGCCATAAAGCACGACGCCGGAACCGTGCGGCTGGGCGTTAAGATACTCAAAGGCCTGGTAGGCGGGGAAATTACGCTCGAGAAAGGCATCGCGCGTGATGTGCCCGAGCGCCACGGGCGCCTCAAACGAGATGGCCTGCTGTCCGGCGAACAGCGAAAATGCGAGCGAGAGGCCGAACAGGGCTTCGAGCGCCCTCGCCGCCATCATTTTCTCGCGTCCGAACGTCAGCAGGCAGTCCGCCGAGACCAGGCTGAGCAGCGGGAGGATCGGCATCAAATACCGCTCCTGCTGGCTGCTGAACGCCCACGGGATCAGCAGCGCAAGCGATAGCCAGAGCGATGCGCGGATCACGAGGGGCGCGCGCGTTCGCCGGAATCCCGGGAGGAAGAGGGCGGCGAGGAGCATCGGCGACAGCGATGCCATCGTTGTGGGAATGTCGTAAAACGGGTTGGGCTTCGACGACGCGGGCGGAATGTGCCCGGGCATCGTGAACATCGTCAAGTTCCACGGAGCCATCAGGAGGTCGACGCCGATCGGCATCTTAGTTTTCGGATCCGCGTGGCCGACGCCGAAGTTGACCTGGTTCGATGTATACAGCCGTGCGTTGGCCGCATCCCAGTGCCGCCCGCCGAATAGACCGTACGCGAACGGATAGACCGGGTTTCCGGTTACCACCCAGGATTTGATATACCAGGGACTGCCGATCACGAGCGCGGCCGCGCCGATCGCGACGGCGCCTTTCAGGCCGGCCGGGACGTTCCATCGCGAGTCGTCGCCGACGCCGCGCGACGCGAGCCACAGCGCGGCAGCCGCCGAATACGCGACGATCGTGAAGATGGATGTCGCCTTGATGCTCAGCATGCAGCCTAGCATTACCGCCATCAAGGCCAGCCAGCGCGGATTGTCCTGCTTGACGGCAATCGTGAGCGCAAGGAACCCGAGTACGGCGTAGGCGATGGCGGCCAAATCAACGTACGCCGTTCCTGCTTCCCAGAAGACCAGAGGCATTGAGACCAGCAGCAGGGCCGCCAGTGCGCCGGTTTCCGCGTCCAGCGTTCGCCTGCCAATTGCCCATACTCCAGCGGCGGCAATGACCGCCATCGAAAAGTGGAACAGCTTCGCGAGCGGAATGGAGTGCGCCATCAGGCCGATCGAGTAGAGCATTTCCATCGTAAATGCAAAGTTTGAATGCGACTCCCACGGAAGCGGAATGATTCGATGATGCTCGA
Organism: Capsulimonadaceae bacterium; assembly: GCA_031292625.1. Taxonomy (GTDB): domain Bacteria; phylum Armatimonadota; class Armatimonadia; order Armatimonadales; family Capsulimonadaceae; genus JARLGU01. The sequence goes on along the minus strand of JARLGU010000011.1, from coordinate 105,952 downwards.
CGTGGATCGCCGGATCGGACAGATGGTACGACATGCTGTCCCACTCCATCGGATAGGGCGGCGTAAAGCAGCCAAACAGCGCGATGACCGCAAAGGCCGCAAACCCCAGGGCGACGAGCAGGCTAAAGATGTTTGGCTTCCAACGTGCTATTCCGGTGATCTCGCGGCCCATCGCCAGGTTTTCCGGGCCGCCGACGATGGCGAGGAGGGCCAGCCAGGCGATCATGGGCACGGGCGAAAGATGCCCCGCGACGCCGAGGGCGAGGATGCCGTACGCCGTGAGCGTCAGTCCGGCGCCCGCGCCGAAAAGGGATCGTTCGAGTGCGGACGATTGGGCGGCAATCCCGCCGAGCGCGAGAGCGTTGATTCGCCGTCCGGCTGCGACTGCGATCCAAAGGATGGGAAGTACTACAAATGGCATTGGTGTAATCTTGGCGGCGGCGAGATCCAAACGGGCTGTTTCGTGGGTTCGCTTTGCTTGTCAGGAAACAAAGCCGCCCGCTAAGGGTTTTCAGCCGCTGGAATCGTGTTGGCATCCCATTCCGGAGCCGGTTGCGAGCGAATTGCGCGTCTTTTCCCTATTCGTTACCCTCGTCCTCGCCTTCGCTTTCGTCCTCGGTCATGTTATTGCTCACGGCGATCGTCACCCGCACCGCGTCTTCCGCGAACTGCTGCGAGACCTCTTCGATGAGCAGCGCGTCCACCTGTTTCTTGAGCGCCGCGATTTCGCGTTGGACGCGCGCTTTCTCGGCCTCGGAGGAAGGTTCCACACCTGTCGTTTCGAGCGCCGCGAGGCGCTGCATCAGTGCGATCCGCAACGCGCGCCACTCGCCTGCGCGAGTTTGATCTGGGAAGAAGGGATCGAGTTCGTCCATGTTTAGAATACCTGTCCTGATCCGGTCGAGACGCCTTGTCCGAAGTTAGAAACGCCAAACGGTTGGTACGCAGGGAACGCCTTCAGGTGGATCATCAGATAGAATACATTCCCTTGTCCCGCCGAATTGATGTTTTGCTGAAAGATGGCGCTCAACTCGTAGTCGTGCCACGACCTGGTGACGTTGACTCCGTAATAAGTAATCGTCTTCGTATAGCCGTTATACCCGTCCAGGAAGTGAAGAGAGTATCCTGCCTCTTCCCGCTTGTTCGTGACGATCGGCAGCGTAAGATCGTTGGTGATCGACGAGATAATCTTCTCGTTCGTATCATACGTTGTCGTACTGAGATAATTGAAGCCCCACGGGGTCGTCACCTTGAAGTCGTCGGTGAGTGAGACAAGCTGTCCTGAGTTAATATCGTAAACGGGGCTGATCCGGTCGCTCAATATGTTGAACGGGCGAAGTACAAGCTGGGCGGATAGGTTTTGCCATGGGGCGGCTGGTATTCCGTTCTGCTCGGTGGCTCTTGTGAAGTCGAAACCGGTTTGGAGGTTGAGACCGATTGAGTGGTGTTGCTGCAGAGCGAGAGTCGCCGTCGCCGTGTTGACATCGGTGACCTGGTCGAACACGAACGGAGAATAGCCGTATTGGCGCGCATACTGGTAATTCGTTACGATGCTTGACGCGCGGCCAAGTCCGTAGGTTTCGCCGTACGTGCTGGACAAAATGTAGCGAGCCGTGTTATCGCCGTAAAAGTCCTGCTCGAAGTCGCCGGAATAGGACGTTGTCAGCGAGCGAAACTTCTGGACCTTTCCGTCCATATCAAGATCGATCTGCGCTCGTTTGGTTAATGCGCCCGCCGAAGGATCGTTGTATTCGCCGTAGACCACGCCGGCTGTCGTCAGAAAGGGCAAGAGGCGCAGGACCAGGCTCTTCTCGGCTGGCTGCGTGCTGTCGGTCATCACGGACAACTCTGGCCGGCGCTCCACGGTGGTGAAAGGGTTGGAGGCTGAGGTGTTGGCCAGCTGAAAGTTGCGGTCGAGTTGAAACTGCCACTGGTAGCCGCCGGTTCGCGACATGAGGATCGTTTGGCTCGTTAGCGTCTTTAGATCCGTCGAGGTTGCGGCGGCGGATGTGTCCGACAAATTCAGGCGGATCTTGGCGGAGCCCTGGTGGAACGTGTTCCACTGTTGCGTGAGCGCCTGGGATGAGTTTTGTGTCAGGCCGCTTCCGTAGTTGCTGCTCGAATAGTTTACGGAGTAATCGGTCGAGCCCTTGGAGTTTGAGCGATTTAGGTCGAGGCTGTCCGTCGATGTCTGCGAATGGGTCGATGTTAGGAGGTACGAGTCTTTCTGGTATTCGGCATCCAGGCTCATTTTGACGTCGCCGGCAATCATCTCGGACTGTGTGAGCGTTCCCGAGGTGCTGACGTTCTGGATGGATTTGTCGTTGAGATAGTATAACTTGAGACGGCCAGTGTTGTTGTTTGTATTGGCCGTGGCGAACGGCGGAATGTACTCCTGGTCCACGCCGTATCCCGTCCCTTTTTTCTGCATGTAATCGACAAGAACCAACCCCGTCTTGTTGAGCGATAGCGCGTACGGAATGGCAAACTTGGCGAAATAACCCTCCGTGGAAGATTCGCCGACCTGTGGAAGATAATTCGAGTTTGCATAGCGATCGTCCAGCGAAAGCACCACAATCGGCAATGTGATCAGCCGCTTCTTGCGCCGGTAAATGTCCACATGGCGGGCGACCAACCTCTTGCCCGGGCGTATATGCGCAGTTCGCGCGAGGAGGGTGTAGTGCGGCGAGGTGAAATCGCACGTCGTGATATTGGCGTCGCGCGCATCCAGGTAGTCCGGCTCGCTGCTCATGTCGTCGCTTGTCATGTACAGCGGCAGCAACAAGCCCGTGGATGCGGATCCCTCCGGAGGAATGACGCTGGTTTCGGATCCGCGAAGAACGAACGTGCCGCGTCGGACGTCGATTGCGATCGTTGTCGCGGGAGCGTTTGTGCGGATATTCAGCCCTGTCTGCTCCGACCACATGTGCACATTGCCCGAAAAGACCGCCACGTTGCTGGTCGGGTCGATGACGGCATTGTCGCTGGTAATCCTGTACCCGCGGTAGCGAACGCGGACATTGCCCGTCGCCGTCGCCGTATTGCTCTCATCCAGCCGGAGCAGGTCCGCGTTTTCGAGGTAGACGCGGTTGTCGGCGTGAAGGACCGGGGCATCTGGTTTATGGGCGCCGGGTGGAGGCGCGCCCGCCGGAAGACTTTGCGTTGGCGTCTGCGCAAACGCCGTGCTCGCAAGCGCAGCCTGCAGAGCCAGTGCGAGTAGCGCGCAGCCCTTTGCCGACGGTCGGATCATTCCATTCTCCAGATCAGATACAGTCCAATTGCTCCGAAGATGATGTCAGTCGCCCATGCTGAAAGGACGGGCGGGATGTATCCGTGGATTCCGAGCGCCTTCACGAGGATCACCGTGTTCCAGGCCAGCCAAACCATTACGATTGCAAGCAATATGCCGACGAACGATCCGCTGCGCGAGTACATCATCGCGAGCGGCGGCGCGCAAAGCCCAAACGAAAGGCACAGGAAGGGCAACGAAAGCTTGAAGAAGTAGGCGACTTCGTATGAACGATCTTCGAGCCCTGTTTTGGACATATCCCGGATCTTGGCCGCCAACTCTTTCATGGTCAACGAGTCCGGCTGTTCGCCAAAGCCGTTCGCGTTGTCGTTGATTACTGGGAGTGGCGTACGAAGATCGAGCTTCATCTGAGCGGCGCGCATTTCGACGGAGGTGAACCCGGCGTTGTCCATCGAATGCACGCCGACATCGTAAAGCGTCCAGACTCCGTTGTGATAGTTCGCGGTATTCGCGGTAAAGAATCGCGGAAAGGACGACGTGCTGACGGGGTTTTCGATAATCAGGACCTTGCGCAGGTTGAACGAGTGCGGAGCCTTTGGATCTTGGCTTGCGGCGCCGACATAAAAGGCATAGTTTTCGTAGACGAATACCCGGTTGGCGACGAGCGACGGCGATGCCGCAACGGCGTAGCCGAACATGGCCGCCTGGGTTTTCTGAAACTCCTTTTGCGACCATGGCACGACATGTTCGTCAATTACGAAGGAGATGCAACTGGCGGCGAAACCGACGAGAAAGATCGGGAGAAATATACGACGCAACGATACGCCCGCCATTCGCACGACGGTAAGCTCCGAATCGTGAGCAAAGCGGTTGATCGCCATCGCCGCCGAGACCGCAACGCCGACGGGCATGGTCAGGACGAGCAGGGTGGGCAGGTTGAATACGATCAAGCGTAAGATGACGACGAGCGGGATGTGGTTGCGCAGGATCAGATCCACCAGCGCGTATAAGGTGTTGCCGACCAGCATCATGATCACGGCGAGGATGCCCGTGACGAATGGCAGGGCCATCTCGGCGAGAACGTAGCGGTCAAGAATGCGCATGGATTTGTGATCTGCTCGTGCGGCTCTCCAGCGTGGCGGCCGGGAACCTGAGCGTCCGGCGAATACCGTCGCCCGCGAGCCGGACTATGTCTGGACCTGGACGCTCCACCCCGTAATGTCGAGGTTGGGCGCGTTGTACTGGCTGTAGCCGCCGCTGCCGTTGGTCTGCTGCACATCGCCGGCAGGCTCAATGTTCTCGTAGCTATTGTTGTAAGTGGCGCCGGTCGTCGTCGAGATCGTAATGTAGTCGTTAAGCTGTCCCGACCCGTAATTGGAGTTGCCAAGAGCATCGAAAAGCTTGGGACTTGTGTCCTGAGGGTTCACCGGGATGCGGTCGGTTGTCAAGAAGTTGATCTGGATGTTCGTGATTGCCCCGGCCAAGATCGTTGATGTCGCCAGCACGGAAAGCGGAATGCGGAACTGGATGGTGTTCGATGTCGAACTGATCGTCGTGACCTGGCTCGGCACTCCGACTGCGGTATACTGTTGCAGCGACGTTCCAGCGACAAACCGATAGATCTCATAGCCATCCGCCGCGAGATTGCCATGATATTCCACGAAATGCGTCGCGGCTCCGGATACGAAGCCGTTTCCCCAAGGCGGGGCGACGACTGGAGTAGGTCCAGATGCGCCTGCACTGTCATTGGACGTATTGAAGACCACGAAATAGTATGAGTTGGGATCGATCACGCCGGCGACGGTCATGCTGACCAGAAGAGCGCTGGCCGACGAGGTCGATGACGAACTGGGATACTTCGCGCATCCCGCCATCGCGAGTGTCGCGGCGCCGCCAACGATAAAGTCTCTTCTGTTCATTTAATCGGGATTATAGCAGTTTGAATATCGCTTTCGCAAGACATGCCGAACGTCCGCCAGACGATGCAAGCGCCAGTCCGTTTCCTCCGCGCTCCTTTGCAGCTCCTTTTGCGGCCGTTGCGTCGAGCGTACTCTATGCTCTATGCTTTCCGGCGGCCGATTTTGGTTTCCTCGCCTGGCTGGCTCTCGTGCCGTTTCTCCTTACCTTTCCCCACGCCCGTATGCGGACGGCGATTGGCTGTGGTCTGCTCTTCGGCCTTTTCCAAGCGCTCGGAGTCGTGTATTGGATGGGGGTTTTTGCGGGCTCGAAGTTGGGCGCGGAAATGGGCGTAGTCGCATGCGTCCTTGCTGCCCTGATCCATACGCCGTTCACGGCGCTTTTCGCGGTTCTCGCAAACCTGGTCTGGCGCGCGTCGCCGGTTGCGCGTCTTATAGCGGTTCCCGCGGCGTGGGCATTTTGCGAATGGCTGGCGGAGCTTGGGACGTTCGGCATGGGGTGGGGCGACTTCGGATATACCCAGTGGCACAACATTCCCATTCTGCAGTTTGCTTCGATCGCAGGCGTGTTTGGAATCGGATATCTGATCGTCTTGTGCAATGTCGCAATCGCGTCGAGGGATCGCCGCCTGCTGGCAATCGCAGCCGTCATCGTAGGGAGCGTCGCGCTGTGGGGGGCATTCGAGGCCCGGATCGATCCGGGAACGCCACGATTGCGCGTCGCGGCCATCCAGGAAAATATCGATCAGGACGTCTACTGGGTCGACAACCGGCGTCCTGCCGATCCCGCTTACTTTTATGGGACTCTTGCCGCGTTCGATCAGCTCGTCGCGCAGGCGGCGTCTCGCGGCGCGCGTCTCGCGGCACTGCCCGAGACCGCAATCCCGGGTTTTATTCAGTTTGACCGGGAACTCAGGCTGCGCGTGGAAAACTGGGCAAGCGCCAACCATCTCGATCTTGTAGCGGGAGGCCGGTATATCGAGCCGGCGCATGGACAGAATCAGAACGTTGTATTTTTAATCGCCCCCTTTCGCGGCGCGACGGGCGTCTACGCGAAGACGCGCCTAGTCCCGTTTGGCGAGTATCTTCCGTATCGCAGGCTGTTCTCGTTTCTTCAGGACCTGCAGGTCAGCATCGTGGACGAAGCGCCAGGTTCGCCCGGGCAGCATCCCTTGCCGACGGACATTTGGGTGAGCGGCCGCCGGGTGGTCGCGGGGCCGATGATTTGCTTCGAATCGAGCTACACGCAGTACGCCAGACGGCAGGTTTTGCGCGGCGCGACGGTCCTCAGCGTGGTCACCGACGACGAATGGTATGGGCGCACATCGGCCGCCCGCCAGCATATGGCAATGTCGGCTCTGCGGGCCGCCGAGACGCACCGTTCGCTCGTGCGTGCAGCGGTATCGGGCATCTCCGCGATTTTCGATTCGCGCGGGCGACGGATTTGCGAGCTGGCCTGGTATAAAAGAGGCGTTCTCGTCGCGGACGTTCCCATTGAATCGGGGATTACGCCGTATGTGCGCTTCGGGAACTGGTTTGTCGTACTCTGTTGTATCGTCTTTTTAGCGACACTCTTTACGACCGCGCGCCGGATCGGAGGATGCCCCGCGGGTGAGCACGAATAGATCAGCCCTTTTGTCTCCTGGAATGACGATCGGCGATCAGGGACGCTACCGGATCGTTGAGGTTGTCGCTGTCGGAGGAATGGCGTGCGTGTACCGGGCGAGCGACGATGCGCTCGGCACGGACTGCGCGGTTAAGGCGCTGCCATTGCCCGATGCACCCGATATCGCCGATCGATTGGCGCGGTTCGAGCGTGAAGCCAAGCTCCTCGCGCGTCTCAACCATCCCGGCGTCGTCGGTATACGCGACTTCTTGCGGGAGGCGGGATACGCCTTTCTAGTCATGGATTTTGTCTCAGGATCCAACCTCTTTGATCTGCACCGTGATCCTGTCGATGCAGCGCGTTCGCTTGGCGAATGCGCAATCTCCCCCGTCCCCGAAGAACTCGTCGTCAGCTACGGCGTGATGCTTAGCGATACTCTCAGCCGGCTGCATCGGAGCGAGCCGCCCATCGTATACGGCGATCTCAAGCCGCACAACGTCATTAAGCGTGCGACGGACGGGCGGCTTATTCTCCTGGATTTTGGTCTCGCGCGTTGCTTGCAGCCCGGACAAGGCAACGATGGCGCTGAACCTCTTGGAACACCAGGCTATGCCGCGCCGGAGCAGTACGATCCGGAGGCAGCCCTTGACGCTCGGACGGACCTGTATTCCCTTGGCGTTGTATTATTCGAGTTGGCGACGGGATACAATCCGAGACTCGCTGCTGGATTCGAGCCGCTTCCTCATGCGCGCGAAGTGCGGAGCTCGCTCTCGCCTGCGCTAGCGCGTATCCTCGATCGCTGTTGCCAACCCGACCCCGATCGCCGCTACCAATCGGCGCGCGACCTGAGCGAAGCGCTTGACTCGTGGGCGCCGGCGGTTAGTCCAGGCGGATGGAAGCTGCCGGTCGCATCCGCGCCTGTGTGGAACCTGAACATGGGCGCCGCAGTGACATCCGCGCCAGTGGGTTCAGGGGCCGCAGTCTATTACGCGGATAACGGCGGGATGATCTGCGGCATCGATTCGGGGACAGGCCGTCCGTTGTGGATCTATCGGGAGCCGGGAGACCGGACGACCGGATGTCTGGTTCGTTCATCGCTGCTTATCCTCGGCCATGAACGGTATTTTGCGTACTCGTTTCCGATGAGCTCGGGGCGTCAAGGGATCGCGGTGCTCGATGCCGTGACGGGGGCGGCGGTTTGGCGGTCGCACCAGCCGCTCGGAACCATCTCGATGCCGATTCTCACAAGCTGCGGTCAGCTCGTGATTGCTACGTCAGGAACCGACCAGATTATGGGCATTCCAATCAGCGGTTCCCTCTCTGAATGGCGTCGCGATTTGCCGACTCCGCCGATGACCTTAACCCTTGTGCCTGCCGCGGACACGCGTCCGGAGATGGTTGTCATGACCGATAGAAGCGGCGGCATATCTGCTTTACGTCCCGACACAGGGCGTGTCGTCTGGTCGTGCCGCATCGGACACGGGGCGCTTGCCGCCGTTCCGCTCGTCGTTGGCGACCGGCTTTTCGTGGGCGGCGGACGCGGTGATGCATCTTATGCAGGTTTGAACGTCCAGACCGGCGAAATACTGTGGCGTATATCTTTGGCCGCCGAGACGATCGGACCTGCCGCGTTGGCGGCCGGAGAGACGTTGGTCGTGCCTACCCGGAACTCAGGATTGATTGCGCTGGATGCGGTTACCGGGGCATTGCGCTGGCACGATGTCAGCTTTACATTGCCGCTGACGGGAGCCGTGAGATTGCGCGGCGGTCGCTCAGTGGCGCTCACCGAATACGGCCCTGACGGTCGCGTGATGGTCGTGAACGTCGCGGAGCAGGCGGAAATTACGTGGGAATGCGTTCTCGAACCAAGCGGTGCGATTGCGCCGCCGCTGATAACCGGCGAGTACCTCGTGGTTGCGGCGGCGGACGGATCCGTCACCGCGTGGGCGCTCATCTGATCGGAACGTTAGTGAACCTCCCGCCGGCAAATTGATGGTGGCGCGGACAATTCTGTCCTTGTGAAAGTCCTGCAGAATATGACGGAAATCCCGAAGTCGCAGCTTGATGAACGATATCGCTATATTGAACGCCTCGATTCCGGTCAATCGGTCGCGCAGGTTTGGCGTGCGCTCGATTTGCATCTCGATAGTGAAGTCATCATCAAGAAGTTCGGGCTTAACGTCCCTGGACGCGGCGCCAAGCAGCATTTCGATGCCGAACGCGAAGCGCTTTCCCGCGGGTTGCCGTATGTTCCCCGGTTGCTCGATACGTTCGAGGATGAAGAGGGGATTCTCTATCTGGTGCGTGACAGCGTGCCGGGACGATCGTTGCGAAAGGTGGTCGAGCAGGACGGACCGATGCGTTACGATCGTGCCTGCCGTGCGGCGCGCGCGGCCGCGCTGATGGCTCACCGGTTCCACGGCGACGAGCCGGCGCCGCTCGCGGTTGGCGATTTGCAAGCGCCTAACTTCATCGTGGAGGATGACGACACGCTCTGGTTTGTCGGCGGCGGCGCTACCGCTTTTCTTGTGCCGCGCGCCGGAACGTGGTCGGCATCGTATCTCTCGCGGTTTGCCTATGTCGCGCCAGAAATGGCAAATGGACCGACGATCCAAAGCGATGTGTGGGGCGTCGGCGCTTTGTTGTACTATTTGCTTACGGGCGAAACGCCTCCGTCCGAGGGCGCAGAGGCGGCTTTAACGAGGATTTTTGCGCTTGTGAAGGGGCTCCCGGATGATGTGGCGCACTTCCTGCGCCGCGCCATGTCGCCCGATCCCGACGAGAGGTTTTCGTCGGCGCTCCTGGCCGCCGATGCGCTCAAGGTGCTGTCGCTTTTGCAGCCGGCTCGCCGGTTTCCCGTCGACGTGCTTGCGTTGCCGCCTCTGACTTTCCGCCGCATTGCCTTGTCCGAAAGCCCGGTCGCGTACGCGATACGGCGCGACGATCCGGGCTGTTTGCTGTGGGCGCGGCTTGCGGACCGGGCGTCGCAACTGCGGAGCCTCGTTCATGGCGATGGACTGACCGCCCTTGGCAGCTTGGACATCGCACCGTACTCGCATCAGGTCGAGACAGCGCTTCGGGTGTTGACGACGTCCACGATGGCGGGCGGAGCGATCCTGGCGGACGAGGTCGGCCTGGGCAAGACGATTGAGGCTTTGATGATTATACAGGAGCTTCGGAGCCGTCAGATGGCCGAGAAGGTCTTAATCGTCGTTCAGCCGCAGGGCGTATTGACATGGGAGGAAGAGGTTCGCAGCCGTATACGCACGTCCGGATATGAGCCTCATTTTCGCGTGTACGATGGGATTGCCGATGCCGGTTACCCGCTGTTGATTGTGTCGGCGGCGACGTTGCGCCTGCCGGGGCATCGCGAGGCGCTTGCGGCGCAGAGCTATGACCTTGTCGTCGCGGACGAAGCGCACATGTTAACGGGCACGGACGGGCAGCCCAACGTTCTTGGCCGCACTATCGCATCGCTCACTCGTCGCAGAATTCTTCTGCTTACGGCGACGCCCGTGCGCAGACGGTTGCGCGAGCTCTACACGCTGGTCTCGTTGATTCGCCCTGGCTTCCTAGGAACGGATGCCGAGTTTGCCGCGCGCTTTGAAGCTGCGAGCGACCATGGGGACGCGGAGCGCCGGGCCCTGCGGGCTATCCTCAACGGCATCATGGTGCGCCATCGCCGCCGCGATCTGCCGGGACTCACTTTTCCCAAGCGGACCTATGTAACGCTGGTATACGCGGCGAGCCGCCAATCCGGTATCGTGCCTGGTCTGCTAGACCCGTTGATCGCGTACCTAAGATCCGTCGACGCAAATCGCAGCGCGGTTCTTTTTGCTGCGGACGTGGGAATTCGCCGCGGCGTCGCCTCGGGGTTGCGCAGCGCTTTCCCTGGACGGTGCGTCCTTGAATTCGACGGCAGTCGTACCGATCGCCGGAATATTTCCCTGCTCTTTCGCGATAAGCCGGGTTCGCTTCTCGTCTCTGGCGATGCGGACGCGGAGGGCATGAACTGGCAATCGGCGGATGTCGTCGTGCAATGCGATATTCCCTGGAACCCGAGCACATGGGAACAGCGGGTCGGTCGCGTCTATCGCTTGGGACAGCGCGGCGGACACGTGGATGTCGTTCACGTTGTGCGGGCGGGCTCGCGAGACGAAGCGGTCTTGGCCCTCTATGAGCATGCGTTGGGGCTTTTTGAACTCGCGCTTGGCGAAGCGGATTCGTTGCTGGATTGCTTACCGGACCCGGCGCTGCGCGATGTCGAAGCGCGGATCCGGCAAGCGTTTCAATCAGCCGGCGTTCGTCAGGGTTTCCATACCGGCAATGGGGCCGTTCTGGCGCTTGATACGTATCGCCAGGCGATTGTCGCGGCGCGCAAATCGTATGCGAGCCGCTGTCGTGACGCGGAATTCCTCGACGATCTATTTGGACTTGGCGCATGAACCAACTATTACGTGATTTCGTGACCGATACGCTTGAGGCTTGGGGCGCGCAAGGGTCCGAACTTGCGCCAGGCGTCTACCGCTACGAATTGCCTGATGGCAGCACGGGGCTCGCAGCGTGGTATCTCGGCCGCCCGTCGGGAGAGTTGCTTTTGACGTTCGACGCCGAGCGCTGGGAGGAAGGCGCGCGGATCGAATGCGTTTCCGCCAACGCGCCGCTCGTCCGGCGCATGCAGCAGTATGCGGAGGGGCGCGGCGTATGGGCGGTCGCGACGATCGATGGCGCGGATATTACCGGACAGGAAGTTGGTCCGCTTTTTTATCCCTATCTTCTGGCCCGTTTCCACGCTTGTTATCGCGGCGTAAGCACTTATGATGAACGCAAATGGCTGGGCGTCAGCCTTGCCACGGGATCGCTCGTGCGCGTAGCGGGCAACCCTTTTGCGGCGCCTAACCTTATCGAGGGGCCGCCGGCCATTGCACGCCGCGGACCGGAAACGCTGAATCCGTACGACGCTTTGCAAACGCTTGTAGATGCTTGGGAGCGCGACGTATCGGTGCGCGCGCGCCGTTTTGCGTCGGAGGCCGATGATGCGTACAGGGCGGAAGTGGAAGATGCCGCGCACGTACTGGACGGAAACGACCTGGTCGCCAGGATGACGATGCTCGGCGCGCGATATGCTCCGGCCGTGGAGATCCAGCTCGAATCCGCCCTCTTGTTATGGCGTTGAGATTATGAAGCAGACTTATCGATACCGGGAACAACAGAGGACGGAGCCGGTGGTTATCGCGCTGTTCGCGATTCCAATCCTGCTGGAAGCCTATCTTTCTTACCAGTCCGTAATCGAATGGCACATCCGGCAGGTTGCGTACATTCACCTGTTTTGCGCGGCGCTTTTCGTGCTGGTTGCCGGAATATTCAATCGATTTACCGTGCTTGTGACCGATACGGAGATTGTGTTCGGGTTCGGCGTCTTTCGTAAGCGCATCTCTTTGGACGACATTCACGCGACCAGCCTCGCGGAAGCGTCTTTCCGAACGACCGGAATCGGCATCCACATAGTGTCCGGAGGCTATTGGGCGTGGGTCGCGCGTACCGGACCGGCCCTTCGCCTTACGGTAGGGAACAACATGGCTGGCGGGTATATTCTATCCAGCTCACGCCCCCGGGACCTTGCCGCGGCAATTGCGCGCACGCCGCTGACGCCCGATGAATGATCTGGCGGCTCGGCAATAGACATCGGATAACGAGCGAGCGCTGCTTAGAGCGCGTGGAACCAATGTGTCTCGCTTGCGTCATGCACCGAAGCGCCTGTCCGTTAACAATGAGAGGTGCGCTAAAGCGGACTCAAGATTAGGCTTCTGCGGGCTTTCCGCTATTTTCAGTCACGGGTTTGAACCCATGGCCAATGGCGCGTAAATGTTATACACGCCGCCTATCTATGTGCGCGTTTCCTCGCGGAACCGCCGCTGGCGGAATGAAACTTTATGCTGCTCCCGCTAAATCATGCGAACGTTTACACTACACCGTTTAGGCCCCATCCTGGTTCTGGTTGCATTGCCCTGTATTCTCCTATGGCCCGTGTTTGCGGGCCGCGTTTTGCTTCCCGCGCATCTGCTGACCGATGTTTTGCCTTGGCGACCGCTCGACTCCCGCGCGATGGCTGTCTGGAACCCGCTGCAGTTCGATGGCATCGCACAGTTCTATCCGTGGCGCAAGTTCGCGGCGGAAACTTTGCGATCCGGCTTTCTGCCTCTTTGGAACCCATATGAATTTTGCGGGACGCCGTTTTTGGCTAACAGCCAGTCCGCGGTGCTCTATCCCCCCAATATTCTGTTCGCCATCATGAAGCCTGCGCTTGCGTTCGGAGTAAGCGCGATCGTGCATCTGGCCGCGACAGGCTTGTTTCTCTACGCTTACTGCCGGCGCGGCGCTCGCCTCGGGAGACTCGCATCGCTGCTCGGCGCGGCCGCCTGGCAGTTGTGTACGTGGCAGGTGAGTTGGCTCGCGCTGCCGACGTTTCTTGATACGTCCAGCTGGTTTCCGCTGGCGTTGTTGCTTGCGCATCGGCTCGGACAGCGCCCCGTCGCGGGGGGCGCGGTTGCCTTGGGAGCATGCCTGGGCGTCATGCTGCTTGCCGGTCACCTGCAGGTCGCACTTTATGGCATGCTTCTCGCCGGCGCCTATGCCGTAGTACAGCTTGTCCAATCCCGCATTAAAGTTGTGATTGTCGTCGCTTTGGCGGCGCTCACGCTGGCGGTCGCGATCGGGATCGACGCGCCGCAACTCTTGCCCACGCTGGAGCTGTCGCGCGTATCGCATCGCTCCGGCGCGCACGCGTCGCTGGCCGCCTACCGGGGTTATATCGCGCTTGCCATGCCGTTGGAGCAGCTTGTCACGCTGTATGTGCCGGGCTTCTACGGTTATCCAGGCGATCGTGGAACGCCAATCCCGCGCCCCAGCGATCCGCCGGGGACAATCGTCTATCATGGCGAGGGTTCGTATGCGGGGAGCCTGAACTTCGCGGAAACGGCGTGCTACGTGGGGCTTGCGACGCTGTTGCTGACGATCATAGGGACGTGGCGGGGATGGCGCGGTAATTCGACTGTCCGGTTCTTTGCGCTCGCCGCCTTGTGCGCTCTTTTGGTCGCGTTAGGGACGCCGCTTGCGGGGTTGTTCTATTTTTGTATCCCTGGCTTTAGCCAGACCGGCTCCCCGGCGCGTATCCTCGTCGTCTGGTCGCTCGCGGCGTCGGTGCTTGCCGCGTTCGGCTGCGAATATGTGCTCGATCGAAAAGGAAGGGTGGGGATACCGGCAGCGCTGACAGCCGGACTTGGCTTTATGCTCGTTGGTTTCGCAACGCTGTCGCTTTCGCGTGAGGCCGGTAGCTTTAGCGCCGTCTTCTCGAGCATCGTGAACGACCTGCGGATCATGGCGGCGCTCGTGCTCGTCATCGCGATCGCTTTCGCAGGCTACGGCTGCGGGCGGATCGGGCGTTTCGCGATGGGCGCGGTGCTCGTTGGTCTTGTCGCGGCGGATCTGCTTGGGGCCGGGATGGGGTACAACCGGGCGGTGAAACAAAGCGATGTCTACCCGGTCACGCCGCTGGTTTCGTGGCTGGTGCAGCATAGCGGGCAGGACCGCGTGATGGTCGAAAACCGCGGATGGAGTATTGCGGCCGCGCCTTCCGCGATTCTTCCGCCAAACGCCGCAACCGTATACGGCTTCCTGGAAGCGCAGGGATACGATTCGCTGCAGACGGGGCAGTACAAGTCGTTTGTCGCGCGGATCGACGGCGGCAGCGATCCAAGCCCGGCGGCGAACGGGAATATCGTGTTTACATGGGGGCAACCCAACGCGTTTACCCGTCTTGCGGCGCTGCGGTATTTCGTATTGGCGCGCGAGGTTCCCGAACTCGGCCCACCGGCGTATGCGGGCGCGGACGGTGTGGTCTATGTTGATGGAGGCGCCTTGCCTCGCGTTACGTTGTCGAACGGACACGCCGTGCTGTTTTCGCAGCCGTCGCCCACGCGTTTGGTTATTTCAACACTCTCGCCCGGCCCGGTTACGATCGCGGATCAGTGGTATCCCGGCTGGACTGCTAAACAGGAGGGGAGGGCGCTTCCGGTTATTGAAAAGCCCGGCGTTTTCCGGACCGTCGAGAACGTTCGCCGCGGCGCGCTGGAACTTCGTTTCGAGCCGGTCTCTTTTCGCTTTGGGCTCTATCTTTCGTGCGTGACGTTTGGCCTGATCGTTGCGTTTATCACGCGGGAACTGGCTGCTCGGAGAGCGAATGAGCCGCCTCGATAGCCTCTGCAACGGTCGCGTAGATCGGGATGATCGTGCTGAGACGCGTGATATTCAGCATGCGCGTGATGGAGTCGTTGCAGTTGACCATGCTGAGCGATCCGCCAACCGGCCTTAGCGGTTTGGATGCCGACAAGAGCGTCCCAAAGCCGCTGCTGTCCATGAAGGCGACATGTTGCATGTCGATGACGATATGAGTGTAACCCTGAACGGCGATGTCGGCGATTGCGTCCTTGAAGTCCGGCGCGGTGAAGATATCGATCTCTCCTGCGACATGGAGAACGGGAACTGATTCGATGATTTCCGCAAAGCTTGTCAACTGAACTTTGTCCATTGTATCATCCTCTGATTCGAGTAATCGAAGGCGTCAATTATGTGCGATTTACCCACGCAGCTCTCCGCCTAATCACGGCCGGACGCGGCGGATTTTTGGGCGCGGAGGAGATGACATCGCTCGCCGGGAACTTAGTTGCAATGAAAACGGAGTTGAAATCGCCGCTATGACTACCCCCCTTCGCCGGGCTCCCCTTGTCCAAGAAGTCGCCGCGGCGCTGATCGATCAAATCGGCTCCGGGGCAATTGGCGCGGACGGATGGCTTCCGCCGGAAAGATCGCTTGCGGCGGCCCTCGGCGTGAGCCGCAATGTCCTGCGTGAAGCGATCCGGCAACTGCAGTCGCAGGGCATGCTGGAATCGCGTCACGGCGTCGGCGTACGTGTCGTTAAGATCCCGTATAAGCCGATTGCCGATGCGATCGCCCATGCCGTCCCGGCGCTCGCGGAGAGACTTCTGGAACTGACGCAGATCCGTCTGATGATCGAGCCCGAGGTCGCGCGGCTCGCGGCTCGCAACCCGAGCGCCGAGTTGATCGCCGATCTGACGGCAGCGCAGGAAGGGCTCGCTGGCAGCTCCGACGCCGCGCAGGCGGCGGAGTTCGATCTGACGTTTCACCGGCGACTGGCAGTCGCGGCCAACAACCGGACGCTCCTCCTGCTCCTCAATTCGCTGGCGGAGGTTGGGCGTGAAAGCCGTCAAGTGACGCTGGATAAGTTCGGGATCCAAAGCGCCTACGCGCAGCACCAGGAGATCCTGGCGCATGTTCAGGCTGGGAACCCGGATGCCGCCGCGCTGGCAATGCGCGTCAACCTTGAGGCGACCGAGCGCGATGTGGGACGGCTCAGGGAAGAGAAATTGTAATTTTTTTAGGCGGCCGTGCAAAGTCGCGGCCGCAAAGGATATAATGAGTGGTAGGACCTCCTACCACATAGGGCTAACAAAACGATGACAACCTTATTTCAATCGCGCATTTCGCTCCATGGTCAGTGGCAACGGTCGATTGGCGGCCGCGTTATCGATTTCGTCACGGTGCCGGGCTCCTTCCGCCCAATGGGCGAATGTGTCCTGGAGTACGCCTTCGATGCTTTTTCGCTGGAAGGCGGCTCGGACGGCGATCGCTTCTTCCTGGTAACCGAAGGCGTCCTGGGACACGCGGAATTCCGTCTGAACGGCGAGGTGCTCGGCCGCGCATTGCCGTTTACCACATACCGGTTTCCCGTTCCGGTCACGTTGCTGCGCTCGCGGCACAACGTCGTCTCGGTGCGCATTCGCGACATTGTCGATACGTTTGGTCCGATGCCGGGCCGGCGCTATGACTCTGGGCTCAACCGCGACATTTATTTGGAGCGACGCCCAGCGGCATTTATCGAGTCCGTGGCTTTTCGTCCCAACCTCGCGAACGATTTGGCCTCCGCGTCGTGCCAAATACTCGTGGATATTAACGGCGAGACCGGCGCGCGAGTCGCGGCGTCGCTCGCGGAGCGCTCGACCGGCCGCGTTGTCGCGACGGGCGTTGCGGCAGCGGGCGATCCGATATCGATTCACGTCGACGGCCCGCGATTATGGTCGCCGGATCGACCGGATTTATACACGCTGACCGTACATGTAGCGGACGAGGTCGGCGACACCGTGCAGGAGATCGTCGGCTTTCGACGTCTTGAGGTCCGTGGCCAGGATTTCTTCCTGAACAACGAGCGCCTCATACTGAAGGGTGTTTGCCGGCACGAGTTCACGAGCCTTCACGGATATGCGCCTTCGTACGACGAGGTTCGGCGCGAGATGGCGATGATCAAGCACACGGGCTTTAACTATGTCCGGTTGGTTCACTCGCCGCATTCGCCTTGCGTCCCTCGTATTGCTGCTGAGCTTGGCCTTTTCGTCACCGAAGAGCCGGGGACCTGTTGGCACGACCTGAGCCTCCCGGATGTTGCGGAGCAGGCCTGCGAAGCGCTTCGTCGCACCATCTTGCGCGATCGAAATTTGCCGAGCATCTTCGCGTGGTACCTGTACAACGAGTGTGAGCCCTACGTTCCTTACGCGGTGGAGGCGGCAAGGCGTTGCCGGGAGCTCGACCGGCTCAACTTTGTCGCGACCGTCAATAGCACGGGGAACAATGAGAAGATCAAGGAGATTACAGCGGCCGCGGATCTGGCCTATTACGGGATCAACCAATATTCGCTCGATGCCCGGGCTTATGTTGATCGGATGACGCATTTCACCGATCGTCCACTCGTATTTACGGAGTGGGGCGGAACTTGCCAGCACAGCTTCCTTCAGCCAATCGTCGACATGTTCGTCCGCCGCGTTCAGGCCGATGCGATGCCGCATATCGCAGGATGTTGCTTTTGGGTATGGGCGGACTATGAGGAGCATTCGCGCGGTCCCAGGGAGGCGTGTGAGGGCTGGACGATCGAAGGGCTGCTGGATCAGCGCGCGCGGCCGCGGGAAGAGTGGCAAATGCTCTCGCTCGGGTGCTTCGCCATGGATCATCCCGAGCCGCTCCATGCGCCGGACGTCGATGTGCTCGTCAAGCAACCGCAGCGCGACCAGCCGTGGCGGCCGCTTGCGCTGGAGAGCGTGCCAGGAGACCAAAAGGAGCTGGAGGCGGCCGTCGCCAAGCTGCGATCGCGATTCAGCTTCGCAAATCCATCGTTCGGGAAGACGCTTGTGGCCGGCGTCCCCTTCCAGTGCCGGGAAGAAGAGGGCCAGGCGCCCATACTGCTCGGGCAGGGGCGAGCCGAAGCGACCATAGCAGTCGGATGCTCCGTCCGCTCCGTCGCGATTCTCGGCCATGTCGCTCTGCACGGCGGATATCCGTACAGTACGACGAGTTCCGTGTACCATCCGGACCAGGAGAAGGCCACGGAGCTTGGCTCTCCGGCTTCGCGGTACACGTTCGTGTTCGACGATGGCGAGGAAGAGGCCGTTCTCTTGCACGGAATCCATATCTTGCGCGCGAACAACATTTGCCGCTGGTGGAAGACGGCTCCAAGAACGCCTGAAACGCAACCTGCCGTCCAGACCGTCCTGCATCCGTCGTACGAGGTCTTGCGTTACGACTTATGGGAGCACGCGTTTGCGTCGCCGCGATTACTGAAGGAAATCCGATGGACGCTGGACGATCCGGATTCGATCCAAGCGATGCTTGCGATAAGCGTATTGGAGGCGTAGGCGAAGTTGACCGTTAGGAACTCTATTCTGATCGACAACGAAGGAGTATTACATGCTTGCCGCAGTTTTAACCGATTTCAACAAACTCGTACTCGACGACGTCCCCGTACCGAAGCCCGGCCCTGGCGAAGCGCTCGTTCGCATTAAGGCGTGCGGCTTTTGCGCCACCGACTATAAGGCCATTCGCGGCATACGCCGCAACGTTACGTTCCCTTTGATCCCGGGGCATGAGCCGGCCGGTGTCGTGGCCGGGGTCGGTCCCAATGTTTCAGCGGTTAGCGAAGGCGACGAGGTCGTGCTCATGCCGAGCGGCTATTGCGGCATTTGTCCTCAATGCCGCATGGGCATGACTCACTACTGCGAGCATTCGTACACTACCGGCGGGGACGGCCCCGCCGACATCCGGCCTGGAAGCTTTGCGGAGTACACGGTCACGGGGGTAACGTCGCTGTTCAAGAAGCCGAAGGAACTGAGCTTTGAGGCGGCCTGTCAGACCGAGCCGCTTAGCGGCGCATGGAAGGGGATCGTGCAGTTTTCGCAGATGTCCGTTGCCGACGACGTGGTCGTAATCGGCACCGGCAGCATCGGCATGTACTGCCTGATGGTGGCCAAGGCGGCTGGCGCCGGCCGGCTGGTCGCTGTGGATGTCAGCGAATATGCTCTCGATACCGCACGGCGTCTAGGAGCCACGCATACGATCAATCCGAGCAAGGTAAGCAGCGTGAAGGATGCCGTTTACGACATCTTGCCGCAGGGGCCGGACCTGGTGGTCGAGAGCGCCGGACCGATCGGCGCGGTGGAGTCCATGGTAAGTTTGCTGCGGCGCGGCACTCGCTGGAATGTGTTCGGGATCACGACGCACGAGACGTTTACGCTCGATGGCGGCCTGATGCACTTCCTGGAAGCGCGCATGGATTCGAGCTTCGGCACGACGCCAACGGCGATGCAACACGCGTTGCGCCTGATGGAGCGCGGCGTGGTGAACGTCGAACCGGTCATTTCGCATCGGTTTGCGCTAAAAGATATCATGCAGGCGATTGAAGTGATGGGGACGCCGAATCGCAATAAGGTCGTCATTTTGCCGTAGGAGCGGAATATGTGGAACGACAATGATTTCAAGGGGCGCGTGGCCGTTGTTACCGGCGGCAGCGATGGACTGGGCTTCGATTTCTGCCGGGGGTTGATTGAAGCAGGATGCACCGTCTATTTCTGCGGGCGATCGGTCGAACGCGGGCGTCATGCGGAGGAGAAACTGGGCGAGCGGGCCAGGTTTGTCGCAACGGATGTCTGCGATGCGGCGCAAATCCAGGATCTTGCGCGTGAAGTGGGGCGTCTCGCGGGGCGCGTGGACTATTTGGTGAACAATGTCGCCAACGACGACCGGATTGCGTTCGATACGCTGACGGAAGAAGACTGCGATATGATGTGGCGGACAAACCTTCGGCCGGCCATCCTGGTGACGAAGGCCTTTCTGGATCTGCTGCGGGCCGGAGCCGGCAAGGCGATCGTGAACATCGGGACGACCAACTACATGCTCGGCTTGTCGCCGTTCACGACGTACAACGCAACGAAGAGCGGGCTGGTCGGCTTTACCCGCTCGCTTGCGCATGAAATTGGCCCGGAGGGAATACGCGCGAACATGGTGTGCCCCGGTTGGGTGATGACCGGCAAGCAGCTCGAAAAACACGTCACCGAGGCGGATAAGCGCGAATTGATCGAAGTGCAGGCGCTCAAGTTCTTGCTCGAGCCCGAGCACATTACCCCCGCCGTGATGTTCTTGCTCTCATCCGGCGCCGCCGCGATTACCGGGCAGATTCTGGTTGTCGATGCCGGCAAGGTCATGTATTAGAGCGACTCGGCGGCGCGGCAACAAGATTCAGGACGGCTCGTGCCGCCGGGGCATTTTTTCGACCGCGCCTCGCTAACGGCGGCGGCTGGCCATGCCGCGTCGACCCGCGTACAGCGTTTGCCGCCAGCGTCCGATCCCAGCGCACCTCGTGAAGCGGTGAAAGCGCTTTGCCGGCCCTTTCTCAAAAACGGCCACGGCGGCCGGGGAGCCGTCTTAAAGGGCAGCTGAGATCTTATGCGCGAGCCTCCTTTGATCTGGGCTTTGTGCACGGACGCGACCTTGCAAAGCCTTACCTCGCTATTGCCCGGCCGATTGCGCTGAGCTCGGGCAGGAACTCAGGATCGATATTGCCGTCCTTGGTGATCGGAATGTCCCACGTCATTGCGCCGCCAAAGCGGTTGACGTGGCGCGTGAAGCCGATCGCCAGATCGCTTTCGATGCGTACGGGGCCTTCGCCCCACCAAGCACCCAGGTAGTTGAGCGCGTGAAGCTGCGCGCCGTCGATGAACCGTTGTTGCGGCGCCCACTTATTGCCAAGCCACAGATCGTTTAGCTCCCCCGGCGTGTAGTCCTCGAATTCCGTCGAGCTAATGATCGGCTGCTTGACGCCCATATTGAACGCGACGACCGATTCGGGATTGCCGGCCTTGGCCGCTTCGGCAAACGACCGGAAGTTCGGGGCGTCTTCGTGACGATAAAGCTTGTCGGCATAATAGCAGCCGTCGAACCACCAGCCTGAAACGTCGTCTCCCCACTTGAGCGACCATTCGCTTAGCACGGCCTCCCAATTCCGCAAAGCCTTCGTCAATCTCGCATCGACATCCGGCGCGGCAAGATAGCTCCCGGGTTTTATTCCCGTAGCGGACATATCCCATTTCGGCGTGAATCCAAGCGCCTCGATGGCCTGACGCTGCTGGGCGGGGCCGTGCGACGGCATGTAGGCGATCGTGCGGACGCCGTGTCTGCGCAGCGCCGCAGCAAGTTCGCCAAGCAGGTCTCGCTGGGAAAGGCGGCTGGGCTTGCCGACGATATCGTCGTAGGCGTCGTTGGGGGCGCAGAAGAAGCCTGAATTCTGCCCGGTCGTGAAGATGTGGTAGGCAGAGCCGGTCCCCGCGATTTGATCGGCGAGCCGATCGACATCGACCGAGTCGACTCGGCGGTTCCAATCATCGACGGACAATTCTACTGGCGTTGCGCTGCTGGCAGCGTCGGCCAGGAAGTGCGTCATCGTGCCCCACTTGGCTTCGTGCAGCCAGTCCGTGTTTGCTCGCTTCCAAACGGATGTCATAACAAGCCTCCATGCAGTCTTCGTTCGAGACTGTCTTGCTGTAGAAAATCGTTCGCCGGGCTGTTCGCCGGCTTCACTGTTAGTGTACCATGTCAGTTTAGTAATGCCTATTAGTCGCTGCGCAATCGCCCTTCGCAAGCGGGAAAAGCCCGTAAAAATGTTATGTCGAGACTATTGACACCCGGTAAGCAAGGTGATATTATTAATGGGTATTAGTAATGCGTTAAACCTGGTGGTCTTGTAGCAGCCGGTTTAGAGGAGCGACAGAGATGGCGGTCGATACTGGCGTGGAAGTTGAGAAAAGGAAAAAGCGCAAGCCAAACGTGTTTGACGTGGCGCGTGTCGCTGGAGTTTCGCAGACCACCGTGTCGTTCGTGCTTAACGGGAGCACCACTCCGCGCATTTCGGATGCGACGACGAAGCGTGTGCTAGCTGCGGTCGAACAACTCGGCTACCGGCGCAATACGCTAGCACGCAGTCTGGCGCACGGCAAAACGATGACCGTCGGCATGGTGCTCTCGAGCCTCGACGACGATTTTCACGGCGTCATACTGCGCACGTGTCAGGAGCGCCTTGACGAGCAGGGCTACCAACTCCTCTATGTTCAGGCGGCGTCCGGATCGGCGCGCGAAGCCTTGATGGTTCAGTTCTTGTTAGAACATCGCGTCGACGCGGTGATTTGCTTCGCCCACGAATATTCGACGTATATCGTGCCCGAGTGGCTTAGCGGGATGCGCGACGAGGGAGTACCCGGCGTCATGATCGACAGCACGCGCTTCGCGTCAATGATCGACTCGGTGGGCAGCGACGATATTGACGGCATGTACAAGGCGATGAAGCATTTATACGACTTAGGGCATAGGCGGATTGCTCTCGTATCCGATAATTGGCAACCGGACCTCGTGCCTGACCGCATCAGTGGCTACGATCTGGCGATCGAGCGCCTGGGTATTGACTACAATGTTCAGGTGGGCAGTGATCGGCGGATGAACGACATCGAAAAATCGGCCGAAATGGCCAGATTGCTCGATGGACCAGAGCCTCCAACTGCATTTGTCACATACAACGACTACACGTTTGAGTACTTCTTGATGAATTATGCCGGAACCCGCTTCCGCGTTCCGGAAGATGTTTCGCTTGTTGGCTACGGCAATCTCTACCTGTCGCGATTTGCCAAGCTAACGTCAGTCGGCCAACGTCCGGAGGAAATCGGACGGGTTGCCGCCGAGTGCGTTCTGGCTCGTTTGAAGAATCCGGACCGGCCATTGCGCAAAGTGGAGATCGAGACAGAGTTGGTCGTCAGGTCGAGCACCGCGCCGCCGCGACCCGTTTCTTAGGAGCGCAATTGGGCGCGTGATTTCGTTAGGAGGCAATCGTTATGCATCGCAAAGCTTTCACTTTGATTGAGCTTCTCGTTGTGATTGCAATAATTGCAATTTTGGCGGCTATTTTGTTTCCGGTTTTTGCAACCGCGCGGGAGAAGGCTCGGCAGGCGAGCTGCGCGAGCAATGAAAAGCAAATGGGAATCGCTTTCCTGCAGTATGTCCAGGATTACGATGAAATGTACCCATCTGGGGCGAATGGGGACGTTTACGGCAGAGGATGGGCAGGGATGATCTACCCGTACACGAAGACGGTGAACGTCTTTCTTTGTCCTACCGATCCGAATGGCGCTGTCGGCAATATATCGTACGCCTATAACATCAACATCGTTACGCCAATAGCGACAAGCGGAAACATCTGGCAAGATGGCATAGGTTGCAACTCGACGAAGCTAACAGAGCCCGATGCTACAGTCATGGTTTTTGAGACGCAGGGGTACCAGAATCAGAACATCAACATTGTGAATGAGAGTGTTGGTAAGCTCAGTTTTCCGTTTACGAGCGGAGCCGGCAATGGCGATACACAGAAGGTTGGTTCGGTTTACACCTTTTCGGCCTTTGCAACCGGCGTATTCAGTGACTCCGGCCTGCTAGGTCCCGAGACCGATCTCGTCACAAATATTCAGCTTCAGAACGCCTCGACCGCAGGGACGCCTGGCTTCTATAACATGACGGGCAGGCATAGCGGCGGCTCAAATTACTTGCTCTGCGACGGTCACGTGAAATGGTTGATGGGAACCCAGGTGTCGGCCGGTGGTCTGCCTTGGCCCCAGGTCGCGAATCAAGCCGCTCAAAATTTCTATGGAGCTGAGATCCTCGCGTCTGGCACGGCGTGTCACACGGATGCCACGTGTCCCAACGGGCATTGCACTGCGACATTTAGCCCAATATAGTTTGATCGATTTCAGGGCGGGAAGCGCTTTGTTCTGGCGCATCCCGCCTGTATTCTGTCTCGAATTGCCTGGATCAGGAGATTTTCGTTATGCAGTTCCGTTGTCTCGTTCCCCTTTTTGCCTTCGCTCTCGCAGTAACGGCTCTGGTACCGCTTCACGCGGCGACTCTGACCGCCGAAACGTCGCGGCCGAATATGAGCACGTTTGCGATCGGAGAGAAGGTCTCGGTCACTTTCAACGCCGCTGGACTCGCGCCGTCGTCGACCACCATGCTGAGCGTCGTTGTCAAGGATGCGCACGACGCTGTGGTCGCGAAATCGGCGATCCCGGTGACTGCGTCGGCGGATGGAAACTGGACCGGCGAATATGCGGCTCCGTGTGCAAAGCTTGGCTTCTATCGCGTCTTTCCATCGCTTGCCGATGGCGTCACGCTCGCGAAGCTGTTTACCCGGAGGGCCGGATATACAACGTACGCCGTCGTACCCGATCCGGCCAAGCGCGTCGATTACGGAGAGACGAATTCGTTCTTTGGCATGCAGGGCGGTTTCAACAGCTCCGTGAACATCATCCCGTATCTCGGCGTCCGTTGGGTGCTTGGCGGGTACGGTTGGGGAAACCTGGAAAAGAAGGGCCCCGGTCAGTTCGCGCGGGATTTCGCAGCGGCCCGGGCGAAGGGGCAGACTTATCCGTCGAAGAGCAGCGCCGTCGAAGACCTGACCTATGATGGCAAACCCTACGCAACCTATGTCATTCCTGGTTTCAACGGCGCTCCCGATTGGGCGACCGATCCAGCGATGCGCGCGAATCAGGCGCCGATCTTGCCATCGGCGGAACGCGACTACCAGGCGTTTTGTGAGGCGGCCGCGAAGGCCGTTGCGATCAACTATCCGAAATACAAGGACCATCCCATTCAGGTGACGTGGGAGCCCGTGTATCCGTGGGGCTATAAGGGCACCGATAAGGAGCTGGCCCGCATTTACGAGTTGGCGTATCCGGCAATCCACAAGGCCGATCCGACCGCCAAAGTGCTCGGTCCAACCGATGGCGGAATCGGCGGCGACGATCCCGCTTGGACGGATCGCCTCTTTGCCGCGGGGCTCGGGAAAAACCTCGACGGCCTTTCGATTCATCCCTATTTCAAGCTGCCGCCCGAGCGCAACGGACTGCTGAAGGCGATCCAGGATTTGAAGGATGTTATGCGCAAGCATCTCGGACACGAGTTGCCGATCTACGGCACGGAGCAGGGGCACGCCACCAAGGAGGACCCGGCCGACGAACTTCCGCAGGCTGAAGGACTGGTCCGCGAGAACCTGATCCTGCTGGGCGAGGGTTTCCGGGTTAACTACGCATTCTACATCGCCGACTATTCGGGCGAGCCCGGATACGGCTTCTATTACAACCTTCATCCCGGCTGCGACTTCGGCACGGACAAGATCGGCCCGAAGCCCGTCGCCGCCGCGTATGCGGCCATGACATCGCTTCTTGAGGGCCATCGGCCGACCGAGCGCATCGACTGGCTTGCGCCGACGACCCTCGGATATGCGTACGATCACGACGGCGATGTCGTCGTTGCGGCGTGGGACTTTGGAGACAAACCGCGTGAAGTGACCATTCCCGTCGGCACGGACAAGGTTACTGTATACGATTGGATGGGCAACGCGACCGAAATGCCCTCGCCGGGCGGGGCGCTCAAAATCACGCTGACGCCGGATCCGGTCTACATCAAGGGCGTTTCGACGGCCGTCTGGGGCGCAAAGGCAGTCAAACCCCTGCGCGCTGCCTCTCATCGACTCGAAGGCTTTCCCGGGACGCCTCTGGCTATCGATGCACAGCTATCGGCGGCGGCCGCGGCGATTGACGGCACGCTGACGCTTGCGCTGGATAAGCGGCTGAGCGACGCGCCGATTGTCAAAACCGTGAAACTGGCAAAGGGCGGTAAACTCAATGTGTCCTTCGGGACGACGCTCGCGCCTGATGCCGAAGTAGGTGGCTACTCCGCAACCTTGATCCTCAAGGACAAAGCCGGTAGGACCCTCGCGGGCGACGGGACACAGATCGAGATCGTTCCGCCGGTTGAGGTTTTGGGGGTTGCTCCGGTGGTTGCCGGTAGTCAGTGCAGCCTAGCCGTTACGTTGCGGGATGCGCAAGCGCGACCACTGGATGGAACGATCACGACGCGCCTCGAGGGCGTTCCGGGCACGCGGCAGTCGACGCCGTTCTCGCTGAGCTCGCGCGAGGCAAAGGCTCTCGGCGTTGCCACGCTCGATGCCGATATCTCGCCCGCGAAGGTCTATAAAGCGGTCGTGCATGTGCGCACCGCGATGGGCTATGAGTTCGAGGAGAGCTTTCCGGTAGACTTCCTCGTAGCGCCAAGGTTTACGTCTGCTCCCGCGATAAACGGCGACCTCGGACCCTGGGCGAGTTTGCCCGGTGTAAAATTGGCTGGGCGCGAAGCGCTTGTGCGCGCGCCGCAGTTCTGGAAGGGCGACGACGACTTGAGCGCCGTCGTCAAGTATGCTTGGGATGAGAAGGCGCTCTACCTCGCGGTCGACGCGACTGACGATGTCTTTTGTCAACAAAAGACCGGATTCGATACGTGGAACGGCGATTGCTTGCAGATCGGGATCGATGTCGACTCCGGCAAGAATCAGGTCGTCACCGGCAACGACGTCGCCGACAAGGCCGCGCAGCACCGCTGGTCTGAGTTTACGATGGCGCTCACGACGAACGGACCGGAAGTGTTCCGGACCGGCAGCTACGATATCGATAGATTCAAAGTGGCGCAGGCGTCGCTTTCCGACATTCCGCTGGCGGTCGTGCGACGAGGATCCCACACGATGTACGAGGCGGCGATTCCGTGGCCGATGCTCGGGAAGACCGAGCCGCCAAAGCTCGGCGACCGGATTGGCGTCGCACTCAGCGTCAATGACCGCGACGATCCCAAGGAAACCGACGTCAAGGCTGTCGGGCTGTTCGGCGGGATGAATGGCCACAAGCAGATGGCGGATTATGGCGTATTGACGCTCGGAGGACACGAATGAACAAATTGAAGATACTCGCATGCTGCGTGATCGCGGCGACTCTTACGTTGCCGGCGTCGGCGCAGAAGGTGACGCTCAAGTATAGCGGGGCTCTCGCGCAAAGCCAGCCTGCAGGCTCGGATCCGCTTGCCGTCCTATCGATGGCTGGCGTAACAACTGACGGCCAGGGGCAGATCTGGACGGGCGGCGGCACGGATCTCTACGCGTTTCGGTCCGAGGGCGGCAAGCTGAAATTGGTGCATCACGCATCCGCTCCAACCGGGCTGAATCCGTCCGCGCACTTGATGAGCGACGGCGAACGGCTCTATTACGCTTCATGGGACAACGCGGTTTATTCGATCGATCCCGCGCAACCCGACGTCAAGGCCGTTCGCTTTTGCACTTTGCCGGCAAATTGGCGCGCCGTCGCAATGGCCCCGGCCAAGCTCACGAAGGGCTTTGCAGCGAAGTGCAAGCTCGTCGTGCTGCTTGGCGCGACCGTGAACGGAATCGCTGCCGACGGGGGAGACGCCGGCGCCATACTGACCCTCCCGCCGCCCGCGCAGGGAGCGCCGTACTACTATTCGGTGGGATTTGAACCGTCTAGCGGCGATCTTCTCGTCGGCGGCTACTATCCCGACGTCAATGTGTACCGTTTCTCGGTGGATGGCGCTCAGGTTAAGGATGGCGGCTGGCCCCGCAACGGATTTGCACAGATGATCGTCAGCGTGAACGGGACGCCGTGGATGCTGGCAATGGGCGGCGGCGCTCAGTCGATGCCGACTCCGCTCGACCCGGCGACCGTGGAGACCATCGACCGGGATTGGACATTTTACGGCGCTGGCTTGGTCAAGGATAACGCAAGCACATACTGGTACGCTACATCGCAAGGCCTATGTCACTTTGACGGTCACGGCAAGCCCCTGCATCAACGCATCGGAGCCCTGCCGGGCGTGACGTTCGCCGCGATCAATTCGGATGGAACCGTGATCGCCGGCATCGAAAAGGGCGGACGACTGGCGCGGCTATCGCTCGACGACGAGGCGGACGGCGCCCTTGCAAGCAACGGCAACGAACCCTGGCACATCGGCGCAAACTGGACGAGCCACGCTCCGGCGATCGCGGCAGATGGCGCGACATTCCTTGTGCTCGACGATAAAGCGAAGCAACTCTGGCGTTTTGATCCCGCGCAAGCTGATAAGAACCAGAATCCGTGGCTAAAAATCGCGGCGCCGCTTAACCTCGCGACGCCGCGCGCGCTTGCCGTCGGCGACGCTTACGTATGGATCCTCGATGGCTCAAACGTCATCGAGGCGGCCCGCGCGGATCTAAGCGGCGCTCGAACGGTCAGTCTCGCGGGCTCTCCGGCCCTTGCGTTCCTGGCAAGCGCGGGAGATAGCGCGCTGGCGGTCGCGGATGCGCAGTCGGTGAGCGCTTATGCACGGAAAGGCGACGGATCGTACGCTCTTTTGTGGAAATCGACCGCGTCGTTCGACAAGATCGCGGGCATCGCGGCAAGCGCCGCTGGCGTTGCCGTGTCCGATTCCAGCGGCGTCACGCTGCTCGATGCCAAGACTGGAGGCGTTGCCGCTAAGCTCGATGCCGCGACGCTGCCGGGGGGCGCGACGCTGGGCGCGATCGCCGCCCAGGGCTCGTGGCTCGTGGCAGCCGACGATAAGAACGCGCGCCTGGTAAGGTTGCGCGTGGCGAAGTAGAGGCAATTTGCATCAGCGCCCCGCCGTCCGTATAATGGCTGGCGGGGCGCTGACCTATGTTTATCGCCGTGCGAGTTTACCGTCAAGCGTCGCCGATTGCCCGCGGTTAAGCAGCAGCGTCGTCGTGATCGCACCGTATTTGACGGTGACCTCGCCATCCACCGACGCGGAGAGGATCGCGTCGCTTAGCTTGCCGTCCTTCCACGTCTGGCTCACTTCCACGCCGCCGCGTGCGCGAAGGCCGTTCGCCTTGCCGGATTTCCATGCGGAGGGAAGCGCAGGCAGAAGCTCGATAAACCCATCGTGGCTCTGCAAGAGCATCTCGGCCATTCCAGCCGGGCCGCCAAAGTTGCCGTCGATCTGAAACGGCGGATGAACGTCGAGCAGGCTGGGGTAGGTTGAATGTGCGAGGAGAGCAACGATGCTGTCGTGAGCTTTCTCTGCCTCGCCAAGCCGGGCGTACTGATTGATTACCCACGCCCGGCTCCAGCCGGTGTAGCCGCCGCCGTTTGCGATGCGCCGGTCAAGGCTTGTCCTTACCGCCGCCGCCAGTTCCGGGGTCTTCGTGCGCGTGATGAGCGACGCGGGATGGTGTGCGTAGAGGTGGCTGATGTGGCGGTGCCCTAGGTCCTGCTCGTCGAGGTTTGCTGGCCATTCGCGTAGTTGGCCTTCGTTGCCGATCTCGAACGGCGGTAGTTTCGGCAGGACGCTCTCGATGCGGGCCACGAGGTCGTCGTCGACCCCCAGAATACGCGCTCCTTTGATCGTGTTGCCGAACACTTCGCGAATGAGCGCGCGATCCATCGTCGTGGTGGTCGTGACGGGACAAATTACCTGCGATCCGTCGGCTGCCGTGTAAGCGAACTTGTTTTCCGGCGACGTCGACGGACAGATCTCCAGGTGTCCGGTCGGCGCTGCGACAAGCGCATCGAGCAAGAACTCGGCTACGCCCTTGATCGCGGGATAGGCGCGTTTCTTGAGGAACTCGGCGTCGCGGCCAA
The DNA here is from genome assembly GCA_031292625.1 of Capsulimonadaceae bacterium. Lineage (GTDB taxonomy): Bacteria > Armatimonadota > Armatimonadia > Armatimonadales > Capsulimonadaceae > JARLGU01. The sequence goes on along the minus strand of JARLGU010000011.1, from coordinate 76,273 downwards.
ACTCATAGTGCTCCCAAAGGTGCTGAACGAGCCAAGCCCCGCCCATTTGCCAGTTCGCCCAACAAGGATCGCCTACGCCTGCGCCGACAGGGTTGGCGAGCCCCCATATGTCCGCGTTATGGCCTGCACACCAGCCGCCCGCATTGTAGTACGCGCGCGCCGCGTCGTGCCCCGTAACCTGGAGGGCGTCGATCAGGTCGAACAACGGTCCGGTCAGATCGGCAAGGTTAGTGGTCTCCGAGTGCCAGTAGTTCATTTGAGTATTGATATTGATCGTGAAGTTGCTGGACCACGCGGGGCGAGTATCCTCGTTCCAGATGCCCTGGAGGTTTGCCGCGACCGTGCCCGGGCGCGAAGACGAGATCAGCAGGTAGCGGCCAAATTGAAAGTAAAGCGCTTCGAGGTCGATGTCCTCAGCGCCATCGCGCAGCCGGTCGAGACGTTTGTCCGTCGGCAGCGCGCGCGTATCGCTAGGAGTGCCGAACTCAACGGATACCCGGTCGAAATAGCGGCGGTAATCGGCGATGTGGTCGCGCAAGACGGCATCGAACGACCTCGAGCGCACGGCGTCGGCCGCACCGGTCGCCAGCGCCAACTCATCCTTGCCTTCACGGCCGGGCGACTTGTCGAATCCGTTAAAGCTCGTTGCCGCCGTCAGCGTGAGGATGACTTCATCGGCTGACTCAATAGCGAGATCTTCGCCCGTGGACGATACGCTGCCGCCGCGAACAATTGCGTCGAGGATGGCGCAGAAGCGCACACCTTCGCCGTCCGGCGCGTCATCGTAGACCGAGGCGGGCTCGCGCTTACTGTAATTGGGTTCCAGATGTCTTGGCGCACGGCCGGTCAGACGTACCCGAGAGGCGGAGAGCGGCGCGGTTTGAGAGCGGAGCGGACTGGTCAGGGACGCGGTGAAGCTGATCGATCCTGGTTTGCTCGCGGCGATGCGGATAACGATCGCGTTGTCCGGCGCGCTTGCCACAAGCGTCCTCGTGAATTGGATGCTTCCGGCGGAGTAGGCGACCTCCGCCGTAGCGTCGCCGATGTTCAGCGTGCGCCGGTAGCCGCTGACGTCGCCCTCGTGGCGAAACGTCAGTTTGATGTCGCCGAGCGGCAGGTAGGATTGCGTATACGGTCCCTGCAGCTTTTTGCACTCCTCGGCCGCTTCGGCGTACTTGCCTGCAAAAATGAGTTGCTGGATGGCGGGGAGGGCTTTGCACTTAGCGGGGTCGCCAGGTTTCATGGGCTCGCCGGACCACAGCGTATCTTCGTTTAGCTGTAAGCGCTCGCTTGCAATGCCGCCGAAAATCATCGCGCCTAAGCGGCCGTTGCCGATCGGAAACGCCTCGTTCCAGTTGCCCGCAGGCTTATCCAGCCAGATTTCGTTGTTGTTGACCATGATGAATGGTGTGTCCTTTAATGGGTGCGCGGAATGCTTGCCTGCGCTACCGGTCATAGTACGACGCCGTCGAACGCATTCCTTTGTTGATTTTGTTGGGGCAGGGGCTGAGGTTGCGGCAGATGACCGGGCGCGTGCCGGTCTGCTCTCGGTGGATCGCGAGAGCGACCTGCTAAATTCTAGCAAGTGACCGCGATATGGCGCCATGCAATATCAATTTTGATGTAATCGTATTACAATTCAATGAGCAATGCTAAATCCAAACATTCGATCTTTTGAGGTAACCTAAGGTGACCACGACTACACTCCATCTCCACTCCCGTCTGCAAGTGGGCGAGGTTGATCCGCGCATTTTTGGCGGATTCCTGGAACACATTGGCCGCGCTGTTTATGAGGGCATCTATCAGCCCGATAGTCGTCACGCGGACAACGACGGATGCCGCGTCGATGTTCTTACGGCGCTTCGCGATTTGCGCATGACCGCGATGCGCTATCCGGGCGGCAACTTCGCATCTGGATACCACTGGAGGGACGGAGCCGGTCCTAAGCCGGAGCGGCCGTCTGTTCGCGAGCTTGCATGGCAAAGCATCGAGCCAAACCAGTTCGGCACGGATGAGTACATCCGCCTGTGCCGCAAAATGGATTGGACGCCCATGCTGACCGTGAACCTGGGGACTGGGACGCCCGAAGAGGCGCGCAACTGGGTTGAATACTGCAATTCTCCCGCCGGAACCCGGTACTCAGATCTGCGCGTCGCGGGAGGCAGTCCGGACCCGTATGGCGTCAAGCTGTGGTGTCTTGGCAACGAGATGGACGGCGAATGGCAGTTGGGCCATGTCCCGGCCGCCGAGTACGCGATCCGGGCTCAGCAGGCGGCGAAGATGATGAAGGATACCGATAAGTCCATCGAGCTAGTCGCTTGCGGCTCTTGCGGCGTCAGCATGGGGACGTATATGGAATGGGATCGTCAGGTCCTCGAGTACCTCGGCGACGCGGCGGATTATGTCAGCCTCCATCGGTATGTCGGCAACCGCGATGACGACACGCCGGACTACCTGGCGGTCACGAATTCAATCGACCGCCAGATCGAAGAGATGGATGCGGCTTGCCGGTTCGTCCAAGCGCGCCGGAAGAGCAAGACGCGAGCCTATCTTTGCTTCGACGAATGGAATGTCTGGTACAAGAGCATGCAGATGGACGGCGCCGGGCAATTTGCGCCGCATCTTCTAGAGGAAGTCTACAACCTCGAAGACGCCCTGGTCGTCGCCGGTTTCCTTCACAGCTTCGTCCGCCACGCCGACGTCGTCAAGATTGCCAACCTTGCACAGATCGTCAACGTCATCGCGCCCATTCTGACGCGCGGCGATGAGATGCTTGTGCAGAGTATCTTCCATCCGTTCGCCATGTTCTCCGCCCGTCGCGGCGGCGTATCCCTCAGCGTCTCGGTCGACGGGCCGTCGTACGAGAGCAAGAGCCACGGCACGGTCGCGTATGCGGACGCGAGCGCGATCCTCGACGATCAGCGTCTTAACGTATTCGTGACCAATCGCGATCCCGTCGCAACCATGGAGCTTATCGTAAAACCGGCAGACTTGCGCGTAGAGGCGGTGGAGTCGGCGGAAGTTCTGACCGGCCCGGATGCGAAGGCCGCGAACTCGTACGAGAAGCCCGACGTGATTGTCGCGAAGGCGTTCGACGGGGCGCTTATCAAGGATGGCGCGGTGAGCTGCGAGTTGCCGCCGTTGTCGTTGCTTGCGATGACGCTGACCGTTGCGTAGTCATGCGGGCAATGGAAGCGAATGCGCTCTTCTGCCATGTCCACGGGGTCAAACCGTCGCCTTGGACCTCGTGAAGAGAGTTCGTAATAAAATGAGCGCCGCCTGACGTCCGTGGGAACTTCTTGGCGTCTTCGCTTGTGTGAGAGTATATGCTGGACGCCGCGACACAATCTCAGAAACGCCGTGCCGAATTTGCTGAACTTGCCAGACGTCACGAAACGGCGCTCATGCGATGTGCGGTGCGCCTTTACCAGGGAAATGTAAGTCGTGCCGAGGATGTTGTTCAGGAGACGCTGATCCGGGCGTACCAGGCGTACGTCGCGGAACGGTTCATCGAGGGGAAGACCGCGTGGCCCCTCCTGCAGCGAATCCTAACGAACCTTTTCATCAACGACTACAATCATCGTCGTCGATGGGACGCTGGCGTGGACATTGGCGATGTCGATGCTGGACATCTCGATCCAATCAGCCAGCGTCATCTGGCGCTTCCCGAGCAGCCGGGGGCGAAACTGTTGGCGGAGACCCTCGACGAGGACCTCGAACGCGCTCTCAATAGTTTGCCGGCCGATGTGCGCGAGACGGTGGTTATTGTGGACGTTCAGGGACACTCGTACGACGAGGCGGCGCAGATTCTCGGCATCCCCATTGGCACGGTACGCTCTCGTCTGGCGCGCGGACGGATGAAGATGCACGATTTGCTACAAGAATACGGAAGGAGGATGGGCTACGCGTCCTAAGCGTGTTCCATCGATGAAGACACATGAAACGTAACGTAGATCCTGCAAACGTGAAGCCGTGCCGCCATATGGAATCTCTAGTATCGGCGTGGATCGACGGGAGGCTGATAGGTCTGTCGCGCTGGTACACCGAGTACCATGTGCGCACATGTCCGCAATGCACGGCCTCGCTTCCTTTCCTGTTCTTGCTCAAAGCGAGGCTTGCCGCGCTGCCGGGCGATACGACGCCGGATATCGCCCCTACATTGCCCGCGCGTCGATGGACGGCGGTTGCAGCCGAATGGGAACGTTTGGATCGCGAGGCCACGGGGCCGTGAAGGGCGTTTCTTTCTTGATCCCGCGCGCTATAATGGTTGCGGAATGGCTCATCCGGCGGCGTAAGCGTACGAAAGGGAGTGGCGATGGAGAAGCGGCAATACGGACAGACGGGCGTTGAACTCAGCGTTCTCGGATTCGGCGGGATTATAGTCAGGGACGTAACCGCCGCGGAAGCGGACGAGTACGTCGGCGAGGCGATCGGCCGGGGAGTTAACTACTTCGACGTTGCCCCGTCGTACGGCAATGCGCAGGAGCGGCTCGGCCCAGCGCTGCGTCCCTATCGCGACGATGTCTTCCTGGCGTGCAAAACCGGGCGTCGCGATGCAACGGGCGCGCGCGAGCAGCTTGAGGAGTCTCTTCGGCTCTTACAGACCGGCCACGTCGACCTGTACCAGCTTCACGGGATGACATCGGACGAGGATGTCGACCAGGTCTTTGGACCAGGCGGGGCGATGGAGGCGTTTGTCGAGGCGCGCGCTTCCGGCAAGGTGCGCTATCTGGGCTTCAGCGCCCATAGCGTCGAAGCGGCGCTTGCCGCTCTCTCGCGATACCCCTTCGACAGCATTCTGTTTCCATTCAACTATGTTACGTATGAGATCGCCGATTTTGGCCCCCAGGTCATGCGCGAGGCGCAGAAGCGCGGTGCGGCGCGTCTTGCGCTCAAGGCAATGGCGCGAGGCCCGTGGAAGGATGGCGATCCGGCGCGCAGCGAGTACCCGAAAGCATGGTATGAGCCGCTGGCCGATCCGACCGAGGCGGCGCGGGCCCTTCGTTACACGCTTTCGCTGCCGGTAACCGCCGCGATCTCCCCGGGCGATATCCGCCTCTTTCGCATGGCGTTGGACATCGCGGACTCGTTCGAGCCGCTCTCCACGGGCGAAACCGCCGAGGTCCATCGAATCGCCGCGCAGGAGCGCCCGCTCTTTGCGTATCCGAGATAGGCTGGCGGGGCGATGAGAGAATAGTCGGACGGAGTCATTGCGAACATCCGGGCCTCCTCGCCCGGCTGTCTCTCTTTGGCGCCCCCGGCGCCGCGCGCCGCAGGATTCCAATGTCAACGTAGAGAACTGATCCGGCGTACCCCAACCATCGCCGGAGATATTTCCAATGTTCGCTTCCAACTTCGTGCGTCGTTTCTTTGTTTGCCTGGCTTCCCTCGCAGCTTGCTCAGCCGCATTCGCATCGCCTCCCACGGTCGACCCGACCTATGTCCCGGCCTGTCCACAACCAGGCGCGGGCTCATCCGCGCCCGCATGGATCGACGCGAGAGACCAAAACGGTGGCGGTTCGGCGGCGTTTCGCAGGGCCTTCGCCTTAACGGATGCGCCAACGTGGACGACCCTGGTCGTCGCCGCGTCCGGACCAGGCGAGATCTTTGTGAACGGACACTCGGCTGGACGTATCGAGCAATCGCGGCAGGCGAGGCAGTATGATGTCGCGACTTTGCTGCATCCCGGGCGAAATGTGCTGGCGATCCGGGTAAGCGGCGCCAGCGATCCATCCATCATCGCGTGGCTGCAAATCCCTGGACAAGAGCCAATCGCGACGAATGGTTCGTGGAGGGCGCATTCCGGTTCGATTGCAGGCAATTGGGCGGGGGAGGATTTCAGTGATTCGTCGTGGACGGCCGCAAAGGAAATTCTTGGACGCTCCTCAGCGGCTTCACCTCAGGTTCCGGATGGCTGGCCAGCGCCTCCAAAGGCGCGCCTTGCCCTGAGCGTCGGCGAAGGCGTAAACTGGATATGGGCTTCGGAAACCACCGATAAGCAGACGATCTACCTTCGTAAAACTTTTGATCTGGCGACACTTCCTACGAAAGCGACCTTATCTGCAACTGCCGACGACGGTTACACGGCTTACGTTAACGGCGTCGCGGCAGCCACGGGATCTTCGTGGAACATTGTACAGAACGAGGACGTTACCCGCCTGCTGCGCAAGGGGCGTAATGTGCTTGCGATGCGCTGTCGAAACGAGGCCGGCGCGGCGGGGGCGGTCGCTCAGATCGATGCGGACGGCAAGATCCTGGCTCCGACGGATCTTTCGTGGCGCGTCTCGACCGCGCCGAACCCCGGCGTTGATTGGAATGCGGCCGGCTTCAATGATGCCGACTGGTCCGGACCGGCGACATCAGGCGGACTGCGTTCCGACCGGTATCGATCGGCGGGGCAGATCAATGGTTGGCCGGGGCTCGTTGCCGATAAGTCGCAGTGTCTTGCGCATCTCGACCTTCCTGTTGCCGCCGTTCTGACCGTGCATCCCGGCGCAGGCGCAATCTCGGGCGCGGAGGGACTCGCGCGTGGCGAGATGATGACCGTTACGCCTCCGCCCGCTGGCTCGACCGATCCGCCGACCGTCCTCATCGACTTCGGCAAGGAATTGAACGGACGCGTGCGCGTCACCTCAAGCGGTCAAGCCGTCGTATCCGTCGGCACGGGGGAAAGCGTCGAAGAGGCGCAGACCAGGCCGTGGGTCCATGCTGCCTTTACGCTGAACCCGGATCCGGCTGTCCCTCCCGCTAACGTCGTAAACAAGATCGGATCAACCCCGCGTCAGGAGATCACGGCGGCGGGGGCTTCGCCCCTTTATACGACGATCACGGGAGCCCGGTATGCGCTCCTTACGTTCCCGCCCGCGGGTAACGGTTCCGCGGAGAGGATCGGCATTTCGTTCGACCACGTCTACTACCCCGTTACGTACAACGGCAGTTTCGACTGCTCCGGCGAACGGCTTACCCGCATGTGGTATACCGGCGCCTATACAGCTCATCTTTGCATGCAGGACGACATCTGGGATGGGGTTAAGCGGGATCGTGGGCTCTGGTCAGGCGATTACGAGGCGAGCGGGGAGACGATCGCGTGCGCATTCGGCGATCTCTTTCTTACGGAGCGCTCGATCTGGCGGCTAGGGCCGCAGGTTCCCGTCGCCAAACATCATATCAACGGTATTCCTGGCTACTCGGCATCGTGGATCCGTATCTTGGCAAACCATTATCGCAACCTCGGCGACTCGGCATTTCTGCTCGCATGCCACGATACCCTCTTGTCGACCGTCGATTATATGCGCGGCGATTTGGATGCTGGCGGTCTGTTTCAAAACTTGCAGCCTCATAACGACAAAAATGACTTCATGTATTGCGATTGGTGTCCCGGAGTGGGTCCCAACGAAGATAATCCTGAATCGAGAGCGATTACGGATCTTTACTATATCGAGGCTTTCCGCGAGGCGGGGTACCTGTTCGGGCAAATGGGCGATCTGAAAAACGCGGCGACATGCGCCAAGCTTGTTGACGACATGACGGCGGCGGCGAGAGGCAAACTCCTCGATACGCAGAGCAATACGTATGGAGACCGCATCCAGGAGAATACGCGAGCGATCCTTGCAGGCGTCGCGACATCCGATCAGCAGGCGGCAATTTATGCGCGGGTGCTAAAGCTCGGCAGCGCCGGTTGGGTGAAACCGTCGCCATCGGCCAAGGCGAGGGTTATTACTCCATACTATCTGTACTTCATCGAGCCGGTCCTCAGTAAGTTGGGTCATACGGACGAAGCCATGCAGGTCGCGCGCGATTGTTGGGGCGCGATGTTGGATGCCGGCGCCACAACCTATTGGGAGACCTGCAATCCCCACTGGGGCGAGCCAGACGCGCCGATGAAATTGCCCGGCTTCGCGAGCTATTGCCATGCATGGTCGTCGGGCGTAACCAGTTGGCTGACCGAGTGGGTCCTGGGCGTGCGGTCGACCGGCCCGGCCTATCGAACAGTGGTCATTGCTCCCGACCTGGCCGGGCTTTCATGGGCCGCGGGCGATGTGCCGACGCCGCGGGGCGCGATCCGCGTTCACGCAAGCGCCGCTGCTGGATGGCTGTCCATTTCGGCCCAGATCCCCGATGGAACGACCGCCTCTGTCGGCGTGCCGGGACGAACCGTGAGAGTCGACGGCAAGGTCGTGCCGTCGCGCCGCTCGGCGGACGGCCGCGCTTTCGTCACGCTGACTGCTCCCGGTTGCTACGTTGTCGAAGGGTGCCCATAAAGGGCGCATCATGGGGACTGGCTGACGACGGGACGGCAATGCGCGCATTGCCGTCTTAACCAACCGCAAAGCCAGTCCCCTGATTCCTTGATAATTCTCTCTATAGAGGTTGACATTATTCGGTCGAAAGGTATATACTCTGCGTATCGACGTCGTTGTCATGGCGTTAGGGATGCATTGATTCGTTCTGCGGGCCTTTCAGGAGGAGTACCGGGATGTTCAATCGACGGGTTGGGACGATATGTGCTCAATATGCTATCGCGCTTATTGCGACCTTGTGCGCGATATGCGTGCCGTCAGCGGCTGCTTCCCATGAGGCGCTTGGCGCTCCTCCGCTTTGGGTGACTGCCTATTACGCAGTGTGGTCGCAAGAGCGCCACGTTCTCGACCCCCGCGAGATCGACTTTTCGGCGATCACGCATCTCATTCATTTCGCGGTTGAACCGGCGGCGGATGGGTCAATCGACACATCGAAGGGTAGGGATGTTATCACGCCGGCGCAATCGGCGGACGTTATCGCGGCCGCGCACGCCGCCGGGCGGCCGGTGCTGCTTTGCGTCGGCGGCGACGCTGGCGGCGCAGGTTTCCACGCGGCTGTCCACGATCCGCCGGCGCGTTCGGCGCTTGAGGCGACGCTCGTCAAGCTGGTCGTCGATCGCGGCTACGACGGTCTCGATATTGACTTCGAGCCCCTCAATCGGCCGGATGTCGCCGACTTCGATACCTTTGTCCGCGACATGCGAGCACAGTTGAACGCGGCAAAGCCGGGCCTTATGATGACGGCGGCCGCCGGCAGTCAGCAGGTTCAGGAATATGCCAGCGTGCAGGACTTGTTCGACCAGATCAACCTCATGACATACGATTTGTCCGGCCGCTGGATCGGTCCCGTCACGTGGTTCAACTCTTGCCTGCAGAACGCCGGGAACAGACTATTGCCTCGCGGAACTCCCTGTCCCTCGGTCAGCGGCCGCGTAAAGCAGTTCCTGGATGCCGGCGTTAATCCGAAGAAGCTCAGTATCGGCACGGCCTTCTACGGATTCATTTGGAATGGCGCGAACGGACCCTTGCAGGCATTTGCCGATGCCGCGCCACGAGACATCGCGTATAGTCGTCTGATGGATCAGTATTATGCGCCAGCCGTTTACCGATGGGACGGCATGGCGGATGCGCCCTACCTGTCGATCGATGCGTCCGACCCGGCGAAGCGGCTATTCATCTCGTACGACGACGAGCGTCTTATCCGGGACAAGGTGCGCTACGCACGGACACACGGACTTGGAGGCGTGATGATTTGGGAGCTTGGCGACGGCTATCGTCGAAACCAACCATCCGGTCAGCGCGACCTGTTGTTGAAGGCGGTGAAGGACGCGGTCAACGAGCCTTCCCCGTAATTCGCGATTCATTACCTCTCTAGCGAGGTTGCAATTGTTTCGTAACTCTGGTAGGATAGATAGGAGAAACGATATGAAGAAGGGAACTGCTTTTACACTCATTGAGCTCCTCGTCGTGATCGCAATCATTGCGATACTCGCGGCAATTCTATTTCCTGTGTTCGCGACTGCGCGCGAGAAGGCCCGGCAAGCATCGTGCTCCAGCAACGAAAAGCAAATGGGCCTGGCGTTGATGCAGTATACGCAAGACTACGACGAAACTTTTCCCATGAACTACTGGAACTCGACGTCCACTCCGAATGCCTGGGTTCCAACCGCGAATTACGTGCCGACAGCTTTGTATCCCTATATCAAGTCGACGGCCGTCTGGCTCTGTCCGTCGCAGCCGGCTCCGGAAAATTGGCCGGAGCACGTCGTGTCGCCCCTCAACTTTGGCTGGCTCGTACCGGGAACGACCACGCCGTACAACATGATGGAGTACTGCATCAACGACCTTATCATAATCCGCGAGGATAAGAGCGCTTATACGCCAGTCTCGTACGTGCCGGTTCAAACGTGCAGCCTTGCGGCGCCGTCGACCGCCATTGCAATTGGCGAAATGAACTATCAAAACACCAGCGGCGCGGCGGACCTGAGTTTTCCGGTCACGCATACGACCGAGTGGGAAGCGGGCGTCGGAACGACGGCCAGCATGCGCATCGGAGCTCTGCATTCGGGCGGCATGAATGTCGTCTACTGCGACGGCCACGTCAAATGGCTCAGCGCCACGGTTTACGAGAACCCGGCGAATGCGTCGCTCTGGTATCCGGGGTACGCGAACTGAAAGCGATTGACAGCGGTCATCGGCGCATGGCATCATAGGATGCGTTGTCTGGGAGATACCGTACTACGAAAGTATGACTACAACAATCACGAAATCGCCGGCAAAATACCGGCTTGTCGAAGAGGAGTTGCGCCGCGAGATCAACTCCGGCCTTTGGCTGCCCGGTGAGCGTCTACCCGGGGAATATGAGCTCGCAAAACGCTTCGATGTGGCGTATATGACGTTGCGCCAAGCGATCGCCGGTTTGATCGACGAGGGACTTCTCCGGCGCGTCAATGGCAAGGGGACCTTTGTCGCGGACCTTGCGGCGCCGCTAGCGCTTGGCCGGCCGAACCGGCCGATGGCTCTGCTAATCCCGTCAACGGGCGTCGGCAGGGACGGATACTACTTTCCGGAATTGCTGTCCGGGTTCCAATCGACGATGGAGCAGCAGGACATGCACATCGTCCCCTACAATTGCACGGCTCCGGAACCGCCGGGCATCCTTGTACCTGGCTCGGCGATCGCGTGTTTGCTTACCAGTACGGCGCATTTCGGCCTGGTGGAGCGCCTTCGGGACAGCGGATTTCCTGTCCTTGCGATCAACCGCTACACAGGCCGCCGAACGATACCGTGCGTCCGGGTGGACGATAAGCGGGCCGTCCAAAAGGCGGTCAGCTATCTTGTCGAACTGGGCCACCGCAAACTGGGCTTCGTCAGCGCCGTGCCGGACAATATCGACGCGCGCGAACGCCTTCGCGGTTTTCGTGCCGCTGTCGCCCGATTGGAACTGCCCGCGCCAATCGAGAGCGGCGCGGATTTTTCGGAATCGGCTGGTTACTCAGCGGCGCGCCACATTCTCGGCGTCGCGCAGCCTCCTACCGCCATTGTTTGCGCGAGCGACCTCTCCGCGCTCGGCGTGCTGCAAGCCGCGCGAGAGTTGGGCATGAACGTTCCTGGCGACCTTTCGGTGGTCGGATTCGGAGACTTCTCCGTCGCCAACTACGCCGCCCCCCGGTTGACGACCATTCGCCAGGATCGTCTCGCGTTAGGCCGAAAGGGCGCTGAATGCTTGGTCAAGCTCGCAAACGACGAGGAAGTCAGCGATGTGGTTATTGGCGCGGATCTGGTCATTCGCGATTCGGCCGCGCCGATCGGAGTGTAAACGGGCTCGACCGCTGAGCTTCAGTGCCCGTCCGGTCGGCGTTTGCTCCGCTTTTTCTTAGAGTGTGTAATAGACTGGCGTATTGCGAGAAAGATTCAGGACGGCTCGGGCCGTCGTGCCTTACTTTGCCCGCGCCTCCCTCTACGAAGCCGCGTCAACGCGCGTACGGCCTTTTGCCGTCAGCGTCCGATCCCAGCGCACATCGTGAGCAGTGAAAGCGTCGTGGCGGCCCTTTTTCAAAAACGGCCACGGCGGCCGCAGAAGCCGTCCTACAAGACCTTTCGATCTTTTACACGCTCTTATATTCCAGCGTCTGTCCTCTGGAGGCGTCGACCTTCCGCGTGCAAGTTCTACACCGGTCGATGGCGCGCGATGTGAGCCTATTGCAGCGTGTATCGCACCCGATGCGCAATGTGGGGCAGGAGAAATGCTCGTCGCACCGCAACTATCTGCTTGTGGATGCGCATGTTGCTCGATCGATAACCGTCGACCCTACGTGGATGCTGCGCCAGCAGATGACGGCAGGGGGAATCTGGGAAACCAGCGAGTCCTCGCTTTCGTTTGCCTGGCTAGTCGTCAAAGGGAACATCGTCCTTACGCAGGACAACGTAACCGTGGACGCCTCTTCCGGTTGCGTCTGTTTTGGTCCCCTATCTGCGGGGCGCTCATTGGTTGTCGAGTCCGACGCGGAATGGCTGTCGTTCGGCTTTCGACTATCTCTCTACGGCCGGACCGATTTCCTGGATCACTACCGCCTTCCGCTTTGCGTCTTTCCTGATGCCGTGGATCGCGCTCGCCTGGAAAGGTGGTTGCTCGACTTGCTGGCCGCGTGGGACGATCAGACGGCGGCAGCGACGTTTGTTCGCACAGGACTTGCTCAAGCAGTTTTCGGGAGTGTGTTTGCTCTGCTCGAACGCGAGCAAGGCAGCCGCCTGCTTGCCACGGGAGCAATGCCAGAGGTGTTGCAACTGCTGCAGGCGGATCCGCGGATTTCGGTTAGCGAGCTTGCCCGTTCCACCGGCTACAGCCCGGCGCAGTTTCGCCGCGAGTTCCATCGCTGGACTGGTCAAGCGCCGCACGCATTCGTCAGCAGCTATCGTCTTGCCGAAGCCAAGCAGCGGCTAGTTTCCGGTACCGATCTCATTGCCTCGATTGCCCTCGACCTCGGGTTCGAGTCTCTCTCTCACTTCACGCGGTTATTTCGCGATACCTACGGCATTCCTCCCGCGCGTTACCGTCAGATGCGGCATACTGGCGAGCTTGAGCGATAACCGCAAAACCTTGCTCGTTGCAGGATAACCAATCATTCCGGCGCCGTGATAGCATTGTGTTTGAGGAAACACCATGCTAATTTGTCCTGCAGATAACAAAAGAACCTTTCCCGTGACTCGCCTCAGCGCCGATTTTATTGTTGCCGGCGGCGGTATGGCCGGCGTTGTTGCCGCGATTACCGCTGCGCGCGAGGGACTTAAGGTCGTGCTCGTACAGGATCGTCCGGTTCTCGGCGGCAATGCGTCGTCCGAGGTGCGCCTCTGGATACTCGGTGCGACTGCCCATGCCGGCAACAACAACCGTTGGGCGCGCGAGGGTGGGGTGATTAACGAGATCCTCGTCGAGAACATGTATCGCAATCCGGAAGGCAACGCGCCTGTGTTCGACACGATCGTATTGGAGAAGGTTGTCGAGGAACCCCGCATCACTCTGTTGCTGAATACGGCCGTCTTCGATGTCGAGAAAAGCGACGACCGCACAATCCGAAGCGTCCGCGCTTTCTGTAGCCAGAACTCGACGATGTATGAGTTGCACGCGCCTCTGTTCTGCGATGCGACCGGCGACGGCGCTCTCGGATTTCTTGCGGGCGCTGCGTTCAGGATGGGTGCGGAGAGCCGGGACGAGTTTGACGAACCGTTCGCGCCATCTGAGGCATTTGGAGAGTTGCTTGGGCATTCGATGTACTTCTATTCCAGGGATACCGGCAAGCCAGTTCGTTTTGTCGCTCCCAGTTTTGCGCACGAAAATATCGAGGGGATTATCCCGCGCTATCGTGACTTCAATTCGAGCGAAGACGGTTGCCGCCTCTGGTGGATCGAGTACGGCGGCCGCCTCGATACCGTCCACGACACCGAGAAGATTAAGTGGGAGCTGTGGCGCGTGGTTTACGGCGTATGGGATTACATCAAAAACTCCGGCAAGTTCCCCGAAGCCGCGAACATGACCCTGGAGTGGGTGAGTACGATCCCCGGCAAGCGTGAGAGCCGCCGGTTTGAGGGCGACTACATACTGCGTCAGCAGGATGTCGTTAGCGGCGGGGCGCATTACGACGCCGTTTCGTTTGGCGGCTGGATGATCGATCTTCATCCGGCGGATGGCGTCTACAGCGAGTTTCCCGGATGTACGCATTGGCAGAACAAGTCTATCTATCAGATCCCGTACCGGTGCCTCTATAGCCGCAACATCAAGAATCTGTTTCTCGCCGGTCGCATTATTAGCGTCTCGCATGTGGCGTTCGGTACGACACGCGTGATTGGGACTTGCTCAAACTCAGCCCAGGCGGTTGCCGTCGCGGCCGTTTTGTGTCATGAGACAAGCAGCCTTCCTGCCGATCTCTCGCATGCGAATCGGATCGGCGCTCTGCAACAGCGTCTTCTCGCGACGGGGCAGCATGTGCCCGGTCTTCGCCTGCGAGACGGCAATGATATCGCACAGTGCGCGGCGATCAGCGCGAGCAGCCAGCTCGCTCTGACGGAACTGCCGCCGTCGGGCAGCGCGGTCAAGCTCTCTCGCAGCCGCGCTCAGGTTCTGCCTGTTCCAGCCGGACGTGTACCCGAGGCTGCGTTCACCGTCGATATTGCGCAGTCGGCTCGCCTTCGGTTTGAATTGCGTACGTCGAGCCGGAGCGGAGCCTTTACGCCCGACATCCTGCTGGCGTCGAGCGAGGTTGAAGTGCCGGCCGGAGAGATGCAGGCGGTCACGACCAGGTTTGACACGCACATTGACAAAGACGCGTATCTGTTTTACTGCCTAATGGCCAACGATGATGTCTGTGTTTACACCTCGGACATCCGCGTCACGGGTATCCTCTCGCTGACGCACAACCGTACGCAGACTCCGCCTGCCGGATATGGCGTCGATACCTTCGATCTCTGGCTTCCAGAGCGGCGTCCTGGCGGCCGGAACCTTGCCCTGAGCTTGGACGCTCCGATCGAGCCGTTCGCGCCGCATTTGGTGACCAGCGGAATCGACCGGCCAGCGGCATCATCGAACGCCTGGGTTGCCGCGTTCGACGATGCAAAGCCAACGATAGCATTCGAGTGGCCGGATGCCAAATCCGTGCGCGCCATCGTGCTGACATATGACGCCGATTGGGATCATCCGATGGAATCCGTTCTCATGGGGCACCCGGAATCGGTTATGCCGTTTTGCGTAAAGGCGTATCGCATTCTCGATGCAGACGGCAATGTGCTTGCAGAGGAGTTCGGCAACCACCAGGCTCGTCGTGTGCATGAACTAACGACGCCCGTGACGACCCGGAAGGTCGCAATCGAGGTGACCGAAGTCAACGGGCCATGTCCCGCCGCGATCTTCGGTGTGCGCATATTGGGATAGGGGGAGTCAGCCAGATTGGCAGGAAGCTTGACGGACAGTCGCGATGGTTCAGATAAGCGCAGCACGATATCAAATGCGTAATCGCTGGTGATCGTCCGCCTTACGTTCTTTGGTCGTTCAGCTTTACTGAGGAGGCGTCGGAGAAGTTAGCGGCGCACTTTGGGCCTGGCTCCGAAAAGGCGCTCGGCAACCATTTGCTTGGTTTAGGCTACGGGATTGACTTCTTTACGGACGCTGCCCCAGGCGCCGATCGCAATGTAAAACGGAGCCGTTCCGCTGCCTCTCTGCGGGACCCGCGTCGCAAAGGAATTCGTGCGCAAATGGTGCATGACGGGGAGTTGGATAGAGCTGCCCGAAAAATCGTATGTGCGGCTGGTTGCCTTTTCGGGAACAAATAGTATGCGTCCGTCGTTATACAGGTGCAGGACGCGAAATCGGCAACCGAACAATAAGTCAGGATTGAGGGGGGATACTCATCCGGACTGGCCGATAAGCAGCCGGCGAACTGTCGGTTGAAGGACGAATAGGAGTTCGGTCGTGGCCTAGCGGTCATGAGAGGCGTTCCTTCTGCCAGTCCCCGAGCGGCGCGTTGTAGCTGCTCGGTGGACCGAGAATTGGCATAATACTGCATACTGGCTTAGTCCAGAATTACGCCGCTGCTTCGACGGGGAACGAAGCAGCGGCGTTTTGCTTGCCGGGCGCTATGAACGATCTTCCACATATTATCGAGCATATCTCCTGCGTTCCGGCGCGCCTCGACCTCGACCGCACTCTCTCCAGCGGCCAGGTCTTTCGATGGATCCGGGACGATGCCGGCATATGGAGCGCGTGTCTGGAGCCCGGTGGGATCGTCGTCCACCTCCGTCAAACGCAAACCTCGATCGATGTCGACTCCAAGTCAACTGGCGTCGCCGCGTTGCTTGAGCGCTACTTCCGCCTCGATGAACCGCTAGACGATTGGTTGGGCGAATGGCAGCGGTCCGGCGGTCCCGAGATTTGCGCGGCGATTGCGGCGTATCCCGGTCTGCGCGTTGTTCGCCAGGACCCTTGGGAATGCCTGATCTCGTTTCTTGCATCGCCCGCAGCCCCGATCTACCGGATCCGGCGAAGCATGTTGCGGCTTGCCGCGCGAATCGGCGAGCCGTGCGCGAGCGAGCACGGGCAGCTGTTTTGCCGATTTCCAGCGCCTGAGGCGCTGGCGGCGACGCAACGCGTCGTTTGCGATGAGTGCGGGCTTGGATTTCGAGGACCGAATCTGATTGCGGCAGCCTCGATGGTGCTCGATCGCGGCGGGCGCGGCTGGCTTGAAGATCTACGAACCGCCGACTACGCCGATGCCAAGCGGGAACTTGTTCGCCTCCCTGGCGTGGGCGACAAGATCGCCGACTGCGTGTGCCTCTTCTCGCTGGACAAGGACGAAGCCGTGCCGATCGATGTCCACATTGCCCGCGTCGCGCGCACGCTGTTCGAGGGACTGCCTGCTTCGGTTACCCCCAAGACATACATACCCATCGCCGATCGTTTCCGCGAGCGCTTCGGTTCCAAGGCCGGTTGGGCGCAACAGTATCTTTTCTTCTCTCAAATCGACACCTCTTAACACTCCCTTAATCTCAGAGCTAAATCGCTTCTCCTCCGTTTGACCGATTCTTTTCATGAGTATGTAAAAGAGTGCGCAAAGAATCGAAAGGCCTTGTAAGACGGCTTCCCGGCCGCCGTGGCCGTTTTTGAAAAAGGGCCGCCACAGGGCTTCCACTGCTTCACGATGTGCGCAGGGATCGGACGCTGACGACAAAAGGCCGTACGCGCGTTGACGCGGCTTCGTAGAGGGAGGCGCGGGCGCATACGGACGGGACGAATCTTCGAGATTTCGGGCAATTCCGGTTGTCGCGAAAACTTCGCATGTGAGAACGGCCATGAATAAGGTATACTAAGACCGCAACCAGTTTCGCCCTCCACTTCTGTAGGCCGATATTCCCTCTCTTGTTTCATGCTTCGTATGATCCCGGATCGGGATGGATAAGCAAAAATACGATAGTAGGAAACAATTTACATATGTCATCAGAGACCTTTGAGGCCATTGGCCTCTCGCAGGCTGTTTTTGCGGCACTAACCGCCGCCAAGTTTACCGTACCCACTCCCATTCAGGACCTCACGATCCCGCTCGCGCTTAAGAATGTCGATGTTATGGGCATTGCGCGCACCGGAACAGGCAAGACCCTTGCGTACGCGCTGCCGATTATCGAGAAGCTGCGCGCCGGCGAAGGCCGCGCCCTGATCCTCGTGCCGACCCGTGAACTCGCGCTCCAGGTCGAGCAGAGCTTCCGGTGCATCTCGGACCGCATGCGGCCGCATCTCGGGATCGTCACGCCCATCGGCGGGACGAATATCCGGATGCAGATCGATGCCATCCGCCGCAATCCGCGCATCATTATCGCGACTCCAGGCCGGTTGATGGACCTGATCGCCCGCGGAGCAATCAACCTTTCCGACGTGAACACGCTCATTCTGGACGAAGCCGACCGGATGCTCGATATGGGCTTTAAGCCGCAGATCGATCGTATTCTGGCCGCCGTCCCGCGTGACCGGCAGACGATGCTATTCTCGGCGACGATGTCCCCGGAGATTACGACGCTTGCGGAACACTACATGATCGACCCCAAGCGCGTGGAAGCGTCGGTTGCTGGGACAGCGCCCGAGACGATCGAGCAGCATCTTTGCTACGTCGATCAAGACCGGAAGTCCGAAGTGCTGGAAACGCTTCTGCAGCGCTACAATGGCTCGGTGCTCGTCTTTGCGCGCACTCGACATGGGGCAGACAAGCTCTGCTGCCACCTCGACCGGATCGGCTACGATGCCGCGCAAATACACTCGAGCAAGACTCTTTCCCAGCGCCGCAGGGCGCTTGACGGGTTCAAGGCCGGACGCTACCGGGTTCTCGTTGCCACGGATATCGCCGCGCGCGGTATCGATGTGCAGGACATCGAGCTTGTGGTCAACTACGATCTGCCCGATGCGCCCGAAGACTACATCCACCGGATCGGCCGGACGGGGCGTGCGGGCAAGGACGGCCTCGCGATTTCGTTTGCGACGCCAAAGCAGTACATGGACGTCCACAGCATCGAGCGCTTGATCGACAGGTCGTTGCCGCTTTCCGAATACTCAGTGGAACTTGCGCCCAGCGCGAGGAATGCCCAGGGCGGCGCGAAGGCTCCCAAAAGCGGCAACCCGTTCTTTCAGCGCAAGCATGAAAGCGGACATTACGACTCACGATCCAACCGGCCCGCTCCGCGCAGAGGCGAGCATCTTGTCGATGTCGTTCCCGCTCCGAGGCCTGGACGCGAGCCCGTCGGCGCAATGCACGCTGCTCCGGACATTCGCTGGAACGGTCAGACGACGCCTGGCATCGGCAGCGACAACCCCTTTCACCGTTCTGGCGGACGCCCCGGCCGCGGCGGCGATGTTCGCGGCGCCCGGAGCCAGTCGCGACCAGGCAGAGGCGCTGGCGCTCCTCTGCGCCCAGGCCGGTAGGCGGTACGCGGAGTAAGATCTGAATTATCGGCAAGCGCGTGTATCGCGCTTGTCGATCTTGCCGATCGAGCTTCCAAAGCGCTATAATCTTTCATCGCCCTGGAGCAATCTTTGCTCGCGGCGATCGATTATGGATATCGTTCGCAACAAGCACATCCACAATGCTCTCCTAACCTCGATACTGCTTGCCGGTTGTTTCGGGCTCCAGTTCTTTGGGGACTTCCACAGCTACCAAAACGCCGATTCCCTCGTTTACAGCATTATGAGCTACCATCAGCCGACGCTGTATTTTTGGGGGCAGGACCGTTTGCTTGCGCTTCTTCCCGCGCTGCTCAGCCCAATCAAGAACCCCGAAGCGAACCTCGTAGCGATGGCCGCGTGCATGCTGGCGATGGCGTTCACGCTGCCGTTTCTTGTGGCGGCTCTGTTGGATATCCGGCATCGAACTCTTTTCGGTTTCGTCGTTCTCGGGTGCCTTGCGCTGTTCAAGGCTTTCTTCTGGATCGAGCTGTGCGTCGTCCCCTATACGCAGTCGTTCTTTCTCCTTGTGCTGTCCCTTCTTGCTTGCAAAAGAGCGTTCGCAACGGAGCAAGAGGACAGTCGCGCGGGTTGGGCTTTGCTTGGCAGTATCCTCATTCTCGCGGCCTACAATGTTGCCCAGCCCGCGATGGCCGTGTTCATTGTGTGGCTGAGTTGGCTTGCCGTTCGCGCGTTGAAGATATCCGTGGACGCTGATTCCGCGCACTTGCAGCTCGACAGTGCGCGGCGCGTTACGCGGTCGTTTGTGATGATTGCGGGTTTCTCGGTGGTTCTGTTTCTCGCATTCGCCGCGATTCAGCTATCCGCTACATCGCACGGCGACGCCCTGTGGACGAACCTCGCCGTCACAATCAACATGCACGCCATCGTTCATGGCGTCCTGGCGTGCTCGATGAGTGCAATCGGCGCCTACGGTAAAAACCCGGCGTTGATCGTTTTCGTGACATGGTTGGTGATTGCATCCTACGGCGTCTTGGCGGCCCACGGCCGCTTCGATCGAATCGGCGCGTCCATCATACTTTTCCTCGTTCCCGCCGCAATCATTGCGGTGACGCTCGCGTCGCTCGCGTTCGTTAAGGAAAACCACTATCATGGCCGCTACTACTGCGACCCAATTCTGCTTCTCGCAATGAATGCCGCGTACCTAGCCGTTTGCGTCGGAGAGTATGTTCCGCGGTGGGATCGCGTTCGCCCCGTGCTCATAACCCTGATGGCGATCGTCGTTATCGTGACGCTGGCGTCTGATTTCCACGTTGGGCGTTATGAGTCGCCGGTCGACCGCATTGCGGCCAATGTGCCGTACGCGCAAGAACTTCGCGGGATCGAGGGAGTCGATGGCATCGTTGGCGAGTATTGGCGGATTTGGCCGTGCGTGTGGCTTGAGAATGCGTGGGGGCGGCGCGACTTTCTCGGCGTCGGTCAGCGTACGGGCTACCACTATCGCGCGCTCTTACACGACGGCGCTGGCCGGAAGCCAATCCGGCTGGTTGGTTATGTCGATGATCCGGACGCGGAGGAGTATTCGGTCCGCTGCTTCAATCGGGTCGTCGCCCTCGAGCCCGTGAGCAGTCACTTTCGCGTGCTCAGCGTGGTTCCCGGACCAGGCGGCTTTGAGCCCCTTGAGACCTTCATGAACAGGGGGCAGCGCGTCGTGTTGATTAACCAGCGCCTCTGATGGGAACGGGCGATTGTTGCCCGCGCTTATGCTGAATACCGCGCGAGAATGGCATCCACCGGCGGGCCATACTCCTCGCCAAAGTGGCGGAGATGCACGAGCAGGGGGTAAAGCTGCAGCAAAGGGCGGCGGGATGGGTAGCCGGGATCGAGGGGATATGAAGCGCGGTAGATTTCGCCGAACCGGCGCGGAAAGCCGCCGAAGAGCTCAATGAAAGCCATCTCGACCTCACGATCGGCGTAGTGCACCGCAGGATCGATCAGGACCGGGTTGTTGCCCGGCGAACAAACGAAGTTCCCGGCCCACAGGTCGCCGTGGATCATCTCCGCGCGCGTATCCGAATGGCCCAGAAGGTCTTCGGTATGTTCGATTACCGTTTCAAGCCGACGGGAGCGCGACGGCGAAAGCCATCCGTCGCGTCGGCCCAGACGTAGCATTGCCGATAAGCGCTGGTCGCGGTAGAACGCTGGCCACGTGCTCGTCCAGGCGTTCGATTGCT
Source organism: Capsulimonadaceae bacterium (assembly GCA_031292625.1). Lineage (GTDB taxonomy): Bacteria > Armatimonadota > Armatimonadia > Armatimonadales > Capsulimonadaceae > JARLGU01. The sequence continues at coordinate 55,307 of JARLGU010000011.1, read as the reverse complement.
CCAGTGCGCCGAGGAAGTTGTCGTAGCCTAATCCGTACTGCGCATCCGGCGACGGATTGGATGCATGAAGCGTCGCTACTCCTTCGGCGAGCCGCTGGGCGAACAGATCGGGATTGGCGGGCGTGGTAACGTCGATCCACTCGAGGACCAGGAACGACGGGCATTCTGGGGAGGCTTCTCCGGCGACGTGAAGCACTTTCGGGACGCGAAGCGGGGAAGCGCCGTCGAGCAGTTGCAGTCCGGCGGCCTCCCGCGCAAAGAGCGCAGCGGGAGCGTCACGCTTCCACTTAACGAACAGAGGGCCGCTAGCGGCGTCGACCCGCGCCGCCGTATTCACCATCCCGCCCGAAAGCGCGTGGACGCTCATGATGTGGCCGAAACGCGCTTCGATGGCCGCGGCGATGCCGGGCGGCAACAGGTCAAACTCGCCGCTCACAGACCCCGCTCCCGCCGGATGACTGCAAGCAGCGCGTCGGACGCACTGTCGACGAGGCTGTAAACTTCATCGAAGTTGCCTGTGTAGTAGGGATCCGGCACTTCGGCGTACCCACAGTCCGGCGCATACGATAGCAAGGTCCGAACACGCTCCGAACCGCTGCTCATGCGCTGGAGGTCCGCCAGATTCTGTTCGTCCATCGCGAGAATGTAGTCGAAATCGGTGAAGTCCGCCAAGCGTACCAGGCGAGCAAGGTGGGTGTACTCAATGTTCTTCGCCTGCAGAAGCTTGCGCGTCCCCTCGTGAGGCGGATGACCGACGTGCCAGTGACCGGTGCCGGCCGAGTCCGTTTTGATCTGCTCGCTAAGCCCTGCTTGCGCGACCTTATGCTGGAATACCGCCTCCGCCATTGGGGACCGGCATATATTGCCGAGGCAGACAAAGAGGACTCGTATCGGTTGCGTGCTCATGATTTTCAGTATACCCGTGAGGCTCTTTGGGCGATATGCGCGCGATATCCCGGTCATATGCTCGCCGTCCGAGACGGCGTAGTAACACAATGTGCGCTGTTTCGGAAAATTTACTGTAAATCACGCGAATGTTTTCCGAGATTCAATTGACACAAAGAGGAGACTGTGTTAACATGATGGCATGGCAACCATCCGCGATGTCGCTAAACTGGCGGGAGTCTCGACGGCTACTGTCTCGCGCAGTTTCAGGAATGAACACAGCCTTAAAGATTTAACACGTCAACGCGTGCTCGATGTGGCTACGCAGCTAAACTACCATCCGCATCGCTCCGCAAAGGCGGTCCGCGACGCCAGCGGCAAGACCAGTTCGATGATTGGTTTCCAGTTTTTCGCTTTGAATGAAGCGGACGCGCTTACAGCAAATTTGTTCTACGGCCCCGTATTGGTTGGAGCCCAGGCCGAAGCAGCCGAAATTGGCCTGCATATGCTGCTCAGCACGACCAATCGGTACACGCTTGAGGGCGAGCTGCCTCAAATGGTGCGTGAGTGCGCTGTCTCTGGGTTGCTATTGGCGGGAACGGCTGATCCGGCAGTCTTAAGCGCCTACTTAACGCATGTTCCGCACATCGTGCTTGTGGAGAACTGGGACGCCGCCCAGGAATACGACTGTGTGATTTCCGACGACTTTGGCGGCGCAATGACCGCGACGAATTATCTATTCGGTCTCGGACACAAACGCGTCGGATTTCTGACAAGCACGCTCAAGGACGTGACGTTTCAGCAGCGCCTTAACGGCTACGTGGCCGCGCACATCCAGGCGGGCATTCCGCTGGAGTGGTCCCGCATTGCGGCGGTCGGTTCGTCGGAGAATGCGGAAGAACACTTTATTTCAGGCGACGACATCATCGCGCATTTGCGCTCCAAGGAATGCCCAACCGCCTTTGTGGCCGTGTGTGATGTCTATGCTGTGGAACTCATGCGCGCCTGCCGGAAGCTCAAGATCTCAATCCCTCATGATTTAAGCGTGATCGGTTACGACGATATTGAGCTTGGCGCGTATGTTCATCCGACTCTATCGACAATTAGGGTCGATAAGGAATATCTCGGCAGGTTGGCGGTTCGGCGTCTGTGCTCTCGAATCGAACGGGCAGCTCACTCGTCAAGAACCGATCCGCCCGTACGCATTCAACTGCCGGCGAAGCTTATCGAGCGGGAGTCGTGCGCCCCGCCCAAGGCGTGTGAATAAGGAGAAGACAATGAAGCGCGTTGGTTTTACTTTAATTGAATTACTCGTTGTTATAGGTATTATTGCTATACTTGCTGCTATTTTGTTCCCGGTCTTCGCCACTGCGCGCGAAAAGGCCCGGCAGACTTCTTGCGCCAGTAACGAGAAGCAGCTTGGGCTCGGATTTCTACAATACATCCAGGATAACGACGATACCTACCCAAACGGTATCGTGAGTTGGGGAACGCCCACCGCGAATTGGACCTGCCAGGTCTACCCATACGTCAAGAGCACCGCTGTCTTCACATGCCCCAGCGACACGACAAATGCGAATCAATGGGGTCCTGAAGTCACATCGTATGCGATTAACTACGATCTGAGCATGTGGAGCTCGACGCCCGCGGGCTTTGGCAACCCTCCCCATGTAACATCTGTTCAGCAGTCCTATCTCAATGCCCCATCCAGAACCATCGAGATCATCGAAGTGCGCGGCATTCAGGATGGAACGAACATCGTCAATTGGGATACAGCCGGCGACTCGCTCACCACCTCGGGCTTCGACTATGATCAAGGAATCATAGACAGTAGCGGCGCTAACCATTCGATAGGTCCTGGAGAAACCAACTACTCCGCAGGCTGGAACTCGGCGTACGTCACCGGGCCATTCGCAAACACGCAAAAGGCGTCCGGCCGGTTTCTGACCGTTCGACACACGATCGGGACGAATTACCTGTTCTGCGACGGGCACGTCAAGCTTCTTAGCGGATCGCAAGTGTCCGCGGGCGATATCAACACCAATGGCCCGTCGGACTGTGGAACAACAGCAGCCAGCGCTTGGATGATGGCGGCAGGTACGGCAGCGACAAGCTGTTCCTACTCGAATAACATTGCCGCAACGTTCAGCACGAAATAGGTCGTTCGCCAAGGGAAATGGCCTCGAAATGTTTAAATGCACTCCACGATTGATCGGGGCAAGCATCCTCTGTGTGCTGACGGTCTGCGCCACTCCGGCGTTTGCCGCACAGATTGAGCCCACCACATACAATGGACTACCGGCATATCGACTCAGCAATGGTCAGACCGAGGCGGTCGTCGTGCCCAAAATCGGGCGGATCATGCGCTACGGGAAAATCGGCGGCGACAATCTTCTTTGGAACGCTGCCGAGCGGAACTGGAAGCCTGGCGACTGGAAGAACTACGGCGGCGAAAAGGAGTGGCTGGCGCCAAAGTCGTCGTGGCTTGAATTCCACGGAAACGATGAATGGCCTCCCGATCCCGTGCTCGACGGAACGCCATACGACGTTCGGGAGATCGCCCCGGGAGTGCTCGAAATGCGATCGCAGGTTTCACCCGGCGCTGGAGTTCAAATCACGCGCACATTGTCCTTCGCGCCGAGCGGGGATTTCGTGATAAAGATCACGGCCCGTAAACTATCTGGCGCTCCCATGCGCATCGGGCTGTGGAGCATTGCCCAAATCGTACCGGGCGAGGCGGTCTTCCTGCCGGTCAGCCCGACCAGCGTGTATAAGAGCGGCTATCTTAGCCTCGTGAAAACCAGCAAGGTCGCGTCGAGTTGGTCCGATATGCTCCGCGTCGCTCCTGACGCGCATACGGAATGCCGGATCGGCGTCGACTCGGATGTGGCGTCTATCGTGTCGATCTTGCATAACGTCGCGTTTCGCATTGCTGCGGATAAGGTGCGGGGGCAATATCCCGATGGAGCAGAGACGGCCGGCTGCCCTGTCGAGTTCTATGTTAAGAACGACCCCGCGCAATACTACTGCGAACTCGAGATGCTCGGTCCGCTTATCCATGCCAAAGTGGGATCGTGCTGGTCAATGACGATTCACTGGAGTGTCCACGACATTTCCCAGCACACCTCAAACCTTTCGGAGATGGCAAGGACGCTACTCAAGGATTTTCCCCAATGAAACACTTTTCAATGTTCGTCGCTGGAGTGCTCCTCTTATCATCCACACCGATGATTGCCCTCGCGGATTCAACCATGGCATCAATCAACGCCCTGCCTGATTTTCCCGCTTCGCTGAGGCACAAATCGCCCGTAACGGATCTGCGCGATGCCGCTGTTTACACAATCAACGAAAACTGGGGGGCGGTCGACCCTGAATTATTGCAGCGCAAGGTTGGCTCCGATGTTCTGGTCCGGGCCTGGTTCAAGTGGAACAAAGCGCCTCTGGTATCGCAGAGAACACAGGAGCCCGAGTTCGCTCACCGTCTCGGCGAGGTGTTTGGCGGGGGCATCACCTGCAGCGCCGTCTACGATGGCGAAAACGGACTCACGCAGGAGCAGGAGCTCGACATGGTGACACGCGCTCCAGACGGCTCTCTTGTGGATGCCTGGGGGCAGAAGGGCGTCCGGCACGGCTCGCTCTCAAGCCCGGCGTATTGCGATTATTTGTTTCGCTGGTGCAAAGAGCAGATCGATGCGGGGGCGGATTATCTGTTCATGGATGAAAATACCGCTGCACTGAGCAATCGGGAAGGTTACGACGACCATTCGCTGGCCGATTTCAGGCAATACCTCATTCACGATTGTACGGACACCCGTGGTTGGAAGCTTAACGATTCGCGGTGGAAGACTCGCCTCGGGATTAATCTGGCTGACTCTGCCATCTGCCCATCGGGCAGTATGGATCGTTTCGATTACCGAGCCTACATGCGCGAAAACGGGATTTTCGATCGACCCGACGCTACAACGAACAAGCTGTTTCCTTTGTGGCAAAGGTTTCGCAGCGTACGTGACGATCGGGTCTGGCATGCGCTGACGGACCGCATACGCGCTTATGGACGCTCTTTGCACCGCACGATATTCATTAGCGGCAATGGCATGGTCAAATATGTAGACCTGCAAATTACGGGATATCCCTATGCCCTCATCAAGGACGGACATATCGACCTGATGCCCAATCAGGTTGAACTATTTCGGGGATTGGTGCAGAGCGGCCAGCATGCGGCGGGGCGGCCCGTTCCCTTTGTTCTCTTTCAAGATTGGGGGTTCACCGATCCGCCCTATCCTTGGGAGGCCATTCCGCCAAGCGAGCGGATCATTTGGATGCGTACACGGGCTGCGGAGCTCTATGCCGCGGGCGGCTTTTTTGCGTTTCCCGTCCGCGATGCGGGAAAAGACGGCACACTTGCGACAATGGCGCACCTGACGGAGTTTTACCAGCGCCAGCGCAATATCTACCTGCGTAGCCAGTGGTTGGGCGCGGATGCGATCACGAGCGGTGGCGATCCGCTGCTGAGTCTTTCCACAAGCTGGATACCGGCGTCTCGAACCGTGGCGGTGCATGTCATCAACCGCGAGTTGCGCGACGGCGCTCTTCGCCCTCGCGGGCCGATCGAGATTTCCCTCAAACTGGGCCAAGCTCCGGCTAACGTTACGGCGATCTCGCCCGATTTCGACGGCGCAAGGCCAGTTGCGTTTCACGAAGCGAACGGCGTCCTGCGATTGACTCTGCCTGCCATCGACGCTTATACCGTCGTATTGCTGCACTACGAGCGCACTCCGGATCTCTCCACTCTGCGCGACACGGCAAAAATACACACCGTTTACAACTGGGGCCGTCCAGATGCCAGCCAATTCCCTATTCGATCTGACGGTTCGATTCGCGATGACCTGGATGTTGTCGCCTACCTTCAAGGCATGCTCCATACCGAAATGCGCAACCCTCCCACGTTCTTGGTGAACGCCGGCAACCGGGCGTCGGTCAATATTCACGTCCGCGCCGTCGCAAGTCTTGGGGCTCGTATCCAGATAAGCATCGACGGCAAACCTGTCCGCACGCTTAACCTTCCCGACCTGGACGGCAAGAATGACGGCGCGGCCGCAGAATACGACAAGACGTATTCCTGCCCGATCCCGCCTGGCCGCCATCGCGTACTGATTGACAACATCGGCGGCGATTGGGCAACGATCGATTGGTACACTTTCGCGGGAATGGCAGGCAATGGCTAGGAGATCTCGCTGCCTCGGGATACGGTAAGCAGACGCCCTTTGGCCACATTGTTGGTGGCCTACCAGGCCGCTTGCAGGGCCGCTTGAGGCGACAGGGGCGCGGGGGAAAATGTCAAATTCGTGCTGACTTAGCCCTATGTAGTGCTGCGAAAAAACTCTTTTAGGGGGACGGAAGTGCGCTAAGGTGCACGCCGTCCCCATTTTTGTCTTGCGAACAGCGGGTTGGCGGCGGCTCATCGTCGCGCGGTAGGCCTTACGCCAAGGCGGTTCTGGAGGCGGCTATCCGCATTCCGCGGCGAGGATAGTTAGTGGACGCCGTAGTTGTCGCGACGGGTATCTGCAGTGAATTTCCAGTGTCCTTGAATTTCCTATTGACAAACGTGAGGACGTGTCCTATAATAGTATTGTCCTACTGTACGTACAATAGGACAAACGAACAATGAACGAGCATAGCGACATTCTTAATTCGGTCATCGTGGATCAGCGGCGCGGACTGCCTTTGCACTTGCAAGTTCAGCGGGCGTTGCGCACGATGATCGATGAGCATTTTGAGGACGGCGAGCCGTTCTTCACAGAGAGCATGTTGGTCGAGCGCCTGAAGGTTTCGCGCGCGACGGTCCGTCAGGCGTTGGGTGAGTTGAGCCGGGAAGGAATCATTGTTCGTCGTGCAGCCAAGGGGAGCGTAGTCACGAAGCGTTGCGCAGCCGATCCGCACAGCCGGGATAGCGTTCCGAGAACCTCTACCGTCGGCGTGTTCGTTTCTCAATACGATTCCGAGTATATGAGCAGCTTGCTGGAGGGGATCGCGGGCGCATGCCGGCAGCGCGATATGAATTTGCAAATCTACCATACGCACAAAGGCGAGGATGTCGCCAAGGCCTACCGCTGCGTTCAGCGACCGCCGGACGAAGAGCGCTTGCTCCTGATCTCCGCGCAGGAGTTGTACGATCCGCTCAACGATCGCGGCTATCGTACCGTCGCGTTCGAAAAATTCAGGACGGACTATCCTGGCGTCGTGGTCGAGACCGACTCGACAATGGCGGTCTATATCGGGGTCGACTATCTGCGGACGCTGGGGCACTCGCGGATAGCACTTTTAGTTAACGAGCCCGCCGTGGTCCTGAGCGTCGTCGAGAAAATGGCGGCTTTCGAGCAGATCGCGACGTCTAGAGGGCTCGATCCCGGATCGCGCATTTGGCGGTGTGGGACGCAGCTCTGGCAGAGTTCTTACGATGCCGCCTATGCGAATATGGATCGGTTCTGGGCAGAATCCGCTCCGAACTATCCGACGGCAATCTTCACGGTGTCCGATCCAGGAGGGTGGGCCGTGTTGAAATGGTTGGCGGCGCACGGCCTACGTGTTCCGGAGGATATCTCCGTTCTCGGCTTTGAAGGGACGCGTACGAGCGAGTTTACGCAGCCTGGATTATCGACTGTCGCGCACCCAATCGGCGATCTCGTGAAGTCGGCAATGGATGCGCTGTGGTCCGATACGCCGCGCTCGGCGCGGCTTGCGCCGTCGCTAGTCATTCGTGAGAGCGCCGGACCTGCGCCGTCGCTATCGAGATAAAGGCAAACGTGACTGCAAAAGAGGAAATGATATGAAACGATCAGGCTTTACGCTTATTGAACTACTTGTCGTTATAGCAATAATTGCGATTCTCGCGGCAATACTGTTTCCGGTCTTCGCGACTGCGCGCGAGAAAGCGCGACAGACGACGTGCGCGAGCAACCTGAAGCAACTCGGTCTCGCCTTTGCGCAGTACGAGCAGGATTTCGATCAGACGTTCGAAATGCCGATTGGGCATACGAACGCTTCGGAAGGGTGGGTTTATCCGATCTATCCTTACGTCAAGAGCATTGGCGCGTTCCAATGTCCAGATGACCAGTACGTACCGGGGAACACGGCAGCGTATAAATGCTCGTACTATTGCAACATGTGGCTGACAGGTTTTCAGGGTTACAACAATGGCGCGCCGATGCAGGATAGCCAGCTCAGTGCTCCGGCGCTTACGGTGATGCTGGGAGAGTGTACCGGTTCGTGCTTCGAGACGAACGCCGGCGATTATTCGGCGCTCACCGACGGGTATACGGTCTGGAGCAATTTGTCCGGAGTGACCTCCGGTTTTCTTGGAGGCCCCGAGTATGTCAACGGGGAAACGCTCGGTCTCACCAAATGGATGGCGGCCCGGCATACCCAGGGCTCGAATTGGCTCGCGTTCGACGGGCACGTCAAGTACCTATTGGGGACCCAGGTTAGCCCAGGGCGCTGGGCTACGACCTGTGGCCAGACGATCAACTGGGCCGAAAATACGGGCTGCGCCAACGCCGCAAGCACGGGCAGCATGACGGATAACGGAACGCACACGATCAAGTTCGTGCTGACGTTTAGCCCCATGTAGTGCTGCGAAAAAGCTCTTCTAGGGGGGGCGGATGTGCGCTAAGGTGCACGCCGTCCCCTTTTTTTGTCTTGCGAACAGCGGGTTGGCGGCGGCTTTCGCTGCTCGAGAGGCTTTACGCCCAGGTATTTCTGGAGGCGGCTATCCGCATGCCGCGGCAAGGATTGTTCGTGGACGCCGCAGTTGTTGCGAAACTCGTCGCGACGGGCCTATTGACAAATCATTGGAACCGCTGTAGTATATAAATGGATTGAACATACGAATGGGCAGTACGTATCGTCGGATTTCACAAAGACCTGGAAGTCGTTTCTTCTCTGCGGCGAACACCAATAATCCAGGCGTAAAAGGGTACACAAATGCACCGAAATCAAGCGTTTACATTGATTGAGCTCCTCGTAGTTATCGCGATAATTGCGATATTGGCCGCTATTCTGTTTCCGGTGTTTGCCACCGCGCGTGAAAAGGCGCGGCAGACGTCATGCCTGAACAATCTCAAGCAAATCGGAATGGGAATCGCGCAGTATGTTCAGGACTACGATGAGGCGTGGCCCTACGACAAATGCGGTTTCAATGATACGCACGCAGAGTATACGACCATTGGCTGTGGAAACCCTACGTGGGAATGGATCGGCCAGCAGACGAACTACGTCGCCAATACGGCCGCTGCCTACGATCCGTTCTCCCAGCCGACGACGTGGTGCGCGATGATCTATCCCTACATTAAGACGACGAACGTTTTCCAAGAGCCAAGCAGCGAGTATATGGCTTCGGGGGCCGTGACACAAGGCCACATGATTGGCTATTTCACGAGCGCCGTCCCGTGGTTCAATCCCAACACGACTACCACTGCCAGCGACGGGGCGGTATTACCTTCCGCGAGGACTGAGGCTACGCTAGGGGTGGGGGCGTCGCAGATCATTACGATATACGACAATCTCGACAAGCGGAACGTTAATATCGGCGGATTTGGGAACGAGCGGTACATGTACTACCGACCGTTCTGGAACCCTTCGCAAGGTTGGACCGATAGCAACTCGTTTTCGATGAACTTGACGACGCGTCTCGGGCCGCATGTCGATATTTTCAATTGCCTGTTTGCCGATGCTCATGTTAAGGGATTAAGCCACGATGCGCTCGCTAAGCAGGCGATGCCATCGAATGCCGGCGTCGATCCCGGCATCGCGCCTGCCATCTAACCGGCGCGAATATTTCGTGCGCCGCAACGCGTGAAACAATGCGCATTCTGAGAGTGCGTGTAATAAACTGGCGTATTGCGAGAAAGATTCAGGACGGCTCGTGCCGCCGGCGCAATTTTTTGCCCGCGCCTCGTTCACGGTGGTGATTTACGATGCCTCGTCAACACGCGGACGGCCTTTTGCCGCCATCGTCCGCCGGTCACGGACCGGTCTCGCCCGCGCCTCGTTCACGGCGGTGAATGACGAAGGCACGTCAACACGCGTACGGCCTTTTGCCGCCAGCGTCCGATTTCGGCGTACATCGTGAAGCAGTGAAAGCGCTGTGACGGCCCTTTTTCAAAAACGGCCACGGCGGCCGGGGAGCCGTCTTACAAGACTTTTCGATTTTTTCACATGCTCTGAGGAATTCATGAACGATAACAGAGGTTTTTTATCCACCCTGCTCAGTCCTACAGGGCTGCTCGAATTCGTCCTCAGCCAGTCGCCTTCCGGACGACTGGCTTTCGTCCTATCTAAAACGGGCGAGGCGGATTGTAAGATTGTCGAGAACGCATCGCTTGGCATTTCCGTCGACGGCATCGATCTCGGGGATCGAAGCGTTGCGGGTGTTCCCATTCCTGGTGAGCGCGACGAAAGCTATCCCTCGCGCGGCTGGCATTCGGTTGCACGGGACCGTGCGAGAACGCTGACATTGCCGTTTACGCATGCGGAAACGGGCACGCACTGGACGCTGGAGGTTCGACTGTTTGACGATGGCGTCGCATACCGCTACGTTGTTCCGGACGCGGGATCGGCCAAGCGAACCGTGAACGGGGAGGCGTCATCATGGACTATGCCGGCGCGGAGCAAAGTTTGGCTGGCTGAGCGCAACAACGACTGGAAGCTGAAATCGTATGCGGGCTGGTGGATAAAGACGGATCTTTCGGACCTGCCGGGTGTCTCTTCTCAGGGCCCCGTGCAGATGATGCCGCTGGTGTTCGAGTTGCCGCAAGGCGGCTATGCTGTGCTTGGCGAGGCGGCCCTTGCCAACTACAGCGGCATGCGTCTACGCGCGACGGGAAAAGACACGATTACGGCCGATTTCCACGAAGGCGAAGCCGGGTTTTCGCTGGAGGGAGACATCGTCAGCCCCTGGCGCGTCGTGCTCTACTCGCCGGATCTCAACGGACTTGTGAACTCGGATATCTGGACCAATCTCAATCCGCCCGCCGACGACGTTCTCTTTGCGGATACGTCGTGGATCAAGACGGGCCGCTGCGCGTGGCGTTGGTGGAGCACGGGGCTCGCTGGACCGGCCGAGGAGCGCGAATATGTCGATTATGCGGAACGGCTTGGCTGGGAGTTCTCGCTGGTCGATGACGGTTGGGAACGCTGGCCGGACAAGTGGGGCGCAATTGCGGGGCTTGCGGAGTACGGGCGCTCAAAGGGCATCGGCGTGCTCGTTTGGAAAGATTACAACGATGTCGTCTTCAATCCGGCGAGCGATTATGCGGAACTCGATGCTTTCCTGGAGAATTGCCGTCTGGCGGGCGTCGCTGGCGTGAAAATTGACTTCATGAATGCGGAATCGTTGGACCGCATTCAGTTCCAGCGCGCGGCGCATATTAAAACCGCGCAGCGCCGGCTGCTGCTTCTCTTTCATGGTTGCCAAAAGCCGACGGGAGAATGGCGGACGTTTCCAAACGAGGTAACGCGAGAGGCGATCCGGGGGCTCGAGCTTAACAAGATGTCCGAGGGACCGATCTATCCGTCGCACAACGCGGCATTGCCCTTTACGAGGTACTTGATGGGGCACGGCGACTATACGCCGGTCGGCTTCTCCGACCCTGGGCCAACGACATGGGGGCAGCAGCTTGCCACGGTGTTCCTCTTCACCTCGCCGTTCAACGTCATCGCGGAGGGCCTTGACTACATCCTCGACAACCCCGGCACGCGGCCAGCTCTTGGCGTCCTCAAAGCGCTGCCGACAACGTGGGACGAGACCGTCGTGATGCCGCAAAGCGTAATCGGAGAGCTTGCGATAATGGCGCGGCGTTCCGGCGATGTCTGGTATCTTGCCGGATTGACCGGCGACAATCCGGCGGAAGCTCTTGAGCTTGAAGCCGGCTTCCTGACCGCCGGCCGGTCCTATGCGTGCGAACTGATCGCGACCGGCGGGACCCTGGCATCGCTCGTGTCTACTGAGCGGCCACAGATCGCTTCAACGGATGGTCTCGCCGTCAATCTTGCCGCTGCTGACGGCTTCGTGGCCGTCTTCCGGCCGGTACCCTGAGGGCTACAACGCCGTCGCGTGCGCATCGTTGGTGAATTCGATGAGCAGATTGAGCGTCCGCGACGCCGCGCCGGATTCGATGGTCTCGGTTGCCATATCGACGCCCATGCGCAGGTCGTCCGTGATGCCCGCCGCGAGCAGAACTCCGGCGGCGTTAAGCGCGACGATGTCCTGGCGCGGCCCCTTGTCGCGTCCTTCGATGACGCCCCTGAGGATAAGCGCGTTCTCCGAGGCGGTTTCTCCGGCGGCGAGTGAGTCGATGGTGGCTTCCGGAATGCCCAAGTCGCGCTGTGCGTTGAGCGTGTACGAGCGGATCTCGCCGCGAACGAGTTCGCTGACAAGCGTGTCGCCCAGGGTGGACAGCTCGTCGAGTCCGTGGACGCCGTGCACCATGATGGCGCGGTCGCTGCCAAGGTTCCGGAGAACCTGCGCGAGCATATCGCAAAGGCTGGCATCGTTGACGCCGATCAGTTGGACCGTCGCGCTCGCCGGGTTGGTGAGTGGTCCAAGGATATTGAAGAAGGATGCCGTGCCAATTTCTTGCCGAGGAACCGCTGCGTATTTAAGGGCGGGGTGCATTTGCCGGGCGTAGAGAAACCCGATCCCGATTTCGTCGATACAGCGGCCAATCAGATTGGGGGCGAGTTCAAGGCGGACGCCAAGCGCTTCAAGCACGTCGGCGCTGCCGCACTTCGACGTCGCCGCCCGATTGCCGTGCTTGGCGACCGCGACTTTCGCGGTGGCGGCAACGACGATGGCCGCCGACGTGGAGACGTTGAACGTCTTTAGCGAATCGCCTCCAGTGCCGCACGTGTCGATTACCACCTTGGATGTGGTTACGGGGACGTGGATGGCGAAGTCGCGCATGACCTTCGCGAACCCAGTGAGCTCGTCGGCTGTTTCGCCTTTCATGCGGAGCGCAACGGCAAGCGCCGCGATCTGCGACGGCGTCGCTTCGCCCTCCATTATCTGCGTCATGGCATACGCCGCTTCATCGCGCGTCAGATTCTGACGGCCGATAACCTTGCGAATCAGTTGCTTCATTGTCTTCTACCTGGCGACGAGAGGAGGAATTTCTATGTCAAGCGGTCGCCGTTACTGTGCGACATAGATGAGACATTTGAGATACTCGCTTTCCGGTGCGCTGAGCAGCACGGGATGGTCGGCGGGTTGGCCGCGTTGCTCGACAAGCCGCAACGATCGTCCCGCATCCTTGGCGGCGAGTCGTAGAATCTCGCGGAACTCCTCAAGCGATACGTGGTGGGAGCACGAGCACGTCACCAGGACGCCGCCGGGTTCGAGTATCTTGATTGCTCGGCGGTTGATCTCATTGTAACCTCGGAACGCGCCTTCGCGTTGCCCGCGCGACTTCGTAAACGCCGGTGGGTCGAGAATGACCAGTCCGTAGGCGGCGTGCTCCTGCTCCTTCGCGCGCAGGAGATCGAACGCGTTGGCGGTGACGACGTCGTGCGCGCATCGGCGAATGTCGTTGCCATCCCACTGCGCTTCGTTTGTTCGGTTGAACTCGGCCGATATCTCGACATCGGTCACCGACTTTGCGCCTGCTAGGGCCGCCCTCAGGCCGAAGAGGCCGGTGTACGAGAAGCAATTGAAAACCGTCCGGCCGCGCGCCAGACGCGCCGCCGCGATCTGATTATCTCGCTGATCCAGGAACAATCCCGTCTTAGCGCCTCCGGTAAGGTCTACGAACACGCGCGCGCCCTGGTCTTCGATGATGAGCGGCGACGGGGCCGGCTCGCCGCGAAGCAGGCCGGACGTTGGCTCCATTCCCTCAAGACCGCGCGCCGGGCTGTCCGACCGCTCGTAGACGCCGGAAGGTTGAAAGACTTCCCATATGGCCCGCAGAAGGTTCTGCCTTTGTCGCTCAATGCCAAGAGTCAGGATCTGGACGATCAGCCATTTGTCGTACCGGTCGATAATCAACCCTGGGATGCCGTCGGCCTCGCCGTGGACGAGCCGGTACATCGGCGGCAGGGGTTGGTGAACGCGCTGCCGGAACTCAAGCGCCGCGCGCAGCTTGCGCCGCCAGAACTCCAGATCGATTTTCTCCGACGAATCTGCGTTCAGGAGGCGGGCAATTATTTTGCTCTTCGTGTTGAAGTAGCCCGTTCCGAGCGACTTGCCGTTGTGGTCGAAAATCTCGACCAGGGAGCCGTCTTCAAGATCGGCATCCGGGACGGCGGCGACCTCGTTATCGTAGACCCACGGGTGGCCGTAGCGTTCGGGACGGCGGGGCTTGAGGCGGATCAGGGGAAGAGGCGTGTCATTAGGCATGCCTTCTATTGTACCCGCCTGTCGCGCGCGGCGCGGCCAGGATAGGGCAGGGCGGCGGCTTGGGGACGCGGTTGGTCTCGCTGACCTTGTTGTCGCCGAGCTTGGTGGTCGACGACCTACAGCGTTTACCGGATACATGGCGAGGTCAAGCATCTGACGCGGGACATCGTGCGAATGGGGATCCCGACCGGGCAAGGTGTTCGTGAACCTTTTGCCCGCATGTGAGCCGCTGGAGCTTCTCATCCCCCGCAATATTGATCCCCATTTTCTTGCAGGATTCCAATCGATTGCGCATTAACATACTAAATTGGGTATCAGACGAGCCTTGCCGCAGCTATGTGCTAATCCGGCGATTTGTTTTTCGCAAGCGCTTCCGGTTTTCCCGTCAGCAAACGAGTGTCTGTACGGACGCCTGATTTGGCGGCGGCGCGCCTCCTACCGCAGCATAGTCTGTTTCGCTGGAGTCTTGTCATGGATTACTACGCTCACACGCCCAGCCGCCCCGGCGGCCCCTGGCACGACCTTGTGGAACACCTAGCCGCCGTCGCGGACAGCGCGGAGGAGTTTGGGGCACCGTTCGGCTGCGGGACGCTGGCTCGTGTTTGCGGACTTTATCACGATGCCGGCAAGTTCAGCGATGCGTTTCAGCAGTATCTTCGACTTTGCTGGAAGGCCGAACAAGGCAAGGGTCCTCGTCCCAAGCCCGGTAGCGCTGAGCACAAAGCAGTCGGCGCGGCGCTGGTTCGGGATGCACTTCCACCAATTATGCGGGATCGAGCAATTCAGTGCGTGCTCGGACATCACGGAGGGTTGCTGTGCAACTCGGGCGTACAGAATGAGCAAACGCAGCGCAAGGCACGTGTTAACGATTTCGATGATTTCGACGTAGTGGTCACAACTGCGCGCACTTATCTCGATCAGCATTTTCGCAAAATCGACATCAGCGACGCAACACTCCCTGCATCGCTTGAAAGAGATTATTTCGCACACGAGATGATGTTGCGATTTCTGTTTTCGTGCCTCGTCGATGCCGATAGCCTAGACACTGAAAGGCACCAGCACCCAGAAGAATCGGCCTTGCGTGAGAAAGCGATAGCGCTTGAATCCGTGCTTGGCGGCTGGATACTCAAGCTGGACCAACATATCGCCTCGTTGCTTCAACCTGGGCCTGAAACCGATGTCGCACGGGTGCGGCGCGAGGTTTACGATGCGTGCCTCTACGCTTCAAGCGAGCCCCCGGGCGTCTTTAGTCTTGCGGTCCCTACGGGTGGCGGCAAGACTCTTTCGTCGCTCGCGTTCGCCCTCGGACATGCACAGGCGAACAAGCTCCGCAGGATCATTTACGTGATCCCATATACCAGTATCATCGATCAAACGGCCGCAGTGTTCCGCAAAGTGCTTGGCGAGAATGCGGTTCTTGAACACCATTCTGCCGTGCGCGAGGCTAAGTGGAGCGACGAGGACGCAGATGACCGGGATGCCGCGAGGCGTCTCGCTGCCGAAAACTGGGATGCGCCGCTCATCGTGACAACGGCAGTCCAGTTCTTCGAGAGCCTCTTTTCAAATCAGACCTCCCGGTGCCGCAAACTCCACAATATCGCTGAGAGCGTAGTCATTCTCGACGAGGTTCAGACGCTTCCGGTTAAGCTGTTGACCCCGCTTCTTAGCGGCCTTCAATCACTTACGCACAATTTTGGGGTTTCGCTTGTTCTTTGCAGTGCGACGCAGCCGGCACTTGCGGGTGAGTCGGCCTTTGTCCACGGTTTTGATGTGCGGCCGATCGTAGGTGAGACGCAGATCAACGAACATTTTGAATCTTTGAACCGCGTGACGTTCCGGTTTGCGACCGATCCGTTGAGTTGGGATGATTTGGCAAAGCAAATCCGCGAGGCGAACTGTTCGACGCTGGTCGTACTCAACACAAAGCGGGATGCGCTCGCGCTTGTTGATGCCCTTGCAGGCGAAAACGTTCGCCACCTTTCGACTCTGCTATGCGCAGATCATCGCCGGGATGTCATCGACGAAGTGAAGGAGGCTCTGCGGCGTGAGCGCGAAAATGGCGGTCCGCCAATCCACCTTGTCTCGACGCAGGTAATCGAGGCAGGCGTCGACATCAGCTTTCCACGCGGCTACCGTGCGCACGGTCCGCTTGACCGGATCGTGCAAGCCGCTGGCCGTGTGAACAGGGAAGGTTTGCGACTGCGCGACGAGAGTGAAGTGATCGTCTTTGAGCCGAGGGATGGCGGCACACCGAAGGGGACATATCAAACCGAATGCGACCAGGCCAAGCTCTATATCGATTGGTACCTTGGGGACCGGAAACTCAACGACGCGGATGTGCCGACTGATTACTTCGCGCACCTCTATGCGCGTCTTGGGGATGCCGGGCTCGACCAGGAAGGCGTCCAAGAACTCCGTCGCCGCTTCGACTTTCCACAAGTCGCCGAAAAGATGAAGTTGATCAAGGACGACACGGTACCGGTCCTCTGCCCATATAACGCAACGGCAGGTGCTATCCTCGACGAAATCCGCGAGACACATGCCAGGCAACGGTCGATGAACCGCTCGCTCTGGAGGCGAGTTCAGCCGTACACGGTCGCGGTGCGGCAAAACGAAGTTATACGGTTGGCAAAGGAAGGAAAGATTGAGGCTCTCAACGACGACCTTTATGCCTGGGTGGCGCCGTATGACCGCCTCAAAGGCATTGGCGGGTCGGTCCTGTACGACCCGCTGGATTTGCAGGCGTAAGTCGATTTGGTCAGACAGGTTTGCAGGTGCGAAAAATATTTGCGTGGCCAGTTGACTATCGTGTGTATTCGAGGTAACCTGTTTGCATGTCAATATCGAGTTTACACAGAAACCGTAAAATAGATTATTCGAAATCTAGTAAACTGCTATTGACTGCACGGCTCAGACGACCATGATGATAGGTTCATGAGAGGATTGAAACACTAGATTTCGAACAATTCTATTCTTACGATTGCTCGAAGTTTGGGTGGCAGCCAGGAAATTGCAGTTCCTGGCTGCCCGACGCGATCCAGGGAACCCAGGATGCACCGTCCAACTGCATTATACCTCTGGGTTCTCTTTACGCCCCTTTCGTGGGGACAGGAGAACTTTATGAAAAAGATACCGCGGCCAGCAACAAGGCCTCGCCAAACTCCCATGGGACAATGGCTTTATGAACAGCGCCTGTGTGCCGGCATGCGCCAGAGTGATTTGGCGTATAGGCTTGACATTCATCCGGGCCGAATTTCTGAATGGGAACAAGGCCAAAAGGCCATTCCTGAGAGCTATCTGCGGGAGATCCAATCGCTTTTAGGACCGTGTCCGTACAACTAGCTGCGCTTCTCGGTTTTGGCCGGTGCTTTGCTCTCCGGCCATATCCTTCATCAGAAAAGGAGGCACTATGAACTACCCACCGGTTGAAGTTAAAGTGTGGGGACCCTACGCGCTCTTCACGAGCGAATTTAAGACTGAGCGCGTTACTTATCCCGTTATAACGCCGTCGGCGGCGCGAGGGGTGCTTGAGGCGATCTTCTGGCACAAGCCGATGCGCTGGCGCGTGCGCGAGATTGTCGTGCTCAATCCGATCAAGCACCTGTCGATCCTGCGCAACGAAGTGAGTTCCCGCGCCTCGCCTCGCAACAATGGCATCTCGATCACCGACGACCGCGCACAGCGCAGCAGCCTGGTGCTCAAGGATGTCGCGTATATTATCCGCGCGGATGTTTACATTCCGGCAGGATCAACCGACGCCGACCCTGCAAAATATCGCGACCAATTTCGCCGCCGCATCGAGCGCGGCCAATGCTGGCAGCGGCCATACCTTGGATGCCGTGAGTTTGCGGCTGGCTTTGGGCCGGTGGACGGGACCGCGAAGCCAATCGACGACAACCGCGATCTCGGACGGCTGCTGTTTGACCTCGATTACGGGCCGGAGCGGGCCACCCCGCGTTTCTTTAATGCGCGGCTCGACGGCGGCGTTCTCTACGTCCCGGATTCTCTTTACGAAGGAGGCGGCGCATGATTCTTCAAAAGCTATACGAATGCGCTGAGGCAATCATCGGCGAGAACATGCCGCCGCCGATGTATGAAACCAAGCCGGTTCGCTGGATCGTTGAGCTTGCGCCCGACGGACGGTACGAGATCAGTTCGAACGCTGGCGATGGCAAGAAGGATCGGGGGCTGCCGCGAACGATCCCGTTTGTGGGAAGAACTGCTGGAATTCGTCCGATTCTGCTCGCCGATACTCCCTCTTATGTCTTCGGTGCGGCTATCCCCGACAGCAAAGGCGTTATCGACAAGCGAGCCGCAGATAAGCATAGGGCGTTTCGCGAGTTGGTGAAGCAGTGCGTCGAGGAGACCGGGGACGAAGGGGCGACTGCCGTTCTGCGATTGATCGACAGCCAGTCCGCCCAGTTGCCAGACGGCATGGACCCCAGCGACATCGTGACATTTCGCTACCGCGACAAGCTCGTCGTCGACTCGGTCGCCGTGCAGCGGTTCTGGGCAAAATCGGCACGAGGCGATGCAGACGGAGACGCAGGAACTCAGTTCCAGTGCCTGGTTACTGGCATACGCGGCCCGGTGGACGAGAGCTTGTCGGTGGCGGTCAAAGGCTTGCCAGGCGGGCAGACGTCCGGCGTCGCGCTCGTATCCGCGAACTCGAATGCGTTTGAATCCCATGGGCTCAAGCGCGCCCAGACGGCTCCAATCAACCGCGACGCTGGCGAGCGGATCGTCAAGGCGCTCAACCGCCTGATCGCGAACAAGAAAAATCGAGTAATCGTCGGTAATGTCGTCTACGTCTTCTGGACAAAGCACGGGCCTGACGAGTATTTCCCGGGCATGATCGACGAGCCTCAAGCTGAGATGGTCCGCGATCTGATCGATTCGGCGCGAAGCGGACGGCTCTATGAGCTGGATGACGAAATGAAGGAGGAATTCTACGTCTTCGCTCTCTCGGCAAACGCCGCCCGCGTCGTGATCCGCGACCAGATAACAACCACGCTCGGTTCTGTTCGGCAAAATCTTGCGCGATGGTTTGAGCTACAGGACATGGTCAACTTCGACGGGACACCGGGACCAATCCGGGGCGTCTGGAAGGTCGCGGCGGCCGCTTACCGCGCCGCATCGAAGGAAATGGAACCATCCGCCGCCGTTGGCCTCTTGCAAGCTGCGATTCTCGGAAAGCCGATTCCAGAACATCTTCTTGCACGAACCATAATGCGCTGCCGCGCTGACCGAGCTGTCAACCACGGCCGCGCAACACTTATCAAAATGATCCTTTCTACTCATGAGGAGGTCTCGAATATTCCTATGGCATCCCTAAACATGGAAAACACCAGCCCGGCGTACGTTTGCGGACGGCTGTTGGCCCACCTCGCTGCCATCCAGAAAGCCGCAGTGGGTGATATTAGCGCCAATATCGTGGATCGCTATTACGGCGCGGCGTCGACCTCGCCCGCGACCGTCATGCCGCTATTGCTCAGCATGGCAACGAAGGCGCACTTGCCGAAGATCCGAAAGACGAAACCAAAGTGGCATGGCGCTCTCGACAATCGCTTGATGGAGATTAGCACCAAATTGGACGATTTCCCGTCGATCCTCACACTCAAAGACCAGGGCTTATTCGCCCTTGGATTCTATCATCAAAAGGCGTTTGACCGGGCGACGGCCATCGCAAAGCATGACGAGAAGGTTGCAAAGACGAACGATCACGACATTGACAACACCGAAAACGAGGACGAATAAACATGGCGAACTTTACAGTCTGCGGCGACCCTGAGCGCCGCCACGATTTCATTATGCTCTTTGATGTGACCGACGGCAATCCGAACGGCGACCCAGACGCAGGGAACATGCCTCGCACCGATCCCGAAACCCTTCAGGGTCTCGTGACCGATGTATGCCTCAAGCGGAAAGTGCGAAACTACGTTACCACCGCGAAGAACGGAGTTGCGGGCTACGAGATATACGTGAATGAACGCGGAATTGCGCTGAATACGCTGCATGAAGAGGGCTACGCCGAGGCTAACATCAAATCGACTGGCACTAAACAGAACCGAGACGACATTGACAAGGTCCGCAAGATCATGTGCAAGCGATTCTATGACGTTCGCTCGTTCGGAGCAGTTATGACAACTGGACGGAACGCAGGGCAAGTCCGAGGCCCTTTTCAGCTCACGTTTGCGAGGTCCGTCGACCCAATTGTTCCGCTTGACGAAACGATTACCCGCGTTGCAATTACCAAACCTGAAGACGCTCAGGTTGTAGAGTCCGAGGAGGGCGCGGACGGGAAGGGCAAGGGTAAGACGACGGAAATGGGCAGGAAGGCCATTGTACCGTACGGTCTCTACCTCGCGCACGGTTTCTACACGCCAGCCTTCGCCAAGCAAACCGGCGTCTCGCGCGAGGACCTCGAGCTGTTCTGGACGGCGCTCACCATGATGTGGGACCTCGACCATTCGGCGGCGCGTGGGCTGATGTCTATTCGGGGTTTGCACGTATTTAGTCACGAGAATGCTCTCGGCAATGTCCCGGCCCATAAGCTCTTCGATAAGCTCAAGATCGAGAAAGTACCTGCGCCCCGGCGTTTCGACGACTATGTCGTTACCTTGAACCGTGACATGCCAGACGGCGTCACGCTGACAAGCCTTGTGGACGGCTAAGACTCACTCATGAAGGGCATCCTGCCATGTTCCCCGATCACGAGTACGTGCCGATCTCGGCGTTGGAGCATTACTCGTACTGCCCGCGACAGTGCGCGCTGATCCATGCCGAGAGAGTGTACGACGAGAACGTCTTCACGCTGCGGGGCAACCGGATGCATGAGCGGGCGGATGAACGCTCCACGCGAATCGAGAACGGGGTTCGCGTGGAGCGCGCGCTGCCGCTCTGGTCCGATGCGCTCGGGCTGGCCGGTGTCGCTGATATCGTCGAGTTCCACGACGATGGCGCGGTGCTGCCGGTCGAGTATAAGCCGGGGTCGAGGCCGGTCGCGCTTCACGACGACATACAACTCTGCGCGCAGGCGATGTGTCTGGAGGAGATGCTGGGCATTCACGTTGCCGAGGGGGCGCTTTTCAGCGGCGAACGTAAGCGGCGGCGTACGGTAGAGTTCAGTCGCGACCTGCGCGATCTCACGCGGGAGTTGATCGAGGAGGTGCGCGCGATGATGAAAAACGGCGGGGCTCTCCCGCCGGCTGTTAGCGATGCCCGGTGCGAAAATTGTTCGCTTCGGGAGGCGTGCATGCCGGAAACGGTTGTCGCAGCCCGGCGTGTGCCGCGTGGCCGGATTTACCGGCCGGCGGTCGAGGGAGACGTAGGAGGCGTGGAATGAACCTTCAACTACTCAATACGCTGTACGTCCTCACACCGGACGCTTACGTCCGCTTGGATCACGACACGCTGCGGGTCGAGGCTGGCGGCGAAAAGCTAATGCATGTTCCCGCCCAACATCTTGGGGCCGTCTACCTGTTCGGCAACGCGATGATGAGCGCCGGGGCAATGCAGCGGTGCGCCGAGGAGGGGCGGGCCGTTGTGTTCTTCGACTACGCGGGGCGTTTCAAGGCGCGCGTCGTCGGACCATTGTGCGGCAACGTATTGCTTCGCCAAGCGCAGCACGAAGCCAGGAACGATCCGGCGGCGGCTCTGAAGATCGCGTCGGCAATCGTCGCCGGCAAGTGTCAGAATGCCCACCGGAGCCTCCTGCGTGGCGCGCGCGACACAAAGGATATGGAGCGCGCGGAGCGCCTTCGGACGGCGGCGGGCAAGATGGCGACGTTCATCGAGGGGCTGCCGGAGCGCAAGTCGATCGACGAAGCGAGGGGCGTCGAGGGTCAGTGCGCGGCGCTGTATTTCGACGTCTTTGGGGATCTGATCAATGCTCCAACAGATGAATTTGCATTCAAAACCCGCAGCCGCCGCCCGCCGAGGGATCGGATGAACGCGATGCTGTCGTTCTTCTACGCCTTGCTCAGCGCGGACTGCACTGCGGCATGCGAGGGAGTCGGTCTCGATCCGCAGTTCGGATATCTGCACGAGATCAGACCCGGACGGCCAGCGCTCGCACTCGATCTCATGGAGGAGTTCCGGCCAATTCTATCCGAGCGCCTTGCGGTGACGCTGGTCAATCGCAAACAGATCAAGCCCGAGCACTTCGACGTTCGCGACGATTTGGGCGGGGGCGTCTTATTAAACGCGGACGGTCGGAAAATCGTCCTGTCGGCCTATCAGAAGCGCAAGCAGGAAGAGGTCTCGCACGCATTCTTGGGCACGAAGATCCAACTAGGCCTCGCGCCGCACGTGCAGGCGCGCATCCTGGCGCGGCATCTCCGCGGGGATATCGACGACTACGTTCCGTTTATATTGTAAGCGGGGGCTTGGGAGAAACTCTTATGTTTGTCGTGATCGCATATGACGTCAACACTCTTACGAAGGAAGGACGGCGCCGGCTCAGAAAGGTCGCCAAGCTCTGCGAGGGAGTGGGGCAGCGCGTCCAGTATTCGGTGTTCGAGTGCCAGTTGACCGACGCGCAGCTAGAGCGCCTTCGTCAGCGCATCGACAAGGTGGTCATTCCCGAGGAGGACAACCTGCGCGTCTATCACATACACGGCTCCCGCGAGGATTGCGTCGAAATATTTGGGCGCGACGGATATGTGGATTACGAGGATGTTCTGCTCGTGTAGTAGTATCAATGCTATGGGATGCAAGAGAGCGAGAAAACCATCGATGCGAACCCCAAGCGATGACATTTCGAGCACAAGTTTCGCGCAGCCGTTCACGCTCAGGCTGTGCGATTATCCGGCGGACCCGGCCATTACGGCGTCGATGCCGGGCTCAAATCGAGCGTGAAAAGACAGTTGCTCCGCTCCCTCGGGGGCGGAGAGGATTGAAACATTTCCAACGGCGGCGGAACATTTCGACAGCTGATGTTGCTCCGCTCCCTCGGGGGCGGAGAGGATTGAAACTTTCTTCGCGCCCTTCGCAGCCTGCTGGACGGCTAGGTTGCTCCGCTCCCTCGGGGGCGGAGAGGATTGAAACGCTACGTGCTGCCGTATATCAGCTCCGTCTCGCCAAGGTTGCTCCGCTCCCTCGGGGGCGGAGAGGATTGAAACCTTTTCTTGGCGAACTCATCTGCGTCGCTTACGTTCGTTGCTCCGCTCCCTCGGGGGCGGAGAGGATTGAAACTCAATAAGGCTTATGGAGTCCAGACCCTCAACGGATGGTTGCTCCGCTCCCTCGGGGGCGGAGAGGATTGAAACCCGGCTCAGGTGTCGCATGGATGTACTCGCCAACGCGTTGCTCCGCTCCCTCGGGGGCGGAGAGGATTGAAACTAAATGATGGTTATGGTCAGGGGTTCGGGAACCTGTTGCTCCGCTCCCTCGGGGGCGGAGAGGATTGAAACTGCCTATGCGCGGTCCACGGATCGAGACCGCAGGTTGCTCCGCTCCCTCGGGGGCGGAGAGGATTGAAACATCGTTTGCCCTCACGGAACCGTTCAGCGACCCCGGTTGCTCCGCTCCCTCGGGGGCGGAGAGGATTGAAACAAGTAACTCCCGTTCAGTGAAGCTGGACATATAAGTTGCTCCGCTCCCTCGGGGGCGGAGAGGATTGAA
The DNA here is from genome assembly GCA_031292625.1 of Capsulimonadaceae bacterium. GTDB lineage: Bacteria > Armatimonadota > Armatimonadia > Armatimonadales > Capsulimonadaceae > JARLGU01. Next base: position 31,411 of record JARLGU010000011.1, on the reverse strand, counting down.
ACCAGCAATACTGCGCCGCGTCCACGTCCGCTGGCGGCGTTGCTCCGCTCCCTCGGGGGCGGAGAGGATTGAAACGTCCCAGTGGCATAGTTATCGCCTCCCCGCGTCGCTGTTGCTCCGCTCCCTCGGGGGCGGAGAGGATTGAAACTCGATCAGGCGTTTGCGAACCAGGTGACGTACTACGTTGCTCCGCTCCTTCGGGAGCGGAGAGGATTGAAACAAAAGCCGGAACCGGGCAGCACGCCGCAATATCTTACAGTTGCTCCGCTCCTTCGGGAGCGGAGAGGATTGAAACTACTTGGTTGGCGACGGCATATCGGGCAAACACCGTTGCTCCGCTCCTTCGGGAGCGGAGAGGATTGAAACCACCGTCCGAATGCAGCCGATCTCCCTGCGTTCGGGTTGCTCCGCTCCTCCGGGAGCGGAGAGGATTGAAACGTACAGCCGTGCCAGGGGTTAAATGTGTGCGTCGGTTGCTCCGCTCCTCCGGGAGCGGAGAGGATTGAAACCGCAGCGCGAACCGCTGCAGGGTGGATATCGCCGAGCGTTGCTCCGCTCCTTCGGGAGCGGAGCAGGCGGCGCATCCGTTTGACCCTACGAACACGATTCCTTTGCCGACCAAACCAGCGGCTTGGCGTCCATACCCCCGTTCGATGCGGCTTATGGGCGCGAGAGATCCTCGCTGAGCAAGCGTTTTTTCGAGCAGTTGACAAGGTTGGAGTCGTAGGTGTATAAGCGTGTATAGATTCACTGATACAGGAGATCCCACTATGGCTCAATGGCGACTTTCTCATCCTCTGCCGGTTGCGCTTCGTGCGACCGTATGCGCAACATTTGCGCTGCTTACCGTGCCCGCCTCTGTTGCGTTCGCGCAGACGCCAATTTTGGCGCCGCCGACGACGCTTGGAAGCTGGTCGACGTTTATTGACGACAGTGCAACCGCAACGGTCGCGGCGGCTACTCCGGCGCCAATCGCCGTAAGCGAGCTCTTCTTCCCCACAAACAACTTGGCGTCGTGGGGACTCGGCTACTCCTTTCCCGACCAGACGAAGACATCCATTGACGGGGATGCCTTGCGCGTCGATGTCGGTAAGGTTGACGCCGATCGTACAGCCTGGAAGACGTATGTTTATCAGAAGGATCTAATTCTGAAGGAAGGCCAAGCGTATGTGCTGAAGCTCCGCGTAAAAGCCGATGCTGCGCGGCAAATCTGGGTTGGCGTCCAGAACCTCGGCGGAGACTGGCATGACGTCGGCTTGGCGCAGCAGATCGATGTCTCGACAACATGGCAAACCCTAACTTTTCCGTTTACGGCGCAGAACCTAACCGAGCTCGGCGAACAATTCGTAATCCAAATGGGCGAGCAGACGGGCGCTGTTTGGTTGGCGGATGTGTCTCTTGCTCCGGCGAGCGGATCGGTGACGCTGCAGGGACCCGCGTCCGCATTGCAGGTTACGATGGCGAAACCGGGAGACCACGTTTGGAGCATCCAGCTCAATACGAACCCGTTTAATCTGGTAAACGGTCATAACTACGTGCTTTCGTACTACGTCAAGTCCGACGTTCCGCGGCGGATCGCGTCGGTCGTGCGCATCTCAAGCGACGATTACCACGATGTCGGCGGCAGCGATTATAGCGAAGTCGTCGGGCCGTCGTGGCGATTCGATAGGATCCCGTTTACGGCGAAGAACGTCAAGCAAGACAACGTCGTGGTTGGGTTCAATCTGGGCGCGGCCGGAACCGGCAACGTCACGATTGGCGATGTGAAGCTTGTCGAGGCGCCCGCCAATTAGGCGTGGTCGCGAGGAAGGGATGGCCGGCGGACGCGCCTGTTCTGCGGGCGGCGGTTTGCCGGCCTGATCTTTGCGCCGACATTAAGTGTGCCGCGCTCAATAAAAGTGAAAAAAATCTTCTGGAAACCATTAGCACTCTGTTGACACGAGTGCTAATGCAGCGTATAATATTGATCGAAAACGGGCGCGGTTCATCAGCGATTTTGCGGGTGGGCCGTTTGTTTCGTGATTGTGTATCGGAAGAGTCATCTCTCAGGAGGTCAATGAACCATGTTGAAGCCCCTCGGCGATCGAGTCGTCGTCAAGGCCATTGAATCGGAAAGCACCACTGCCGGTGGCATCGTACTGCCGGATACGGCCAAGGAAAAGCCTCAGCGCGCGGAAGTGCTGGCGGTTGGACCTGGCAAGCTCCAGGAGAACGGAACGCGCACGCAGGTAGACGTCAAGGTCGGCGACGTTGTCGTCTACTCGAAGTATGGCGGCACGGAGATCAAGGTCGGCGGCGAGGAAGTGATCATCCTGCGCGCGGACGATATCCTTGGCGTGGTGGAGAAGTAGGCTGCCGGTTAGGCCGTTACGCTTACAAGTAAGGTTTCAGGCGCCGTGTTTTACGGCGCGCATTTGAAGGAGATACTTAATGGCTGCAAAGGAAATCATATTCAACGAGCAGGCTCGTCGCGCGCTTGAGCGCGGCGTAAACACGCTCGCCGATGCCGTAAAGGTGACCCTCGGGCCTCGCGGGCGCTACGTTGTGCTCGAAAAGAAGTTTGGCTCGCCGTCGCTGGTTGATGACGGCGTCACGATCGCCAAGGAGATCGAGGTCGAGGATCGCTTCGAGAACCTGGGCGCTCAGCTCGTTCGCGAAGTGGCGTCGAAGACCAACGACGTGGCCGGCGACGGAACCACCACGGCGACCGTCCTTGCTCAGGCGATCGTTCGCGAAGGCCTGAAGAACGTCGCCGCCGGCAGCAACCCGCTTGCAATCAAGCGCGGCATCGATCGCGCGGTTGACGCCGCGGTCGAGTACATCAAGAAGACCGCGACGCCGGTCGACACCAAGGAAGCGATCAAGCAGGTCGCGACCAACTCCGCCAAGAACACCGTCATCGGCGACCTGATTGCCGACGCGATGGACAAGGTTGGCAAGGATGGCGTCATCACCGTCGAAGAGAGCAAGGGTACGACGACTCAGCTCGAGCTGGTCGAAGGCATGCAGTTCGACAAGGGTTACATTTCGCCGTACTTCGTGACGGATGCCGAGCGCTTGGAAGCCGTCCTCGACGATCCGCTCATCCTGCTCTTCGAGAAGAAGATCTCCAGCATCCAGGACCTGCTCCCGCTGCTTGAGAAGGTTGTTCGCCAGGGCAAGCCGCTATTGATTATCGCCGAGGATGTCGATGGCGAGGCGCTCGCGACTCTCGTTGTCAACAAGCTGCGCGGCACCCTTAACGTGGTCGCGGTCAAGGCTCCGGGCTTCGGCGATCGCCGCAAGGCCATCCTCGAAGACATCGCCGTGCTGACCGCCGGCAAGTTCATCACCGAAGATCTTGGCATTAAGCTTGAGAACGTCGATGACACCTACCTCGGTTCCGCCAAGCGCATCACCATTACCAAGGACGAGACGACCATCGTCGAAGGCAAGGGCACCGCGCAGGCGATCCAGGGCCGCATCGCGCTGATCAAGGCACAGATCGAGAAGTCGGATAGCGACTACGATCGCGAGAAGCTCCAGGAGCGACTTGCCAAGCTGAGCGGCGGCGTTGCCGTCATTCAGGTCGGCGCCGCGACCGAGACCGAGCTCAAAGAGAAGAAGCACCGCATCGAGGACGCTCTTTCGGCCACCCGCGCGGCGGTTGAAGAAGGTATCGTCCCCGGCGGCGGCACCACGCTGATCGCGGCCATCAAGGCGCTCGATAGCGTCAAGGCCGACGGCGATGAGGCGGTTGGCGTTTCCATCGTCCGCCGTTCGCTCGACGAGCCTGCTCGCCAGATCGCCAACAACGCCGGCGTCGAGGGCAGCGTGATCGTCCAGCAGATCAAGGCTACCGGCAAGGGCTACAACGCGGCCACCGACAAGTTCGGCGACCTCGTTGCTGAAGGCATTGTCGACCCGGCCAAGGTCACCCGCTCTGCCCTGCAGAACGCGGCTTCGATCGCGGGCCTGATCCTGACGACCGAAGCGCTCGTCACCGAGAAGCCCGAGCCGAAGTCGGCCGCGCCAGCTGGCGGCGGCGGCGGAATGCCTGGCGGTATGGGCGGCATGGGCGGCGGCATGGGCTTCTAAGCCCTCCGCGCCTCGCCGCGTGAACGTTCAGCAGCCCCCGCGCCCCGTGTCCAACCACGGCGTCGCGGGGGCTGTCCGCGTTTCGGGCGGGGCGGTGCAATGCTGCGGAGCACTCCCTGCAAGGTTGCCTCCGCACCGACTTGTCCTTGGTGCGCGTGTGCGCAGTTACAATCGTTAGCATTCGTTTGAGATCAGGGGCGGCTTTTGCTTGCACATTCGACTGAATGCTGATATACTGCGCTTATCAGCCGGGAGTTATACATATTCTATGTGGATTTATACGCGCAACTCAATCGTTTTAGTGTCTGGCGTTGCGGAGATCAAGGTTCAGCTTAACGGCGCAAACAGTGACATTCATGTCATGGGGCCGACGCGCCCGATCACGCTGGCTGTCGGAACGGAAACGGTGATTCTGGCTCGGTTCGAGGAAATCAAGCGGGCAATTGAGGCCACGCCGGAGGATCGACCGACGCACCTCGATTTTTCGGGAGAACGTAAAGAGGGAGGGGCGTCGCCGGAGGGCGAAGGACCAGCCTCCTCGGAAGCTGATCCTTCGTAACGCCGTTCTGTTACGTCGCTCAATCGATCGGCTTAAAATCGGTCGATGACCGCTTAGTACCGATAGCTGTCCGGTTTGTACGGTCCTTCGACTGGGACGCCGATATAGTCGGCCTGCCTTTGCGTCAACGTGGTAAGCTTGACGCCGATCTTTTCCAGGTGAAGCCTGGCGACCTCTTCGTCCAGGTACTTCGGCAACGTGTAAACGCCTACCGCGTACTCGTCCTTCTTGCGCCACAGATCGATTTGTGCGAGTGTCTGGTTCGCAAAGCTGTTGGACATCACGAAGCTCGGGTGACCGGTTGCGCAACCGAGATTGACGAGGCGTCCCTCGGCGAGCAAGTAGATGCTGTGACCGTCGGGGAATGTAAACATGTCGACCTGGGGCTTGATGTTCATGCGGACGACTCCGGGAGCCTGATTGAGCCGGTCGACCTGGATTTCGTTGTCGAAATGGCCGATGTTGCAGACAATTGCCTGATCCTTCATCCCCGCGATCGACTCCAGCGTAATGATGTCCACGTTGCCGGTACATGTGACATAGATGTCGCCGACGCCGAGCGTGTCCTCGATCGTCTTGACCTCGTACCCTTCCATCGCAGCTTGCAGAGCGTTGATTGGGTCGACTTCGGTGACAATCACCCGCGCGCCCATGCCGCGCAGGGACTGCGCCGAGCCCTTGCCGACATCGCCATAGCCGCAGACGACCGCGACCTTGCCGGCCATCATGACGTCCGTTGCGCGCTTGATGCCGTCCGCGAGCGATTCGCGGCAGCCGTAAAGGTAGTCGAACTTCGACTAGGTAACCGAGTCGTTGACATTGATCGCCGGAACTAGAAGAGCGCCTTCTTGCTGCATTTTGTACAGGCGGTGAACGCCCGTGGTCGTCTCTTCGGATACGCCGCGCCATTCCGCGACGATATCGTGCCAGCGCTTGGGATCCTCGGCGTGTACGCTCTTCAGGAGCCCTTTGATGACGTCCTCCTCATGGCTGTCAGACTTCGTATTGACCCAGTCGCTGCCGTTTTCGAGCTCGTAGCCCTTGTGGAGCAGAAGGGTGACGTCGCCGCCGTCATCGACGACCAGTTGCGGACCCCTGCCGCCCGGATGGCTGAGCGCCTGATAGGTGCACCACCAGTACTCTTCAAGCGACTCGCCCTTCCATGCGAACACGGGGACGCCGGCCTGCGCGATTGCGGCCGCAGCATGGTCCTGGGTTGAAAAAATGTTGCAGCTCGCCCAGCGAACGCTTGCACCGAGCTCGACGAGAGTCTCAATGAGCACCGCCGTCTGGATGGTCATGTGAAGCGAGCCGGTGATGCGCACGCCCGCGAGCGGCTTGCCAGGGGCATACTTGCGCCGAATGGACATCAGGCCCGGCATCTCGTGCTCGGCGACGGAAATCTCTTTGCGGCCCCAGTCGCTTAGATGAATGTCGGCCACCTTGTAAGGCGTTGTCGACGGCTGTGTCAAAACAGAAGTCATGTTAGCTCCTCCTTGCGCTATTTTACCATAGTATCAATAGATCAATATATTTTGATATATCGGTTGGGCATAATAACTTTATGGACGTCTTCAAAATTTTGCGACTGCTGAGCGATCGTGGGCGCGTTCGGATTTTGCGTCTCTTACGCGAAGAAGACTTGAGCGTTGCCGAGTTGCAGGAGATCCTTGGGATGGGGCAGAGCGCGATATCCATGCAGCTTTCGCAATTGCGGCAGGCCGGGCTCGTCGAGACGCGGCGCTCCGGGCAGCGCAGCATCTACCGTGCGTCGAACCCGTCCGGCGTGGCTGAGCTCCTTACCGAAGTGCTTGAAAAGAGTGCGCCGGAGATCCCCGAGGCCGCTGACGATGAGGCTGGTCTCGCGCTTGTGCTCGCACGCCGCCGCGACAAGCTGACCACGTATTTTGATGAGATTGCCGGGAGGTTGGGGCGAGACTATTTGCCTGGGCGAAGCTGGAAGGCGTTTTCGGAGATGCTCCTGCGGCTTTTGCCGCCGCTCGTCATCGCGGATCTTGGCGCGGGCGAAGGGGCGTTGTCGCTCTTACTCGCGCAGCGCGCGAAGCGCGTCATTGCCGTGGACGCATCCGTCAAGATGGCTGAGTACGCGCAAGGAGTTGCATCGCGGACGGGAGTCGAGAACTTCGAGTACAGGATCGGCGAGATCGAGCGTCCGCCGATCGACGATGAAAGCGTGGACGTCGCGCTGCTGCATCACAGTTTGCACCATGTCGCCCGTCCGGAAAGAGCGATTCGCGAGGCGCGGCGCATCTTGCGGCCCGGCGGCCGGATCGTCATCCTGGACCTGCTCAAACACGATTTCGATGCGGCGCGCGAGATGTACGCAGACGTCTGGCTGGGCTTTTCGCAGCCCGAGCTTTTGCGGCTGCTGCGTGCGGAGGAGTTTGACGATCCCGAGGTGTGCGTCGTGTTTCGCGAAGAGGAACCGCCGTATTTCAAGACGGTTCTTGCAATCGGCGTCAAGAGCGGCGTCTTCCGAGACGAGTGAACGTGGCTTGTTCCAGGCGAACGTACTATTTCGTGGAGCGGCAGGCGCTATTCTTTGTTCGGCGGAGTATCATTGCTTGCAGATCCACGGCGAGGAGAGTACATATTTCGTGAATGAAGATCGCATCCCGGTAAAATCGCGTCGGGGCCAGGGCATGGGCTATTGGCTTAACGAGCCCAGCATTCAAGATCCGCGCAGGATTGTGTCTGGCGTCAACGAGTTGGCGGAAGCCGGATACAAGATTATCCGCGTGATGCTTCGCAACACTAACTACACGCATCTATCGCCGGAGGTCGTCGCCGCGGTGAGCGCCGGCGCGCATGCCGCCGTGTCCGCGGGTGTGCGACTGGTGTTGGACTGTGAGCCGCACACGCACCCCGTCGTCGGCGAAATGGCGCGGATGTATCCCGGTTCGACGAGCGCGCGCCTTGTGCCGGTTCAAGGCAGGGTCGTTCGCGGTCAGTTTTCCGTCAGCGTTCCCGCGCCGCGCGTCGAAGCGAAAATGCCGGTTTGGGCGGGGATCGAGTGCGCGTTCGTGCGTCGCGGAGACTCCGTGACGCCATTGCGCGGCTTGCAAACACAGGTATTGTGGGAAACTCAGATGTACGCCGAGGGAGACACGCGGGCGAGCCAGCCGTTCAGAGACGGCTTTCCGTGTACGCCGCGTTTTGTCTGCCGGATCGATGGCCATTGCGACGGGGCTTCCGATGGTGAAATCCTTTTGTACGCGCGTTTCGACGACATTCTCCTTCCCGACTTTTGGGCGCCGGGCTTTCGTCAGTATTACGCGGACCTGCTGAACGCCTATCGTAGCGTCCCGCTTGCGGGCGTCGGCTGGGATGAACCCGCGGTTAGCGGAAATTGGGATTGCTACCGGTATGGCGAGTGGTTCGCGAAGGCGTTCGCGGCGCGCAACGGCTACGCTTTGGCCGATCGCGCTTACCTACTAGACTGGCCTGCCGCAACTCCAGAGGCGGTGCGCGTACGGTTGGACTACTACGACACGCTCAATCAGGGCCTTCTCGAGGCGCAGGCCGCAGTCGTGGCGCAGGCTCGCTCGTTCTTCGGCGACAACTGCCTTCTCGGGACGCACCATACGTGGCAGGGCGAGGGCGGAATCAACGATTACCGTGCGGGCGCGGTCGATTACTTCCGGCTTGGCGACAGCATGGATGCTGGATATACGGATTGCTGTTGGTGGGACGAAAAGGCTGTGTCTTATGTGTACGCGCTCGCCAGCGCTCTCGGTCGCCTCTCGCCTTCGGGCGAGGCGGAAGTAAACACATGGCATTGGAAGCCGACGAATGCGCTCGTGCGGTACCACTCGAGACTCATGTCGCTGTTTAACGTCTGTTGGTTCAACATTTGGAGCGGCGATAGCGCGGATACGTGCCATCTCCCAAGTCACTACACGTGGAGCGAAATGAAGAGCTCCGCGCTTCGGCACGATGCCGTTCAGGAGCGATTGCATGGGCTAACGCCGGTGGTCGACGTGGCTGTTTGGCACGGCTGGGAGGGCGTTGCAGCGCTGAACGATGCGGCGATCGCGAACGCCCATAAGACGTGCGTCATGAATTTGGCGCACGAGTTCACGCTCAGGAACATCGCTTTCGATTTCGTTGACAGCCGCCTGCTGGCCGCTTCGACGATAGACGGCGACGATCTCGTGAACGTGTTGGGGCGCTATCGCGTGCTCATTTTGCCGTACGCGGCAGTTCTCCCCGATTCCGCGTGGCGCACTTGTCAGGCATTCGCCGCAGCGGGAGGCCGCATCGTCTTTACCGGGCCGCCGCCAGCAATCGCGACGGATGGGCGGGATCTCGCGGAGGAATTCCGCTCATTGGCCGGGTTGGACCGGGCTATTGGCCTTGACGAATATCTGGACAGTATTAGGAGCCGCTACCAGTTGCCCAACCGGCGCGCGGACGCCTTGGACTGCGTCGCGCCGCTCGATTCGTATGCAGGCTCTCCGCTTCGTTCGGTTGAGGGAGAAGCGCACGGGGTTGCATCGTTGAACGGCCGCGTCGTGTATTTGAGCGACCTCGACCCGCGTGCACGGCTGATCGACGCCATCGAGCCATGGTTGCGTGCGCCGATCCGCTGTCATTGCGATGCGGCGCTCTGGAGGGCCTATCGATCGAGCGCCGAAATCGTCGTCGTAATCGTTGCCAGAGACGGGCGGCGTCTCGACGGAATTGTCGAGGCGGACAGACGTCTGCTTCGCTTGAAGGGCGGCGAACTTGCGCTCGTGAGCATCAGGGACGGCAATATCGCCGTGGTTGGCGATAACGTCTCGTGGGAGATCATCGAGGCGTAACAGGCGCTCATAATCTCACGGTGCATGTCGCCAGTTTGCCGGCGCGCGGCGCGGAGCTATCGCAACGACGAAGGAAGGAGAGCGATCGCCACTTGGGGCGCCGTATCGGCGGGGGGGCAACGTTTTGTATGGAGCGCGCGGGCGTTTCCGCGTCGCACGGCGGCGGATTTCTCTGCTCTTACGCTCCATCAGGTCCGCGATGACAGCTCCCGAAATTCCGATCTGCGATTACGCCCGAAGTTAACGCAAAAGGCTTGCAAAGCGTCCTTTCCTAGGGTAATATAGTGTCCGCGCTAGCCAAGGGGAGCTGCTTGCTTCCGGCGACCGCTCTGCGATCGGTTTCGCGAAGCTACGGTTTTCCGCTCCGCGCCACGGTGGCAAGTACAACTGAATAGCATGGGTCGATGTCCGAGTGGCTAAAGGAGGCGGTCTGTAAAATCGTCGGCGCAAGCCTACGCAAGTTCGAATCTTGCTCGGCCCACCAATTCGTCTATGGAGCCCTGCCAGTTGCGGCAGGGCTCTTTGATTCCGTAATATCCGCTGATCTCGATCTCGCCGCACGACGCAACCGGAATCTATCTTGCCAAAGGGTTATTGCAGGTTGTAGACGCTAATGGATTTGACGGTCATCCAAAGCGTGCTCGGCGTATCGGCGTTAACCTTGCTGTGCCAGCCCGCTGCACTGGAAGCGCCCATACTGTTATTGATAATGATAAAGTAGCTGCCTTTGGGCACGTTCTTGGTATATGTCGCTACGAGGCCGTCATCAAAGTAGAACTTAATGTAGGTTCCTTGCTTGTAAGCCATGCCGTAGCGGTGGAATCCTGCGCTAAGTCCGACGCCGGTGTCGATAAGTGTCTGGGTGTTGCCGGACGTGTGAAGGTTGCACGCCATGACATCGTCCGGATACACGCCGTGGTCCAAGAACCCGCCTTCATGCAAGTCGATTTCCGCGCCGCTAGATCCCGGGGCCGCTAGAAACCAGATGGCGGGCCAAGCGCCGTTCGCGCTCCATGGCATCTGCGCCTTCACCTCGATGTACTTGTCTTCGAACGTGTAGCCAGTCGTCTTGGCGAATTGCGGATCCGGCATGGAGCTAATCACGGAGCCGGTCCATGTGTAGCCGGCGGCCGATGACCCAAGCGATGCTTTGAGGCCAAGCATGTTGTTCACCAGGATGTTCGAGGCCAAGTCGTAGTCGAGATTGTATTCCGTGCTTTCGCTTGAGCTTGGCAAGGGCTGGCCGCTAACGTAATTCCATGGCCAATTACTCGAGTTGTTGCTCGTGAAGAACGTATTCCACGTCGACGAGTTGAGCGATGAACCGGTAAAGGTCTCCTGCCAGACTAAAGATCCCCAAGCTTGCGCCGTCGCTTGCGCGATGCAGAACATCGACGATAGTATCAACGACCAAGCAATCATCTTCGAGAACATACGGGTGAATCCTTTGCGTGCGGTAGAGGGCGCGCTCACAGTTCTAATGCGTGCGCGGTTCGGTCTCCTTGTCGTTTTCTTGCTTGCCTATGAGGTGGCGAATTGGTACAATCGAAGGAAACAGTGCCCATTTTAAGCGTGCTTCGGCTGCAAATCGCCCCTCCATCCGTCAAATGCTCCGCGTTTGACGGATGGGCTGCCGCGCGTAGCGCGCCGAACTGGCGGCGGGCGGCGCAATTCGCCTAGTTGTCGTTGTCGTCGAGCGTCCAGGGACCGCACGGCGCCGCCGACGTTCCATTGCACCATGTGCCCGTGTTGTAACCGTTGAGCGAATGCCCCGTTGGACCCGTGCCTGGCTTCCCAAACGTCTGAGCAGGGTTCTGCCACTTCACGTGCCCATCGACGTACAGGTAGTTCCAACCGCCGCTATGAAGCGGCGCGTGCAGGTCACCGGCAACGGTACAGCTGGACGAAAGAGTCCCTGTAAAGTGCCCGGCGCAATCCTGGGTGCCGGCCGTCGCGTTGATCCCGCTTGTCGCCGTGTTGAGCGCGTTGAACGGTCCGAAGCACCAGCTGCCGCCGGAACTACCCAACAAGTTCGACATATTGGGTTGCTCGACCAGCATGAAGGTCGCTGCGGGAGACGGTATCTCGGAGGTTTGGCGACCGGGAAGCACATATCCGCCGGGCACCGCTATGCTGCAAACGCCCGTCGTATACGGATTCCAACATGCGTGAGCGAACCCGCCATCGCCGCCTGTCGCGGCCTCGGCGTAAGTTCGGCCCACCGCATTAGCCTGGTATTGGCCGCCTGCGTTGTTGTAGTGCGCAAGGACATCGTCCGGACACTGGAAGAATGACGAGGTGGGTAAGGGCGTTCCATTGCTCTGGGTATAGGTTGCTTTTAGCCCAACATAGGGACTGATTAAGCTGTCCCATCCAACATAAGCGCCATTTAAGCCGTTGCAGGGATACGTTTCGTCGAAGTCCTGTGCGTATTGGACGAACGCAATTCCAAGCTGCTTCTCATTGCTCGCGCATGTGGTCGCTCGCGCCTTTTCCCTGGCTGTTGCAAAGACAGGAAAGAGAATTGCAGCGAGTATTGCAATAATAGCAATAACAACTAATAATTCAATCAAGGTGAACGCTTTAGCTTTATTCATTGTTTATTCCTCTTGTAAATTGGCCGCCGGCATAATCCACGTTGGAGCCGGCACGGCCTTGTTAAGCGGACTTACCGATTCTCAGAGTCATTGGCAGAACGATCCCTTGGGCTGCCTCTTCGAGATTTCCACTGATTCGCCCAAGCAGGATATCCAGCGCAAGCGAGCACGTTTTGTCTACTGGCGTTACAACGGTTGTAAGTGGCCTGATCTGATACTTGCCTTCGTCGATCCCATCGAAGCCGACAATCGCGACGTCTTCCGGGATGCGCAGGCCTTCCGATAACGCGCCGTTCATCATGCCGATCCCAATCAGGTCGTTGTAACACAACACAGCCTGGGGGCGGCTATTCGCGGGTATTGACGCGAGGCGGCATCCTGCCTCGTATCCTGCCTGACGGTAACCGCTCTGGTACCGGTTGCGCATTTCGAGCATTGGCGTAACGTCTACCAAATCAGGCCGAAGCGACCGGTCTTCACAGAATTTCAAGTAAGCCTCGCGTCGAAACTCGCGTGCGGGATACTCGATATTGGGCGGAGCAGAGAAGCCGATCCTGCGGTAGCCTTGCTCCCAAAGATAGTCAAGCGCCAGTAAGGTTCCCTGCTCTGCGTTGTGCGTCACGAAATCGGTGCCGTCGGTGCGCGGGGATCCAACGTATACCACGGGAATGTTGTTGGAAGACTCACTCGACGACGAGTTGATCCGTTGATACGATGTGGCCCACGCAAGGATACCGTCTATTGGCCAGCCCCCTACGCCGCCGCCTTTCTCGAAATTGATACGGCGGCCCGAGTCGAATAGAACTTCGTATCCATGGTCGCAGATGAGATCCTCAACGATTTCGTGAATTTCGGCGAAGTACGGATTGCGCAGGCCCTGAATCAGGACGCCGATATTCATGGTCTGGCGAGATTGCAGTCCCTTTGCGTATCGGTTAGGGTGATAGTCGAGGTCCAATGCCGCCCGCTTGACGCGAACACGCGTCGTCTCCGGTATTCGGCCCACAGCCTTCCCGTTAAGCACGAGAGAAACCGTCGCCACTGAAACCTCAGCCTTGGCAGCAACATCCGAAAGCGATACTGGCACGTCTTCATTCCTTTGTTTGATCGTTTGAACAGTGGACTAGGCACTTGATTAAACGATTGAACAGCAATATCGTATCACGTCCGGTCGCGAATGTCAAGGGGGGGCAAGCATGTTTTGTCAAGCATGTTTATTAGCGGATACTGCGAGGGCGCCAAGGGAAGTATGACAAGAAAAGGCAACGCTTGCGTTCCGCGCCGGAGACGTTGCTACTTCGACGCGCATAACCTATATGCAACGGCGCCGCCGGGCAATTTCACCGTCAGCGTGCTGACGCCGTTCGTGCACGGCAGCGTTTCAGGCTGGCCCAGGGCGCGACCGTCCGCGTCGATCGGCGTGGCGTCGATTGACGCGAGAGCCTTGTCGATGCTTGCTCCGCGAAGCTTTGCCGTAAATGGGGAGGTTCGCGGCAATGGAGTTAGCTTCCAGACGCCATCGGACAAACGCCGAAGCGCGACGCTGCCGTTGGCGGCGATATCGCCGAAGTTGACTATCGGCGGGAATTGGTCGCTTGTTGCGGCGGGCTCGATCGGCGCAACGCTTAGCGCGTCGCCCGCGATCCGTACCGAAGCAACTCGGTAGCGACGTGCGCCGTCGTTGTTTCCGTCGAGCGGCATACGGCCGCCGGGCGCCGCAGCGGTTATGCCAACGCGAATTTCATATACTCCATCAGGCAGACTTGCCGGCAACGTTGCTTGAACGACGCTTCCTGTTTGCCGCTGACCCACCGTCCACTGTCCGGGCTTGATGCTTATGCCGGATGAGAACTGCGAAACAATCCCTTCCTTCTCCGTCTCTTTGGGCGACACGACATGTACGAATACGCTTGAGCTCGGATCGAGCTGCCTCAGCGCGTCGAACGCGAACTGGATTTGCAGCGTTCTTGCCCCTGTCCGTGCGATGGAGACCACACGCGGAGCCGCATAAGGCTTGTCGAGAGGCGTGAGCGATTCGGTTACAGGCGGCCGTGCACTGGCGAATAGGGTTTCCGGCGTGCGACAATAGGTAACCGTGCGGCCAGCCAAGGTTGCCGTGTAAGCCGTCAGGGTGGGGGCTGTTGCGACCCAGCCGTATTGCGGCAACTCGAAGCTCTGAGAGTTCGCGGTTACGGTCCACGGTTGCGTCCGGGCATTGGCCCAGATGGTTAGCCCGTTTGCGTAACGGACGCGCACGCGGTCGAACGGCGCGCCTGCGGCGACGATCTCGTTGGCGTCCGCCATCGTGCCGTCGAGTTCGTAATCGATCGACGAAACCGACGACACGGCGTAGCGCGATGCGACGGGGATCGCAAGGTTATGCTCCTCGAAGATCCAGGGAAGCTTTTCGGTTCTATCGATAAAGGCCGAGTGGCCGAAGATAAGTTCTTGCATGCGGTATGCGTCGAGCTGGCTTTGCGTGGGAGGCGTTTCGCCCATCCATCTGTGGATGTAGCCCATGCCGTGATTGAGTTGCTTAGGGTGGATCTTGAGCAAATCGAAGTCGACAAAGAGGGGCGCGAATTCGCCTGTATGGTCAGGGACGCCCGTTCCAAACTGCGCCTCGACGCCATCGAGCATGCCGCTCCACCACCAGTGCCGGTTGCCTTCGCCGGTGACGGGACCGGCGTGGACATCGCGCATGAGTTGCCAGAGGTCGCGTTGGGCGTTGACACAGGTGATGAACATGCCCGCGCCAGGCCGGTCGGCTCGCATATCGGTATGGACGAACGGATCGATCGATGAGTGGACGTCGAGGTAGCTCGCGTTGGTCCCGAGCACCTGGTGGACGACCGGCGTAATCTGCTTCGCGTACTTCATCATCGCGACCGGCGCCATCAGGAACGACGGCACTTTCGACTTCATCCAGGCATTCCTCATTTTGCCGTCGGACGCCAGCGCGACATCATCTTTGTTGTACGATGGCGCGTTGGGATAGAAGTCGACGTAGTTCTCGTGGAGCGCGAACAGCTCTCCGAATCCCTTTGCGGTATCGATAAGATGCTTGAGCGGTTCGTTGCCGGAGCGGGCAGGCATGACGTCGGGCAGCTCGCAATCGTAGCCGCCGTGTTGCCAGACGTGGAAAATCGTGTAGAAGTGCGTCATGTCGTAAGATGCGAGTGACGTGAGATAGGCTTCGTTCGCATCGAGCCGCGAATCCCAATTGTCGATCACGGCGACATTGCCCATTGTCTGGCGGTAGGGTGACGCCGCATGTGGCGGCGTCGGGAAAACGTCGCGAACATCGGGCGAGATGGCATAGTACAACGTTTCGTCGAGCGGAATTCTCCTGCCGTCGGTTAGCGGGCTGTAAAGAGCGGCGTCGTTCGTTAGCGCACTCGCATGCGAGAGCATGAAGTCGATGCTAGCG
Organism: Capsulimonadaceae bacterium; assembly: GCA_031292625.1. Classification (GTDB taxonomy): domain Bacteria; phylum Armatimonadota; class Armatimonadia; order Armatimonadales; family Capsulimonadaceae; genus JARLGU01. Next base: position 15,922 of record JARLGU010000011.1, on the reverse strand, counting down.
TTGGCAAACACGCCTCGATCCGGCCAATACCAAACCTGTCCGTAATATGGGGTGATAACTGACCGGCGAACGGGAAACGGGCCGGTGACGCCGGTTTGGACTCGCGCGATGTATGGATCCGGCGACGTAAGGCGAACACGAATGCTTGAGCCGTCGTAACTGTCGATGACCGCGCGAACGGTAATCTTGCGTTCGCCAAGCGTGTATGTCGCAATCCGCTCGACCGAGCTCGCGCCGAGATCCCGCTGCGTCACGACCGCATGCGCATCGGGCGACGATGACGGCACAATGGCGCCGCTCGCGTCCACCAGGTCGAGACAGCCTCCATTGGCGGCGAGCAGCGTCGATTGCGGGACGGCTGCGCCATTTCCCGCGATGCGCACCCAGATGCCGCTCAGGATGTCGGCCGGCGCCTGAGCGCAGTTCGTACTGATGACCGCCGCATTGCTCGTCCCGGCAAGATGGGTCGGCGATGTGCTGCCCCATCCTTGCCGCGCGCCGCTCAGGTTGCCGGGAAATGGGTGCAGGCGGCTTTGGGCGGGGCGTTCGGGAGCTCCGTCGACAGTTATGGTTCGATCGCCCCATAAGGCGAAGTCGAAACCGGCGTTACGCGCTGGGCCGGGGTCGGTCTCGAACACGAGCGTGATTGTCTTCCCGGCATAGCGCGTAAGATCGTAACGGTAATCGGACCACGCATCGTCGGTTTTATTGGCGTCGGCTATCTTTAGATCGTCTACGAAGACCCGGAACGTAGCGCCATCGGATTTGCCAACAACGTCGCTGCGCATGGCGATCGAAAAGCTAAGTTCGATCCTGGAGGCGACGGGCAGGGCAAGGCGGAACGTCTGGTCAACATCCCCGGGACCGCCGCGCCAAACCGGATGCTCGATGAAGGCGCTTTTTCCCGCTTGCGGCACGGTGGCTATGAGCGATATGCCGCTGTTCGCCTCGAATCCTCCGCTCCACCCAATTGGCATCTCGCCTGTTTTGCCGCTATCGTAGCGGTACGATACGCCGTAGATGCCGATATCGTCAAGCGACGTCGCGCCCTTGTAGAGGGCAACAGGCGGCAGTTCCCTGGCTTGCGCTTGCGGGCGAGACTCGGCGGCAATGAGCGAGCACAGCAGGAGGAATACGGCAATGGCACTGTGTTGTGCGTGTTGAATGATGGTTGTTGATGGTGTTTTCATATGTCGAGGCGGCGGAAGGGCGGATTGCAAATCGTGTGCACGAATGTGTAGACGCCGCAACCCTTGTCAGTGTTCGATTTGAATCTCCGTGGCGCTTGGGTTGCGAGCCAGTTGGCGAAAATGGGGCCTGCGGCGAGTAGAACCGTCGCAGGCGTCTGATTAGAAAATGCTGTAGGTTGCCCCAATATTGGGCAGGCCGCAGGCCGTATTCATTGCCGTGGCGCTGCTCGCGCTCGAACAATCGCCGCCTGTCGCGTTGTTTGCCCCGGCGAATACTTGCGAACCCTTGAAGAACTTTGCGTGGCAGTCGGCCATCAAGTAGTTCGCGCCGTCACTGTGACGACCGGTAGAGGATGTGTAGACGATTGACTGGCAGCCGGCCATGTTGTACGGATAACCGGTTGCGTATTTGAGCGTGAAAACAGGGTTCGCGCAAACTCCGGCAGTAATGCGGCTGCAGGCAACGTTTGCCGGTAGGTTCGAGGACGTATAAGGATCCCAGCTATTCCCGCACCCCGTGCCGTTCGGCGAATAGCCGCTTTCGGCAACTGCAGATTGGGCATAATTGTCGTTCAGGGAAGCCGTGGCATTCATGTTGCTGACGTCGTAGCCTGCGCTGCCCGTTACCTCGCCAAACATGACGGTCTTGGCGGGCGCTCCGAACTTCGCGAGCGGATAACTCGGCGCATTCAGCCCAGCGCCAAAGACGTAGGAGGCAGGTTGATAGTCGAAATTCGTGTTGATAAAGTACGAACAACTCGCGGCCGTCGTAAGATCGTCCGGACACACGTAGACGTTTTTCGACTTCACGTACGGGTAGATTTGCCCCGCCCATCCCTTGTTCGTATTCGTGCGCGCATTTCCATCGGGCGGAGTTTCGTCATAGTCCTGCTCGTACTGGGTTATCGCAATGCCCAATTGCTTGAGATTGGCGGCGCAGGTGGTCTGGCGGGCCTTTTCCCTGGCGGTCGCAAATACGGGGAATAAAATTGCTGCAAGAATCGCAATTATAGCGATAACTACGAGTAGCTCAATTAACGTAAATCCGCTTTTTGAACTCGCCGTCTTAACGGACGATGCTGTATTCGCCGTTTTCATGATTTCCTCCAATCGGCGCCCAAAGCCTGTCTCAGTCCTCAGTATTTGCCCACGCGACAGTTGCGCGCTGCGTAAACTTAGCGGGGACGCGGTGCACGCCCTGATCGACTGGCTTGCCGTCAATCAAGTGCTGCAGAATCGTTATGCTTTTGTCTATCATGCCTGCAAAATTCGGCTCGACCTGGGCGACGCACGGGATGCCCTTTTCGGCATCGCCGCTCGTTCCGTACCCGACGATGCTCAGGTCCTCCGGAACGCGGATACCAAGGCGTTGCGCGATATAGATGACTGCGCGCGCCATTTTCGTGTCTGCGCAGACCATCGCGGTTGGTCTGTCGGGTTGCGTGAGTAGCCACTGGGCAAACTCGGCGTAACGATTCAGTTGTTCGACCCTCGTTGCGCCCTCGAAATGCGCATTCCAGCCTTCCGCCACGTGAAGGTCGTAAGCGCGCGCGGTCCGCTCGAAGCCGTCTCTGATCATTGCGTGCACCAGGATCGTTGGGCTAAGTCCGCCGAATGCGATCTTTCTATGCCGCAAGGCGGCAAGGTGCCGAACCGCCTCGGCGATCCCATCGTCGACCGATGAGACGACCGTATAGGGTGCGGTGTCATCGATCGCGACCCACGGATAGCGCTCCTGGGTGGTGAACCATTCGCGTAGCTGCGGAGGCATCCTTTCCGCGACGATACCGCCGCTGACCAATCCGCCGAGCATTGACGGCGGAACCGGCGAACCGCTCAATGATTCCATCGCGTAGTCGATGTGGTAGCGGACGCCTTCCGCCTCACACTTGCGGACAAAATGCGCGACAAGCGGCGCCGTGACGCCGGATTCCGAGGCCGTTTCGTGGTCGTCGGTAATGACAAGCGCGATGCCGTTCGTCGCGTGCGAACGCATGATTTGTGCGGCGACGCTGGGCTGGTAGTTCATTTCGCGGGCGATATTCTGGATGATCGTCCGCTGCTCTTCGCTCACGCGGCCGGTGCCGTGTAACGCCGACGAAACGGCAGTTGGCGATACTCCGGCCCTTCGCGCGATATCGGTTATGGTGACGGTAGACCGGGACAATCTCATAGAGCCTCTGCATTAACGTTTGCTTTTACGTTAACGCAGAGTCAGGATAGCACGATCGAAAGGCGCTGTCAAGCGGGTGACAGGCTAGTGACGGAATTTTATGCGAAAATTTCACGACTCTGTACGCAGAGGGGCGGAAGCTGAGAGGAGCCGTTGATTGCCCCGGAATAAGCGAGAGGAACGTGTCCCCGCGGCAAGAATGCCTTGCCGCGGGCGGAGCGCTTAGAAGATGCTGTAGGTAACCGGAACGTTCGGGTAGCTTCCGCATCCAGTATTCATTGCCGTGCCGCTATTTGAGCTGGAACAGTCGCCCGCAGTTAAGTCATTGCCCCCGGCGAAGACTTGCGTGCCCATTAGAAACTTCGCGTGACCGTCGGCCAGGAGATAGTTCGCACCGTTGCTATGGCGGCCAGAGGGGCTTGCGAAGACCGTGGAATTGTTTTGGCAGTAGACGTTGTAAGGATAACCGGTGGCGTACTGGAGCGTGAATGTCTTGTCCCCGCAGACGTTCGCCGTAAGCGTATTGCAGGCCTGATTCGTTGTTCCCAGGTTCGTCGTATATGGATCGTAGCTTCCCCCGCAACCAGTGCCGTTGGGCGTGTAGCCGCTCTCCTTGGGCGATCCCGCTGGGTAGTAGAGGTCGCTTACGGAGTCTTGCGGGTTCAAATCGCCGATATTGTATCCGCCGCTGCCGGTAATTTCGCCGAACATTACGGTTTTGGCGGGAGCGCCGAACTTTGCAAGGGGATATGCCGGCGGGCACTGCAGAGGAGGGCTCCACGAGAAACCGGCGGGCGTGTAGTCGAAGTTGCTGTTGATGAAATAGGAACAGCTTACGCTCGGCCAGGTGTCATCGGGGCAGACGTAAACGCCTACGGATTTGACATAAGGGTAGATCTGGCCGCCCCAGCCTTTGTTCGTATTGGTATGCGCCACTCCGTCGGGCGGCGTCTCGTCGTAGTCGTTTTCGTACTGGACGATGGCAAGACCGAGTTGCTTAAGGTTGCTGAGGCAGGCTGTCTGACGCGCCTTTTCCCTGGCCGTGGCAAAGACTGGGAATAGTATTGCTGCTAAAATTGCAATAATGGCGATAACTACGAGTAATTCTATTAAAGTAAATGCTTTTTTCATCATCGTCTTCGCCTCCTGTTTCATTCGGGAGCCTTCTCGTAGAGCATGCCTAATGCCTGAACTTTCGCTGAATATCTCATTAATAATATTCCATTGTCGGATGTTCTCTAGCACTACACGAGATCTCAACGAAGGACAATCCGCCTTTCCGCGCGGCTGGCGCAAAGTCGACGGATCACAGGTCGAGTGGGCAACCCGAGTTCAAATCTATGCATACTCAGAATAGCATGCTGATAGCGTTCTGTCAAGGGAATCCGGGGCTAGCCCATATAACAATAAGAGGGATAGGCGTTTGAGAGGCCACACGCGAAAGCCCGTTGTCGTCCAGGCATATTTACCGGGACGTCGACGGGCCTTCGAGCCGGCGACTCAGAGGACTGATCGGCTGCCGCTTTGCCTAATAGATGCTCCAGGTGGCGGCGATGTTCGCGAGGCCGCACTGCGTGTTCATGGCTTGGGTCGAGGTGGCGCTGGAGCAATTTCCGGCCGCGTTGTTGTTCGAGCCCGCGAATACCTGGGTTCCCATGAACCATTTCGCGTGGCCGTCTGCCATGATATAGTTCGATCCGTTGCTGTGTCGCCCCGACGCATTCGTGTAGAGGCCTGAAAGGCATGCGGCGATATTGTATGGATACCCTGTGGCGTACTGGAGCGTGAAAGGGTTCGCGCATCCTTGGCCCGAGACGCCGCCACCGCACTGAACATTCGTTGATCCAAGCTTTGTCGTGTACGGATCGTATGCCTGCGCGCAGCCCGTGCCGGCAGGCGTATACCCGCTGCTGTAGAAGTCGCTGACGTTGTCGGCAGCCTTCATGTCGGCGATATTGTAGCCGGCCGCCCCGGCTACCTCGGCGAACAGGACGGTTTTCGCGGGCGCGCCGAACTTGCTGAGCGGGTACGTTGCGTACAAAAGGCCGCTGTAAAGCGTCATCGTTGTGGTCGTGTTGAGGATGTTGTTATTGATGATGTACGAACAACTTGCTCCGGCCGTGGTATCGGACGGACAAACGAAGACCGCGGTCGATTTGACGTAAGGATAGAGGTTGCCGCCCCAACCCATGAGCTTGTTCGTCTGGGAAACGCCGCATGGGGCAGACTCATCGTAGTCCTGTTCGTATTGGACGACCGCGAGGCCGATTTGTTTGAGATTGCTGAGGCAGGCCGTTTGGCGAGCCTTTTCGCGAGCCGTAGCGAAGACGGGAAACAAAATGGCGGCGAGAATCGCTATGATTGCGATAACAACTAGCAATTCGATAAGCGTGAAGCCATATAGTGACCAGCCCGGCTTTGCCGATCGTGTCTTAGCAGTTCTGTTCATTCGTTGGTATCTCCCAATTGGCATTGATTGGCGATGTTGATGCTCGCGTAATAAGGTCTGATCGAAAGCAGATCTGGTTGCTGAGTCGATTGCCTTGAAATATTTTAAACAGCATCCTGGCGGCCTCGCGTCCCATTTCCTCGCGAGGAGCTCGCAGGGTACTCAATCCGGCTTCCTTGGCCTGTGGTATGTCGTCGAATCCGATAATCGCCAGATCGCGTGGAACGCATTTTCCGAGCTCCCTGGCGGCGTCGATCACGCCGAGCGCCATTTCGTCGTTTGCCGCGATAACCGCGGCTGGAATGACGCCCTCGCGGAAGCCTTGCCGCGCGATCTCGCGACTTGCGTCGAGATGGCTTAAGTTGTGGGTCCAACTCTTGGATGGGGCGATCAGTGGGCGATCTGCCGGGTAGACGCGAAGGGATTCGGGCGGCAGGCCGTGCTGCCGCATTGCTGTCCGCGCGCCCGAGATGCGCGACTCGATCCAGTCGACTTTGCCGGTCGCAATGAACGCGATCTCGCGATGCCCTTGTTGGATCAGGTGCGCTGCCGCTTGGAAGCCAGCCCCCCGGTTGTCATAACACACGTTGGCGACGGGCGCGGCAAGCGGTCCCGCTGAGACGAAGACAAACGGCACGCCGCTTGCCTGGAATGCCGGAATAAACTCTTCGACAACATCCACCCAGTCGAAATCGATCAGCATGAGCGCGTTTGCCCCGTCCGCAATAAGCGATTCGATTGCGAACTCGACCGGGATCGTCGGTTGTCCGGTGCGCGCGCGGTTGAAATATCTTGTTGCAGTCCCTGGTATCGCGCTCGCGACGATTTCGAATGCGGCAGCGACTTCGTTATGCCATGGTTCCAAGTGCGCGCCGAGACCGGCTGAGCCGCCGTAGACCTTCGTAATGATTCCTGGGGCGAAAAGCTTGGTCGTGCTGGACATCGAGTCGGAATGCGCGTGAGCACCCGTGTGCGCAGCGGCCAGCCTGTCGTTTCGCTCTCGCGTCCGCGAACGGTAGCCGAGGATGCGCGCCGACTCTCGAACGCGTTCTATGGTGGACGGCGTCACGCGAATGCCATTGTCCAGGCCGGAGAGCACCGTAGATGCCGTCGCCTGCGATACATTCGCGTGTATGGCGACATCTTTGAGCGTTACGCGAGGTTGTAGCGTCGTGCTGGTTCCCACAAAGACATTATAGGCGTGGACCAAACGAGTGTCAAGGGATTTGATAATAATTTAGTAAAAATTATCAATGCGAGTCACCAACATCGGGATTGGCGTCCAGGCACTCGTCAGCTGCTGGTCTCTGTGCGGCCATTGCGAAATATCACGGCAAAATGCGCATTGCCGGTCTCAACGCGATACTCAAGTTCCCTCGCCAATTCCGGTCGCGGTGTTCGGCGATCTCTGCCGTCGCGCGTGGGACCTGCTCCGGCGATCTGCTCGGCGATGAGCGAATTGACGCATGCGCCCCAACCGTGAGCCGTATTGTAGCGCGACGTGCCGAAGCCTTCCCCCCACGTCGGCGCGCCGGCGACGATCGTCTGGCCGTAGGCTTTCTTGACAAAGTCCAGAGCGACCTGGCCGTAACCGGCGTCAAACAACGGAGCCAGCAGCGTATCGGTCCAGCCAGGTCCGAACGCGTTGCCTGGGCCGAGAGGTTCGCGAAGCCGGCCTGCGACAAAGCGCAGTGCAGAGGCTCGCTGTGCCTCGTCGCCGCCACTCGCGATGCAGGCGAGGATGTTGCCGTGCAGATCATGGCTAAGGGGATTCGGGTCACGCGGCATCATAAGCGAATGTTCGATCTCGCTTTCTTGCGGTTCGATCCGGGCTCGGAAGCAGCCTGCATCGTTATCGAAGAACTCTGCCAGGCGCGGCCGGAGCGCGTTCGCGAGGCCTTCGGCCTGTGCTCGCAGCGCGGGCATCTTTGCGGCCTCGGCAACGGTAGCGGCGGCGTCGGCGGCAACCGTCAGGTACGCGTTTACGGCGAGCGAGTAAGGGCGCTTTTCCAGCGGAGCCCAGTCGATCCAGTGCCACGTCGACGATGGCGGGACGAAATAGCCGTCGGTCGTGATGTGCTCGGTCGCGAACGCAAGGAGTCGTCCAATCGCGTCTGCATTGTGCCGCGCAACATCGTCGTTGGCCGTGATGACCGTGTAATCGCGACATGAGCAGATCCACATGAACGCCTGGTCGATCAGGCACATGAAGCTGGTCTCCGCTGGTACGATTGCGCGGGGCCGTCCGCCGGAGTCTATCCCTGCACCGATCAGGTTCAGACAACGCCGCCATAATGCGGTTTCGCCAAAGGTGTAGAAGGCCGCCTTTGCCTGGACACAGGCGTCGAATGTCCAGAGCATATTTTCACGGGAACACGTGTCCACGTAGACGTCATTGGCCGATGATCGCAGCGTCGTTGCGGACATGTTCCATATCTCTTGCAGCGTTGTATCGTTGCACACGAACGTTGCAGGGCGCGGGAAGTCGTAGTCGACCGATTTTGCGCGAAGCGTGAGCTTGCTTCGACCGCTTCCGCTGAGCCGCAGGGTCAGGAAGCGAAATCCGCGCGGCGTCAGCGCTTCCCAATCGGCGGTTTCGGCTCCCGTGAGAACTACCGAGTCGACGGCGCCCTCTTGTGCGTGGCCAAAACCGCAATTCGCCTTCGGCCTGTCGTCCATATCGAGCGAATAGTACGCTTCGACGCGGATCTCGCCCTGTATGCTCGTTGCGCTTAAGCCGGGGCGGATCAGGCGAGTGCGGCCGAAATCAAAAGTGTAAACGTTGTTGTCAGCCATCTCGATGGAAGCGCCGCCGCATTCGGAAAACGGCGCGCCTTCGACGACCTGAGCGTTGAACTGGCGGGCGAGGTTCATTGCGACCGCAGTCATTTCGCGCGGCGCGCGGCCGCGCCAGACTATCGATGGCGTGATTGGCTCTTCCCGCATAAGCGGGATCGTCCGCGCCTCTTCCGCGCGCCATGGAGGCGTGCCAACCGGACCGATCACGAACGCGTCGCGCCATCCGTCCCCTGGCGGGGCGACTTTCCACCCGGTGGGTTCCTTCGCGATGTCGAAGTGCTCTTGAAAGCCGACCGGGAGCGAGATGAGCAGCGGCGTCTCCTCGTACCAATCTGCGGCTCTTGCCTTCCACGTGTGATCGGATCCCAACGTTTCGACGGAGCCGTCCGCGAGCGTCGCGCTGGCGTCGACGCGCAATCCGAGACGGGAGATCGGAGCGTATCCAGTGACCCCCGTGTAGGGCAGCAACAACACCGCGATCTGATTAGCGCCGGCGTGCAAGAGCCGTGTAAGCGGCCACGTGTCGAACGATAGCGCATCGGGGAACGAGCGCGCGGGGCCGTAGCCGGCGATCGCTCCGTTCACATAGAGGGCGTACCGGTACGAGCCGCCGATGCGGATGTGTGCATCCGTGAAATCGCGCGGTACGATCCAGTCCTTGCGAAATGCGATGGGTGGGCCGCCTACAGGGCGCGCATCGCGTTGCCAGTCGAGTGTGATCCAATGTCCGGCGGACGGTAGGTTGTTTAGAGGCACGAGTTGAGATCCTTATGGGGAATCTTGGCTGTTGCGTCCGTAGTTGTGAAAAGACGCTGAGAGCCTGTATAATTTGCGGGCGCATTGAGAATAGGATTCAGGACGGCTCGTGCCGCCGGGGCACTATTTTGCCCGCGCCTCGTTCATTGCGGTGATTTACGATGCCTCGTCAACACGCGCACGCCCCTTTGCCGCCATCCTCCGCCGGTCACGGACCGGTCTTGCCCGCGCCTCGTTCACGGCGGTGATTTACGATGCCTCGTCAACACGCGTACAGCCCTTTGCAGTCGGCGTCCGAACCCAGCGCGCATCGTTAAGCGGTGAAAGCGCTCTGCCGACCCTTTCTCAAAAACGGCCACGGCGGCCGGGGAGCCGTCTTACAAGGCCTTTCGATTTTCTGAGTGATTCGACATTATCATTTTCGACGCGGCAACGCAAGGAGCTGGAGCGCCAGCGCCTCGGTCGCGATCTGCGCGCTGGCGTTGCGCTCGATATAGCGGCGGGTATCGTTCAGGATGGCGACGGCGCGTGCAAGCGTGGCGGGCGCATAACCGGCTGCGTGCCGGTGCAGCATTTCCGCGCGATCGGCGTTGATTGGCGCGAGTGAGTCCTTTGCAACGACGATCCGGAGAAGGTCGCCGTACCAGAGGAGCACCATGTCGAGCGCGTGAGTTAATGCGGTCCGCTGGCTTTCCGCCGCATCGTCCTTACGTCCGGCAGTCAACTTGTCGGCGGCCTTTCGCAGGTCATCGGCGACCTTGTATGCGGCAATTAACGGCGAACCGGATGTCAGGTCGGATGCGGCGTCGAGGACTGCCTGTCTGGCATCGAGCAACGCGGGATGCGATGCGAGCCGGAACGCCTCGCCGATCTGTCCCTGCGTAAACGCCGCGAGAAAACGAGCGTGCGCCTGATCGACGCCGTGCCGGGAAACCAGCGCCTGTTCGATATCGGGGGCGGCGACCGTGCGGAAGCGGACGGCTTGCGAACGCGATAATATTGTAGGCAGCACGGAGTTTGTGGAGGGCGCGGTCAGGACGAAAATCGCATAGGCCGGCGGCTCTTCGAGGACTTTTAGCAAGCTGTTCGCGGTATCGTCGTTCAACGCGTCGGCGTCTTCGATAATGAACACGCGCTTTTTGCCGCGTACGGGCGCGAAGTGCAGGTCGCGAAGCATTGCGCGGTCAGCCGGGTGCTCCCTTACTCCCTCGCGCGGCCAAAACTGCGGAATTCGCAGCGTTCGCGACGGACCGCTCGGCGCGGCGCTTCGCACATCCGGATGCGTCCCGTCAGCAATCGCGCGGCAGCCGTAGCATGTGCCGCAGCCGTCGAACGGTGCGTCCGGCTCTCCGACGCAATTGAGCGCCTGCGCCAGCGCCAGCGCCGTCGTAGCCTTCCCGACGTGCGCGGGGCCGACGAAAAGATAGGTTCCCACGAGACGCTGATTTTCAATCGCGCCTTTGAGCACTTCGACCGCTTGAGGTTGTCCGATTATGGTTGAGAACATCAGTTAGGCTAAATCGTCGTTACAGGTTGGCTTGCAGTATGCGGCGCATGCGATTGAACGACGGGAGATTTGCCAGCTTGTCCGGGGCGACTTCAGCGAGTATGGCAAACGAAACGTCGCCTTTGGCGTAGGTCTTCTTGCAATCTTTCGTGGCTGCGGCAAGCTTGTCTTTGAGGACGTGTCTGTCCCGCGTTTCAAGGTCTTCTGTGGGCAGATGATGCGCCTTAATCGTCGATCCGCATATGCGTCGAATAGCATCTTGGTCGGCGGTCAGCCACGTTTCCATGCACGTTACCATGAGCAGCGCGTTATTGTCCGTTGCACCCGGTGGGGCGATCCAACCATCTCCGGGCCGTTCTCGAAGATGCGTCCACGGTTGTTCAATGTCCGCGACCGGGTCTTCGCTGTCGACGAGAAGCGCCACAAAGGCGTCTTCGGATTGTTTGAAGGCAGTAACGAAGTCCTTAAATGTGTTGGCGCGTCCACCACACGCAATGACTTTAAACGATCGGGGATCAATCCCTAGCTTCTCGATGAATTTGCTAAACCCCTCGCGACAGGGCCCCTGGTCTTTCCTGGTGGTTCCCCCGCCCTCGACGTAGAGCTTAATGTGGGTCACCAGCGAGTTCCCCCGATTTCGCCTTTGAGCCAGAGTTGTCCGAGGCCGTAATCTTTCAACCACGGCTTCAAGTGTTCCGCGTCCAGTCGCTGGATGAGGGTCTTGCCATCGTGTTTTTCGCACACTAGGACCGAATCTGGCTGCTCGCTCAGCGCGTCGATGAGCAAATCGGAGTGCGTCGTGACCACGAGTTGCGTGTGCTTGGACGCGTCGATCATCAGCTTTGCGAGCTTGGAAATGATATCCGGATGCAGGCCGAGTTCCGGCTCCTCGATGCAAATCAGCGGCGGCGGGGTAGGGTCGAGCAATATCGCGAGAAGGCATAGATACCGTAGCGTGCCGTCGGAGAGCCTGGTCGCGGGAATCTGAAATTCGCCTTCTTCAAGAAACACTTGGACCGTACCGCCGAGAATGGAGACATCGAAATCGGTTATGCCGGCATAGAGGTCGGTGAGCGATTTTTGAATGGCGCGTTTCGCAGCACTGTTGCGCCGGAGCGAGTTTAAGAACAATCCGAGGTTGGAAAAATCCTCTTCGAGCTTGTCGGACCGCATGTCTGCGGCTTGTGGCATTCGGATAGATGCGGTGCGGCCGAATGACCATTCGCGATAAGTTCTTATCGCACGATATTGGTTGGCGAGATGTGTGATCTCGGGATATTGATCCGGATCTTGGCGTTGCGAGAGGATCGATGCGTTTGTATCCACAGTCCCAGCGCGCATCGTTACCCACTCGCCGCTTCCGATCTTAGTAAACTGTTTCAACTTGATACTTGGCTTGCTGCCAAGCAAGTGGTAGCTGTAGCGCTCGCTCTCTCCTATTGCTTGTACTGTTTTGACACTTTCGTCCGTAAGCTGAAATAATTGGCCTTCTGGACGAAAATTCAGGAGATGCGCTCGCTGTATTGGCGCAGCGGGAGTGGTCACAACCGCGCTCACCGATGCACTTTCATTGCCCTCGCCCTTCCAGATCCACTCTCGAACACCGCCGCCTTTTCGGAGGAAGTCCTCAAGACTTATCGGAGCGGAGCGCAAAAAACAGATCGCCTCGATCAAGTTCGACTTACCGGAGCCGTTGGGGCCGATCAGGACGTTGAGCGGGCCGAGTTTGATGGGCTCGGTGTCGGGGCCAAATGAGAGGAAGCCTCTCGGCCTCAACTCGGAGATTAGTATGGCATCGCTCATTTCTTAAACTCCATTCGCACGAACCAAGTATACGCCCTTTCGTCCTTAATACGTCTCCATCCGCTCGACATCGAGCACGAGTGTGATCGCGCCGCCGGTTTTTACCTTGACGGCTTGCGAAATCGTCGCGCTCAGACCTGCAAGCGGGGCGTACTCGGAGGGGATGTTTACGAAATCCTCGTGCGAAGAGCATTGTTCGCGGAAAATGCGCAGGATGCGTTCCACTTCCTCGTCTTGCGCTCCGATTAGCAGGGTGGTGCTGGCGCGGCGCAAGAAACCGCCCGTGCTGCCGAGCGTCGTAAACTTTATTCCTGCTTCGACTAGTTCGTCGAACAAGCGTCGCTTGTCACGCGCTTGCGTGATTCCGATGATGAGCTTCATAAGCTATGCGAATCCTCTCGGCGACCTCCTCAAGACTGCCGTCGGCATCGATGACGGCGACGCGATCGGGGTTTTGCCGCGCGATCGCAAGGAAGCCTGCATGAACGCGGCGATGAAAGTCGATCGCTTCTTCTTCCATCCTCGTGCGCGCCATTTGCCGTGCGAGGCCCTCCGCCGGGTCGATGTCGAGAAGCAGCGTCAGATCGGGCCAAAGCCCTTCCACGGCGAACTCGTTCAGCGTACTCACAAATTCCAGGTCGATTCCGCGTCCATACCCCTGGTAGGCTAGGCTCGAGTCGGCGTACCGGTCGCACAGGACGGTTCCGCCCTTTGCCAGATGCGGCCGAATAATCTTCGCGACGCTCTGGCTGCGGTCCGCCATCATCATGAGCAGCTCCGCTCGGTCCGTCACGTCTCCATCGGCGCCGCCCAGCAGGATTTCGCGCAGGCGTTTGCCGACCGGATCGCCTCCCGGCTGGCGGGTGGTCAGGACATCGTCGCCGCGTGCGCGTAGCCACTCGGCAAGCCGCGCGCATTGCGTACTTTTACCGGCGCCTTCGGGGCCTTCAAACGTTATGAAGCGAATGGGGTAGGCCATATTTGTGTGACAAGGGGCCGGAAGATCCGGCCCAAATTGGAATATCGATCGTTATCGTTGTGTCGTTCTACGTGTCGCGCACCGGCTCGCAAGCTGTTCGATTATTGCGTATGCCATCGTCGCAGCTTTGAAACGTCGCAAGGCTCAGTCGGGTTAAGGCCTGCTGATTCGGACACGGCGCATCGGCTCGACGCCAATGCTTTCGGATACCATGCTATGGCGCTCGGCGATTTCGTGTTGGAGGCGGCGCGTATAAGAGTTCTGCGGAGCGAGCTCGACGGAGTTCAGGCCTCCCGTTGAATCGCCCTTGATCTCGTCGATTGCGTCCTGCACCTCTTGGAGGGCCTGCTCTTCTTCGGTGACCGATGCGCCCATATTGAAGATTTCGCGGATCACGTTTTCGATCTGAATGTATGTGTTGCTCTTGATGACGTACGTCGGCAGGTTGCGGTTAAGCCCTTCCTGTAAACGTGTCGGCTCCTTGCGGTAGTTGGCCTTCAGGGCGATCATGACGTCGGCATCGCCCACTTCGCGCGTGATGTACGCCGGAACCTTGAGCGAGCGAATGGCGCGTTCGAGACGGCTGCGGCTGACGCCATACGGAAAGAGGCGTACGACCGGCGGGAGCGTCTTTCCCCGCGCATGGCCGTTCGATTCGCCATGCGGCTCAGCGGGAGCGGGCTCGCGTCGTCCGACGACCGGAAGCGGCTCGGGCTCGTAATCGTCGTGCGTCGCGTTGCCGAACGTATGCAGATCGGACCCGGCGGCGCGTCGCGGCGCTTTCGCGTCGCTATCGCCGGGCTGGACGACCTCGACTTCGCCGTCCGCGTTGCGAATTCGGATTTCGGGACGCGGTTGTCCGCCGCGTAATAGGCGGTCGACGGTCTTCGTCACGTCGTGGTGGATTGCCAGCTGGTCGACCTCAATGATCTCGATGATGACGTCAAAGGTTGGAGGAGCTTTGCGCTCGAGCACGGTCTTTTGGGTGCCCCGTTTGCGCGCCTCTTCATCGGAGAGGGTCACAGCCTGAATGCCGCCGACGAGGTCAGAGAGCGTTGGGTTCATCAGCAGGTTTTCCAGGCTGTTGCCGTGCGCCGTGCCGATGAGCTGAACGCCGCGTTCTGCGATGGTGCGCGCGGCAAACGCTTCCGCCTCCACGCCGATCTCATCGATGACGATCACCTCGGGCATGTGATTTTCGACAGCTTCGATCATAACCGCATGCTGCTGCTCGGGAGCCGCCACTTGCATGCGGCGGGCTCTACCAATTGCGGGGTGGGGAATGTCGCCGTCGCCGGCAATTTCATTCGATGTGTCGACGATCACGACGCGCTTGTTAAACTCGTCGGAGAGTACGCGCGCCATTTCGCGAAGCTTGGTGGTTTTACCGCGTCCAGGGCGGCCAAGCACGAGGATCGACTTGCCGGATTCGACGACATCCCGGATAATATCGATCGTGCCGTAGACCGCGCGTCCGATACGCAGAGTAAGGCCGACGATGCGCCCGACGCGGTTGCGAATCGCCGAGATTCTGTGCAGGGTCCGCTCGATGCCCGCGCGGTTGTCCTTGCCGAACGCCCCAATGTGGGTTACCACATGGTCGATATCTTCGGCGGTGACAGCGATTCCTTCACGCAGCCAGATCACTTTTTGCTCTGGAAACCGCGCTTCGGCATCTCGACCGAGATCCATTACGATCTCGATCAGTCCCGAAAGAGACTCAAGCTGTTCAAGCGCGCGCCGGATATCGGGCGGAATCACGGCGAGCAATTGATCCAGGTTGTCCGTAACGCGCATCTGGTGAGCGCCGACGGTGGAAATCTCGTGGCGGTTGCCCGCCTGGGTTGTCGTGGTGGTGGTGAACGGCAATTGGCCGGTTGTTTGGTCTGTCATGGAACCTGTATCGCGCGTGCTAGTCGGTCGCCGCCTTTAGCTCTTTGACCGCATCCGAGTCGCCAATATAGTACCTCACTGCCGCTAAAAGCCGTGAGTCGGTTTGCACGCGGCATTAAGCAGATCCATGCCTTCCATCGCAACCGGGCTCAGCGAGTATTGAACTAACATCGGCTTCGCCTCGGCGCGCTTCGCGCGGAACCCACCTTCCCGCCGAGGACGGCAGGCCCCGTCCTCTCCTTCGACAGGCTCAGGACTCCGAGCGAGGCCGAGGAGCCGAAGCGGGAGGAGCTTAGGAGCGCTTGGCAATGCGGCCAACAGTCTCTCCGTTTCGGAGAGAAGGGGACCCCATTCCGATGGGGTAGAGAGGTCT
>JARLGU010000062.1 GCA_031292625.1 Capsulimonadaceae bacterium | reverse complement strand
CGAGGCGCGAGCGAGACCGGTCCGTGACCGGCGGACGATGGCGGCAAAGGGCTGTACGCGTGTCGTCGAAGCATCGTAAAACACCGCAGTGAACGAGGCGCGGGCGAAAAATTGCCCCGGCGGCACGAGCCGTCCTGAATCCTTCTCGCAATATGCCAGTTAATTACACTCCAAGAGAAGATGAGGATTAAGATGCCCTCCATGGCCGGGCTGGTCATTTCTCTTTAGCCGCTTAACACGCAGCCTGTTGGCAAGCCGTACGCGAAGCGCTTGAAATATCGCCCAGCGGCCTGAGAAGCGCTCCCAAGTCCTGACCAATTTACGGTACCCACTCGCTTAACGCACAGCAAGCGGAAGTCCAACTGGTTAATTCCAACGCAAATGCGCGATAACGGCGTACGTACGTGCAACAATCTTCATTGTTCAGCGAACTGCGTTCGTACCACAACGCAAACAAGCTCGGCGCTGTTCGCAAAAGGATATTGAGGAGAGATCAAGATGGAAGCTTATGGCCTGATTGTTGAACCGTCCCGCAGTATTCCAATCCTTGAGGAGGCCGACGTTTGCGTCCTTGGCGGAAGCTGCACCGGCGTTTTCGCGGCAATTCGCGCAGCTCGCTTAGGCGCCCGCGTGATCCTCGTTGAGCGTATGGGCTGCTTCGGCGGCGTTGCAACCCTATCGCTTGTCAACCTCTGGCATCCGCCGCTAGATGCGTTCTTCGATCGGCAGATTATCGCGGGCCTGACCACTGATGTAATGACGCGTCTGAGCAAACGTGGCGCTGTCAGGGTCAAAGAACGGAATGTCCACGACTTTTGGGAGTTCAATTCGGCGGAGCTTACGATCGAACTCGACGAAATGGTCCGAGAAGCGAAGACCGTCACTCCTTACCTGCACACCCAATTTGCAGCCCCATACGTCGGCGACGACGAACGTCTTCAGGGCGTGATCGTCGAGAACAAATCCGGTCGTGGGGCAATCCTCGCGAAGTCGTTTATCGACGCCACGGGCGACGGGGATCTCTGCGCGAGGCTCGGTCTTGAAACATACAACGCAAACCAGATCCAGCCTTCGACGACTTGCGCATTCTTAGAAGGATTGTCCCGGCTCAAAGGCGTGGACCTGGGAAATCTCGTCCAAGAACATGGGGCAGAGTACGGCTTCCCGCAGGGATTTGTCTGGTACGCGGGCATCCCTGGCAGCGACGTCATTATGCTGGCAGGCACCCGGGTTTCGGGCGGAAGCTGCGCGGATGCGAGCTATCTGACCTACGCGGAGATGGAAGGTCGTCGCCAGGTTCGGGCGATTCAGGACATTTTGCGAAAATACGCGCCGGACACCAAGTTGACGCTTACCACCCTGCCCGCGCGCATCGGGATTCGCGAGTCCCGGCATGTGAGATGCGCATACCAGCTAACGAAAGACGACATACTCGAAGGGGTGCGGTTCGATGATGCGATAGCAAACGGGACCTATCCCGTGGACATCCACCATAGCGACAAGCCCGGCACGACGCTAATGTACCTTGACGGAACGCAGCGCTATTCCTGCCCTGGCCGGCCAACGGAGGTCTCGCGTTGGCGTCCTGAAGGTTCGGCAAACACGCCTTACTACCAGATCCCCCTGCGCAGCATGCTCCCGCAGGGGCCATACGACAACATCGTCGTCGCCGGCAGAATGATCGACGCCGACCAAGCGGCACATGGAGCGATCCGAGTAATGGTCAACCTCAATCAAACCGGCGAGGCGGCCGGTGTTGCGGCTGCGCTCGCCGTACGTTCACAAAGCGGAAACATTCGAGCCGTCTCGGTTGGCGACGTGAGAAACGAATTGGCGTCTGGCGGATCGATCGTTCTTTAGGCCATCGAACCTGCCGGTACGGCCGGACCGCCAACCGGCAGGACCCTATTTCCCTGCCCGAACCAACGGAGGTGGAGGGGGCGTACCGGACGTATCGATGCTGATCGTCCCAAGGTCATCGGCTGCGCCGTTCGCCCCGCTCACATCGACGGCGACGGCGCCGTCCGTGCTCCCCAAGCTGTCTTTAATCACCAGCGTATACGTTCCAGTCGTCACGCCCGCAAAGCTAAACGCCCCGCTGGCATCCGTGGTAGCGCTAAAAGACGTACCGCTCAAACTGACGACGCGAGACGCGAGCGGCTTTGAAGTTAACTTGTCCGCCACCTTGCCATTTACGGTAACGACGTTGCTTCCGCTGTTTCCGCCGCCGCCGCCCCCGCATCCGGCAAGAAGGGTTGCGGCAGAAAGGACCAGTATGGCAACCGCGAGTTTAATGGGCGATCGTTTCCGATCTGCAATGAATAGCTTCATCTGTATTGTCTGCTCCGTGACTTAAACCGCCAGACTAGTCGGCTGGCACGTACATTGTCGTATCCGAGTAAGCGTAGACCCAATATGCCTTCTGCGCATCCAGGCTCGACGCAGCCGTGTAGCTATTGGAAGTAGACGAATAGCTCCAAAAGGCGCCGCTGACGATTGGGCTAACTCCGCTCGTCGCCTGACTGAACGAGAGAGCGAGCGGCCCGAACGTCAGGCTCGACAGCCCAATCGACTTGGTGAATGGATCGCCAATCATGTTCCAGCCAGCAGATAAGCCAATCTCAAATGCCGTGTTCGCTGGCGCTGGCGTACCCTGGCTCGCGAATGTAACAGCCTGCGGGAAACGCCCCCAGTATCCAACGCCAAGGCGGATCGAACCAGCGGGACCGTTGGGAGTGATAAAATAGGCGTAATCCGCAGGCGAAAACACGGCGAGCTTGACACCCTTATAGCCGAGTAAGGCATCGAGACCAATGCCAGGGTAGTCGTAAGGCGATGAGAAGAAGTTAAGACCGGCCGGATAGGACGGCCCGAGCTGCGTAACGAACTGCGCCAATGGGCTCGACGTGCTGGCCGCAAGGTTCGCGTCACCCGGATACGCGGCAGTTACGGTGTGACTACCGGCCGAAAGTGCTGACGTCGTGAGCGTCGCCACGGAACCGGACATCGTCCCCGTGCCGATCGATGTGCCGCCATCGTCGAATGTAACCGTCTCGCCATCCGGAACGTTCGGACTAAGCGTCGCAGTGAACGTAACAGGGCTGCCGAAAGTCGACGGGTTTACGGAGGACACGATTGTTGTCGTGACGGAGCCCTTGTTAACGGACTGAGTCAGCGCGGTCGAGGTGCTCTTAAGGTAGACCGTGTCTCCGGCATAGCTTGCCGTGATCGCGTGACTGCCCGCCGCCAGCGCCGATGTCGCAAGCGAGACGACTGAAGCGACGGTAGAGCCAGTGCCTATCGACTTGCCTCCATCGTAGAAAGTCACCGTTTCGCCGTCCGGCACGCTCGGAGTAACGGTAGCAGTCAAAGTCACCAATGCGCCAAAGCTAGACGGGTTCATGGAAGACGCCAAGGAAGTCGCCGTGGCCGCCGTGACCACCTGTGTCACGACGTTCGACGTGCATGGTCCGTATGTTGCGTCCCCCGAATAAACCGCCGTGACTGTGTGACTAGCGGCCGTCATCGAGGACGTTGTCAGGGTGGCAGCGGATGCCGCGGTTTTGCTTGTGCCAAGCACGGCGCTCCCGTCTTGAAAGGTGATCACCTCGCCATCAGGCACACTCGGAGAGAGCGACGCGGTAAACGTAACGGGGTTTCCGGCAGCCGATGGATTAGCGGACGATGACAAACTCGCGGCGGTAGCATTCTTTACCGCCTGCGTCAGCTTGCTCGATGTGCTCGGTGCGTACGTGTAGTCGCCTATATAGGTTGCGGTAATCGTGTGGTCGCCCAGTGACAGAGCCGTCGTCGAAAGGCTGGCGCTCCCGCCTGAGGTTAGGCCGCTGCCGATTAGACTCGCGCCGTCGTAGAAGGTCACGCTCTCCCCGTCTGGAACCGTCGGGCCGACGTTGGCTGTAAACGTGACCGATGCGCCTGCGCCTGATGGATTGAGAGAGGATTGCAGCGTTGTCGTAGTCGCGCTCCAACCATCTCCGTAGACGATCTGGTTCGAGAGGCTCGCGGAACTGCCGGCATAGGAAGCATCGCCAAAGTAAGTTGCGCTTATATTGTGAATGCCCGCTGTTAGTTCGTACGTATCAATTGTGGCGCTGCCCCCGTATGTCCACCCCCAATCGATGACCGTGCCGCCATCCCAGAATACGATGGGTTCATCGTCCGGAACGTCGGGACTGACCGTAGCCGTATACTCGACATCATCGCCATAAGTTGACGGATTTTCCGACGAGTCGAGAACGGTCGCAGTAGGCGTCGTCCCAGTGACTACGACCTGCTTGTATGTGCTTGACGTACAAGGGGCGTAATTCCCGTCGCCTGGATAGGTTGCAACGACATCAAGGAGCCAATTCCCCCACTCGGTAAGCGTGAGCGTTGCGGAACCGCCGCTCGTCGTTCCCGTTCCCATCACGCCCGCCGGCTGGCCATCCGTCACGCTGTTGTCGGAAGTGAACGTCACGGTCTCCCCGTCCGGAACGCTTGGGCTGACCGCTGCGGTAAACACGATCGGCGTTCCCGAAGTCGATGGATTTGTGGTCGTCGTCACGACGATGTTCGTCGAAATGCTGGAGACAACTTGAGCAAGCGTAGTCGATCCGCTCGGTACGTAGTTCGTGTCTCCGATATAGTACGCAATAATGTTATGCGAACCGGCGTTAAGCGTGGACGTAGTAAAGGACGCGACTGACCCTGTCAAAGTGCCGGTGCCAATGGAGTCGGCTCCATCGTAAAATTCCACGGATTCGCCATCTGGAATCTTGGGGCTGACCGTCGCCGTAAAAGTTACGCTATTGCCGTACGTCGTGGGGTTCAGCGAGGATACGACCTTCGTCACGGTGTTTTGCTGATTTACGGTCACCTCTACCGCGTTCGATGTACTCGACGCGAACGATGCGTCGCCTCCGTAGACTGCCGTTATCGTGTCGCTCCCCGCGGTAAGCGTGGTCGTCGTTATCGTCGCCTTTGCCCCTGTGAGCTTGGCTTGCCCTATCGAGGCGCTGCCGTTGAAGAACGTCACGGTTTCGCCGTCGGGAACAGTTTCGCCAACCGTAGCGGTGAACGTAATGCTATCGCCATACGTTAGGCTGTCAAGCGATGCGGCCAACGCCGTCGTAGTCGTATTCGTGGTCGCGGCAAGATCGCGGATTAGATTAGCCCCATTGAAACTGCCCCATCCGGAACAAAGATCGTAACCGGCCGCCGCCGTATAAGCGCCCGCCGCGGCGGCGCCGGAAGGCGGTCCATTGTTGCCCTTCACAATATCGTGAAAGTCACTGCTGTAGTGGCTCGTTGAAGCTAGCCGGTAGAGGCTTGGATTTGCAAAACCTAAGTCAGCCTTATTCTGCTTTTTCAGCTCTTGGTTAACGAGGGCCGTGAAACCTGCCCACATTGGCGCCGCCGCGCTCGTACCGCCGTACTCCTCCATCTTGCCGTTCAAACAAATTGCGTAGTCGAAAAAGGCAAGAGTCACGTCAGGATAATTGCGCATCGTCGTCGAATAGCCAGAGGCATTAGATGCGGGAATATAGGTGGACTGATACCATGGAATGCTCCACGCCGTGCTTATGCCGCCCCCGCCCGCATTGTCGGCTGAGCTGTTCGACATCTGGTTAAACACGACCTCGTTGCTCCAAGCGCCGTTGCTCGTAACGGCGACCGTGCTGCCGCCAACGGATGTTATGTATGGCTGGGTGTTCGGATCGAGAGGGACGACATTGCTCACTTCCGGAACGTCATCCTTCCAATAAACGCCCCAGTCGCCGGCCGCGCTATATATGGACTGACCTTGAGCCGCGATTTCAGCTAAGATGTCATATTCAGATTGGTCCGCAGTCTCACCCTTGTACATCCACGACGTACTTCCAACATCCGCGAGCTTTCCGGTTCCGGTATCGACCGTATCCGTAGCGAAGTTCGTGAAACAGGCGTCCGCGCCATCGCTATCCACGTAGACGACGATCCTGCTCACTTTGGGCGCTAGGTCGAGGATGCAACAGACGTCAAGGGTCGTCTCAGGATCGCCTCCCGAATAGCTGTCGTATGGCCCAAAAACCTGCAACAGCGGGGCGGAGTATTGACTGCCGAAGTAACTGGCGAAATAGTTCGTGAAGCCTGCTATATCCGAAGGAGTGCATCCACCGCCCCCCCACTCGAGCAGCATAACAGTTTGACCGGCGCCGTCGAGATTGGACGGCAACCCTGAGGCTGTTAAGCTGGCGGAATCCAAATTGTAGCAGTTGTGCCAGTCCACCGGACCAAATCCCTTGAACGTGCCGGTTGCAGGCTCGCGGACAAATGTCGTCCGCTTGATAATCGCGGGAGCGGCCTCCACGGAACTGTCCAGCCCCTCGATCTCCTGTATCTTGGGCGCAAGCGCGGCTGGAAGCGATGGGTTGGCATCCAGCGCCCGGAACTTTCGTCCCTCTAATGACTCGTACCGGCTGAGGCGCACGTTAAAAGCGCTCTCGACCACGCTGGCTGTCCCCGCAACCATGATGAGGTGCCGGTTGGAGAACTCCTTTGTGACATTGAATCCCTGCGCCGACAGCCAGCTTTTCACGTCATCGTAATCCGCCTGGGTTGGCCCGTACCCCTCCGCGAAGGCTTCCGGAGTCAGATACTCTCCGTACAAAACATCTTTGGGATCGTAGATCCTCTTAATCAGCGTATCCAGCGCCTCCCGGTTCCGATTGGGAAGTGCGATTCCGAGGGCGATCGGCTCCGTCTCCGCCACGCTGCCGACGTATTTCGCACCGGCAGGCAATGGGCGAACATGGCCCGGTAGCGCGACGTAGCCAACCGGCGCCGGATTTGCGAAAGGCGCCGCGAGCAGTGTCATGAGAATTGCCAAGAATGTTACGTTCATCGGTCGGTTCATCGGAACTCCTTCACGGCGCTTTGCGAGAGCGCGGCGCATGTGGCGCGGCAGCGTGCAAACAAGTTGGATAAGTTGGTCGTTGCGACTGCAGAAAGCCCACGGCTCGGCGTCTCTTGCACGCAAGAAACGAAGTAGACGGGAGAATGAAAGCGTGTCCATACGCCCACTCATATTATGAATGGCAACATAACGCTCTTCTCCTGTCCGTACGAGGAGTCTTTACCTATTCATTCGGGTAGGGCCGATGATCGAAAACGAAGGTCAAACGACGCTAGCGGCCACTCGACGGCCGCGATCCACGCGCTATTTCATCGAACTCAGGGAGGCAGCACTTGCCCTCTAACGCGCGAGACCTACCCATGTAGGTAGGCAAAGACAGTCCATTTGAATGGTGACAAGCTATAACGATCACAAATATAATAATACAAGCGCGTTCTTGCTATTACCCTAGTTTTCGCGGCATCTAGAAAGTTAACGGATGTTCCAGACTTCCTATTTGGCATCTGCCGATTATGCCGCAATGGGCGTAACGGCATTTCACTCCGCTTGCGTTCGAAGCCTCATGCCTGTTTCAGCGCTTTACCATTAGGCACCGTCGCGCAGGCGGATAGCAAGGCTCGCGTTGTGCGCCGTAGACGCAGATACGACTTATGTTGGGAAGATGGCTTCCTATTACGGGAGCGTTCTATTCCGTCAGGTCGATCTGAGGATCACAACAAAATTCACAAAGACTCCCGCGATCGGAATCGAAGACCGATTGCGGGCATATCAAGGAGAGAAGATTAGTGAACAAGAAATTTATCGCGGCAGTGGCCATTGCACTGACCCCCATGCTTTGGTCGTCGGTGGCGCAAGCCGATCAGGACACGACCAAGCCTGCGGCACCGGCAACGACCACGCCGTACCAACCCATCATCAAACTGGGCGTATACCTTCCATCGAACGACGATCTCAAGACATTAATGGGCGATACCTGGTTGAGCATCGGCGCGGAGTTCCCGCTCAAGGGGCAAATCGTCCCATCGACGCTCTCGAGCATTTACCTCGACGTGGCCTATGCAAATAAATCCGCATCGGACGACCTCGGAGACTCCGCTTCTTTGGACGTGACATCCGTTGGAGTTGGCTACGGCGTCAAGTATCTCTTTAGCCAGGGCAATAGCCAGTCTGTTGTCCCGTATCTTGGCGCTGGAGTAGGCGTCTATGGCAACCAGGCGAAGTTGTTCGTTTCGACGGCGGACGGCGACAGCGGCACATCCACGGTCAACAATACGAACGTTGGCTACAAGATCAGCGCTGGAATCATGTTCAACAAGCGCGGGCTCGTCGAGCTCGGCTATACCGATCCCGGAAAGCTTTCCGGCGACAGCGTCGCCGGCACGAGCATCCTGGTCGGATGGTCATTCTAGAGTGACTGCTTTCATTTCGGGCTGAGTGCACCTCCTGCTTTAAGTCTTCCGCGCTGCCATCGACAGCGCGGAGGACTCCTTTTCAGTTCTAGCAGTAGGAACTTAGCGAAGCTCTCACGCCCTAAAACAAGCATCACGCAGAGCATCAGCGCTTGAACTATCCATCTCTAAGCTTGAGCTCTTCGACACTCATTTCGTTTGTTCAAAGCATCGACAAGGAAGAACGCATTATGAAACGGCTATTTCTGGCTTTGCTGCCATTGCTTCTGTGCTTGCTCATCAAAACAACTCACAGCGACCCTCTGGTCGTGAGGCTTGACGATCAGATCCACCCAATGTCCGGTTCATGGGCGTTCGCCAACAATCTGACATCCGTGAGAGGAAAGCCTTTCGACTACCATTGCTGGCCGGATCGAGGCCCCGCAACATTTGACGTTTCGTCATTTGATCGCTTTCAAGCCTACGTCGGCATCGCGGACGGCCGACGCGAGTTTTCGTCCTTCCGCGTAGACGTCGACGGTCAAAAGGCATTCGAGACGTTCGTCCGGTCAGGACAGTCCCCTGTCTTTATCGATATTCCGTTGACGGGACATCGAACGTTATCGCTCTACCGGCTGCAGTTCATGGGCAGTTCCGGAGGGTACTTTGAACCCAAGCTGATTCAGAACGAAGTTGCCCCCCCGGTCGTTGTCTCCCCTCCAAGCCCGCCAGTCGAGCAAAACAACGTATTCAATTGGACGGACATTCCGCAGAATCAAAGCGTCTCCATTGTACGAGCATCGTTCGATGCCGGCGGCTACCAGATATATGACACACAGGGCGAAACCATCCTTGTACCGTTTACCGATCAAAACCTTTACGTGATGAAGTTTGGGCTAAGCTACGACGGCACGATGTCATTCGTGAACCGCGACGGCGCGACGCCGATTCTCTATCTTCCTCCCGACGGCTACCTCGAAAACGCCACGGTGAGCGATGGACGATGGTATCCCTTCTCGCCAGGGTTTCATCCGTCGGTGCCGGTTTACCTTGGCGTAGCCCCGAATTGGGATGCCTACAACGAGATGGGCTGGTATCACGGGATGTTTTACCGGGGAGGCTATTGGAGCCATAGAGCCTATTCCAACGGTGTAGCGCTGATGGCTACGCCAGGCCTTGTCGTCGAGATCGGCGGCGCGCGCTACGAAGGATGGAGCGGCTACCATGAGTACTATCGCGGACACGCCGGCGGGTTCCACCCAGCCTATCGTGACCGCAACATCTACCACAGAGTCGAAGTTCAAGATCGCAGATCCGATTGGAACCGCCATCACGTCGATGAGCATGGTCCCATGCATGGAAACGATATCCGGCACCCAGATCGGCAGCCCGACCACGGCATCGTCCACCGGGAAGCTCCCGTGCCGCCGCGTCATGAAGATGTTCGCAGACCAGACCACCTGTCGCCCGGCCACGCGCAATCTCCGGTTCCCGGCGTCCACGAGCCGGTGAATGCGGCCGCACGCCACGATATCGAAACGCCTGGCAGCGCGACCAGCCATACGACGACGAGCGCGCCGGGCAGTCGCGTCACATCCGGCAGCGCAGTGAACGGCACGACGACGAGCGCACCGGGCAGTCGCGTCACATCCGGCAGCGCAACGAACGGCACGACGACGAGCGCGCCGGGCAGTCGCGTCACATCTGGCAGCGCAACGAACGGCGCGACGACGAGCACGCCGGGCAGTCGCGTCACATCCGGCAGCGCGGTGAACCATACGGCGACGAGTACGGGAACGACAGTCATTCCTCCGCGTACGCCGATCGCAAACCAATCCAACGGCGGTTCGAGCAGTCAGACGAGCACGCCCAGCCGCACATTTTCGGGAAACACGAGCAGCGGAGCGCGCACGTCAAACATCCAGAGCCAGCCGTCTGGCGGCGGCCTCAGCCAAAGTCTGTCAGGAATGGGCGGGGCTACGGGAAACCGTGGAGGACAATCGCAGTCCACGGCATTCAGCCGCACGCCGGCCTCTTCTCCAGCTGCGGTAAGCAACGTCCGGACGTCGGCGGTACAGCCAGCGGCTAAGGCGCCGGCCACCAGCAAAACGCCAGGGAAGGGAACGAACAACAACGCCGGAACGACGTCGGCAACGAATCACTAGGCGGTTTCACGCTATCGCCTACAAGGGGGAGGCATTGCCATCGAATGCCTCCCCCTTGCGAGGACCTCACAAGCGTGCCTCAGACTAATTTGCCGGGCCGCAACAACAGTCTTTACGTCTCTATTTGGGCAATTTAAGCATTCGCGACTGCGCTTCCGAAAGTCGCATTGGGATTTGGGAGCGGCTTTGAATGCCCAGATGGGTGAGGATGTTTCCCAGGTGGAACTTAACGGTATTCACGGAGATGTTGAGGTGAGATCCGATCTCTTTATAGGTCATGCCACTGGCGAAATATGGAAGCAACTCTCTTTCACGCTCGGTAAGCCGCGCCTCGAAGTCGTACTCAGCTTGACGAATCCCTGGCGTCGAAAATCGCAGGCAGGTCGCTTTTGCCTGTACCCTCTGGCTTATCTTCGCCAGGGCCGTAAGGCTTTCCTTAACCATATGGCAGGTCGCCGGCGGGCTCTCGATAAGAGCATTGATTGCGACATCGATCTCGCGGAAGAGAGTAATGAACGAATTGACCAAACTGATTTCGCGGACGCTGAGTTCGTCCTTTAGTTGCTTGATTTCGGCCGTCGTGGCCTCGTGTACTGCAGAGCGGCGTTTGCTTAGCATAGCCTGTCCGGCCGAGCGCCCCAACCACTCTACAAAACGAAGATCTTGCGAATCGTAGGCGTTCGCCGTATACGATTGGACGGAAAAGACGCCAAGAATCAACAGATTGTCCAGGCCGGTGTCCGCCGCAACCGGCACATGAAGAGCCGAGGCCGAAGTGCGACAGGTATCACCGAACGTCATTCCCGCATCCTGCACGCTTCGATCGGGCGAATTGAGCACATAGCTGGTTTTGTTTCTCACAACATATGACGAAGGCCCGTTTCCAAGGGGCGCCACGCATGGAAAATCAACGCCCCAGGTCGCTTCCACGTCATAGTTATATGTAAACCGCAACATCTTGCTGTCTTCGTCCCACATACAAAGATAGCACGAATCGACAGGCATGAAAATCTCGGCAGTGTTTTGAAGCAGACGCCCTATTTCATCAAATTCGTGTTCGGCCAACGAACGTAGGATCCTGTCGACCTCTATGACGGTGTCGGCATTTACAACCTTTTGATTGAAAACGTCTCCTTGTTCGGCAAGTGAGTAAACCATGGCCCTCGCTCAATCCTAAGGATACCAGCATCCCCAACTACCGTCGCCGCCGGTATTGTAATGACATCCGACATCGCCTTTGCCCTGTTTGATCGACCATTGCCGAAAGTCGGACAACTGAGCCAGCGTGCGAGAGGCAGCATGCCCATCTGCGTACGCAACGTTGACAAGCGCCCCTGACGGCGGCGTATCGCACCAATTCACCTTGCGAGCTTGGTGACGCCATGATATGTCGACAAACATTCGTTGAACGCTGAACGATGGAATTTTCTGTGCGTCGCAATCGGAATACCAATATCCGGTATTAGCCCCGTCAATCGGCGTCAAGGCCAGCGCAATTCCCGGATAGTCGACGTCGCCATCGGTGAGAGTTTCGGTAAACATGATCGTCTGCCCCGGTGAAATGGCCTCGGTCAAGGAGTGAGCTTGCCCCGTTCCATTGTTGCAGTCGTCCGGACAATACCATTCCGCCCAATTGTCGGTCAGACCATACGACGGATCGTTGGAAATTGCATGCGACGTCACTGCGGCGGGACTATAGGGAGCAGATGGGCAAATAAAAATCGCCGAGGCGGTATTCAAGTCGTGTCCCGACTGCCGCTGGACATACGGAGCAATCAACTCGGGCCAGTATTGATTCGGAGGATTGGGGGCGCCGCCATAGCCAGGAACCCTGCTCCCCGGCGTCACCGTTAGGCCCGTAAAGTACATGGGACAACGGTCATCGTAGTCTTGCTCATACATTGCGACAGAGCGCGTGATTTGGTTGAGGTTAGAAATGCACACTGACTGCCTGGCATGCTCCCGTGCCGTGGCCATCACAGGAAATAGAATGGCTGCCAGTAGACTTATAATCGTCATCACGATGAGCAGCTCAATCAGCGTAAAGGCCAAGCTGCGGAATCCAGGATGATGCGCATGTGGAAAGGAGCAAACAGCGCGCCTGCCGCCAGCGTACGGGCAATCGTTCAGATTACGGATGACAACTCTCAATACCGGCCTCCGGAGTCGACGTTTTACGTTGATGGGTATAGAGTGCCAAATAAGACTTGCTAGAGTCCCTCCCTCTGCTTGCCAAAAAGCCTTTGCACAGGAAGGCGACCTCATTATAGGCACAAAATCCGAAAAGCGCGACCTTCCTTGGCAGCACAATCGATGTATTCCTCGTGCTTACGCCGATCTCCTTCATTCATCGCCTAATACGCCACAATGTGGATAAATCCACGTTTGTAAGGAATCTGAATTACATCGTGCGTCGGCACAAGAAAACGTGCGTATTCCGGCGGACTCCGGTCGCTCTGAAGCACGCAAGGCAGGCTGACAACACGCGGCGAGGATGAAAGAGACGGGGATCTTAGAGCGTGCATAAAGAATCGAAAGGTCTTGTAAGACGGCTCCCCGGCCGCCGTGGCCGTTTTTGAAAAAGGGTCGTCAAAGCGCTTTCACTGCTTCACGATGTGCGCTGCAATCGGACCCGGGCGGCAAAAGGCCGTACGCGTGTTGACGAGGCATCGGAACTCTCCGCCGTGAACGAGGCGCGGGCGAGACCGGTCCGTGACCGGCGGACGATGGCGGCAAAAGGCTGTACGCGTGTTGACGAGGCATCGCAAATCACCGCCGTGAACGAGGCGCGGGCGAGACCGGTCCGTGACCGGCGGACGATGGCGGCAAAAGGCCGTACGCGTGTTGACGAAGCACCGTAAATCACCGCCGTGAACGAGGCGCGGGCAAAAAATTGCCCCGGCGGCACGAGCCGTCCTGAATCCTTCTCACAATACGCCAGTTTATTACACACCCTCTTGCATCCGCGGACGACCTTGCTGCAACGCCAATCCCGCATCATTTCGACCACGACGATGCGCTTCGCAAGCAGGCGGCGATGGACAAAAAGGATCGACGGCCGGGTACTGGAAATAGCATCGAACGATGCTCAAGATGATGGGGAGGATCGGTCGCCCATACGGATTATTGCGGCGAGAGCGCACCAGCCGATCTGAAGTGCGCTCTCGCCGCTCACAGTAGTTGCGACGACCCGCATGTTGCGCCGTCTGGCGCGCCTTCCTACAGTGACGGAGGCGAAGGCGGCGCGGGCGGCGCTGACACGGTGGTTGTGGCCGAAATCGTGCCCAAGCTTACAGTCGTCGCAGCCGTCACGGTCGCGGCCGACACGGTTACGGTAGAAACAGTCGTGCCGGTCTGATCCTTAACCTGGACGACTCCGGAAGTCGTCGCCGGTACAGCGGCAGCCGGGATCGTTAACGCAAACTTGCCGGTGGTCGGATCCGCGGTTGTGCTCACCGTGGAGGTGCCGATATAGCTTACCGTATAGGTATAGCCCGTGGTCATATTCGTGACCGTGCCTGTAACCGTGTAGGTGCTCGACGATGATGTCGAGCCGCCTCCTCCACCGCCGCCGCCGCAACCGGCAGCAATCAACATTGCCGCAATTGCTGCAAGCAAAGCCGTCAAGCGAATAAATAGTCTCGTTGTTTCCATAATATTAACGCCCGTCATACCTTGCACTTAGAACGGAGATCATGCCCCGGTTTATCCCGTGAACGAAGTTATGTCTAGGGGCATCATTCCATATTGCCCCAGTCCGATAATCGAGCACTTCGGGCAAAACAATGGTCTCGCCCGAAGCGCCTGGTTGCTAGTACGGCACGTACATCGTCGTGCTTTGATATGCGTAGATCCAGTAGCCAAGCAATGGAGCGAGGCTGGTTGCCGCGACGTAATTGTCTGCCGATGCCGAGTAGCTGTACACCGTCGACCAGATCAGCGGATTCGACCCGGAAGACGCGGATGCGAAGCTCAATGAGCTTGAACCGTACGTCGTAGAGGAGAGCGCCACCGATGTTGCGAACGGATCGCCAATCATGTTCCAGCCAGCCGTCAGGCTGATTGCGAACGTTTTGGTTATATCCGCGGAAGTGCCGAAGCTTGTCAGTGTTACATCCTCAGGGAACCTGGCCCAGTAGCCTTGGCCCAGCCGGATCGCGTTCGCGGCTCCGTTGGGGGTCACGTACCAAGCGTCGTCACCGGGTGACCACGTCGCCAGTTTCACTCCCGTGTATCCGAATAACGTATCCAGTGCAATTCCAGGATAATCATACGGACACGAGAAGAAACTGAGACCGGCCGTATACGATGGCGGCACGAGCGTGTAACTGGCCTCTGTCGCCGCGCTATTTGCATAGCCCGACGCGATCGCCACGGCCGTAACGGTGCACCGGCTGGAGACGGTAAACGCTCCCGAGTAGACCACTGCCGTAGCGCTCGTTGCCGGGTCGCTGTCGTCGGTCGTGTACAGGATTTTCGCCGAACTGAGCGAGTCCGTGATGGTCACGCTTACCGGTCCGTAGTATGTCCCCCACGCCGGCGAGATTGACGGCGCTGGAACTTGAGGCTGAATTGTAAACGCAGCCGAAGCCACGGCGCTTGTCGCAGCCCCCGACTTTGCGACGGCATTCACGGTTGCGCTGGAGGTCAGGTAAAACGCTCCCGAGTATGTACTCGCCGTCGAACTCGTCGCCGGATTACTGCCGTCAATTGTGTACAGCAGAGTTGCAGACGCCAACGAGTCGGTTAAGGAGACCTTTACCTTCGAGACATACGAGCCGCCGTCCGGCGATATCGCTGGAACAGGCACCTGGATTGTGAACGTCGCCGTCGATACGGACGAGTTCGCAAATCCGGAGACGATGGCAATCGCATTGATCGTCGTAGTCGTACTCACCGCGATTGGCGTCTTATACAACGTGGATGACGTCGTAGGCGTCGTTCCGTCCGTGGTGTAGTAGATTGCTGCCCCGGTAAGCGAGTCCGTTATCGTCACCGTCTGCGGAGACGTGTATGTCCCGGCAACGGGCGAGAACGTTGGAGCGGTCGCGCTCGGCGGCTCCGGAGTCGCGGTCGCCTCGCTGCTCTTGGCGCTCTCCCCTCCCCCATTCACCGCCGTAACCTGGTAATAGTAAGCCTGCCCATTGGTCAATGCCATCTGAGTGTAGCCTACCGACGGTGCGGCGACACTGGCAACCGGCGTCGCTGCTTCAGCGCCGCTTGTCGTGCCTGCGTAGACGTTATAGGAAACCGCCCCTGCGGCAGCCGTCCACGAGAGCAAGACTTGCTGATATCCTGCGGTCGCCGTCAGGCCCGTCGGAGCGGATGGAATAGCCGGCTCCGGCGTTGCTGAGGCTTCGTTGCTCTTGGCGCTCTGGCCGGACGCGGTCGTCGCCGTCACGTAGTAGTAGTACGTCGTACCGTTGACAGGCGCGGATGCGCCGCTGTTCGCGCTATTGTCGACATAGCTCGTCGTCGACGATGTCAACGTCGCGAGAGGCGTCGACGCTTCGCCGCCTGCGGCCGTTCCGCGGTACAGGTTGTATCCTGTAGCCTGAGAACCCGCGGACGTCCACGACAGTGTCACCTGGGAAGGCGCGGCCGTTGCCGTCAGGTTCGTTGCGCCAAACGGCGTCGCACTCGCTTCGTTGCTGGCCGGGCTTTCGCCAGCGCCGTTGATTGCGGTGACGTAGTAGTAATAGGTCTTCGTGTTCGTCACGGTCGTATCGGTCCAACCCGTGGACGTCACTCCGGACGCAACGGCAGTCGACGCTTCGCCGCCGGACGTTGTGCCTCGGTAGACCTTGTAGGTCACGGCCCCCGTGCTTGCGCTCCACGACAGGACAACTTGCTGATCGCCCGCCGTTGCCGTCAGACTCACTGGCGTGACCGGAAGAGGCTTCGCGGACGCTTCGTTACTCTTAGCGCTCTCGACGCCGCTAACAGCCGTCACCTTGTAGTAGTATGTCGTGCCATCCGAGAGGCCCGTGTCGTTATAGGATACGGTCGTCGCCTTCGCGGCGGCAGTCAAGCCAGTCGCAACAGGTATCGACGATTCGCCATTGGCGGACGTTCCCCGGTACACGTTGTAGGTCAGAGCGCCAACGGACACCGTCCATGAAAGCGAAACCTGCAGATTTCCGGCAGTGGCCGTCAGCCCGGTCGGAGCATCCGGGAGCGGTGTCGCGGACGCTTCGCTGCTCACGGGGCCTTCACCGCCCACCCCAACAGCCGAGACCTTGTAGTAGTACGTCGTACCGTCGGTCAAGGACGTATCGGTGTAGCTTGTCGCTGTAACGCCACTCGCAACCGCGGTAGCTGCCTCCCCGTTGACCGATGTGCCGCGGTAGACCTTGTAGCTCGCCGCACCCGACGAGGCAGTCCATGTCAACGACACCTGCTGGCTTCCCGCCACCGCCGTTAGACCGGTCGGCGCTGCCGCAAACGTCGTTGCGTTCGCTTCGTTACTCGGAGCGCTTTCATCTACGTTGACCGCTGTCACCGTGTAGAAGTACTGCGTTGCGGCGGTGAGGCCGGTGTCAACGTAGCTCGTACTGCTCACGCCCGTGGCAATCGCCGTCGCCGATTCGCCGCCCGAGGTCGTCCCTCGGTAGACGTTGTACGTCGCAGCGCCGGCGGACGCCGTCCAAGACAACGTAATTTTCAAGTTGCCGGCCGTCGCGGTGAGCCCGCTTGGAACATTAGCGACCGGGGCAGCGTGGGCCTCGTTGCTGGCACCGCTCTCGCCGCCTGCATCAACCGCGGTGACCGTGTAATAGTACGTCGTGCCGTTGGTCAGGCCCGTATCGACATAGGCGCAAGTTTTAAGTCCCACGGCAACCGGAGTCGCCGCCTCTCCACCCGCCGTCGTTCCACGATACACCTTATAGCTGACCGCTCCCGTTGATGCCGTCCAGGCCAGCGTGATCTGCTGATTGCCCGGCGTCGCGGTCAGGCCGGTTGGAACCGAAGCGAACGTTGTCGCGGTGGCTTCGGAACTCATGGCGCTCTCGCCATCCCCATCGACCGCGGTCACCTTGTAATAGTACGGAATCCCATCGGCCAGGCTCGTATCCGTATAAGTCGCGGTGGTCAACCCCGTCGCAACAGGCGTCGCCGCTTCGCCGCCCGCCGACGTGCCGCGGTAGACGTTGTAGCTCGTTGCGCCGGTGACCGCAGTCCAGGTCAACGAGATCTGTTCATGCGCGGGCACGGCGGAAAGGCCAGTCGGCACTGCGGCAACTGTCTTCGCGTGCGCCTCGTTGCTCTTGGCGCTTACGGCGACGTTCACCGCGCTCACCTTATAATAGTACGTCGTCAAGCTAGATAGACCCGTATCGGTGTAGCTTGTCGAAGTCACGCCAGTCGCAATCGGGGTTGCCGACTCCGCTCCAGCCGCAGTCCCACGGTAAACGTTGTAAGTCAACGCACCGGCGGACGCCGTCCAAGAGAGCGAGATCTTCAAGCTGCCGCTAGTTGCCGTCAGACCTGACGGCGCGTCAGGCAGCGGCGTCGCGGACGTCTCATTGCTGGCGCCGCTCTCATCGACATTCACCGCAGTCACTTTGTAGTAGTACGGCGTACCGTCCGTCAGTCCGGTGTCGGTGTAGCTCGCGGTCGCCACGCCCGTCTTATAAGGCGTCGCGCCTTCGCCGCCCGCCGTTGTGCCACGGTAGACGTTGTAGGTCACTGCGCCAGCCGAGGCAGTCCAGGTCAACGAGACTTGCTGGTTACCCGCAGTTGCACTCAAGCCTGCCGGCGCATCGGGAAGCGGCGCAGCCGTCGCCTCGTTACTCTTAGCGCTCTCGCCGCCCGCGAGAACCGCCGTCACCTTGTAGAAGTACGTCGTGCCATCCGTCAGTCCGGGGTCGGTGTAGGTCGGGCTGGTCACGGTCGCTACGGCCGTCGCGCCTTCGCCGCCTAACGTCGTGCCACGGTAGACGTTGTAACTCGTCGCGCCACTGGATGCATTCCAGTTCAACACGATCTGTTGGTTGCCGGGAGTTGCCGTGAGGCCCGTTGGCGCGGGAGCAAATGTGGTTGCATGCGCCTCGGCGCTCTTGCCGCTTTCACCGCCCGCGTCCAGCGCTGACACTTCGTAATAGTATTTCGTGCTATCGCTCAACGAGGTGTCGAGATAGCTTGGGCTGGTCAGCCCCGTCGCAACGGGCGTCGCCGATTCGCCGCCCAACGTCGTGCCACGGTAGACGTTGTAGCTGGTTGCGCCGGTAGACGCGGTCCATGTTAGCGAAACGCTCTGAGCGCCGCCCGTCGCCGTCAGAATCGACGGAACCGCAGCGTACGTTGTCGCGGAAGATTCCCCGCTCTGCCCGCTTTCAGCGCCGTTCACGGCCGTCACTTTGTAGAAATACTTGGTGGCGTCCGCCAAACCTGAGTCGACGTAAGTCGTACCGGGCACCCCCGTGGCAACGGGAGTGCTGCTCTCGCCGCCCAATGTGGTTCCACGGTAAACGTTGTAGGTTGAGGCTCCGGCAGGCGCTGTCCAGGACAGCGAAACGCTCTGAGCGCCGCCCGTCGCGGTGAGGCCAGTCGGCGTGCTCGGCGCAGGTTTAGCCGGTGCTTCCTGGCTCTTCGCGCTTTCGCCGGCATTATCGAGCGCCGTAACCTCGTAGTAATAAGTCGTGCCATCGGTCAGACCGCTATCCGTAAACGCTCCCGTCGTCTGGCCTGTCGCGACTGGCGTCGCCGATTCGCCGCCTGACGTCGTTCCACGGTAGACGTTGTAGCTGGTTGCGCCGGTGGAGGTTGTCCACGTAAGCGACACTTGTTGATTGCTTGCGGCCGCCGTGAGGATCGTGGGCACCGCAGCCATCGTAATGGCGTTGGCCTCGTTGCTCTTGGCGGTTTCCAAACCGTTGACTGCGGTCACCTTATAGTAGTAAGTCGTACCGTCGCTCAAGCTGGGGTCGGTGTAGGTCGGGCTGGTCACGGTCGCTACGGCCGTCGAGCCTTCGCCGCCGGAGGATGCTCCGCGGTAGACCTTGTAGCTGGTTGCGCCCACAGATGCCGTCCAGTTAAGCAAGACGCTCTGAACGCCGCCGGTTGCGATCAGCCCGGTTGGGCCGTCGGGAAGCGGCGTCGCGGACGCTTCGTTGCTCTTGCTACTTTCGTCAGTGTTGACGGCGGTAACTTTATAATAGTACGTTTGGCCATCGGTGAGACCGGGATCGTTATACGTGGTCCCCGTTACGCCTGTCTGGACCGGCGTCGCGGCCTCGCCGGCTGCCGACGTTCCACGGTAGACATTGTAAGTCACCGCCCCGGCGGATGCGGTCCACGAAAGCGAGACATGGGCCTCGCCGGCAGTGGCCGTTAGGCCTGTTGGCGCATTTGGAAGCGGTTCTGCGGATGTCTCGTTGCTCGCCGCACTCTCGTCGACGTTCACCGCGGTCACCGTGTAATAGTACGTCGTGCCATCAGTTAGGCCGGAGTCGGTGTAGGTCACGGCCGCTACGCCCGTCTTATAGGGCGTCGTGCCTTCGCCGCCTGAAGTCGATCCACGATAGATGTTATAGGTCACAGCGCCGGCCCCAGCCGTCCACGCCAGCACGACCTGCTGGTTTCCGGGTGTGGAAATCAGGTTCGTCGGCTTGTCGGGAACCGGCGTTGCGGACGCTTCCGAGCACTGGGCGCTCTCGCCTCCTGCGTCGACGGCCGTCACCGTGTAGAAGTATTTCGTACCATCGTTCACGCTCGTATCGGCGTAGCTTGCGGTAGTCACGCCCGTCTTATAGGCCGTGCTTCCTTCGCCGCCTGACGTCGTTCCGCGATAGATGTTGTAGCTTGTAGCTCCGCCGGATGGGTTCCACGTTAGTGAAACCTGCTTATTGCCCGCCGAGGCCAGGAGGCCGGTCGGAACTGGCGCGAAGGTCCACGTATTCGCCTCCGCGCTCTTGGCGCTCTCGTCGACGTTGACCGCAGTCACCTTGTAGAAATACTGCGTTGCGGCGGTTAGGCCAGTGTCGAGATAGCTCGGGCTGGTCAGACCGGTCTGTATGGCCGTCGCCGATTCGCCGCCTGACGTCGTTCCCCGGTACACGTTATAGGTTACAGCCCCGGCCGACGCGGTCCAGCTAAGGGAAACCTGGAGGCTGCCGCCGGTCGCGCTCAGTCCTGCCGGCGCGTTGGGAGCCGGAGCCGCGTGCGCCTCATTGCTCGCCGCGCTTTCGTCGACGTTCACCGCGGTCACCGTGTAATAGTACGTAGTGCCATCAGTTAGGCCGGTGTCAGTATAGCTCGCAGTCGCCACGCCCGTCTTATAGGGCGTCGTGCCCTCGCCGCCTGAAGTCGATCCACGGTAGATATTATAGGTCGCGGCGCCGGCCCCAGCCGTCCACGTCAGCAAGACCTGCTGGTTACCAGCGGTTGCGATCAGGTTCGTCGGCGCGCCCGGCGTCGGAGTCGCGCTCAATTCGTTGCTCTTGAGACTCTCGCCGCCGGCATCGACAGCCGTCACCTCGTAGAAGTATGTCGTGCCATCCGTAAGGCTGGTATCAACATATGTTAGCGCGGCGATGCCGGTTGCGACAGGCGTTGCGGACTCGCCGCTAGCGGTTGTCCCGCGATACACGTTGTAACTCGTCGCGCCAGTCGAGGCGGCCCACACGAGAGTCACCTGCTTGTTCACGGCGGTTGCCGAGGCGAGGACGGGAGCTGCCGGCGATGCCGTAGCGTGCGCCTCGGTACTGGCGGTGCTCGAGCCGCCGGCGCTGTTTAGCGACGTCACGTAGTAGTAGTACGTGGTGCCGGGCGAAACGCCGGTATCGAAGCAATTGGTCACCGTCGACGGGACGCTTGTCAGGAAGGACTCCCCACCGGAGGCCGTGCCTCGGAATACGCTGTATCCGGACACGCCGCCCGACGGCGCGGTCCACGTCAGCGAAATCACCTGATTGCTGCCCACGGCATTGAGACCGGTCGGCGGCCCAGGCAGGGTCATCGCGTGCGCCTCGTTGCTCGATGAACTCGCAACGCCAACGCTATTGACGGCGATGACGGTGTAGTAGTATGTCAGGTTGTTGGCCGGAGTGCTGCTCGCGTCCGTCGCCGCATTATCCGTAAAGCTCGTCGACGCCACGCCGGATGCGATGGGGGTGGCAGCCTCGCCGCCCGCGACCGTGCCGCGATAGACGGAGTACGACGATGCGCCGCTCCCAGCCGTCCACGTCAACGCGACTTGCTGGTATCCGCCGGTCGCCGACAGGTTTGTCGGCGCCGTAGGAGCCGGAGGCACGGGCGCGGCGCTGGCCTCGTTGCTCTTCGCGCTTTCAACCGAAGATGTCACCGCCGTCACTTCGTAGTAGTATGTCGTGCCGTTCGTCAGGCCCGAGTTGACGTACGTAGTGCCGGCAAGGCTTGTCGCCACCGGCGTAAGCGCCTCGCCGCCAGAGGATGTTCCACGATACACACTATATGTCGTCGAGCCCGTGGCGCCCGTTGGCGCGGTCCAGGTCAACGAGACCTGTTGATTGCCAGGAGTCGCGACAAGGCTCGTCGGCCCGGGCGAGAGAGGCGTGGCGTTCGCCTCATTGCTCTTGGCGCTTTCGCCGCCGGACGTAATTGCCGTCACTTCATAGTTTGCCGTGCCGTTCGTCACGGCGCTGTCCGCGTATGTCGTCGCCGTGCCCGCCGGGCTGTAAGTGGCCGTGGTCCCCTCGCCGCCGGACGTGGCGCTTCGATAGATGTTATAGGCCGTCGCGCCGCTAACAGCGGTCCAAGCAAGCGTTACGGTCGCGTTTCCCGCGGTCGCGGTCAGGTTCGCAGGGATCGCGGCTGACGGCGTCGCATGGGGTTCATTGCTTCGAGGGCCCTGAACGCCCGCCCCGTTAACGGCCGTCACGTAGTAGTAGTACGTCGTGCCATTGGCGAGACCTGATGAGTCGGTGCAATTCGTCGACGTGACCGTCGTGAGCGAGGTCTCTGCGCCAGAGCTGGTGCCCCGGAATACGTCGTAGCTCGACGCGCCGCCGGTTGGCGCCGTCCACGACAAGCCGATCTGCCCATTGCCGGCGGTCGCAGCCAGGAGCGTCGGCGCGGCGCAAAGCGTCCACGCAGCGGCTTCCGTGCTCTTGGCGCTCTCGCCAGCGCCGCTGTAAACGGCCGTCACCTCATAGAAATACTGCGTGTTGTTCGTCAGACCGCTGTCCGTATAGCTCGTCGAACTCACGCCCGTCTTATACGCCGTCGTGCCTTCGCCGCCGGATGTGAGGCTGCGGTAGATGTTGTAGCTGGCCGGGCTCCCAGCCGGAGCCGTCCAGGTCAGCAGAACCTGCTGGTTCCCGCCAGTCGCGTTCAGCGCTGTTGGAGTAGTTGGCGCTGAGGGAGTCGCCGCCTGATCGGAGCCGTGGCCGCTTTCGCCGCCCGCGTTGACCGCGGTAACGAAGTACCAATACTGCGTTCCATTCGCGACAGTCGTATCCGTGTACGTCGTCGAAGTGGAAGTCACTGACGCTAGGGGCGTCGAGCTCTCGCCGCCTGACGCGGTTCCACGGTAAATGTTATAGCTGCTCACGATCTGGCCGGTCGTCTCCGTCCACGAAAGAGCGACCTGACCGTTGCCAGCAACAGGCGCAGAAAGTGTCGGCGCCGCCGCAATCGTCGTAGCGTTCTTCTCCGCGCTAGCGGCACTTTCGCCCCCGCCAACGTTAACGGCAGTCATATAATAGTAGTACTTGGAGCCGGAACTAACACTCGTGTCGGTAAAGGTAAGCGCCGTCAGCGACGACTGGTATGGGGTTGAACCTTCCCCGCCAGCACCCGTGGAGGAGCGGTAGAGATTGAAACTGGTCGCGCCTGTAGGTCGCGTCCATGTTAACGAAACCTGCGAACTGCCGCCAGTGATCGTGGTAATCGCAGGCGCCGTTGTCGGGGTCGTGTCACTTACCGTATTGCTTGCAGAACTCTCGCTTCCACCGCTCGTGACTGCCGTCACATAATAGTGATAAAGAGTGTCCGCGCTCAGCCCCGTAACGGTATAGCTCGTAGCAGACGAAAGAACCGACGCTACAACCGACCATGAGCCCGCAATGCCTGTCAAGCTCTGGTAGACATTGTACGTCGCGGCAGTTCCCGTTCCGCCAGCCGTCCATGATAGAGAAATCGAGGCCGCGCCCCCGAGCGGAATCGCAGGCGTTCCCAGCGCAAGTGTCGGCGCCGAGATCGCAGACACCGGGTTTTCGGGTCCCTGTTCCGTGCTATCCGGGCTTTCGCCGCCAGAGTTTACGGCGGTCATGTAGTAATAGTAGGTCGCCCCATTCGTAACACTTGTATCCGTGTACGTCGTTGAAGTCCCGGATGTGGATGCGATCGGCGTTGTCGATTCGCCGCCAGCCGATAGGCCCCGGTAAATATTAAAGCTGGTGACCGTCTGACCAGTGGCCTCGCTCCAAGATAGAACGACCTGGCCATTACCTGCGGCAGGAGCAGCGAGCGTCGGCGCGGCAGGCGCTGTAGTCGCGCTCTGTTCATTACTGCCGCTGCTCTGCCCGCTGGCGCCGACCGCCGTCACGTAGTAGTAGTAAACGGTGCCGGTACTGACTGCCAAATCGGTGTAACTTGTGGTAGTAACGGTGACCGGCGAAGTTGTGATCTGCGCTTCGCCTCCCAGCGAAGTTCCACGGAAAATGTTGTAGCTTGATGCTCCGGTGGAAGCGGTCCAAGTCAACGAAACCTTGGCTTGTCCGCCCGTCGCGACTAGCCCGGATGGCGCTGCGGGATACGTCGTAGCGGATTGCTCTGGAGCGCTCTTCGGACTCTCAACTCCCGCATTGACCGCAGTCACCTCGTAGTAGTAGGTCGTGCCGGCACTTACAGTTGTGTCCGCATAGCTCGTGGAGGTCACGCCCGATTTGACGTCAACCTCAGCGCCTGGGGTCGTGGAGCGATATATGTTGTAGCTCGACGGCGCCGGCCCTGAACTGGGAGGCGTCCAGGAGAGCCCGACCTGTCCGATGCCGGGAACCGGCGTATTGAGGCTGGGAGCGGCCGGTATCGTCGTGGTGTTCTTCTCGGTGCTCCGCGCGCTCTCGACACCGCTGTAGACCGCCGTCACCTCATAGTAGTAGGTCGTGCCCGGCGTCAGAGATGAATCCGTATAGCTTGTCGTCGTCACTCCGGTCTGGACTTGGGCCTCGCCGCCGGACGTAAGCGATCGATAAACGTCATAGCTCGTTGCGCCGCTAACCGCCGTCCAAGCGAGTACGACCTGCTGCGTCCCGCCGGTCGCGGTCAGTCCCGTTGGGGCTGCCAAAGGCGTCGTTGCACTCGCGACGTTACTTGCGGAACTCTCGACCCCGCTGCCGTTCACCGCCGTGATCTCGTAGTAGTAGACCTTGGCAAG
Source organism: Capsulimonadaceae bacterium (assembly GCA_031292625.1). Taxonomy (GTDB): domain Bacteria; phylum Armatimonadota; class Armatimonadia; order Armatimonadales; family Capsulimonadaceae; genus JARLGU01. The sequence goes on along the minus strand of JARLGU010000062.1, from coordinate 139,546 downwards.
CGAAACACTCGAATCCGTATAGCCGGTGCTCGTCGAGGGAACGGCAGTCACCTGCGTCCACGTGTACGGGGTAGACGTCGCGCTACGATAGATGTTATACGTAGCAACCGTCCCGGTCGAAGGAGCGGACCATGCAAGGACAACCTGCGCAAGGCCGCCCGATGGCACGGTAGCCGAAAGACCGCTCGGGGCCGAGGGGGTGGTTGTCGCACTTACCGATACCTCGTTGCTCCTACTGCTTTCGGCAGGGGTGTTGTTAACGGCAGTCACTTCGTAAAAATAGGTGTCACCGGATGTGACGCTAGTGTCACTGTAGGTCGTAGAGGTGACGGTAGCAGGCGTGGTGGAAATCTTTACCTCGCCGCCTGAAGATGTGCCGCGATAGATATTGTAGCTCGACGCCCCTGTGGAAGCAGTCCACGTCAGCGATATGCTCGTAGCGCCGCCCGTAGCCGAAAGATTGATCGGAGCAGCGGGGATCGTAATTGCGCTCGTTTCGTTGCTCTTTACGCTTTCTCCGCCCGCATCATATGCGGTCACCTCATAGTAATAGGTGGTTCCGTTCGAAAGTCCTGCGTTCGTGAAGGTCGTCACCGAAGAAGAAACCTGCCCCACTTTCGTTTCGCTGCCTGGCGATGTCCCGCAATAAACATTGTAGCCAGTTGCCCCGACCGACGGTGACCACGACAAGATGATCTGCTGGTTGCCGCCAACAGGAGCATTGAGCGTCGGCGCCGAAGGCACGGTCGTCGCGCTTGCCTCCGCGCTTGATGCGCTCGGAACTGACGCATCTACACTGTTAACCGCCTGAACTTCATAATAATAAGTCGTGCCCCCGCTTACCGTCGTATCGGTGTAGGTGGTTGCGGTGACCGTGGCTGGCGTAGTGCTCGTCAGAACCTGCTCGGATCCAGACGCCGTACTGCGTAGAATATTGTAGCTTGTGGCGCCGGCGCTCGCATTCCAGTTCAGCAGGACATTCGGCCCCGTTTGCGCCTGCGCGGTCAGACCTGTCGGAGCGGCGGGCGGCGTCGTCGCGTACACCTCATTGCTCGGCAGGCTCTCAGAACCGTTGATAGTCACCGTCACATAGTAGTAATAGATCTGATTATTGGACAATCCCGTGTCCGAGTAGGTGGTCGAGGTAATATTTGCCGCAAGAAGGCTTTCGCCGCCAGACGCTGTCCCTCGGTAGACGGTATAGGTCACAGAGCCCGTTGCACCCACTGGCGCGTTCCAGCTTAAAGCGACCTGCTGTATACCAGGCGTTGCAACAAGATCCGTCGGCACCGCCGGCCGAACAGCGGGGGTAGCAGAGGCCTCATTGCTCACGGCGCCGGCTCCCAAAGGCGTCTCGGCGCTCACCTCGTAATAATAGGTGTCGCCGTTTGTAACAGACTGGTCCGTATAACTCGTGGACGTGGCCGTCGCGATGTATGTCGAATTTTCGCTGCCCGCTGCCCCATTCGCCAAGGTTCGGTAAATATAATAAGTCGAAGCCCCTGTCGCGGCGGACCAATTCAGCAAGACCTGGGCGTTTCCAGGCGTGGCAATCAAATTAGTCGGTCCCGCGACCGTAGCCGATGCGACGTTGCTTGGGGCGCTCTCGCCGCCAAACGAAAGCGATGTCAAGTAATACCAATAGGTTTGTCCAGGAGTAAGGCTAGAGTCCGCGCAGCTCGATAGGGCCGAGGAAACTTCGGTAACTTTGGACCACGGTCCGCCGGACGAAGTCGAACTACGATAGAGGTTGTAGCCAATCGCGTTTGGGCAAATTGTCCAACTAAGCAAAATCTGCGCGTTGCTGCCCACAGCAGTCAGGTTTGCCGGAACAATTGGGATAGTCTCCGAGTAAGCCTCGTTACTCTTACCACTTTCGTATGTAGGAATCCAGGTGCTGTAGTTGCCTGTCACTCGATAGTAATACCAAGTTCCGCTAGCGAGCCCCGTGTCAGTATAACTCTTGGCTGTAATACCGCTCTTAACAAGTACTTCATTACCGCTCGACGTGGCACGGTAAATATTGTAGCTTAATGCGTTATCTGTGTCTGTCCACGTCAGCGCGGCCTGGTTGTTCCCGCCGACGACCGCAGTGAGATCTACCGGCCCGTTTGCGGTAGCAGTTACCGTGTTGCTCTCCAGGCCAAGCGTCGCCGTCCCTTCAGTGCCAGCAGTATGCGCAGTGCCCTGCTGGTTGTTGACTGTAACGTAGTACGAGTACGACTCCGGTACTTCGCCGGCGCCAGATCCACCGGCACCCGGATCTGGCGCGGTGGTGTCGTTGATGCCATCATCAACAAACTTTGTTGTTAAGCAGCCCACCTTGATGCAAGTCCACTGAGGCAACGCTTCGCCCAAATACGTAGCCTCGCGATAAACGTTGTAGCTCGCTGCTCCAGTAACCGCTGTCCACGAAAGATCGACTTCCTCCCATGAGCTAATGGGAACTGTCGGGACGTTTAGGGTCGTCGAGGAGCAAAGCGTGTATTCCGACACTTCAGGCGTGCTGTAAAGGCTCTCGTATTTCGTACCGCTAACCGTAATAACCGATGTCACAACATAAAAATATTGCGTGCCTGGCGTAAGGCCGGAGTCAATAAATGTCGTTGCAGGGTAAGACGCCGTCCCAACTGGTGTTCCAGCATACACAGTTGATTTAGTCCCCCGATAAATGTTGTACGTCACGCCCGTCGTTGCGCCGCTCGGTGCGCTCCAAGACAATGTAATGGACGACGTGGTAGCGTCAGCCACGACAGCGCTGATGGACGTTATGGCCGGCAGCGCCTGCGCCCTGCCAACTCCGGAGAAGCCGAGAAGCGAGAAAGCGATGATAATTGCGAACAGGATATTTCGGTACATTTCGAGCCCTCACCAACACTGGATACAACGGACGGGGACAACGGCGGGTCTTCGGAAGAACAGACACGCGAACCCCTACCAAGAGTTAGTACAACCTATGGGGGAAAGCGCCGGAGCTAAACAAGACCGGGCGCGTCGAGCCCCCAGCAACAGTTCGTACAACTTACAGGGGATAACGCTGGCGCCTCAAAACAGCGAGCGCCACGCAATCACGGCTTTACGACAAGCAAGCGTCGTATAGCAGGGTTATTATCTTCGAAATGCCGGAAAACGTCAAGAGCAATAGTATGTATTATGTGAATTTTAAATTCAATTGTGGTAGATAAACGACAAAAACAAGTTTACCTATCATAAACTACTAGTACGCTTTAGAACCGGACAAGCCATAGTGCCTCCCACGTGACAAGAGAGAATTGCTACAATAAATCCCATTCAGTGGACCGGTGAGAAATTTTGCATTCGACGAGGATTGCCATCGGACGCCTACAATTACGTCCATTGGCGACTATCGTAAGATAAAGGGCCGCTTAATGGCCGCGACGGGAGGATTGCGGGACGCATGCGAAGGGCGTGAGCAGGACCCGGCGGACTGCCGCCAGCGCCCCGCCGGGAGCGGACGATGGTCCCCTAAGGAAGATCCATCTCCCCGTCCGCCAGGTGACGCAGCGACGCGGGGTCGTCAAGGATAAGCCCATGGTCGTGCGGATCGCGCGAGACAAGCGACTTGGCGCGCAGGGAGGTCAGCGCCTTTGTCACCTTTTCGCGGGAGTTGCCGACGAGCGCGGCAAGGTCCGTCGTCGTCAACGGAGCCGGCAGCTTGACCGGCGCGTTGTCGGAGGCGTCGATCGCGGCGCCGTGCTGGTCGCCGATCGAGATGAGCACGAACGCGAGGCGCTCGATAAGCGATTTCGTCGCCATGGCCTCAATGGTGTCCGACGCTTCGCGCAGCCGCAGCGACAAGGCGGTCAAGAGCGCCCAGGCCAGCTTCGGGCTAGCGGAGACGGCTTGTCTCATGGCGAGGCGGTCGATCTGGATCGCCTCCACATCGGTGACCGCGGCGACGCTTGCGCTGCGGGGGGCCCCGTCGAGCACGCTCAGTTCCCCAAGGCACTCGCCCACCCCTCGGACGGCGATAATCACTTCCAGACCCGACGCCGAGGTCCGGAACACCTTGACTCGTCCGGCGGTGATCGCAAACAAGGGGGCTTCACGATCTCCCTGATGAATGAGGGGGCTACCGGCCTCGAACGCCTCCGTCCTCGCATGCGACGCCAGCAAGGCGAGATCGTCCCCGTCCAGGCCGGAGAATATCGAAACTGCTTTCAGTGCGTAAACATTCATGAATTTCTTTCTAAGCGCCGGCCTTTGTGACTTTTGTCATAGGCGGCAGGCCGCTCCAAGCATACAATTATGAATGAAGACCGGCCATTCCGGTTGCCGTATATTGGAGGAGCAAGATGCCCGCAACGATTATTAAACAGAGCGATTCGAAAAACGACATTGGCGAGTCCCTTCCACCCGCCGAACTGCTTCTCTGGAGTGAGCTCGGAACAATCTTACTCCCTGGCCTTCAGTTTACTCGCGATGCCATTGTCGGCGATCACATCGTCGGTCTCTGCTGCCGGAGCGCGCGCGTCGCGGTCGAGTTCGATCTGCCGATGCGCAGCCGGCGCACCGCGCAAGACATCGCTCGCCTGCAGGCTCTAGAAGATCGCGGTTTCACGATCGTCCCTGTTGAGACCGCCGATGTCTACAACGATCTTGGCAGCGTTTGCAAGAAAATTCTTGCGACCGCCGTCAACAACCAGAGCAACGGGACGTTGACAGCGCGACGCCGCCCTGGGCTATACAAAGGCAGTGTCTCGATTAGCCCGGCAATCTCCTCGGAAGACGCATACGCCGCCGATTCCGCGCGGATGTCGGCGCAGGGATTTGAACTTCAATGACGAATATATATACAATAGAGTTCAGAAAGGCTGGCGATCACGTCTCGCGCGGATCGGCATCGCCCGCTTGTCCCATAGGACCGGGGTGGCGAGTCTCCGCTCGCTATTCCACGGGGTTGTGCGACGCGGGCATTCCGCCGCACGCCGGGCGTCCGGCTCCATTGGAGGCCGTCTACCAGGCACTCGATTCACACCAGATTGCACGATGGTCAACGACGAACAACCGATCGTATCCTTTCAGGATCTCCCTTACCGTACGGCCACGTTCCTCTATACTGATATCGAGGGGAGCACACAAGCTTGGCAGAAATCGCCTGTCTCCGAAGTACGCAACGCCCTCTTAAGCGTTGAGGACATTATCAGGCGGCGCGTCCAGAGCCACGGCGGCCGCGTTTTCCGGAGTACCGGGGACGGCCTTTGCGCGGTATTCGACGACCCGCTGAACGCGGTAATGAGCGCGGTTGGCGCTCAACAAGACTTGCAGGCTCCTCAGGGCAGGGATACCCCCTTCCTGCCTGCTCGAATGGCCGTCTCAACGGGTGGAGCGTGGGAGCGAGGCGACGAGTTCTACGGAGTGTGCGCCCACCTGGTGGCGCGTATTCTTGACCTTGGCCATGGGGGACAGATCCTTGCATGCGCCCAAACATCGGCCGCCGTCAACGCACGAGCGCCCGGCGGCGTGCTGACTAAACCTCTCGGCTCGTACTACCTGCGCGGATTTAACTCGCCGCAGGACGTCTACCAGATTACCCACTCGTCGCTGCGCGGCGAGTTTCCTCCGCTTCGTTCAACGAAATCGGCGTGGACGAACATTCCGGCGGAAACCGACTCGTTCGTTGGACGGGCTAGCGAGTTGGCAAAGCTGGACGCGGCCTTCTCGTCCGGCAGATTGCTGACTCTCCTGGGACCGGGCGGGATCGGCAAGACGCGGCTCGCCATACACTGGGCTCTCACGCAGACGAACCTTGACGGAAGCTGGCTCATCGAACTCGCGGCGCTTACCGAACAAACCCTGGTCGCCCAAACGATAGCGCGGACTCTTGGCATCAAAGAGGACGCTTCCATTCCCTCGATCATCAGTCTGTGCCAGGAGATTGGGATGAAGGCGACTATGCTCGTGCTGGACAACTGCGAGCACGTGCTCATTGGCTGCGCGGCCGCCGTCGAGCGCCTCCTTAAAGAGTGCCCAAACCTGCGCGTACTTGCGACGAGCCGCGAGCCTCTATCAATCGCGGGCGAGCGCCATCTACGTCTCTCATCGCTCGCCAGTCCCACCCAGGCCGGCAAGAAGCGCGAGATGCGCCCCGACACTGCCGAATCGATCGCGCTCTTCGTGGACCGCGCCGCCGCCGTTCATCCGGGCTTCACGCTAAACGAAGACAACGTCGTGCCTGTCACAAAGATTTGCGAACGAATCGATGGCGTTCCGCTCGCTATCGAATTGGCCGCGGCAAGGCTCAGGTCGATGAGCGTTGACGACCTCTGGAGACGTCTCGAAGCCGATTTCTCCGTACTCAGGACCGCGCGCGAAAGCACGAGCCGCCGAAAGACAATCCAGGATACGATCCGTTGGAGCTTCCGGCTGCTTACACCGGAAGAACTTACGTTCTTGATGAGGTTGTCCGTTTTTGCCGGCGGATGCAGCCTGGACGCAGCGGCGGACGTCTGTTCTACCGGCTTGACGGACAAGGACGGCGCCGAAGAGCTCATGGCTGAGCTTGTCGACAAATCGCTCGTCATGTTCCGGGAAACGGCATCGGGCTCAAGATACCATATGCTGGAGGCGATCCGCGAACTCGCATACGCCGACTTTAAGCAGACAGACGAGCACACAGAGTTGTTGCGCGCCCACTCTCGCTGGGCTGTCAGGCTGGCCGAGGACATCGAGGGGGATCTCTGGAGCAGGCAAGCAGCTGCGGTGATGCGCACGTCGGATGAAATCGCAAACTTTCGCGCGGTAATGACAAGATCGCTGGGGCAGGTGGACTCGGAATACGGCGTCAGGGTATGCGCCGCGTTGTACCGATACTGGACAATCCAGGGAATGTTCAAGGAACCGACGGACTGGCTTGCACGGCTTCTGGATATTCCAAACGCACTGATTAGCGATGAGGTCTTTGCGATCGCCTATTCGGCGCTCGGCGGCCTAGCCCGCTCCACCGGCGATCTGGATCTTAGCGCCTACGCGTTCGAGGAAAGTCTCGCGCTCTGGCAAGCGCGCGAGAACATGTCGGGCATCGCGGACTGTCTGAACAACCTGGGTCTCATCGCGTCAGACCGGGGCGAATACGCGCGCGCGGCGGATCTCCTAAACCAAGCATTGCAAATCCAGAGACAACGAAACGATGTTGCCGGCGAATCCGCCTGCTTGCTCAATCTTGGCTTCCTCTCACTGGCATCGGGACAAATTGACGTCGCAATGAAGAACTTTGAACGAAGTATCGACCTAGACCGCTCCGCCAACGATGCTTGGGGAATCGCGGCAGCTTCCGACGGCCTCGGGCGAATCTGGAGTTGCGTCGGCGATATGCCCAAGGCGAGACGCTTCCTTAAAGAAGGACTTTCAATACGACTGGGCCTCTCCGACCGGCCCGGAATCATCGAGTCGATCGAATCGATCGCGCAGCTCTGCACGCTAACCGGGAAGATCCAGCAAGCCGCCGTCCTGCTTGGCGCCTGCGAAGCCGGCCGCGCCTCGCTTGGCGCGCCGCTGCCCGCGCTTGCTCGACCGGCCATTGACGATGCCCTGAGCCGTGTCCGCAAAAACCTGAACCCAACACAGTTTGCAATGTTCCGCGAACAGGGCAGAGATACGGCGGTTAACGAACTGGCGGTAGAATTGCTATCACATATGCCGGAGGAACCATGATGCGACGTTCCCTAACGATGATTATAACGGTCATCATGCTTTCTCTGATGCTGACCAACAGCACGGACAAGCCAGCGCCGGCCGCCCAGCCTGCTGATGCGCACTTGTTATATATGCAAGCGTCAGCGGCCGAACGCGACGGCAACCTGCCAGCGGCCTTCCGGCTATACAACCGCGCGGCGAGTTTGGATAGGAGCGACGTTATCTACGTGCTTGGCGAGGCATCCTGTTTGACCAAGCTTCGCCGGTACTCGCAAGCAGATCAGATCCTCCAGCGTGCTCTCGGCCGCTTTCCTCGCGGCCTCGACCGAGACCAGGTCTCCCTTTCGCTTGCCGGCAACGACCGCGTTTGGTCGACGGCCATGGAGTCCAGCGCGCAACTGTCCCGCGCCGCCGCCCTTCTTCAGCGCTGTTACGCAATCGACCTCAAGCTCGCCCAGCCCACGCTCATCGAAGACTGCGTCGCCATCGCCGATTTGAACGTGCGGTCCGGGCGCTATAGCGACGCCAGGAGATGGTACACCAAGGCCCACCAGACAGCGCATGGGATTCAGGACTCCGCAAAGGAAGCAATCGCCCTCAACGACCTTGGCATTCTCCTCTGGCGCCTTGGGGATTACGACAACTCGCTGGCGTCTTTGCGCCGCGCTGATAAGCTGTGCCAGGAAGCAGGGCCAAGGGCGCCCGGCGACGCGGTCCTCAATAGCCTGGGCCTTGTGCTCCGGTCGTCCGGCAACTACGGCGACGCCGCAAAAGACTTCGCGACCGCTCACAAGCTGGCGGCGGCAGCCCGCCACTCGTCAATCGCGGCGGCGGCGACCGCAAACCTGGGCGCAACTTACCACGCAACCGGGCTCTACGCGAAGGCGGTAACAACCTATTCCGCCGCCCTCGCCGAGTTTCAGGCGCAAAAGGACGTCGACGGGCAGGCCACCGTACTCGGAAACATCGGTTATGCCCGATTCTACCAAGGACGCCTTGCCGAAGCGCGCACATCTCTTACGCGCTCCCTCACGCTGCGGCGCGCATCCAGAGATCTGATCGGAGAGCAAGCTGCCCTGAGCGACCTCGGACGGCTCGACGCCGACGCCGGATCATTCAGCGCATCTCGCCGGGAGATTCAAGAGGCCTACCGCCTCGCGGGAGTTCTCCACGATCCGGCAGGAATGGGCATCTGCCTGACTGACCTTGCATCTCTGGATCTCCGCATGGGAGCGGCGCGTCAGGCCATGAAGGCGGGATACCGCGCCATACTTGCGCTCAAGACCGCTCCGGATCCGACCCTTGCCGCAAGAGCCGAAAGCGTACTCATGGAAGTCGCCCGTGCAGCAGGTTCGCCTGATGCCGCCGTATTCTGGGGCAAACGCGCGGTCGGCCGCTACGAGGCGATTCGCGAAGGCCTGAGCGGCTTCTCTTACGACGCGCGGAACGCGTTTTGCTCCGCTCACGCACAGACTTATCGCACCCTCGCAAACATCCTCATCGACCAGGGCCGAATAAATGAAGCGATCAGCGTGCTTGCACTGCTAAAGGGAGAAGAGCTCGACGAATTTGACCGGGACGGTCAAGTGCTCGTGAGAGGCCAGCGCCCTCCCGTTCGCGGCGGCGAGGTCCTTGTACGCGGGCAGCGCCCACCCGTTCGGGACGGCATCGTCCTCGTGCGAGGGCAAAAGCCGCCTATCCGCGAAGACAAACGCATCGCATCGAATGCGCAATTGACCGGCATCCAACGGATAGTCGAATTGACGAGTCCGGAGCGCGTTGCGTTGGCGCTGACGGAGAGCGCCGCATCCGAGGACGCGATCACCCAGGCGATGTGCCGCGCGTTTCCGCCGGCCAGCCAACGCAGCCATCCGTCGACGGCAAAGGAATCTCTGCTCCCGACGCCGAAGCGTCCCGGTGTGGCACGCATCTGGACGCTCGTCACGCCGGATGGCGTCCGCATCATTGCGGCCACTGGCGGGCGGAGGATTATAGCAAGCACGGCTATTCGTGCCGAGGACCTGAACAGAGACGTTTTCCGGCTTCGCCAGGCGCTCGAAGATCCTTCTCAAGATCCTCGTCCGGCCGCGCAAAAGATCTACAATATCGTACTGCCCCCTCGAGTTGCCGCATTGCTTGCAGCAGCACGCGTAACGGCAACGATTTGGTCCCTTGACGGCGTCCTAAGATACGTGCCGATGGCCGGGCTCTACGACGGTTCAAAGTACCTCGCGGAACGTTGGTCGACTGCGATCGCGTCGCCGGTCAAAGTGCGCAAGACAGTCGAGGAAGGACATGGCACGCTGGCGATGGGCGTGTCAAAACAGCATGTCGTCGAAGAGCCGCAGACCGGCAACCTGCTGGACTTCCCGGCGCTTCCCGAGGTGCCGGAGGAACTGAAAGCGGTCACCGCGAATACAAACGAGTCTCATGTCCGATTGCTCGACGAGCAATTCACGCTTGGCGCTGCGAGAACGGCGCTCCAAAACGGTTTTGGCATCGTGCATATCGCGACTCACTTTCACCTGCACGCGGCGGACGCATCGCGGTCCTGCCTGCTGCTGGGCGATGGAACGTTGTTGACGCTGGCCGGCATCGGCCGTATCCCTGATCTTTTCCGCGGCGTAGATTTACTCACGCTCTCCGCGTGTCAAACCGGCGCCCCGGAAACCGATCAGGATGGGAAGGAGGTGGATGGCGTAGCAGGAATTGCGTCCAGAGCCGGCGCAAGATCACTGCTTGCAACGCTATGGAGCGTGGAAGATCCGTCCGTACGGGCATTCATGAAGCGGTTCTACGAGGCCCGAACAAACGAACGCCTACCGGTCCAAGAAGCATTGCGAGAGGCTCAGGTCGGATTGATCCATGGCGGACTCAGCGGCAACGAAAGTCGCGAACCCCGTTACTGGGCGCCATTTGTGGTGTACATTCAGGAGAATTGAATAGCTTCAGGCTGGCGCGTACACGCCAAGCCACATTCGGCATAAGTGCAGCTCGCCGCGCAGCGAGCAAAAGAACCAAGGCGATTGTTTACTCTGGATAAAGCTAAGGCATAACAAGAGTGAACCACACAAGCAGACGTTTGTTTATTGTGCGTTCAAAAGGAGATTGACGAATGTCACTCGAGTCTTTCTATTCGCTGACAAACAGCACCGACTACATTCTCACCGCCGACTCTTCCGAAGCGTCGACCCTGTTGACCGAGGGGTATAGCTACTGGTACTCCCCCACGAGCAACATCTACTCCGCCTCCACCGACTACACCGGACTTGTCGCCCTCTATCGTGCAAGCAATCCGAGCACGGGAAGCAACTATTACACGACAACGGCCTCGGTCATTACGACCCTTGTCTCGAAAGGATGGACGAACAGAGGAACGGCCGGCTATGTTCTTCCCGCCACCGCCAGCATGCCGAGCGGCTGGGGAGCGTTGCACATAGCCGAGAACACCTCGGACGGCGTCTATCTGTTCACCGCGAGCCCCACGGCATTCGCTAGCCTCGGCAGCGCTTGGAACAAATCCAGCAATGCAGTCTGCTGGGTCCCCAATCCTTCGGCGTAAAGGCTCGGGGAGCTTGCCGGCGCAACTCAGAAACGAAGAGTTGCGCCGGTTTCAAATACTCTCCCTGGAACTTGCAATGTACTAAACTGCAGCTCAGGGGCGTTCATGAGATTCTTCCCCTGGAAATACAGGTCCAGGTTTTCGAGAAGCTTTCGACGCACCGAGGCATCGATGTAAGTCTGAGACGAAAACGACTGCGTCGTATAGAACTGGTCCCCAAATTCATCCACGGTAACGGCTTCAATATTAAGGCCTCCCTGGTACCTCACCGCGCAGCTCACCCTTGTAGCACGATCAACATAGCTCAGACCGAACGACGCATTGTAGTGCGGGGAATATGGCAGCGTTCCATATCCATACGAGTGAGTCGCCGTTGCCATAATCAGAGGATCCTGCCCCCAAACGCTGTCAGTCGTCGACGACACAAAGTAGCCGCTCGCAAAGAGCGAACGGGCGACAGGCGCGTCAATTCTGATCCCTCCGCCTGAACGCGTCACCCGATCCGCCATGTTAACGGTCGAGTACGCGGACATTGGCGCCTGCGATCCATAGAGAAGATCGCGGGAGTACGTCTCGAATCCGAAGACTTTCACGGTCGCCGCGCGGAAGTAACGCTCGACATCGAACTCAAGGGACTCCGTCTGATCCGCGTTGCCGATCGGCAAGACGTCTTGCTCCATTGCTACCAGGGAATCGTTAGGCATAAGCGTGGCCAGCGTCGTACTCAGCGCGTCTCGTCCAGCGATCACGCGAAGGAGCAAATCGCGTTGCGCGCGGTAGCTGACTTGGGCGGAAGGGAGAAGGACATCAACGTGCGTCTGCGGCGTAATATCCTGCTGCGTCGTTCGCTGCGAGCGAATTTGGCCTGCGAAGAACAACCTTGAGTCGACGTTCCATGATGCGTTGGCATAAACGTTTTGTACAGCCTGGGTCGTACCGACTTGATACGGGGTTGACGGGAAAAACGGATCGAAGCTCGCCTCAAGCGAGGCTGTGTGCACCGTCTGCGGTCCCGATGCGATGCCAAACGAGAAGCGCGGAGAATGCTTGGCGTTGAGATTCGGATTGATGTCGATGCGCACCTCGGGAACGACGCTCCGTGAGTTAGACACTTCCCAAACAATGCCGCCATTCGGATTTGCGTACGAATCTTGCGTGAACAGGCCGCTCAGTCCAACCCACGCGGAGACGTTATCGCCAAGCCTCTGTCCGACCGCGACGTTCGCCAAGTCGCCGGTCGATAGCTGGGTCGTCGGTGCGCCGATCATCGCCTGAAACGGGAAGGACTGGTCGTTAATCTGGCGGATCATGGAGCCAAGCACGGTCAGGTCCTTGGATGGTTGTATGGCGACATACCCCACGCCGGTTTCTATCCGGCCATCCGTTCCACTCTCTTTATCCAGGTCGTTCTTATATTGGGCGAAGGCGTTTCCCGCCCCGTTCAGGAAGCTGACGCTCTGCTGGGCGAACACCTCGTCATGCGTTTTGCCCGTCTCTGCTGAAACCTCGGTGCTTTGACCGCCAGGCGTCAACTGCCGCGCCACGGAGGGATCGTACAAAATTGCCTGCGTGATGTTTGCGAGCGACGTCGCGGCATTCCGCTGACGTTGCTCCTCAGCGAAGATCGCGCTTCCCTGCGCAATGTCCGAAAGGTTCACAGCGGAGGTACCTTGTAAACCGTTGTCTTCCGACGAACTTCCGAGCGAAAGCAGCGCGAGCTCGGCGCGCGCCAGACTATTGCGAGAATCGAGCGCCAGCGCGTCGCGAAACTCGCGGGTTGCTTGCTGGTCCGCCGCTCCTTCCGTGCCAAAGCCGTACTGGTAAGCGAGACCGAGGATGGCATGATACTGAGCGACTGAGGGCGCAAGGTCTACGGCCTTACGAGCTTCCTTGATCGCTTCGGCGAGATCCTTACGATCAATAAGAACGCGTGCGAGTCCCGCATGTGCTAAGGCGCTATCCGGCTCCAAGCGCGCGGCTATCCGGTACTGTTTCTCGGACGAAGCGTACTGGTGAGAATCGTACAGCATCTCGGCGAGAGCCTCGTGCAGATCCGCGGAGTCAGGGTGCTTGCCGATCATGGTCTGCAGCAAACTCTTGCCGCCGCCCACATTCCCCCGTCTCGCGCGGAGTTTCGCAAGGGCCGCGGCCGCGGGCGTAAAGGATGGCGCCAAGTCGAGGGTCGCGGAAAATTCGCGTTCCGCGTGGTGATAATCGTTTCGAGCGACATCCGCCAAACCGAGAATATATTCGGCTTCGGGCAACTCGGGTTCCAACGCCGCCGCCTTTGCCGCGACGCGCGCCGCACGGTCCGGCTGATTAGCCATCAGCAAACCGTAGCTCTCGATGACCTGGCTCAGCACATCGTCAGGATCGAGGGCGCTCGCGACCTTAGCCTCGTGATAAGCCGCATCCGTATCTCCCGCGCACAGGGAAACGATCGCCAGCGTCCCATGTGCCAAAGGCGACCTTGGCGCCCGAGCCACGGCAGCGCGGGCGTGTGTGAAAGCCAAGCCAAAATCCCCATCGGCCGATTCCGCAAGCGCAAGCCAAGAAAGCGCTTCATGCCCGAGCGAAGGATCCGACAGAAGAGTCGCGCCGGCCAGAATTTTCCTGCCGCTTGCACGCGTATCGAACTGGCGCGTGAGCGCGATTCCCGTCACGAGCGTTGCTTCGAGATCGTTGCTTACGCTGCCATCCGCGCCGCGAGCGAACAAGACCGCATCGGAATACCGATTTTCTCTAAGAGCGGTCCACGCAAGACCGAGTCGCGCCGGCGAAGCAGGCATGGCGCGCGTAAACGCATCCTGAGCATCGTGGAGGCGATCGAGGCGAAGAAGGGTGAAGCCCAAACGTATATTAGCTTGCGTGCTTGTAGAGGCATCATTTACTGCATTCTTGTAGGCCTCGAAAGCATCCTGATAGCGATGAGCGTCGCTCAACACATCCCCATAATCCAGAAAGGCGCCCCCCGTTGGATGCCCGGCGTTTGCCGCAGCCGCGCGCACCTTCAATTGTTCTGCCAGAAGCGCCGGATCCGCCGTAACATAAACGTGTTCTCGCTCGATGCGCGCCTGAGACACATCAAGCGTCCATTCAAAAAGCAAATTGCCTGCCTGCACCGTGACGGGCTTTCGCGGCGCCGACCCTACGCTCGCTGTGCTCTGCTGCCCTGCATCTACCCGCACGGAGCCGTGTTCGTTGAAGAAGTCGACCGATCCAGTCGTAACCGTCACGACCGTGCTGTCGTCGCTGCCGACCGCCAACGCAAGCTCAGTGCCTCGAACGGCGACCATGGCGGCGCGGGTAGCAATGATATTATTGGGCCGCAGACGAACGAAGACCTCGCCTCGCACCAGTTGAAAAAGAACCCGGCGCAGTTTGGGGGTTGCCTCGGAAGGAACAATCGAGACGCTTGTTTGTTTGTTCAAAAACAACTGGGTGCCGTCCGCAAACAATAGATTTGCGCGGCCGGTTGCCCCGGTGGAGACAATATCGTTCGCGTAAAGCAGTGCATGCTCGGCCTCCGGCGAAGATTGCCCCGTATCCGCATGCGTGACGTCTAGCTCGCCCGTTCGCGCGACGACCGTGGCGAGGAAGGAACCTGCCGCGCCGGCATCGGTAGACACCGTACATACGATCGATAATGAGACGAAAAGGAGAACGACAATACGAACGAGCAAGAAGTAAGACGAAGTCGAATTAGTCATCATCATGAAACGCGGGCTCCATCGTTATCAGAGGCTGGAACATCCCAAGCAATGAGGCATGCTGTTACAGTATATCAGGCACTTACGCTTCGTGCACTTAATTGTCTCATTGTTTAATGAATTTTTCTGAGCATGACGACGTAAAAACAGGGACAATAGACGGAATTTCACGAGCACTGAGCAATTTTTGCACGAAGGCAATCATTATAGCACTCTAAGTAACGAATAAAATTATCAATTTCTAATACTATTCCTCATCGCATGCTATCCGAAACAATCGCAAACACCGTCTCGGCCAGCTTCCCTCTGACTTTAAGTTTAGTCGTTCTAAACTCTTCAAAACGCCCCACGATGGCATTGCTCGCGAAAGTCAAACACAATCCCCGGTCTTTATTGGGTATGATTCTTCCGGGATTGCCCTTTCGCTCCGTCCGCGCGCATCTAAAGCGGTTGCGGCCGGTGTGCTGGGTCTGTCTCGGTACGTGATTTCCTTGCATCAAGTTCAAAGGAGACGCACACACGCATGAAGGCAATGATTCTGGCAGCGGGCGTTGGTTCGCGCCTTGATCCGTTGACGCGCAATATCCCGAAGCCGATGGTCCCGATCGTCAATCGCCCCGTGATCGAACACATTATCGATCAGCTTCGCCGCCACAATTTCGACGAGATCATGATCAATCTTTACTACCTTGGAGATGTAATCGAAGCGCATCTCGGAAATGGCAGCAAGTTTGGCGTCAAGCTTCACTACTCGCGCGAAGACACCCTATGGGGCGACGCCGGATCCGTGAAACGATGCGAGAAATTCTTCACCGAGGGCAACGGCGATCCGTTTCTCGTGGTGGGCGGCGACGATATCAGCGATAAGGATTTCTCCAAGATCCTCAAGTCGCATGTTGAAAAGAAGGCAGTCGCGACCATCGGGCTCTCCCTGGTGGACGACCCCTCCGAATACGGCATCGTTCTCATGAACGAAAACGGGCGAATCACGCGCTTCCTGGAAAAGCCCAAAGGCGAGGTTATCTTCTCGAACACCGCCAATACCGGCGTCTACGTTTTCGATCAATCAATCTTCGACTTCATTCCCAAAGGGACATTCTACGGCTTCGGCCACAACTTGTTCCCTCGCCTCCTCGAACAGAAAAAGCCCATATTCGGTCATCTGACTTCGTCATACTGGCGCGATGTCGGCAATCTTAAAGTCTACCGTCAGACGCATGTGGATGCGCTCGCCGAGCGGGTAACACTTCACTTTCCAATGAAGGAGCAGCGGAAGTACGTCTGGATGGGCGAAGACGTCGAGATCGACCCGACCGCCGATATTGGCTACCCGGTAGCGATCGGCAACAATGTCAAGATCGAAGCGGGAGTCTCCATTCAGGAGAATACGGTCATCGGCAACAACTGCGTGGTCGAAATCGGCGCAAGCCTCAAGGAAACGATCCTATGGGACGGCGCCGTCGTAATGCGCGGCACGCAGCTTGAACGTTGCGTCGTCGGCAACGATTGCCACGTCAAGTCCAATGCAGCCGTCTTCGACGGCGTTATCGTGGACCCGGTTCGCCGGGCCGACAAGTAAAGGCGGCACGTATGGCGCTCACCCGCCCTACAACCAAACTCACCCTCGACGGCGCGCGAATTATCCTCGCCGCCGCCGAGGCGAAAGCAGCCGGTATCGGCGTCGACATGGACATCGCCATTGTTGACGATGCCATGCACCTGCTGGCATTCCATCGCATGGACGGCGCAAAGCTCACGTCAATCGATGTCGCAATCGGCAAGGCCTATACGGCCGCGGGCACTCGCCTGCCGACCGCCAATTACGCCGAGTCCGCCAAGGCAGGGGGACCTGCATTCGGGATCAATGTCTCGAACGCCGGCAAATTCATGATCGTTAAAGGCGGTCTCCCAATCAAGCTCCCAACTGGCGAAACGATCGGAGCCGTTGGCTGCAGCTCGGGATCCGGCGAGCAAGACACGGAAGTGTCGCAAGCCGGCATCGACGCCCTTCTGGCAGCTCTTGCAAGTGAGCAGCAAACGAACGGCTAATCGATGCGACTGGGCAAAACCTCACCCGTAAATCCGGCAATTTCCACGGAACGATTCGCGCTTAACTCTCACTATCACCGGGTAGAATAGTTCCCGGCATCCGAAGACGGCTGCCAAGATGGAGCATCGTCGCTATGCCGGTTCCGACCAATTTAGAGCCTTCGCAGGTTCGTTTTATGACCCTCGACGCCGAACAAGCATGGGGCGATCTTCTCGATGCGCTAGAAGGCATCGACGAAAAGCAAGCGTGGGCGATCCCATCGATGCGCGGCACGGGCGACTTGGCGACGCGCGGTTCAATCCTCGAAATCGTCCAACATCTTGCGACATCCAAAATCATGTACGCCAGCGCGGCGTTTCGCCAGAACGAGTTCGGCTGGGACGATGTGTTTGCGCGCGTTCGCGAACTCGGCGCCAATTGGCAAGACAATATAAACCATCTGCATGACGCGCACCGCTACTGGATGACTAGCTGGGCCAATTTGACCGAGCAAGATCTCACGAGTCCCCGCATGACGAATTGGGGGGCCTATTGGCCGGCGTGGCGTATCATCAGCACAATCAGCCACCACGATTCCTACCATTCCGGACAGATCTCACTCCTGCGCGCAATTTTGCCTCCGGCGGAGCTGCCATGCCCGACGCAAGCCGATTATTCGCTCGTCTCACTCGATCAGGGGCGTTAATCTGACGGTCGCCAGCTCGCATGATCTTCGCACGCTTGCGGGTACGCTCCTGCCTCGCCTCCCTGGCGGGACCCGGCAGTTGCGGCGACGACTGCCACAATCGTGAATTGCCCTCCGCGCGATGCCGCATCTGACAGGAAATGCCGATTGGTTGGTCGAATCAACCTACTGTATTTCCATCGCTAGATCCGCGCTTGCCGATAGGAGCCTAGAAAGCCATGCTGCCCGACGCCGTAAACCAGGATCGCCTTGTCGACCTTTTCCTCGATCTTGTTCGCCAAAACACTCCGCCGCGTTCGGAACGCGCAGCCGCCGAACTCGCGCAGCGCTGCCTGGAGGCGATCGGTTTCGAGTGCGAATACGACGACGCAGGCGAAAAAGTCGGCGGCGGTAATACGGGAAACCTGATCGCATTCAAGAAAGGCAACCTTCCAAGCGCCCCGCCGATATTTTTCTCGGCTCACCTCGACACGGTCGAGGCAACTCCGGGAATCGCGCCGGTCATCGAAGACGGCATCATCAAAACCGACGGCAAGACAATACTTGGAGCGGACGACAAATGCGGGGTCGCAGCGCTTCTCGAGGCGCTTACGGAGCTGAACGAATCTGGTGAGCCGCATGGCGACATTCAAGTTTTGCTGAGCATCTGCGAGGAGATCGGACTTCTCGGCGCGTCGGCGATGGACCCCGCCAGAATTAAGGCGAAATATGGCTTTGTGTTCGATTCGGGGCCGCCGGTAGGCGCGTTCGTCTACCATGCGCCTACACAGGATACGTTTGAAGTCTGGATCCGCGGAAAGGCCGCGCACGCCGGCGCCGCGCCGGAGGAAGGAGTCTCCGCGATCCGGATCGCGGCGAACGCCATATCCCGCATGAAGCTTGGCCGGATCGATCCGGACACGACGGCAAACGTCGGGATCATTCACGGCGGAACGGCCGCGAATATCATCACTCCCGCGGTCTACCTTAAATGCGAAGCGCGCTCGCGCGTCCCCGCAAAGCTGGAGGTCCAACGCACGCATATGATCGAACAGTTCGACCAGGCCGCCGCGGAGCTAGGCGGAACGTGCGAATATAAAATTGATCGCAACTACGAAGGCTACGAAATTCCGATGGACAGTCCAGTCCTTGAACTCGCCGAGAAGGCAACCGAACAAGCTGGGCTCGACTACCTTTTGAGAGTTACCGGCGGCGGATCGGACGCGAACGTCTTTAACCGCCATGGCATTCCGACGGTCGTCGTCGGCTGCGGAATGCAGAACGTGCACACGCACGGTGAGTTCGTCGAGATTTCAGACATGGTGCAAGCCGTTCGCCTTGCCCTCTCGATTGTCCGTACGGCGGCAGAGTGGCGCGAATGAGCGGAATGCTGCACCGCGCAACCGGAACAGTCAACAGCGCCAAGGACTTGGACAGCTCGCTGCAGGAAATCGTGACGGAGTTCGGTCCCGCGTTGAACTTTGTCGACCTAACCGGCCGCGTCGTTCCAGAAAGTCGCGTTGTGCTCAACCGGACCGCCGCGACACTCGGTCTGGGCACGGGCGGCTATGATTTCGTGATGGCGGTCCTCGGCGCCGACGCCGCGCCTCCGGCATTCGACGGCCATATTATCAAGGCTCGCTACACCCCCGTACAGCACGCGGTGCTGACCTTAGAGGAACAGCCGGTCTACAAAGACGTATGGGATCGAACGTTGGACGGCTTCCCTGTTATCGTGGGCCAGATCCACTCGCAGCTCGCGCCGATCACCGCCGCCCTCGCGCAATCCGCCGCACGCGTCGCCTACATCATGAGCGACGCCGCCGCGCTTCCGATCGGCCTGAGCCGCCTCGTACGTGCGCTGAAGGCCGCCGGGTGGCTCGCGTGGACGATCACGGCAGGACAGGCGTTTGGCGCGGATTATGAGACGGTAACAGTCGCGTCGGCGCTGATCGCTGCGCGTTACATCCTGCAATGCGACGTCGCCGTTGTCATCCAGGGACCGGGAAATGCGGGAACGGGCACGAAGTACGGCTTCGGCGGCCTAGAGCAAGCGGCGCATCTCAACACGGCTTCGGCGCTCGGAGGCGCGCCCATTGCGGCGGTTCGCATGAGCCGCGCGGATGGGCGTCCGCGCCACCAGGGAATCAGCCACCATTCGCGGACCGCCCTGGATGCAACTCTTGCGCCGTGCGCCGTCCCAATCCCCACGGGCACGGCTTTTACCGGCCTGGCCGAACGGCATTATTTACGAGAGATGGACGGCGCGGCGGAGGTCGTAGCGCACATGGCGTCCAGTGGCATCGCAGTGACGACAATGGGGCGCGGACCTTCGCAAGACCCGTTGTTTTTCGAGTCCGCCGCGGCAGCAGGCTTGTATGCAGCTAGTCTGGTGCGCGAGCGGCGGGAAATGGTACGATAGGAGAGAGATCAATCACAATGGATATTACAGAAACAGTTCTTTCGACGAAGCGGGTTTACGAAGGAAAAGTCATCAACCTCCGCGTGGACACGGTCAGATTGCCCAACGGTCGCGAGGCGACCCGAGAAGTCGTCGAGCACAATGGCGCAATGGCCGCCGTCCCGCTGCTCGATGACGGCCGCGTCGTGCTCGTGCGCCAGAACCGGCTTCCAGCAGGCGGACCGCTTCTCGAGATTCCCGCGGGCAGTCTGAACCGCGACGAAAACGTTGAAGACTGCGTACGCCGTGAGTTGATCGAAGAGATACAGCTTTCGCCAGGCCGAATTCACAAGCTGTTCAGCATGTTCGTCGCTCCCGGATACTCGTCGGAGCAGATCCACGTGTATCTCGCCCAGGATTTGACGCCTACGCCGGGAGTCGGCGACGACGACGAGTTCATCATCCAGGAAGTCATCACGCTCGACGAAGCGCTCGCCAAGATCGATTCGGGCGAGATCCGCGACGCCAAGAGCATCGCCGGTCTGCTTTGCGTGAGCCGCCTCCGCTCCGCCAGCGCCCTGTAAGCAATCTCGCAGCAAGGTAACGGAAACCGACATAAGGAAGAGAGATCAACAATGAAGTTAGGCGTTAGCATCTATTCGTACTATAATCTCTGGAAGAACGGCCAGATCGACATTCCCACATTTATCCGCACCGTCCATGAGATTGGCGCGGATGGCGTCGAGCTGCTTGAGCCCCTCTGGCGGGACAAGGCGGCGGAGCTGGCGGCGGTAGACGAAGCGCTGGCGGCCACGGGAGTTGAGGTCGGAGTCTACTCGGTCTCCAACGATTTTGTGACCACGAGCGCTGACGATCGCAAAGCGGCCGTCGACAAGATCCGCGTCGGCGTAGACAGTGCGCTTCACTTCGGCGCGAAGATCGTGCGCGTCTTCGCGGGCAATACCAAGGAAGGGATCAGCTTCGAGCAAGCGTTCGACTGGATTGTTGAGGGACTTTCCGAGTCTTCGCGCTATGCGGAAGCAAAGGGCGTGCGTCTCGCTCTCGAGAACCACGGAAAGCTAGCCGGCAAGAGCGATCAGGTCAAGCGCATCCTCAAGGCGGTCGGCAGCCCGGCGCTTGGCGCGAACCCGGACACCGGCAACTTCCTGCTTGTCCACCAATCCCCGCACGAGGCCATCCATTCACTTGCCACTCAGGCATTTATGGTTCATTTCAAGGATTTCCGCGAAGTGCCCGAATCGTTTGACGGCTTTGCGTACACTTCGTTGGATGGCCTGAAATACGCAGGCACGGCGATCGGAGAAGGAGACGTCGCCCTCGAAAGTTGCATCAACGAGCTTAAGGCCGCGTCGTTTTCGGGCTGGCTGAACATCGAGTACGAAGGCGCCGAAGACCCGCGCACCGCCCTGCCCCGTTCGGTCAAATATACGCGCTCGCTGATCGACGGTAAGCCGTCCAAGTAACCAGCGTGAAGAGCCGCTTGCACGTGACCACGTACACATCAATCGAATCGCCGCTTGGGGACCTCACGCTGACCGCAAGCGGCGATCTGCTGACAGGGTTGTGGTTTGGCGACGCAACGCCCACCGGACGGCGCGACGACGCCGAGCCGATCTTCTCCATAGCGCGCATGCAGCTCGACGAATACTTCGCCGGTGCGCGTCTGACGTTCGACCTACCCCTCGCCCCGGCGGGAACCGGCTTCCAGAAAACAGTCTGGCAAGCGCTTCTCGATATTCCGTACGGCGTGACCGTGTCGTATGCTGAGCTCGCCGAACAAATCGGCAACCGGAAGGCGTCGCGCGCGGTCGGTCTCGCCAACGGGCAGAATCCGATCGCGATCGTCATTCCCTGTCACCGCGTCATCGGAGCAAACGGCAAGCTGGTCGGCTACGGAGGCGGCCTGGCGCGCAAGATTGCGCTCCTTGACTTCGAAGCAGCCGTTCGCGCGACAGGTCCCCAGCCATTCCGAATGCTTGGCGACGACGCCTAGCGCAAGAAACGCGCAAGCCAATCCGCGGCATCCGTCTTCCACAGCGACGCTGGAACCGTTGCCGGCAGCCTGATGCCATAGCCGTGTCCGCCCGTTGCGTAGACCTTGCTTGTAACATCCACGCCTGCTTTAGCCGCGAAATTGGCATACACATCCGAGCAAAAGTGCGCGTCGTCGCTGGTCTGCGCGAGGAAGAGGGGCGGCATGGACGCGCTTGGGGCCACGTCCGCGGACGGCGCGCCCGTTCCGTTATCGACCAGGTAGGCCGGGTAAATCGGCAGTGCGAAATCCAGCCGGCAGCCGGAATCGTCAATCAAATCAACCGGTTCGTAGGGCCGCTCTGAGAGACCTGCCGCAAGACGCGTCACCAGATGAGCGCCTGCCGAAAAGCCCATTGCGCCGACACGATTTGGATCAATGCCGTATTCCCTGGCATGCGCGCGAAGCCAGGACAAAGCCCGTCGGCCGTCCTGGTATGCGCCGTCTCGCTTGTCCGGGACGCGGTAGTGCAAAACGGCGGCGACGAAGCCCAGTTGCGCCAGCCACTGCGCGATTTCGCTGCCCTCGAGGTCCGACGCAAGGATCGAGTACCCTCCGCCAGGGCACACAAGCACCGCCGGCTTTCGCGCATCCTGCGCCGCGCCGTAAAGAAAGAGTTCGGCGGACGTCACACCGGTCAACCGCAAAACGTTGCCCGACGTATCGCCGGGATGCCCGGAATCGGCAGTGGTTTCTCCAGGCGCAAGGCCTGGCCAAATGCGGATCGGGCTAGTGGAATTAATAGGAACCATGAGTGCACTTTCGATACACTCTTAGCAAATGCCTGCTTCTTGAGGATCCTGGTCTGCCGCGCGGGTCACCGCTGCGGCCGCCGATCCGGCACTGGAACTTCCGTGTATCCCACCGGAACGTGGAATAGCGAATCCGGCAGCGAGGCCTGTGACAAGCTCGTCGCAAGCGTGGAGGTTGTCACGGTGATGTTCGTGCCATAGGGAGTCGAATGCGTCACGGAAACACGGCTGTCCAGCGGGATCTCTTTCTTCTTGGCCAGCTTATCGGCAAGCGGCTTAAACACGAAGTTGTCTGGCTGCGCTTCAACGAACAGTGCTGGAAACAATGTCGCCTTCTTGTCGTTCGGAATTTTCACGGTTTCCGAAAGCCAAACCTCGCCAGACACCTCGACGGTCCTTGCCCCGCTATTATCGAACGGGGAGGAAGCGTCCGGGCTGCCGCTATCGCCATCCGGCTCGCCGCCGCCGTAGCCGTCGGAGCGCCGATGATGGCCGCCGCCAATTTGCTCCGGGCGAACCGTGACCGTCCCGCTGATAATGAACGCCCTGGCTGAAGTGCCTGCGAACGTTTGTGTCTCGTCGCCTTGCGTAATCGTTATGGCGTCTTCCGTCGTCATCGAAACCGGCTTGTAACCCGTTGGATTTTGGGGGGCGACCTCGATATTCTTCAATGGGCGAAGGAAGTACGTCTTCGTTGACGGATCGAGAGTGTAGACCTTCTCATTCGCTCCATCGTAAATTGTGACCTGACCGCTATCGAGTTCCGATCTCGCGTTGGCGCCTTTGAAGTACAGCGTAACGCCTTGTGAAACGATAGGCCCCGAATTAGGCGGTGATGGGGGCACGCTCGTGGGATCCACCTTCGTCATCGTTACCTTCTCGACAATTGTGACGTCGGCTCTGGCGATCCCGGTCGAGGCGCATAGTCCTATTATCACAGTGACGCAGAGCGCGATAGCTCCGGGCCTTGCCGATATTGCCCATTTCGGATCATGCAACAATGCGTAGTGCTTCATATGCCCTCAACTTGATAGACTCGCTTGCCGGTAGGTTACCGGGCCGTCATGAATACGGCGTGAAGAGTGTATTGCAAACGAAGATTGTAAGGCGACTCCACGCCGTCCCAATATTAAATAGCATTGTGGTTAGGATTTTCGCTTTGTAAGAGTTTGTGTAAAAAGTCAAAGCGCGTTGTACAGCGGCGACTTTATTCAATGGGCGGGCAATACGAATAAAGAATTCGGAGCCCTCCATGGCCGGGCGGCCATTCTTCATGCGCCGAAGACGGCGATATTGTCGCAATCAGCTGACTGTGCTTAACCTGGAGCGCAGCGACCAAGAAAAAATGCCCTGGCGGCATGAGCCATCCGAAATCTGATTACCGAGGCGCACGGTTTTTATACACCCTCTAAGAGAAGATGAGGATTAAGATGCCCTCCATGGCCGGGCTGGCCATTTTTCCTTAGCCGCTAAACACTCAGCCTGTTGGCTAGCCGCATGCAAAGCGCTTGACCAGTAAGGCACGTCGGCGTAGGCAGGTCCGCCCTACCTGACCGATGCCCCTGAGCCGGCGCCGAATCGCCACAGGGAGGTCTATGCCCATGAAGCGGCCAACCACGCGGACGGCACTCGTTCACCGGCGACAGAACCGCCGTTTTCTATCTCGGCTCTACCGCAGTTGGGGACCGGGCTCGCCATAAAAAACGCGCGTCTGAGTACCAACTATTCCTCGACGACTTCTTCAACCGGCGGCGACACCACGTTCTCAACCTCCACGACGGTCTGATCGGACGATGCCTTTACGAGACCCAGTCTGATATAGATCGGATGTAGGTCTCGCCGGAACGCGGTGAGACCGGAGGCGAACCAAATCCCCCCGGCGATACATAGGGTCCCGCACACCGCGAGCGTCATTGGAGCGCCGAAATGCGCCGCCATGAATCCGGCAAGCAGACTTCCAAATGGCGTCGTCCCCACGAACGCCATTGTGTAGAAGCTCATAACCCGCCCGCGCTTTTCATCGTCCACGACCGTTTGCATAATCGTGTTGCCCGATGCCAGCTGCGCAATGAAACCGTAACCAGTAATCATCAGCAACAGAAGCGACACCCACAAGATATGCGACTGTGAAAAGCCGACGAGCCCCGAGCCAAAGATCACCGCGGCCCACGCGATCTTTCTGCCAAGCCCCAAGACCGACTTCCGCGCCGCCAGCGACCACGCGCCGATCAGTGCGCCGCTCCCGACCGCCGCATTAAGCCAGCCTAATGTCTTTGGACCGCCGTGAAGCGAATGGGTTGCGAATACCGGCAGGAGGACCGTATACGGCATGCCGAGCAAGCTAATAAGCGCAAGCAGGGTGAGCAAATGCCTGATCGGGAGAAATGTCGAGACATATCGCCAACCCTCCGTCATGGACTTCAGGATAGAAAGGCTGTTCTGACCAAGGGAAACAGGGGTTCCGTCAATCCGCATCATTAGCAGCGACGCAATTACGGCGACATAACTCACGCCGTCGACGAAGAAGCATGTTCCCTCCCCGGCCATGGCAATGATGATTCCCGCGATCGATGGCCCGATTAGCCGAGCGGAATTCACCATCGACGAGTTGAGCGCGATCGCGTTGCCAAGATCCTCGTGATTGTCCACCATCCGTATCATGAACGATTGGCGCGCCGGCGTATCGAATGCATTGATCAGTCCCTGGAACACGCCGAGGGCGATCACTTCCCAGACCGTGATAACGTGGGTAAGCGTAAGCAGCGCGAGGAGGAAACTCTGGATCATGGACAGCGTCTGAGTCGAAACCATAATCCGGTAACGATCCCACCGGTCCACGAGAACGCCGGCAAAGGGCGCAAGAATGAAAGTGGGGATCTGCGTGGCGAAACCAAGCGTGCCAAGAAGGATAGCCGAACCCGTCAACTTGTAGATTAACCAGCTCGTCGCGACACGAGTCATCCACGTGCCGATAAGCGATAAACTTTGTCCGCAAAAGAAGAGACGGTAATTTCGCGACTGAAGCGCGCGAAACATGGATGGAAGCTGTTTTACTGCAAATATCGGCATAATCTGATCGTGCTAACCAATGTCCTTGATCACAACGCAAAAGCCATTGGCGCGCCAGATGTGACCTCGCCGAGCAACTTGCGATCTAAGTATCGCGAAAGAATGCAGCTTCCCCTCATTATTTACACGATGTGCTTCATGCGCCGCTTGCCAATGTGCTTGACCGTCAGGACGCCAGGGAATAGACACCTTATGCCGGAATCTGCCTTGACGACGACGAACCCGCGACCCTCGCTCCCCCAAAAAACACCGACGAACGATCTGAAAGCCTACGAATAAGATACCCGCACAAAGCGCACGCGACGCAATTAATTTATAGACATGAATATTTTACGTGTATTAACTGTTATAATACCTACTACGAACCGCTAACGATCTCGGATCGCCCGTTAAAAGAAGAAAGGCGTGTCGATTTCCATGATTTCCGGATACGACCAAACTCATTCTCGACGGCGCATGGCCGCTCTGACGGCAGCGATCGCCATCCTCGGAACGCCCTTGGCGGCTAAGGCCGACATTACCCTTCCCGCACAGCCGCAGCCGTTGCCAACACCGCTTACGCTTCAAGAAGCGATTGCGATCGCCACTCACCGGCAGCCTCTTGTGCATATTGCGCACTCGCAGACGCAGCAGGCGGAGGCGCTCAAGCAGGAGAATCAAGCCAAGTATTTTCCAACGATTGCGCCAACCTACGAATACCTCCAGCAGAATCGGAGTTATCCCAACGGAAAGAGCGCGTACAATCCCTCGACCGGCCTGTCCTCGACGAGCGCGGCGTCAAGCGCGTTTTCCGCGGGACAAGGGGGAGTGGTCGTAACGGAGAACATTTTCGACAACGGCCAGCGCGAAGTGTTGAACGCCCAAGCGCGACGGAACCTCGACGCGGCGAAGGCCGGCGCGACGAACGTCAATCAACAGACCATCCTTACGGTTACCCAGGCCTACTTCAGCGTGCTAAAGTCCATGGATCTGGTGCGCGTAGCCGAGCTGGAGATCAATCGGGCTCAACAGGAAGTCGGTCTTGTCCAGGCCGAAATCGATGCGGGCACGGCCGCGAAATCCGCCATATTCCAGCCACGATCGGATCTTGCGGCCGCGCAGGTCGCGCTCTCGCAAAACCAGACAGCCGTAAGCGTCGCGACGTCGGCCCTGAAAAATGCGATGGGGATTATTTCCAATTTCCCAATGACGCTTGCGCCGTTAACCGGAGGCCCCCAGCCAGAGCCGGCGCCAGCGCCCGATGTCGCCGCGCGCACTTCGCAGACTGCGGCGAACCTCCCGGCCGCCCCGCCGCCAAACGAAGCGCCGTCGACCGCGCCAACCACGGGTATCGAGCAGCTTCCGCCCGCTCCAGCGGCCGTCCCGCCGAAGACGATCGACGAGTACTTCAAGATCGCGCAAGAGGCTCGACCTGACCTGAAACAGCAACAGCAGCTCATCGAAGCACAAAAACTTAACGTCAAGCAAGCTCAATTGCAAGCAGGGATCGCGATCAACGGCGCCTACACGTACACGTATTTCAACAATGCGGGATCTCAGCCGATCGGCTCGGACTCCACGGTCGAATTGTCCGCATCGTTCCCGCTTTTCGATGCAGGCGCGACACACGATGCCGTGCGGGCGGCCAAAGCCCAGCTAGACGCGTCGATCGACCAATATGAGGTGATGCGGCAGGCGTTGCGCACGCAAATCGAGCAAGATGCCGCTAATCGCACGGGAGCGCTTGATCAGGTCAAGCTTGCCAACGCCGCCGTCGCGGCGGCACACGCCACATTCGACGCCGAGGTGGCGCAACTTCAAGTGGGCCTCGCGACGGTTTTCGATGTTACGACTGCGGACGTGACCTTGACGCAAGCCCAAAATCAATACGTGACGGCTCTATACTCGTTCTACAATTACGACGCCGCCCTGCAGCGCGATCTCGGCATCAACGATGTTGCGCCAGTGAGTACGCTAAATGGAGCCTGAAAAGTCAAATATGGAAACGCCCGCGAATATGCGAGCGGACGATCGCGCCAGCATCGCGACGATTGAGCAAATTTTGCCGGATCTCGCCACCCGCTTTCTGGGAAGAACCCTGTTGGAGGGACAGTTCGCCCAGTTGCCGCTCGCGCAGTTCCGCCTCGTCAAGTCCTTGCCGGACGATGATACCGGCGAAACGATGGGCCGTCTTAGCGTCAAGCTGAGTATTAGAGGCAGCGCTCTCACGCAGGCCGCCGACCGCGCGATTCGCCAGGGGCTGGTTGAACGCATAAGCGACCCGAGCGATCGCCGCATTGTCCGCCTGCGTCTGACCGCGCAAGGCATCGCGTGGATACGCGAGCGTAAAGCGCGACGACGAGCCCGGCTGGAAGTGATTTGGCAGGCGATCGACGTCGAGGAGCGCGCCGCGCTTCTCGATGCAATCCAAACCCTGGATCGCATCGGCAGGCAGGCTGCCGCACTCTTGTCCGCTGCAGAACTCGACGGCAGTTCGGCGGATGAACGCTCGGTTTTGCCAGCCGAGACCTTTTAAGTTCGACGAGAGGTTAGAATCCATGACAACACCTGTCACAACACCGCAGGACAGTAGCGCGTCCCGCGCGGAGCCTTCTGCTCCGCGAAGGCCTAAGGCAAAGAAGGCGCCCATATCCCGCATCGTCTTGGTAATCGTCGTATTCTTGGCTGTAGGCGGCTGGATTTGGTACAACCTGAAAGGCGCCAATACGAGCTCCGGCCCAATGATTACAGGCACGGTCACTCGCGGCGATTTAACGGAGAGCGTCGACGCAACCGGCAACGTTGAACCGCAAACCGGCGCTGAAATCAACATCGGTTCCCAGATTACCGGAACCGTGCAGAGCCTTTACGCCGATATCGGAAGTAGCGTGAAAGCCGGTCAGCTCATCGCAAAGTTATGGACGCCGGACCTCGAGGCAAACGTCAAACAAGCTCAAGCCAACGTTGCCAACGCGCAAGCCAAACTCTTGCAGGATGAGGAAGGCGTCAACCAAACGCACGTTACCGACGTTATGGGCGTCCAGCAAGCAAAGTCCACCGTCGCCGGAGATCAAGCTAAGCTTGCCTCGGCACAAGCGACGCTCCGTCAGCAGCTTATCGCGACCCCGCAGGACATCGCCAAGGCGAAGGCCAACCTGGCGGGCGCGAAGGCCGCGCTAGCATCAGCCCAGGCAAGTTACGATCAGACGAAGGCTGGCGCGGAACTAAACGTCGCCAATGCCCAGCAGGCACTCCGATCGATGCGAGCGACCGCGCACAACTCAGCGCTTAACTACCAGCGCCAGCAGGCGCTCTTGCAGAAAGGATTTGTCGCGCAGAGCGTCGTCGATCAAGCCGAATCAACCGCTCAAGTCGACCAGTCCAACGTCGCAACGGCTGAGCAAAACCTGACACTGGTGCAACAGAAGGTGAATGCCGACCTCGAAACCTATCGCGACGCCGTGACGCAAGCCGAGCAAAGCCAAGCGGCCGACCAATCGGCGCTCGCGGAGGCCGAGGCGGAAAAGAACCTAATCGATGTTGATCGCGAGAACGTCAGAGATGCCCAGGCAACCGTTTCGCACGACTTACAGGCGCTACAGGTCTCCATCGCCAACATGGCTAACGATCCGATCAAACAGCAGGCGATCCAACAAGACAAAGCGACCCTTGCCGCGAACACGCAGCTCGTTGCATATAGCAAAGTGCAGCTTGCCAAGGGTGAGATCCGGACGCCGATCAACGGCACGGTGATTGCCCTTGCGATACAGCAAGGAGAAACGATCGCGGCCGGCCTCTCGGCGCCAACGCTGATTACCGTTTGCGATCTTAACCGGCTGCAGGTCGATTCATTCCCCGATGAAACGGATATTTCCAAAATCAAAATTGGACAGAAAGCGAAGATTCAGGTCGACGCCCTTCCTGCGCATCCGTTCATCGGCGTCGTTACCAAGATCGATGCCGGCGCGACAGTCCAACAGGGCGTTATCACTTACGATGTCACCCTGGCTATAAAGGACCCGCAGCATCTCCTGCGCCCCAGCGAGACAGCCGATTGCAAGATCCGAATCGGCCAACTCAAGAATGTCCTACTGGTCCCTTCCGTCGCGCTCAACGTCGGCACGAAGAGAACGACTGTCAGCGTGGTCAAGATGGTCAACGGCAAGCCGGAGGTGAGCACGGCAATCGTGACAACCGGCGGCACAGACGGAGTTAACACCGAAATCACGAGCGGCGTGACCGAAGGCGAGACGATTGTCCTGGCCGGAGGCCCCAATCAGCTTCACGGCCCAAGCCGCGGCCCCACGAATCCGTTCGGCGCTCACGGCAGCAGCGCATCGAAAGGTTCATAATGGCCGATAAACTACCTCTGCTAAAGATGCGGGAAATCAGGAAAACGTATGAAATGGGCGAGCAGACCGTGCGCGCGCTGGATGGCGTTGACCTCGACATCCATGCCGGAGAATTCGTCGCGATCATGGGACCGTCAGGCTCGGGTAAATCTACCCTAATGCATATCATCGGTTGTCTCGACGTGCCAACTAGCGGATCGTACCAGTTCGACGGCGTCGAAGTCGCCGACATGGATGAAACAGAACTCGCCGGACTACGGAACCGAAAGCTTGGTTTCGTCTTCCAAGGGTTTAACCTGCTTGCGCGCACATCGGCATTGGAGAACGTCGAGCTTCCGATGGTTTACGGAAAGCGTCCCGATCGCACCGAGCGCGCGATTGCGGCGCTTGAGCGAGTCGGCTTAGGCGACCGCCTCGATCACAAGCCCAATGAGCTATCCGGCGGCCAGCAGCAGAGGGTCGCCATCGCGCGGGCGCTGGCGTCGGACCCCAAGCTCATTCTCGCCGACGAACCGACGGGCAACCTGGCGAGCCAGCAGAGCGAGGAGATCATGCAGATCTTTCAGGAACTCAACGACGAAGGACGCACGGTCGTGATGGTCACACACGAACCGGACATCGGTCAACATTGCAGACGCATCGTTTCAATCAAGGACGGACACGTGATCGGCGACGTTCAAATTACCAACCGGCTGATCGCCAGCGAGGTTATCGTTCGATTGAACGAAGATCGCATACGAGACGAGGCAGCAAGAGCCGCCGGCCATGTAGCGACGGCCCCTATTCATTAGACGGTCAAGAGAAAGATCGAGCGCCATGAACCTGCTGGACAATATCAGACTTGCGATGCTTGGCCTGTCAAGCAACAAGATGCGTACGGGACTGACGATGCTAGGCATCATCATGGGCGTCGGCGTCGTGATCATCGTCGTCGCGATCGGCCAGGGAGCAACCAAGAACGTTACCGACGCAATCAACTCCCTGGGAACCAACCTGCTGCAAATTCGCCCTGCCCCGAACACGCTGCATATCAACTATGCGATCACCCAGGCAGCGCTATTAGGCGGAAAGACCGCAGTATACAGCTCAAACCATCTGACGCTCCCTGACGCCAAAATGGTCGCCGAAGAATTTCCGCAATCGGTTGCCGCGATCGCCCCTCAGGTGCGCGGCACCGTCCAGCTCAAGTACGGCTCCAACAACGCGAATACGAGTCTGATTGGCACTACGGCGGATTACGGATTCGTGAACAACACCACCGTCGACAGCGGCCGATTTTTCACCGAGTTCGAAGATACCGGCAACGCTAAAGTGTGCGTCCTGGGAAAGACGGTCGCGCTTAACCTGACGAACGATCCGACGGCGGATCTGACGGGCAAGACGATCAGCATCAACAATGTCGATTTTCTCGTTGTGGGCATGCAAACCGCTAAGGGCGCAGGATCGTTTGGGCAGGATCAAGACGACGTGGTCCTGTGTCCAATCAACACGGCCATGTTGAGAATGTTGAACACGACGTATATCAACTTCCTTTCGATCCGTTGTACGACGCCGGAAATGATGCCGCTCGCGCAGCAGCAAATCGCGGCATTCCTGCGCCTGCGTCACCACCTCCGGCCGCCCTATCCTCAGAACGACGATTTTCAGATTACCAGCCAGACTGAAATCATGCAGCGCCAGGCAAGCGTCGCGGACACCATGACCAGCCTGCTCAGCGCTGTCGCCGTGATTTCGCTCGTCGTCGGCGGCATCGGCATTATGAACATCATGCTGGTGTCGGTCACTGAACGGACGCGGGAGATCGGAATCCGCAAGGCGATCGGGGCGACGCCGCGAGATATCCTGATGCAGTTCCTCATTGAAGCCGCAATCATTTCGATCCTCGGCGGAGTCATCGGCGTGATGGTCGGCGCCGGAGGCGCGATTTTGCTGGCTTCGCTCGCGCACTGGAACACAATCGTCAGCAGCACGTCGGTCGTGCTTGGCCTGGTCGTGTCCGCCGCGGTTGGCCTCTTTTTCGGCATCTACCCCGCATCGAAAGCCGCCGCCCTCAGTCCAATCGATGCGCTTCGCTACGAATAGCGGTCGTCCAAAGATGCAATGTACCATACGACAGCGAGGTCTTCGGCATCGGAATTGTCGCGCGCCTCGACGCGATCGACAAGAACGCCGGCGAGACGTTCATCCAGAACATCCCACGCACACGGGTCGACGACGGCCCGTGTGCGTAGACGCGCATCAGGCGTTGCGGTTGCATGACGTGCGCCATAGATGCCGCCCTACTGCCGCTCGCTATCGAGGAACCCCATCTGCGCGGTGGGATACCGATCGCCAGCAGCGGCCCCGGCGGGAACGAGTTCGTCGATTCGCCTCAAGTCGTCCCCGCTAAGCGCAGTTTCCAGCGCGCCCAACGACTCGCTGAGCCGGTCGCGACGCCTGGCGCCGATCAGCGGCACGATATCTTCGCCGCGGGCAAGCACCCAGGCAATCGCAAGCTGGGCGGGCGTGAGATCCTTCTGCACGGCAATCTGCCGAAGCACCTCCACAATCGCCAGGTTATGGGTCAAGTTGTCTCCCTGAAACCGAGGGCTATGATTGCGGAAATCGGTACTCAAGAGGTTCCGATCGGCACTCCAATGGCCGCTGAGCAGTCCGCGCGAGAGGACGCCGTAGGCCGTAATGCCAATGCCCAGTTCGCGGCACGTTGGCAGGATCGCGGCTTCGATGCCTCGCGTAATGAGCGAGTACTCGATTTGCAAGTCGCAAATAGGTCGCACCGCCGCTGCTCGCCGGATTGTCTGCGCTCCGGCTTCCGACAAGCCGACGTGCCGGACGTAGCCGGCATCGATCAATTCCCCGATCGCGCCGACGGTCTCCTCGATCGGGACGGCGGGATCGACACGCGCAAGCCGGTAGATATCGATGTAGTCGACGCCAAGACGGCGCAGCGAATAGGTGACGAAGTTCTTTACAGCCGCCGGACGGCCGTCATATCCGAGCCAAGCGTCATCCGGCCCTCGCAGCGCTCCGAACTTGACGCTGATTGTCGCCGCATCCCGGGCACGCCCCTTCAGAGCGTCGCCGACCAGAAGCTCATTGAGCCCCATTCCGTAAAAGTCGCCGGTATCGAGCAACGTCACTCCGGCATCGAGCGCCGCGTGGATCGTGGCAATACTCTCCGTTCGATCAGCCGGTCCATAAAACGCGGACATGCCCATGCAGCCGAGGCCAACCTCGCTAACCAGAGGTCCAGTAGTTCCCAGTTTGCGTTGTTTCATAGCGCGTCCTTTCTTGGCAGCTTCCCAATACGGGAAGTTGAACAGTCGAGCCGATTTCTATGGATGCCAGGCGTCTGAGCACCGATAAAAAGAGTCTCGAATATCAGTTTACGATCCTAGAGCAACTCGAGGTCAAGGGGGGCAACAATAATCGACGAAAAAACAAACGCTCAGGAACGCTCGACGCTTATCGACGCGGCCCTGAGCGGATATTGCGGCTGGCGATCACAGCAAGGCTTGCAATCGCGGCAAAGCGAGGCTAACCTCATCGGCTCCGCTGCGAATGATCTCAACCATGGCCTGCGCAACCTTCTCGGCCGAATCGGCGGTGTCGAGCAGCCCCGGGCTCGCGACGAGGGGCTCGTCGCGGTTCGTCGCGATGTTCGTAAAGAAGTTGGTCGCCGTGATGTACGGATGGAGCAAGCTCACCGTAATGCCATCCTTTTCGAGCTCCTTACGCGCGACCCTCGTGATATGCGACAACAGAATTTTGGTTCCCGGGTAAAGCCCTCCGCCCTCGCGCACCAAATGGACGGTTCCCGATCCAATGTTCACGATCGCCCCGCCGCCCTGCTTCCGCATGATTGGAATCACCTCTTGCATCGCGAGGATTGGGCCGAAAACGTTGAGTTCAACGAGGCTTCGATAGTCGTCGACGTCCACTTTCTCGATGGGCAGCCACGCCGAGCCGCGCCCCGCGTTGTTCACCAAAACGTCGATTCGGCCATAGTGTTTCACAACCTCGGCAACCATACTCTTGATCGAAGCTTCATCAGTCATATCGACCGGTATTGAAAACGAATCCGGAAGCTCGGCCGCGAGCGTCTCGAGTTTCTCGCGCGAGCGGGCCGCAAGCGCTACTCGCGCTCCCTCCGCCGCCAGAAGCCTCGCCCCCGCCTCTCCAATCCCTGACGATGCGCCGGTAACGATTACGACTTTGTCTATAATATCCATAACATGCTCCCTACTCAGTCACGCCCAAATCCACGACGTTTGACGAACGGCTTACGAAATCGCCATGACGCTTTCACGAACGCGAAGCTCGCCGCGCACAATCACTTCGCGCCGGACGCCGTCAAAGCCATTCTCAATCCGGGAGAAAAGAAGCTTCTCCAATTCGTCGACCATGCTCCGGATTGGCCATGAAACGGTCGTTAGCGGCGTCATGCAGGCTGCCGCAACCGCGGCATCGTCGTGTCCGACGACGCTCACATCCCTCGGCACGCTCAATCCGGCGCGGTAAAGTTGCTGCACGAAAGCCGACGCGGCGTTATCGTTCACAATGAACATGGCCGATGGCCGTTCTTCAAGCGCAAGAAACACCTTCGCCATATGCGTCCCGCCGTCTTCGTAATAGGATCTCCTGACAAGCCAATCCGGGCGGGGAGTTATGCCGAACTCCCGATGCGCCTGCAGGTATCCTTCATAGATAGGGTCTTCGGCATCCGGGCGCGCCAATACGCCTGGCGACGGCAGATATATGCCTATCTTTTTGTGACCGTTATCGAGCAGATACTTCGTGGCGACATAGGCGTTATACTTGCCATCGTGACGCACCCAATCGCTGCCGATATCCTCTGACGCATATCCTTCCGCCGCGATAAGGATTCCCCCCGCCGCCATGTAACGCTCAAGTTCCTTACGTAGTTCCGGGAGCAGCCTCCGCACGCAGCACACTATCGCGCGAGGGCGTTGCAGCCGCAGGCTCCGGAACACGGTTATCTGGTATTCGACTTCGCTGGGATGGACGCCCGTAAGGTGGATGGGCGCCACGATGCCGCGTTGCACAATCGCGTATTGCAAAAGTTCGATAACCCGCGTGAAATCGCCCGCCCCTAAGTTCGGGGCGCACAGGCAGATCATGTCGCTGCGAGAGCCATGCACCAGTTGCTGGGCATGTGGATTAGGCTCGTAGCCCAACTCGACCGCCGCGCTCTTAACGGCCTCCCGGCGCGCGGCAGTGATCGTGCCGCGCCCGGTAAACGCCGCCGACACCGTCGATTTTGAGACGCCAAGCCTCTGCGCCACTTCGACAAGAGTTAACGGCTTGCCGGATGAAGGTGCTTTCGCCATGGCATCTATTCTAGCGTTTCGCAGCACGGTTTGCAATACGGTTTGCTCAGGCCTCGCTACGCGGCATGAAGGTCCCCTATTCCGCGGTCCAGTCGAAGACGACCGAAAAGTACTCATCGGGGCGCGTCCGCAATCCATCGTACGCGCTTGCAGCCTCCGTGTAGGGCACAATGTGATCGACAAAGGCCGTCGATCGCAGCGTTCCGGTCCGAAACGCCTCGACCGCGGCATTCCGGTCCTCGACCGAGCGGTCTCCCGGGGTCAACACGACCGCGCCCTCTCCGGTAAAGAACGTCGTCGGCGATATAGGGAGCGTATCGGTGTACGACGCTTGGAAGAGGAGGCGCGGCCAACGAATTGAAGCCCCTACTCCCGAAATCCGTTGGTTGCGCAAAAGAGTACCAGCGAGCTTCACGCCAGCCATCGTCCCTGAGCTTTCGACTACGATATCCGCGCCGCCGCCCGTAAACGCGCTGATGCGCTCCGCAACCGCCGGTTCGTCTACGGCAAAGGTCGCGCTGACGCCCCACTCCGCCGCGCGCTTCAAGCGCCGCTGCGAGAGATCCGCAACGCCGACGCGCACGCCCTTGGCAACAAGCCAGGCTGCTGAAAGCGCGCCGATCATTCCCTGACCGAGCACAATCGCCGTTTCGCCAGGCGCGGGAGCAACCGCACGGGCTCCCCTCCCGCTGATCGCGGCGAGCTCGACGGCAACGTAATCGAGCAACCGTGCACTCGGCGGCAAAAGGACCGGTTGAGCGTAGCCGGCGGACGGATAGACATGGTAACTCGCATGCCCTCCCCAGGTCGATCGAAGACCCTCAATCGTCCTGCCAGGATTGCGTCCGCTCACGAGGTCGCCGACCCGCCAGCCCACCGCCTTTGCGCCGGTCTCTACAATCTCGCCAACCACGGAATAGCCCGGAATAACTGGGTAATACGGCATGTCGCCGCTCATATCTTGCTTGCCCGAACGGACGCGCAGTTCAGTCCCGGTGGAAATCATCGAGTAAATCGTCCGTACGACGACCTCATCCTCGCCGCACTCCGGCAACGAGAACTCGGCGACTTCCACGCCCTGCGTCGACGTAAATACCAGCGCCTTAATCTTCCTGTTCATGTCTAATCACTCCGTGCACAGCATAATGCCGGCGGCAGCCCCGTCGATTCGGCGGCCGAACTTCGCGCCGCCCCCTAATGCCGTGCATCCTTTCTTTTGTTCTTTCGTAATCCGATCTAGTTGATCCGTACCTGCCCGATCTCTCGATCCGAAGGGCTTTCCGAACCTCCGGCAAGGGTGATTCGCAGGTAGTTCATGCCTTTCGGAATCGGAGTGCGGTTGCTCAGATCCCGGTAGCTCCACCCCTTTGTCGTGGGAACCACGGCCGGAGACGATGTCGCGACTGGCATCCACTTGACGTAGTCCGGGGAAACCTCGAAGGCAGCGGTCGCGGTCGAGCCATTAACCGCAAAGATCCTCGCGGTAAAGGACGCAACATTGCTCAGGCGGTAGACCAACACGCCGGGCGAAAGGGTCAGTCGATACGCCCTGCTGGCGTCGCCGTTGAAATCCGCCGGGGACGAATTATCGACGCTCATATTGCTCTGGAAATATGCTTTCGACAGGTCATAAAGAGGATCGTACAGGGTGCCAAACCCAATATTCTGATTAGCCGAGCGTTGCCATACGTTCACGGACTTTACCGTCATCGGCTCGTTTACGCCCGATCCCAGTATCAGTCCGATATGCTGCTGGTCGAGTATCCCCTGTGTCCACGGCGTCGACGACGAGGCCGGAGGCGCTTGCCCCTGGTATTGGCTCCACGTGACCGGTTGGCTGCCAACCTCCCGCCCGTCGAAATAGTATTTTGCGTAACCGTTCTCGTTCGTAGTCGCAGGCGCCCAC
The DNA here is from genome assembly GCA_031292625.1 of Capsulimonadaceae bacterium. Classification (GTDB taxonomy): domain Bacteria; phylum Armatimonadota; class Armatimonadia; order Armatimonadales; family Capsulimonadaceae; genus JARLGU01. The sequence continues at coordinate 102,041 of JARLGU010000062.1, read as the reverse complement.
AGATAACCATACTTATGGAACTGCCTAAAGTCCGTACCGGACGGTACGTTCATGAGCTTGTTCGCCCACGGAGTCTGGACGCTCGAGTACCCGGCGCTCTTCGTCCATTTGCCAAACCAATCCGCCATGTTGCCGCCCCATGCCAGGGGATTGTTGCTTGTCGCCACGTCATATTCAAAGAAGTCGGTTTCCGCAAAGTGCGCGTACGCATGATCTGCCTCCGACGGATCGTAGTAGTACCAATACTGCCCAGCGGGCATCCCAGCGAGATGCTCCGCCGACATGCCCCACCAGGACGGCCATCCTGCTGCCGACGAACCCAGTAACGCGCTTGCCTTAAAGACAGCCGCGGGATCAAAGGCTAACGTGGCCTCGAAATAGCCGCCTCCGCCAAAAGCCGTGCCGACGAGACCGGACACCGACCCAGAACCCGAGTCCGGCACGGAGAATGTCGAAATCTGCGCATTATTATTGCCAGCCCGCGTGCCATCCGAATCGAGCACAATGGTCCCATCGCTGCCCAAGGCGATCGACGCCGCATCGGTCGGCGTGTTGTAGTACCAACGGGAGGCATACCACTGATAGCCCGGTTTAAACGTGTGACCGACATCAACGGTCTGGGAAGTGAAGGTGCTGCTAAACGTATTCACAACGTATCCTGCGGCGGCAGCTTGCGGCGGCGCCGGCGCACAGACGGCGGGCTTCAACGAAAGCGCCGCCAATACGGCAAGCGCGAGGAACATCGCGGTTCGCAAAGACCGCCGCCGGTATCCGCGCTCGCAATGTGCCCCGACGGTCTCACGGCCTAGCGGACGTGGGAAATTGAACGTAATCATCTCGTGATCTCCATTAAATAGACTTAATAGGACTTTTGCTTTATAAGAGAAGATGAGGATTAAGATGCCCTCCATGGCCGGGCTGGCCAATTTTCTTTAGCCGCTTAACACGCAACCTGCTGGCAAGCCGTTCGCGAAGCGCTTGAAAAATGATCCAGTGGCCATAGTAGCATTCCCAAGTCCTGACCTATTTACGGGAAACACTCGCTCAACGCACAGCAAGCGAACGTCCAGCTTAACAGAAGTTCAGACCAAGAAGCTACAGCAGGCTGAAAGTCGCGGCTACCGACGAACATCCGGTATTCGCGGCCAAACTATTGACTCCGCAACTGCCCGAATACTGGTTGTCAATTCCGGATGCGACCAAGGTTGACATCATCCACTTAACGTGGTTGTCCGCCAAAAGGTAGCAAGATCCGCCCGAATGGCGCCCCGCCGCACTGTAATACGCCGACTCATTGCCATTGTTTTGTCCAGCCGATTGGGACAGGTTGAGGTAGCCCGTCACATACTGAACATATCCAGCGCCAGCCCCCTGGTTGCATCCGGTCACGTAGGAACCGTACCCGTTGCCGGCAGGCGAGCATCCGCGTCCATTATTTGCCGTCGTGTCCACCGGAATGGTGTAGTTGGGCCAGACATTCGTCGTGCTGTTGATCACCTCGCAGAGCAGCACGGTCCTTGCCGGAGACGAAAATCGAGAGAGCGGCCAGGCGACCGGAATGGTTGTCGAGGACGCCCCCGGCGGAGCCGGGACAATGTTGTCGTTTACCGCGTACGAGCAAATGTCTCCAGCGCCGGTATCGTCGGGACACAGAAAGACCTGCGTGCTCTTGATATAAGGGTAGATCTGCCCCGCCCACCCTTGCCCGCTGCCCCAGGGATCACTGCCGTTGGGACACGTCTCGTCGTAGTCTTGCTCATACTGGGTGTACGCGAGCCCGATTTGCTTGAGATTGCTCAGACAAGCCGTCTGCCTCGCTTTCTCACGGGCCGTGGCAAACACCGGAAACAATATTGCCGCTAATATCGCAATTATTGCTATCACAATGAGAAGCTCAATTAGCGTGAACCCGGAGGGCGGAACGCTTGCATGCGGAGCCTTGTCTCTCTTCTTCATCGACTTCTCCTCGACACCAAGTCTAGATCCAGCGATCCTCGGAAGGCCGGATATTGCCAGAATACCACCTCACCCAAATTAATGGAACGTTCCATAACGAAATGATAACATCGGGCACTCTATTTGTCAAGCGCCACTTGCACATTTTTACCACCGGATTCCGCCGATGCATAGACGGCCTCGATGAAGGCCACGGCGCGGCGGCCCTCGCGTCCGGACACAAACAGCGGAGATCCCGTCGTCAACGCTCGCGTAAAGTCCTCATACTGGCGCTGATGCCCGGTCACGGTGATGGCACGCGGATCGCGCGCCCCGTTATACCCCAGGTTTGCCTCCACATCCTCGGCAATGCACGGCGGTTCGCGTAAACGACGCGCCTCAAGATCGTCGTCGTGTACGGGGCCATCGAATTGCCAGAACACGGGCATGTCGTCCTCCAGCGTAACCGATCCCAGTTCACCCTTTAACTCGACGCGCTTGCTTTCGCCAGGATAGCAACAAGTGCTCGCCTGCAACAAACCAAGGGCGCCGCAGCGAAAGCGCATCCACGCGGCCAGGTTATCCTCCACCTCGATGCCCCGGTGTACGCGCAAGTCCATGGACGCCGAAACCTCGATCGCATCCCCGGCAAGCCAGAGCAGCAGATCGACGGCGTGTATAGCCTGATTCATCAGCGCGCCTCCGCCGGAAAGCGCCTTGCTCCCCCGCCAGGGAGCCGCATCGAAGTATTCAGGACCGCGATGCCAGGGAACGAATGCGGACGCTTGGACGAGCCGGCCGAATCTCCCCTGGTCAACGGCGCGCTTGGCGAGTAAAGCTCCGGCGCCGAAACGGTACTGAAAGATCGCTCCCAGCATCACGCCGCAGGCCTGACACGCCGTAATGATGGCGTCCGCCCGCGCGACCGTCACATCCAGCGGCTTCTCTACGATAACGTGCTTTCCCGCCTGCGCCGCTGCGATCGCAATCTCGGCATGGCTTCCCCCCGGAGTCGTAATCGCAATTGCGTCAATGTCGTCTCGTGCCAACAATCTATCTAGCTCGGCGACGTGGTCACAACCAAACGCGGCAGCGAATGCGTCCGCCCGCGCCGCATTGCGCGACCAAACGGCGGCAAGATCAGCGCCTTTCGTCGCCGCAATGGCGTTTGCATGCACGGAGGCGATTGCGCCGGATCCTGCAATTGCATATCGCACGGAAAGATGCTCTTCAGAAAACACTTGAGGCATGAGAAAGGTAACCTTTATTGATCAAATGGAACGTTCCATATTTTACATGCCATCCGAACGTACGTCAAGTACATGGGTTCCATAAAGGCTCCGTGAATCGAGTCTTGCTTAGAATGGTGTATATTTAGCGTGTGACAGAACCAAACTCTGCGTTTGCTGGGCGGACCAAAATCCGGGCGGTGGAAGAGCACCTACGCAAAATGATTGCGAGCGGCGCGTACCCCGCTGGAATGAAGCTTCCGTCCGATCAGGATCTCTCGCGCGACTTCGGCGTGGCGTATATGACAATACGGCACGCAATGGAGCCGCTCGCGCGCGAGGGGCTGGTCGTTCGACGGCGGGGCAAGGGCACGTTTGTCGCGGATTCTCCCGATCCATCGCCAGCCGTCCGAACCCTGGCCCTGGTTATTCCTTCGATTTCAACGATGTGGAATGTTGCGGATGTGTACTACCTGCCGGGGATCGTCCAGGCTTTCTGCGCTGAAGCGACGCGCCTGGGGTACGAACCCGCCGTCGTTGGCGGCGCTACGAGCCTGCGGGCGGGGCAATTTACAGTTGGCGCAGGAATCTGCGCGGGCGTCGCGCTTTTGCTCGCTCGCGAAAGCGACTTCGCCGCGGTAGATGAGATCGCCGCAACCCAGGTGCCTCTCGTAACCATACATACCTACCGGGGACGACGAACGATCACGATGGTGCAGGTCAAGCAGGCGGAGGGCGTCGCCGCGGTCGTCGCTCACCTCGCCGGTCTAGGGCATCAGCGAATCGCATACCTTGGGGGCCCCGAACACAACCTCGCAGCCGCCGCCCGTCACGACGGCTTTCGCGCGGGCATGCGGCATGCCGGGCTTCCTGTGCGCTATCACGGCGCGGAAGCCGGCGAATACACTGACGGCAGCGGGCAGATTCGAGCGGCCAAACTACTCGACGGCATTAACCGCCCAACCGCAATCGCGACCGCCAGCGACCTCATTGCGGCTGGCGCAATTCGCGCCGCTCAGGAGCGAAACTTCCGTGTTCCGGAGGATCTGTCCGTTACCGGTTTCGGCGACTTCTACATCGCGCAGATGCTCCGCCCTTCCCTCACAACTGCGCGGCTTCCCCTTGCGGAAATGGGCGGAAGCGCCGCACGGGCGCTGGACCGAGTCATTGCCGGAGAACCGCGCGGCAAGCTATTTACGCTTGAGACCCAACTGACAGTACGGCGCTCCACGGCCGCTCCCCCCAAAGGCTGAGCGGCTAGAGATTGCTTGTTACGGCTGCATAGCTTGATAGCTGCCCAGACAATGAATCGCGTATCCGGCAAAAGACGTCTGCGACTGAAAGCTGCGTAACGCTTCCGACAAGACTTGCTCCATCGCGCTGGCCGGTTGCCCAAAGAAAGTCGCGCGAGGAGTCTCCTTTAGCTCACCCGTTTCAACCGCAATCCAAGCAGGCTTATTCACGCTTGACGCATGCGACAGCTCCTTGCCCGCGTCGTTTACAAGCCTTGACGCTGTCGTAACGTAGTCCATGATGACGATCCCGTCGCTGGCATCGATCACGCGCTGGTCGAGCCCGTTCAGTTCCGGATTGCTGAACCATCGAGGAATCACCGCCGTCATCGTGAAGCGCTGGCGCGACGCCCGGATAATCGTCCCGGATCTTTGAAGCAACTCAAGGTAACCATCGCGCAGATCTTGCGACGGCCATCCCTTAACCAAATACGGCTCCACGTCGTACGTGATTCCGTCGTACTGCTCGCCCCTCTTGCCTCTCGCGTTGAACGCTATGACCGCGTTCAGACTTGCCAGCGCCCTTGGCTGCTGCGCGGGAGTCGCCCACGCCGGATCGCCGCAAAGATAGTAGACGCTAAGGCCGCGACCATGCGCCGCGCGCAAGAAGCGCCTCAGAGATTCCTCCGTCGCGCCGTCGTCGAAGCCCGATTGGCGAACGCCGTCGAAGAAGAGCGTCTCGATCGCGTGCTCCCGATGGCCAAAGGGCGCATCGATAAACCGGAAAAACGCCGATTGCGCCGCCTGATCGCCCCGGATACCGCTCGAATCCCACACAAATAGCGAACGCGCGAAGGCGGGAGCCGCGTTAGCGGACGATAGGCTCATGAACAGCGCACATACGATCGCGGGAAGTAATGTTTTGACCTTCATCCCATCTCCTTGGAGCATAAATGTAATTAGCCGGCGTTGCGAAAGAGGTTCAGGACGGTTCGTGCCGCCGGGGTACTTTTTCGCCCGCGCCTCGTTCACGGCGGCGGCATACGAGCAATCGTCAACACGCGTACGGCCTTTTGCCGCCCGGGTCCGATCGCAGCGCGTATTGTTAACCGGTGAAAGCGTTGCGCCGACCCTTTCTCAAAAACGGCCACGGCGGCCGGGGAGCCGTCTTACAAGGCCTTTCGACTCTTTCACACATTCTTAGCGAATCAAGCGATATTGCAGCGGCGAACCCGTTAACGTATCCGGAACGCTTCCCGTCGCCTGCCAATTCCAGATCGTCGCCGTCCCACGCCCCATGGCTTTCACGTGCCCGTCGCAAAACACGAGGTTTGCAAAGCCGGTATGACGATAGCGAACCTGCCCCGGCGATGTCCCGGCGGAGTTCGTATCGTTGTCGATCGATGCCCACCCATTGGCCGTAGTCGGAGCTGCGAAGGCCGTCCATGGTCCTCCGTTAATGGAGCCTGGGTTCGTATAGAACATAGCCGCGGTGTTCCCCGAATACGTTGGGATCTGGTCGCCGTCGCCGTACAAAATGGTCTCGCTGTCGTGCGTCAACTGGGTATATGCAACGGGCATCGTGTAGCCCAGTGTGTCGCCATTATTGCCGCCGACGTGAACATTCATCGAGTACCCCATCATGGTTGACGCCGGTGACGAGGGACACGAGAAGATGGCAGACTGCGTGTTGCGCGCGCCTGAAATGTACGGGGCGATCAAGGTGTACCAGTAAAGGGTGACAGGACCGGATGTAAAATAGCCGTTCGGCTCGACTTCGTCAAAATCCTGAACATACTGCAGCGTCGCGAGGCCCATTTGGCGCAAATTGCTTGCGCAAGACGCCTGCCGGCTCTTTTCGCGTGCGGTTGCAAACACAGGAAACAAGATTGCGGCCAAAATCGCAATAATTGCGATTACTATGAGCAGCTCAATGAGAGTAAAGCCAATCAAACCTTTTGTCTTCACAAGAGACCTCCTCTTCTAACGACTTTCAGACCCGCCGTGGGAATCGACTCGTGCCAGCGGCACTCTGATCCGCACTCCCACACCTCGACTAAGCCCGATTCCAACGTCGCAAACAGGCCTCCAACAGAACGGTCGCTCTACCGCCTCGAAGAATTCGGGCGGCCTTAACGCTACCGGTCACCATCTATTCAGCCGCGCTCCCCTCCCGAATCGCGCGTCGATTCACGCACGATGAGTTCGGCGCTCAGGACTTCCCCTTCAACACCCTGTCCCATTGCCAGCGAGATCAAAGCCCTGGCTGAAGTCCGCCCCAAAGCCGAACGCGATTGACGAACCGTCGTCAACCTCGGCATGATGAAATCCGCGACGGAAAAATCCCCAAATCCAACGACCGACAATGCTCGCGGCACCGACAACCCCGCCTCCCGCGCCGCCATAATGGCCCCGATCGCTGACAGATCGCTCGCGCAAACAACCGCTGTCGGCCGATCCGAAAGCGCAAGCAGTTCCGTCATCGCCTTATAGCCGCAAGCTTCGTTAAAGCCGTCGCCGGTTTCATATGCGCGCGACAAACCGTGGCGATTGATTGCGCTCCGGTAACCGCTCAGGCGATCCGCCGCATCCAGATTGTCCACGGGCCCCCGCACGAAGCCGATTCGCCGGTGGCCGAGCGACGCCAAATGATCGACAGCCTGGCCGACGCCGCCTTCGTCGTCAATCCGAATGCACGGAATCGCCCTGCGTCCCGAGTACCGGTTGATTGCCAGCACCAAATGACCGGCATCGCGCAGCCGTTCGACCAAATGAAGGTGCTCTTCAACGACCATTACGCACGCAACCGCGGACGAGGGTTCGAGCGCGTCCGGATTTTCTACGGTTTCGTAGCTCTGTATCTTGGTCTGCAATCCTCGCGCGGCAATCTCTTGCTGGAAACTCATCAAAAGCTCGGGATAATAGAGCGGATCGGTCGTTTGGGCGGACGACGGAATAACAAGCGCCATCTCGTGAAGCGTCGCCGGCCGAGCATCCCTCGAGCGGTCTTCGACGAACGTCCCCTTGCCGCGAACGCGCACCAGCAAGCCGCCATCCACGAGACCGCCGATCGCCTGCCGCAACGTCATATGCGCGACGCCATACTCCCGCGCCAATTCCAGCTCGCCGGGCAGCTTCTCTCCCGCCCGCCAGCGGCCCGCCTTGATCTCATCGCGGAGCGCCCGCGCTACTTCCCGGTGTTTCACTGTCGTTGTCATCAGTCTATCAACTCCCGCAACAACTCTAGAGTACCAGATAATAGACGAGTTGTAAAGTGGTATTTTGGCAAGAACTCTAAATTAATTCACCTCCATCGTATGCCCCGAGGCTGCGCCGCGAGCGGAGCAATAGATTATATCGAAAGGTTGTCCCGCGCGACTTGACACAATGCAACACAAAGTATATACTACATATAATTAGAGACCGATACGCGAGGAGAATACGATGAAGATCGAGATTGACGAAACCAAAGCGCGATCCGGAGCGCACGCGGCAACGGATGGCGCTGAGCGCATTCGCCAGGCGCTCAAGACAAATGGCAATGCGAATATAATCCTTGCGACGGGCGCATCGCAATTTGATATGCTGGCGGCCCTTGTTGCGGCCGATGGAATCGATTGGCGACGCGTAACCGTATTTCATCTCGATGAGTACGCCGGCATGCCGGTCACCCATCCGGCGTCGTTTCGTAAGTATCTAATCGAACGGTTTGTCGAAAAGCTACCCGTCCCGCCCGCCGCCTTTCATGCGATCAATGCGGAAGGCGATCTCGCCGCCGAATGCGCGCGGCTTGGAAAGATCATCCGCAAGCATCCCATCGATGTTGCATTTATCGGGATCGGCGAAAACGGACACGTCGCGTTTAACGACCCGCCAGCGGATTTCACGACTGATGAACCGTATCTCGTCGTCGCGCTGGACGAACCTTGCCGCCGCCAGCAACTCGGCGAAGGCTGGTTCCCGGCCCTCGCCGATGTACCCACGCATGCGATCTCTATGTCCGTCAGGCAGATCATGCTCTCCGCCGCGATCGTCTGCACCGTTCCCGACGAGCGAAAGGCCAAGGCGGTTCGCGGAGCCGTGAAAGGCCCAGTCACCCCGATGCTTCCTGCCTCAATTCTGCAGACGCACGACTTCGCAACGCTCTATCTGGATCGCGCAGCGGCGTCGCAACTTGGCGAGGAAGCCTGACGTGTCCACAAGACCGCAATACAGAGACCTGCAGGTGAACGGCTACGGCGGAGTCGATTTCAATCAAGACAACCTGTCGCTTGAAGCTGTCGAGCGGGCATGCGCCAAGTTGTCCAGCGACGGCGTCGAGAGCGTGCTTGCGACGATCATCACCGAGGAGCTCGGCGTAATGGCGTCACGGATCAGCCGTCTGGCCAGGATTGTCACCGAAAGCCCCCAAGCCAGACGCGTTATCCAGGGGTTCCATATCGAGGGGCCCTTTATCAGCCCTGAAACCGGGTACCGAGGCGCGCATCCGCTCGACGCGGTCCGGCCGGCGGAGCTCGACGCGATGAAGCGCCTGCTCGACGCGGGGGACGGCCTTGTCCGGATTGTCACGCTGGCTCCGGAGTGCGACAATCATCTTCGCGTCACCCGGTGGCTAACAGAGCATGGCATCGTTGTCGCCGCCGGACACTGCAACCCCAGCCTGGAGCAATTGACGGAGGCGGCGGACGCCGGCATAAGCGCATTTACACATCTGGGCAACGGTTGCCCGATGCTGCTTTCCCGCCACGACAATATCATCCAGCGTGCTCTGAGCCTGTCGGACCGCCTCTGGTGCTGCTTCATTGCCGACGGGGTCCACGTACCCTTTCCCGCCTTGCGCAACTACATCCGGGCGGCGGGAGTCGAACGATGCGTCGTCGTCACCGACGGCACCGCGCCAGCGGGGCTTGGCCCAGGGCGATACACGTTCTCGCGTTGGGACGTAACGATCGGCGACGATTTGGCCGCTTGGGCACCGGATGGATCACATCTTCTCGGCTCGGCATGCACCATGTCCAGAGCCGCCGACAACCTCATCAAGCATTGCGGCTTCACGGAAAGCGAGACGCTGACGATGACCCGCACAAACCCGGGCAGCGTCTTGGATCTAGCCAAGAGCGCCTTCCAGCCGCGTTGAGCAGATTATAAGGAGAACCACCCATGAGCATCATCCGATATGGGATTATTGGCTGCGGGATCATTCACGAAACGCATTTGAAGGCAATCGCCGCTCTCCCAGAGTGCGCGAAGCTTGTCGCCGTATGCGACAACAACCCGGAAGCGTTGCGTAAGACCGTTGAAAAGACAGGCGTTAAGGGATACGCCAGCGCGGCAGAACTGGTCGCGGATCCGGATATCGACGTCATAACGGTCTGCACCCCATCCGGCCTGCATGCCGATCACGCCATTATGGCGCTCAACGCCGGCAAGCACGCGATCTCCGAAAAGCCGATGGACATCGATCTTTCCAAGGCCGACGAAATGATCGCCGCGTCCAAACGAAACAATCGCTTGCTAGCCGTCATTTCGCAAACGCGCTACGGCGACGGCGCTCAGCAGTTGCACAAGTGGATCGACGCCGGTAAATTCGGCCGCCTGATTCACGGTAATGCGCGCCTGTTCTACTATCGCTCACAGGAATACTACGACTCCGCCGGTTGGCGCGGGACGTGGGCGATGGACGGCGGCGGCGCGCTAATGAACCAGGGCGTTCATTATGTCGACCAGCTCATCTGGGCAATGGGCCTGCCCAAAACCGTCTACGCGCTAGCAGGTTGCCTCGGGCACGAGCGGGTCGAAGTTGAAGACACCGTCAGCGCAACAATCGAATTCGAGTCCGGCGCAATCGGTTCGCTGACCGCGACGACGTGCGCATACCCCAATCGCGGCGGACTACTCGATGTTCTTGGCGCAACCGGTTCGGCCCAGATTCGCGATGCCAAGCTCGTCTACGCCGACTTTGCGGACGGCACGCGCTTCGACCCTACGGCGGATCAGGGAACGGCCGCGCTGGATCCGCGCCTTGGGGGCTTCGTCGAACACTATACCCAGTTGCGCGACATCACTCAGGCAATTGTCGACGGCCGCCAGCCCGAAATCACGATGCAAGACGGACGCAACGCCCTCCAACTCGTGCTTGCCGTTTACGAATCGGCGCGCACGGGACGCGTCGTTACGCTGTAACCAAGAGAAGGACGAGCCAATGAAGCCCGCAGTGATTACTGACGAAATCGATCAAAATCTGGATCGCGCTCTCGACGTGATGCTGGAATACGGCGTCCGCAACGCTGAGTTGCGCCAGGTTTACGATTGCAATGTTTCAGCCGTCGACGCGGCCGCCGTCAAACGCGTCAAACGTGCGGCAGAGGACCGGGGCGTCGATATAGTCTGTCTTTCGTCTCCTTTCTACAAAACGGACTTGCCCGGCGCTCCGTCATCCGGATCGGACGCGGGACCACTCCACGGAGCGGCGGCGCAAGGTTTTGACGAACAGATCGCGATGCTGCGGCGCTTGATCGATGTTTCCGCGGAACTAGGCGCATCCTTGATCCGCACGTTCACATTTTGGAAGCATGGCGAGTACACTGAAGATATCGAGGAGCGCATCGCCCACGCTTACCGGGAGCCTGCCAGGATCGCGGCGGATGCGGGAATACGCCTCCTCATAGAAAATGAGCCTTCCTGCTACGCGGGCACTGGGCGCGAAGTTGCGCGCCTTATCGAGCGCATCGGTTCGGACGCCGTTAAGGCCGTCTGGGACCCCGCGAACGTCGTCTACGGTCAGCAGCCGCTCGACCGGGCGGACTACGATGCAATCCGCCCGCATATCGCACATGTTCATTTCAAGGATGCCTGCTATGACGCGCCTGGCGCGTCTCGGTGCGTCCTGGCCGGCGAGGGTTTTGTCGATTGGCCCGAACAGTTTCGCTGGCTGCAACAGGATGGCTACGACGGTTACGTCGCGCTCGAAACGCATTCGACGCAGGGAGGCAAGGAAGCGGCAAGCCGCAATTGTCTAACAACGATGCTTCGCCTGCTGGAGGAAACCTCATGAAGAAATTGGGATTGATCCACTATAACGCGCCAGGGACGACCCTGCCGGAGTTTCTGAAGTGGGCCGCGGACACCGGGTTCAAGTTCCTTGAACTTATGCCGCCCGATGTCGTAATCGATGGCCCATCCGAATCAGAAGTCTATGAACAAGCACGCACCGTTCGCAAGCTTGTTGCGTCGTACGGTCTGCGCGTCTCCGCATTTAGCGCGCGCAACGACTTCCTGCAAGTCGACCCGTCAACGGTCGTCGATCAAGTGGAACGTATGAAAAAGGTCGCGCGCGTGGTGCGCATCCTTGACGACGAGGCGGTCGTGCGTAGCGAAGGCGGCTTTGATAAGGACGCCGTTCCACGCGAGAAGTGGAGCAGCGCTCTTTACGAATGCTTTGCGCGCTGCCGCGACTTCCTCGAGGAGCAGCAAGTTGATCTCGCGGTCGACAACCACGGCACGGTAACGAACGAAGGCGATCTCTTGATCGCGCTCCTCAAGCGCCTCAACTCCCCGCGCATCGGATCGAACGTCGACACGATGAACTTCCGATGGCTCGGCCACGATATCGCAACGTGCAACCGCTTCTACAAAGAACTGGCTCCCTTCGTGAAACACGTTCACCTGAAGGATGGAACCGGCAGCCGCGAAAGCTACAAGGGCGCGGCGCTTGGCGAAGGCGAAATCGACATCTCCTACGCGACGGCACAATTCGAGGCCGCCGGCTACAAGGGAGCATACGCGGCTGAATACGAGGGCCCCGAGATCGCCGGCGGAGTCGGCTACACGAAGTGCCTCGCCTGGATGCGGGCGCACATTTAGCGTGCGCATCTCATGGCAGCATGGGTTGATCATTTATTGGCGCGGCCGCTTCTGGCCGCGCCCATATCCGTACCAGGCGCCGGATCGTTCCCGCAGTACGCGTAGACGTTGATCCCGCCCGCGTAGCCGATCGGATCGCGGTTCAGCCATCGCCCCGTCCCGCTGTCGTAGTACCGCTCCCCGAACAGCGTCAGGCCGCTCTCGCTGTCCGCGTAGCCCATGTACTGCCCGCCGAAGCCCGCGAACGGGTCGGCCAGCGTGCCCGTCGCTAGCGGCGCGCGGCAATCAGCTCGAAGCGATTCTCGACGCTGGATCGGTATCGGTGAGGCGACCGAAGAAGTAGGGCGTGTCGAACCACTTTCCGTGAGCGAGATAGGTGCCGTATTTGCCGTCAAAAGTGATCGTCCAGCACTTTGGCACGGCATTCCCTACAAGGGACAATTCATTGCGACGTCGATTTGTCTCGCGCGATGTAAATTGCGCATTCAATGAGATCAACACTATCTTCAATTGGAAATAATCTTATCCGATCTCCATTTGGACGAGCTTCAGTCGCATGAGACTTGGATACAAAATCGTCTCTCATCCCGATATATGTCAGAAGCGCGTCATACTCATCGAACAAGCCATTATCATTCAACGAGTTTGTGATAACCTCGACCTCGCGCGAGAACGGCGGATTCAGATCATCGACAATTGCGGAGTACGATCCATCGGCGCTCAAGTAGTCGTAACCAAGCATTACAAGACCTCCTATTAGGTCAGTTAGGTCTTCCGAGGATATCAAAGGCGAATCTCTGTGAGTTGCTAAAATATACGTTGATGTCCCGAAGCCATACTTGTCACAAAGCTCCTTATATGACGAAATCAGCCGCCGATCCGCTATTATCTCTAACCCGCCATTAGCCGTAAGGAGATGTCTAGTAAGTTCGCGGTCCACCCGATCTACGATCTCAATCTCTTGACCTTCTACCATTTCCTCCCGTCGCAGAGGCCAATATGAGCCAAAGGCAGGTCCCGCATATCGTACGTGAGCAGGCGATATCGCATCGGTATCTATCGATTTAATCAGAAAACCATTGAATTTATTAGGCGGTACACTACTTTTCATAATACATCATGGCTCAATCCAGATATGATTTACGGGGCCAATGTGAATGTGCGGATACTGTCCCACGGGTCGCAAGGGGTAAGCCTCTATTCCTCTCGCATTAATGCCTAGTTCCCGAGCCCAGTCAAGCAAGGTTCGTGCCTCGCTACGTGATATTCTCGATATACCGGGCCTCCCGCGTTTCGCAGCTTCTTTTGCTAAGGATATTAGCGCTTGCTGATCAGGCGTTAATGGGGCCCCCGCCCCGCCCCGCAGCATGCCTCCCACCGGCGCAAGCACCGACGCCGCCGTCAGGATATCGCCGACCAGCCCCGGTGCTGTCTTGATCGACGGCAATGCCGCGAAGTTGCCCGCTCCTTCGCCAAGGTGCCCGATCGCCGACGGCATACTTAGAACACCGCCGGCCACGTCGAGCGCCGTGTTCAGCACCGTCGCCGTAGCGACTCCCGCGCCATTCGTCGCGAGCGACTTGACGTTCGCCGCCTTGCGCCTGTTTACCCAAGCATCGACAGTTTGCTTAAGGCGATCGTACCACTGGCCATCCAGCCCCCACGGATCCGCCCCGTCCACCGGATCGTTCCCGCAGTACGCGTAGACGTTGATCCCGCCCGCGTAGCCAATCGGGTCGCGCGTCAGCCACCGCCCCGTCCCGCTATCGTAGTACCGCTCCCCGAACAGCGTGAAGCCGTTCTCGCTATCCGCGTAGCCCAGCGACTGCGCGCCGAAACCCGCGAACGGGTCGGCCAGCGTGCCCGTCGCTAGCGGCAGGCCAACATCGCTTGCGCAAAAGTGAACATTCCCCGCAATGCTGCGTCGAACAAAGCAGTCATCGCTTAGATGCGATTAGAACGGATTTCAAGAGGACCAGCATGAACAAGCAACTTGTCATCAGTTTCGCCATATTGGCTATCGCCGCCGCAGGCGCAATGGCCTATGCGGCCGATGCGGCAAGCACGTCCGCGACTTCAGACGCCACGCCGGCGGTAGTGCAGTCCGTGCACAAGCATCCGAATACAATGAACGTGTTCGAGCAGCTCAACCTAACCGACGCGCAAAAGGCACAGGTCAAGCAGATCCTCACCGACGCAAAAACTCAGGCAAAGGCAGCGAAGGACGATACAAGCCTATCCCCTGCCGACCTGAAAACCAAAGTCGGTCAGATCCATAAGGACGCACAGGCGGCTATTCTCGCATTGTTGACCGACGAGCAGAAGGCAAAGCTCAAGCAGATCCGCGAAACGCAGGGCGCTGCCGCTTCGGAAGCCAAGCTTTCAGGCAATCTCGATTACCTGAATCTCACGGAATCGCAGAAAGACCAACTTACGAAGATCACTGGCGAAGCGAAGGACAGCGTCGCCGCCATTAACGCGGACACCACGCTGGCCAACGATCAAAAGACCGCCAAGATCACCGATATCCGCGCAGCCGCGTTCAAGCAGTTCGCAAGTCTGCTCACCCCCGCGCAAAAGAAGCTCTGGGTGGCGCACCAGCACGCCGTCAAAACCACGTCCGCGCCGGCAACCACGCCGTAGCGATCATCTTCGGCCCCTCCGGGATCGGCTAGTGCTTGTGCGATGTAAGAACGCGCGCAAGCACTTCCCGGAACTCCTTCTTCTTCTTCTCCTGCTCCTCGTGCGTCTTAATCTGCTCCGTTTGCCGAGCCTCGTCAGTCGCCTGGCGCACAACGCCGTCCAGGAAATCGATAAAGGACTGCAACTCGGTCGTGTAACGCGGCAGGAAATGGACGCGCAGGCGATCTTGAATAACGTTGACGGGCGGCTTTATCGAGAACGGCCGCCGCTGATACAGGATGTCAAACTCCTCGATCCATCGCGCCGTCGGATGCGCGCTTAAGACCATATCAAACTGGATTGCCTCGGCGTTCTCTTCGTCATCGTCGATGCTGTCCAAATCCACGTGAACAATCTCTACTTCAGGAACAATGTGCGTCAAAATAATCTCCTTCGCAGGTCAATCATCAGGCCAACATGTTATACCGCGTCAAGGCGATCGCATCTATTCGTATCAACGATTGTCACCGATATTGGCGCGGTTTCCGGCCGTGAACGACCGGTCTGAGATGTCAAGCCCCATCAATGGGAGTTGCCGGATCACGAAAATGTTGGCCGTTTACCGATTAGCCCCGTTCACGGGCATTTTCAACACAGGCGGCCCTTTCAGGACCGGTCTCACGCCGCTGTTAACAGTAATAGATGCGATTGTCCTGTATACCGCGTAACCATCGCGCACACAAGCGCGTCAAGCGAGGTATCATTACGTCCGGTATTCGATCATGCTATCCGGACTATTCGGCGGCGGCCGATCAAAACACAACCCTACTACGATGACCAAGGAGCTCATTACTCCCTGGCGACGCATCGTACTGCCAGCGTTCGGCGCGCCGTTCTCGTTGCGTTCAATCCAAAACGCCGCCATGATGGCGGCGCACAGCCCTGATTGCGATGTTCGGCTGATTTACATACTCGAAATCCCGCGCTCGTTCGCCCTGCATTCCACGATGCCCGATGAAGAGGGTCACGCCCAAACCGTGCTCGCCGACGGCGTCGAAGAAGCGCGCCGCTGGCGGCTCGATGCAACCACCGAAGTGCTCCGCGTGCGCCACCCGGTCGAAGGGCTCGCCGCTTATGTGGATCAGAACGATATCGACCTGATCATCCTCGGCGCACGACCCGACGAAGTTCGCGGCCTGCCGCGCGAACTCATGGAAGAGCTCTTCGAGCGCGCTCCCTGCGAAATCATCCTCGATTATATCGCCAACGAACAGTAGGCGATATTTCCGATTCCCAAGAAGCCAGACGAACGTCGTCAGGATCGCATTGCGTCCCTACCCGTCCAAGAACGTCCTGACGTCCTGGACAAACTCCATCGGAACAGCGTCCATTGGCGAATGGTTCGCCGTCGGGTAAACGACTAAACTCAAGCGTCCTCGATCCGCCCCGTCGCCTTCCCGATTTTTCTCGATGGCGGAAACGAGTTCGTGAGCTAGTTCGACTGGCACGACTGTGTCTTGCTGGCCATGAACGACAAGAATGCCCGTCTCCCGCGGAAACTTGGCCGGATCGAACGGCGACGAAACCATCAGACGCAGCTGGTCCGTCATTTCCCGGTGAGCATTGTGGTGGGCGAAGTAGATGCACCGTCGCAGCCAGGGCCTCCAGAATCCGCCGCGCTGATCTTCCGTGAAAAAGCCGCTGAAACCGCCCGCAATCGCCGAGGCAAACCTTGCGACGCGCAGGAGCAGCTTGCCGTACCCCGGTGCTAGGTACATCTTCGGTACGTCCAGCCGGTCGGAGTAGATCGCGGCGTCGACCAGAATGACGTCGGTTACGCGCGTGGGCGCCAGAGCTGAAACGTACGCAGCCAGGTTCCCGCCCATCGAATGCCCCATAATCGCGAATCGATCGATTTGCAGCCTGTCCGCGACATCGAGCACCCACGCTGCCAGCGCCTCAATCTTCCACGCTTCCGGCGCCCGGGTATCGAGTGTTCCAGGGAGATCTACGGAGATGACATAGCGCGTAGGGCCGTAGCGCTGCAGAAATCGCTTCCAGATGTCCCGGCTGCCGCCCCACCCATGCAGACATAAGAGGACCGGCGATGAAGGATCGCCGGCCGCAATCGCGCCAACATCCGGCACGCTGAGCCGCCGGACGGGGTTGGCTTGTATAGTTGCTAAGGTAGCCTTACGTGACACGCGTACGTCAATACTGGACACAGGAGCAATGATCCAATTACATCTACCCAGGAGTGGTACCCGCTCAACACGAGCGACAATGCGAGAAGTGCAGCCAGCCCGGCCGAAATGATCATCCACCTTCGGTCCAGCAGCGCCAGAGACGTCGCGATGCTTGCGGCAATCGCCTCATGGCCGCTCGGGAAAAGCGGATGAGCGGGCCAGACGTGCAACCCTCTCACGATGTATACCACGGTCAGACTTACGGCGAGGCCGATCGCCGGCGCCAACACTTTTCGAGACGACCGCATCGTTCTGCCCTGCGACCAGACTGAAACCAGCCAGCAGGCCACAAGGAGCGGATCGACCCAGCCGGACAGGAACTTCCAGACGAAAGCCCATGCCGCGTCTCTCATATTCTACGAATTATCTCCGCCGAAGAAGCCGGCGCCGCCTGCCTGGCCGCCGTCATTTCCATAATCCGATTGATCGTACCCATCACCGGCAAATCCCGCGCCGCCTGCCTGAGCAGGGTTGGTATATGGATCGGAGAACGCGTACTGGTGCGCACGCAGGCTCTCGGAATCGAAATAGTCGCGGTCGTAAAGATCCCAATGTCCCCAGCTGTCCCAGCCCGGAGCATAGCCGTAAGGCGAGATCCAGCTTCCCGCATAGGCTGGACGGGAGAACAAGCTGTCAATCAGCTCCGCGCCGATAAATCCGGCAACAGCGCCAGCCGCAAGGTCCGACCAGCCGCTTCGTTGATACTGCCAGTAATCGCGATACGGATCGTAGCCGTCGTACATGTACCACGGCACGACGCGTCCATTCACCTGAAACGAGCGAACCGCCGGGATCTGCCCCTTTGCGATCTCCGCCGCCTCGGATGGAGTTGCGAGAACCTGCCGGTCGACGCCGTCGACATTAATCGTAACCGGAACGAGGCGGCTAATCGGGGCCGGTTTGGACGAGAAGAAAGAAACGCCGCGCTCTTTCTCGGGAACCGCCGAAGGATCCTCCGGGTCCGGCGCCTGTTCGGCGGGCCGCACGGCGTCGTCGCCCGCAATCTTGGCCGTCCCTCCCGTGACACGGTCGAGGTACCGGCGAGCCTGCTGGCAATCCTTCGCGGCGGCGTCGAGTTGCGTCTTGGCCCGGCTCAAATCGCTGGGCTCCGTCGCACGATCGATCGCCTTGACCGCTTGTTCAAATCGTGCAGCGGCCGCCTGGCGGAACGCGCGTACCTGATCCGTATCCGCATTGTTCTTCGGCAATGCCGGCAGGTAGCCGTCGATATACTCGATATTGTCCTCGACGCTCTTCCGAAGAGCGTCCACCGGAGCTCTCAGGCTGGTCATCCGCGCCGATTTGAGCCGCGCACGTTGTATCAACACGATTGCGACAATGAGAACGACGATTAGCACAACGCCCAAGATCAAAGCCTGAGCGCCGGCATGAACGCCATTGATCGCCGAAACAACCTCCCGCGCCATCGGAACCACCTGTCCCATATCGCCAGCCTGGATCGCGGCAACATAGCGCTGCGCGATCCGCGCTTCGGCGTCCTTCTTAAGTTCCGAAGACTGAATGGCGATGCCAGCGCCATAGCCCGACGTGCACACGACGATCAATCCATTGCGTCCAAGCGCGAGATGCTTGTGCAGGCCTTCAACGTAATGCACAAGCGCGCTGGTCGAATCGTAAGCATGCTCGTTGGCGAACTTCTGATACCACGCCGGAAGACCGGCAAGGATCGCGATCTTGACCTGCGTCCGCGCGTTCTCGACGGCCACCTGTTCGAGCGTTGTCTTATCGATCTGTACGGGCAGGCCGGCATCGATGTAGACGTTGCTGGTCACGAGCGCGTTTTCGACAGATTGTCCAGGCGCGGTCGCGGCGCCGCCAGCGGCAAGGCGTTGCGCGCGCGCAAGCTTGCGCTCAAACGCGCCAGGGTTCTTGGCAAAGCTCAGGCTTGGATCCGCGGCCTGGGCTGCCGTGTAGCTGCTGAGCGCGTTGGAAAAATCTTTCGTTTTCTCATAGCTTAGGCCGAGCTTGTACTCGGCTTTGGCCTTTTCGACCCCAGTTTCGCCGGATGCAGCCTTGGAGTACGCCGCGATCGCGGCCGGGTAATCCTTGGCCTTGTACGCCGCATTGCCATCTTGCATCGCCCCGCCAAAAGCCGGACAAGCGACGAATAGCATCAGGGAACCGACGATCGAAAGGAGGGTAGGTAGAATCGCCAATCTACAGGTTCGCATAGTTGCACTGATTTTACCCGACGACAAGGATTTCGCGCATGATGGCAGGGCGATCGCATCTATCGCGACACGATGTCGCGTTTGTTTCTGTTGCGCCCGTCCCCATTCGGACGCGGACGCAACCTGATATTCTGCTATCGGTATCCTACCGGTACGTGCGTCGCGAGTAATCGCGGGGTGCGAGAGCTACCGGGACAACGTAGTCTCGCCCGCGAGGGCGGCGTCTGAACCGCGAGGCGACGATGCGGCTGCCAGCATCAAAGCGGCCGGGAGCCAGGATCGGATCGCCGCCCCGGATTGATTCACACTGGCCAACGGTGCTAATATAGGAAGGCGGCTCTCGCCGCAACAATTTCCGCAAGAAGGACACTCCGTACATGCTCCACCGATCCCGGCCAGCCCCGTTGCTAGCCATGCTCCTCGCAATCTTCTGCGCCGTAATCGCGAGCTCTACCGCGTCGGCCGCGGACGAGTCGCCCAAAACGATCCGTTTGCTCACCATCGGCAACAGCTTTGCCGACAACGCCGCGCACTACATGAGCGACGTCGCAGCCGCCGCAGGCTATAAACTCGTTCTCTACCGCGCGAACATCGGCGGATGCTCCATGGAAAGACATTGGAAGCACGTTCAGGCCCACGAAGCCAATCCGGCGGACCCAGCGGGCGTCCCGTTTACTAATCCGCAAACAGGCAAGAAGGAGTTTGGCCTGAAAGAAGCCCTTCAGTCGGCTCCCTGGGACTACGTCACGATTCAACAATACAGCGCGCTCAGTGATAAGATCGATACCTATCGTCCCTATGCCTCCGAGCTTTGCGACTATATCAAGAAGTATGCGCCAACCGCGGAAGTGCTTGTTTACGAAACGTGGGCTTACCGCTCGGACGATCCTAAGTTCAAGAGCGGCAACTCCGCCGAGGATATGTATCGCATCATATCGACGAATTACCGCACGATCGCCAGCGAGCTCCATCTTCGCGTCATACCGGTGGGCGATGCATTTCACCTTGCGTCCATTACGCCCGGCTACCAATTTACGCCAGACGCCTTATTCGATTTCAAAGCGGCCGTTCCGCCCGCTCTGCCGGATCAAACGCATTCGCTCAACGTCGGTTGGACGTGGCGAAAGGATCCGAAAACGAACGGCGAAAAGCTGCAATTCGATGGCCATCACGCGAATCAGGCTGGCGAATATCTCGCATCTCTCGTGTTCGTTGAACGGCTGACCGGCGTCTCGTCGATCGGAAATACCTTTGTGCCCGCAGGCCTCCCAGCGGAAGACGCCACGCTCCTGCAGCAGTTCGCGCACAAGGCCGTGCAAGGGATTTTGGCCGAACAGAAATAGTATCCCTAATTTGCGTATGCCGACTCAAGGATATCGAAAATGACACGCAGCCTTAACAAAATCGTTGGTGCGCTTTCCATTGCCGTACTGGTCGCAATGGCGACGCTCTTCGCCTCCTGCGCGCACGGGCAGCAATACGCGGACGTTTCCGGGCCTGACACCCGAACCAAGCTCGCCGTCCCCGCCCCGCCCGCCGGCATCAAGCACGTTATCATCGTCAGCTTCGATGGCGGAAAGCCCGCCGTAATCGATCAGGCGCCAATGCCGGTTCTCAAATCGATGGCCGAATCCGGAGCCGCGACCTGGAACGCGCAGACGATCATGCCGAGCATTACGCTGGTTGCGCATACGTCGATGCTGACCGGTGTCGCGCCGTCCAAGCACAAGATCCTGTGGAACGAATGGAAGCCCGAGCGCGGCCCCATCGCAACAGTGCCAACCGCGTTCGCACTCGCTAAGCAAGGCGGCCTCGTGACAGGATGCATTGCTGGCAAGGAAAAGTTCAAGCACTTTAACGTTCCCGGGACGCTCGACGACTTCGAGATCCCCGACTATCACGCCGCGGCCTGCGCCGCCGCGGCTGCCAGGTTCATTGCCGCGCGGAAACCGGGGCTGCTCTTCGTGCATTTCTCCGACCCTGATGGCGCGGGCCACGCGTTCGGCTGGGGCTCGCCGCAGCAAATCCAGGCGCTGGCGGACAGCGATGAAGCTCTCGGAGTCTTACGCGATGCCGTCGCGAAGGCAGGCATCGCAAAGTCCACCGTGTTCATAATGAGCGCCGACCACGGCGGGCACGACCATACGCACGGCCTGCGCATCCCCGACGACATGACCATCCCCTGGATCACCTATGGCGCGGGAGTTCGCAAGCACTTTTCGATTACGCAACCCGTTGTTACGTACGACACCGCGGCAACCGCGCTTTGGCTGCTCGGCATCAAGCTGCCGGCAGATTTCGATGGTCAGCCCGTCGCGAGCGCTTACGTGACGCGCTAACGCCGCGACCTTGCGGCATCCTTGATGCCTTCCTCCAGGGAAGATAACTTACACGAACCGGGCAAGCAGTTTCGCTCGTCCTTGACAGTCAACCTGCGCGACGAGTACAATAACGCGGTTTCTATAGTCAAAATATCGCCATCATCGAAGATTGGTAGGAGTCCGTTAGTGAAAAGAGAAGGTCTCTGGCTCGGCGGGATACTTGTTCTCGTCGCGCTTTCGATTTTTGCGCTGGTCAAGCTTCCCCCGCATTATGGTCTCGACATCAAAGGTGGTGCTCGTGCTATTTTGCAGGCCGTCCCTACCGATGGGCAGCCGCTCACGGAAGATACGCATAAGGTTCTGCTCGACATCATCACGCGCCGCGTGAACTCGACCGGAGTCGCCGAGCCCAGCATCCAGCCGAAGGGCCGCGATCAGTTTATCGTCGAGCTGCCGAACGCGAGCAACAAAGACGACCTGATTAAGCAAATCGGCACGACTGCTCAGCTTGAATTCCGCTATTTCCAGGACGTAAAGTCCGACCGAAATCGCGGGGCGCGCTACAGCATGGGTATCGATCATGTCGGCGGAATGGAAGTTTACTCCTTCACCGACTCAGCTACCGGCACGACATTCCGGGACCAGGCGCAGATCGAACAAGATATTCAAAAGCTTGTCGAAGCTAGCAATGAGCGCCCAGGAGCGACCGAATATAAGCTGCCTGCGTCGCTGACGGGCCTTGCACCAAGCGACCGGACTCTTTATTTCACGCCAGACCAGGCCAAGAAGGCTGACGCGCTGGGTGTTGAGCTGCAAGCTTTCAAAGATTTTATCGCGGACAGCCCTCTTGTGATCACCGGCTCGGACCTCGAACCCAACTCGCACGGGCAGCTCGACCCGCAGCAGGGTCCGGTCGTGACGTTTAACACGAAGCCTGAGAGCGCCGACAAGATGGGCGACTTTACCGGCAACCATGTCAACGAAATCATGGCGATCTTGCTTGACAACCGTGTCCTTACCGCTCCAAAGATCAACAGCCGCATCAGCGACAACGGCGAGATCACCGGCGGCTTCAAGAATATCCAGGAAGCGGTCACGCTGGCCAACTTGATCAATGCCGGTGCGCTTCCAGTGCCGCTCAAGATCGTTCAGAACGTCAGCGTCGAGGCAACTCTTGGAAAGTCGGCGCTCAAGAACATGACGACGGCCGGCCTCATTGGCTTCGTTCTCGTCCTCGTGTTCATGGCCGGATATTACCTGCTGCCAGGAGCCGTCGCGGACATTGCGCTCGTCTTTTACGGCCTGTTCACGCTGGCCGTCTTTAAGGGCGCCCTGAGCTGGTTTATCCCCCCCGTCACGCTGACGCTGCCGGGCATCGCGGGTTTCATCCTGTCGGTCGGCATGGCGGTCGACGCCAACATCCTGATCTTCGAGCGTCTCAAAGAGGAACTGCGTAACGGCAAGCCGCTCCGCCAGGCGATCGACGCCGGTTTCAAGCGTGCGTTCACCGCGATCCGCGACTCCAACATCTGTACGATTATTACGTGTACGATCCTTTACTCGATGGGCTCGCCCACGGTCAAGGGCTTCGCGCTTACGCTCGGAATTGGCGTCGTCATCTCGCTGTTTACCGCAATTACCGTAACGCGTACACTGCTTTACCTCCTGGTCGACGCCCACGCGGGCAACCACCCGGAGTGGTTCGGCCTTGGACGGCAGTGGTTCGGCGGGAAGCGCTTCCAGGAAGGCACAAACGTCGTCCCCGACGCGTCAAAGCCGCAGCTTAATGTTATTCACAACAGGAAGTGGTTCTATCTTCTCTCCTGCGCGATCATCATCCCAGGAATCATATTCTGGTTCATGGGCGGTCTCAAGCGAAGCATTGAGTTCACCGGCGGAACGCAGGTCGAAGTCGTGTTCGACAGAGCGACGTCGCAGCAAGCAATCGGCAATGCCCTTAGCAAGGCCGGCCTGAACGAGTACCAGGTCCAGATGGCTAGCGGCGGCACGCTTGCCTATATCAGCGTCAAGAACTCGGGACCGAATGACTATCTGCTGATCGCGTCGAAGAGCGGTCCGGGGCTTTTGGCCGCCGATGCAACAACCAAGCATCCCGCCCTCGACTCGCTCGGGATCGGCTACCATACGGAAAGCCATTCGCTGGTCGGCGGAGTCATCAGCAAGGAATTGACATCGAACGCCTTCCAGGCCGTGATCGTCGCCTCCATCCTGATCGTTCTGTACCTTGCGCTTGCGTTCTCGATCGGCGGCTTCGTCGCCGGTCTGCGCTTCGGCACTTCGGCGATTATCGCCCTGCTGCACGACGTCCTCGTCCTGATCGGCTCGTTCGCGATCCTTGGCTACTTCCTGAACTGGGAAATTGACAGCTTATTCATCACGGCGACCCTAACCGTGGTCGGCTTCTCGGTTCACGATACGATCGTCATCTTCGACCGGTTGCGCGAAAATCTGCGCCACCGCATCAAGGGAGAGAGCTTCGAGGCTTTGGCCAATCGCTCTATCCTGCAGAGCTTCGCCCGATCGATCAATACGTCGTTCACCGTCATCTTGACACTGGTCGCGATGATGATCTTTGGAGAGCCATCGACCCGCCTGCTGGTCACCGCGCTTTTGATCGGTATCATCAGTGGTACGTACTCATCGATCTTCAACGCGACGCCGATCCTGGTCGACTGGGAGAACTATCTCGCGAGCAAGCGCGAGACAGTAAGCGAAAGCCCGCTTGGCGCCGCCAAGCCCGCGCCCAAGCCTGTCGCCCCGGCGGCGCCCGCGCCGTCGCTGCCCAGCGCGGATGCGGAGAACCGCCCCGCTCGTTCAGCCAAGCCTAAACGAGGCGGCGCGCAACGACGCTTCTAGCCTGCGCTCCAATAGCACGCACAACTGAGCCGCCAGCACGACCTAAACGTATCGTGTTGGCGGCTCGGTTTATTTTGAGGCCCTGCAAGAAATCGAGATGCCTTGTAAGACGGCTGCCCTGCCGCCGTGGCCGTTTTTGAAAAAGGGCCGTCCCAGCGCTTTCGCCGCTTAACGATGTGCGCTGAGGTCGGCTGATGGCGGCAAAGCGCCGTACGCGTGTTGGCGAGGCATCGCAATTCACCGCCGTAAACGAGGCGCGAGTGAAAAAATGCCCCGGCGGCACGAGCCGTCCTGAATCTGTCTACCGGCTTATCTCTTCTGGCGGAGCTATCATGCAAATACCAAACCGTGCTCTTGAGCTGCTTATTCGGTATGCGAGCCAATCGTGTCGAACCGCGGCGCTCCTCGTGTTGGGCGTGCTGCTAACATCAGGCCGCCTCTTGGCGCAGGCCGCCGCACCGACGCTTCCCGATCCCGCCGGTCTGGAATTGCACGGCAACTTCACGCTCACTTATAACGTCCTCATCAAAGACACCCGCTCCGTCGCGATGATCCGCCGCCAATTCGACGAAATGCGAGCGGACTATAAGAAATTGCTTGCCGGCGATCCGCATTTTTGCCCGGTTCCAGACGAATACTACAAGCCATTCGCGCAGTTCCTGGCTGCCAGGACGAAGCTGCGGCATGTTGTCCTGATCGCGTCCGAGCGCGACGGCAAGCTGCTCTGGCGTCAGCGCGAAGGGCATGATACAACAACCCTTGTTTACAACGGTCGTAACGGAACGCGGCGCTTTTGGAATGGGCACGCCGGACGGATCGAGGCAGGATTGCGCTTCGATGAGATGTCAGACTGCCCGCTCCCCGCAGTCGGGCTTCCGAATATTCCTCTCTTTAAATCGCCGCGCTTCACTGACGCCTCTGGCAAAACGCAAACATGGAGTGCGCTTTGCATTCAGCACAATTGCGTCGAATCGGGGAATTCCGGAATTCCATATCTTCCGGGCAAACTAAGGCTGGTTCCGATTGGATCGGGTTGGAAAGTGATGGAGATCGCCAGTGTGGGGGAAACACAGCAATACTTCGCGCATCGGCGGTTCCAGAACTTGTGGATTGCGTCCCGGATGCGTACGACTCGATGGGAACTAAACGAGGAAGCCAGGACCCTGCCGCAAGGGCTCTCGCCGGAAGAAACGACGGCGTGGGTAGACTCACATATCGTGCCTTCGGCTACCTGCGACTACTGCCTTGTCTCCGCGAGCAACGATCCGCTGCCCGCCAGGGAGTTCGGCCCGTGACGCTCGCGCACTACGCCGCGTGATGCACGTACGCGATCAGGTCGCCGGATGTCACGCTCACATGCACCGTGTGCGCGTCGGCGACGTTGCTGATCGATTCCCGCACGCCAGCCGCGAGAACGTCGCCGTGCAGGTCCCAGCGCAGCCCTTGCGTCACAACGCCTACGCAGGGCGTCACGGGCAGCAATGAGATCGTCCGCCCCAGCACGCCGTGCAGCGACATTTCGCTCACGACAAGGCGCGCCTCGGCGACATCGTCAACGAGTGCAAGATCGACCCTTCTGCCATACGCCGCCAGGATGCCGAGGGCGCAGAATGTGTGGTCCAAGCGGCTGCCGGTCGCGCAAACGATCCGGATTGTGGAGGCGGACGCTTCGACGAGGTATTCGACGGCCTTGGCAAGGTCCGTGAGGTCCTGATTAGCTGCGGGGATTCGGGGAACGCCAACGAGGACGCCATCGCTCAGCGAATCGAAGTCCCCGAGGATCGCATCGCACCGTAGCCCCAGGTGCGCGAGAACGTTCGCTCCGCCGTCGGCCGCGAGGACGAAGCCCGCAGCCGCGACTTCCTTTGCAAGCCGCTCATCTCCAAGCGGCATTCCATTCGCTACAATAACGGTATGCAGGCTAGCGGGAGACGGTAAATCGCTCATAACGGCGCGTCAGTTCACCGGCGCGGCGTTCATCGTCACGGGCACTGCGCGGTCACTCAGGCGGGCCGTAACGGTCGCGAGGATCGTTGAGAGTTCCCTGGCGCTCACCAGCCCAGTAGCAGGCTTCGTGAGAAGCGGCGACGAGATTGGCACAAAGCCCTCTCTAAGAAGGCGCGCCTGCGCCGTGCGCGCATCGCTGCCGACCGGCGCCGTGAGGGCGGTTGCCGGAGCGGGATACAGAGATTGCTTGATCGGCTTGCGCGCCTCTTCGATGTAGTTGACCAGCTTGTCCAACACGACGGCCAGCTCATAACGCGTCACTGGTTGCCCGCCATGGAACTTGCCATCGGGAGCCGGCTTCATAACGCCCTTCTTGAGCAGCCCTTTGACCGCGGACGCGGCCGGCTGGTTTGCGGGCACATCGGACGGCAGGTCCTTACTCGCGGCGGGCGGAGTCGCGGGGGAAGCGCCAGGCGCAGTATCCGCCCGGGCAGCCGCTCCGTTGACCGCGACGATGACGGCAACCGCCGCGAGACTAGCGAGGATTCGAGGGAGCGAGTTCTTCATAGTGGTAAAACGTACCCTGCTGCTCATGCTGAGCGAATGAGAGGAATCGGCCGACGATGCGGCTAGCGACTTCCGGCGAATTCCTGGCGTCGACTGTCAGATCGCGGCGGGCTCGGCCGGGATCGCGATATCTTCCCGTAAATCGTACCCTTGCTCAAGCATTTTTCCGATGCCAAGGGCGACACAATCGAAAGGATCGTCGGCAACCCGCACTGGGACCCAGATTCGCTCCGCGATCAGTTGATCGAGATCGCGCAAAAGAGCAACGCCGCCGGTCAGCGTGATGCCGCGCTCGATAATATCCGAAGCCAGTTCGGGAGGCGTTCCCGCAAGAACGGATTTAATGCGGTCGATAATCTGGTTGATGCAGTCCGCCATCGCTGCCCGGATCTCATCCGATGTTACGTCAACCGTACGCGGCAGTCCCGTCACCAGGTCGCGCCCCTTGACCTCGGTTCGCAGCTCTTTCGTCAACGGCAGAGCCGTTCCGATGGTGTTCTTAACCTCGGACGCCGTTTGTGCGCCGACCGAGAGATTGTGCACGGTCTTGAGGTACCTGACGATCGCGTCGTCCAGCCGGTTGCCCCCGACATCGATCGAACGGCCAAGGACAACGCCGTTAAGAGAGAGCACGGCGGCATCGGACATTCCCGCGCCAAGGTCGACAACGAGGTTTCCACCGGGCGCTGCGATCGGCAGCGAACTGCCAAGCGCGGCAGCCTTGGGCTTTTCGACGAGGAGCGCAATGCGCGCCCCCGCGCCAAGAGCCGCCTGCCGCACGGCGCGACGCTGGACACTGGTATTGCCGGATGGGATTGCAATTACGACACGAGGCTTAAGGAAACGGTTGAAGCCGCACACGCGATGCAGAATGAACTCAAGCATCTTCTGCGCATAAGTGAAGTCTGCTATCGCGCCGTCGACGATCGGCCGGACTGCCTGCATGTTGCCAGGCGTCCGGCCAAGCATCTCACGAGCGCGCTCGCCGATCGCGAGGACGTTCTTATCCGGCAGACTGACGGCCACGACGGAAGGTTCGCGCAGGACGATCCCCTTGCCGGGGACGAACACGCGAATATTGGCCGTGCCAAGGTCGATGCCGATGTCGTCGATCAGCCGGAACAAAACGCCTGATCCTCGGTTACCGCGGAGACCGGAATTGCCCGGCCGCCAGAACGCGCCCACAACTGCGGATCGCCAGGTTCCGGTTCGCCGGCGCGCCAGATATCGGCTCCTACTCCGGAAAGCTTTTCCACGAAGGCCTCGTAGCCGCGATCCAGGAACTGCAGTCCGCTCACCTCGGTTTGACCAGAAGCCGCAAGTCCCGCCAGCACAAGAGCAGCCGTCGCGCGCAGATCGGACCCCGCCACGGGAGCGCCGGTGAGACGATCGACGCCGACGATGACCGCGGCATTGCCTTCGGTCTTGCAGTCCGCGCCCATTCTCGCCAGCTCGTTCAGATATTTGAAGCGCCGCTCGTAGACGGTCTCTGTTATGATGGACGTCCCATCGGCCAACGTCAACATCGCCGCGAAGATCGGCTGCATGTCGGTCGGAAAGCCAGGAAATGGGGTCGCGCGAATAGCGACTGCGTTCAGGCGCTGTCCCGTCTTGGCCTTTACGCGCATTCCGTCGACATCGAACTGCACCTGGACGCCCGCATCGATCAGCTTTGCAGACACCGGTTCGAGATGTGCTTCGAGCGCGCCCCGAATATAGATGTCTCCGCCGGTAATCGCCGCCGCGACCGCAAAGGTGCCAGCCTCGATACGATCGGAGTCGATCGCGAAGCGAGCTCCCTTGAGCGGGCGCGAACCTTCGATGATGATGGTCTTCGTCCCCGCCCCAGACACTTTGCCGCCTAGCGCGTTAATGAACTTGGCGCACGAAATGATATCCGGTTCCTCGGCCGCATTGGTGATCCGGGTCGTTCCTTTTGCAATGGCCGCAGCCGCCATAAGATGGCTGGTGGCTCCAACGCTCGGGAACTCGAGGTAGATGTCGGCGCCGCGCAGGCCGTTGGGCGCAAACGCCTCAACATATCCGTGCTCAACCGTAATCTTGGCCCCCATTTGTTCGAGGCCTTTGAGGTGAAAATCAACGGGGCGAGCGCCGATATCGCATCCACCGGGAAGTGCGACGCGGGCCGCGCCAAATCGGGCGAGGATCGGTCCGAGAACATTGAAAGAGGCCCGCATCTGCTTGATCAGCTCATAGGGAGCGTCATGGGCCTGAAGATTGGTCGCGTCGATCAAAAGGGTATTTCGATCAAATCGAGTCGGGACGCCAAGCTGTTCGAGCATTTCGCTCATCACCATGACATCACTAATCATCGGTACATTGGTAAGAAGCGTCTGTCCTTCTTCCGCGACAAGCGCCGCTGCCAGGATGGCGAGCGTCGCATTCTTGCTTCCGCTCAGAGCGATCTCGCCTTCGAGCCGCCGCCCTCCCACCGTGTAGATTTTTTCCAACGCGTCCTCCCTGCGGTCATATCGTCGGCCGTCGTGCGGCCTTCTTCAGTCTGTTACTTACACCGTCAGCATGTCTTATAGCCTTCAGTATACATACTGAGTACACAGTTGTCAACAAGAATTGGCACTCGTAGCGTCCTCAAATAGAATTGACGCAAATAGCACTGTCGCAAAGATTCATCGAGACCATTCGCGATTCGCAGGCGCATCGCGAATGGTTCTTAACGAGGATCCAACGGAGGAAAAATCAGTGGTCGCGACCTAGGGAATAGCTGGCGAGCGCCGCCAGAGAATCTCGATAAGGCGATGGCGGAACGCTCGCTTCAAGTTGATGGCGCGCCTTGTCGACGAGATCGACGGCGGCCTGACGAGCCGTCTCATATCCGCCATACTCTTCGATCATCCGGCGCACCGCTTCCGCATCGGTTTCGCTCAGAGCGTCCGGATTTTGTATCCAGCCGGAGACGCGAACCTTGAAAGCGCTCGAAGCGGGCAGACGCCTGTATGCCGCAATCAATGGCAGCGTCATCTTGCCCTCGCGAAGATCCGAACAGCGCGGCTTGCCTGTTACGACCGGGTCTCCCTGAAAGTCCAGTAAGTCGTCGGCAATCTGAAACGCCAAACCGAGATTTTGCCCGTATTCGGCCAGGGCGTCAACGACCGGACGGTCCGCGCCCGCCAGGAGCCCGCCAATTTCGCAGCAGCCCGAGATGAACCCCGCGGTTTTGCGGCCGATGATGTCGAAGTATGTCTGCTCCGTCGTATCCGGATTCCCGCGCATCGTTATTTGCAAGACCTCGCCTTCGCTCAGGCCTACGGTAACCTTGCTAAAGATTCGGATAACGTCCATGTGCCCTTCGCGAGCAGCAAGGTAGATGCTTTTTGCAAGAAGGTAATCGCCGACCAATACGCTTATCTGGTTGCCGAACGCCGCGTTGGCAGTCGGCCGGCCACGCCGCGACTCCGCGCCATCCACGACATCATCGTGGATCAAAGACGCCATGTGGATGAGCTCGACGGCCGCGGACGATGCATAGATCATTTGCGCGGGAAAATCACGTCCCACGGAGCGGGCCGAGAGTATAAGCGCCGCCGGACGTAGCCGCTTGCCGCCAGCTCGCAACGTGTGGCCCGAGATCTCGTAGGCCGAACGCACCTCGGAACGGATCTCGTCATCGAGCAGAGAAGCGACCGCCGCCATCTCCTCATGGACAGTTGACAAGAACCGCTCTTCCGGCGAAGCGCCCGTGCCGGCCGGTCTATTCTGCGCTGCTGTCGTCATAATTGTGCATCCGCCGGTTTCTCGCCGACGTGAACCGAAACAATCCCAAACGTCAAATCGATCCAACGGACTCGTTCGAGACCGGCATTTCGCATCAAAGCCGCCATCTCCTCCCGCGTCAGCCACCGCTTAACGGATTCCGGGAGATACGTGTACGCTTCAGTCCGCCCGCTAATCAAACCGCCGACAGCCGGCAACACCCACCGCGAGTGCAAATCGTACAACGCCTTAATTATCCCGGATGGCTGTGAAAACTCCAGGATCACCACCCGGCCGCCGGGACGAACGACCCTTGCCATTTCCTTGATCGCCGCAACGGGCCGGTCGACATTCCGAATGCCAAAGCCCACGGTAGCCGCATCGAACTCGCCATCATCAAACGGCAGCGCCGTCGCATCCGCCTGACGACGCTCGACGCCGTGCGCATCGAACTTGGCCGCCCCCGCCTCAAGCATCGCCGCCGAAAAATCAGCGCCGACGACGCGGCCAGACGCCCCCACCCTCTTGCGCAACGCCACTGCGAAGTCGCCCGTCCCCGTGCAAACGTCCAGCACCCGGTCGCCGGGCGCAAGGGCCGTACAACGAGCCGCAAACGATCGCCAGGTCCCATGAATGTAAAACGAAAGAAGATCGTTGAGAAGGTCGTACCTCGGAGCAATTTCGTCAAACATCCGGCGAACGTACTCCGCCTTTTCGCCGGGCTCCGTGGGTTCATCCAGGACTCTGATCCCGCTCGGCTCAAGCCCCCCCATCTCACCAGTTATCAAAGGCCCTTTTCCGTTCGTTCGATGCGGCTCAACAATCACAAATAAAGCTTCCTTCGGTCACGCACGCGTGATTATAGTAATTCGAATGCTTAATTGTCAATGCAAGTTCCCCCACGTTCTCGCATGGATCTCGCACAGGCAAAAATCGAACACGATTGCGGCGTCCGCGGCTCGTCTTATGCCGGCAAACCGCCCCTATTTCTCCCGCAGCAGCCGAAGCAGGTAGTCATTGGCGTCAGGCTTTTCGGGCATGGCGCAGTTGCCGCCATCGTCAGCACGAACCACGCCGATCAGGATGTAAGCGCCGCGACGCGGGTCGTACCAAGATGCGTCGTAGGATGCGCCCGGTTTCAGGCGATGCAAGACGCCGCTCTTGACGGTTGCGTTGTACAACAGGAGCACGGTCGCGCGATCGCTGAACGCCAGACGGGCGAACTTGGGTTCGTCGAGCGTCGCCCGGTCCGCGATGTTGTAGCACGGCTCGAGTTTCCACCAGTCGATGGCCTCGAAGAACCGCCGCAGGTAGGTCATCTGAGTTGCGCTCGGTCGCTCGAGTTCCTCATACCAAACATGGCAGTTCTTGTCGTAGATCGTACCTCGATCCGGCGGGTCGCACGAGTACGAGTCGTCCCAGATCCCCGCGACGCCGTAGCCAAAGCCATAAAAGCCGCTTAGAAACGCCGCGTAGCCTTGATGCCTTTCGCCGCTCTCGGTCGTCCAGAAATTCTCGTACTGCGGTTCGTACAGAATTGCGGGTTTGGTCGGTTGAGCCTCCCAAAAATCCCGCGCGCAAGAGGCCCAGAGCGGTCCGCCCTGGATCTGGGCGGCGTACCACGTGTGATACGGCTTATCGCGCCACAAGGAGTTCGATGCAACGGCCGCCGTCTGGTTGCACATGTGCGCGCTGAGCGGATGATGGTAATCGTCCGACGCGCTGAGCGCCTCCGCCATCGTCTGCCACTTCGCGTCCAGGCCAGGCTGATCCTTTGGATAACTGCCGTCTACCTCCTGCGCCATGGTCCATAGGACCGGATACGCCCCATAGCGCGCCGACCAGTTGCGGGCAAGGCGGCGGATGTACTCATCGTCGTACCCCAAGATCGAGCCGCGCCACGCCATGGCGTTTGCAACCACGAGGCCCCGATCCGCAAGGTAGGCGAACTTTCTGTCCACATTCCGGAAGCCGGGCAAATCGTTTTCGGTGATGCCATCCGCCCAATCGTAGCCCGGCTCCTCTAACGTTGCGGCCGGCTTGCCGCGCGTGACCGACATCCATTCGGACTGGTAGACGGTAAACCCCTGTTCAACCCTCCGATCGACCTCATGGCGGAATTGCGAGACGGCGCCGGGAAGATTGCTTGACGAGAACCTCTCGCGCATCGCGAACCAATGGGTGTCGCCAAGATAGAAGAACGGCGTTCCGTCGGCGTACGTGAAGTAGCGATGGTTGGGACTTACAGTGACAAAGCCGTGCTTGTAAATCGCAAGGTCCCCGTTGTACGGCGCCGCCTCGATGCGCCCGGTGCAACCGTCAAGGCCCTTATCGGCCGAATCCGAGGCATGCGTCACATAGGTCCATGCCCCGGTGACGGGCGGCGCGAAGCGGATCTTCCACGTATTTCCGCCATCCCAAAATGCGGGTCGCGTGATCGTCATTTTCGGACTGGTGAACGTCGCGGTTACGTCGACATCACGAAACGGATCCGTGTGCGGGAGACGGCTGGCGAGGGTAATTTCGACGACGCGCCATTGCTGGACTCGCTGGGGGGTGCCGTAGGATGCGTGAGATCCAGCGGTCGCGAAAAACAGAAATGCAGCGAGCAGCACAACGCGGATTGCTCCGTTCATTGAAGTACGCTCCTTGGGCGGGCAAACGGACTAAACGACAACGGTTCCGCCCAATCCGCGCGGCCTAACCGATCTTCTTCAGGCCGCCGAGGTAGGGCTGCAGCGCCTCGGGGATGTTGATCGAACCGTCCGCGTTCTGGTGGTTTTCGAGCAATGCCGCAAACACCCTTGGCAGCGCGGTGCCGCTGCCGTTAAGCAAGTGCACGAGCTCGGGCTTTGCGCCCTGCTTCGCTCGAAATCGGATCGCTGCCCGGCGTGCCTGAAAATCGGTGCAGTTCGAGCACGACGACACTTCCAGCCACGCTTTTGCCCCCGGGGCGAACGCCTCGATGTCGTAGCATTTCGCCGCCGAAAAAGACAGATCACCCGCCGCAAGCTGCACGATCCGATAGGGAATGTTCAGCAAGTCCAGCACATCCGTGGCGTTGCTGAGCATCTTTTCCAGCTCATAGTACGACGTCTCCGGATGCGTATATTTGACCATCTCAACCTTGTCGAACTGATGGACGCGCAGCAATCCGCGCGTATCCTTGCCCGCCGCGCCAGCTTCGCGACGCCAGCAAGGCGAGTAAGCGACATAATTGAGCGGCAGTGTATCGCCATCGAGGATCTCATCGCGGTGAATATTCACGAGGGCAGGTTCGGCCGTCGGCAGCAGGAAGAGATCGTCCGCGGCGTCATGGTACATTTCCGGCGTAAACTTGACGATATGGGCCGACGCGGTAATGCTCTCGCGGTTCAGGACGAACGGCGTCTGCCACTCAGTGTAGCCGTGCTTATCGATATGCAGGTCGAGCATGAGCTGGATCAGCGCCCGTTCCAGTTTTGCGCCAAGGCCCTTGTACAGAATGAACCCGCTGCCGGCAAGCTTCGGCGCCCGCGCGAAATCGATCAGGTCCAGGTCGGCCGCGAGATCCCAGTGCGCCTTGGGCGGGAAGTCAAACTGCTTCGGCGTCCCGGCCGAGCGGACGATGACATTATTCTCCTCGCCGCCGGCGGGGGTGGATTCGTCAGGCAGGTTAGGAAGGACGCCAAGTTTCGATTGAACCGCCTCGTCAAGTTCGCGAGCAAGCGCATCGCGTTGCGGCTGGCTCTCCTTGATGACGCGCACGCGATCCTTGACCTTCGCCGCCTCATCCGCCTTGCCTTCGCGCATCAACAGCCCGATCGACTTGCTCGCGCTGTTGACTTCCGCCTTGAGCTCCTCGGATTCCTGCAGCGCCTTGCGGAGCAGTTCGTCGGTGTGGCGCACCTCATCGACTTTCGCACGCGCCTGGTCCTCCGGCATGCGCTTGGAAAGCGCCGCGACAACCTGGTCCGGCGAGGTGCGTATAAGACGGATATCGAGCATGAGAGCCTCCTGAGATGGCGGATGGGGCAAATGTTATGCGTTCACGCATTGGCAATGCGAAGAGGAAGATGCCCTCCATTGCCGGGCGGGCAATTTTTCAACTTCGCTTCGCTCTGGATAATTCGCGCCCGCCTGTCAAATTTGCACCGCGAAGCGCAATAAAAATGGCCCCGCGGCCACAGAGCGTTCCTAATTCCTATCCCGATTGTAGCCGATCCATTCGGTGTCTGTCAAACTTGTCATGGAGGATAAGGCCGTCTGAATGGGTAACAGATTCCCATGGATGCGCAATCGAAAAACGCACGCGCGCTGGCGATAGCCGTTTGTACTCTTATCGCGGTCTGGGGCATTTGCAATATCCTCAGGGCTGGAGAAGCGCTTAGCCGCTATTTATCGAGCCACATTCCGGCGATTACGATGGCCGATGGCTTGCGTAATCTGACCGATTTGCTGCAGGGAGTTGGCGTTCCATTCTTGCTGGCCGTGGTCTACATCGCCGGCGCCGTCGTGCTCTTTCGATCTATCCGAGATTGGCAATGGGACGGTTTACCGGCGTTTCCGCTTTACGATCCGCGTATCGTGACGTTGATCGGATGGCTCATGATTGCAAGTAGCGCATGGATTTTTCTTTTCTCGCTGTTTGCCATTCCTAGCGCAATACAATTCGAGCTTCACAATAGCAACCTCCATCGGTATGGAGAGACTTTGCTGCAAGCGACGGCTGAAAATATTATTGGGACCGGCATTGCCATCGCGATCGGCATTTTGCTTGTTCGACAAGGGCGCGCACATCAGGCGCAAACAACTGGTGCAATTTTGGAGGGTCCAAATACATGAACAATAAGGTGGGGATCTATTACGCATACTGGACGCGGAACTGGGACGCGGATTTCGTGGACTTCGTGCCGCTCGTCAAACGGCTTGGGTTCGATATCCTCGAGGTGAACGGCGGGACCATCGCGCGGATGAGCATCAAAGAGCGCGAGCGGCTAAAGGCGGCGGCGCTGAGCGCCGGGGTCGAGCTTACCTACTGTATTGGCTTGACGCGCGAGTACGATCTTGCTTCCGAGGATGCAGCCACCCGCCAGCGCGGCGTCGAGTTTCTGACGCGCATGGCGGACGCGATCGGCGACATGGACGGCAAGATCCTCGGCGGCATCATCTATAGCAGCTGGCCCGGCAAGATGCCGCAAGACGTGACCGATAAGCGCCCCTTCCTCGACCGCAGCGTCGCGGCGATGACCGAGGCGGTCAAAGCAGCCGAGGACAACGGCGTGCTGTTTAATGTCGAGGTGGTCAACCGCTTCGAGCAGTACCTGCTGAACACGGCGCAAGAAGCCGTGGCGTACGTCGAGCGGGTCAATAGTCCGAACTGTAAAATCCTGCTGGATACGTTCCACATGAATATCGAAGAAGAAACCTTCGCGGACGCCATCCGCACGGCTGGCAGCCGCCTCGGGCACTTCCACCTCGGCGAGGCCAACCGCCGCCCACCCGGACGCGGACGCCTGCCATGGGACGAGATATTCGGAGCGCTCGGCGACATCGGCTACAAGGGCGCGATGACGATGGAGCCGTTCATGGTCCCAGGCGGCGAAGTCGGCCGCGATATCTCGGTCTACCGCGACCTCACAAATGGCCTGGATTTGGACGACGAAGCGGAGCGCTCCGCGAAGTTCGTAAAGGACAAGCTCGCAACGTTATAGCCGGGAGCGGCCGGATCGAGTGGAACGAGTCCCTGCTTCCTTACGCATCAAGGAAGCAAGGGCTCGCGCTCATTGAGGTTGCTCGCGCACTTTACATCGACGCGTACGGTCCAACGCCGGCGCGCTTGTAGATCAGATTCAGCGTCCGGCAGACGCGGTACTGGTCTTCTCCCGTGACGAGCGGCCGTTTCCCGGCGCGCACCGATGTGACGAAATTGCGGTAATTCGCGGCGTGCATATCGCTCGACATGCCAAGCGGCTTTGCCGCCCGACCGTCCGCATCTACCTTTTCAGGGCGAGCATGGGGCAGGATGTCCGCCGGGGGTTCGTACTCAAACGGTCGCTTCGTCGCAAACGACACGAGATCGTCCCCAACAAATGCAGCGGAGCCCTCGCTGCCGCAAATCAGAACGCGCTGCGCAAGCCCAGGATACGCCAACGTGGTGCCCGTAATCGTCCCAAGCGCGCCGTTGACCAGGCGGATCGTCGCCACGGCGACCGTCTCGGCCTCGATCTTTCGGTCTCGCGTCTCGCATGTCGCCGCAATCACGTCATCGACATCGCCGCCAAGCCAGAGCAGCCGGTCCACCATATGCGGCCCCTGGTTCGAGAGGACGCCGCAATCGAGCGCCCACGTGCCGCGCCAATCGCCGCTGTCGTAGTAGCCTTGCTCACGAAGCCACGGCGTCTCGCAATGGACGAACGTGATGTGGCCGAAGTAGCCTTCATCGACCGCCTTCTTGACCTTGAGCGCGCCGGCAGTGTAGCGCTGCTGGAAGATGCCTCCAAACACGACGCCCTTTTCCTTGGCGACGCGAACCCCCTCGGCAACCTTCGACGCCACGACGTCGCCCGGCTTCTCGCACAGGATGTGCCGGCCGGATCGCGCAATCTCGATCGTCTCATCGCCATGCAAACCGCTCGGAGTGCACACCGCGACCGCGTCGATATCGTCGCGCGCCAACAACTCGGCAAGCGATCCGTGCACCGGAACGCCCCAGCGCTCCGAGAATTCCTTGGCTCGCCCCTCGTGGGTTTCGGCTCCCGCAACGAGGACGGCAAGCCCTTCGCTCGCCAAAACATCCAAACTGTCTGCATGAATCTGGGCAATGCCGCCGCAACCGACAATGCCAAATCGCATTGGTTCCATAATTTCCACCCTTACGTGACTACAGGATTTTATGCCCCTATTGTTATCCAGTGACCAGCAATCGACCTTCGTAATTCATCGAATTCGTACGGAAGAGCGGAACAGCGTCCCACGTCCCCAATATCGCCGCCACGGGAACACCGGCAAAGCGAGCGGCAATGACACGCGCGGCACTCATAGACCCTTCGCGGATTTCGCGCCTCGGCGCAACAACAGAAGAACAGGGAGAGCGAACAGAAACGCGAGACCGATCAATTGGAAGGCGTCGTTATACGCCAGCATGCGCGCTTGCGTCTGAACCGCGTGGTCAACCACGCCTAAAGACGCCGCGGCGGCGCTCACCGGGCTGTATCCGAAGACCTCCAGGCGCTGAACGATCTGCGCATGCCGCGTAAGATACTCCATGCTGGTGAGCCGGATATTCGCTACGAGATAGCTCCGATGCGTATCCGTCATTTGCGTCACGTACGTGTTGATAATGGCGATGCCGAATGAACCGCCTAACTGCCGGAAAAGGTTGGTCAGGCCGGCCCCCTGAGCGATCTCGGCGCCCGTGAGGCATGAGAGGGACGCCACCGTGATCGGCGTCAGCAACAGTCCCATGCTCGCCCCCCGGATAATGAGCCCGATCTGCATTTCCAGCATGCCGCTGTTCGGCGTCTGGTAACCTAAGAGCAGCATGGATGCCGCAAATCCAACCAAGCCGAGCGCAATCAATGGCCGCGCGCTATTTACAGGATTGGCCGCCTGCAACACCCGGCCGCACAGGACGCTCGTGACGATCGTCGCCAACCCGCCGGGCAGGAAGATGAGCCCCGACGTCGTCGGCGAGAAGCCAAGGATCTGCTGCGTAAATAGCGGGAGTATAAACGTGCCGCCATACATGCCAAATCCGCCGATTGCAAGCAAAACGACGCCGGATGTCAGAGCCATGCGCCGCAGGATGCGTAAGTTGACAACCGGATGCCCGTTCAGCGGAGACAGCTCCCATGCGACGAACGCAGTGAGTGTTGCCGCCGAGAGAATGGTCAGCCCAGCAATAACGGAATCGTTGAACCAATCGTACCGTTCACCTTCCTCAAGTACGTATTGAAGCGACCCCAGGCCAATTGTCATGAGCGCAATACCCGCCCAGTCGATCGACGGCGGCGCGGACTGATGCGCGGAGTCTTCCAGGAAGCGCCAAACGAGAAAGGCCGCCACAAAGCCGATCGGGGCCTTAACGAAGAAGATCATCGGCCACGCGTAGTTGTCCGTGATCCAACCGCCAAAGGTCGGCCCCAGCGTTGGTCCGATCACGACGACGACAATATAGAGAGCCTGGATCATTCCCTGCTGCTCAACGGGAAACACCTCCCGCAACGTCGCCTGCGCCGTTGAGAGCAGGGCCGCGCCGCCCGCTCCCTGCATGATGCGCCAAAAGACAAGCTCGCCGAGCGTGTGCGATGCCCCGCAAAACAGCGACGCAATCGTGAACAGCATGATCGAATAGAATAAATACCGCCTTCGTCCGAACATCCCGGAGAGCCACGCGGTCATCGGAAGAACAATGACATTGGCGAGGATGTATCCGGTCACGACCCAGGCGATCTCGTCGGACGTCGCCCCCAGGTTGCCCGCCATATCGCGCAGGGCGACGTTGACGCTGGTTGAGTCGAGAAGTTCCAGAAAGGCGCCGGTCAGCACCGCGATAAGAATCGTCCAGCGGTACGGATTGAGCGGCGCCGCATGCGGGGCAAGAGGCGGCTGCGGCGACGGCGTTTCGGGGCGCACCTCGACGCGTGGTCGCAACACGGGCCTCGGCGCGCGCGGCGGAAGCGGGATCAATGGCCCGCCCTGTGTCGTTGTCGTCATGTTGGCACTCCGTCTTTCTAATTAGGTGTATATGCACTCATTGTCATTCACGAGCGCACATCGTTTCCGAACACCCTGCGCCACAACCGCGGCGCCCTCATTACCAGCCAGGCATTAAGTGTATATGCACATAGTTTAACAATACGATTACGCTCGCCCGAAGCTTACTCGCGCCTCTAGCCTTTTCGCACGATCGCAGTGAGACGATCCAGGTGCTTGAGCAGGTCGTTCCACGGCTCCTCGCCGAATCTGCGGATCAGCGTTTGCTCGGCCTGTTCTCTCAATGGCAACGCGCGCTGTAAAAGTTCCCGTCCCTCTTCGGTAAGCGTCACCATTCGCACCCTGCGATCATGTCCCGCGAACGTATCCACATAGCCATCGCGTTCGAGCGGGCCAAGGTTGCGCGTCAGCGTCGTCCGGTCCGAGACGACGGCGTCCGCAAGCTCAGTAATTGTCGGAGATCCGAGCACCGACACCTGGTTAAGCACGCCAAGCTGCGACGCCCTTATCCCGAGGGGGGCAAGCAGCTCGTCCAAGACCGACGATGTCGCTTTCGCGGCCTTTTTGAGGTTGAGGCAAATGCTGCAACGATCGGCTTCCGCCGAGTCCCTGCGCAGTGTATCCTCAGTATCCTTATGAGACTCCATTTGAGTTAGGAGTATATACACATAACGTCCCCGCTGTCAAGATAATGTGTAAAATTTATGAGACTGTCACGGGCCCCATCGCGAACTCAATTCTCGAACGGAACGATAAGAAGCGCCTGCGAGGCGGACATACGCCAGGAAGCGCCCATCGAGCGACGGTTCGTGTTCGCGCGCGCCTTGACACCGGCAAGGCCGCGCGAGTACAATAGCCACGCGGTCTTGTGGACCACGGGAGCTTTTCATTGGCAGATTCTACGCCTCCGGAATCGTTATCTCAACAGGAACTTGATCATATCCGCCAGCTAGTGCGCGTCGTCGCGGACAACCGTTTGGCGGAGTTGTCTATTGGACAACCTGACGGTATTACGGTGAGCGTTCGTACGGTTTCCGAAATCGCGGCAACACAGGTCGTCGCCCTCCAGCCAACGGAGTCCGCTCCGGCGGCGGCTGCTCCCGCCCATCCCGCGCCGGCGGCTGGACCGTCGGTTCGCCATCCTGGCGCCGTCGCGATCGAATCGCCGATGGTTGGGACATTTTACCGGGCGCAAACGCCCAGCGACCCGCCGTTTGTCAAAGAGGGCGACGTAATCACAATCGGTCAACCGATCGGGCTGATCGAGGCAATGAAAGTTTACAGCGAGATCCCGGCAGAGATTGCCGGGAGGGTGGTCGAGTTTATGGCGGGCAATGGACAGCTCGTCCAACTCGGACAGCCTCTTCTCTACATTGAGCCAGCATGAAAGACGTCATTCGAGTCGGAATTCTCGGTCTTGGAGTAGTCGGCAGCGGCGCCGTTCGCACACTGCAGGAGAACGGCGAGGCCATTGCGCGCAAGATCGGCGCTCCGATCGTCATTAAGCGCATCGCCGTCCGCAACCTTGTCGCAAAGCGCGCGGTCGAAGTGCCGGCGGGAGTTCTCACGAACGTTGCCAGCGATGTCATCGACGATCCTGAGATCGACGTCGTTTGCGAGCTCATCGGCGGCGTCGAACCCGCGCATTCCTATCTTATGCGCGCCCTCGACAACGGGAAATCGGTCGTCACCGCCAACAAGGAGATGATGGCCAAAGCCGGCCACGACCTGCTCCTCAAGGCTCACGAAGCGCACCGCGACTTCCTGTTCGAGGGGAGCGTCGGCGGCGGCATCCCGATCATTCAGCCTCTCAAGCAGGCGCTCGCCGGCAACCGCGTCCGCGAGATCATGGGCATCGTCAACGGCACCACGAATTACATTTTGACGAAGATGGCCACCGAGGGCGCGGACTTTGGCGACGTGCTCAAGGAAGCCCAGGCGCACGGCTACGCGGAGAGCGATCCCACCGCCGACATCGAAGGCTACGACGCCCAGTACAAGACGTCCATACTCGCCAGCATCGCCTTTAACTCGCAAATCGATCCGGCCGACATACCGGTCGAGGGCATCACGAAGATCACGCGCAAGGATATGGGCATGGCCGATTTGCTCGGCTACACGATCAAACTGCTCGGGATCGGACAGGCCGACGATGCGGGACTGCGCGTCCGCGTCCACCCTGCCCTCTTGCCAAAGCGGCACCCGCTGGCGAGCGTCAACGACGTCTACAACGCAATCTACGTTCGCGCAGAACCGGTCGGCGACGTGATGTTCTACGGTCGAGGCGCAGGCAGCGGTCCGACGGGCTCGGCGGTCGTCGGCGACATTATCGAGATTGGGCGCAACATCCTGGCGGGCGGCACGGGGCGCCTCGGCTGCACCTGCTTCGACTCGCGCTCATTGCTTCCGATGTCGTCGCTGGTCACGAAATATTACGTGCGCCTGCGGACCCACGACCGGCCGAAGGTGCTCGCTAGCGTCGCGAACGTCTTCGGCGACTTCGACGTTAGCCTGGAGAGCGTCGAACAGCGCCCGCAGTCCGATGACAGCGTCGATATCGTTCTGCTGACCCATCGGACGATTGAGCAGAATATGATGTCCGCGCTCGATGTGCTCGGCCGCCTGCCTACCGTCATCGCCGTCGAGGGCTGGATCCGGGTCGAGAAGTAGAAAGAACCCGCCTCTCCGGCAAAACCTGGAGAGGCGAGGTCTAGGAAAGTGTTGCTAGATTGCATGTGACGACGGAGAGTTTGCCGCCTGAACGGATTGCGCGGCTTTGGACCACGCTGCTCGTACCGCGGCCGATTGCGCTCGTTACAACCCTCGGCGAGAGCGGCCTCGTCAATATCGCGCCCTTCAGTTCCTTCGCGTGTCTCTCCATCGTTCCTGCCTATGTCGGCATCTCCTTCGGAGCGCGCGAGCCTGCTCCGAAGAACACGTTTGCCAATATTGTGCGCACCGGCGAGTTCGCAGTCAACCTTGTGCCACGATCGCTGGCAACGACGATGAACGAAGCGGCGCGCGTCGTGGACACGACCGACGATTACGCACGTCTCCGCTTGACCCAGGCTGAGTTTGACCGTTCTTCGTCCACGCGCATCGCGGAATGTCCGGCATCGTATGCTTGCCGCCTGGTACGCACGATCGACCTGTCGCCCGCAAAGGTGACGCTCGTCATTGGCGAAGTCATCGAATTCGCGGCGCGCGATGAGTTTTGCGTGGATGGCGCATTCGATCCGCTTGCGGCCGGCCTTATTTCAAGCATCGGAGTAGAGGATTTTTTGGCGCTGTCCGGCGAGGCGTTCGCGATGCCAAGGACGTACGAATAGGAGCCTTTTGTTTAAGAGCCCTCTGCGGCCGGGCTGGCCGTTTTTCTTTGGGGGACGGCGAAAGATTTATCTTGTTGTGTAAAGCGCCAAGTGCCGGGTGATTTTGCAGTATGAATGCGTTCAGCTGGGTGCTTATAACATGGAGCGAAGCGACCAAGAAAAATTGCCCGGCCGGCAACGGAGGCCATCTTGAATCTTACGGCCCTGACGCTTCACTATAGAATTGAAAACCTGCTGAGGGAGAATGAGATTGAGTAAGGGAATTATCGAGACCTACAGGGCCTACTTGCCCGTCACCGATACGACGCCGATCGTGAGTTTGCACGAGGGCAATACGCCGCTGATCGAAGCAAAGCGGCTTGCGGCGTCGATCAGCCCGAACATCCGCCTGCTTCTCAAATACGAGGG
The DNA here is from genome assembly GCA_031292625.1 of Capsulimonadaceae bacterium. Classification (GTDB taxonomy): domain Bacteria; phylum Armatimonadota; class Armatimonadia; order Armatimonadales; family Capsulimonadaceae; genus JARLGU01. Next base: position 58,844 of record JARLGU010000062.1, on the reverse strand, counting down.
CATGAACCCAACCGGCTCGTTTAAGGATCGCGGCATGACCATGGCGATCACCAAGGCGGTCGAGGAGGGCTCGAAGGCGGTCATGTGCGCATCGACCGGCAACACGTCCGCCGCCGCCGCCGCCTACTCTGCCCGCTCCGGGCTGGACTGCATCGTCCTGCTGCCCGCCGGCGAAGTGGCGCTCGGCAAGCTTTCGCAAGCCCTGATCCACGGCGCGAAGGTCATCGCGGTCGACGGCAACTTCGACGATGCGTTGCGGCTCGTCCGGGAGATCTGCGAGAAATATCCGATTACCCTCGTCAACAGCGTCAATCCGTACCGCATCGAAGGCCAGAAGACCGCCGCGTTCGAGATCATCGACGAGCTCGGCGATGCGCCGGACTTCCACGCCATCCCCGTTGGCAACGCAGGCAACATCACGGCGTATTGGAAGGGCTACAAGGAATTTAAGAGCCTCGGCAAGGCGACGCGCCTCCCGCGCATGATCGGCTTCCAAGCCGCCGGCTCCGCCCCGATCGTCGACGGCCATCCGATCGCCGAACCACACACGATTGCGACCGCCATCCGCATCGGCAACCCGGCATCGTGGAAGAGCGCGGAAGCGGCGCGCGATGAGAGCGGCGGCCGGATCGACAAGGTAACCGACGACGAGATTCTGGAAGCCTATCGCATGCTCGCGGCGCTTGAGGGCGTCTTCTGCGAGCCCGCCAGCGCCGCATCGGTCGCCGGCGTCCGCAAGCTCGCGGCGGAGGGTTTCTTCACGAAGCCCTGTACGATCACGGCGACGCTTACCGGCCACGGTCTCAAGGACCCCGACCGCGTCATCAAAACCGTCGCCCCGCCCGTCAAGGTCCCAGCGACGATCGAAGCCGTCGTGAAGGTGCTCGGGTATTAGCGGACGGCGAGGCGAAAGTCCAAACCACAACAACAGTTTCCGCCGTCACGGAAGCTGTTGTCGTGAGGGTACGCAAAGCGGCAATACTGCTCTAACGTGTAAGCCGGAATTGGCGCATTTGCGTTCATTGGGGTCGTATCGGACGAACAACTTCAGCAATCTACTGTTGCGGTCCCAGGGTCAGTACACCGTAATCGTCCACTTGCTTGTGTCCCACAATGCCGCCGAATAATCCGATCGCCTTGATGTTCTTTTCGCGAGGATCGTCGCGATCATTGACGCTGAGCGCTACACCAATCCGATCACCAATTCTTGGCTTGTCGATCTTGCCAAGCATCCGCCATGGAATGGCCGTTTCGTATAACGTATGCACGCCTTGCCGCACGATGGCACATGGGATTTTCGATAAGGGGATCGGCGCAACCTTGAAAAGCGAGATATCGTAACTGCCGGTTCGGTAAGCCTCCGTGCCATTTTTCGTCAGCGCCAGCGTTATCTCAGACCAGCGGTGCCCAGATCCTTTGTCTGCAAAGTCGTTGCCGCTTCTGATGACTTTCTTTCCCGAGTCGATATCGACACCGATTTGCACGCAGTCGCCATTCCACGTATCGAAGCCAGTCTGCTCCTGGCAAAAGACATCGTCCGTCTCGTCAACCGCCAGGTACAGTGCATTGTCATCCCATCCATACTTGACAATGGCGCTCAAATCATCATCGCCTTTCCATAAGTTTGGCGAGAGAACCACTGCGTCACGACCTGCTAGCACGACGCCGCGCACTTTTGCCCACTTTGATAGATCGGCATCGATTGTGGGCGGCGAGAGTAGCTTCGGAGCCTGCAGGAAATCGACAGGAAACGCTTGCTCGAACTCATACCCTGCACTGGTGCGCACGCTAACTATTACTTTGTAAATCTTCGAAGGCAATATGTCGGCATCAAAGCTCCCCCCCTTTATCACCCTGGATTCGCCTCCCGATAGGGCAAATGGCATCGAAAGCCGCGTACCTGGCACACCCGCCAACCGCGTTGCGATCGATCCGTTGACCTGCTGCGGCAGCAGATTTTTAACGGAAATATCAACGCTGTATTGTGTTCCAGCGACCTGAGGCGAGACCGTCGAAACTACAATGGGGGGTAGGATATTAATGCGCGTGCCGCAGCCAGCCAGTGTCTGCCCATCCTTTGCTTTAAGAACAACGGTCGCAACATAACTACCTGGTTCGGCATCGGATGCGAGTTTCGATATAATTGCCACATCGGCTTGTCCGCCCTTCGCGAGGGCAACAGGCTTCACAATTGGCGTTGGGGCCAAACGCTTGTCTAAAGTGAGCGTAAGCGAGCCGCTAATTGCACTGGCGGCAGCGAGCAGATGCGCGTTAATGGTAATCGGCACTCCCGGTAGGCCATCGCTGCGCGGACTGACTCGCATAGGTCTGTCCGCCCCCCAGAGCGCCGCTGACGCGCCTTTAATGTAAACAGGATCGGGTGTCAGCGTGATTTTAAGCACCCCGCCAGGAGACGCAACACTCGTCGCATTTCCCATCCAATCGTAGACAGTCACCTGTTTCGTACCGACTGGAATTGATACCTCACTCGGCTTGTCGCCGTAGTCCCAGACGGCCAGCACAATATCGCCGTCATGATCGAACGAATACCCCAGCGCCGTTGGCGCAAGCCAGTCGATTCGCTCCGTTGGACGATGACCGTCGATCAGATAAGTCATCGCGGCATATGCAGGAACGACTGGTTTGGGGCTGATCTTGTCGGTAACGTAATCCTTGCCGGGATGAAGGTTATAGTAATAGCCGAAGCCAGGCTCCGCGGAGTAGTCCGCAATGGAGAAGGTCATACTAAATTTGAAGCCCTCTCCAATATAGATCAGATTTTGGCGGATAAGCCCTTGCGCTTGAAGAAGTTCCTTGCTCGGATCTTCCTTCGTCGCGTAGCCCTGCTCTGTTTCGTATAACGGAAGGTCATGGCCAAGATGTTTGCGGATCACGTCCTTCAGATCATCAATCGCCTTAATCATGCCATTGCGCTCAGGCGGCAAGGGAAAATAGGCATCGATCGAGACGCCGTCGAGATAGTTGTCAAGCCCCGCCGACAGGAGTCGATCCGTCCAAGCTGGATCGTCACCGCCGAGGGCAAAGTCTGTTGGGCCGAGGATTCTTGCGCGAGTATCCTCCTTGTGGATCGCTGGATATGCCAGCTCATAAATGCGCACGAGTTGCCGATCGGTTCCTTTATAGCCCCATGGGTATATTGGCTCGGCTGTTATCTGATACAACCGGCTATTTTCGTCAGGATGGATCGCCTCGAAGTCTTTTGCGACCGCCTCGCAGTACGCTTTGTAGTCGTCCTCAGCGGCTGGAAGTATTGGCGCCTGATGAGGTCCCCGCACTGCTGGATCGCTTGCCCAATCAGGAACGCCTCGCATCATTGCCAACGCGTGCGTCCTCCATGGCTTACCGTCGTATGTCACGGAATCGCCAGCAGGATAGTGTTCATCCCTTGGCTTTGCCGCGGCAATTGCTTGTGCAAACTGCCCGGAGTGCCATTTCTCGCGATGGTCCCAACTGTAATCATTGAACAACCAGCGAACGCCAAGGTAGGGAACGATGTATCCGGCGCCGGCGGCGACGCGGCCGTTCATGCCGAAAAGCGAGCCATCTTCACCATAGTCTAGGCGTGTTGAAGGATCGGGCACAACGGCATACGTGAGATATCCGTTCGGCCGCGTGAACAGTTTCGAGATCGTTGTTCCATCGGCAAGGGAAGGAAAGAGCCGGTAGAAGCCCAGCTTGTCACAAGGCGGCGCGTACTCCCCGTTCCATGTCCCGTCCGATGATGCGGCCACGGCGATCGATGCCTTAGCGACGGAGACCCCGTGTTCGTCCCTGACGTCGATGCTTAGCGTTGAGGAGGATAGAGGAGTAAGTCCTGCCGCGTTCAGCACGACAGACACCTTCTCGCCGATAACAAACGTGCTCGTGTTCGGCCGCGACGTATCTGCAGTCAATGTGGCGGCAACCAATGGAGCCGCCGTAGCGCCAAAAACGGCGCTGACGGCGACAAGGCAACGAAAGGATAACATGAGAATTCCTTTAACTGCGGGCCTAGAACGGGCTGAACGTTGCGGCAGGCACGGGAGATCCCGTACTACTAAACGGTCCTGCCGTTCCTGCGGGGCTTCCCCGGCCATAGCTAGCCAGCGAGTACCTATCTTGGAAGTCAGTGCTTGAGACCTGATACCCATATTGCCCTGTAACCTCCGCTACTCCAGCCGACACCTGGCTTCCCATCAACCATTTGACATGCCCGTCCACCATCAGGAAGTTGGAGCCATTCGAGTGCCGAGCGTTCGCGTCGTAACACGAGCTCGTAGTCTCGGAGCGGCCATAAAATGGTCCCGTTGAATAGCGAAGCCCGGTTGTCGCGATCGACGCGCAGTTTTCAGCGCTAGGCTCGCCTTTGCCAGTCGGGTCCCAGCCGACCCCGTTGAAACCGTAACCGGCTGCTGCGCAGGATGAACCGGGTCCAGCAGAAGGATCGCATGGCGTATTGCCAGTTACTTCAAACAATAGGACGGTCTTCGATGTGGACGTAAACTGGGCAATCGATCGCCCCGACGGATGGCGATCAGGATCGGCCAGGTTCGCATTATATCCGTAAGAAACCGCCGGCATGGGTGTTTGCTCGTCGGGGCACGTATATGCGTTGACGCTTTTTACATAAGGGTATAGAAAGATGCTCCATCCAACTCCAGAGCTATATCCGGGCAGCGTAGGCGTAATAAGGTCATCGAAATCCTGTTCATACTGCAAAAATGCAATCCCCATCTGCTTCATGTTAGAGGCGCAGCTCGCTTGACGAGCCTTTTCCCGAGCAGTCGCAAACACAGGGAAAAGAATTGCCGCGAGTATCGCAATAATTGCTATGACGACGAGTAGTTCGATAAGCGTAAAGCCAATCCGCATCCCTCGCCTCCGAATGGTTCGTGAACAATGCATGAGCGTTTCCCTCCTCAAAACTGTTTGTCTCGACAACCTACCGCAAAGCCACTAACGGCGCCGCTCCCGTCGATGCCCTGACCAGCAACTGGACACTAAACTTCTCCTGCACATTGCTTGCGCATCCAGCTTCCAACTGCGCGAGCAATAGCTCCATGGCGCGATACCCGATACGGTCAAGCGGCAACGAGACCGAGGTTAGACGCGGCGTGAAATACAGCCCCGCCTCCGTGCCGTCAAATCCCGCAACACTGACGTCCTCGGGCACTCGGATCCCAACCTCTGCAAGCGCTTCGATTGCGCCAATAGCGGCTTCATCGTTTTGGCATAGGATCGCAGTCACCCCAGTCTCCCGGAAACCGTTTTGCAACCAGGCCCGCATCGCATCGCGTCCGCGAGGAACGTATCCGAGTTCCGGTCGATCAAGATCGCTAATCTCCCACTTCCACTGAGGGGCGGGCGATATCCCCGCTTTCGTCAGGACGTCTGCGTAAGCCTCATATCGGCGCCCGGAAATCCTGTTTTCGCCGGTTGACAAGTGCCACGCAATCAGATATCCAATCCGCCGGTGCCCCAGATAAAGCAAGTGCTGCGCCAGCAACTCCACTCCGTCTTCATCCGCCGTGAACACCGACGCGACGCCCGGCACGGGTTGAATCAACGCAACCGACGCCCGGATCTGGGGCGTCGGCAACAGCGGCGTACCACGGTCGGACACGAACAATAGGCCGTCAATGCCCGCGACGCCGGGCGGATCCTCCGCCGGTATCAAGCGCAACGCCACCTTATGCTCGGCAGCGGCATCATACATGCCGCCCAGAAGATGGCTCCAATATGGCGCCTTGATCGTCCCGTTCTTTCCATCCATGCCGCGCAACATGAGAAAGCCGATCTGCCAAGCCGCCTGCGCCCGGTCCACGACATAGACGCCGCTGCGCGAGCGCCTTTCCACAAGGCCCTCGCCCTCAAGAACGGAAATGACGCGGTCCCAGGTCCCCTGCACGACGCCAAATGCGGTTCGGGCCTCCGAATAGCTATACAGCCGGTCGCCGGGCTTTAGCGTATGATTCGAGATTTCCGTTCGCAGGACGTCCACAATGCCGGACAACCGATTCCTGCGCTGATTGTTCGACGCGGCCAACGCATCAGTCGTCGCCATCTCGTCCCCCTGTGTGCACGCTGTACATTACAGATAGTATACAGATAGTATGCAGATTTGTCAAGGAATATTTCAAGTGCATGCGGCGAACGCGCACCGATCTGTTCACGATCAGCGGCATTTACTGCAACGAGTATCGAAATCTGGCCGAATGCAACGCTCAGAGTGAGTGCAATAAACGAGCGTATTGCGAGAAAGATTCAGGACGGCTCGTGCCGCCCGGTCATTTTTTCGCCCACGCCTCGTTCGCGGCGGTGATTGATGATGCCTCGTCAATACGCGCACATCGTTTCGCTGCTAACGTCCGAGCCCAGCGCACATCGTGAAGCCGTGAAACCGCCGCGTCGGCCCTTTATCAAAAAGTGCCCCGGCGGCACTAGCCCCGTCTTACAAACCATTTCCATTCTTTTGCACACGCTCTCAGGAGAATTGGAGGCGATTGTGATCTTGCGCCGCCAGCCCTGCCAGCCGGTTCGCGACGACTTGCGCGCCGTCGGTGCGAAAGGCAGCCGGATCTATCGTGACGCTCGTCGATGCTTCAAGCGCCGGACGCCAGCGGGCGGCGATGAAGTCGTCCTCGCTCAGTTCGATCCGGCCGCCCCAGCGATCCAACCCGGCCACAAGCGCGTTGTACTCAATGAAGTCGCGGCGCGGCAGGTGGATCATCGGAGTGCCGTTCCCGATGCAATCAGTAGTTGTTCCGTAGCCCACTTTGCAGATCATCGCGTCGGCGGACGCCACCGTATCCGCGTACGGCCATTGCGTCCGGTCCAGCACGGTGACATTGCGGACCGGTCGCGGAAGCGGATCGTACGTCACGAACCGCCAATCCCGCATCGTTTCGACGACCGTCCAGTCGATATCGAGCCCCCATGTCCCCATGTACAGCAATCCAAGACGAATGCCTTCGGGGCAGTCTTGGCTACGTAAGAACTCGTCAAGCGCATCCCGGCGGCGAACGCCAATCCGGGCGGTGAGCGGCACGCGCTCGACAGTCGGGAAGCAACCGGCGGTCGACGGCGTTTCGAGATCCGATATCAATGCTAAACTCGCGAGCCGGTACTGCGCGGCGATTTCATCGACGAGCGCCTGGTCTTGCGGGGTTTCGACATACTCTTTGTAGATGTCGTACCACGTAAAGTTGGTGGCGACAACGGAGGGAATGCCCGCAACGTGAGCGGCCTCGATTGGAAACGAGGGGACATCGCTGACCACGAGAGTCACGCCGCGTCCGGTCAGAAAGCGAACCTCGGCATCCAGAACGGACGCATTGCGCGCGGCGATTGCGCGGTAACGGTCAAGCGTTTCGCGTTTGAGGATGGTAACGCTGTCCGGCTGGACGCATCCACAGTCGAATTCGGCGCAAATCGTCTCGATCAGACGATTTGGCAGCTCTTCTGCGAACAGACGTTGTGGTACAGTAGACCTAACGATGACCGGCAGATCGGGAGGAAGCGCTTTGATCACCTGGGCCGTTCGGATCGCGTGACCATAGCCGTGTCCCGTAACATAATAGCAAAGCGTCATCGTCAGCAGTATACCCCGGCGGGAGCAGGCCAAGCCTGCCCAGAAGGAGAGAAGGATGAGCGGTTGCATCAAGTGGGATTCCGACAAGCCTTTGAAGTTGTCAAAGATCGACGCGGGCGATACGGGAGGTCTGACCGAAGAGCAGGCCCGCGCTAAGTTTCTGACCGTCAGCGAAGAGCTCAGCGAGCTCCAGGCCCTCATGTACGGAGCTGGCAGCCACAGCGCGCTTGCTGTACTCCAGGCAATGGACACCGGCGGCAAGGATGGAACGATCCGCAACGTCATGGGAGCAGTTAATCCGCAGGGCTGCCAGATCACATCGTTCAAGGTGCCGACTCCGATCGAGCAGGCCCACGATTTTCTCTGGCGCATCCACGAAGCCGCGCCCCGCAAAGGGAATATCGGGATATTTAACCGCTCGCACTACGAAGATGTCCTTGTCGCGCGCGTCCACAACCTTGTCCCGAAACCGGCCTGGCGCGAGCGCTATAAACACATCGCCAATTTCGAGGAACTGCTTGCGGACAACAGCACCATTATCATCAAGTTCTTCCTGTACATTTCAAAGGACGAACAAGAAAGCCGCCTGCGCAAGCGAGAAACCGACCCGGAAAAATCGTGGAAACTGTCGGTCGCCGATTGGCACGAGCGTTCCTTATGGGACGACTATATGAAGGCGTACGAAGAAGCAATCGAGAAGACGTCGTCGCCGCACGCTCCGTGGTATATCGTGCCCGCAAACCACAAATGGTATCGCGACCTGATCGTTTCTCAAGCGATCGTCGAGCGCCTGCGTCCCTATCGGAAACAGTGGCACAAGCGTCTCGTCGATGTCGGCGATGAAATGAAGGCCGAGCTGGCCTCGAGCGGTGTAAACGGCGTGAGCACTCCGTCCAACGGCAATGGCAAAGCCAAGGGCAAGGATAAGGCGAAAGCGAAGAATGCCGAGCAGCCGGAGGCAGCGTGAAGGCTCGCGTGCACGTCAAAATCTGCGGTCTCACCAATCTAGCCGATGCGTTGTCCGCGCTTGACGCAGGCGCGGACCGCCTCGGCTTTATCGGCGTCGAAAACACGCCCCGCTTCATCACGCCGCAAAAGTTTGCAGAAATCTCGGCCGCGCTTCCGCCGGAGACCGAAACGGTCGTCGTGGTTCGCGACGTGTGCGACGGACTGGAGTACGGAGCCCGGCGCATCCAGTACTATGCCGGGCAGATCGAAGCCATTGCCCCGGAGATCGAACTGATTCCCGTAATCAGGCCGCGCAACGCTAACGAGGCGCGCGAAATGACATCGGTCGCGCCTCCCCGCGCCGTCGCCCTCCTCGTGGACGCATACCATCCGGCGGCGCTCGGCGGAACGGGCGAAACCGGCGATTGGCGCGCAGCCGCGGAAGCCGTCCGGTGGGCGCGCGTGCCGGTATACCTCGCCGGCGGCCTCTCGCCGGACAACGTCGCCGACGCAATCGCGGCGGTGCGACCTTATGGCGTCGATGTTTCCAGCGGCGTCGAGGCAAGGCCGGGAGCCAAAGATCCTGAACGTATCCGGGCGTTTATCGAGGCGGTGAGAGGAGTATCGTAAGATGCTCGATCCCGCACGGACGCCACGTGGAGAGCAGGCTTTGTTCACGGCGTGGCCGGCGTCGACGACGTCGTGGTCAACATTCCGCGACAGGGATGGACGAGCTTTTCCTATCCCTTGGTTTCGAGCGCCTCGATCGTCGGGTTCGTGATCGTCGCCGACGAAAAAACCGATGATCGAAGAAAAACTCGCGCCTTGCGCCCGAGCTCTTTAGCGTATGGCGTGTCGCAAAACGGATACACGTGCGTCACCGTTCGCCGCCCCCATTCCTGTCTGCCCGTCTCGAACACGCCAAATGAAATGCCGCGAAACAACTGCGCGAGCAGCGGAAGCGCCATATTGCAAAGGTAGATACCATATGAGAAGCCAAAAACTGAGCACAAAATAATAGTACCCAACAGTAGTACTGTTACTATTTTATAGTATTATCTAGATGTGATTAAGACGTTCCGCGATGTAGAAACGCAAGCCATATTCGAGACACAACGCACACGCAAGTTTCCGCAAGAAATGCTTGGGGGCGCCGTCCGAAAATTGCAAGCTCTCAACGCCGCGGAGACTATCGCCGATCTTAAATATCCGAGCAGCAATAACCTCGAAATGCTCTACAAGGAGCGCGCCGGACAATGGAGCATTAGGATCAACCGCCAGTACCGCGTTTGCTTTGAATGGCTAGATGGAAATGCGTACAATGTCGAGATCACCGACTATCACTAGAAAGGCTGAACACAATGGCAGAGCTTACACGCGAAGAGTACCTATCCAACCTGCATCCCGGAACTCATCTTCGGGAAGACTACCTGCCTGACCTCGGCTGGACGCCGTATCGTCTAGCCAAGGAAATTGGCATTACCCAATCGCATTTAGCGCAAATCCTGCGCAACGAGAAGGGGATCACCGCCAACCTTGCGTTGCGCCTTGGACGTCTTTTCAATCAGTCCCCGCAAATGTGGCTGCGGATGCAAGGCGACTTTGACCTCGAAGTCGCCAAAGATCGATTTGCCGCGGAAATCGAGAAGGTGAAACCGCAGCCCATGCAAGATCTGGACGAAGCAGCCTAATTCTCTTGCCCCTCGGAAGGAAAACAGGAGATCACAACATGAAATGCGCATCTTGCGGCAATGAAGTCCAGGACGGTTTCCAGTTCTGCAGCGTTTGCGGACAGTCCACGCGACCGCGCCGACCGCAAGAAGCTACACCAGTTCGCCACGTCGAGATTGTTGACGCCGTAATTCTCTGATTTCGTTGCCCGTTTCGCCAAATGATCTAGGAAATGCTAAGGAATGCGGAAGGAAGGCGCGACTTACTTGTCGAAGGACAAGATTAGCTTACTCTTCCGGATCTCACATGCACCCTTGAGTCACCAAGTAACCAACGAATAGGAGATCACATCATGAAATGCGCATCTTGCGGCAACGAAGTCCCCGAAGGATCCCGGTTCTGCAACAATTGCGGACTCTCACCTAACGCCACAGCCGCGACCGCGCCACCGGCGCAAACTGCTGAACCAGCCCCCAAACCACAGAAACCGCCATCCCCCTTGATCGCGGTTTTGCTTCTCTTCTGCTTCTGGCCTGTTGGCCTTTGGCTCACATGGAAACAGCCTGGGTGGAGTAAGACCGCCAAGACTATCATTACGGTAGTTTGTCTAATACTCGTAGTCGCCGGCTTCTCCGCAGTCGGCGGAAACAAAAGTTCTCAGAGCGTATCGGAAACCACGAGCCAAGACGCCGCTCCCGCGCCTAAAGCCGCCAACGACGAAACGACTCAGAACAGCCCCAAAGTTACCGTAACGGCAACGAAGTTGCATTCAGACTACGCCGCGAACCAAGTGGCCGCAGACGCGAAATATAAAGACCAGCTCATTTGCGTCAAAGGCACCGTCAACTCTATCGGATCCTACCCCGTATCGAATGCGCCATATGTTGACCTCGACTGCGGCGATTATGTTGTACTCGTACAGTGCGAGTTTTCAGACGACGACAAAGCGGCATGCGCGAGGCTCACCAAAGGCCAGCAGGTTTCAATCATTGGAACGTGCAGCGGCAGTATGGGCAACATCACCATCGACGGATGCAAGCTCTCCCATTGATTGATCGCGCGGACGTGAGCATCCCTCAATATGAGGGAATGCTCGCATTCGCGTACCAGGTTCCTAACGAGCGCCTCCATGAGGCCACCTTTCACCGCCCCTTCCATGGCGAGCAGCCTTGGAGCAACCAGGCGCCAAGCAGATCTCAAAAGAGAATTTATTCGCGATTATGACAATAGCGGTGTAATATATAGGTTGCAAGGCGCTGCGATCGACCCGGCAGCGTTGGCAGCCTCGCATCTCCGCGAGCATGGCCAATTCGCGGCCGCATACGGGCAGGGTGCCCGGCCCATCCATGAACGAGCGTCGGGAGGCGATCCTTGGATAAGTTCACAAACAATCTCAATGCGTTGTTCGCGACTCTCGCAGTCGTTGTCGCCGCCCTGACAATCCCCTTGATCGGCTTCACGGGATGCGGTTCTTCGGGTTCCAGTTGGCCTGGCAACGGTTCCACGAACAGCCCGGCGTCGCCGACGTCCTCGACATCCTACGCAACGTCGAGCCCATGGGGCAGCACGTCAGGGACAACGCCGAACTCAGGCACGACCTCATGGACCACCTCGTCTACATCTGGTACGCCAAGCACGACCACCATAACGATTAGCGGAACAGTCACCGGCATCCCTGGTTCACCGGCTGGCTGGAACGTCCAGTTCGACTACGGGCAATACGGCTCGACCTACCAGAGCGCGATCACCTCATCCGGCACCTACTCGCTCACGATTCCGGTAAGCGCGGAAACAGCCAGCAACAACATTACGATCGCCGATCCAAACGGCGCCGTATGGTTTTGGGCCGTGCCCATAACAGCCGGCGCATACAGTGTATCGGAGAACATTACATTGCCGGCCTACAACACCATATCCGGTACGATCACGCTGCACGACGGCGCTCCGGCCGTCAACTATGCGGTACAGATCCAGAGCGCCAACAAACAGCTGAGAGCGTTTTGGTGGCCATCGTACACCAATGCGGCGGGCCAGTTTACTTTGTACGTTCCCATCTCAATCGTCAACGGATCCGTAGTCAACCAGGTCGTCACGGGGAACGACTGGGTGTACGTAAATAGCTACCCGAACGCGACCACAATGGATGAGTGGACATATAACGCCGCGCCGATGAACGCTCACGGCGGACATTTCTACACGTACAACCCAATCCTGCCAGGAAGCCCGATCGACGTCGAATCGTACGAAAAACCTGCCGGCGCAAAGCCCAATGCCTACAGGGCCGCCGGGTTGCTCCTCGCGCGGCCGAGTAACCTGAGATCACGGGGCAGCTTCGTTCTCACCCACTAAGACGACGAAAAATAGCGCCGCCTCCCGGAATGGACCTGGAGGCGGCGCCTTATTTCAACTACTCTAGCGAACGCTTACACGCCGCCGGGATCTACCGCCGAGCATGCTGTGCAAGAAACTCAGCGATCGCGGTGCGAACGGCCTCAGGCTGTTCGGTGACGGCGTTGTGCCCCGCGCCCGCGATAGTTACGATTGGTGCGCCTCCGAGATCGATGGCGAGTTGCTTCTGGATCGTCGAAAAGACAGCCGGAGACTTCTCTCCTGAGATAAGCAGGACTGGAACCGTCAGCTTACTCATGTCGGAATGCGTCACGGTTGGAAAACCGCCGGTGGCCAAAAGGACGGCCTTGAGGTCGTCGCTGCTACGAAATACGGCGTCGAGATCCTGGCTCGCGAGCGTGTTGAAGTAACCTGGCTCGAGCCAATCGTCGAACGTCTTCAGCGCCTGCTCCTCGCGCCCATCGAGCACCTCTCGCTTGGCTGGAACATACGCCTTATTCAGAAAATCGGTCCAATCTTCGTTCGTGGACGGCGAATCAAGTAGCCATCGAACGATCGGAGGTTCCACCAGTTCAAGGGACCGCACCATCTCCTGATGGCGAGCGGCGAACGTCAGCGCAATCAACGCGCCGTAGGACTCCCCGACGATGTGCACTCTCCCCAAGCGCTTGGCGCGTATGAGCCAGTAAAGGTCGTCCACTTCTTTGTCGAGCGCGTCTTTAGGAACGCTAAATTTGTTGTGGTTGGGCCAATCGTAGCGCCGGCTGTATGATAGGACGCGATACTTGTCCGAGAAACCGGCAACGTAGCTGTCCCAAATCTGGTAATTGCGCGCGAGCCCGTGTACGAACACAATGGCATCGCCCGCGCCCTGCAGCTTGTAGTGGACCTGAACACCATCCACCTTCACGTTGCCCTCCTCCGCGGGAGGGGCATAGGCGCGTGCCGGAACGCACCAGGCCAACAGAATCAGCGCAAGCGCGGCTGGTAAAGCCGTTCGAACGGCCCTATGAGTTAAATCAGTCATGATCTCTCCTCTAGTGCGGTCCACCGCAATAGCGTGGACGAGCAATCGTTTGTGGAAAATGGACGCTTCTGAGCGCGCATGGACGCATAGTAACTCATACGAATGCGCGAGGCGATTTGTTTCGCGACGGGCGCCAAAGTGCGTCAGTGGTCCAGGTAATCGCGCAAGCGAGAATTGCGGCTGGGATGACGAAGCTTCTTCAGCGCCTTCGCCTCGATCTGGCGTATGCGCTCACGCGTCACCCGGAAATGCTTGCCAACTTCCTCAAGGGTGTGCGGGTAACCATCGTCCAGTCCAAAGCGCATCTTCAGCACATCGCGCTCGCGCGGGGTCAAGAGATCCAGCGCCTCTTCGATCTTCTCCCGCAAAATCGCCTTATTGGTGGCTTCCGACGGCGACAAGCTCTCGAGATCCTGCAGGAAGTCGGCAAGATGGCTTTCGTCTTCTTCGCCCACGGGCATTTCCAGGGAAAGCGGCTCGGGAGCTACCCGAATGATCTCGCTCACGCGCTCGATCGGGATCTCCAACTCGCGGGCCAGTTCTTCGACGGTGGGCTCCCGTCCCAGATCCTGCACCAAACTCTGGTTGGCCTTCATGAGCCGGTTAATGGTCTCGACCATATGCACCGGAATGCGAATCGTGCGACCCTGGTCCGCGATGGCGCGCGTAATCGCCTGGCGAATCCACCACGTCGCATACGTGCTGAACTTGTAGCCCTTGCGATAGTCGTATTTCTCGACCGCGCGGATCAGGCCGATATTGCCTTCCTGGATGAGATCCGGGAACGACATGCCCCGCAGCGTGTACCGTTTGGCGATCGAGACGACTAAACGCAAGTTCGCCTGCGTCAATGTCGATTTCGCGGCGACGTCTCCGTTCTCGATCCGCTTGGCCAACCGGACCTCTTCGTCGAGCGACAGCAAGCTGGTCCGGCCGATTTCGCGCAGCCACATGCGGACGGAGTCGTCAAGAGGCATCCCCTCAAGCGCGGCGACATCTTCGTCGGCCTTGACGATCTCTGGCGGCACGGCGCTTCGCTCGCGCTCCGAACCCGGCAAGCGGCCTTCCGGTGAGCTTGGCGGCGACGATGCGTTGCCGCCTTCCTGCTCTACGACGCGCGCAATAACTTCAATGCCTTCTTCGGCAAACGTCTGCAACAGATCGTCGAGCTGATCCGGATCTAATTGGTCGTATTGGCACAGCGAATCGTTGATCTCATCGTAGGTAATCGTCCCCTGACGCTTTCCTTGATCGAGAAGCCGCTGCACCTCGATACGATAATCCCCCGAGCTCTCCATGATTGGTTCTAATGCCACTATCGTTCCCGCAGGCTTTCGCGCAACCCGCATGCGCTCATCCGTGGGCGGTCCCATGCCCGCCATCGCCCGTTCGCTCGCCTTACGCAGCGCCCGAGCCCTTACGCCTTCTTACAAACTCAGTTAATTCTCTCTGCGCCTCCAAATCCCCTTCATTTGCGCGATCCCGGAGTTGCCGCTCGGTTTGATTAAGCCGCCGAGCTCGCAATTCCGCAATACAACCGCGTATTAAGAGCGCATCCAGCGGGACCGTCTCTCCCTTTAGGGTCGCCATCGGCTCACTGCCCTGGACCGCAAGACGCACCAGCGCGCTGTAAATCTCCGGGTCCTCGTCCTCCAGATCGCGCATGGCGCTCGCCGGATCTTGTCCAGACCTCACCCGCTCCAATAGAGGCCAATAGCCGTCGTTGAGCAGGTCTTCCTTGACCAACTCGCTCGTTATAATCCCGACAATCTCTTCGCCGCCATCCAACAGGCCCCGGATCAGCATCCGTTCCGCAGTATCGATCGCTCTTGGCGGCGGCGCAAGCGGCGCGGACATCGACGGCGCTTGTCTGGGCGGGTAGTTCCGCCAGCCAGGCTTATCCGATCTTGTCGACTCTCTCTTGCTATATTCCCTATTTTCGCCCCAACGTTCGCCATTGCGATTAGGCCTGTATTGATAAGGTAGTTGCGGAATCCGGCCCTCGATTTCCTGCTGAATCTGCTCTTCCGCCGCCCTCGCATTTACGCTAAAATAAAATGGATGCAGCGGGGCGACGATGCCGATATACCTTTGACGCTCGGTAACGCTCTCCGTGGCCCGAATCGTGGCCAGCGCCTCGCGCCTAAAGAGATCCAACCGCTCATCCTCGGATGCATTTTCACGATCGGCGCGCTGAACCAGTTTGCGAAGTTGAAACTCAGTCACCCGCAGGGCACTCGTAATCGCCCGATCCAAAATGTCGCGATGGCCGTCGCGCAAGACGCTGTCCGGATCCTCGCCGGATGGCATCTCGAGCATGCGCGTCTCCATCCCTATACGCGCGAAGATTTCATCGGCGTTGCGCGCCGCCTTCATCCCGGCCGCATCGGCATCGAACGCGAGCAGGACACGCTGCGCATAGCGCTTAATCAGCGTCGCGTGGTTTTCAGTAAGCGCCGTGCCCAGGGTCGCAATGACGTTCTCGTAGCCCGCCTGATGGCATGCAACGACGTCCATATAGCCTTCGACGATCATCGCCTGCCCCGTCGCCGCGATCGCTTTACGCGCGCGCCATAATCCGTATAGTGTGCGCCCCTTCGAGAACAGGGGCGTCTCAGCTGAGTTCAGGTACTTTGGCCGCCCCTCAATGGACTCCATCAACCGTCCGCCAAAAGCGATCGGGCGCTCCTCAACATTGACGATGGGAAATACGACGCGCTGCCATAGCTTATCGCGAAAACCCCGTTCATTTGCAACCACCAGCCCTGCCTCGACCGCATCGTCCGTCGAAACGCCCTTCCGCCCAAGGAAGTGCATCAACGCGTCCGAGTCGTCGCCCGCGTACCCGATGCGAAACGCCCGCTGCACATCGTAACCCAACCCGCGCCGGTCAAGATAGTCGCGCGCTGCCTGCCCCCGCGTCAACATCTCCTCATAGAACTGTGTCGCGAATTCGACGGCGTTGTACAGCCGTTCCTTATGACCAGGCTCGGGAGGCGGGCCGCCAGAGGGGCGAAACTCGGAAAGGATCACGCCCGTCTTCTTTGCGAGCCGTTCAAGCGCCTCGGGGAACGTGAGGTTTTCTATCTTCTGAACGAACTTAAATACGTCGCCGCCCTCGGAGCACTGACCGAAGCAATGCCACAACCCCTTGTCGGGGTTGACCTGAAACGAAGGCGTCTTCTCATTGTGAAAAGGACAAAGCCCCTTGTAGACGTTCCCGGCTCGCTTAAGGGTGACATAAGCGCCCACGACATCCACGATGTCCGCGCGCCGCCGGACCTCTTCCTTTTCGCCAGAGCTTGCCATCGAAAATTCCCAATCTTCCGCTATTCTATTTTAGCTCAAACAGCCTGCAAATCAGCGATCGACGTGGGGATGTGGCAAAGAGATGGGCACACAGGACCATCGAAGACCGCATACCGGTTCCCTCGCCCGAAACAAGCGAACGAGACCCGAAATACGACCGTCAAGGTCCTGTGCCAAAGGAGGCAGAAACCTACCAGCTCAGCGGTTTGCCGGTCACGCGCAGGTAGGCGTCACGGTACTTGTCCGCCGTCACCTCGGCAACCTCGTAAGGCAGTGCGGGGCCAGGATAGGTCTTGCCCCAGTCGAGGGTTTCCAGGTAGTCGCGGACGTACTGTTTATCGAACGAGGGCTGAGCGCCGCCCGGCTTATACGCCCCGGCATCCCAGAAACGCGAGGAATCCGGCGTGAGCGCCTCATCGATTAGAATGATCTCGCCGTCCAGCAGTCCGAACTCGAACTTGGTATCGGCGATGATAATGCCGCGCGCCTTCGCCTGGTTCGCCGCCGCGGAATAAATGGCAAGCGTCAAGTCGCGCAAGCGGGCCGCATGGGCGTCGCCGATAATGCCGGCGGCCTGGGCGAAGCTGATGTTCTCATCGTGCCCGGTTTCCGCCTTGGTCGCGGGCGTGAAGATCGGCGCGGGAAACGCATCGCTTTCACGCAAGCCGACAGGGATCGGAATGTCGTAGATGCGCACCTCGCCGCCATGAGCCGGAAAACTCTTATACTCTTTCCACAACGACCCGGAAAGATAGCCGCGCGCGACGCATTCGATCGGAAAGGCCTTCGCCTTCTTGACAAGCATCGTCCGCCCGGCAAGCTGCTCGGCGAGCTTTTCGTCTATCTTGCCCCCGGCCTTCCGCGCGGCGTCGACGATCGGGCCGATCTGAGCAGTCACCAGATGATTTGCGACGAGCGGCCGGGCCTGCTCGTACCAGTACAACGAAAGCTGCGTCAGCACGCGCCCCTTGTCTTCGATGCCGGTCGGCAGGATGACATCAAAGGCGGAGAGGCGGTCGGTGGCGATCACAAGCAAGCGGTCGCCAAGGTCGTAAACATCACGCACCTTGCCGGAAATAAACTTCGGAAGGCCGTCGATCTGTGTGGAGAGGAGTGTTGTAGGCATAGTTGTTGAATATCGCGCCGCGCGGCGTCCCTCAGGCGAACGCCTACAAGGCGCTCAGTGCTTAAAGGTCCATTTTCGGTTGGCAAAGAAGTTCCAGAAGACAACAAAACCGGTCGCTCCAAGAAGCGCCCCATTGGTAATGAGGATGGGATAATGCTTCTTGTTGCCGCCGATAATATCCCAGAAAATACGCCAAAAATCAACATGATCGTGCTGAACGAATACCATGAAGCCAGCGATCAAGCTAACCGTGATCCCCGTATTCAGGAACCAGCCGACGATATTGACGAGCAAGAACTTCGTATATTGATCGCCCACGGATGTCGCGCGGGCCTCTTTAAACGTCCAGTTGCGATTCCAGAAGAAGCCGTTAAACACGGACACGAAGAAGCCGATGCTCAGCGCGGGCACGAGGGAAAGGTGCAACTTGCCGTGGTATAGAATGTTAAATATTGCAAAGTTTACAAAAAAACTGGAACCACCGACAATGCAAAACTTAACGAACTGCCGAACGCCCTTGCGCTCGTGCAGCTTGCGCTTCACGGCTGCGGGAGCTACATCGAATGCGTCCGCTAGACCGTCATCCGCTCCGCGTGCATTTTCTCTATCATCCGGCGAGCTTGCGGGCTGCCCATCCGACTCGACATTAATCATCAAAACTTAACCTATCGGGCGGACGCAACCTTACGCCCGGGCTCCCACTTCCTCGTTCGGGCATCCGGCGCTCAATGATCACCGTAATCGCCATTATTGACGCGCGTCCCACGCCCAACCCCGTAGTAGTCGAGGCCATGGCGACGCACCTGTTTGGGATTATACAAGTTCTTCCCGTCAAATACCACCTTGCCGCGCAAAATGGTCGCGATGCGCGCGAAATTGATCTGTTTAAACTCGTTCCACTCCGTAACCACCGCAAGAGCATCCGCGCCAGCCGCCACCTCGTAAGCTCCCTTCGCGAAAGTCACGTCCGGCAGGATCGCGCGGGCATTCTCAACGGCGACGGGGTCGTATGCGATCACGTGCGCCCCTTCGGCAAGCAGCGTCTGGATTACTTCAACCGCCTTGGAGTCGCGCAAGTCATCGGTGTTGCCCTTAAAGGCAAGCCCGAGGACACCGATATTTTTGCCCTTGAGGCCCCCGAGAACATCGCGCATCTTCGCGACAAATCTTACCGGCTGATCGGCATTCGTCTCAACGGTGGACTTGAGCAGCTTAAAGTCATATCCTAGCGAATCGGCGGTTGCGATCAGCGACCGGGTGTCTTTCGGGAAGCACGACCCGCCGTAGCCAATTCCCGCGTTCAAAAAAGCCGGTCCGATGCGGCTGTCCAGCCCCATGCCCTTTGTGACGTCGGCGATATTCGCGCCGGCCGCGTCGCAAATGTTGGCCATCGCGTTCGCGAAGGTAATCTTGACCGCAAGAAACGCGTTGGACGCATACTTAATCAGTTCAGCAGACTCGACATCGGTGATGATCATCGGCCGCTCAAGCGGAGCATACAGTTCCAGCAGCTTCATGGCCGAATCCTTGCTGTTCGCGCCGATTACGATGCGGTCAGGCTCCAACGTATCCTTGATCGCCGAACCTTCGCGCAAGAACTCGGGGTTGGAGACCACATCGAACGGAATGCCGGCGCGGCGGTGCTTTTCGACAATTCGGCGAACGTAATCGCCTGTCCCCACGGGAACGGTCGACTTGTTGACGATCAGCGTATCATGCGTCAGCGCCTCTGCAATTTCGCGGGCGACTTCGCCAACCATGCTCAAGTCCGTCGAGCCGTCTTCCTGCGGAGGCGTGCCAACCGCGATAAAGACGACCTCGGAGCGCCCGACCGCATCCGCAAGGTCCGTCGTGAAATCGAGACGCTCTTCGGCGACATTGCGCTCAACGAACTCTTCCAAACCAGGCTCGTAGATCGGCATGATCCCCTTCTTCAGGTTCTCGATCTTCCGGTCGAGCTTATCGACACAAATGACGTCATTGCCGAGGCTCGCGAATACAACTCCCGTCACAAGACCAACGTAGCCAGTTCCAATTACACAAACGTTCATATGGGCTCCAATAAGCAGACCAGCGCCACGGTAGATTTGAATGTCGGGGCATTCATGCGGGGCGCATGAAACGCGATCGTTAACTACTAATTCGATATACAGCTGCATCTAGCGCCGTGCAATGCAACTGGCCTCCGCGACCAGCCCCGCGGCGGAGGTAGCGGGAACAGCAGATCCACGCTTTCCCGCATATGGGAACCGTTCCGGCTCCGCAATTCCCAATAGGAACAAGCCTGCCTTATGCGCGATCAACGATTGGCGAGCAAGGACGTAAGTTCGCGAGGCAGCACAAACGAGACGCTCTCGTCACGCACGTTGACCTCTTCCACTCCATCCGCCCCCATCGAGTGCAGTCGGTCGACGACCCCGCGCACCATCACCTCGGGCGCCGACGCCCCGCTCGTCACGCCGATCGTCGACGCCCCCGCGATCATTTCGCGCGTGATATCGTCAGGCCCTCCGATCAGGTAAGCCCTCGTCCCAAGCGCCTCGGCCACGTTTCGCAGCGAACGCGTGTTGCTGGATGTTTGAGAGCCGATCACGAGCACGACCTGACTGCGCGGCGCAATGACCTTAATGGCATCCTGCCTGTTCTGCGTCGCGTAACATATGTCATCGGTCGGCGGGTCCTCGAGGCGCGGAAAGCGGCGGCGCAACGCCTCGACAATGGCATGCGTCTCATCGATCGAAAGAGTCGTCTGCGTGAGGTAGATCAGCTTTTCTTCGGGCGGATCGGGAACCGCTAGAACATCCGATATCGATGTAATCAAGTGCATCCGCTCGGGCGCTTCGCCAATCGTGCCAACGGTTTCAACGTGTCCGTGATGCCCGATATAGAAAATACCGTAGCCGCGCCCAATGTACTTGTGAACCTCAAGGTGGATCTTCGTGACAAGCGGGCAAGTCGCATCGACCACCCTCAGTTTTCGCGCCGACGCCTCTTCGCGCACCGATGGAGCAACCCCATGGGCGGAGAAGATTAAGACGCTCCCCTCGGGAACAATGCTCAGATCGTCGGTAAAAATCGCTCCCGCCTCGCGCAGGCGCGCCACGACGAACTCGTTGTGCACGATTTCATGCCGGACATAAACCGGCGGTCCAAAATGTCCCAGGGCCTGCTCCACCACGGCGATCGCACGGTCGACTCCCGCACAGAAGCCTCGGGGACGCGCAAGTAAAACACGAATACCAAACGGATCTGCCATGCGGCTGATTATACCTTGACGGCGACCGGCGTGCGTTTTCGCCTTGCGCCGCCGGAAATGACGCTTAAGGCCGTGTCGGAATATGGACGCAGCCGCTCAGGGCTCGCGGACAGCGATCTTTAGCTGCTGCAACGGTACGTCGCGCGAAGGCGCGAACGGGCGCGGCGCCGGGCGGCTACGCGTGCGATACCGCGCGGCATATGCGAAAACGCGGATCCGCGGAGCAGACCGGACCATCAATTTCCCAAAATCACTTGACATACTGTATATATTAGATATATACTGTCACCAAATTGCAACCTGAAGACAGAAAAATCATTCTTGCGCCCCTATCACCCGCCGCCCCCGGCACGCTGTATCAGCAAATCGTGGACGGGCTGAAGCGCGAGATCAGCGAAGGGCGCCTCAAGCCAGGCGAGATGCTGCCGTCGTTTCGCGCACTGGCAGAGGATTTGCTCATCAGCGTCATCACGGTGAAGCGCGCCTATGAAGAGCTGGAGCACGAAGGCATTATCTTCCGGCGGCAAGGGCTCGGTACTTTCGTCGCGAACTGCGGTCTCGACCGAAGCCGCGAGGCAAAGTTGGTCAAAGCGTGCGAGTTATTCCGTGAGGCCATGCGAGAGGCCTCGGAGGCAGGACTGACACCGGCCGAAATCGTCGATCTCGCGCACAGCATCATCGAGGAACAAGGATAACTATGAGTTGCGACGCCATAACGATTAGTGGACTGACGAAAAAATACCCATCTTTCACCCTTGGTCCCCTAGATCTGACCGTGCCGCGCGGCGCGATCTACGGACTGATCGGCCCGAACGGCGCGGGCAAGACAACCACGATCGACTTGATCTTCGGCATGGGCAAGAACGACGGCGGCGTAATTCGCGTCTTCGATTTCGACCATCAGCGAGACGCAGTTGAGCTTAAGAAGCGCGCCGCCTATGTCAGTCCCGAGCTGAACTTCCAGGTGTGGGGCAAGGTCGGACGCGCCGTCCGGTTCGTACGCGGGTTCTTTCCGGAATGGGACGACGAATACTGCGCAGAGCTGATGAAAGCGTTTCACATCGATGCCAACGACAAGATCTCCACGCTCTCCTTTGGCGCGAAGACCAAGCTGAGCCTGCTGCTCGCGCTCTCACGCCGCCCCGAAGTGCTGATCCTCGACGAGCCGACGACTGGCCTCGATGCCGTCTCCAAGCAGCAGGTCTTCGCGGAACTGCTCAAGGCGGTCGAGACAGGCGAGAGAACGGTCTTGATCTCATCGCACGGCCTGAGCGACCTCGAGCGCTTCGCGGACCATGTCGGCATGATCAAAAACGGCAAGCTGTTGCTGGAAGGCCGCATGGACGAAATCGTCGACCGCTTCCGCCTCGTGGAGTTCTTCATCGATGGCGACCTGCCGGGACGTGACGGCTTGATCGTCCTAAAGCAGACCGGGGACCGGTGGCACGCGGTCCTCGACCAAAACGCGGGAGTCGAGGCGTGGTTGCAGGCGCGCGGGGCACAGCAGCTTACGCTCACGCGGATGACGCTGGAGGACCTGTTCATCGCGCTCGTCAAGGAAGAGGATGTGCAATGACGAGAATCTTATTGGACTACATACAGCGTCACTGGTGGATATGGCTGCTCGCCTGCATCGGCTACGGAGTTATTTTAGCGGCGCCAGCTGAGGTGTCCGGCGTCGTCATCGTCTGCGCCATATGGATGGGACCGCTTTCGCTGCAGTTCGATATGCGGTATCGAGGAACGATCCGCGCCCAGCTCGCGATGCCCGTCACGGCGAGGCAGCTTGGGCGAACCCTCTGGTGGGAAGCGGTCGGTCTTCCAAGTATCGTGCTGGCCGCGATAACCGTCCTCGTGCATACACTCCGATCAATATTCAGCGCCCATGCAGAACCATTTAGCGTGGATTTTGGCTACTGGCTAACTGCGGCGATCTTCAACGGCATCACATACTTCCTTTTACTCGGTGGTCCATCGCCAGGGCGCAGTCAGGGCTGGGCGGCTTCGGTCTTAGGATATACGCTTGCCATAATGTTTTCGTTGTTGATGACTTTCGGCTGGTTGATCCTCCCTCGGCTTATCCCCATGCACTCTAAAGCATGGGAAGCATTCACTCTCGTTGGCATGCTCGTTGGAGCCGCCGGTTGGCTTCGCTCCGAAGAGATCATCGGCGATCGAATCGGCGTCAACAAAGAAGCGCGGGTTTCGCGAGGAGCCGTACCCGAAAACGCGCAGTGGATGCGAGGCTGCGGCGGCGCACCCTACCTCATGCAGTATGCGCTTCCCCGCCTCGTGCTTTTCGGTCTCGCAATGCTACCCGCCGGTGTCTTATACGGCGAGATGCTGAGTACGTTGCGACACGGAACCTTCGATCTGTTGACGTCTCTCGTCAAAAGAAATAATATCATGTTCGTATACCAATGGGGCATCGTGTTCACGTTGGTGCAGGGGGCGACCTACCTCAGGCACCTGCGCACGCTACCGCTTTCGACATCCAAGCTGGCGGCTTTGCTGGTGCTCCTGCCAATGGCGGCCCTGATCGTCACAATCGAAGTCAGCGGCCTTGCCCTTTTAGCGCTGCTCCACCATCCACTCAGCATGCTTGCGGCGTTTTCTCTTCTTGGCGGAGTGCTGCAGGTTGCCATCGCGGCGCTCGTCGTGCCAGTTATTGTCTGGCGCTCTCAGGGCGGCGGAACCATGGGAGTGATTGCGGCCCTCTTCATTGCGTGCTTCCAGTCATGGCGCTCCGTCGAACCCAATCTCTCCCTCGTCGCAACCATCCTCGCGTCGGCGTTTCTTATCGCGCTCTCGCTAACCCTCACGTGGCTTCTCTTAAAATACGAATCCGAAGTCTACCGGCCGCGCCAAATCAATTCATCGGACGCATTTGCCCAGGTTTGATCGGGCCTACAGATACTGCAACCGATGGCTTGGCAGAGCGCTTCGAGAGGGTATAATCGCATCTGAAAGTCTGGGCGAGTGGTGGAATTGGTATACACGCCAGCCTTAGGAGCTGGTTCCGCAAGGATTAAGGGTTCGAGTCCCTTCTCGCCCACCAACCTCATTTGGCATTGCCGGCAATACCCTCACGCAACTCCATTGGATCCATTTTCGCCGCTCACGCAAAGCAAGATTAGGCGTCATTGCGAAGCCGCGCGAATGGATTCCGTCTTCCCAACATAAAGCAGCCGCCCTCCGCGCAAGGCGAAAGGCGGCTGCAGGGACAATTCTGCATCGCGCGGATTAGTGGCGATGGAAAATGATCGAGCCGTGATGGTGATGGTGGTGGTGGTGGCGATGAGCCCACCCCGCCTGAGGAGCGCGCGGTGACGCGGATGCGGTAGACGTAACGCCTACGAGGCTTGCGCCTGCGAATGCGGCAATCAAGGCAGCCGCGACGAGAGTACGCATTAAAGTCGACATTGTCTTCCTCCGTTGAGCAATTTTAACGTGCTATCAGGACATTGATATCTGGATCCTGCGAGAGGGATCGTCGCCAAACATCGGCCCGTCCTGATGTTTGTAGCGAAATACTCGGCCTGAGAGTTCCACCCGCCGCGGCGATTATTTCGGTAAAAAAACAGTCGCCGCTTTCGCTCGCCGACGACATTTCAAAGCGCACCTTTTTTGCGCGCCCTTGTTGACTTTCCGCGCTTGCTATGTTATTATTGGAAAGTTGATGTGTGCAGTTGAATACACCAGAGGGGCGAGGATGAGCGACGTCGACAAGGCTGGCGAACCGGCCGTCTATAAACAAATCGAAATGCGCCTCCGCGGCATGATCAGCCGCGGCGAGTGGCGCCCGGGAGCCATGCTGCCCAGCCGCCGGGAGCTCGCCAAGCTTTACGGGGTCTCTCCTCTTACCATCGAGCGCGCCGTCACCGGGATGATCGCGGACCACGTGTTGCGCGCCGATGACCGGCGGGGCACGTTCGTCACCGAAACGCCGCCCGCAGCGTCCGCAGCTCAGCGTGACGCCGCGTCCGCCGACTCGAACCACTTACCGCTCAGCGGCATGACCATCGGGATTGTCGGCTCGCTTTACGAATCCCGCCACGACCATATTGCGCTCAATAACGAATGGGTCCGCCTGCTCGTTCACTCCATTGAAAGCGCTGCTTCGAGAGACAGCAACCGCTCGTGTTTTTTTAACCGCGTCAAGAACCCGGCAACTCCGCTCCAGCCGCTATACGAGACGGTCTCCGACGCCCGGAACGCCGGCGTGAATGCCGTCGCGGTGATCGGCATCGGAGTTCGCGCCGCCGAGCTGGATAAGGCGCTGACCGCCAGCGCGTCATCACACAATCGCTTCCCGATCGTCGTCGTCTCGTCCGACGGCTCGCTTCAGCGCCCCGTGCCGCACGTCTTCTACGACAACTATGGCGCTGGATACGAAGCCGCAAGCCATCTCATCGCCGCCGGCTGCCAACGCTTGATGATCTTTGCGCCGACGACCGCTCCTTGGGCTACCGAGCGCATCAACGGCATTCGCGCGGCCGCGACGCACTCCGGCGCTTACGACGTCGTCGTCGCGCCTGAATGCCCTGTCCCCTGGGATCAAGATCAAGAACCTACGGAGCTCGCGTACTGCCGTGCAAACGAACTGCTGCGAACGACGGACGTGCCGGACGGCGTCATTTGCATCCAGGACCAGGGCGCGTTCGGCTTTATGAACGCCGCGGAGGAGCGTGGGCTCGCCGCTGGCCGCGATTACGCGGTAATCGGCTTCGACGACAACCCGCGCTCGCGCGTCGTTCGGCTGTCCACAATGCGTCCGCCGATCGAGGCAATGGGAAACGAAGCGGCGCGTTTGCTGCGCAGAGCGCTGCTCGGCGAGTCCGCCAACTATCAGGTCAACCTGCGCTGGGATCTCATTGCCCGCGCATCGACGGAGTTCACAGGCCACGAACCCAGCGCGAATGCGCAGAAGGACGCGCTGGCGACCCTGAGGGAGATATAAACCATGGAAAACGAAATGTCTGCCACGGCCCCCGTAGGCGGAAGACGAAGTGCGCGCATTGACGCGTCAACAGGCTTTACGTTGATAGAGCTTCTCGTCGTCATCGCAATTATAGCGATTCTTGCGGCTATTCTCTTTCCCGTCTTCGCACAAGCTCGCGAAAAGGCGAGAGCGACCGCCTGCCTGTCGAACCTCAAGCAACTAGGATTGGCCTATACTCAGTACGAGCAGGACTACGACGAAACCGTCCCATGCGGCACCAACGGCTGGGGAGCCGGCCTCGGCTGGGCGGCGCAAGTCTACCCTTATGTCAAAAGCACGGCAGCCTTCCTTTGCCCGGACGATGTCGCCGCCGGAGACATCATCTCATACGCCGCAAACAGCAATCTGGTTGGTTCAACGACGAACGGAGGGAGCCCCATCCCGGCGATCGTCGCAAAAATGACATCGCCGTCGAGCAGCATCATGCTTTTCGAGGTCTCGAACTGCAGCAGGCCTAATGTTTGGGGCAGTCAGCCGTTGACCGCAGTCTGGTCGGTGGCAAAGTACTGCAAGGATCCTTCCGGCCTGGGTGACTGCAACGATTCGCCCGCCGGCAACGGCCTTAACGTATCGGGAGGCAATACGCTTAACGGCGGAAACGGGGTTGGGAACAGCTACACGCAGTCTTCGACCAGCCTTAAGTATGCGACGGGGCTATTCGCGAACACTGGCGCAACGGATGGCGCCACCGACGGCAACCCGGCTGACATTACGCCAACAAACTCATACTTTCTACCAGGCGGATTAGGCCGGCATCAAAATGGCGCAAATTATCTGCTTGCAGACTGCCATGCGAAGTTCCTCCAATCAGGAATGATTGGGGCAGGTAACGATGTCACGGGCGGCGGAACGCCGGATCCCGCCTCCTGCAAGCCGTCGTTCAATAATGCGGCGCCTACGGTCGGCTGCACGCTGGACGCGAACGGCAATACGAAGACATACGCCGCCACGTTTGCGCTCAACTGATGCCTATGCGCAAAGAATTGCGCGATCAATACTCAGCTCAACAATCGGAACAAAACACGCGAAACGGGCGTCCATAACAATAGGAGCGACCGCCGGGGACGACCTGCAATCGCTCCTTTGAACGGGCAGCCGCATTGTTCACAAGCAGCGAGACATAATCTTGGGAACTTTTAGGCGTATCGTGGAATTATTGAATTGATTAACGCGAAAAACGGGAGTTGCTGAAAGTTATAACGATCACGGCAAATCGACAGGCATCAGGCGCTTAGGCCGGCTTACCGGTTTGGCGGAAATAACCAACAAAATAACCCTCGGAACCAGGCATGGCGCGGACGCTTAAAATAGTAATTTCTGTGGTAGAACATGCTAGTTGAGCGTTTAGTCTAGTGAGGGAGGACCGACCGATGATGAGGTTTGAGGCAGGCCAAATCCAGCCGGGCTTTCGGCATAGCGGCCGAACGGCGTTCACTCTTATTGAGTTACTCGTCGTCATCGCAATTATTGCGATTTTAGCGGCCATTTTATTTCCTGTCTTCGCGACGGCCCGCGAGAAAGCCAGACAGACGTCATGCGCGAGTAACGAAAAACAACTTGGCGTCGCAATGATGCAATACGTTCAAGACTACGATGAGGCGTACCCTGAGCAGTATTGGTCAGGGACGTTAAACCAGTGGGTGCCGAATAACCAGTCATTCTGGATCGGCAACCTCTATCCTTACATCAAGTCGGCGGGGGTATACCAGTGCCCGGATCTCACGGTAACCGGCTATACGGTCAGTGGCAACGTCGTCCCGTCGAGCATGACCATTACGTCATGCTATACGCTCAACTGGTACATAATGGACCGGTACTACACGACGACCGGAATCCATGTTCCCGTGACGCAGTCTTTAATCACGATGGCCTCCAACATCATAGCGTTGGCGGAAGGGCCCGGACTAAGCACGGCGGGCGTCTACACCGGCTGCTATCCGGCGATGAACGATGGTTTCCAGCACGTTTATTCGACGTATCCGCCCTGTTCAGCCGCGTCGCTCGCAACGTCTAGTTGCCAGCGTCAAAGCTTCCCGCACAGCAACGGATCGAACTATCTCTTCTGCGATGGCCACGTTAAATGGATGCAGCAGGGAGTCGCCGGATCTTATAACACGACGTCCGCAAACCTGTGGGGACGCTCCTCGGTCTCGACTTCCACGGGTTATCCTGATTTGTACAATCAGTAAATCACAACTCGAAGGTGTTATGAACAAAAATCGAATGATCGTCCTCCCCGCGGCGGCCCTTTTCGCCATGGCCGCCGCGGGGATAGCGCGCGTCAACGCCGCGCCAATCGTCCCATCCGCCAAGCCCGCCCCGATTGAATGGAACATGGCGGGGCCGGCGCCGCACTTTGTTGCGCACTACATTCCCTGGTTCACCGCTGGGCCGGAGTGGAGTGCCTGGAAGCGATCGATCAAGTCGCAAAATCACGATCCGGAGCGACGCCTCGCGGATGGCCGCCGGGACATCGGCTCGATTTTCTATCCGTTGATCGGCCCCTACTCCACTCTCGATCCTTCGGTCGTGCGGTACCAACTCGCCACCATGAAAGCCGCCGGTATCCAGGGCGTCTTCATAGATTGGCATGGCGACGAACACGACAAGGCTCAGGGGCTCATGATGGTACACGAAGCCGGCAAGCTCGGCATGCGCGTCGCCCTGTGCTACGAGGAAAAGACCAATTTCACCTGGGCAAGCTTCCGCAGCCCGAAAACACGCGACGAGGCAGTCCAGTATGCCGTTGACGACCTCACTTTCGTGGAAACGAAGTATGCCTCCCTTCCCGGCTATATGCGCTGCAATGGACGCCCTCTGCTGTTCGTCTGGCCCGGCGAAGCGACCAGCGCGATCGGTCCTGGCCGATATACGCCGGAAGAATGGCGGCGCATTCTCGGCAAGCTTCCCGAGAAACCAATCTTCGGTAGCCAGGGAGCGGATCCAAGTTATTCGTCCGTCTGCGATTTCCGCTACGGTTGGTTCTCTCCCGTGCCCGGATCGGCCAACGATTTCAGCGCGCGAGCAAGCAGGATGGTTGCAAGCGGGCAGGCAAAGTTCTTCGTCGGCAGCCTTTGCCCCGGCTTCGACGACACGCCCGTCTGGGGCTGGGGCCGCGGCCCCCGCGTCGTCGACCGCAAGGGCCTCTCGTGCCTGCGCGATACGTTCGACAGATCGCTCAAGGGTAATCCGGAGATTGTCCAGATCGTCACCTGGAACGACTTTAACGAGGGCACCGTCGTCGAGCCCACGCGGAGCCGCGGCTTCGACGATATGGACGCCCTTGCAACATGGATCGCGGCGCGGTCCCGCAAGAAGGCCGACCTCAATGCAATTCGCAAACCCTTCCGCGAGTATGTCCGCAATGCGACGCCGGCGCAGCGCGCGGAATTGCCGCCGGGGACGCTCGGCGACTGGACAGCCTCGCGCCGCCTCACCATCGAAGTGCCAAACTACCTTGACACGCTCGTTCGGCATCGGTTGCCGGAAAGCCCTCTTTACCCGGCAAACGATCTGAAATCGTGGTCGACAGGGTTTAGCTTCGGCGACAAGACGAACATTGCCATCGACGGCGACGCGGTCCGCATCGACATCGGCAAGGTAGACGAGACCTTCTGGCACACCCACATTTTGCAGGCAGGAATTCCGCTCAAGGAAGGCCAGTCCTATCTCCTAAAGCTCCGCGCCAAAGCGGACACTGAGCGGCCAATCCTTGCGATGCTGCAGAACGTCGGCGGCGACTCCGGCGATTGGCACACGCTCGGCCTGGAGCAGTCGATCCCGCTGACGACTAGCTGGCAGGAGTTCAGTTATCCGTTCAAGGCCACCCGCGTCACCGACGACGGCGCTCAGTTCGTCATCCAGATGGGACAACAAACCGGTTCAGTCTGGATTGCGAACCTAAGTCTTTCGATGGCGAAGTAGCGCTCCGGCGCACACGGCCAGCATCTTCATCCCTTCCGTCGCCAACGGAAGGGACGCTGAACGGGGAAGAGAGCTCTCTCGCCCGCAGCCCCGCGCTAGCAGGCGTTCTCTTGCATTCGGGTACACTCTCATCGATATGACCTCCACGACCCTCGGGGCCTCCCTCGCGCTCGCAACAGCCGCATTTTGGGCGATCTCGCCGTTCTGTTTCGCGAGCGCCTCGCGCAAGATCGGCTCCATGGCGGTGGCCGTCCTGCGCGTCGTCATCGCGATGTTTCTGCTGGCGGTCGTGCTCTCCGTACGCGTATGGCTGACGAAATCGCCAATACACTTTCCCGGCGCGATGGCAATGACGCTAACGATCGCGTCGGGCATTATCGGCATGGGACTGGGCGACCTGATGGGTTACGAAGCCTTCCTGGTGGCCGGAGTCCAGAGAACGACGCTCATCTCAACGCTCGCGCCAGTCGCCGCCGTGATCGCGGCCTGGCTTGGTTTTGGCGAAACGCTAGGAGTAAGAGAACTCGCGGGGATCGCCCTCGTGATCGCGGGCACTGCGTTCGCATTGGACGGCCGGTACGATGCCAAGGAGTCCAGAGCCGCCCCCGATCGGAAAGGGATTCTGCTCGCGGTCGGCAGCGCAGTATGCATGGGATTGGGCGCGGTAACGGTCCGATGGGCGTATCATTACGAACCGCGCCTGGATCCGGTGGTCGCGACCACGTTGCGGGTCGCAAGCGCGGCGGTATTCCTGACCGCGATCAGTCCGCTGCTCCGCTGCAACCTTACGCACGCCGCTCGTACGGCCGGAGGGCATACATGGAGCCGCATCGTCATGGGGACGCTTGCAGGACCGTTCGGCGGCATGCTCTGCTATGTGACGGCGCTCAGCCTGATCTCCGCGGGGCTCTGCAGCGCCCTCGCATCGGCATCGCCGCTCTTCGTCCTCGCGATCGCCGCATTGCGCTTTCGGAAGGCGCCGACGCCGCTCGCTCTCTTTGCTAGCGTCATCGCGGTGATCGGCGTCGTGGTCCTGATGGTGAAGTAGGCGGCGGCCCATTGGGCGCGGCGTTCGTATGCCAATTCCCACGCAAAGGACAACTTCCCCGGCGACCTCTGGGGAATATACGCGGCCATCGCCGAGCCGCCTGCGGCCCGCAACACGGCCAGCGTACACGCTTGTTCAAAAGGCCCGCCGCAAACGAACTGCGGTGAGCCTCAATTGAGTCACGATCGGCGGTGATTGAGCCGCCTACTTCATTGCCGCGTAGACTTCACACTCCGTCGTAAAGACAAAGTTGGGGCCGTACTGCTGGTTGGTCGTGTAATGATCCGGATATGTCAAGCGCACGTAACGAGCCTGCACCGGCGTGAAGCCATACGTAAAGCGAGCTTCCTGTTCGCAAGCGAACTCATGGCTGCCCACCTGCGTGAAGGTCGTCCCGTCCGTGCTCACGGAAACCTGGATCGTCTTGGTGGCTCCGAACGGAGGAACGCCAAGCACCGCCGCGCCGACCAGGGTCGGCTGCTCGAGGTCGATCGTCACGGTCTTTGGAAAATCGCCGCCGTCCCCGCTCGCAAAGCAATGGGCGGAAGACGCTTCCCATGAACCGTCCGTGAGGCCACCAATGCCCCAGTTGTACTTATTCTCGTCGACGGCCACATACTTCTTGCCTAGCGCAAGGTTAGCCCCCTTCGGCTTGCCCGTGATCACGATGTCCACTGTGGCAGGTGGTTTCAGCGAATAAATCATCGTGTTCAAAGCATCGTCGGCCGCGATTAGGCTAGCGTATGCATCCGACGTTCCCGGCGTATCGCCATACGGAAGGCGTATCTGCCGCCACGCGGTGAAGTACAGGTTTTCCTTGGTCGCTACGAGATCGTGCAAGCTCTGAGCAACATCGGAATACGTCCCCAGAATCGGTACGCCTGCGGCAAGGCCGGCCGCGCTCGTCGATGTCGTAAACTTTCCAACCGTAACCGTATAATCTCCCGCATCGAGGCCCGTAACAGTGAGCTTCTGTCCGGCGAGATCCGCCATTCCACAGGCTCTCACGTCATTTATGCTTCCGGGTTCTATCCAGTACGGCATATTCGACGGCATGGCAGTGAGCGTCACGACTCCGCCGGAATTGCCGGCCAGCTTAATGCCTTCGGTCGATTTCGACGTTTTCACATCGACGCTGCCAAGCGGCGGCATGGGAGCGACGCCAAGAGCATTCAGCATGGAATAAGTCATTACCTGATGTCCGGCAGGCATCGGATGAACCCCGTCGTAAGAAAATGTGTAGCCGGGGTGACTCGCCTTTTGCGCAGTTTGATAGGCAAGCATCGGCTGATGGATATCGCCATAGGGAAGGTTGTACTTCTTGGCGAGTTCGATCGCCACGTTTGCAAGCGCTCCCAGGTTGTCGTTATACGGTTTTAGTCCAGGATTTTTGTCTGTATCGACGCATCCAGGCGTAAAGACGACGACGCGAATTCCCTTGTCCGTTAAGGCCTTAATTAGCCCTTCCATCGTGGTCCGGTAGTTATTCAGAATATCGTCGTTAATAGTCTGATAGCGGCCATCGTTCATCCCGAAAAACAGGGTCACGAGCGTGGGCTTAAGCGCCAGGACATCGCGTTCACAGCGCTTCCATGCTCCGGCAGCCGTATCTCCGCCCCAACCCGCGTTGAAGAAGCGGACCTTTAATTCCGGGTAGCGGCAGTAAACATACTGCTGGATATAGCGCGAGTAAAGCCTCTGCTCCGTTATGCTATCGCCATAAATGACGACCCGGTCTCCCGCCTTAAACTGCAAATCGGCTTTCACCGATGCTCCTGATGCAAAGATTATGACGGCCAAAGCCGCCACAAAAAGCCAAGTTTTGAGTCTTGTCATAGCAGGTTTCAACAGTGATCCTTTCAAACCGCACGCGCCTCAAGGAGCGTCGCGGTTCAATGTGTTGGTGAACAAATGGGAAAATGCGGCTCGCGGCAACGCTCGAGGGTTGAGCGGTTACGAAGAGCCACGCTCCAAGTTTACCACTCGGTCGCAATTTGCGCAATAGGAACGAATCATCTACGCGCAAGAGGCGCGCCGCGTGCACTCGATCACGGACAGAAGCATCGGACGAGCCCCAGCGAACGAGGGATATCGAAGAAAGTTTGCATCGCGGACTAAAACGTTCTCCGGCCCGCGATGCACAAATCGTCTCTGCTACACGACAGCGTTCTTAGGACGCCGGCCGCGACGTTTCGGGACTGCATTGGCATCTTGGCTGGCGACCGGCCGCGCAGCGCCAGCGAACGTAATAGCGATGCCGCCATTCTCGCTGGCTTCCAGCTGTGGCTTCGCGAGTTTCGCACCTGGTTTTAGGCCAGCCTGCTCAAAAAGAAATTTGGCCCGGACAACCGCGCCCTTTTCGACATACTCGATCGAAACGGCATCGGGATCGTTATCCATGGCAACGGTAATCGCAGCCTTTCCCAAACTAGCATCCCACCAGAGAACCGCTGTCGTCTTTGACGATAACGCTGGCGCAATATCGGCAATCTTCGCGAGCCCTTCGGGGGTCAACACGATATTAGTGCGATTAATCTTTGCCTCAACCTGAGGTTTTCGGGGCGACGTAATCTTTACGAATGTCATTTTGAATAGTCCTCCTGATGCCGCTATTATTGCATGAGAAATGAGATTTTCAAAGCGTCACGAAAAATGTTTTGCACTGCGTGAAGGGATCGACAAAGCAATTTGGAAGAAAGAGTTGGACGGCGACAATTTAATGCGGATCGCTATTACAACCTCAATAAGCAATCCGCAGACTGTCCCATCGGAGTTGCATATCTTGTGCACATAGCAAAAGACGATAAGATGGATGCGGCGGATGTCGCACTTTCGGAATTTGAGCCGGGCTTGTGTCGTGAGATGGGGCGTCAGTTGCGCGAAGAATCGCGGGTCGCCGGTTACACGTGGGCGGTATGCGCGCGGTTGATTGTTTCCGCGCTAGGCATAAAATTTCTAGCCGGATGACGCACGATTAAGCGAGGGCGCGAAGTTGACGATCAGCGTTTCGCTCCGACCGCTTCGGCGTTGTTCGTCAAGCGCAAGCGCACTTTTGCGATCGCGCGCTCTATGGCGGCCAACGAGTCCGCAAACTCGCTGCCGGCTCCGAGTGCGATCTGCTCAAATACCCGCTCACCTCGCTGGCGCGTCGCAACAACACGGGCGGCTGCTTGATGAAACCGGGCATGCTCGAACCTTAACGCGGCATACTCAGGACTCGAACTCCATTTGGCTCCTTCGCCATAGAGCCATCGCCCTAAATCGCACACGCGATCCGATCCAAGGTCCGCGACGTTGATCGAGCCGTCCGGGGCTTTAATAAACTCCGCGATCCGCGATCTCCATTGATTATGAATTGTTATCTCGCTGTCGAAATTCATGTGTCGACTCCAGAACACAGCCTAAATTACGATCAATAAACGCGGCTGTCTGTTTAGGTTATCGGGACATAAAGCAGCCAATCATATCCCCATAACGGCGTATCGAACAACGGACTGGTACAGATGACCATATTACAACCAAAGCCGAGAAAATTAAAGATATACATAATTTTGAGACAATATAAAATACCGGATTGGCAAACACACTCTCACTTTCCGCCGCGTTCCTGTTGAACGCTCACCGTTCGTCCATCGGTGGTCACCGTAACGGCGCCGTCGCGGGCGGTAATCAGCGTTCGTATATTGCGAACAGCAAGCCGGGCGAGCGTGTGACGGCCCGGATGGCCATACCGATTGTGTACTCCGCACGAAATCAGCGCGACAGCCGGCCGGACCGCGTCCAGCCACTCGCCAGTGGTCGCGTTATCCGATCCGTGGTGGCCGCATTTGAGGATATCGGCCTGAATTCCGCTCGCGCCAAACGCCTTCAGCATCCGGCGCTCGGCGTTCGCTTCGGCGTCGCCGTCCAGCAGGATGTGTATCTTGCCGTAGGTTACTCGGAAGACCGCGGAATAATCGTTCATCGTGTCGTTATTCGGATCCGTCCCGTACGGAGTGCCTGAAACCGGCGGGTTGAGACAATCGAGCGTCACCCCATCTCCGAGCGCAATGTGCTCACCCTGTCTCGCGACACGCACGGCGACGCGGCGTTCGCGTTCCGCCGCGACGAAATCGACGTAAACCGGGTCATCGTACGGTAGAACATCCCCGTCCAACACTTCGCCGACCCGAAATGTACGAAGAACGGTCGCAAGGCCGCCGACATGATCCGCGTGCGGGTGCGTTGCAACCACCAAATCAATCCGGCGCAACCCCTCGTGTCGCAAAAACGGCACGACTACCCGTGCGCCGGAATCGTAATCTACGCCGTGCTCGCCACGCGTCGCGATGCCCCCGTCGATGAGCACCGAGCGTCCCGACGGCGTTTCGAGAAGGATCGAATCGCCCTGCCCCACATCGATCATTGTCAACTTCAGCAGATGCGCCCGGGACGTGCCAATCGATGGCACGATGAAGATTGCGACGGCGAGCACGATCGGCACGGCGAGCACGGCCGCGAGACGGAAAAGAGGCAAACTCTTCATGGCTGCGCCTCCCTTATCGTTTTGTTCAACCAACGTTCCGCCTTGAGAAGCGCAAAAGCTGCGAGGACGTAGTAGGCGAAAATCCGTGCAACCGGCGGCGATGCGATCGTGAGCGATGCGCCGGGCATGGAGGCGATCGCGGTGACGGACGCGACAATCATCCGGATGACGGGCGTCAGCAAGACGCTCGCAAGGATCCGCGCCGCATCGGACGCCCAGACGCCGAAGATCGCGAGTGCAAGACCGGCGGGGATCAGGTAGAACAGGAGCGGCACGACAATCAGGTTCGCGAGGCCGCCTGCAAGCGAGACGACATTGAATGCACGCGCGACAACGGGTGCTGCTCCGGCCTGAGCGAAGAGGTTCAACCCGGCCAGCGTCACAAAGTGGCGCGCTCCGTTCTTCAACCAACCTGAGCGCAGCCTGTCGGTGGCCCCCCGCCAAAGACGCTCCCAAACGGGCATTAGCAGCGCAATCATCAGGACCGCGGCAAACGAGGCCTGAAATCCGGCATCGAAAAGCTGTCCCGGCGCAAACGCCAGGATTGTAAGCGCAGCGCCGCCAAGCGAATTGAGCACGTCCGGCGTACGCTCAACCGCGATCGCGACCAGGTAGATGGACGCCATAATCACGGCCCGCGTGACCGCAATTCGTCCGCCCGCCATCAGGTCGTACAGCCATAGAAATGCGATGGTCCCAATCGCCGCCCCTTTGCGGGGTACGGTCAACCAGCGTAGGAAATCGAGGATCGCTTTGTACAAAATGCCGACGTGAAGTCCGGCCGTGGCGAGGATATGGATCGTGCCGGTTGCGATAAACGCGGACAGCAGCGTAAACGGCAAATCCGTGCGCAAGCCCAGAAGGACGCCAGCGAGGACGGCTGCCTCGGTGCGCGGAAGGATCCGGCGCAGCGACGCAAGCAACGCGGACCGTGATGCCCACGCGGCCTGACGGAACAAATTGTGACTTCCGCCTGGCTCAAGCGTCACGCTCGCTGGCCGCCGGGCATGGATCTGACACCAAATGCCGCGACGCGCAAGATATTCCGCCCACGAGTCCAGCCCTGGGTTTGCACTGCCGGAAGGCTTCTCCAGCGTTCCGACGATCACAACCCGGTCCCCGTCGTGAAAGTCAAAACCGTACGAGCCGCGAGGAAGCGACACCGTTACAGCCGCCGTCCCGCTGCACGGCGTCCGGATGCCGTGCGCCGTCGCGGCTTTGCACGCGACGTAAAATATCGCTCTGCCCGGTCGCACATCCGGATCCGATACGACTGTCCCATCAATGAGCGCAATGGGCGCTGGCGCAAGCCGCCCAATGTCGTCGGTGCGCGGATGGAGCGAAGCCTGCGCACAAAGCGCCCCGGCGGCCACGGCTGAGATCAGCGCGCCAAGAAGCGCAAACCTGCCCGAAAGCCCCACAACCAAGATGCCGGCAAGCGACGCAAAGACACACGCGGCCGTCCATGTCACCGGAAAAGTATTCGAGGATCCGGCGCCAATTCCGAACATAAATGCGACCGAAAGGACGAACAAAGGGCGGGAAACGACGAGCATGCCGCAGATTTCGACGCACGGGTTCCGATTGCCTGCAAAGGGCGAAAATGAATTACTGTAACAAAAAAGGTCCAAGAAAATTCAGCGAACCGGTATGCGCCAGCATCCCAAAGCATTCCGGCGAATTATGCGCGGGATAACGTCCACCACCCCTTCGGCCGGTCTTGACACCTCCAGGAGCTCGTGTTAGCATGAGTCAACGTACGCATTACAATCTACCAGCGCCAGAGCCGTGTCAACTGCTTCCGGCGACGTATTGGCGGTCCAATGACTTACCTACCGACTCTCCCCACCCCCAGACTGATCATCGACGAAGCGAAACTCCGAGCGAATATCGCCCGGATGCAAGGGCAATGCGACGCCAATGGAGTCGCTCTTTGGCCCCATATCAAAACTCACAAGTGTCTCGAAATCGCCCGCATGCAGCTTGATGCCGGGGCTTCTGGGCTAGTCTGCGCCAAGCTCGGGGAAGCCGAAGTTATGCTCGCCTCCGGCGTGCGGCGCATCTTCCTGGCGTACCAGTTGGTCGATCCCGAAACCCAAGCTGGACGCCTGCGCGCTTTGGCGGATGCTCTTGACACATTGATCGTCGCCGCAACGAGCTTTGTGCAAGCCGAAGCGCTGGGACGAGTGCTTGATCGAGCCGGGATCACGCTTCCCGTGCTGATGGCGGTGGACACCGGCCTCGGACGCGAGGGAGTTCGCGGGCTGCAGTCTGCGCAGGCCACGGCAGCAGTTATCCAGGCGCATCCACGCATGCGTCTGATGGGCCTCTATTCGCACGAGGGACAAGCGTACAGCGAAGGCGTCGATCGCCAGATGGCGGCGCAGCATTGTGTCGAAAGCCTAGCGGCCGTACGAGACGCAATCGACCCGGCGCTGACGCTTTGGCCGGGTTGCAGCGTCACCGCTGACCTGGCGGCTGCCCTGCCCGGCGTCCACGCCGTCCGGCCCGGCACCTACGTATTCGGCGATCTCTGGCTATCGCGCTTGACGGGGCAGATGAGCATCGCGGAAACAGCCCTCTCCGTGCTCACTACGGTCGTCGACCGGCCGGAACCGGGGCTCGCGTTCGTTGACGGCGGATCAAAGTCTTTCAGCAGCGACAAAACGCCCGAAGGCGTCTTCGCATCCCCTGCGGATGAACGCGATTTTCACATCACCCGCGTGAGCGAAGAGCACGGTTGGGTAACTGGCCGTCAGGTGAACGAATTACAGATTGGCGATCGGGTAGCCTGGACGCCCGCCCATGTCTGTCCGGTCGTCAACCTGGCCGATACGCTTACGGTTGTAAACGAGGGGATTGTAACCAGCGAGTGGAAAGTCGCCGCAAGAGGAAAAGTATCGTAGCCCGCCACGGTTAGGCTCAAAGCACCATCGAGGAGGCAGCATTTTGACACGATCTTCTTCACCATCGCAATTTCACGAGGCGCTGTACTCGTCCATCACCCCAAGCCTTGGCTTCCAAGGTCAGACTACCGTACAGTGGCGCCGCGAACTTGCTTCGGCGTTTCAAAAGGCTCTGGGATGGGATCCGAGCAAAGAGCGCGGCCGATTAAACGTCGAGATCCTCGAAGAAGCAGAAACCAAAACGTACACACGGCGCAAGCTGGTGTTTGAAAGCGAACCGGGAGCGGACGTTTGGGGCCACCTCCTGACGCCAAAGGGTCCCACCGGCAATCTTCCGGCTTTCGTGTGCCTGCAGGGACATACGAACGGCATGCATGTCTCAATCGGCGAAGTTCGGAACGACAGAGATCAAAACTGCGTCGACAGGGAACTGGACTACGCGATCCAGGCCGTCCACGAAGGGTATATCGCCCTCGCAATCGAACAGAGGGCGTTCGGAGAGCGCAAAGAAGCGTTGCAACAGGCGCGCGCAACCAGCGGCTGCGAAGATGCCGCAATGCACGCGCTCTTATTCGGGCACACGCTTCTTGCTGAACGCGCGT
This sequence comes from Capsulimonadaceae bacterium, assembly GCA_031292625.1. Classification (GTDB taxonomy): domain Bacteria; phylum Armatimonadota; class Armatimonadia; order Armatimonadales; family Capsulimonadaceae; genus JARLGU01. The sequence goes on along the minus strand of JARLGU010000062.1, from coordinate 19,560 downwards.
GGGACGTTTCCCGGGCAATCGACCTTCTGGAGACAATCCCCGGCGTTGACAAGAGTCGCATCGGATGCATGGGTGCGTCCGGCGGCGGCACCGCAACCTACTACGCCGCATGCGTCGACGAACGTATCTCCATTGCCATGCCCGCCTGCTCAGTTTGCACGTACGCGGACAGCATATTCCGGATCAATCACTGCACCTGCAACTATATCCCTGGTATCCTGAAGATCGCCGACATGGGCGACCTTGCCGGCCTCATCGCGCCACGCAAGCTGATTATCGTCGCAGGCGACAAGGACGAGATATTCCCGATCGAAGGCGTGCGGCGTGCGTACGATACGGCCGAACGGATCTACGCAGCCGTGGGCGCTTCCAACCGCATTCGTCTCGTCGTTTGTGACGGCGGGCACAGGTTCTTTGCCCGTGAGTCCTGGGCGGCCGTACGCGAAATGCTATGAGAGCGGTCATCGGTCGCGCTCTTAGCCGCCGGAAGCCAGCCCTGAACGAACGGCTGCGTCTGCCCCGTGATGATCCGCGCGCGCAGATCGGGCGTCGAGAACGGGATGATCGCAAGATCCGCAAGCTGCTTGTTCTGTGCCGTCCCACCGCCGATGTTGCGGTGAGCGTTCGGAGCGTTCACGACGCGGTCATCGGGCGAGGTACGCCGCCCAGTGCCCGCCTGCATCGGCCTTTGCCCTTCCGTATGGCCGCCAAGCGTGACGACAATGCTCTCGCCCCGATTAGACGTCCCGCGAACTGGCCTCTGACGCGATCTCACGGTAGAGGCCGATGCACCTTATCCAGCGAAGGATATCATTGTGTGGCGAACGTCGCAGTGAATGGCGTCTGGCTCGATCCCTGCCTAGATTGAGATGGGGCGGCTGCACGGCACCATCCGGAGCACGGAAAGTCCCCAGTGAACCCAGGAGATCCAAAAGGATATCCGATCGCCACATTGTTTCCCGGGATCCACTTAGCGTGTCCGTCCGCCAGGCAAAAGTTGGATCCTGCGTTGTGGCGTCCAGTCGGCAAATAGCAGCTATTTGGCTGAGTCGGACATGTCGGCAAGCCGCCTGGCGTCGTTGAACCACCCATGTACCCTGTCGCCATTTGCATATTGCAGCCATTTTCGACTCCATTTGAGACGGGAGAACACCCATTCAAACTCGTTAGCTGAAGTGCGAGAGCGTCCGACTGCGGAATCGTAATCTCGAAGACAAGAACTGTTCGATCGGGGTTCGTGAAGGCAGACAACTGGTTTCCGACATAACCTGCCGGCCAAGACCCACCTGTGTATACTTGCGCAACGTTTGCGTTGTACGAATAGGAAAGCTGATCGTATGTCGTTCCACCGCTCGAGTAAGCCTGGGCGGAGTCGCTGGGGCAGAGGAACACCTGCTTGGATTTCAGGTAGGGATAAACCAATGCCGTCCAGCCGTTGCCCTGTCGGCAGTCCCCGCTTACGATCGTGCTGCCGGCGACGACGCAGTTCGAATTCGTCGTGCCGACGGGAAACGATTCATCGAAATCCTGCGAATATTGAATAAATGCAATTGCAATTTGCTTGCAGTTGCTAATACAAGCGGTCTGCCGCGCCTTCTCGCGGGCCGTGGCGAACACAGGAAACAGGATCGCAGCTAATATCGCTATAATTGCTATTACAACGAGCAACTCAATAAGCGTAAATCCTGACTGCCTATTCGTGCGATACATAGTGTTTATTCTCCTTGACCAACATTTTGACGAACGGATCTAGTACGAAGCTACCGCCTCGACAGCGTATCCGGCAGGCTTTCCGATGGCGAGCGGCGACGACTTGACCGAATACCGCATCACCAATTCCGACTGGAGGCACGTTCGCATAGGACAGTCCCGATGCGCAACAAGATTTGCCAACACGTTCGCGGCGCGCTCGCCCATTAGCCGTAGCGGAGGACGGAACGTCGCCAAGCCACACTCCCTTGCCAGGTGGCTGTCATCGAATCCGACGATGGAATAGTCAACACCGGCTGTCAGGCCTTGCGTTGCCATCCGTTTCATGAGAGCAACCGCGGCGTCATCGTTGCAGGCGACCACACCCGATCCTGCGATATCGTTTGCCGTTACCGATTCTGCGAACTTTCTAGCGACCTCGAATTGGTTGAACAACAAAGTATCGGCCATGGCATCGATATCGACGTGCGCTGTCAGCGGAATGTCCGCGCTGGCCACCGCGTCGGCGATGCCAGTCTGACGGGCACTAACCCAATCAGCAAAATACGGCGCGAAATAGACCAGCCTCTCGTGGCCTGCGGCCAGCAGCACCTTTGCCGCCCGATAGCCTTCCTCACGGTTGTCGCAATAAACCTGGTGCACGGTGAACGCGCTATACTGCCCCTCCACCACGACCACAGGGACCGGGCTAAGTAGGGCGGCAGCAAAGGGATCGAACTGAAACTTCGGTGCGGTGATCAGTACGCCCTGGATGCCGAACTCTTCGACCATCCCGCAGATCGCGTCCCGAACGTATCCTGGCGTCTGCGGATGCCCGTCTGTATTCGTGAAATGGGTGATCCCGCCTAGATCTGTTACGAACCGCTCGAAAGCTCCGATGACGACGGTCACATCTCGGTTGTCGTAAAGATGCGTACTCAAGTAATTCGGATCCAGGTACGAAATGATTCCCAGAACCAGCCGATTGACGCCCTGTCTCGCAGCAGGTTCGCGCTCGATAGGCGGGTGTGCATCAAGTGGAGCTATCCGAGGCCGATCGGATAAGGTAAGATCCTCGCGCACAAACGTTCCTCGCCCATGCTCAGCGCGAAGCAAACCATTCCCAATCAATGACTTGATCGCTATCTCCATTGTCGCCAACGATACGCCGTACTCTTGGGCGAGGACGCGGCGCGCGGGAAGCAGCATGCCGGGAGCGTACAGGCCCGCCTCCACCGCAGCAATCATCTTAAGCGCGACACGCGATGAGCGCGTGGCGTGGATATCCTTCGTTGTGGTTGAAGCTGCTATTGATCCCATATCATAACTCAGTCTAACAATACTGAAAATAAGTACTCCTCAATCATAGCACAGCGTCGAGAGCATGTCAATGGCCCTCGCGAGAATTGGTCGCTTCGATAACAGCGTCCGGAAAAAATTGCAAAGGAAAGATTTGACTGGAGAATCGAGAAGTGTATGGTGGCCGGATCTGTCCTGAAGACCGCGCACCGCACGTAACGCAACTCGGAGAGGACGAACACGAGGTCACCGTGCTCGTCCCTCAATAAGTCCTACCCCGCTGCGAGATGCAGCGGCTTCCCGCCGACCCCGCCTACGACCATCTCGCCGCTCGCCGTCAGCGAGACCGCGATCTTCGCGCCGCCGGTCAGCGAAACGAGCGCGCTCAACGGACCGTCGCCCGCCCCCGGGGTCACCGACGCAACCTTCGGCGCATCGCCAAGCTTGTACGGCGAGAAGGCGTACAAGAAGTGCACGGGACCAGTCCCCTTGCGCGTGTAGTAGACGCAAGGGCGCGCTCCCGTATCGGTTGCGCTCTTCGCCGTCGGCAGCCAGCCCTGAACGAACGGCTGCGTCTGCCCCGTGATGAGCCGCGCGCTCAGATCCGCCGACGAGAGCGGAATGATCGCAAGGTTCGCGAGGTGCTTGTTCTGTGTCGTCACGATGTTCGTCGCCGCGTCGACGACGGCAGACGGCGCATCGAGGTGGAACGTGCTCTCGTACGCGTGCTCGGCCGTATCGGCCGGAACCAGGCTGTCGACGACAATCCAGACATCCGGCTTCACAAAGAGAATCCGTCGCGTGTGAACGACGTTCTTGAGGCGCTTTGGCCCCCAACCCTCGATCGGCTCCTTGCCATACGACGCGCTCACGTAGTCGTACTCAGGGTGCGTCTCCCAGACCAGCGCGGCCGGAGCCTTCCCGACGTACGCGCCGGAGCTGTCCTGCCCCGCACGATGCTGCTCGAGACCGTCAACGTGCACGACGCTGTGCCCACGCGCCGAGATGACGTAGCTACGCATTCCGGAATGCTCGTATTGCCAAGTCCCCGCATCGTGGACGAGTTGGCGGCCAAACGCGTTGAGCGTGAACGTCAGCTTGTCCTCATGCTGGTGACCGAGTCCGAACGGTCCGCAATCCATCAGCAGGAACGACGCATCCGAATCCCAGCCGGTGCGCATCGCCGCCCAGCCGGCCCACGGCAACAGGTGCGACGTCTCCTTCGGCGCGACGCCTTCCTTGCCGTCGGTGGCGAAATACTTCCAGTCAGGCCGGTCATGCAGCAGCTTGATCGCATCGCGGCCGAGCCAGCTTGACTTGACCTCCCAGGAGTCGTTAAGCGGCGGAACGATTCGTGTCGGCGCTGCCGCCCACATGAGAGAGGTGTACATTTTCTCCACGTGCGTTCGATAGCTGTTTGGCAGGACGTATCCCTCAAGCGTCGCCAGCTTCAAGACGCCGTTCAAATTATCGATGCAGACGCAATGATAGCCAGGAGTTAGTTCGGTCTCGACGCCGTCGGGATAGACATCGGCTGTCGCCCGCTCATCGAGGCGCTCGACGGCAAGATCGCGCCAGCCTTTGGCCGCCACAAGCTCAGGGAACAACGCGCCCACCGTAAACATGCCGCAGGCTTCCATGAACAGCCAGTTCCCGTGGCTCGATCGAAAACTCTCCAGGAACAAGGCATGCTGGCGCATTGCCTCCACCATCGTCAACAGCGCGTCGTCCGGGAAGACATCCTTCTGGCGCACCATGTAGTGGTAAACGTCGCCCCAACAGAAACCCATTCGGATGCCCGCTTCAATCGTACGCCAGGTGGAACCGGGCCCGTTGGCAAAGGCCTTTGGCGCTGGGTTCTTTGCGATCCAGTCGAGTATTTCCGCAACGAGCTCGCCGGCATATCGCCTGTCGCCGGTCGCCGTGTACGCCTTAGCGAGCGGCACCCACCATGCCAGCCGGTTGAACTGCCACGTCCACTCGTAGTTAAGCGGATGCGCAGAGCCAGGCTGGGCCGTTGGATTGTATGTCCAGTCGATCGGCCCGCTAAATGTAAACGGGGGAACGTCGATCACGGTATAGCGGTGCGCCAACGCGTCGTCGGCGGCGCGGCGGTCGCTATCCTTCAGGAGTTTCGGCGGATCGGCCGGATCGAAGTACCACAGCGGTTTCGTCCGCGCTCGCAGGTGCGCCGCGAAGGCCGTACGCGCTGCGGCGGCATCGCCCCGTCCACACGCGGCGCGGACCTGCTCCAGCCCTGGGAAATCGAGGTTCAGCGCCGAGAGCAATGGATCTTGAGCCACGATCCCTCCTTCGGCAAGACCGCTATCCTGCCCGAGCAACGCAATCGAGGCGGCTCCGAGAGCGCCCGTCAAAAACTTGCGGCGCGATGTCCTGCGCCAAACACCGAATTCCTGGGTCATGAAGTTCCTCTTAATCGTCTTGCGTTCGCATTATCCGGCTATCTCCCATCATAGAGGGGTTTGTCGACCCCGCCGTTCCAGAGCGCCATTGGGGATGTCACCCATTTTACATGATAGTCGCAATAAAGGATATTCAGGCCGCCCGAATGCCGGCCAAATGGCGCTTGGACGCCTGACATGCTCCACGCACACGGATCCGTGTTAGGGGGCTCAGTCGTAGACTGACCGCCTGGCGAAGAGAAGTTCTGGATCCAGCAGCACCAGGTCTGGCTCGGCCCATACATCTGCGTTCCCGCATGCGTATCATCCGCAGCCATCATCATGGTGGCGGGGCTCTGAACCACGTTCATCTGCTTGATGGTGAGGCCGCACAAATACTCGTTGAGCGCATATCCGGTCGAATTGTTCTTCAGCTGCTTATCGTCTTCATCCGGGCAAAGGCCGACGTTCCAGTTCTTGAGATAAGGCAGAAGCAGGCTGGGATTTCCCTGCGTGCTCAGCCAGAGCACCTGCCCCGCTCCAAATGTGCCGGGAGGCTCGTTTGGCGCATAACACCGTGCGAAAAACGTCTCGTCGTAATCTTGAATATATTGCCCGGCGGCCAGTCCAATTTGCCTCAGATTGCTCGAACACGTGCTCTGCCGCGCCTTCTCCCGCGCCGACGCAAACACGGGAAACAAAATCGCAGCAAGAATCGCAATTATAGCAATGACTACTAAAAGTTCAATAAGTGTAAATCCGGTCTTTAGGGTCCTTGACACAGTTTTCATGGCCTCCTCTTGTGCTGCATGCGAAAACGTGTTCCTAATGTATTTTATCAGACATCAGATGTCCTGTCAAGGTCCACTACACAAGTTATCTCGAAAGGCCGCTTCTGCTAATTCCGCCTGACATACTCCTTACGCCGCCGGAGCGGCCGGTGATGTCGAACGGATCAGCACCGGCGCGCGTCTGCGGCGACGTTATCTCGCGTCCATTTCGCTAATAGTAGCTGAACGTCGCCGCCGGCTTGACTCCGTACATCGTTCCGCCGCCGGCCCCCGCCGCCGTACAGTTGTAGTTGGCCGGATAGACTCCCGAGCAATTTGACCACGGATCTTCGTTGGCGGTGGCAGTCTGGGCCGCGTAACCAGTCGAGACCTGCTCGCCGGTCAGCCACTTGACGTGCCCGTCGCACAGGATAAAGTTCGATCCGTTGCTGTGCCGCCCCGTTCCAGCCGTTAAGCATGTGTTGCCGTTCTCGAAGTTCGCGTTAGCAATCGTGCCCGGACGATTGCCCGTATCCCCGAAGGCATAGCGAAGGGTCGTTGAGCTTGTGCAGCCGTTGCCGTCGCCCGCCCCGTTCGGATCCCAAAAGCCGATCATCCCGAGCCCTAACCCAAACGGCGACTGATTCTCAATCGTTCCGTTCGGATTGTTCGAGACACCCTCGTTCGCGCTGTTCGGCGCACTGCCCGTCAACTCAAATAGCAGTACGGTTACGCTTGGCGCAGTCATTTGTGAGAGACAAACTCCCTTGTTAGTAGATGTCGAACCGTTGCGGCTTGCGAGATTGCCGTTGATGCCGTAGGACGAAAAGTTATACGGATTGGTGTTCATATCGTCCGGACAACGATATGCGCCTACGCTCTTAACATAGGAATAGATCTCGCCAGCCCACCCGGTGCTGCACTGGCTCGATGCCGTGCCGCCGGGCAGCAACTCATCGTAGTCTTGCGCATACTGAACGAGCGCCAATCCGAGCTGCTTCTCGTTATTCAAGCAGCTCGTCTGCCTGGCCTTCTCCCGCGCCGTCGCGAATACCGGGAACAAAATTGCAGCAAGAATTGCAATTACAGCAATGACAACGAGTAACTCAATAAGAGTAAACGCGTTGCGGGTTGATGATAGGACTTGTGAATGTTTATAATCAGCGTTCGTTTTCATTCATCCAACTTCCTTTCGCAAAGACTACTGAACACTCGGCGGAGCCGTCGTCTCTCTGATCACAAGGCTTCCGGCTAGCCTCAAGGCGCGCCTCGAGGCCGGCAGAGCGTTTTCCCGTTGCAATGCGATGCGGTCTCGCAACATTTGTACGCCAACCATACCGATCGATTCCGTTGGCATCTTGACCGTGGTTAATGGACGCGCCAAAATGCCCGCAAGGCCACGAGAATCGTCGCAGCCAACGACGGAGACGTCTTCCGGCACGCGGTATCCTAGCCGTTCGAGCACCCTGATTATCAGTACGGCATTCTGGTCAGTCACCCCGAAGACGGCGGTCGGCCGGTCGTCGCGCGCCATCAAGACCGAAAGCGCCTGGGTCAGCTTCTGGACATCGGCATCGCTATAGTCGAACGTGCCGGAGGTGTCAGCCTTGACAACCCACTCGTCGCGCCATTCCATGCCGTGGCTCGTGATCCAATCACGATAGCCTTTTAAGCGCGGCGCCCAGATAATGTTAAGCTGGTATCCGCCTACAAAAGCCATTCGTTTATGACCGAGGCCCGCCAAATGCGAAGCAACTTTCTCGCCGACCTGAATGTTGTCCACGGTGACCATCCAGGCATCGGATTCGTTTGTCGTCTCTCCCATGATTACGGCCGGGATCTCGGATGGAATCGGCATGTCGAGCGAACCCAAATGCACAAATCCGTCGAGCACGCCGTCGCGAACTTTTTGACAGGCCGCAAAAATTCGGGTCTCGTCGACGGAACTGCCAAGGATAAGAACGGGTGATTCGTCCGCAGTGCGCAGTTCGCGCTCAACGGACTCAAGCAAATCGCTCAGAATCACAAGCGGGGCGCACAATGCGACGACGCCGATCATCCCCGTGAGCGGCCGGGTTGCAAGAAGCGAAGGCGCGGACGCTTGCTTACGCCACGCGACATATGTCCCCGAACCCCTGCGCCGCTCGATCAGCCGCTCATCCGTGAGCGTCCGCATCGCCGCCTCGACCGTGCTGCTGGCCACATTGAAATGCGCCTCAAGCTCGGCAACCGACGGCAACCTGTCTCCGGGCGATAGTTCGCCGATTAACTCACGCAGCTTCTGCGCAACGCGCTGATGCTTGTGAGTACGAGTTTGCAATTCGCCGCTGCCAATAAGTTGATCGAGAGCCAAGGGAACCTACCATTCGCGCAACCACGGATGCGCTCCATCACTTGATTCATAGTAACACCATACACACCCCCATGTCAAGACATAATTAAGGGTTAATTAAATATAACTTAAGGGTTAATTCCCGCAAAAACAGCCTCGCGCCCAATGCGCGAGGCTGCAAATCGTACGTTTAGCGATCTAGCGTCAAGACCTATATGCCAGCCTCCACCAAGACGCAGGCATAACGGGCATTCACATTCTTCCTGAGCTACTCGTTGCCAACAAGCCCTTCGTTCCTCGCCCTAAGACCCAGCGTACAGCGGCGAATCGGATCCGTTGTTCCAAACCGTCGACAAATTCAACCACTTCACGTGCCCATCGCAAAACGCCGCGTTGATGCCGCCGGAATGACGGGCGAATGGAACTTGGTTGGGCTGCGACGACCATGTAGTGCAGCTCGAAAGAGACGATCCGCCGCTGTTGCTCAAGCCGCCAGGGCTCGTAAAGTTCTGCGCCCAACAGCAAATGCCCTGGCTCGGCTTATACAGCGAAAGCGAGCCAAACGTGCTGTCCCCGACCATGAGCATCGTCGATGGGTTCGGTATACTGGAAAGCAGGTTTCCAGGGATGTTCGGCGGCGAACCGCCGGCAAGGTAGAGGTTCTGGCCATATCCAAGCGTATTGCCAATTTTGTTGACATCCTCGTCAGGGCAGCAGTTCACCGCGATCGTCTTAATGTAGGGGTAAAGAAGACTCTTGCTAGGGGTCATTGAAAGCCAGTCGACCTCGCCAGCGCCGGTGGTATTGGCCGTGCATGTAAAAGTCGCCCAATTGCATCCCGGAACCTCGCAACGAGCGAAGAAGACATCGTCGTAGTCCTGAATGTACTGCATGCCAGCCAATCCGATCTGCCTCAAATTGCTTGCGCAGGTCGTCTGACGCGCTTTCTCGCGGGCAGTCGCAAACACCGGAAAGAGAATCGCCGCCAAAATCGCAATTATCGCTATAACTACGAGCAATTCAATTAATGTAAATCCTGTCTTATCTGTCTTGTTCATTGTTTTCCTGGTCCCTTAAATGGAAAGCGCGTAGGATGTGCCTGCCGGAACATGCTGTCCAGCATCAGACGTTATATCAATGTCTCGTGTACGACCCCGTAATTTTACTGCCAGGCCCACGCGGGATTGCGCAAGGCGGGCCAGCCGTAGCGTTACCGATCCACCGTCAAGACCTATATGCCGTTGTAAAGCGGAATATCGTTCCCATTGTTGTAGACCTGCCATATCGGCATCCACTTGACGTGACCGTCGCAAAAAGCAATATTGATCCCGCCGCTGTGGCGAGCAAACGGCGAATTCACCTGCTTGACCCACAAACAAGCGCCAATCGTCCCATTGTTGTTGGCGCCGTTGGCGACGCCGCCCGGCTGCGTATAATCCTGCTCCCACGTGCAGAGCCCCTGACTCGGCGCATACATCGTAAGCGAACCGAACGTGCTGTCCGCAAACAGCAGCATGGTCGACGGCGTCTGGATCTTTGCCAACATATTCCCAGGCACCGACATATTAGGTCCGCCAGACTGCCCAAGATACACATTGAGACCATATCCGAGCGACTGACCGTCGATCATATTGGCGTCCTCATCGGGACAATAATTGACCGCCAGCGTTTTGATATAGGGGTAAAGAAGACTCGTCGTGGTCTTCGATAGCCAGTCGATTTCGGGCGTTGCATTCGCCGGGCAAAGATGCCCCCAAGGAGACGTCGCGCTTGGAAAAGTTCCCCAGTCACATCCGTTGACCTGACAACGGGCAAAGAGGACCTCATCATAATCCTGGGCGTACTGTACGGCGGCGAGACCCAGTTGCTTGAGATTGCTCGCGCAGGTGCTCTGCCGCGCCTTCTCACGGGCGGTCGCGAAGACAGGGAATAAAATTGCGGCTAAAATCGCAATAATTGCGATGACAACGAGTAATTCAATCAATGTAAAAGCTAACTTGCAGTTGGCAGCTTGTTTTCGACGCATGGTATCAGACATTGTAGTATCTCCTTCAGTACGCGTGCGTTCTCTAAGTCGTTTGTCCCACGATTAGGCTCGTGGGTATCATGATTTGCTGCGGCGGTTTGTCCGCCCCATCGGTCAAACGCGCGACCATTACGGCCGCTGCCGCGGCGCCGAAAGTTTCGACAGGACACAACACGGTCGTCAACGCTCGATCGAGGACCTGTCCTTCCTCGATACCGTCAAAGCCCACGATCGCAAGGTCATCCGGGATCCGCAGACCGCCCTGCAGCGCTCCATGATAGACGCCGATTGCCGCCATGTCTCCCGTGACAAACACCGCCTCCGGCCGCTCCGCAGGGTTCATTTTCGCCAAGCGCTGTCCCAGACGAAAGCCCGCCGTTTGCCGGTTGCCCTCCAGTTCGACTTCGACGTTCTCTGGGCGCAATCCAATCTCGCGGCACGTTTCAAGATAGGCCAGCCACCGCAGATCCGGCAACGATCGATTCTTATCCTCTTCAGGAATCGCACAAGCGATCCGCCGATAGCCGCGCTCAATAAGATGATTTACGGCCAGACGCGCGCCTCCCGCGAGATCAAAGCGAACATGCTCCGTCGCGTCGCGCACCTGATAGCCTATGTGTACGACCGGGGTCTTGCTCATGACTGATCCGAGCATCGATTGCAGATCCGGGAAATGCGGCGCCCAGATAAAGATCCCGTCGACCGGCCACATTTCCGGCTGCGCGGCATGAGGATGGAGCCACGGCTGAAGCACCGTAAACAGACGGTAACCGGCATCGGCGGCGGCAATCTCGACTTGTCGCGCGACGCTAAGGTAAAAGGGGTTCTGAGAGCCGGGAAATAAAATGGCAAGCGTCATGTTTGGCTTGCCGAGGAGGTGCCTGGCGAAAACATTTGGGCGATAGCCCATATCGTCGGCAATCCGTCGAATACGCGCCTGCGTCCCCGGCGCGATCCGTGCCGCCCTGTTTCCGTTCAGGACGTGCGAGACGGTCCCGATGGACACTTCCGCTTTAGCCGCAATATCCGCAAGAGATACGCTCATAGTCCCTTTAGTAAATGTATGAAAACGCCTGAGCGAAATCAAATAAGGTTAGCACAAAGCTTTGTGCATATAGCTTACCACAGGCCCATTTATCTGTCAAGCAGAAAGTTGACAGCAGAAAGTTCGCAGCGAATTCATTCGACGGGCACCCAAGCCAAATAATTTCGCATCATTCGCGGCCGCCGAGAGCGCGAAATGTCCCGGCAGACATTCCTTGAACCAGCTTTGGCCGGTTTCGCGTCCGGTCTGAGCCCGGCCTACCGCTCACTGCCCACAAGCTGCCGAAGCTGGGCGGCGACGGATTCGGCGTCGGGGAGCGCCCAGAGCTTGTAGGCGCGGACGGCGCCGTTGCCGGTGGGCGTGACGGTAACGACGGTGGGCGGTTGCCGCGCCATCTCGGATGCGTCCGGCGCACCGGTCCAGACGATTGTTTCCCCACGCAGGGGTCGCGTACGAAGCACAGCGTCGAGGTCGATGGGGTGAGGATTCACGAGAAGACTGTGCCTTCTCACGCCGAATGGAGCGTCCGCGCATTACGTGTACCGCCTTTACCGATTCGGCTCAACAACGTAGATGGGCTCTTCGAGCGCCTGAATCGCCAGCATTCCATGAGTCTGGGTGACGCTTCCGATTTTTCGACCAAGCATATCGAACACATCCGCAAATGAGCCGGGCAGTTCAACGGCAAGCTTGGGCGGCGGCTGTGTTCTGAGCATGATCGCCAGATCTGATGGCTTCCCGAGCGGCTTCGCCGCATCCGTTGGCGCGAGTTCCCCCGCGCGTGGATCGGTCGTGCCCGACGTGGCGCCGCTGGGATGCGAGAACACAATCGTCATCGATCCCTTGGCTCCGGTGAACCGGTAGGCGTAGATATCATAGCGTGGATCGGGGCTCTTGACGTCGAGCTGACTGCTGGCCTGCCCACCGTACTTCATCCACATCTCGCTGAGTATGGCTTGTGCCGGGACAACGAGGCGCGGCATGCAATTGCCGCCATCCGCCCAATCCTGGACCCAGGACATCGGCCCGGCCTGCCACTTGAACCACAGGCATTGCTTAACTCCCGTTGCCAACTGCTGAGCAGTGGCCCGGATGAGATAGGCCGTCGCTTCCCGCTCTCCTTCGTTACGCCACAATGTGGGCGATCCGGGTGCTGGAAGTTTCATCGTTGTTGGCGAGGACCTATTGAGCAAGCCGCTTTCCAGATAGAGTTTGTTCAGCTCTTCTTGCGTAGAGAAGCGTCCAGCATTGCGGATTTCGGACGACACGCCGGCTTCCGTATTCCAGAGGGGCAAGTTGAGGCCATGATTGCGCAACGCCTCCTGCATCAGAGTTGTTTTGCTGCTCAACGAGACCACACCCTTCGGCGTATCCACCTCATAATTGTGGAGGGATGCCGCGTCCATCCATTTCCCGGCGCCGGCATCGAGGGCGGCATTGATCCACCGCATGTGCAAGCCGCCGCTTTCGCATAGGCCGACTACGGTGGCGCCGGGCGCGTCGCGTTTCGTAGCTTTGAAGATCGTTTCGGAAAGCGTCGCGTAGGCGGACGGCGGAAAGGTCTTTTCGATAACATTGGGTTCGTTCCAAATCTCCACGCCTTGAACCGTGTCAAGTTTGCCATCAGGCGCATAGCGAGCCCAAAAAGCATCGAGAAAACGCGCGACGTCATTCCAGTCGGATGGCGGATAAGCAGAAGGGTGCGCCGATAGCGGACTCGACGACGCCCATTTGGGAACTCCCTCACACACCCATAGGATCTTCTGTCCGTTCGCCTTGCAGCGCCGAACAAGCTCATCCATCTCGCTCCATCGGTAGACATCGCGCGATGGTTGCATATCGGACCAACTCCAGAATACTCTGATCCAGCGAAACCCAACCGGCGGAATCATCGGCTCGATTGGGCGTAGATGGAACCCGAACGGCCAGTCGGCGGGCAGGGTGCGCGAATCGATGGCGGGAGAAAATGTAAGATAACGCTGGGCGCGGGTCACAAGCGCTCCATCATCCGCATGCAGCGTCGCGACCAGAGTGTACGCCCCAGGCCGCGGATCCGGCAGAGTGGCCGTCTGTGACGATGAGCGGCCGTCGGGGACTTGAAGCCGGATACTCTGACGAACCGACGTGCCGGCGTAAAGGTCCATCCACTCGAGATCGAGACGCCCTGACCACAGTTTCGTGGTGACGTTTTGCAGATCGAACCGAAAGGCGGGTTGAAGCTTTTCGGTGACCATGTTGTAGGGAACAAGACTACTCGAACGGAGGCTGATTCCCAAATCGTTTTCGAGGGGAGTCACCTTCAGCGAACCAGCAACCACGAAAGGATATCGTAACCTGAGAAAGATGGTCATACCTGGTTCAAGGTGCATTGGCCTCTCGCCAATTCGATCCTCCACCGTCGCCGCCCGGTTAAGTTGCGGGTGAACGACTTCCGCCAATTCGCGGGGGCTCGACGCTGGGTCGACGTACGAATAGTTCGGCGCGTCGCTGTCCGCCGCCCTGTCTTTCGACGTCTCAAGGAAGTACGGCTCTTTTCCCATAACCTGTGAGCCGAGAGTCGGCAGAATAGTCGCGCTCCCAAGGAATCGGACCTGGTAGTAGCCATCCACGAAGTCGGCTGGAAGCTGCCAGAAAAGCGAGCCGGTTCGCACGGTGCTTCCGGTCTGACCGTCAAGGACGGCGACGGAATCCCCACCGCTTAGCCGGACAACCGTCAGACCGGCCGACTTTGTGGCGGCATCGATCGTCAGAGTGAGCGCCTTGGGTTTTGCCGCGACCGCCTCGCCGCCAGCGAGCAGCGCGCAAGCCACTAATAGTGTAATTGGAAAGGTGTGCAAAACTGTTGGCTTTCTAAACGGGACTGAACGTGGCCGTGTGACCGTTATTGTCGGCTCCTTCGGCGTTCGATGCGCCTGAGGAATAGGGATAGGTCGTGGACTGCGCGGCTGTCGAAGTCAAAGCAGCGTCACCGGGCGAGACTTTTCCGCCGGTAAGCCATTTGACATGGCCGTCGACGAGCAAATAGTTCGCTCCTCCCTGATGCCAACCGGTTCCGCCGTAGAAATGACCGTGATCGGCAACGTGGATATTGGCGCTAACATTGTTAATGGGTTGAAGCGTCCCAGGAACGTCTCCGAGTAACCCGGTTGCGTATAGGCCGCCAATAGTGCCGCTGCCGATAAGCAGGCGGCTGTCGTACCCGTTGCCGGCCGGAGCCCAATACGTGGGCGTACCGATGACGGATGGGCGGGCGGGACAGTCGACGACTTCGAATAACAGGACAGTGCTCGGCGTGGCGGTGAACTTAGGGATATATCCGGCGATACCGCGCGTGCCCGTAAAGGCGCAAGCCATGTTGTATGCATAGCTGACCCAGACAACAGGATAGGCCGGATTGCCCGAATTCAACGGGTAGTTCGGATCGCTGACGTCGTCGGGACATGTAAAGACGCCGTTGCTCTTAACGTAAGGATAAATCTGGCTCGCCCAGCCCATTCCGCTCGATCCGGAGAATGTGCCAATCGGAAGGCATTCGTCGTAGTCTCCGGTGTACTGCATCATGCCGAGACCAATTTGCTTCAGGTTGCTGGCGCAGGTCGCCGTCCGCGCTTTCTCGCGAGCTTGAGCGAAAACGGGAAAAAGTATTGCTGCTAGTATAGCTATAATAGCTATCACGACGAGCAGTTTAATAAGAGTGAAACCTTGCTTTCTTGCGGGCATCGTGTTGTTCTCCTGTCGTGACATTAGAGACTTGCAGGCGGAGCGCATGTGGCGCCTTCGCGTAGCGTCAGAGGCAATCGTGCGGGCTCAACGGGTGCTCCGCAGTTACGTAGCTTCTCGCGCAGCAGGTCAACAGCCGTGCGGCCCATTTCGGCGAACGGGATTTCGTAGGTCGTGATCGGGTACGGGATGGGTAATCCAAGATGTCGCGGCGGTTCGCTGTCGATCAACACCAAAGAGATATCTTGCGGCACGCGCAAGCCCCTGGCGATCGCGTTGAAGAGCGCGATATTCAGAATATTAGCTCCGTTGACCAGCATTGCCGTTGGCCGGTCCGGCGCCGTCATGATGGCGTCGAATTCGGTCGCAATCTGCCTATCGTTGGCGGAATAGGTCGTGCTCGGCGAGAACCGCGGCTCCAGTCCTTCAGCGCGCATTGCGGCGACATAACCGGTGCGCCGGTCGGTGACGCTGTAGTGTGGCGCTGGCACGCTCGCCTCTGTAGGGATTGGGCTAACGTAGAGAATGCGGCTGTGGCCGAGATGCAGCAGGTAGGTCGTCGCATCAAAGGCCCCGGCGTAATCGTCAGGATGGACGCTGTCGGTTTCGTGCTTCGAGTTGATCCAGACCGACGGAATATGCCGTTCCTCGATCAATGTCTCCATTTGAGATGGTATTGCGGCGTTATAGTTGATAAGCAGCCCATCCGCCATCAACTCGCGAATGATCTTCGGAATAAAATCCGACGCCGTCAATTCGTGATCGGGAGCTCGAAACACGATGAGATGCTCGTCCTTGATCGCCATGGCGTCGAGGAGACCCTGCAGCAGGGGGCTCTGAAGCGTACTGGCCTCACCGAGCGTGCTTAGAAGCAATGCGAAACAGCCCTGCCGCCCGGTCCGCATCGAGCGCGCCGACGAGTTCGCCCGGTATCCCATTTTGCGCGCCGCTTCCAGCACCTGCTCGCGCGCTTCGGGGCGGTGCAAATGGCCCTTATTGCCAAGTATCCGGCCGACTGTAGGAACAGATAATCCGGTAACTTCAGCGATTTCCTTTATGGTGACAGGCATCGTTGGTGCAATCTCGCCGGCAAATGATAACGTTATCATTTTATCACGCCGTCACACGATTGTCAAGCGCTATTTGGAACAGCAGAAGGAAGGCCGCTCGTTTCGCGCGCGCGCAACGTCCTGGCAATCGCCTCTACGACGATTGGCGGCTACTGTTGACCGTCATCGGCGAACGGCCCTGTAAACAGGGCCGCCGTAGATGCGCTTCGCTTTTCAGCCGCCTGTTCAGGACGGTCGTTATCGACCGTTGCGTCGATGCTCATGATGGCGTTAAACGCGGCCGTCATGAGGACGAAGCAGACAGAACGATAGATGCGATCCCCCCTGCGCGGAATGCCTCGCGAACTTGACAGGAGTGGGTGATGCGGGTATAAGATATCCTAGTTTCTACACTGGTTATGGGGACATATGAAGATCTCAACACGGAGTGAATACGCAGCCAAGGCGCTGTTGTTCCTGGCGATCCAGGGGATTGCCCACGACTCCACACACCCGGCTCAGATCCAGGCGATTGCGCAGACTTGTGATATTCCGGTAAAATATCTGGAGCAGATCCTTGTCGTGCTCCGAAACCAGGGCCTACTGGGTAGCCGGCGCGGCGTCGCGGGCGGCTATTATCTTTTGCGAGACCCGGAAACGATTTCTGTCGGCGAAGTCGTTCGCCTGATGGATGGCCAGACGTCAATCGGCGCAAGCCTGCCAAGCTGTGACGAGCACAAGCCGTCTTGCAAGGCCCTCCGGCAGCTCTGGGACGAAGTGGATGCCGCAATCGCGCTGACGCTGGATGGAACTACGTTTGCGGACCTGAAGGATCGGGTTCTTACGTTGCAATCCACCGGCCCCGCCGCCGATTTGATGTTCTATATCTAACGTGTAAAGCGCCGGCTGTAGGTCGCGCGCAGCAACTGCTCTCAGGAGGGCCGCGACTGGCCCGAGGTAAGGAAATTGGTCAATATCGATATCAGCGGGCACGGCGGAGCTCCGTCGTTTCGCCTCGCCCAGAGCCCCGACGCTATCGCGCTCTCCAATGATGAGATCCTACGCTATTCCCGGCACCTCATCATGCCCGAGGTCACCCTGGATGGCCAAAAGCGGCTTAAGGCCGCAAAGGTGCTTTGCATCGGCACAGGCGCCCTCGGCTCGCCGATCAGCATGTATCTGGCCGCCGCCGGCGTCGGCACGCTCGGGATTGTCGATTTCGACACGGTTGACTTTACCAACCTCCAACGCCAGATCGCCCATCGCACCGAATGGGTCGGCAAACCCAAGCTCGACAGCGCCGAAGCCACGATCAAGGGCATCAACCCGAACGTCAACGTCGTCAAATACGAGACCATGATCACGAGCGACAACGCGTTCGACATCATGAAGGACTATGACGTCATCGTCGACGGCACGGACAATTTCCAGACGCGCTACCTTGTTAACGATGCCTGCGTCCTGCTCGGCAAACCCAATGTCTACGGTTCCATTTTCCGGTTTGAAGGTCAGGCAAGCGTATTCTACGCCAAGGACGGCCCCTGTTACCGCTGCCTGTATCCGGAACCTCCGCCGCCGGGCTTAGTGCCGTCGTGCGCCGAGGGCGGCGTCTTCGGCGTCCTGCCAGGCGTGATCGGCAGCATTCAGGCAGTCGAAGCGATCAAGATCATTTTGAGCGCCGGTAAGCCTCTCATTGGCCGTCTTCTATTGTTCAACGCCATGGCGCTGACGTTCAAGGAGCTCAAACTGCGCAAAAATCCTGAGTGCCCGATCTGTGGCGAGAACCCGACGGTGACCGCGCTGATCGATTACAATGAGTTTTGCGGCGTCGGTCGCGGCAACGAAATCGCGGCCGCAGCGGCCGCGCAGGAGATTACGCCGCTCGAACTAAAAGCGAAGCTTGACCGCGGCGACGACTTCGAGCTGATCGATGTTCGCGAGCCGTACGAATACGCGATCGCCAAGATCCCGGGCGCGAAGTTAATCCCGCTCTCAACGGTCCCTAGCCGCCTGGACGACTTCGATCGAAACAAAGAGATCGTCCTACACTGTAAGTCCGGCAAGCGGAGCGCCCAGGCGCAGCACACGTTCATCGAAGCCGGCTTCAAAAACGTCAAGAATCTTACGGGCGGTATTTTGCGATGGTCGGACGATGTCGATCCCAGCGTAGCGAAGTACTAGTGGCGAACGGGTTTAGGAGAATAGGCCATGAGTGAAACAACGAACGGCGCGCAAACAGTGAAACTTAACTTCACCTTCCCGGTCACACAGGTGAACGAACCGGTTCTGGCGACGGCCGTAAAGAGGTTTGGCGTCCAGGTCGATATCCGTCGAGCTCAAGTCGAAGAAAACGTCGGCGGCTATATCATGTGCTCGGTAACGGGAACGGATGAGCAGATCGACAATTTGGTTCAGTTCTTGAAGAGCGCCGGCGTGGGGGTTGGGTTTATCGGCTCCGACGAGGTCCAGGCTTACTAATTCGCGCGGAAACCTAAATTGAACAGACGGGCGGGGGCGATGAATCGTCTCCGCCCTTTGTTTTGTCTCACCTGAACTGGCCGAAGACGGATGTCGCATAGATCACGACATACGCGACCAACGCCACCCTCAAGCAGAGCGGAACGAACTCCGGGAAGCGGTCCCGATAATAGGCCGCAAACGCGATGGCCGGCAGGAAGCTCAGAAGCTTCGCGATGATGAAATAGACCTCTCCGCGATGGTAACAATACGCCAGCCACGGGTTTCCCTCGACCGCCATTCCTCGATGAACCAGGAGGATGGTCGAAACCATGTCCAGCAAGCAGGCGAGCGCGAAGGCCGCGCTATCCCATGCGAGAAGCGACTTGACGAAGCCCATTGGCCGCTCAGGAAGAACCTGAGGGACGCGGGAAAGTGGGGAAGTGACGATTACGTTGCTCACGTCTTATAGAAATGCATAAGCCATGCCAATACCTGGCAATTCTGCCGTGGAGCACGAAGTGCACGAGAGGGAATTGGGAGAAATGGCGCGGCAAAACAGTCCTTCGCAGACCGTCTTTTTGGGAAAATCACTGTATCCGATGTTTTTTACGATATTTCGTCAAAGGCAATGAAGCTCCCCGTGGCAAGACCACGGGGTATCAAAAGAAAGACGGCCGACGTATGGTTTAGATCGCTTGTCGATATTTGAGGGAAGCGACCGTTTACCGACAGGTAACACTGCCATGCTGGTTAAATCAGGCGATGTTT
>JARLGU010000061.1 GCA_031292625.1 Capsulimonadaceae bacterium | reverse complement strand
CTTGATCCCATACCTATTGCGGCATAGCTTCGGCATGCAATAGATCATCTACCTAAACTCTTGGTTCGATGACTGCCACCGAGCCGAATGATATTTCACGTGTCTGGCATAGCCTGAGTGCGTTCTATTTCCAGAGCAGCGGAAGGGGCAGATTCATGACGTGGTTGGCCAGGTGCGCTGGCTTTCTGCGATCTACTCGACTTGCAGCGTCGCGTCTCCTTGACTTACCAGCCAGGTACGGATACAATAAGGTAGAAGCAGGAGAGGGTATCCGCGTGGGGTTTATCGGCATCGGAAAGCTGCTGGTGTTCGCGGGGCTTGTGATGGCTGGGGCCGGGGGAGTAATCTGGCTGGCCGGACGTGCCGGCTTCACGGGGTTGCCGGGCGATATTAAGTTTAGCCGGGGAAACTCTACGGTTTTCATTCCAATAGCGACATCAATTGCCTTAAGCATACTCTTGACGATTTTGTTGAACCTGATCGTCCGTTTCCGGAGATAGCCGTGGCCGGCGAGGTGGGTGGTCTTTCTTGCATTTGTCAGATTTTGATTACGCGCTGCCAAAGGAGCGCATCGCACAAACGGCGGTAGAGCCGCGAGATTCGTCGAGATTGCTGTTGGTGAACCGGGAGACCGGTCAGGTGGCGGCGCATAGACATTTTTACGATCTGCCGGAATATCTCAGAGCGGGCGATCTCCTCGTTCTCAACGAGACACGGGTTAATGCCTTGCGGCTGCGCGGGCATCGTCAGACCGGCGGAATCGCCGAGGTGTTTTTGACGCACCGGATTGCCGAAGGCCTTTGGAGGGCTCTCGTCAAGCCTGGCAAGAGCCTTCGCGAAGGGGCGACGGTCTCGTTCGATGATGGACTGGTCGCGACGGTTACGGGGATTGTCGACGAACGGGGTTCGCGGACGGTTCAGTTTACGCGAGACGGCCATATCGAGGGGGCCGAGGAACTGATCGATCGCCTGGGAAGGGTGCCGCTTCCTCCCTATATCGCAGACAGCGACGACGATCAAGCGCGGGTTAAGCGGCGCTACCAAACAGTTTACGCCCGTGAGCCGGGCTCGGCCGCCGCGCCGACCGCCGGACTGCACTTTACGGATGAACTGCTTGGGCGGATCGCAAACAAGGGCATTCGCATTGCGCGATTGACGCTGCACGTGGGCGTCGGGACTTTTCTGCCCATCGTTGCGGACGATCTTTCGCAGCACACGATGCATTCGGAAGCCGTTTCGATCCCGCAAGAGGCTGCTGACGCCATCGCGTCGGCGAAGGGGCGAATTATCGGAGTTGGGACGACGGTCCTGCGCGCGCTGGAAAGCGCTGCAACCGGTTCGCGAACTGTCCAGGCGGGGCGTTTTGAGACGAGCCTCTTTGTTCGTCCCGGTTTTGAATTTCGTATTGTCGACTCGTTGATTACGAACTTTCATATGCCCAAGAGCACGCTGCTTGTTCTAACGGCGGCCTTTGCGGGGCGTGAGGCGATTTTGAGCGCATACGCGACGGCGCTGAAAGAAGACTATCGCTTCCTGTCGTTCGGCGATGCGATGTTTATCGCATCGGACATCAAGATTTGATCGGGACCCGGGAGATTTTTGTGGCTACTTTGACGGGATGGCTTAACGAAGCCGGCAACCGAAAAAGCTCGCGAACTTGCAGGAATGGCCTCCGTGGACCGAAGATGTGGGCGCACCGCCCGCCGGAACGCTCAGTAGCCTCGGCTGCTCAAGCGCCTGTCGACGATCCGCACGCCGGTCGCAAGGGCGGACGGACTCAAACGCGGCGAAGCGCCGTGCACGAGAGGCTCCAATCAGACGAGGCGCCTTCATCATCGCAAGGCAGCGAAACACGCGACGAACTGATCTCACGTCTGCTCGATCCGACACTGACGTTGGAGGAGACCGCACAGGTGCTGAACGTCTGTCCAACGACTGTCAGGCGGTATACCAACCGCGGCAATCTGCCGCACTTTCGCACGGCCGGAAATCAACGCCGATTTCGATTGTCCGAGGTTCTAGCGTTCCTTCGAGCACAGGAAGGCGCGCCTGCAACTGACGCGCAAGGCGCTGATCACTCGGGGCATACGGGGCGGCAGGGGGGGCTTGCGCATTGACCGCAGGTGTAAGTGAACGAACCGCATCGTCGATCGATTCGGATGTGGCCGGATACAGCATTGGCAGGAAGCTGCGAGTAGGCGTCTTCACGGAAAGCTACCCGCCCGTTGTGAACGGCGTAACAACATCCGTCATCACGCTCATCGCGCAGCTTGAGAAGCTTGGACACGATGTCTTTGTCTTTTCCAGCGAGTTCCCCGGGCATAAGGGTGACAGCGATAATGTCGTTCGAGTGCCTGCCATGTTTACGCCGTTCGATAAAGCGTATCCAGTACCGCTTCCGCTGACGCCGCGTATTCTTAAGGGCGTCGCCAAGTTAGAATTGGACATCATCCACACGCAGTCGCCGTTTCTTATGGGGATTGTCGCGCAGCGTGTCGCGGCCGCGCATGGCGTGCCGCTGGTCGCGACCAACCACACGATTTATACGCAGTATGTCCACTACATCCCGTTTGCGCCCCGGCCAATGGCCGAACTTTCCGCGCATACATGGATTGGTTGGTACTATTCACGCTGCAGTACGGTCATCACGCCGTCGAACTTCTCCGCGTCGCGCTTGCGCAGCGAATACGGCGTGGCGCAGGATCGCATCGCGGTGATCCCGAGCGGCATTCCGATTCCCGAGCCGATTTCGGAAGAGGCGAAGATGGAAGTGCGTCAGCGCTACGGTATTCCAGCCGATGCGCCGGTTCTCACCTATGCTGGACGTATGGCAAAGGAGAAGAACCTGAAGATGCTCCTCGCGGCGTGCGAGAATGTGATATTCAAGGAGCGTCCCGATGCATATCTCCTGCTCGCGGGAGCCGGGATGCATGCCGGGTTGCTTAAGGAGTGCGCCAGCCAGTCGCCGCTGCTCAAGGATCGGGTGATTTTGACCGGGTTCTTGCCGCGCGCCGCGCTCGATCCGATTTACGCGACATCTACGCTGCTGGCCT
Organism: Capsulimonadaceae bacterium; assembly: GCA_031292625.1. Classification (GTDB taxonomy): domain Bacteria; phylum Armatimonadota; class Armatimonadia; order Armatimonadales; family Capsulimonadaceae; genus JARLGU01. Next base: position 19,854 of record JARLGU010000061.1, on the reverse strand, counting down.
TTCCGTCGCTCACAGAGACCCAGGGCATGGTTCTGGGGGAGGCGATGGCGGTGGGAACGCCTTGCGTCGCGGTGAACGAAGGCGGCGCTCCGGAAACGGTCATGGACGGCATCGACGGCGTCCGCGCGCCTAATGACCCGGTGGAATTTGGCAACGCGGTCGTCAGCCTGCTGAACGATCCCGAGCGGCTTGCCAGCATGCGCAAGGCTGCCGTTGTGAACGCCGATTGCCGCACGCCCGAACGCATGGGCGAGAAGGTGCTCGCCGTGTACCATAAGGCCCTCTGTGAGGCGGCGGCGCAGCCCGTGGCCGGTCAGGTCGCTACGGCATCTTGACCGTATCGAGCCGGCACTTCTTAATCACCTCGTAGGCGCTCTCCACGTCCTGCCATCCAAGTACGTTCGTCTGCTTCTCCTCAAGTTCTTTGTAGATGTCGAAGAAGTGGACGATCTCCTTGAGAATGTGCGTCGGCAGGTCCGACAGATGCGTCATACCCCGGAACCTCGGATCCGCGGCGGCGACGGACAGGATTTTTTCGTCCGGACCCTTGTCATCGCGCATCATCAGAACTCCAAGCGGCCGCGTCTCGATGAGGCATCCAGGAAATGTCGGCTGCGACGTGATCACCAGGATATCGAGCGGGTCTCCATCGAGTGCGAGCGTGTCGCATACCCAGCCATAGTCGAACGGATAGTAGAGAGGCGAGTACAGGGTTCGATCGAGCTTGAAGACTTCAAGCTCATGATCGTACTCATACTTATTATTGCTGCCTTGCGGGATCTCAATGATCGCGTTGACGATTTGCGGAGCGTTCTTACCAACCGGGATATTGTGAAACATAGAGTTTTTTAAACGATAATGTGATTTGCGCCCGGGGCGAATTATTCATTGCCGCGGAGCCCCATAGATTCGAGACCGTGCCGTATAAGTGTACCCAGTTCGCGCCGCAAGCGATGCGATGGCGGACGAGCAGAAGCTGTGGCGCTCGTGAAATGGGCAACGCAAGCAACCTACCGCATCCAAGACGAGCCGGCCGAAGTTCGCTGGTATTGTAATAATTACCGCGAGATCGTTAGATATGCAGCCCGCACTCCGTCTTGACGGTTCCCGCCCAGCGCCCATCGCGTTCATCCGCGCTGTTTGCGGCGGCGCGAGTGCATGGGGCGCAACCGATGCTCGGGTAGCCCTGGTCGTGCAGGGGGTTGTAGGGAACATCGTTGGCGAGGATATACTCCCAAACGTCCCTCTTGGTCCAGCGCGCAAGCGGGTTAATTTTCACAAGCTGAAACTTGTCATCCCAACCGACGATCGGGGCGTTGGCGCGGGCGGGCGACTGGTCGCGGCGAATGGCGGAGATCCAGGCATCGAACCCCGCGACGACTTTTCGCAGAGGGACGACCTTGCGTATGTGACAGCAAAGGTTAGGATCGGTTCCGTAGATCGGTCCGCCGAACCGCTCTTCCATTTGCGAGACGGTTTCCTCGCTGCGGACATAGTGAACGGTGATGCCGTATTTGTCGTCGATCCGCTCACGTAGCTCTAGCGTCTCGCGAAACTGGTATCCGGTGTCGAGGTTGAATACGTACGCCTCGTTCGGGATTTGCGATAACATGCCGAGCAACGCGCACCCTTCGGCGCCGAACGCCGTCGCGAGGCTCAGCCGCGAGCCGTATGTGCTTGCGGCCCAGCGCAAAATCTGCTCCGGGGAGGAATTCTCAAACTGCTTACTGATCGTCTCCAGCGCATCACGATTGGGTGGGGCATCCGTCGCTGCCATCTCAATTCCTCATTGCTTTCGCAATCAAAACAGCCGCCAAGTGCGTTGGTTCCCGCGCGGCGGACAAGAAAAAAGCCTGCAAAGCTCCGTTCGACGGAATCTCTGCAGGGTGCCATCCAATCGATAGGCACTTGAAAAGGAGGACATGCGCTACTAAACTATACGCCATAGTTGCGCTTTTTGTTCCTCTTTTTGCGTCTCCGGCGAAAAAGGGCTTTGATTTCTATACGGGCGGGAGGCGACGGACCTCACACCCAGTATGATGTTACCCCGAGAATGTCATGGGCATAGAGGGTTTGACGAAGCGTCTCCGCATCGGGATTCTCGATGGCGACCGTTCCGCCGTCGGCGCCGCAGGCGATCTCGACCCTTGGAAGCGCCTGCACAACTTCGCCGGGAAGGCACTCCGCGCCGTAAAAGTCATAGTTTAGCGACATAGAGTAGAGCTCGCGCAGGATACGCTCTGTGTCGCGCTCGCCCGGGATGCCATAAACGCAGACTCGATTTGCCATCGAAACTCCTCGCTGACGGAATGCCACATTGTAGCATATTCAGTCGTTCTTAAGAACCGTTCTTTCGCTTCGTCGTGCTGCTCCGCGTCCATCCAACCGGGGGATCGGTCTAATATCAACGATTGTCACCGATATTGGCGTGGCTTCCGGCCGTGAACGACCGTCCTGGGTTGGGCAAGCCCGATCAATCGGGCTGCCGCCTTACAAAATGCAGGCCGTCTACCGATGAGGCCCGTTCACGGGCGTTCTCAACACAGTCCGGCCCTTTCAGGACCGGACTCGCGCCGCTGCTAACAGTTATAGATGCGATCGTCCTGGTCCAACCAAAGCTTCTCGTTGAAATCGAGGGACGAACGCGCTATAATTAACCATGATTCTTGCCCGTTCGCTTTCTCTCCCAAGCACGATTGCAGCGGCTCGGAAGACCTCTTATGGCCGTTAGAGAAGATACCAAATCCCCGCGCCGCACGTCGACCGGAAAGACTCCGCGCACTCCGCGTCCGCTGAAGACTCCGCGTCCGCCAAAGGCCGCGCGCAACAACGACCGATTCTTGCAGGACATGGTCGGCGTGGCCCTGTTTGCCGCCGGCGTGATTTCGCTCGTCAGCCTGGTCGCGTTGCAGAATGCGGGCGCCCTCGGGGCAGGCTTGGCCAATTCGCTGAAAATTCTGTTCGGTCTCGGCGCTTATGTCGTTCCGTTTCTCATGGTTGGCGGGGGCGTTGTCCTGATCTACGGCCGGTCGCCTTCAAGCCGCGCCGAAATCTTTGGCGGATGCGTTGTGCTCTGGCTGATCTGCCTGGCGTGGCTCGACTACGCGCATGCGGTTCGGGGAGGCCTGCCTTTTGACGGCGCGCACGTTTCCACCGTTGGCGGGCTGACGGGAGCGGCGATCAATTACGGGGTTCACTCCCTCCTCGGAGTGGGCTCGCCCGTGCTCTACTTCGCCCTCGCGGTCATGACCGTCGTCTGGATGACGGATCGCCGTCTCCTGTATATGATGCAGGCGTGCGGCAATGGGATCGCGAAGGTGGCGGATGCGCTTCGGTACAATATGCCGCAGCTCCCCGCACGGACCGGCGGCAAACCGGATCGCGCGGATCAGGCGGCGACGGTCAAGGCGATCCGTGAGCCGGAATCGCGTCGCAAAAAGGCGATCGAAGCGCCAGAGCCGGACACCGCGCCGACTGTCGTCGCACAGCCGAAACCCTTCGTACAGCTTCCGCCCGTAAAGCCGCAGGTCGTGGTGCAAAAGTCCCTGAACCTCGACCGCCTTGCCGAGACCAACGATCACGTCAACCCGGACTACCAGTTGCCGCCGCTCGATCTGCTCGAACCGCCCAACGTCGCGGCCGCCGATTCCGCCGCCGTCAATGCTGAGCGCCAGCAGATACTGATGCGCACGCTCAACGACTTTAAGATCGGCGCGGACGTCAAGCAGGTGGCGATGGGACCGACGGTGACTCGCTACGAGGTGGCATTGGATCCGGGTATTCTCGTCAAGAAAATCGTCGCGCTGGCGGATAACCTCGCGATGTCGCTTGCCGCGATCGATGTGCGCGTCGAAGCGCCCATTCCCGGAAAATCGGCGATCGGCATCGAGGTGCCCAACGAACGACGCCAAATCGTCACGTTGCGCGCGTGCCTGGACACTGCGGAGTTCCACGATGCGCCATCGAAACTCACCTTTGCCCTGGGCAAGGATGTCGCCGGCGTCGACCGCTTTGCTGACCTCGCGAAGATGCCGCACGTCCTGGTGGGCGGGGCGACCAACTCCGGGAAATCGTGCTGCTTGAACGCGCTCATTTCGAGCATCGTGTACCGGGCGACGCCGCGCGAAGTGCAGTTCATCATGATTGATCCCAAGCGCGTCGAACTCTCACTCTACGAAGGCATTCCACATCTCGCAGCGCCGGTTGTCAAAGACACCAAACAAGCTGCGGGAATCTTGCGTTCAGTGTTGGTCGAGATGGAGAAGCGGTATGGCCTTTTTGCCGACAAGGGCACGCGCAACATCGACGGCTATAACGCGCAGGTGGACGAAAAGAAGAAGCTGCCGTACCTCGTGATCGTAATCGACGAACTCGCGGACCTCATGGCGACACAAGGACCGGATGTCGAAATGTGCATCGCCCGCCTGACCGCTCTCGCGCGGGCTACCGGCATTCACATGGTCATCGCGACCCAGCGCCCAAGCGTCGATGTGATTACTGGCACGATTAAGGCCAACATTCCGTCGCGTATCGCATTTTCGGTGGCGACCAACGTCGATAGCCGCACAATTCTCGATACGCCGGGCGCTGACCGTTTAATTGGCCGCGGCGACATGCTCTATCTCTCGATCGATGCCTCGAAGCCCGTCCGCATCCAGGGCTGCTACGTTACCGAGGCGGAGACGAACAAGCTGGTCAAGTACCTGAAGGATCAGGAAGAGCCCAAGTACACCATGACGCCCACGGCCGCGTCGGATGGTTTCTCGGACGAAACGGACGACGGAGATACCGACGAGCTGTTCGAGCCCGCGGTCCGCTGGCTGGCGTCGCAATACGAGAAGGGCGCCTCTACGTCGTCGCTGCAGCGACGTTTCAAGGTCGGTTACACGCGGGCCGCACGGCTGATCGAGTGCATGGAAGCGCGCGGCATTGTCGGCCCCCAGGAGGGCCAGAAGCCGCGCGACGTTATGCTGCACCCGCTCAACGTTGACGCCTACTTCAATGGCAAGGGGCAGGGCGTGGTCGCGGAGAACATGGCGTTTCCAGATGACGACGAAGCCGAGCCGGGGGAGCCAGTTGCGCATGACGACGACGACGCGCCGTTTTAAGGGCGTGCGCGATCAATCGGGGGGGGCGGAAGTATCTCTCCAGACGGCTCATGCCGCCGGGGCATCTTTTGAATCGCGCTTCGTTCACGGCGGCGGCCGGCATGGCTTCGTCAACCCGCGTACGACCTATTGCCGCCAATGACCGATTGCAGCGCGTATCGGGAATCCATGAAATCGCTGCGTCGCCCCTTTGCCCCAAAAGCTTGCGGAGCGGTCTTACAAGGCGGCTGGTTTTATACGCACTTTGAAAAGAATGGCGCCGCCGTGAGTTCGACCGCGAGCTTTTCCGGGGTTCCCAATTGCTCAGATGTCCCTAGGGCAAAGGTACCAATCGATCGCGCCGCCGATGTCGAGACCCTCGGGTTCCGCTGTTGCGTCCGGGTGGGTTGAGCGAAGGCGCGCGAGTAGGAGACCGGAGAGCTCAGCGACGATTTCGGGGCGGTTGACGGCGACACTGTGCATCTCGCCCGGATCATCGACGAGGTTGAACAGGCGCACGGACCGGCCGGGCGTTGGGTTTGCCGTGATGTAGCCGTCCGCACGCGCCCGGCGGCCGGAACAGTGGATCAGCTTCCATCTCGGCGTTCGGATGCAAGCCTCTTCGTTGCCCGTGTATTCCGTGAAAGTGTACTGATGCGTCGATGCCAAGCCGTCGCCCTGGACGAGGCTCATCCCCTGAGCGCCGGGAAGCGGGGCAGCGCCAAGAAGGTCGAGGAGGGTGGGGGCGATGTCGACGGATTCCGTTGGCGCGGTGACGACGCCGGGCGCGAGGCGCTTGGGCCAGCGCAAGATGCACGGGACGCGAATGGCTTGCTCGAAGCAGCAATGCTTCTCGAACCTTCCGTGATGGCCCAGGCAGTATCCGTGATCCGGCAGGTAGACGACGAGCGTGTTGTTCGCGATCCCGAGTTCATCCAACTTGTCGAGCAGTTCGCCGATTTTGCGATCCATGTACCGCACCGATGTGTAGTAGGCGGCCGTGATGCCTTGCTTTTCAGCCGGCGTAACGTCGCGAAATATGAGCGGGATCTGATCGGCGTCGTCGGGACCGACCTCGGGCGTCGGGAAGAGGGCGGGATCGAACGCGCCGGCGTCTTCGATCGGGAAATCGTACGGTGAATGCGGCTCATGGAAGCTTACCCAGAGCGCGAACGGCGTAGCGGCATGCTGCTCAAGAAAGCAACTGGCGCGGCGAACGAGATAGTCGTCTTCCATGTCGCCCGCGTAACGGGGATAGGGAAGCGCGTCTGCGTTGAGCCAGATGCGCGACGGGTCCCTGAAGGGCTTCCAGGGCGGCTTTACGGCGATCTCCGGCGATGGCTGGCGATACGGTAAAGCGGACCATTCCGAGCGGATGACATCTTCCGTGGCGACGGTTGCAAAGCCATGAAGGCCCGGCGCGGCGGGCTTATTGAAGTGCATTACGCCCATCGCGGCGGTCTCGTAGCCAGCGGCAAGCAGGCTGCTCGCGATCGTCGGCGTGTCGACGTCGAGCGCGGACGAGTTGACCGTGACGCTTGCGGCATGGGGAAGTTTTCCGGTTAGGATGGACTGCCTTGACGGCGAGCATACCGGCGAGTTGCAATAGTGACTTGCGAGACGAACGCCGTCTTTCGCGAGCCTGTCGAGGTTTGGCGTTTCCGCAAGGGCGTTTCCATCGCATCCGAGGACGTACCCGGCGTGATCGTCGGCCATGATAAAAAGTAGATTGGGTGTTTGATCGGTCATCAGGTGAACGGTATCCCGTCTTGATCGTTTTGCAGACGGTTCGACACGCGCAGGGTCGATCCCTGCGCCGGAGCAAATTAGCCGCACTGCCGTGGCGACTGTGTCTCGATAGTCCATTGGCATGCTTTGTCGTTGAGCAAGAGGGCAATTGAGTTGGAGAACTTAGGAGCCCTCCGCGGCCGGGCTGGCCGTTTTTCTTTAGCCGCCTAACACTCAGCCTGTTGGCAAGCCGCTCGCGCTGCGCTGCGTGCGATTTTCTCGCCAATTCTTTCTGCTTGACGTATGCCCGCAAGGGGAGTATAATCAACTGTATCGAAAAACGTTACAATAATTATGAAGACCACAAGCATCCAAATGGGGAGTCGCGGGCATTCACTCGCCGCGCATGTTGAGGACGTTCTCCGCGGCAGAGTTCGTGAGGGCATTTATCCGCCGGGCAGTTTGCTGCCCGGAAGGCGTTTGCTCTGCGCGGAACTCGATATCGCGCCGACGACATTGGATAAGGCGATCAAGAGTTTGCTTTCGGACGGCACCTTGCGTGCCGAGGCGCGCAGAGGGACGTTTGTCGCGGATACGTTGCCGCCCGCCGATCGAAGGTCGAACTCGGTTCGTCCGGCGGCTCGGAGAATCAACGATGGCGGCGGCGCGCGGATCGGCATTGTCAGCGCCGACAACGACCTGTTCAACATGGATCCGGTGCAGGCGCTGTTCGATTACATGACCGTACACGCTGTCGAGGATCGCGTCAGTTCTCTCGGCGGGGGCCTACTGTACCGCGCGTGGCAGCCTCGCCAATACGACCCGGCGTACTTATTGGACGGCGCTGCGGATGAGTTCGTTCGGCTCGGCGCGAACGCCTTCGTCATTCTCGCGCTCCACCAACGATTCGATGCCGCTGACCGCGAGATCAAACTTGCCGAACAACTTGGCTTGCCGACGGTTGTCGTGTCGGCGTCGGCGCGCGAATGGGCGACGTCGCATGTTTGGACCGACAACCGGCTTGCGGGACGTCTCGCGATGGAGCACCTGCTCGAAGCGGGACATCGGCACGTTGTTTTTCTTGCGCCCTACGATGCATGGTGGGAAGACGAACGCATTCTAGGCGCGCGGGATGCGATGCGGCAGGCAGGACTCTCGGAGGAAGATCTCATCGTCATTCGTGACGACCGGCGGCTTGACGATTTTCTTGACCACAAGCCAGCCATCGATGCGGGAGAGTTGCTTGCGGTCAACGCTCATCGGCAAGGCGTGCCGTTCACTGCCCTGTTAGCCGCCAACGACTGGCTTGCCGCCGGAGCAATTCAGGGATTGAAGGCCGTTGGCCTTTGCGCGGGAGAGGATTACGCGGTCGTTGGCTTCGACGATCAAGCAATCGCGCGGCAGCATCAGATTTCCAGCTTCCGGTTTCCTCTCGATCAGCTTGGCGCTGAGGCGGCCGAACTCGCCGTTCGCGCGGTCGGCGGTGAGCGTTTGCAGCACCGTCTGAGGATCGCCGGGCAGGTGGTGACGCGCCGTTCGTCAACCCGCCCGGCAAACCAGCTCGTTCATTGAGAGCCCATTGCGAGAGCTGCCGCTTGCAACCGGATTTGCCCAAGGAACCGGTTGGGCTCGGACGCAAGCGCCCAGGTGACCGTAAGCTTCTGGTTGGCGGACGCTGCGTGATAGCGAATCGTGTAGACCGTTGAGAAGCCGCCGGGAACGGCCGCCCAGGACATCGCCAGATCCCCATTGAACGAGTCGCTCACATAGTCCGGCGCTGAACCGTCGGATAGATGCGCGGTGAGCTTGCCCTGCGCTCCCTCGATACCCGCGACAAAGACGCGCAGCGTGCGCGGCGTGGCGTCCGCCGCCGCGTCGAACATGTAGGCATGATCGACTCCGTTCATCCAGAGCCCGGTATGTAGATTCGAGACTGTTTGCGTGGGAACTCCGTCACCCCAAGCGAGACCCACGGGGCAGCCTGACGTTGTATCCACAAAGCCGTTACCGGCAAAGCGTAAGTCGCCAATCTTGCCGGCTCCGTTTGTCTTGCGAATGGCGATATCTTTGCCGCCAACTCCCCAGGCCGCCCAATCCTCGTCGCCAAGTGCTGTCAGGTTGGCTGCTCCCGGCGCTGGATCGCCTGAGCCGCTGAGCGCACCGGCGGCGGAGACATCGACCGGGAGCGTTCGGTCGACGACGTTATTTTCCTTGTTGAGTTCGGACGGAATGCGGTTGACGTCGTCAAGAAGACCTTTTAGAATATGTGCGCCCTGCGTGGCTTTCCAGGCGCTATTCGCTACGATCTCGACGGATTGGCCGGGAAGCAGCGGCTGGCCTTCGGTGACGCCATACGATGTATAGCGGCCGTCGACGAAAAACGTCACCCCAATCGGCGTGTCTGCCGGGGTCGCGCCGTTGCCCGCATTTCTGACCGTCGCGCGGAATGTGACCGGCTCGCCGGCGTGGGCGGCCGGAGCGTCCATGCGGACGCAGACCAGGTCTGGACGCTTGTCCGGCGTGACTGCCACGACGTTTGCAGCGTCGGAAACCTCACCGGCCTTCGTGAATGCCTTGATCGTGTACGTATAGCCCAGGCTTGGCATAATCCAGTTTGACGTGTCGTCATAGCTTGTTCCGGCCGTCGCGGTCAGGAAGTCGCCGTTGCGAAAGACGAAGTAGCCGGCAACAGGGTCTTTGCCGGCCTTCCATTCGACGTGCGCCGAGTTTTCGGTCGTTGTCGCGACCAGTCCCTTGGGCGGGAGCGGCGGAGTGGACGATGTCGGGGCAGCAGGGGTAAGGCGGATGATCGTGACCGAACTCGGCACGGCGATATCGAGTTTGCCGCCGGCCAGGCGCACTGGCGCGGCGTCATAGCGGCCGGAGTCGTTTTGCGTGAGGATCGTTGCGTCCGGTTTGAGCGGCGTCTGGAATTGGATCGTCGCCTGCACTGGGGGATTGGCAACGTCAGCGCGCCGGTTTTGATCGAAGTTGACGACTTCGTTCCAGATAAGCAATTCGTACTGCCCGCTCTGCTTTTGCAGGGTAACGGTATGGACCGATGCCGGCGCTCCCGCGATTGAGAACAGCAGCGCCTTCGGGCGAAATGGGCGCGCGGTCCATTTGAGCGCGCTTGGATCCCAGTCGGCATCCTTGATTTCGGCAAGCAGGCTTTTCAGAGCATAATACGACGGCCGCTTCGTTTCCTGATCGTCTTCAAGGAGCCCGTATCCGTCCGCATTGTGCAGTGCGAACAGATAGGCTCGCTTGATCCCGTGCCGGAAGTATTCGGCGAGCAGCATCGGAATGTTGAGGACCTGCGCGCGCAGCGATCCGACGCCGTTGGCGCCGTTAGATCGATCGGCCTGGACGTTGTAGCCGCACTCGGTCGGAACGTACGGCTTGATCGTGGCGCCTACTGGTAAGATATTGTTAGAACGGATCTCATTGGTGCGAAGGCTCGACGACGGGACATCATAGCCCTGGTACGAATGCATGTTGGCGTAGTCGAAGGCGTCGTGCGGGCGCGCGAGATGGTAATCGGTGAAGATCGCGGTATATGCGACGACGCAGATGCTTTTCGTTGCTGGATCTCCCTTGACCGCGGCGTAGACATCGTTCATGAACGCAGCGCCGGCGGCTTCGTCGGTCTTGCCCTTGTAACGTAGATTGAGCAACTGCGGCGGAAACTTGTTATTGACTTCGTTGGGGCCTTCCAGCAAATCGACTGAGCCCGGCGTGTAGAGCTTGAGGCGTGCGACGATTGCGTCTGGTCCGGCGATTTTCCCTGGGCTGATCAGCAGCATTGCCTGCGCGCCGTATTTCCGGTAGGCGTTGCTGATACGCTCTGGCTGGTCGGGGAGCGTGAGGTCATGCTTGAGACCCGTGCGATAATGGCGTACGCCCAGGTCGAAGAAGACCTCTGGCGCATATTTCGTCCCAGCTCCTTTGAACGGACCGCTGTCGAGGTAGCGCTCGAACGGGGAAGCATTCAGGCCGACAAAGTCCGTAAAGCTGTCCGCGGTGAACGTGGGCTGCGCCGGGAGGGGCAATGGCGTATTGGCGGCGGCGAAAGCGGTCGCGGCGGAGAGTGCGGCAATGGCCGCGATTAAGAGGATGCGATATTTCTTCATGGCTTATTCTATGGTGAAATTAAATTGCGGACCATGCATGTCGGCAGGTTGGATGCCTCCAGCATGACCCGCATTGAGTCCCGCGTGATAGCGGTTCCTAAAGGGGGGAGAACGTCGCGATATATTGCGAACCGTAAGCTGTACCGGCTGCGTGCATATCCCATCCCGAGCTTGTCGGCGCTGCAGTGGCGGCGCTCGCGGAGTAGCCCGCGCAGACGGATGTGGACGTCAGCCACTTAACGTGACCGTCGCACAGCAGGTAGTTCGCGTTGCCTGTATGCCGCGGCGCTTGATACCAGCCTAATGCTCCTGGATTGCCCATGGTTCCGGTTTGGAAGCTCATGCCGGTTCCGCCTGCCTCGGTGTTGCCGTTGGTTGCCGGGGAGAGGAGTTCAGATGCGTTTGTGACGTCAATCGTCGTATTGTTATTGAGCCGCGACTCATAGAGGCACACCGTGCTCGCCGGCGCGGTGAGCGTCGAGACCTGTGGACCCGCGAGCCTGGGATCCGATGTCGGATAACCGCCAAGCGACAGGTTGGAGTTGTAGCTGTACGAAAGCACATAGGTGGTCGCGCCCGCTTGCGTGGTGTCGTCAGGGCAGTTGTAGACTCCAACGCTCTTGACGTATGTGTACAGCCTGCCTGCCCATCCGTTCGAGCAGGATGTTGCGGTGATGCCGCACGTCGTGTTCGTCGCCGACCCCGGCGAGGACGGGAAGCTGTCATCATAGTCCTGTTCGTATTGAATGAACGCGATCCCGAGTTGCTTCAGGTTGCTCGCGCAGCTGGACTGCCTGGCTTTCTCGCGGGCCGTTGCGAACACGGGAAATAGAATTGCTGCGAGGATGGCAATTATTGCGATAACGACTAACAATTCAATAAGCGTAAATCCCGCTTTGGTTTTTGCACTTCGTTGCATCTTGAACCTCCTACCGAGCGGAGCGCTGGCTTGCTCCACCACGTTCGACTATCTGTCTCGACATCTGTAACGTTTTTCGTACTAGATGAATTATAGCGCAGGTCACGTGCGATGTCAACAAGAATATTTGAAATGGCTGCTGAATTTTGCGACGATGCCATCTGTGCCGCATCCTCATAAGGCCGGATTGGATAGACGCAGCGTCGTCTGAGGGGCGCTCCGCTTGACAGGCAATCGTCAATTTGCTACACTTTTCGCATGGTACAGACTGGAAAGATCCACATTGGCTACCTTGTCTCGACTGCGATCGCGGAAAACGTCTACATGGGCGGCGCGATGGTAACGGATGCGTTCGGTTTGCCGCTCGAGTTCCGATATACGGAGCCGGTGAAGGCAACTCGCCTGCAGAAGATTCTTTATGGCGACGTCCTCGAGCAGTATATTCAAACTGATGTGATCATTGTAAATATCCTCGACAACCTCGAGCAGAAGCCGTCGCTATTCGTCGTAAGCGATGCGGAGTTTTTGCCGGCTCTCGAGGCCAAGGGGCGCACCGCGATCTGGTTGGGCGAGGGCCGCTCAGCGCCCCTTGCGGAAGTTGGCGCTACCCTGGTGGTTTCTGACGATGAGGTGATGGTGCAGGTGAGCAAGACGGGCGGACCGATTCGGGTGAGATTCGCCCATGCGGGAACGCATACCGAAAGCGGTGTGCAGACGCGCGCTGCGCGGCAGGCGGAGGTGTTGCACACGCTCAACGAGGCGGCGCACACCATGGATGTTGCCGAACCGCTGCGCCGGATCGACAAGGCCCTGAAGCTTCTTTGGGACGAGATGGAGGAATCTCCCGTGAAGGCGAGTGAGTAGCGATGGCAAGCGCGCAGGGGCGAGGATCGGCGGCGTGGACCGAGTTCCGGCGGCGGGTCGCGAGCCTATTCGCGGCCGTCGAGGTTCATCGCCTCCCGGAAGACGATCTCGGCCTGGCGGCGACATCGCATGCCTTCGATCCGGCTGCGCAGTGGAGCAGGCCTCAATGGGGGAGCGTGCGCCCGCTCCTTGGGTCCGGAGGCTGTATTGGTTCGCATCATCGCCAGGGCGAACCCGGCTCTCATCTCCATATTGCGCTAACCTTGCATGGGGGGACCGACGATCAGAAAGGGCGGATCAGTCCGCCTGCTGTCTTGGCGGCGCACATCGAGTCCGCCGATCCAGTATCCGTAGCGCTTGTCGCACATCCGGATCACCCGCCTCGCGTAATTCAGCCATCGATTGCTCGCCCGAAGCGCCCCGTCGTCCAATCCTTGCCGCCTTCGCGCGCAACGCGACCGGTCGTCAAGCGCGTCAAGGTTGCGTCCATGGTTCCCGCCGCGCCGCGTGTTCGCGTCGTGACCGAGCGCTTCGGCAACCTGGCGCTACGTCTACATCCGGTGCCGGCGACAATTTCGTACCAGTCGCCAATGGAGAGAAAGCGCCTTCCGATGCCGCCGCGCGGCTCAAATCGCGAAGAACTGCTTTATGGCGATGAGATGCGGGCGTTGGCGTCGGCCAACAGCATGAAGCTGGAGGATATCCGGTTAGTTGGGGTATACTTGAATGTCCCACTCGGAGCTGCCAGTCAGATGGAATTCGATGAGCCCACGGGCTCCTTGCTCCTTGCATTGCGCGCAAATGCGTCCGAGGTCGTCGGCCGGTTGCAGCGTCCGGTGGTAACTCTCGTGCTCGGCAAAGTCATCGCAACCGGGAAAGTTGTGCGCGCCTTTCTTTAGGGTTGGATCGATCCTTCGATCGGGCATGCGCATTTGGGACTACCCATGGATCACATCGTGGAATTCGTGCAAGGCATTCTTCTCGTATTGATCGCCCTCCTCTGGTATCTCGCAAAGCGTGATCTCACGGCTGTTGCGATTCAGAAGCAAGCTCCTGCCCTTGAAGAGCTCAAGGATCTACGCGCGACAATCGAACAATTGATTGAGGTGCTGGAAGATCGAGCAACGTCGGCGGAAAAGCAACTGGACGAAGCAGAGACGCGCGTCGAGGAAGCGCAAGCGCGTCTCGATGACGCGCGAATCCGGTTGAGCGCGTTGATCGAGGAGGCCAACGAACTCAAGCGCGCATCGCTTATTGCGTCTCCGCCTCCGCATCTTGTAATCGTTGAAGAGCCAGCGGACGACGACGCGGAGTTGGACGCAGTTGACGATGCCGAGGCAGACGAGCCCTCCGAGAATTCTGCTGACAGGCTAACTGTTGTTACGACCGCGCTTGACGCGGTTGCGGCGGCGCAGATTGCGCTCGCGGCGTCCGAGGATGAGACGCCTTCCGAGACGGTTGAGACTGTTGCGCCAGCGCCTGAGGAACCGATCGCCCCCAAGCCTAAATCGCGGGCAAGGGCCGAACGCAAGGCGGCTGCGGAGCCCGCTGCAAAGATCGCGCCTGTAGCGCCGTCCGCGCCAGTCGTGAAAGAAGAGCGTGCCGCAAAGCCTGCCCCGCCAGCGAACGCGGCGAGCACCGCCGCGCCAGCGCCAGCGCCTGCGCCTGCCGCGAAGGAAGAGCCTCCCACAAAGCCCGCCCCAGATGAGACGAAGACGCCGGCGGATCCGTATGCAAAGGTGTATGAGCTGGTTGACCAGGGAGTTACTGATCGAACGGAAATTGCTCGCCGCACTGGATTTGGAGTTTCCGAAATCGACCTCGTCCTGACGATGCGTCCGCGCACCGCACCACCGAACAACGCCGCGGCTTCACGCGACGACAAGGAGTCTACATCCCTATTATGATCCCTTCCTCATGGACGGCCGCGCGCCGTTGTCTGGCGTTCAGCGCCCCAGCTTCCGCACTTATCTTCGTTATCGTCCTTGCCGGTTGCCATTCCGAGGACAAGGTCACTCCAACGGGTGCGCCCGTGACATCGGCTACGATCGCGACCGTGAACGGCGATCCGATCGACGCGGCGTCGATGTTTGACGCCATGCAGCATTACACGCCAGTGAAGAGCCAGGCGGATCTGAACAATATGTCGCTTACTCAGCCGGTCGGACGAACCGTGCTGAGCCAGCTCATTCAAAACGTGATTCTTATTCAAACGGCGAAACAGAAGAATGTCCCAGTCACCGACGCGGCGGTTGGCGAGCGTTACAACTATATAAAGCAGCTCGAAGAAAAGTCCAACACGACTGAGCCGTTCGAACAATATCTTGCGGATCAGGGTTATACGGTCGACTCTTTTGAAAAGGAACAGATCAAACCGTTGGTCGCTCGCCTAAATTTGGCTGCGATCGGACAGACCGTCGCCGATGCCGGGGTTAGGGGCTACTACGATCACCATCCCGAAAAGTACACCTTCCCGGAACGAGTCCATATTCAGCGCGTCGTCCTTCCTGACAAGGCGACGGCGGATGCGGCGCGCGAGGATGCGCAGAAGGTTGGATCGTTTAAGAACTTCCTGGAGCGAAGCATCGACGAAGCTGTGACGGGTGGGGCGGATGGCAGCGATGTTCCGAAGTGGGAGCCTCTCTCCGGACCCGGCGTGCCGTTTCCTCCGCAGCTCCTGACGGCGCTGCAGAAGGCCAAGCCTGGGGATGTTATCGCGCCGGTCCAGCTTCAGCCGGGACACTGGTGGGTTATCCGAGTCGCAGATCGTCAGCCGGCGGGCAAGCTTGCCTTCGATCAGATTGCAAGCCAGGTCAAGCTGGATGCGCTCTCCGATCAGGGCATGCGCAGCGTCTCTGTCATCGAGCTGCAGCAGTCGCTCAAGACATCGCTTCAAACTGCGAACATCGAAATCGTCCCCAAGCAGTACCAGTCGCTTATCGCACAGTTCAAGGCCAAGGAAGAGCCGGTCGTGCCGGCTGGCGCTCCTGGGCAGGCGCCCCCAGTCGCGCCGCAGACCGCGCCGCCGCCGCCAGGCCATTAATCCGAACGCTTCCATCCCAGCCGTTCGCGAAGTTTGCTTCGCGGGCGGCTTCGTATTTGTGCGCCCGGCCATCGGAACGAAAAGATTTGGCAACGTCTCTTGACAGGAAGCTCGTGCTGTAATATAATGAGCAAAACCTTCTGCTCATGAGCAGAAAACAGAGTAGAGTCTCATTGAAGATCATGCCGGAAACCCAAACATCGCTGGGCCAGGTCAACGCCGCAATCCCCGTAAAGCATCGCGCGATTCGTGACGCGCTCCAAGAGGCCATACGCACCGGCGAGTTCTTGCCGGGCGCTCAACTGCCGTCCGAACGTGATCTCGCCTTGCGCTTTGGCGTCAGTTACCCGACTGTGCGTCAGGCGGTTTCGGACATGGTGCGGAGCCGGCTCTTGGAGCGGCGAGGGCGTCAGGGGACGTTTGTGCGGTTGCAGAGTCAGGACCGGCTGAACGCGGCGACGATTAACCTTATCTGCGGCGGCGAGGACTATCCGCTCAGCAGCGACTTCCGGCGGATTGCTAAGCGTCTCCTTGATCACACGGGGCGGAAATCGAACGTGATTTGGTTGCGGCCTGGCGGCGAGGATGAGATTGTCCGCATGCTGGATAATGGCGAGTTGGCAATTCTGTTGCACGATTTTTCGTTCGACGCCGAAAGCTTGTACGGAGAGGGCAACGCTCCGCTTGTTCAGGCCATGCGCCGTGCCCAAGGGCGTGCGGTCGTCATCGCGAATGTTTTGGACCATCTCGGCATTCCGTCGGTTGTCGCCGACGACGCGCAGACGATGCGGTTGGCCGTTTCTCATCTGCAACAGTCGGGACATAGGAGGATCGCCCTGATTTGCGATCGGCCGGAGCATCCCGTTGCGCGGATTCAGGTTGCCGCCTGGCGATCCTCCACGGCGCCAATGGATACCGATCGCCTGCTGATTGCGGTTCGTACTCCGGACCATGAATGCATGGACCTCAGAACGTACCATAAGACCCGGGAGTTCCTAAAATCGGAGGAGTCGCGAGGCGTCACCTCGATGATTAGCTCCCCCGACCCGGCGGCCGTATTCGCAGCGTGTCGCGACGAGGGGCGTCCTGTTCCTGAAGCGATGTCCGTGATCGCGATTGGCAATACGCCGTCAATGCTTTTTACGCACCCGCCTACGACAAGCATTGACGTCGATGTCGAGCAGCATGTGCGATATGCCCTTGATTTTCTAAGTGCGGGGACGGAAACCAGAGCGCGAGAGGATTACCTGCGTCTGGTCGAGCCGCGCCTGATCGAACGGCAGAGCGTCAAGCAGATTTGATCGTTGCTGGAGGTATACCGAGATGTATAGGTCATCGCGTGTCGGCGCATTTACACTTATCGAACTATTAATTGTTATCGCTATAATTGCGATATTAGCTGCAATTCTCTTCCCTGTTTTCGCAAAGGCGCGGGAAAAGGCGCGCCAAACGACTTGTTTGTCCAACGAAAAGCAACTTGGTCTAGGCCTCTTGCAGTATGTCCAAGATAACGATGAATACTGGCCATGTGGCGATGGAGTCATTAACTCGGGCTATGCGGGCTCAGGGTGGGCGGGACAAGTCTATCCGTACGTCAAGAGCACCGCTGCCTTTCGGTGTCCTGACGACCAAAATGAGGGCTATTTCTGGACGGAATCCGGCAACAGCTTCGGAATCCCTCCGAGTGGAACGAAGATATTCGAATATCCTGTATCATACGCGATCAACTATCGGCTGATAACATCGGGGCCGAATTCGACGCTGGCTTCAAACACCGTATTTCTTTCGCTCACCAAGGTCTACAATCCGGCGGACACATTCATTCTCGAAGAGGTCACCGGGTCATCCACCGATCTCCTTACGCCGCAGGAGTGGGGCAAGCAATACAGCTCAGCAGCCGACTTTGCAGTCGATCTGGTCTGGAGCAGTCAAAACGGCGGTGGCCGGACTTTATCAACCAACAATCCAACCCTCGTATCGCAGAGCCTGCCGCCTTATCTTTATGCTACGGGGCCCATTCAGGGTAACGGCGCGCAGCATAACGGTGTCGACACGCCAAGGCACACGGGGGGCGCGAACTGGCTGATGTGCGACGGGCACGCAAAATGGCTGATGGGGACTAGCGTCTGCAGTCCGTATATCCAGTTCGAGAAGCAACCGACAAACGTCGCAGGCAGCCCGTGTGTTGTTTGGGGCTATCCTAGCCAGTGACGCCTTCAGGTTGCGATCTGGATATTCCATATCGAAGAAGGAGATGCGTCAACCCGAATGCGCCAAACGAAAGTTCTCAAAGGAATTATCAATGATTTTCGAACTCAATAGCGGGTCCATAAGAGGGTGCTTGCCAGTCGCGCTTGTCGCGGCCTCAATCCTTGCGTCGGTCGGCGGATCATGCGTCGCAGTCTCGGCCGCGACCGATCCCGCAGCTGTTTCCACGAGAACGCTTGCCTGCGTTATGCCGCTCTTCGAGCCGGCGTTCACGCCTGGCGCACTCACGGACGCGGCGTTGCAAGTGGAGATGACCAAGCTGCGTCAGCAGATTGGCGAGAATCGCGGAAGTATTCGCGTCGGATTTTCAGGCATATTCCGCGGAGCCGAGTCGCTTCGCCGTGTTTGCCGGTTGGCCAGGCAAAACAACCTTTCCGTCGGCGTGATCATCGCCGTGCAGACGCACAGCGGCGGCGTCGCGTTCGACAAGAAGGCGGACCTGCGTCAATACCAGTGGCGGCTCGATGGAAAGACATTCCAGGGGAAGCAAACGATTTCAAAAGCAGGCAATCCCGAATTTCCGCCGCGCGACTGGCAGACGCCGACGCCATCCCGTTATTGCGCAGCCGTTCACGAATCCGCGATGACCATGGTGGGCGCGAGGGCGGCCGATATTCGCCGCGTGATGGATGAGTATCCGGGCGTGATCGTCGTGGTGAACTGCGCGATCGAGGAAGAGATGGCAACCGGAGGAGAAAGCAGCGACGATCAGCTTGCCGACTACTCGCCATTTGCCGTTGCCGAGTTCCGCGACTGGTTGCGGCATGCGGCGAAATATGACGACGCGACCGGCGTGTATAAGGGACAAGGTGCGCCCGAAGCCATCGTTGGCCCCTTCGTCAGCGATCACGGGACCTTACGCAGTCCGTTCTACGCGGATGCCTCTCCCGATCGGCATGCGGGACCGGGCGTATCGTTTAACCAGCGCTTTGGCACGCATTTTTCGACATGGAGCCTGCGCGATTGGGATCTCGATCGTTATCCCGCTCCTATCGTCGACGCTTCGTTTGCGCCGGCTCCCGTCGATGGCGATCAGGGCGTCACGGCGGGTGGATTCGATGCGCCGCGCCTTCGCGATCCCGCCAACCCGTTCTGGAACGCGTGGAGCTGGGACGTGCTCGATCACGGCGGACAGTATCCGCCGGGCAATCCCTCCTATCCGGCATTCGGTTTCCGGCAGGTGGAAGTGAAGCACTTCGTCGGCGACGTTCTGGCGGCGGCCGAGGGCGCTGGGATTCCGAAGCGGATGCTGTATGCCCATCAAATCCCCGGCGAGGCGGTTAATGCCGGCCGCCTTCGGAGCGGGGGAGACCCAATCTGGACGGGGTGGGCGGATGAGTGCGGAACGCTTGGCATCACGCGATTTGGGGCGATCGATCCCGGAAGGCTGACGCAGTACTGCGATAACTGGGGCATCTTCGAGTGGCATCCCGCTCCTCGCGCCAAACCGGACGACAGACGTTTGTACGATAGCGGTCTACGTGACGTTACGCTCTATTTCAGCCACGGCGCGCACGTCCTCTTCCCCGGCTGGTGGTACGCAGGCGGCGGACACGATCCCATATTCCCGCTCAACGATTCGCTATTCGCAAACGCGCTGAAGGAGTGGATTGCCAGCCAGCCGTAGGACGATCGAAGAGTGTGTGTAATTTACTGGCGTATTGCGAGAAAGATTCAGGACGGCTCGTGCCGCCGGGGCAATTTTTCGCCCGCGCCTCGTTCACTGCGGTGTTTTACGATGCTTCGACGACACGCGTACAGCCCTTTGCCGCCATCGTCCGCCGGTCACGGACCGGTCTCGCTCGCGCCTCG
>JARLGU010000010.1 GCA_031292625.1 Capsulimonadaceae bacterium | reverse complement strand
CGCCAGCCAATCTTCGCTACGGGGTTTACGCCACCAGAGCGAAAGCGACTTCAGTGCTCGCTACGCACATAGCCTATCATAATTTCCTTGTTTTTGACGTGGCGCGAAGCGCCTAAGGATTCTTCGCTCCAGGTTAATCACTGCCAGCTACTTGCGACAAAATCGCCGTCTCCGGCGCACAAAAAATGGCCCGGCAGAGAGGGCTCCGATTTCTTTATTCGTATTGCTCGGCTCTATTGCATGGAGGAGCCGTAGTACGAGGCGATTTGATATATACACACACCCTTTTAGGGAACGATTCAGGAATACGGAGGCGACTGGAGAAGAGAGCCCTCCACAGCCAATCCGTGGAGGGCTACAAAGCGCCGTTACACGCTTGCGATATGCGCGCCGTCGCCGATTGCGCAGACAAAGATATCCGGCGTCTTGCCGGTGTGCTGCTTGTAGCGAACGGAGAGCTCCGTCCGAAACTCGTCCACGGCATCGGTGCGCACGAGGTTAACGGTCGCGCCGCCCCAGCCGCCGCCGGTCAGGCGCGCGCCGTAGCAACCCGGCAGAGATTGGGCGGTCGCGACGAGGAAGTCGAGTTCCAGCGTGCTGTTCTCAAACAGCGTCCGGCTGGATTCGTGCGAA
Source organism: Capsulimonadaceae bacterium (assembly GCA_031292625.1). Classification (GTDB taxonomy): domain Bacteria; phylum Armatimonadota; class Armatimonadia; order Armatimonadales; family Capsulimonadaceae; genus JARLGU01. The sequence goes on along the minus strand of JARLGU010000010.1, from coordinate 84,817 downwards.
CCGGACATCGCAGCGCCGAGGCCCGACAGATCACTCGCCTTGGCCGCCCCAATGCCATCGCGCACGCGCTGGTTCTCGCCAAAAACGTGCTCGGCGCGCTTGCGGGCGTTCTCGGAAAGCTCGCCTTTTCGACGCTCGAACTCGGTGGGATCCACATCGCGCAAGAGCTTCTTGCCGAAGTGCGCGCCAGCCTCTTCGCACTCGGCACGACGCTCGTTGTAATGGCCGCTCGTAAGCGAGTGGCTCGCCATCGAGTTGCAGATCACGAGAGAGACGTCGGCCTGGCCAAGCGAAACGGTTCCATGGTCGAAGCTCCGGCAATCCAGAAAGACCAGACTGTTCTTCGCGCCGAACGTCGACGAAAACTGATCGAGCAGTCCGGAACTGACGCCGACGAACTGGTTCTCCGCGCGCTGGCAGAGCTTGGCGAGCTCCATTTTCTCGATCTCGTAGGGATACAGCTGCTTGAGCAGGAGCGCAGTCGACACTTCCAGAGCGGCGGACGATGACAATCCCGCGCCAACGGGGACGTTGCTCTCGATCACGGCCTGAAAGCCGCCAATCGTTACGCCAAGCTTACGAAGCTGGTCGACGACGCCGAGCACGTAGCTGGCCCACGAATGCACCTTGTCAGCCTGGAAAGACGCGGCATCGAAGGTCGCCTCGTCCTTGAGATCGGTGGCAACCAGGACGATCTTGCCGTCATCCCGCCGGGAGCCAACGATCGCGGTGACCCGGTCAAGCGCCGCCGCCAGAACGAGACCGCCATTGTAGTCGGTATGGTTGCCGAGGATCTCGACGCGGCCGGGAGCCTCCGCAGCGGCTGAGGCAGGTGCGCCGAAGCGCTTCTGATAATCGATCAGGGAACTCTTCAGTGGATCGGACATGAGAATATACCGTCTCTCCTAAAAATGTAAAATGTTGACACCGGCTCCGTGTGAGTCAGGACGTGTTGGCAACGTGCAGGCAAGCTTCAATTAAAGTGTGTGCGTAATGAATGCGCATATCGATGACAAGATTCAAGACGGCCCGCGCCGCAATCACAACGGCGGCATACGGCGTTTGTAGCAAACGTTCGATCCCAGCGCAAATCGTGAAGCAGTAAGATCGCCGCGCCGTCCCTTTGTCAAAAACGGCCACGGCGGCCGCGGAGCCGTCTTCTAAGATTAGGACGCCCCTACCCCCGGCGCTCCTTCTTCGCTATCGCCTCCAGCGCCTTTTCGGCGGCGGCCTGCTGGGCTTCCTTCTTGCTCTTTCCGCAGCCAGAGCCAAGAACGCACTCATCGATTATCACTTCGGCCGTAAACGTCCGGTCGTGCGGGCGGCCAAACTCGTTGACGATCTGGTACGCCGGCAGCGGGCGACCGGAGGCTTGACACCATTCCTGCAAGGTCGTTTTGGGATCGCGCCAGTCCGCGGTTGTCTTGACGTACTCGATCTCGGGCGCGAGCGTCGTCAGAATAAAGTCGGATGCATGCTGCCACGAGCGGGTGATCGCGATGACCGCGACGAGCGCCTCGTAAGCGTCGGCAATCAGCGAAGCGCGGGAACGGCCCCCCATCGCCTCTTCCGTCGCGCCGAGCACAAGCAACGGCGTTACATTGAGCCGGGTCGACGCGTCCGCGAGGGCGGATTTGCAGACGATTATCGCACGCGCCTTCGCGAGCGAACCTTCGTTGTGACCGGGCAGCGTCTCGAAAAGATAGCGTGCAATCACGTGGCTGAGGACCGCGTCCCCCAGAAACTCGAGCCGCTCGTTGCTGTCGAGGGGATGCTCCGGCACAGAGGATTTGTGGGTTAACGCCTGGCGAAGGAGCTTCGCGTCAAGAATCGGGATGCCGCGCTCACGCGCGGCATCCAGCAACTGTTCATCGGACAATTTAGGCAAAGCCATGGTAACGTACGCCGTCTCAGAGACCTGGACGGAGACTGCTAGCGCAGCCCAGCGACCGCCGCGGCGATGCGCTCCAACCCCTTCCGGATGCTCTCTGGCGATGTTGCGTAGGACAATCTGACGTTACCGTCGGCCCCGAAACCGCTGCCGGGTACGACGGCAACCTGCGCGGTCTCGAGCAGCCACGTCGCAAACGCATCGCTCCCCGTAATCGTCACCGGTTTGCCGTCCGCGCCAATTCCCTGCTTTCCGTAGTATGCGGAGACCTTCGGGAAGACGTAGAACGCGCCCCCAGGCGTCGGGCACTCGACCCCAGGGATCGCATTCAGGCCATCGACGATCACTGTGCGGCGCTTCTCAAATGCGTCGCGCATCGTCGCAACCGCCTCTTGCGGGCCGTTGAGCGCCTCGACGGCGGCAGCCTGCGTAATACTGGAGGGGTTCGATGTGCTCTGATCCTGAATCCGGCCCATCGCCGCGACAATCTCGGCGTCGCCCGCCGCATAACCGATGCGCCAACCGGTCATCGAGTGGCTCTTGGACAGACCGTTAACCGTGAACGTCAAGTTCTTGATCTCTGGTCCCAGGGATGCAATCGAAACGAACTCGCGATCGTCGAACAAGATCTTCTCGTAAATTTCGTCGGACATCACGTAGAAACCGTGCGTAACCGCGAGATCGGCAATCCGCGCAAGCTGCTCGCGGGAATAGACCGCCCCGGTGGGGTTCGACGGCGAATTGAGCACCAGAAGCTTAGTCTTGGTGGTGACTGCGCGCGCAATATCCTCGGCCCGGGCCAGAAAATCGGAGCCGGTCTCGACGATGACGGGAACGCCGTCCGCGAGTTTGGCCTGTTCCGGATACGACACCCAGTACGGCGCCGGGATAATGACCTCGTCGCCGTCGTTGATAATCGCCTGCATCAAGTTATAGATGCTGTGCTTCGCGCCGCACGATGCGATGATTTCGTTGGGCTTATAGGTAAGTCCGTTGTCGCGTTGGAGCTTATCGATGATCGCCTTTTTGAGCGCGGGCGTTCCGCTCGACGGCGTATATTTCGTTTGCCCGGCCGCAAGCGCCTTTATGGCCGCCTGCTTTACGTTCTCAGGCGTATCAAAATCAGGCTCGCCAGCGCTGAAGCTGACGATATCCTTGCCTTCCGCTTTAAGCGCGTTCGCTTTGGCCGTAATTCCCAGGGTCGGTGACGGAGCGGCATTGACCGCGCGCTGGGAAAGCTTTTGCAAATTGGACATCTACTCGGTTCCTCGACAAAAGTAACTTGGGCAGTAGTATAACCCAACGCGTCGCCGGGTGTCAACCGACCCGGCGCGCAAAGCGGGCTCTTAGGACAGGCCCAAGACGCAAAAAACGAGAGATTTTGAACGCCGTTTCCATCCTTTCAGCATTTCCCGCCCCTCTTGACAATTCACGGATTATCGTATATGCTATATATGCTATAGCAGTTATGGCATGAGTATTGTTTGACGGGAGATTATTCTTGGACGCCCCCCTAACGACATCCGAAACGACTTACAGAGAGATCAGGCGGCTGGTGGTTACCGGCGAGATTGCGCCTGGCGATCGCCTCGTGCAACGCAAGCTCGCCGCGCGGCTTGGCGTGAGCAGCATTCCGGTTCTGGAAGCGACGCGACGGCTCGAACAGGATGGTCTGGTGACCGCGCATCCCAACTGGGGCGCACGCGTCCCGGAGTGGACCGGCGAGGACATCGAGGCCGCGTATCTCGCTCGAGAAGCGCTCGAAGGGATCGCCTGCCGGCTGTTCGTCCAACGGGCCACCGATGTCCACCGCGCGGAGCTGGCGGCGCTCTCAGACCGGTTCGCGGCCGCGGTTCGGGCTGGAGATCCTGGCGGCTGGCTCGAATGCGATCTGGCGCTGCACGGTCACATCGTCGCAGCGGCCCGCGCCCGTCCATTGATGCGGATGATGGAGGGATCGTCGCTGATGACGCACACGATGCTACAAGCTCAGAGGCGACTCTCATCCGGCAATAGCGAGATCATGCGCCCTGATCCGCTTGTGCATGAGCCGCTCGTCGCCGCGCTCTGCGCAAGCGATCCGGACGCCGCGGAAGCGGAAGGCCGCGCCCACATCCGGCGCGTCTACGAAAAGCTATGCGAAATGGCGGCGGCAACGAACAGCCGGTAGTTTACGCGCAAGCGGCAAAAGGAGTCACGACCATGTTTGAAACCACTGAGACGTTCCGGACAGAGGGGAGCGGCTATGTTCAGCACCGCATCCCCGTCGTATGCGTCACCGCCGCCGGCTCGGTGCTCGTCTTTGCGGAAGCTCGCCGGACGCGCAGTGACTGGGGCGATATAGATATATTGATGCGGCGCTCGGTCGATGGAGGCCGCACTTTCGGCGACGCCCAAAGCGTCGCATATTGGCCTGGCGAGATCCCGCGCGATCCATTCATGCAGCGGCACGATCACACGGGACAGGCGGGGCGAACGCATAGCAACAGCGTCGCCATCGCGGACACGAACGGAGCCGTTCACCTGATCTTCTGCATCGAATATCGCCGAGCGTTCTACCGCCGTTCGGATGACGATGGGTTGACCTGGTCCGATCCGGCCGACATCACGAGCGCTTTCGAGGTTCTGCGCGACCACTACCCCTGGCGCGTCATCGCGACCGGTCCCAGTCATGGCGTCCAACTTCGTTCCGGCCGCCTGTTGACGCCGTTTTGGGCGTCGCGCGGTAGCGATGGCCCCGGCGGCGACCACCATCCGTCAATCGTATCGTCGCTTTACTCCGACGATGACGGCGCGACATGGCGATCCGGGGACATCGTCGCAAACGAAACGGATCCGGCGAAAGATCCAAACGAGACGAGCGCGGTCGAGCTTCCAGACGGCCGCGTCCTGTTCAATATGCGCAACGAATCCGAGCGTCGCCGGCGTTTGACCGCGACGTCGCCGGACGGCGCGACGCGATGGGCTGCCCCCGTGTTTGATGAGGCACTCGTCGAGCCGATCTGCCACGCCGGTCTTGTCCGCGCGGGGAACGACCTGTACTTCAGCAATCCAAGCCCACAGGAGTTATCGCCGCCGCTCCCCGTCTCCCGCTGGATGCCGCGCAAAAACCTGGTCGTCCGAATGTCGTGCGACTTCGGTTGCTCGTGGCCAATCGCGAAAGCGATCGATCCCGGCGATGCCGGCTACAGCGACATGAACGCACTGCCCGACGGCACGTTGCTGTGCGCCTACGAGATCGGCGGCGCGCGGCACATCCTGGCGCGCTTCGATCGAGACTGGCTGACGCCTGGCGCATAGGCGCAGGTCCGGGAATATAAACTAAGCTGGCTGTGTAAAAAAAATCGAAAGGCCTTGTAAGACGGCTCCCCGGCCGCCGGGGCCGTTTTTGGCAAAGGGCCGACACAGCGGTTTCACGGCTTCACGATGTGCGCTGGGATCGGACGCTGGCGGCAAAAGGCGGTACGCGTGTTGACGATTGCTCGTATGCCGCCGTTGTGATTGCGGCGCGGGCAAAAAAATGCCCCGGCGGCATGAGCCGTTCTGAATCTTGTCCTCTGTATGCGCATTCGTTACAGACCTTTTAAGAATGCTCGCCGCTTGGGCGTCCTACGTTGGACGGCGCCAACGTTTCGTTGGATCATCTGCGCGCTTTCGCGCGGTACGGCACTCTCTTCGCTCAACCTTAGGTCTCCCTGTTTCGGTTGGGAGACCGCTAAGCGATGCCTGCAACCAAGTTTTGTAAAATCGCAATATCATCTTCAGGAGACAAAACTATGACAACAAAACTAACCGGCCTGATCGCCGCGCCGTTTACCCCGCTGCTGACCAACGGCGAGATGAACTTGCCGTTGGTCGAGAAGCAGGCGGATCACCTTTTGCGCACGGGCGTCAGCGGCGTATTTGTCGCCGGCACGACGGGCGAAGGAGCATCGTTGACTCTCGACGAGCGGATGGCGCTCGCGAAGCGCTGGGTGGATGTCGCTGGGCGCGATCTTATCGTCCTCATCCACGTCGGAACGAACTGCGGCAAGGATTCTCAGGCGCTTGCGGCACACGCGCAAAAGATTGGCGTCGCAGGGATAGGCGCTCTTTCGCCGAGCTTCTTCAAGCCCATCGACATCCCTGCCCTGCTCGATTTCCTGGCTCCCGTCGCCGCTTCGGCTCGGGCGTTGCCATTCTACTACTATCAGATCCCATCCTTCACGGGCGTCTCCTTTCCGGCGTCGCAGGTTCTCGCGCAAGGGGCCGTCAGGATCCCCAATCTCGCGGGAGTGAAGTTCACGTACGAAGACTTTGCGGACTTTGCGGCGTGTCTCGCACTGAACGGCGGGGCGTTCGACTGCCTCTTTGGGCGGGACGAGAAGCTACTCGACGGTCTACGAGCGGGGTCGCACGGGGCGATCGGAAGCACATACAACCTGGCGGCCGGGTTATCGCGCCGGATAATCGACGCATTCGATCGCGGCGATCTGGCGGAAGCGGCCCGTTTGCAGGCGATCTCCGCGAGATTTATCGACATCGTCTATGGCAAATATACAGGGCTACCAACGGCCAAGGTCCTGTCCAAACTCATCGGCATCGACCTCGGTCCGGTCCGTCCGCCGCTTAAGGACCTGAGCGCCGAGCAGGAGAAGGCGGTAATCGGCGAAGTGGAGGCTATCGGTTTTCCCGATTTTGCCGGGTAGTCGCGCGGCATTCGATCACGGGAGGCGGCGCTGCGAATGCGTAACGCCGCCTTGCCCACGGCACGCTGAATGCCTCGCGCTATTTCGCGGCGGCCGGCGCGGGAGCGTAGACTTCGGCTTCCGTCAGAAACACGTGAAGCGGATCGTAGATCCCGGCAGCGTAGTGGTCGGCGAACTTGAGCCGGACGTAACGCGCCGTCACCGCCGGGAACGAATATGTGTACTTTTCGTCCTGGTTCTGCACGAAAACGTGGCTTCCCACGACCTTGAAATCGCTATCCGGAGACTGGCTTACCGATAGCTCCACGGTCTTCGTCGAACTCGCGGGGACGGTAGCAGTGACCACGGATGCGATGGAAACGGCCTGTTGCAAATCGATCGTGACCGTCTTCGGAAACGTGTCCGTCTTGCCAGTCGCAAAGCAGCCGGGGGCCGTCGTACTCCACGCGCCGTCGGTCAGTCCGTTCCATCCCGACTGGTTCGGATCGGAGCAAACGAAAGGCTTGCCCAGCGCGAGGTTCGAACTAATTTTGACAACGGGTTTCGGCAGCGCGGGTATGGTCTTCGCGATCTGTTCATCCGTGAGGCCAATCGCCTTCAAAATGCCCGTGGCCATCACCTGATTGCCAAGCTCATTCATATGGACGCCGTCGCGGGTCGCGTAGTTGCCAGGAGCGGTCTTGGTCGAAATGACGTCGGCCATCCCTTTATTGAGGTCTGCAAGAATGCAGCCTTTCTGCGACGCGAGATAGCGCAGGAAATCGTTATAATAGGCGAGCTTCTTGTTGTTGTCGTTGCCGAGATCTTCCATGATCGGCGTCGCGGTCAGAATGATTACCTTGACGTTTGCGGCTCGCGCCTTGTCGACAATCGACGAGATGTTGGTCATGTACGGAGCGAACGCGACGCCGCGGTCTCCGTGCCAAACATCGTTAACCCCGCAGCTCAGCGTCATCCAGTCGGGCGTCTTGCTCAAGACGTCTCGATCTAGCCGCGCGAGCATGTCCTGCGACGTGTTCCCGCTGACGCCAGCGGGAACCGGTACCACGCTCACGCCGTTTGCGGCGAGGCAATCGACCACGAGATGGACGTACCCTTTAGGCTCTGACCAGCCGTAATGCGTGATGGAATCGCCGAGGAAGGCGACCTTCTGATTGTTCCGTATGCTGATCGACTGCGCCTGTGCTGCGGAGAAGACTGCGCAAAACAGTGCGGCGATCAGGATCAATGATAACGCTCGTGCGAATCGCCCGGCGTTATTGTAGCAGTTCATATTTGTGCCCTTTCGAGTGGCAGGCAAAATGCCTCAAACCAACCGGCATGTTCTCGACCGCCCTCGGCCGTTCCTCTCTCTAACGAATTTTCAAGCAATCTTCGTTGCGCCGGGCAATTGACCGGCGCCTGTCGAAACCTTCAATCACCGGATGACTTCAGGACGCGAGAGCTTGCGGGAGATTGTTGTCTCGCCCGCAAGACTGGCCGGACGGCGAGCGATAAGCAATATACGGAAAGCTCTGCTGCCGGACGCGCAAAATGGGCCGTCGGCGGATCACCGGAAAATGAAGATGCTTGACTCCTCGCGCTCAACGACAACATCGGGGACGCTGACACGTTCAGCGCCTTCTCGCGGCGGCGGAAGATGCGCGGAGCGGGAGCTGTCTCGGTCGTTGGGGGTGAGCAAGAACCCGTGATGACGGTGTTCCAGGTAGCCCCATCCGACGATCTGGCCCGAGTTGTTGATCGCGCGCGCCTCCTGGAGGTTCCAACCAAGGGCTAAATCGATGACATCGTTAAGGTCAATGGCGTATTCACGCTTCCAGAGAAACGCGATGCGCGAGCCATCGTCGCCGATCATCGCGCCAACGATTTCGCCGCCATCGTTGATCGCAAGCGCCTCCGACGATACGAAGCCAGGCAGTAGCGGGATTTCGCGGCGGTGGAACTCGCGCCAAAAGCAGGCGATCGGCCGCGCATTGCCCTGGTACGTGATGCCGGCGACGACCGAATGATCGTTGATCGCCCGCGCCTGTCCAAATCCCAGATCGCGGAACTCGCCGTCGCTCCAGAAAAAGGCCTGATCGAACTGGCGCAAGGTCGTAATGCACCCGGCAACCTGCCCGTAGTTGTTGATCGCCTCAGCAGTTCCGCCGTCGACATACTCCCCTGACAGATCGGTGATGTTGCCCAGCGTCCAGAGAAATGCGCCGGGCGGTCTACGGTCGTCGAGGGCTGCTTCGCCAACGATCTGGCCCTGGTTGTTAATTGCACGCACGCCGCTGCCCGGTATACCCAGCTTACTGAGATCGACCAGGTTTTCCCCTGTCCAGAGCACGCCGGCGGGGCCGTCAAACGGATCGAGTTCCGCTATGCCCAGCGCCATTCCGTCGTCGTTAATGTCGATGGCTTTCGACGATAGGCGAATCCCGCGTCCAAGGTCGACAATCAAGCCGCCGCGCCAGACGAACGCGTGCACGCCAGCGGTGGTGTCCGCCTCGCCTACGACGACGCCATGCGAGTTGATTCCCAGCGCATGGCAATACCGGCCGTCGTCGAGCAGGCCAAGGTCGCGGATCTCATATGCCGGCGGCGCGGATTCGCGCGACAGGAATTCCAGTTCTTCGGCCATCGTTAGCGGACCGTTTCGTAGCAGACTCGGCTTGAGCCAGGCAGGCGTCGCGCGGCTCGGATCACACTTCGACCAGAGACGCGCAGTTTCCTGCGAAACCTCCGGACGGGGGCTAAAAGGCGGTCCGTCCCAGCTGCCAAACATACATATGCCGCAACGCACACTAAGATTGCCAGAATACTAAAAAATGCATTTAAATTAGCAATCCGCAATACTAACGACCAGCGTACGAACAGCCGATAATGTTGTTGATAGTTTGCAAGCTTCGATTACAATTTGGACTAAAGGCAAAAACCTTGTGCACGCTAAACAAGACGGCACGATGCAAAACGCTTCGTCACGCCTTTATACTCGTTGACGTCATGATCGCCCTGTTTGTCCTTGCGATCGGACTTCTCCCCGTCGCGACCATGCTGATCGCGTCGCGGAACCTTTCAGCCAAGGCGCAATACCAAACCGAGGCGGTGAACCTCTGCCAACAGCAGATGGAGACATTGCGCAGCCAGAGCTTCAGCGGCCTCGTTGCAATCGCCGCCGCCACGAGCGGCGCCAGCACCGTCTTCCCGATCCCTAGCTCGCCGATGCCCACGACATTGACGACCCAGTATCCCAACATTACCTTTTTGGGCCAATACAGCGTCAACATCCTCAATACAAGTCCATATAATTCGACACACCAGTTGGCGCGCATCATTACAACCGTCTCCTGGGAGCAGATGGGAAGCACAACGCCGCTCGGCAGTTATACACTCGACAGCGATATCGCCGAAGGGCTCAACGTTGATCAGAACTAGACTATTGAATTGTCGAACCCAGAAAAGACAACGCGGTCTTACGCTGGTGGAAATGGGCGCTGCCGTATTTTGCGTCACGCTCATCACGCTCAACTTCGGCTGGGTCGCAATCCATTCGCTCAGCCTGACATCTGAGGAAGCCACGTCGTCAGGCTATAACGAAAAAGCGCGCATCGCGATGGACACGATCCGCCAGGATCTGCTCGACAGCGATGCCGTCGAAGAGCAATATGCATTTGGCGGAACAACGTATACGTCCGGTCCTTCGACGCTGATTCTCGAGCTTCCCTGGCACACGTTCAGCGGTACAAGCGTTACGACCGGCGACGATTACGTCCTCTATCATCTCGTTGGCTCGGCCGCTCCCTACACCCTTAATCGCTATTTGATTACGAGCGCGGGCAGTCCTCGCGGCACGATAAACGTAGACTCCGTGCTTGTCGGAACGCTCATGAACGGCAAGTCGAGCACCGCAATCATCAAGGATATCGTGTTCACTTATTATGCGCATCTAAAAGCGACCGGCGACGGTTCGACGACGACGTTTGCGCTGCAAAACGCCCCCGTGATATCGACCACTGCTGCTAGAAGCAGCGGGATCGTCAATCGTGGAGGAACCGCGGTGTCACTCACGGCGACATCGCCGCTCGCATCGTTTACATCGTCCGGCACGAACGGTTCCCTTGTGTTTACGACCGCGCCATCATCGCAAACGGCGATTGACGCCCTTTACCCAATCGACGCAAGCCAGTACAGCTCGTCCGCAATCATGGTCGTTGTGCAGTTGGATTTCTCAACCACCAACAACAGCCTCATCAGCACCGCTAGTTCACAGTCTCTCGAAATCGGAACGGAAGGCAAGCTGCGGGGAAACTAGGTAAGTTGTGGCACGACAAAACATGAAATCAATCAGGTCACGGCGGCGGCGAAAGCAGGAGAGCGGAATCGTGTTCGTGCTCGCATCCGTGCTGCTGCTCGTGCTAATCATGTCGGCGTTGTCCGCGTACACTCTGAGCGACTACCTGACCGTGCACAATAACGACTCAGCGCAAAAGGCGCAGGCAACCGAACTGGCGGAAGCCGGGGCGAACGACCTCTACGCGCAAATCGCGGCCTATGGAGACTCGGCCACGACGACGACAGGCATGCCGACGAGCATCAGCTCCAAGAACATCAACGGCGTCGCCGGCAGCACCGGGGACGGATGCTATACGGCCTCCGTCCTTGCGACATCCGTAAATGCCGCCGGCACGGTTACCACGGTCGTCATTCAGGGCAACGGCACAGCGCCCAACGGCACGACGAAGGCGTCGGTCACCCTTGAGTGCACGATGACTCAGAGCGCGGGTTCCGGCGGCTCCGGTACTCTCACGGTCGCGTCGGGCGGCATCGTCGCCGGAGGCGCGGTAACGGTCTCGGGCAACTCTCACCTTGTCGACTTAAACGGCAACCACACCGCGGGCGTCGTCTGCAACGGCGCGGTATCCGTAACAGGCAGCGGCACGATCGACGGCCCTTGCCAATCGAACGGCGCGGTGACGGTCTCGGGCGGTTCCACCTGGATATATGGCTCAACCATCGCAAACGGCGCCGTGAGCGTCAACGGCAGCGGCGCGATTGACGGTTCCGTCAGCGCGCTCGGTTCGGTGGCCGTTTCAAGTGGAACGATTGGAGGCGCCGTAACCGCAACCGGCGCTGTAACAAACAGCTGGGGATCGATCGGCGGAACAATCACGCAGAACGACACGGGGCTAACGCTCTCCACGACCACAACCGTTCCAACCGCGCCGCTTGGCGGAACGCTGGACACCGCATGGAAAACAGCAGCCCAGGCGGGAACGACGACGAACAATCCTTGGCCGAGCGGGTGGGCGTCATCGGCCTATTCGGCCACCGGTCCCATCTATTATTCCGGAAACATCAGTACGGGCGCCGGGATGTCCTACTCCATCTCGCCTCCCGCAGGGGCAACCACGCCGTCGATTATGTACATCAACGGCAACCTATCCATTAGCGGCGGCTCGACGATCACCAACAACGGCGTCATCATCATTGTGACCGGCACCATCTCGATCGACGGCGGAACAACGTATAACGTTCCAGCCTCCAAGCTCGCGAGTTCGGCGCTAATCAGCCTCTCGTCGTCAACGAACGCAATCTCCCTCAGCGGCGGAAGCACCACGGGCGTCGGTCTGATCTGGGCGGCCAACGGCGGCGCGTCCGTGAGCGGCGGCTCCACGTACAAAGGCGCGGTCGTTGCGGCATCGACGGTAAACCTGAGCGGCGGCAGCACGATCGGCTACACGAGCGGCTTCGCCGGCACCGTGAACGTCGGCGTCCCCAGCAGCGGCCCGACCGGGACCTTCACGACCAGCAGCGCGAACAGCTACTTCCGCTCGCTGTAGGCGAGGTAGCGAAGATGGGCAGGCGGAGCCCGTTTTCCGGATCAGGCTACCGCCGTTAACGTTTAAATACCTAGCAAAAACGGCCTGGCTGACCCTTTCGCGCTCACGCAGAGATCGGATCTCTTGAGCAGTCAACGAACGCACGGAAGTTAGACAAGCGTCGTCGAATGCGCGCATGGTTTGCTTACTCATCTGCTACTACCTCGAGCAGCACCCCGGTCTCCGACGCTCTGGCAATCGACGCGTCATCGTAATTTAGAAGCGCAGCGGCAAGCATCTTAGACGCCGCCAGTTCATCATCCGAAATATTCGCGATGTCACTCTTTGCGAAGCCGTGTACAAAGATAGCCCGATCACGTTCGCGAAAGAGGATCACGGTCCGAAAGACTTTCGATTTGCCCTTGCCTGGCCGAGCGATGCGCTGTTTGATAACCCCTCCACCCGAGCCGGCATCGATTAAGCCCTTTTCGGCATCCTCTATCTCCCGAAGGAGACTCACATCCGCAATGCCCGCCTTTCGAGCAAACCTCGTAAACGACTTATTTCTAAATATGCGCGCTCAAACTTGCGACACCAGTCAAGCGCGATTTCATATTAGTATTATCAGACCTAGTATTATAGTATTCAACGGCGGCCAGAGCGAAACATGATCGTTTACATACGGCGTACAGCAAACAGCCCCACCCGCGCGCATGGCGGATGGGGCTGTTTTACCTTGTCCGAACGCTAGCGGCTTTTCGGCAGCATCGCGATCGCTTCGATCTCGACCAGCAGGTCCTCGCGGCAAAGGCGAGCCTGGATGCCGGTGCTCGCGGGCAGCGGATCGAGGCGGAGCCAGTTGAAGAACGCGGTGCGGACCTCGTTGAAGTCTTTGTAGTCGCGCTCGATATCGCGGAGATAGCAACTCGTCCGGACGATATCGTGCCAGTTCGCGCCTTCCGCCTCCAGAAGCCGCGTGATGTTGCGATACGTCCGCCAGAGCTGGGCGCGAAAATCGCCGACGTGGACGGTGACGCCCTGATCGTCGATGCTCGCGGTTCCCGAAATGAGCAGCATGTCGACGGCTCCGAGATCAATGCGAAGGCCACGGGAAAACGACGATGGCTTCTCGTATTCATAGGCCTCGTTAAGAACGTCGTGCGAGGTAATCGCCGAACGCTTCACCTGCTCGACGCCGCGCACCTTATTCGACTGCGGCCCAAGGCGGCGGCCTCCGCGCTCGTCCACCAGACCGAGGAGCTTCATCTCTTTGAACTCGCTCTCGGAGTATGACAGACATCGAGATTCCGCTTCAACCGAACTGCTTTTTACTGCCATGAAAGTCCCCTCACTTCTTGCAGTCGTTAACTGCGTCACATATTTCATCAGACGCCTGCGAGAGCGCCAAGTTCATGTATTCTTGCTTTCGGCGTCCGAACAAGAATTCTTTAGGAGGGTTCTTTTGCCAACTCCCCAATTTCGCACTAAACCGCCATGTCAACGACATGAATCGGCTAAAACGAGGACGAGACATAGCAAGCGGAAAAAGGAGCCGGCCGACCGCGCGAAAACGCCTACGCGCGTTCCTCCGCTCCTCGGGCCACGGCCAAGCGGCAGCCGGCCATGGCCCCGAGCAAGCAGCCTAGACGACGCCCTCGGCTTCGACGCCCCATGAGCCGGTAAACGACTCGCCTGGCTCCAGGCGGACGGTTCCCCAGCCTTCGTGGTTGAACGCATCCGTCGCGCAGCTCATCGGCTCAATCGCCAGAGAGCGGCGGCGGAGGTTTTCCGGCAGCGCATTACCTGAGTAGAGTACGACATAATCGTAGGCGCGATCCTGCCAAATAGTCACCGAACGGCCGGTTGCCGGTTGCGAAAGCCGGACACGCGCCATTCCGTCGGCGTCGCGCCGCGGAGCCAGATAGCAAGCGTTCACGATAACATCGCCGATCACGCGAGGAGACGTAAAATCGAGCGGAGTTCCGGCGACATCCAGGATGCGGCCGGTCGGCAGAAAGTATTCGCCAAATTCGATCATCTTGGTAAAGGGCACGTGCAGCGTGTCGGCATTAATGAGATCCGAACCGACTGTATAGTACGGATGAAATCCCACTCCGACCGGGGCAGGCCCAGTCCCGGCGTTGGTAACCGTCGTGGTCACGGCGAGCCCCGCGTCCGTGAGAGCATAGGTCATCGACGCGTTCAGTGCGAATGGATAACCCGGATACTCTTTCTCGTCGAAGCTGGTCGTAAACACGATCGCGTCGCCCTTCTTAGACCAATTCCACACCGCATTTCGCACGAATCCGTGGATCGCGGCGGGGCCTTCCTTGTCGTTCTGATCGAGTTGATGGGATTGCCCGTCAAACGTGTAGCGTCCGTGCGCGATCCGTCCTGGAAACGGTACGAGAACGTCCCCTTCGCCGCCCTGCTTGGCGTCGCGTCCGTGGTACCCCGTGGAGACATCCACGTAGGCCCCGTCCCCGGTGCGCGCCGCAAAGCCGCGCATCGAAGCCCCGAAAGGCGCAACAACCAGCCGCCAGTTGCCGCGCGTGATGACGATTTCCGGATCCCCGGAAGGTTGATTAAGATTTGACATGCCGCTAAGTTCTCGGCTTGGCGCGAAGATCCCTGCCGCCGTCTATGGAGACACGAGGCATTTCAACTGGCCCGCTCCAAATCTTTACGAATTCTTTACAGGCCCTAGCGCCATCTTTGCGGGAGCTTTATGCCATTTAGCCTATTCTCTCATTGCAAGGCCGGGGAATACACGAATCGCCTTCGGCCGGCAGAGGACAACCATGCAGGATTTTCTGTTCGTGCTGCTGACAATCGTTTTCTTCGTCGTCGCGGGTCTCTACACGATGGCCTGCCACAAACTTTAGAAAGGTTGACGCCAATGCTCGTCAATGCAATTGCGCTTCTGGCAACTATCGGGCTGACGGTCTACTTGCTGTACGCCCTCGTTCGCGCTGAACGATTTTGAGAGTTATCAAGACATTGCGTAGAGAATGCGCGCAACAAGGGATTAGGCTCAGCCTGGTTAGGAGAATATGGCCATGACTTTAATCGGATGGCTACAAATAGTCGTCTTCTTCGGTTTGCTTCTCGCACTAACGAAACCGATGGGGATTTTCATGCACCGCGTTTTCGAAGGGGAGCCGACGTTTCTAACGCCGGTAATGCGCCCTATCGAGAAGCTAATTTACCGCCTATGCGGTGTCCGCGAAGACGACGATATGCCGTGGACGCGCTATACGGTCGCGATGCTGTTCTTTAGCATCGTCACTCTGCTGCTAACGTACGCGATCCTTCGCTGGCAAGCGTACCTGCCGCTCAACCCGATGCGCCTGGGCAGCGACAAAGCGCCAGGCTGGGGCACGGCCATGACGCCGGATCTGGCGTTCAACACCGCGGCATCGTTTACAACGAACACGAACTGGCAGGCGTACAGCGGCGAGAACACGATGTCCTACTTCTCGCAGATGGTTGCGCTGGCCTCGCACAATTTCTTCTCAGCCGCAGCCGGCATCGCGATTGCGATCGCATTCGTCCGGGGGCTCGCCCGAAAGAGCGCGACGGGAGTCGGCAACTTCTGGGTAGACCTGACCCGTGCGACGCTCTATGTGCTGCTGCCTCTGTGCATTGTGATCGCCTTGGTTTACGTTCAGCAAGGCATGCCGCAAAACTTCCATGCTTACCACACGGCTCAAACCGTCGAAGGCTCCGCTCAGATCATACCGGGCGGACCTGTGGCGTCGCAGGAAGCGATTAAGATGCTGGGGACGAATGGAGGCGGGATCTTTAACGCCAACTCCTCGCATCCCTTCGAGAACCCCACCCCGCTCACGAACTTTATCCAGATGCTGACCATCTTTCTGATCGGCGGCGGCATCGTTTACACGTTCGGGATCGCGGTCGGCAACGTACGGCAAGGCTGGGCGATTTTCGCCGCCATGTCGGCCTTGTTCCTTCTCGGCGTAGCCGTCTGCTATTGGCAAGAAGCCAAGGGCAACCCGATCATCAACGCCGTCGCGACCGGCGGAAACATGGAGGGGAAGGAAGCGCGCTTCGGAATCGCTTCGTCTACGCTCTTCGCCACGATCACCACGGACGCTTCCTGCGGCGCCGTCAACTCGATGCACGATTCTTATACGCCGCTCGGCGGATTGGTCCCAATGGCCAACATCCTGACCGGCGAGGTGATCTTCGGCGGTGTCGGCGCAGGCCTATACGGCATGCTGATGTACGCGATCCTTGCCGTTTTTATCGCAGGGCTGATGGTGGGACGAACGCCGGAATATCTTGGGAAAAAGGTTGAAGCCTTTGAAGTCAAGATGGCAATGCTCGCCTGTCTGATCCTCGTCGCGGATGTGCTGGGCTTTACGGCCCTTTCTTGCGTGACGCATGTCCCACATCCAGCGACCTATTGGAACACGGTCTCCGGCACGCCGCCATCCGTCAACGCCCTCGCAAGCGCGAATACGAACAACAGCGGTCCGCACGGGTTCTCGGAGATCCTCTACACGTTCGACTCCGCCACGGGAAACAACGGCAGCGCCTTCGCGGGCATATCCGTGAACACTCCGTATTGGAACCTGACGATCGGCATCGCGATGCTCATCGGTCGATTCTTGATGATTATCCCGTTGCTCGCGATCGCGGGCAGCATGGCGAAGAAGAAACGCGTCCCGGTCAGCTCAGGCACCTTCCCGACCGACAACGCGCTCTTCGCCGGGCTACTCGTCGGCGTGGTCATAATCGTCGGCGCGCTGTCCTATTTTCCCGCGGTCGCCCTTGGACCAGTCGTCGAGCACTTCTTGATGCTTGGGGGCAAAACGTTCTAATACGCCCGGAGAGGCAATGCGACTTACAAGCTGGCTTATCGCCTCGCTCCGCCGCGCAGCGGCAATATAAAATCGGTCATCCGGCCGTAGAGGGGTCCTAAATCCCTCTGGAGTTCGAATATGGCAACTACATTAACAAACAAACCGTCCGCAGCACCCTCGGCTCCCACGCCGCCGAAGGTGCACGGCCCGCGCCCGCTCTTCGATCCGCCGATCGTGCGGCGCGCGGTACGCGACGCGTTCTTCAAGCTCAACCCGCTCGTCATGGCCAAAAACCCGGTCATGTTCGTCGTCTGGGTTGGCAGCGCCGTAACGACTATTATCTTCGCTCAGGATATCGTCAAGCACGCGGGCGGTTGGGAAACCGCGTTCTCCGGCCAGATCGCGCTCTGGCTCTGGTTCACGGTTTTGTTTGCCGGCTTCGCGGAAGCGATCGCCGAGGGGCGCGGCAAGGCGCAGGCCGACGAGCTGCGAAAAACTCGATCCACGACGATGGCGCGACGCATCGTCAAGAACGGCAAGGAAGAAGCGGTGGCAGCGGCCATGCTTCGCAAAGGCGACATCTGCGTTTGCGAAGTGGGGGATATTATCCCTGGCGACGGAACCGTCATCGAGGGAATCGCCAGCGTCGATGAATCGGCGATTACAGGCGAAAGCGCTCCGGTCATCCGGGAAGCGGGCGGCGACCGGTCAGCCGTCACCGGAGGCACCAAGGTCATCTCGGACATGATCAAGATCGAGATCACCAGCAATCCCGGCGAAACGTTCATCGACCGCATGATCGGTCTGGTCGAAGGCGCGGCGCGGCAAAAGACGCCGAACGAAATTGCGCTCAACATCCTGATCGCCGGCTTGACCATCATATTCATGTTGGCCACGATAACCTTGCTGCCGTTTGCGATCTATAGCGTCCAGCAGGCGGGTTCCGGTGCGCCGCCTTCGATACCGATTCTGGTCTCGTTGCTCGTCTGTCTGATCCCGACCACGATAGGCGGTTTGCTTTCCGCGATCGGCATCGCCGGCATGGACCGCGTCATGCAGTACAACGTGCTCGCGATGAGCGGCAAGGCCGTGGAAGCGGCGGGCGATGTCGACGTGCTTCTGCTCGACAAGACGGGGACAATCACGCTGGGCAATCGTCAGGCGACCGAGTTCATCCCGTTGCCGGGCGTCGGCATTGCGGACCTGGCCGACGCCGCGCAGTTATCGAGCATCGCGGACGAAACGCCGGAGGGACGCAGCATCGTCGTGCTCGCAAAGGACAAGTATGGCTTGCGCGGCCGTCATTTCAACGACGGCGAAGTGGAGTTCATCCCGTTCACGGCGCAAACACGGATGTCCGGCGCGGACATTGGACACTCGCGCATACGCAAAGGCGCCGTTCAGGCGGTCGCCGACTATTTGACGCAATCGGGGTCGACGGTCCCCAAGGAGCTTTTCGAGATCGCGGACGGCATATCGAACCAGGGCGGCACGCCTCTAGCGGTCGCGGTCGATGGCAAGGCCCTCGGCGTGATCTTCCTAAAGGACATCATTAAGGGCGGCATGCGCGAACGATTCGCTCATATGCGAGCCATGGGCATCAAGACGGTCATGATCACCGGCGACAACCCGCTCACTGCCGCGGCGATCGCGCAAGAAGCGGGCGTCGACGATTATCTCGCGCAAGCGAAGCCGGAAGATAAGATGGCGCTCATTAAGAAGGAGCAAGCCCAGGGCCGCCTCGTCGCAATGACCGGCGACGGCACGAACGATGCTCCCGCTCTGGCGCAGGCGGATGTCGGCGTCGCGATGAACTCGGGGACGCAGGCCGCGAAGGAAGCCGGCAACATGGTCGACCTGGACAGCAACCCGACCAAGCTAATCGAGATCGTCGAGATCGGCAAGCAGCTCCTGATGACCCGCGGCGCGCTGACGACCTTTTCCATCGCGAACGATGTCGCCAAGTACTTCGCGATCATCCCGGCGATGTTCTCGATGCTCTATATCATGAGCGGCCATGCCCACGGCCCTCTCTGGGCGCTGAACGTCATGAAGCTGCACTCGCCTTACAGCGCGGTGCTGGCGGCCGTAATCTTCAACGCGCTGGTGATCATCGCGCTGATCCCGGTGGCGCTCAAGGGCGTCGCCTACCGGCCGATGGGCGCGGCGCAGGTACTACGCAGGAACCTGATGGTCTGGGGCGTCGGCGGAATTCTCGCGCCGTTCCCATTCATATGGCTGCTTGACCAGATCGTGGTCCTTCTGCATTGCGCGCCCGCTCACTAGGAGACAATTATGTTCAATCAATTAGGCACATCCATCAAAATCACGCTCGTGCTGCTGGTAATCGTCAGCGGAATCTATCCGCTGGCCGTCTGGGGCGTCTCGCAGGTTCTGCTGCCCCGGCAAGCGAACGGCAGCCTCGTCAAGTCATCCAGCGGCGCGATCGTCGGTTCAACGCTGATCGGCCAGGGGTTCACGAAGCCGGAGTATTTCCACCCGCGTCCGTCCGCGGCGGGCAGCGGCTACGATCCGACGCAGAGCAGCGGCACGAACCTTGGTCCAACCAGCGACAAGCTGATCAACGGCGTGCACAAGAAGCTCGCCAACGGCAAGGACGACCCGAATAACTTCGACGGCGTCAAGGACCTGGCCGCGGCGTACCGTACGGAGAACGGATTGAGCGCAACCGCTCGCGTTCCCGTGGATGCCGTGACCCGCTCGGCCTCGGGGCTCGACCCGGACATCAGCATCGAAAATGCCAGGGTTCAGGCGGCGCGAGTAGCCAAGGCGCGCAACACGGACGTGAGCGCGATTACGCGGCTAATCGACAAAACCGCGCACGGCCGGGACCTCGGATTTCTCGGCGAACCGCGTGTCAACGTGCTCTCCGTCAATCTTGCGTTGGACCAGGAGTACCCACTGAACAAATCGCTCGTGAAACCAGGTGCTAAATGATAGGTTGTTTTGTGCCACAATTCCTCTAGATTAGGATTTTCGCTGGAACAGCAAAGCGACGGTGTTTCATTTCGACCGGATCGAGGAACGAAGCGAGGAGGCAGCTCCCCTTGGATCGTTCCTTACTTCGGTCGAGATGACGTTTGAGGGGCGCTTTGATCCGGACGATAGATCCAATCAAGAAAGATTTTGGCACAGACAAGATGAGCACAGACGAAAATCGTCCGACGCCCGAAGAACTGCTTGCTCGCCTGCAACCCGCAAAGCCGGACCGTTGCACCGGTCGCCTCAAGTTGTTTCTCGGCTTCGCTGCGGGAGTTGGCAAGACCTACTCCATGCTCAGCGAGGCCAATCGGCGTGTTGAAGAGAGCCGGCAGGACGTGGTGATCGGCTATGTCGAGACACACGGCCGGCGCCACACGGTCGAACAGATCGGCAACCTTGAGGTAATCCCGCGCAAGAAGATCGAGTATCGCGGCTCCGAGTTCGAGGAAATGGATACCGAGGCTATTCTCGCCCGGCATCCCCAATGGGTGGTCATCGACGAGCTCGCGCACACGAACGTCCCCGGCAGCAAATACGACAAGCGTTACAAGGACGTGCTGGACATCCTGGATGCCGGGATCAATGTCCTGACTACAATGAACGTCCAGCACCTCGAGAGCCTGAACGATACCGTGATGCAAATCACGAGCATCAAGGTTCGCGAAACGGTGCCCGACTGGCTTCTCGGACGCGCCGATGAGATCGTAAACGTCGACATTACCCCGCGCGCGCTCATCAACCGTCTCGAGCGCGGCGATGTGTACAATCAGGAGAAGGTGCCGCAAGCGCTCTCCAATTTCTTCCGCGAAGGCAACCTTGGCGCGCTTCGGGAAATCGCCTTCCGGGAGATCGCCTCGACCGTTGACCGCTCCGTACAGCATTACCGTGCCGAACATGGCGTCCAGGAGCCGTGGCAGACGCAGGAGCGCGTCATGATCTGCATCTCCGCCGACCGTCCCTCCGACAAGCTGCTTCGCCGAGGATGGCGCGTCGCGCAACGCCTCAAGGCCGACGTCGTCGCCGTCTACGTCGCGCCCGACCGTTTTGAACTCCATCAGCGCCGCAACCTGGATGCCAATCTTGCCCTCGCGACCCAATTGAACATCCCCGTCGAACAGATATCCGGCACCGATGTCGCAAAGACACTGGCGGACTACGCGAAGTCGAACCAAATATCCGAGATGGTGATTGGCCACTCGCGCCAGTCCGGATGGAAGAAATTCGTCCGTGGTTCCCTCGTCTCCAACCTGATCGACCTGGTGCCGAACACCGACGTCCTCGTTGTTGCCGACACTTTGATCAAACCGAACCAGCCGCGATAGGTTTATCACATTTAGAACTTCGCTTCGTAAGAGAAGATGAGGATTAAGATGCCCCTCCATGGCCGGGCTGGCCATGTTTCTTTAGCCGCCTAACACGCACCCTGTTAGCAAGCCGGACGCGAAGCGCCTGAGTTGGAAGGTCAAGCGCCGCCAGTTTTCGATCTTTCGGAGGAGACTCGCGATGCGTTCCCTAACGTTACCCTCAAGATCGCGCGCCACTCCACGAACGCGCGCGCAAAGGAATCCACGATGAACGAAAACCTTTACTACTACCACTCGCCGCAAGAGCGCGAGGCGCAAACGATCGACGTCGACATCTGCATCTACGGCGGAAACGCGGCAGGCGTGATCGCGGCCGTGCAAGCAGCTCGGGACGGCCATTCCGTCGCAGTCGTTGAACCCGGCGGACACCTCGGCGGGCTGACCGCTGGCGGGCTTAGCGCAACGGACATCGGCAACAAGGATGCAATCGGCGGACTTTCCCGCGAGCTATATCGCGCATTCGGGAAGCATTACGGCGTCGAAGAAGAGTGGCACTTCGAGCCATCCGTTGCAGAAGAAACACTCAAGGCATGGGTCGCTCAGAACGGTATCCCGGTCTACTTCCGGCACTTTCTGGACACCGTTGCGCTCGACGGGAAGAAGATCGTCTCAATCACGACCGAGTCAGGCCTTACGGTGCAGGCGCGGATATTCATCGACTGCTCATACGAGGGCGATCTGATGGCGAAATCCGGCGTCTCATACCACGTTGGGCGCGAAAGCAACGACGTCTACGGCGAGACGCTGAACGGCGTTCAACATCGTGACGCGCACCAGTTCCAGCATCCCGTCGATCCCTACGTCGTCCCCGGCGATCCGTCCAGCGGCTTGCTGCCCGGCATTGATCCCGTCGGGCCAATTCCGAACGGAACGGGCGACCACCGCGTACAGGCATACAATTTCCGGCTCTGCCTGACGAAACGACCAGACAACCTTATCCCCTGGGAAAAGCCCGGCGGCTACGATCCGAGGGACTACGAACTCCTCGCTCGCTATTACGCAATCGACCATTCCGAGGTGTACGGCATGTACGACGCCATTCGAGGAGACAAGGTCGATAAGAATAACCACGGCGCGGTTTCCACGGATTTTATCGGCGGCAACTGGCTTTATCCTGACGCCGGGTACGCTGCGAGAGAGACGATCTTCCAGGCTCACGTCCGCTGGCAGAAAGGGCTGTTCTGGTTCCTGGCGACCGACGAGCGCGTGCCGGCCGAGGCGCGGAAATGGGTTAACTCGTGGGGGCTCGCAAAGGACGAATTTGTCGAGACCGGCGGATGGCCGCATCAGCTTTATATCCGGGAGGCGCGCCGGATGGTATCGGATTACGTTTCAACGGACGCGGACTGCAGACATCTGCGGCGGCCGGACGATTCCGTCGGCCTCGCGGCGTACAACATGGATTCGCACAATTGCCGCCGTTTCGCAATCGACGGGCGAGTGCGCAACGAAGGAGACGTCCAGGTCGCTCCGACTGGGCCGTATCCTATCTCGTATCGTTCGATCGTCCCACGCGCAACCGAGTGCGCGAATCTGCTGGTGCCGGTGTGCATGGCGGCGTCGCATATCGCATACGGCTCAATCCGCATGGAGCCGGTGTTCATCATCCTTGGGCAATCCGCCGCCGTCGCGGCATCGGTCGCGCTCGCGGACGGCGTCGACGCCGTACAAAGCATCTCGTACGCTCGCCTTCGATCTCGCCTTGAGCAAGCCGGACAGGTACTCGATTGGCCTGCGGCGAAATAATCTCCACGACAGGGCGCCATCGTCCGTGCGCTCGCGCCGCCAAGCCCCAAGAGGGGAAACGGTGCGAGCGCAGACGCATAAAGCCTGCCTTAGACAAATGCGAATGTGCCGCCGGATCAAAGTCGATTAGCTTCATCACAAAATCGCTCTCCGAGACTGCCTTTCCCGGAAGAAGTGGAGGACAAGCCGGAGATTGTGTACACGATAGTTGTTTTAGGCGACATGCGCGAGATCGATTGTGTCCAGTCCCAAGATCGCGATATGCTCAAGACAAGGGTAGCACTAGAACATCGCACAGTGACTACTGCCCACCCTTCGCATTAAGCGCCCATCCTCTCATTAAGGATGTAAGAAGGGTCTCGTTCACAGGATAATTGCTACCGTCACTTTTTTCAGGCTGAAGAGCCATGCTTCCTGGACTTGTTGTTTCCTTGAAGTTCCAGTAGCTCCAGTTGAGCCCTGCTTCTTCAAAAAGATCGATCAAAGTGCTCACCCACTTCTGTTGAAAATCCCCTGGATGCCTGTCTGCTGGTTGGTCCGCAGTCGCGCCAAACTCTCCTGCCCATACGGGGACACCGTACTTACGGCTAAAAGCTACCGCATCCGCCATTTGAGAACGCAGCCTGGCCCTGTTGTCCGGCGTCCCCACGATTCCATCGGATGGACCGAAGAATGCAGCAGTGATGTACGTTTCGCCAGAAGCTTCCTTGGTCTTGACCCACGCGGAGATATGTAGTTTTTGACCGGGCTCTACCAAGAATCGCGGTCCCAGCCAGCCATTGTAATCAGCTGTTCCGTGGACACTCAAACTGCCTGGCGCTACATGTCCAAGCCTGGGATCGAACGCCATTGACGAAACCGGATCTCGCTCAGCCTGGAATCCATTTGGTCCATTATCAAAACTCCCTGATTGAAGCAACTTGCCATTCTCATCCTCGACGCGCACGTCGTCGAACCAGGCAGTGCCGGAGTTGGCGCTCGAACGTAGCATAACACTTGTCTGCAGTGCATTTTCCGGCACCGTGCATTCTTCATCGACATACTGCCAGTCTTGCGTTCCGCTTAGTTTCTTTCCATCTTTCGCATTCTTAATCCACCAGCATGTATTGGAACATCCAATGTAGCAATGGAATGTGTAAAGTATGTTGTCGTCTACCAGCTTGATACCATCGACAAGGGTTTTCGGCCCTGACATCTGGTCACCGTCGACGACAATAACTTTTCGCGAATCGACAGTGCGAATGGCATCAATCGTTCTTTTATAAATAGAAATCAAACGATCAAAATGGCCTTCAGTGTCCGGTTCGTTCATCAATTCATAGGCTGCCACTTCCGGCCGATTGCGGTATCGCCGAGCAATTTCGCACCACAACGCGACAAACGAATCCTGATCATCCTGGCTTTGCCAGAACAGGTTTTTTCCTCCGTCATTGTATGGTTGCCTGGCCTGACCTCCACGCACTACGTGCATGTCTAAGATAACATAGACGCCATTATTCTTTGCCCACTGCAGCACGTTGTCGATATCTCGAAAACCGTCGTGACGCCAAACGCCAGGATGATCGGTGCGCTCGAGGTCGCTGTACGTAAACGCGAGCCTGATGACATTGCAGCCCCACTTGGAGACATGACGCATATCGTCCTCGTTATATTGCGTTCCTTTCAGATGCCACCAAGCCCAGTTGATGCCTCGAAGTCGAACCGGATGTCCACTTGCGACCAGGTTCTGTCCTTCGACATGAATGGGGGCGAGATCGGCTGCCGCCGGGAAACTCAAAGCCGCCAGCAGTAAAATTGATATCAACGTTATCTTCATTAAACCATTCCTTCTAGAAAATGAGCGGCTCGCAGTGGTCTATGGAGCGCATCGTTCGACCTTCCGGCGTTTTATTTGCCGGCATAGTAAGCGGTGGCGCCGGATAAAATAGCCTGAGCGTAACTTAGCCCCGATGGCAGGTTGCTTCCGTCCCGGGTCCATGCGTCTACCTGCCCGCCCCCTCCCTCCGTGCTAGATAGGGTATTCATCAGGTTTGTCGCCTTAACGTGTGCATCGGCGTAGAGAATATTGCTCAAACCCGTGTGCCCTGCGAAAAGCGCTGGCGCGGAGCGATTGCCGGCGACGGTGCAGTTCGTCAATGTGCCGCCGCACGTGACATACCAATTGTTGTTGACGACAAAATCCGAATTATTCCAGTTGATTTCACACAACTCGACTACGCTCGCAGGGATGGCTATTTGTGATTCATTTGCAGAATTGCTGGTCAACGTGTCTCCAAATAGGCCGATCTGATCGACGCCAAGTGGGTTATCGACACAATTGGGAGCATATGAGATTGGCATTGCCGGGGACGTATAAGCCACTCCTGCGCCGGTGCTAAGGTTATCGGGACAACTAAATACGCCTACGCTCTTGACATAGGGCAGGATTACCATTTGCCAATCGACCAGCGGATTGCTGTTTGGGTAGTATCGCATTGGGAAGACCCCGTCGTAATCTTGGAGATACTGCGCGACGGCTAGCCCAAGTTGCTTCTCGTTGCTCAAGCAAGCCGCTTGCCGCGATTTTTCCCGAGCTTTGGCGAATACAGGGAAAAGAATCGCAGCAAGAATAGCAATAATGGCAATAACGACTAATAATTCTATAAGAGTGAAACCATATTTTTTCATATTATCCTCATTTCAAAATACCCACTCAGTCAGTTTAGCTAGGCTACGCTTGAAGGCGGGGCGGTAGATTCCCTTACAACCAAGCTACCATGTACTCGAATCGTAGCAGGCGCCAGACGGGAAGCGCTAGGCGATAGGAAAGTCATCCGTTCGTACAACCTGAGCGCGGCTTGCTGTCCGATTCCTTCGATGTCAACGTGCAGAGTCGTCAAAGGTGGCCAGACGTGCTTGGCCAGATCCATATCGTCGAATCCTACGACGCTCACCTGCCCCGGCACGCTTATGGAACGCGCATGACAAGCATGCAACACCATCGCCGCTGTGAGATCGTTTGCTGCAAATATCGCAGTTGGGGCGTAAGGCGAGGTTACGAGAGCCTCGACACGAGACCGCAGGTTATTGTATCCCTCCTCGATTACGACCATCCTGGGATCAAGCGGGATGTCTTTGTCGTTGCAGTAGAGCTGGAAGCCCTGATAGCGCTCATTAAACGTTTCTGCCTCTGAAGCAGGGCAGACAAACGCTATCTTGCGGTGTCCAAGATCGCCGAGATGCCTCATAACAGTGAGAGCCCCACCAATTCCGTCGGACAGTATTGCATCCCGTTCTCCGCTCGGATCAAGGCGATCCACATAAACGATATTCGGGGCAGCCGAAGAGAAAAAGGTAAGGATCTGAGATGGTGCAGACCCAACCAAAAGCAGGCCCTTAACCGAACGCTGCTCGATCATCGCCGGAAGAGACGTAGGCACCTCGTATCGGTCGGCAATATCGACTTCCACAGTTAGCCCAAGCACCTTCGCCTGCACTTGCACACCATGCAACACTAATCCGTAAAATGAATCGCTAGCATAAAGCTGTTTCGGATTTTCGGAGAAGAATAAGAACCCAATATCACCCGCATTGACCGATTCCATAGCAATGTGACCACCAGTAAGTTTGCGTTTTGATCGCCCTGGCCGCGGCGAGTACTTTAGCTGGTCCGCGATCTGGAGAATCCTGGTCGCCGTCTCCCGATTAATCTTTGCTGGCGAATGAAAAGTCCTTGATACGGTTGCGGTGGAAACGCCAGCCCTCATTGCAATTTCTTCAATAGTGTTCACTTCATGAGTATATCACTGATGTACACCTATGTCAAGACAATTTTAAGTCAGTCTTAATGAATGTCACGTCATATGTCTTAATTCCAAACAAGACATAGAATACTACACCACGAAAATGACCGGTTCCACAAGGTCAAGAAATCTAGCAGCTCCACGCAATTAAGCTTCGAGCCTGACTGCGCCGCCAACGCAAACCGGCCTGTCCAATCTTTGCTCCCATGAGGATTTCCAAGTAGCTAGCAACGCGCTTCGCGAAAGATCGGCGCAACAATAATGCCTGGGGGGATTGTTGCAGCCGCAGATAAATTGTACGCGGTGACACCGCACCTTTGTCACAGTAGCAATATAGTCTTCACATAGCCTCATTCCAAAGGCGTTCGCCATGCGAGAAAGGTCTGCCCGAGAAAGTGCCGCCTTGACGCGTTCGCGTTCGCCTTGACAATACGTAAAACAAATGTTACTATAATTCAAGCTAAAGTAGGTAATCGAGCCGGTTATCGACGATAGGAGGAGCGTATAATGAAACAGACGCATTCCAAAAAGCGAGCATTCACTCTTATCGAATTACTAGTTGTTATCGCCATTATCGCGATTCTCGCGGCAATTCTGTTTCCCGTTTTCGCGACCGCTCGCGAGAAGGCCCGGCAGTCGTCGTGTGCGAGCAACCTGAAGCAGATTGGGCTCGCCGCCGTACAGTACTCCCAGGACTACGACGAAATGCTGGTTCCCCTTCGGGTCGGCCCGTCCAGCGGATCTCCGAGCAACTTCAACTGGTGCGCCTGCGTTTACCCCTACATCAAAAGCAACCAGGTATTTACATGTCCTAGCCAGAGCATTGGCGGAAGCGCGCTCGACTATACGTACAACTGGTTGCTCGGGATGATATACAATAACGGCACGGGCGCCCTTCCGCCGAGACCGATAACCACCCTGCAATATCCCGCATCCACCGTGGCGTTCGCGGATGCCCTTGGAGGCGCCAACACGACAACCGCTGGATTGTCCATCCCAACCGGTACCGCTTTAACATTCGCCATGCCGAATCCGAACGCTTCGGTCCTCGGCGGCAGCGAACTCGCACGGGATGTGCCCGGCGGCGCCGGAACCGGAAACAATGTCTGTGACGGAGCCGTCGCGGCCGTCCGCCATTCCGGCGGGTGCAACTATGCAATGGCCGACGGACACGTCAAGTGGTATCCGAGCGTCACGACATCGGCGAATCCATATACCTTCCAAATGGCCGCGAACGCGTGCTCAAACCCGTGGGGATATACGAACCAGTATCCGCCTTCGAACACGCTGATTTATAACCCTGACGATACGACGATCGGCACGACGTCGGCCTACGAATAGCGCGCACTCGCCAAGTAAAGCGAAATTATGAACCGGGCCTAACAGCGCGTCGGCGATAGAATGCCGCGGGGCATGCCGCTCCGGCATCTCTGACGCGGGTTACGCGAAATTAACCGCCAAACGCGATTCCCCTCTAAAAGCCTCGCCAATGCATCGTGCAAAACGACGGATCAGGATATAATACACTGGTAGGACCTCATACCTCTACACATTTTCGATGATCAATTGCATCGTCCCGAAAGAGGACGGCAAGGGGGAATTCTCCGTGAGCAAAATCGTATTCATTGGCGGCGGCAGCGCGAAGTTCGTCCGCGAAGTGTCGGTCGATCTGTTTAGCTTTCCCGAGCTTCAGGACATCCACATGACGATCATGGACGTTGATGCGGAGCGCGCGACCCGCTCCGAGCGATTGGTACGCAAGATGACGGCCGACCTTGGCATTCGCGCGACGACGGATTCGACCACGGATCGCCGCCGGGCGCTCGAAGGCGCCGACTATGTGATCGTCACGATCATGGTCGGAGGCCTGAAGCATTATCACAGCGATGTCGCCATACCGGCCAAGTACGGCGTTTACCAGACAGTCAGCGATACCATTGGGCCGGGCGGCGTCTTCCGCACCGTGCGTACAGCCCCCGTGTTGCGGGGCATCGTCGAGGATCTGCAGGCGGTCGCGCCAAACGCCTGGGTGCTCAACTACGCAAACCCGATGGCGATGAACTGCTGGACGTTCCGCGATTGCGGCTGGAGCAAAGTCATCGGCCTATGCCACAGTATTCAGGCCGCCTACAAAGGCCTCGGCGATTGGTTGGGCATCCCGCATAACGAAATTACCTACACGGCCGGCGGGATCAACCATATCAACTTCTACCTGCGCCTCGAACACAACGGCAAAGATATGTATCCGATGTTGAAGGCCATCTCTGACAAAAAGATCGCCGAAAACCCGATGTTGCGAGCGCCGCTGGAACTCCTGGCATACCTCGACCACTATCCCGCCGAAGGCCCGATTCACCAATTCGAATACTATCCCTGGTTTTGCAAATCGAAGGACTCGCCGGCGCAATACGGAGCGCCCACATTCTTCGGCTTTAATGTCGACTCCAAAAACTTCCAGGATCGTACGATCGAGATCGAAGAGCAGATCGCCGGCACGCGCCCGATCAATTACAAGCGCAGCCTAGAGTACGGCTCGTGGATCATCCACTCGCTGGAAACGGGATCGGTCAACGAGTTTTACGGCAACGTGCCTAACGGCGGACTGATCAGCAACCTTCCGCCGCAGGCAATCGTCGAGGTTCCTTGCGTGGCACGCAAGGCCGGCATCACTCCGGGACGGGTCGGCGCGATTCCGCCGCAGCTTGCGGCGGTCATGGCCCCGCACATTGCCGTCCACGAGATGGCGGTTACCGGCACGCTCACGAAGAACCGCCGATTGATCCGTCAGGCTATCCAGGCCGATCCGATGACTGCGGCCGTCCTCACGCTGCCGAAGATTTCAGAGATGGTCGATGAAATGTTCGAGGAGAACAGCGAGTACGTCGCGAATTGGCCTAAGGAGTAGCATAAGCGCACTCAACGAGAGGCCTGATGGTGAATCCATGTCCTTGAACCTGCCCGATCCGTTGGCTCTGCCCGGCGGCGGCCGCGCATTAACGTCAACGCAGTGGAACGAAGTCTGCCGCCCTGCCCTGTCGGCGCTTATTCAGCGAGAGGAATACGGGCAGATACCATCCGCGCCGGGACAATTGCGCGCCACCGTCGT
The DNA here is from genome assembly GCA_031292625.1 of Capsulimonadaceae bacterium. GTDB lineage: Bacteria > Armatimonadota > Armatimonadia > Armatimonadales > Capsulimonadaceae > JARLGU01. The sequence continues at coordinate 54,604 of JARLGU010000010.1, read as the reverse complement.
ACGCACCGATCGGAACGCGCTCGACGGCTGCGGGACGCTGCGCGAAATCGACATCGACACGACAAGTCCCGATGCCCACATTGAGTTGCTCTTGATCACGCCGAACGCGGCGACAACCCCGGCTGGCTGCTTTCTCGGGCTGAACTTCGGCGGCAATCACCGCATTCTTCCCGATGCCGCGATCCGGCCTCAGCTGGCGAAACGCGTCTCAGGCGCGGACGTTGAGGCTGAACGTGGCACGGAGACCGGCACGTGGCCAGCGGCGGCGATCATCGCGCGGGGTTACGCGTTGGCGACGTTTTTCAATGGAGACGCGGTCCCGGACGATAAATATACGGCCGCGCAACGATTGGCCGGCTTCTTGCCGCCAGGCGTGGAGCCCGACGGCGGCGATGCTCCGGCAACGATCGCCTGCTGGGCATGGAGCCTATCCCGCGCGATCGATTTTCTGTCGAACGACGGTGCGGTAGACGCGAAGAGAATCGCTCTCGCCGGTCATTCACGCAACGGCAAAACGGCCCTGCTCGCGGGAGCAATGGATCCACGCGCCGCTCTCGTGATCTCCAGTCAATCCGGTTGCGGCGGCGCGGGACCGTCCCGCGATCTGGGAAACGAGTGGTCTCAGAGGGAAACCGTTCAGCAAATCAACACGGCGTTTCCCCACTGGTTTTGCGCGAACTTCAAGCAATATAACGCAAGTCCGGACAAGCTGCCCTTCGATCAGCACGCTCTCATCGCCCTCTGCGCGCCGCGCCCGGTGCTCGTCTCGAGCGCGACGGAGGATTTGTGGGCAAACCCAGCGGGCTCATTCGCCATGCTGAACGCCGCCGATCCCGTCTACCGCCTCGTCTCAGGCGAGGGAATCGATGTACACGAGATGCCGGAAACCGGCGTCCTGCTCAAAACACGCCTCGGGCATTTCATCCGCCCAGGCCGCCACGCCATGACGACCGAAGACTGGAGCGCGTGGCTCGACTATGCGGACGCATGGCTGTAGATAGTGCTCGACGATCGCGAGCGCGTTGAGCCTGTATCCACCCTACGGACGCGCGGTAATGAGTGTTGTCTTAGGGTCGATGGTCCCGTAGAGGATTCCACGCCCTCCGGCGCCGACATAGACACGGCCGTAAACCTGCCGGTCGCCCACCATGCACGTCGCGCCGCCGAACCCCTCTTCGCCGTTCACGCGGACCCAGTGAGCGCTGGCGCTGCCGGAAGGTGGAAAACCCAGCAGGTCGTCAGACCGGAAGAGGCCCTCCTGGCCGTCTATAACGGCCAGAACATAGACGGACGGGTAAGACACGCCAGGCTTGTTCTTGCCAAAGGCGAATTGCCAAACCTTGTCCAGACGCGGCACCGGATTGAACGTTACGCCTGCATCGACTGAGCGAACCAACGGCCGCCCGTTCGCGCACGAGAGCCACACGTCCCCACGAAACCCTGGGACGGTTTTCACGGACACCTCATACCATTGCGGCAACGAAGTGCATGTCACCTGCCAGTGTGCGCCGCCATCCATGCTACGCCGCATTTGCGGGCCATGCCATTTCCCGTTGACGTTATCGCCCATCTCGTAGAAGTAGAACAGGTTCCCGTCGACCCGGTCGGCCGCGAGCGGAGTGCTTCCGAACCACATTCCGAGTACACCCTGGTTGCGTTGAGCGCCCTCGACCGGTTGCCACGTTTGGCCGCCATCGACGGAGCGGACGGGATAAACCGTATTGAGCGGGTCGTTCCGATCCCAGTGATTCGATTCGGGCGCCCATATGATCAGATTCGGGTCAGTCGCCGAGATTGCCACCTTGCCGTTGTTGTAGTGGCTTGGAAAGTTGGCGAATGACCTCCAGGTTGCGCCGCCATCCGTCGAATAGCCGTTGCTCGCCTTGCCATCGTTCTCCCCGCCGCCGGCTCGTACGATGACGTTCGGATGCGCCTCGCAAAAATCGAGGCTTTCCGTGTCGCCGAAAACGTTGTTGGCAAGGGTCTTGTCCGGAACCGCGTCGAGGTCCGCATGCCGGAAACCGTGCATATCCGCGGTACCGCTAATCAAAGGCGCTCCCGTGGAAGGGCTGGTCAGCGCAAGCACGACGAGTTCCTCCAGATTGTTCATCTCGGCAGTCCATACTGGGTTTTCGGCAAACAGATCGGCGGTGTGAAACGCCCCGAAACCGTCGGCGGCCCAGGCAGATCCGGGCTGCGTGGGATCGAGCACGAGGGCTGACGAGTAGCCGAACGCGCCATCGGCGGCCAGCTCGTATCGAGCCCACCAACCAGGAACCGTGTATTTGAAGTGGGAATGCGCCCACGTTGCCGCACCGTCACGCGAGACAAAGAGCGTTTGCACGCTGAAGGAGCCGCAGAACGTCGCAACCCTTGTTGGATCATGCGGATCCACCGTGACTCCGACATATCCCCGGTGCTTGCCTTCCGGCGTCACATCCGTGACCACCCCCGGCGCGCCGATCTTGTACAGCCCGCCAGCATTGCCATTTACGCTGGCAAACGTGACATAGACGTCACCATTTGACGCGACCGCGGCGCGGCAGGGAAACGCATCCGCCGACGGCGCGGCAGCAAGCAGACTCCACGATCCGCCATCGTCCGCGCTCCGGTAGACCCCAGCGCCCGCCACGCCAGCATACGCGAGCTTGCCGTCGACGCTAAACTGGACGAACGTCACCCCAAATTTCGCCGTGCCGGAGTTCGGCAGGCTGTCTATATGCGACCACGTCTTGCCGGCATCAGCGGAGTGAAACAGACCGTCCGAGCGGGAGCCAAAGAAGATGCTCGCGCTATTAGACGGGCTCACAGCGAGGCGTTCACCGGCTCCGCGGTACTCGCCATTGGCGGCCATGACAACTGCTTTGCCGGTGCTGGTTCGCAATCCTAAGGGCGCCCACGTCGTTCCACGATCGCCAGACCGGTAAATATCGGCGGTTTTGCAGAACGTCCCGGCCGCGTATACGGTATTTGGGTTTTGCGGATCGATCGCGATACTTTCGAGACCGCCCGGCCAGTGCTCCAGATCAAAACCGTCCATCAGAGGTATCCATGATCGCGTTTGGGCGTTCCAACGGTAGCAGCCGCCGACATCGGTTCTTATGTAGACAAGTCCGGGTTGTTTGGGATGAACCACGACGCCCGTGACGAACCCCATGCCCTCCATGCGTACGTTTTTCCACACATATGGCTGCGTTGCGGTCATTGGCGCTGGATCGGTAACGGCCGCGCCGGCAACGCACGCCGCCATCGGGACCGGCAAAATCGAGAGCGCCAGGGCGGTCTGTACAATCAGGACGATCCTTAGCAGAATGCCTTCCCTGGTTAAAGGAATCTTGTTCATCGCTGGTAATCTATCATCACGCATCGGATTAGTCACCATCCGCTCTGGTCCAGTAGCCGCAGGGCGTTGTCAGAGAACATGTATACTGCGTCACGCCATCAGCCCGCAATCCTTTGCCCGCGCCGCCGATCCCGGCCCCAACGGTCTGCGATGGCTGCAGATATTTGACATGTCCGTCCGAAAATATGTAGTTCCATCCACCATTATGAAGCGGGTTGGCAGCCCCATTCGGCTCGCCCGATTGGCCCGCGATCGGGCCCCAGTTGCACGAGGAGCTGTAGGAGGGGGAGCAGACGAACACGCTGGACGTGGCGTAATTGATAATATTGTTCACGTTCGGCGCCTCCGCCAACATGATAAGCTGAGACGGCGAAGCGATCTGGCTCTGGTTCGGCGTCGCCCCGACGAGTAAGCCCGCGGCATTCACCTCACATCCAAAATAGATACAATCGGTGTTGTACTGTGAAGCCGGAAGCGCGTATGTTCGCGGTCCCGTCGTCATCCATGACTGTCGCGCAACCGTGTCGTCGGGGCACGTAAGAACGTTCTTGCTCTTCGTGTACGGGAAGACCACCTGATCCCAGACTTCCTGAACAGTCCATGGACTAACGCTCATCTGAATAAACGCTGGCGGATAATTCTCATCAAAGTCCTGCGTATACTGCAAAAAGGCAAGCCCAAGCTGCTTTTCGTTAGAAGCGCACTGCGTCTGACGCGCCTTCTCACGGGCCGTCGCAAACACGGGAAATAAAATTGCTGCTAATATTGCAATAATAACTATAACAACTAGCAACTCTATTAAAGTAAAGGCTATTGATCGCTTCATATTGGTTTCTCCAATCCTCAGGCCGACGGTAGGTCTTGCTTGGGGCGGTGGTTGGCCGTCTATACCCAGTCTGGTCCCCAAGTCGATTCCCGTACAACGAGCGATGTCGGCACCTTGACAATGGCGCTCTTCGCGGCGCAGTCCTTGTCTGCCGCCAACGCCAGTACATGCCGCACGGCGATGCGTCCCATTTCAACAAAATCCTGCGCAACAGTCGTGAGCGCCGGATCGCAAAGATAGGCATACGACGCGTTCGAATAGCCGGTGACACTGACATCCTTGGGAACGCGAAGACCACAGCGGCGCGCAGTCTTAACGCTCATCATGGCGATCGCGTCTCCAGCGCAAAACAGGGCTGTCGGCCGGTGCTCCACCGGGCGAGCCAGGAGCGGCGCAACAGCTGCTTTCACAATATCGGTCTCTCCCCAGGACGTATCGACAATCATATCTTCCCTAATATCTAATCCATACTCAAGGCACGCGTCGCGAAAAATCCTTTTGCGCTCCTGCGAAACGACGGAGTCCGCCGGACCGCCGATGAAGGCGATACGCTTATGTCCTTGCTCAACGAGGTGGCCGCACATGAGGCGAACCCCTTGCTCCGCGTCGGAAGTAATTTGGATGCACGATGCATTCGGAGACGGACTGTCCACCATTACGACGGGAACTTCCGCCGTTTTCGCCTCGTGGAGGACGATAGCCAGCGCATCGTCCGGCAGATTGACGACGATAATTCCGGCGACGCGTTGTCCGAGGCATTTCCTCACAAGATCGCTTGCGATCGCCGGATGTGAGAGTTGAAACGGTTTGATAAGATAGTCAGCGATCTCGCACTCCTGCTGCGCGCCGACCATGATGCGCATCGCGAGTTCAGCAGCCAGATCGTCCTTAATAAATCCCAGGACACGGTTCTTGCCGGTTGCGACCGCCCGGGCCAGACTGTTCGGCGTATAGCCCATTTCGCGCGCAACGTGGAGAACTCGCTCCCTTGTTGCCGGCGACACGCTCACGCCGCGGACATGTCGATTGTTCACGACAATCGAGACCGTCGACGTTGAGACCCCAGCCTGCTTAGCAACATCGTCAAGTGTAATCATGGCATCTAATCAAACGCTGTATAGCCCACTCATCTAATACATATAGCGCTGTATGTACCTACTATAACACATCATTAACCAGGTGTCAAGAGAACATCGAAGATCAGAGAGCCTCGAGGATATTGGAAGGGTATCGCCCCCATTAACGATTGACAGGCCGAGGGATTCATGATAAGATCATTAACTCTTATCATAAGATATTCACAGGTGACCTCCATGTTCTCCCGTCAACGGCCGCTACTCGTTACTTGCGTCCTGTTCGCCCTGCTATCGCCCTGCCAGCCAGCCGGGGCGGATCCCGCCCTCGGCCTTCGCGACGGCTGGCCAATCATCGCCTGCGCAAGCGGAGAAACCACGATGTCCGCCGCCGGGGCCGCAGTGGATGTAACGGTGGACGATCGATCGGCAGTCGCCGGACACATCGTTCCGGTTGTCGCCGCGTTGGACGGCGGCGTGATTGAAGCGACTTACACGCTGCGCAAAGGAACGCTCATCGAGCGGTACGCGCCGTTTGGAGCGATGGGCTCTGGAGCTTGGCTGCGCTCGCTCACCTACACCAACACAAGCGACGCCCGCCAGGATCTGACGGGCGCCATCATGCGGATCGCGCCTGCGCTCAAACCGGGCGGAAGCGTTTGGAACCCGTCGCCTCTGTGGATGGCCGAGGCTGACGCCGGACAAACACTGCATGTTGCGTACACGTCCATGGAAGATGCATACTCGCTGGACACGTCGCACGGCATAATTGCGGCTAACGTTGATGCCGAATGGAGGCTCAATCCAGGCCAAAGCGCGAAGATCGGATCGATGGGGATCTGGATTCGCTCCGGCGACTCGACAGACTTTAGAATGGAGGCGCAGCGCTGGTATAGCGCTGCCGGAATCCACGTCCCCGTCCCAACCCCCAATTGGCTGGCGACCGCAATTCTCTACGAAGCAAACGCTGGCGGACATATCGAGTCGCGCTACAGCGACGTGGGAGGCTTCGACGCGCTGGCTCATCATCTCGATTATCTTCACGATCTCGGAATAAATGCGATCTGGCATAACTTCGTGTTCGCATTTAAAACGCCTCCCGACGGCGCTACCGGCGGCTGGAATCCCTACGTGCCGCTAGACTATACGAAGATCGATACTGTTCTGGGAGGATCTGAGGCCCTAAAGCGATTAACTGACAAGGCGCGAACCCTCGGGATACATAATATCGCGGAAATCGTCCCATGGGCCAGCGCCTTCCCCACCAGCCCCGAGCTAGATGAGTGGTGGTACGCGGGGCGCAATGGTCAACGCAAGCCGATTGAGGGTCTACATCCGATGGATTATGCTTCGCCGCCATGGCAGGCCGTCATGCACGACTCATGCCGGCGGATCGCGCGCGACTTCGGCTTTGAGGGAGTCCGCATTGACAGCTGCGTGGGGCATCCGAATTGGACATCCCCTCTAACGAACCACGCATCGCTGTCGTCAATCGGCGGGCCGCTCGGAATTATGAAAGCGGCGCGTGACGGAATTATTGAGGGCGGCGCCTTGGACACGGGAGACGTGCCGATTTTGCTGCCCGAGTCGCCTGACCTTCCCGAATATTTTCGCCTGACGCCGCTGGGCTATGGCGGTGAGTTCACGGGATTTTTCGAGCACGAGCTCCCCGCCGACCTGACCGATGCGCCGAAAATCGTCGACCGCTTGCGGGAGATGCTCGAACGCCAACGCGGCTCGCTGCCTGAAGGCGCAATGACGCTGCGCACCCTGAACAACCACGACACAGTGATCGCCAACGGACGCGTCCAGCAGCGATTTGGCGCTGGCCTGTCGCGCGCCTTCCTCGGCCTCTGTCTGGCGACGCCCGGCGTTCCGATGATCTATCAGGAGCAGGAGATAGGCGACTATGACGCGATTCGTCCCATGCTTTGGGCTCGGCGGCAGTTGCATGAATTAGGAGCCGGTGAACCGGACTACTATGCGGCGACATTTGCCCCGCAGGTCTTCACGGTCGTCAGCACGTTGAACGGCTCGCGCGCCCTGGCATTAGTGAACCTTTCAGGCGCGACCGTTTCCGGCAAGGTCTCTCTGTCACAAGCCCTGCACATCGAAACCGGCACTCCGGTTGTCGATGGCGTCTCGGGACGATCCGCGTCCATCAGTGATGGCGGTTTCATCTGGACGCTCGCGCCGTACGAGACCGCCCTGATGCGCATTGGCGGGACGAAGTCGATCACTCCTGCGCCAGTGGAACGGTTTGCAGGAGAAACTTACGCGGCTGCTAGACTTGCTCCTGCGTCCAGCCTCGTCTGGAATAAGGGCGAAATATCCCTTGAATTATCGATCGGAAACGATCCGGTCACCAAAACAGTCGACGGTGCGCGGACAACGATTGTCTTGCCATATGGCAAGATCGTCGTGAATCGGACCAGTCGAGGCGCAACGGTACAGGCCGATTTCGCCGAGGGAGCGCCTGCGCTCCGATTGGTCGCACATGGCGCGGACCGATGGCTCGTCTCGGGCCGCACCGCTATCCTAAACGACCGTGCTCTGCAACGCCACTTTCCATTCCCGGCGGAAAGCAATTACCGGTGGAACCGAAAGATCGCCTGGGGATCGGCGGGCTGGGGACGGCTGTACAATGGCGTCGCTCCTGATGGCCGCTTGTGGCAGTCGATCACCGAGCCTCTGCACCCGGACGAGCCGGGATTGGCCTTCGTTGGACGCGACGGCAGCGGAATTGCATTGACTGACATCGCGACGGATGCCGAAAACGTCGTATTGACCGACTGCACCGATGAGGTCAACTCGGAGCCGTATCGCCTTGAGACACGGTTTTATGCGACGGATGCGGACTTGAGTCCGCGCGTCAGAGCGTTTGGCCTCGGAACCCAATGGCAGGCGGACAATTCGTTGCTGCCCACCGCCAACCAACGCGGCCTGCACGCACGATTCACGATCGAAACGATCGATAGAGATGCGCGCTCGCGCTTTACGCATCCACGACTTCCCGTTCAGCGCACAGCCATGCACGAAACGCTCGCCGGGGCCAAGACGAAGTATCTGCATTCTTTCGCGGTGTGGCTGCCTGAGCCTGGCGAGGTCCGTTGGGACGGCTTCGCGCCGGCCGCGGGCACATACCGCATTCAGTTCGAGCTTCGCAACAGCGGACAGTCCGCCGAGGGCACTGACTTCGATGAAGCATACACAGTGCGCGTCGACGGCGTCGTACAGCCTCTGACGTGGATTAAGCGCGGCACGTCTACATTTGGCAACGCCTATTTTGGCTTCGCGGAGACGCCGCCGATCGACCTGTCGAAGACATCCCACTCGATCACGATCACGAGTACGCGCCCGTGGGCAGCCGTGCGCGAGCACTATAAGCTGGTTGAGGCAAAGTGACATCTCAGCGGCGGCGTTCGCAGCAACTCATATTAAGAATAGTACCCGCATAGTTTCCGCCGGCACTTGACAGGGGCAGCACGGCATGATATGATAGGGAAAACCTCCGTGTCATATTAAGACTAGACAACAATCAATTGCGAGGTATATCGATGAAAAGCCGAAATGGGTTCACTTTGATTGAGCTTCTCGTAGTTATCGCGATCATTGCGATACTTGCTGCAATTCTATTTCCCGTCTTTGCAACCGCCCGCGAGAAGGCGCGGCAAACGGCGTGTCTCAGCAACATGAAACAGCTCGGGCTCGCCGCCCTTCAATATATCCAGGACTACGATGAGTGCTATCCGAAGGGCATTCCTTACCAAAGCGACTCCTACAATTATGGAATGGGATGGGCCGGGCAGATCTACCCCTATGTCAAATCGATGGGGGCATTCGTTTGCCCGAGCGACTCGTTCCAGTCGACGGCGACGAGCGGATCGGGCGGCGCATGCATGTGGATAACCTCAACGTGTATCACGGCGACAACCAACACATGCGGCGAGTCTGGCGTGCCGAGCGCCAAGCAGGCCGAGATGTCATACGCATACAATGCAAACTTTGGCATGAACGGTACGGGAGCCGCCGCGCACTCTTATCCGGCATCGTCCCTCGGCAGCGCAACCAACACGGTGCTGCTGTTCGAAGTAACCGGCTGCACTGCCGATCCGACAAACACCAGCTATACGGGGTGCTTCGACGCCAGTTCTCCGGCCAGCAACGGCACCGACATACTCAACACCAACGGCACCGCTAACGTCACAACAGGAGTTTGGCCGGGAATAGCAATGGCTGAGCGCGGCAGCCAATTGTTCGGCACGCATTTGACGGGACGTCACAATGGCGGAGCAAACTACGCCCTTGCCGATGGGCATACAAAGTTCATGATGTGCACCGCCATATCCGCCGGGCTGGACAACATCTCGAACACCTGCGGCGCTTACCCATCCGGCTACTACAGCGACTCGAGCTGGGTCGCGCATTCCGCGGCGGCGGCAGGGCAGTCCGGAGCCTGCGGCGGCGGCGGACCGGCGGCGACGTTCTCGATTCACTAACGATGCGCGGGACGGCGGGCGCGGATCAGACGCTCCTTCCGCCAATGCGCCGAACGCAAAAGAGCGACGCTCCTATCCGGGCAAACACGTCGATCAGACTTTCGCTTGCTGTGCGTTACGCGAGTGGATACGCTAAATTGGTCAGGACTAAGAAACGTTCTTTGGCCGCTTCGCATGCGGCTTGCCAACAGGCTGAGTGTTAGGCGGCTAGAGAAACTTGGCCAGCCCGGCCAGAGAGGGCATCTTAATCCTTATCTTCTCTCACTAAGCGAATGCCCTAATTGAAATGCTTTGTAAGACGGCTCCCCGGCCGCCGTGGCCGTTTTTGGGAAAGGGCCGGCGCAGCGCTTTCGTGACTTCGCGATGCGTGCCGCTATCGGACGATGGCGGCAATAGGCTGTACGCGTGTTGACGAAGCATCGTAAATCACCGCCGTGAACGAGGCGCGAGCAAAAAAATGCCCCGGCGGCACGAGCCGTCCTGAATCTTTCTCGCACTACGCCAGTCTATTGCACAGCCTATTCGCTCTACTCACCCTACGCTAGCCCCCGATCCAAAGCGGGATTTTTGTTTTGTGCACAGGCATTGCCCGCCACGAATGACGAAATGCACATACCGCTGGAATACGGGCACGACGGTTTAATCCACTGATGCGAGGACAGTAAGTTCCTGAGATTGTGCTACCATATTTGAAATGGTGGCACAATTGGCGAAACTGATCCGGTTCGGCGTCTCGTTGCCAGGCGAGCTGATTGCGTGCTTTGACCGCGCGATCCGGTCGAAGGGATACAAGACGCGATCGGAGGCGATTGGGGACTTGATCCGCGAATCGCTCATCGAAGATCAGTGGCAACGCGCGGAAGGAAACTTGATCGGAACCGTGACGATCGTATACAGCCACGATAAGCACGGTCTGAGCGACACCCTGAACGCGCTTCAGCACTCCCATCATGATGCCATCGTCTGCACGACGCACGTCCACATGGACGAGCACAACTGCCTCGAAGTCGTCGTCGTGCGGGGAACGGCAGAGCAGATAAGGGCGATATCCGACCGTTTAATCAGCACGACGGGCGTCAAGCACGGCAAACTCGTTTGCACGTCCGCCGTCGAGCATTTTTGAATGCAGGCGCGGCATGTCCTTGCCGTAGCTCGCTACTGCCGCGCTAACGTATTTTGGCTTTGCAGCGCATAAGCGATGTACAGCTATCGGTACCGGTTGACGTCCAACTGACCAGCCATCGCGCCGCCGTCGCGGCAATCGCACGTGCTCTTCGTCTCTAGGAAACTCTGGTTATGCAATCGCGTGAAGGTTCGATTTATCGCGATCCTGGCGTTCGCAATCGCATCGTTGTCATGTTGTGCGTGCTTGTCTTTGCGAACGCGGCGGCATGGATTGCGGCGGTGACGGAGCGCGCTGCGTACGCACACTTCTTAGCGCTGGCCTGGCTGGCTTATGGCTTCGGGCTCCGGCACGCGGTCGACGCCGACCACATCTGCGCAATTGACAACACGACGCGCAAGCTTATGCAGGACGGCAAGCGGCCGGTCGGTGTAGGATTCTACTTCTCGCTGGGCCACTCTACCGTCGTCCTGCTTCTCTGCGCACTGGCTGCTGTCGCGGCTGGCTATGCAAGAGCCCATATTCCCGGTTGGCAGGCTCTTGGCGACAAGGTCGGGACGGGCATCTCGACAGCCTTCCTTTACCTGATCGGCGGGATCAACCTCGCCGTCTTCATCTCCCTTATGAAATCGCTGCGCACCAAACGGGCAGGCCAGGAAGCGTGGAGGACGGACGACCTGCTTGGCCAGTTGGGCCTCATGGGAAGGATATTCCGTCCGATATTCAGGACGATCCGCAGCAGCTGGCAGATGTACTTCGTGGGTTTCCTTTTCGGGCTCGGCTTCGATACCGCGACAGAAGTCGGCTTGCTTTCGCTCGCCGCCCAACAGAGCGCGGCAGGACTGACGTTGGGAGCCCTGATGCTGCTCCCCATTCTGTTTACAATGGGCATGTGCCTGATCGACTCGATCAACGGCGTCTTGATGCTTGGCGCATACGGATGGGCGTTCCTCAATCCCGGCCGCAAGCTCGTCTATAACGTGGTCATCGTGTTGACGTCGATTAGCGTGGCGTTTGCGGTCGCCACGCGGCAGTTGCTTCAGATGCTGGGAACCGACCTGACGTTCAAAGGCCGCTTGGGCGACCTGCTGAACGATAACCTTGGCTTCATCATCGTAGGCGTCTTTCTGGTGGGCTGGCTGGTTTCCGTCGCCGTCTACCGCGTCCGAACCCCGCTCCGGTATGGCGGACAGGAGAGCTGAGGTTGTCGAACGTGCCGGATACCATTCACGGCGGCGGAGTCATGTTGCAGCCATTGAGCGTGAGAGTGACGCCCCGTTTTAGTGTAAAATGACGTGGTGCGTATTCGTTTCCCAACCGCTTGGTCTAGATCCCTCATACTTCTGATCGCCGTGATCGCCTGGTCCCCGGATCTTCTGGACGCGCAAACATTGTCGCCGCCCAATCGGCCCTACAGCGCTCCCGGCCGTCGCGTCGCCGATATTGAGAATCTTCGCGTCGTCAACGCGCCTCGATTCCCCAACGATGTCCCGACATGCCAGGTGCTCGTCGTTGGCGGAGGTCTCGGCGGAGTCGCGGCAGCCGAAGCCGCGGCCGAGGCGGGCATGTCCGTGATCCTAACCGAGCAGACATCACACCTGGGAGGTCAGCTCACGGCACAGGGCGTTTGTACGCCGGATGAGAACAAGTTTATCGAGATGCAGCCGGGCCCCGGCGCCCTCCACTACCGCCAACTTCGGCAACAGGTCCGGGACGCCTACGCCAAAATGCCTGGCATCGTCCCCGGCCGCGAACGGAATGTCGGCATGTGCTGGGTCGGCAGGATCTCCGCCGAGCCGCGCATCTGGGAGCAAGCGATACGTGACCGCCTCGCGCCGCTAATCGGTACCATGGGCATTCGGCAGATTCTTATGCGCAACGCGCTGCTGGACGTTCAGCGATACCCTGGCAACGGCCAGGTGAGCTACGCGGATTTCTTGAATTTGGACACGGGGCGCATCACCCGCATTGGCGCGCGCTACGTCCTGGACGCGACGCCGACAGGGGATCTTTTGGACCTCGCCGCCAGTCCATGGGTAGTCGGGCAGGAGGCCCAGGGCACATATAACGAACCGGACGCGCCGGAAGAAGCGCAACCGGATCTCGTACAGAGCTTTACTTACTGCTTCATCGTAAGATGGACCCCGTCGGGGCAGCAATCCATCATCGCCAAGCCCGATGAGTATGAGTTCTTTAAGTCGCTCGGAAAGTATAGCCTGGGCTACGATTATCCTGACGAGCGCGGCCTGGTGTACTACAAGATGTTCACGACGGCGCCAAAGGCCGCCGGGCCCTTTTGGACCTACCGCCGCCTGGTTGCCGCATCGAGCTTCAACCAAAACCCCGACTATTCCCAGGACATCGCGCTGATTAACTGGTCGGGCAACGATTTCGGCGAAGAAAACGTAATCGGGAAGTCGCCGGAAGAACAGGTGCGCATCCTGAGGCGGGCAAAAGCATATGCACAGGGATTCCTGTATTGGCTGCAAACCGAATGCCCGCGTGACGATGGGGGAAATGGCTATCCGGAGATCCAGCCCGCTGCCGGTCAGCTCGACGGGGATGGCTTTGCGCCGTCGCCCTACATACGCGAATCCCGCCGTCTCGCGGCGGTCGCGCCGCTTACGGAACGCGACATGATCGCCGATCCCACGGCGCCCGATCGCGTCACCGGCGCAGACTTCCCGGATTCGGTGGGACTGGCCTTGTATCCTATCGACATCCATCCGGCGCTCGAAGGAGCGCCGGCGCCGGCCAAGGTATTACCCTACGAAATACCGTTGGGAGCGTTCGTTGCAGTCTCAGGTCCGGCAAACGTACTCCCTGCCGCGCTCGATTTAGGAGCCAGCCGTCTTGCGGCGGCATCCGCCCGCGTACATCCAACCGAATGGCTCATCGGCGAAGTCGCAGGAAACCTCGCCGCCTTCTGCATCAAGTACGGCGTTCTGCCAGCGGACGTCCGCAACTCAGCATCTCTTCTGGCGGCGTTCCAAACGACCCTCGAACAAAACGGCATCGCGACGCGCTGGAGCGAGGTCGCGCCGCTAGCCGCAGGCCGTCCGTAGCTCAACAGACCGTTACTTCGACGGATCGACGAGGCCGTCCGCGCCTTCACTGCCAGCTCCGTATGCGAAGCCTGGCAATGAAAACGCCGCGCTGTTACTCGAACTCCGTCCCTCGCTTGATTGCGCTAACGATCTCCATGACGCCGACCGCCTCGTCGAGCGTGATCGGAAATGGCTTTCCGTTGCGGAAGGCTTCGTAAAGCTGCTCCCAGATCGTGGAGCCAGTATCGCATCCGGTCGCCGGGGATGCGGTAATCGTAGCGTTCACCCAGTGCAGGTTGTCCGCGCCGCCGAACGTGGCGACGGTGGGCGTTTCCGGATTGGCGGCTCGCGGCGCGGGCGGCCGGGCCGGGTCTAGATAGCGCATTGTAATCGAATCGCCAGTGCAGCTCAAAGAGCCCTTCGTCCCCCAGATCAGGTATTCGGGCTCGCCAATCGCCGTGCCGCCGCTAATTCCGCCGTCAACAATGCGGCCGTTCTCACCGGTCACAATAAAGCGCACGTGATCTTCGGCGTCGCCAACCGCCGCGATTCGCCTCAAGTTGCTCCACATGCTCTTCACCGGAGACTCCAATAGGCGCAACGCATGGTCGATAACGTGAGGTCCCCAGTTAAGAAGCTGCCCGCCGCCGAACTCCTTGATCGTCTGCCAGTCGTCACGGCGGCCATACCCGACGCGGCGTAGCTTGATCTCGTAAACATCGCCAAGGATTCCGGAGGCGATGATCTCGCGGATGTGCTGGAACGCCGGCTCAAAACGGCGATTGTGGCGAACGTAGAGCGAGCCGGGGGCAGTCTCGGCGATAGCAACGAGCTTCTTTGCTTCGTCGAAGGTGCACGTCATCGGCTTCTCGATAAGCACCGATTTGCCGGCTTCGAGCGCGAGTTTCGCATGTGCGAAGTGATCGCACGAGCGGGTTGCAATGTCGACAATCTCGACATTCTCATCGGCCAGCATGTCCTCGTAGCGGGCATAGCCCCGGCAACCTTCAAACCGCGCAACAGTGTCGGCGACACGCTGTTCGATCAAATCGCAGCACGCAACATAACGGAACTTGTCTTCTTGCCCCGCGAGTTCGCCAAAATGCATGCCGTTCCCCGCGCGGCCGATGCCAAGCAGGCCGAGACGAATCGGGCCTGCGGTCTTGTCACTACTCATTGTAAATCCTCCGAAGATTGGACGCAACCGCCAGGACATTCAAATCTGACGGCGCGCATATCCCTCAATGATACACGATAACCGGCCCGGATTCGTGGCGGGCGGTCATGCGAGCCCAGGCCAATCGCATCCATAACTGTTAGCAGCGGCGCGCGTCCGGTCCTGAAGGGGCCGGTCTGTGTTGAAAACGCCCGTGAACGGGCCTAATCGGCAGACGACCAGTATTTTCGTGATCCGGCAGCCCCATTGATTGGGTTTGACATCTCAGGACGGTGGTTCACGGCCGGAAACCGCGCCAATATCGGTGACATCCTTGATATTAGCAGATGCGCCCCCCCCAGCGAATCTGAGGCGATGAGCAGGGATATGATTGGCCGCCCCCGCCGACGTCCGGCGAGCTAGCGCCATTGAGAATCTCACAGTGGCCCCTTCTAATCAGGGGGATCGCAGTTGGGAATTTAGGATGCCCTCTCTGGCCGGGCAGGCCATTTTTGGTACGCCGCAAACGGCGATCGAGCACGAAACGCTGTGGCGCGATCTTCTGAAGCTCCTCCTGTTTCGGCTCCTCGGCCTCGCTCGGAGTCCTGAGCATGTCGAAGGAGAGGAAGGGGGCCGCTCCCATAGGCATTGCTCGGGACCATGAGGCTCTCGAAGGGGAAGTGGGTGAGCCTCCGAAGGCATATTGCTCGGCCCCCGTCGCCAAGTGCGACGGCCCTACCCCTCTAATATTCAGTTCTTGACAAGCCACGAAAAATCGCTTATCCTATTATACTAAGGTAGGGCACCCACAAAATGCATATCACACCTCGATCGGCCGGCTGCTTTTGCGCCGTCGTTCTTCTCTTCGCGACCGTTGCGATCTCGCGCGGCGCGCCGGTCGTCAGCGCCGGCGACCCAACATCCGTCCAGCAGGCGATAGATGCCGCGTACGCGGCTGGGCAAAAGAGTATTACCCTTCCGCCGGGCAAATACGAAATCCACGGAAACGCGAAAGCCAGAGCCCACCTGAGTTTCGACGGCATGCACGACTTTACGATCGACGCAACCGGCGTTACCCTTGCCGGCAGCGCCGGCAAAGGCATGATCGAGTTTCACGATTGCGCCAATGTCACGCTTCGCGGCGCGACGGTGATGCGGACAACGGTTCCGAGCTCGCAAGGGACGGTCGAGGCGATCGACCCCAAGCGATGGTATATCGACATCCGCGTGCACGCCGGTTATGCGCCGGACTGCCAGGGAATCGGCATGCTCTACACCTACGCCGCCGGGAGCAGGTTGCCGAAGCTCTCAGTCCCGATGCAGTACTCGGGATGGGCCGAGCACATGAGCAACGGCCTCGTACGGCTGCACTTTCACCTCGCCGACAATGTCCCGCTGATCGTCGGCGACCGCATCGCCTGGCGCGGCCCCGGCGCAACGGACATCAGCCTCAACCACTGCGCGCACATGCGAATCGAGGGCGTCAAGATCCTCGGCGGGGCTGGGTTCTGCGTCACCGAATTCGGAGGCGACGGCGGCAACTACTACAATTATACGTTGAGCTACCCGCCAAAACCCGACGGCGCCGACGAAGAGCCGCTGCTGGCATCGAACGCCGACGCCTTCCACAGCAACTCCGTTCGCACGGGGCCCACCCTGGAAAACTGTCTTCTGGAAGGCATGGGCGACGATGGGATCCCGATTCACGGCTGGTATGCGTTCGTGATGGAAGCGCACGGTGACAAAGTGATCGTGGATGCCCCAATGGCCGATTGGTGCCATCCCGGCGACGAACTGCGCATCCTCGGCGACGACCGATCGGTGGTTGGGAGCGCGAAGGTCGTCAGCATAAACGTGCTCGACGACTATGCGGTCACGAATACACACCTGGTCGCCAGCCGGTTCTACATGTTGCAGGACGAACCCTATTGGCGCGAGATCACGCTGGATCATGCGGTTCCGTTAAAGTTCGGCTGGTCAATCGGCAATGTCAACGCCTGCGGGAACGGATTCCATATCAAGAACTGCACGATCCGTAATTCACGGACACGCGCCATGCTGATTAAGGCAGGAGACGGCGTAATCGAGGGCAACACGATCGACAACACGGAGGGCGGAATAATCGTTTGCCCCGAGGTCGATGTGTGGGCCGAGGCGGACTATGCGCACAACCTGGTCATCAAGAACAACACGATTCGCGGAGTTGGGGGCGATCCATCGCCGGGAAGCTCGCAAGCAGGCTCGTTAACAATTGCCGCGTACGAGCAGGACCATTTCGTGCCGCGTCCGGGCGGGCACTCGAATATTGTCGTCACCGGCAACCGCTTCGAGAGCAACAACGCGGTGAATGTGTTGATCACATCTGTAAAAGACGTAACCATACGCGACAATACATTCGTAAGGCCTATGCCTCAATATCTTGATCGCGGTTCGAAGCTTGGGATCGACCCAACATCGCTCTTCTGGCTCACCGAATGCGACGGGATTACGCTCGCGAACAATCGCGTCGAGCAGCCTGGGCCAGCCATGCGCCGCCTCGTGACAGCGTCCCCGACCGCATCGGGCGCCGGATTCAAGGATGGCGTGACGATCGTAAATGGAGGATTAGGCCGATGAAAGCATTTCTATCATTCGTGCCCGCGCGATGTTTGGCCCGGCTGCTCGCGCCCGCCGTCGTGCTTGTAATCGCGGCCGCCTGTGCGGTCGCCTCGGACACCGCTCCCGATCACGTCTACGATGTCACGCCGTCGATCGTCTCCTTCCACCAAAACCGCGCGCGCAGCTATACGATCGTCTTCGCGTTCGATGTGCGCGAGAAGCTCCCTCCCGGCGCGGGTACGTTCGTCCACTTCACGCGCGGCGGGGAGTTGCTGCTTCAGTATGGCACCGGGATCGAAACCGCGCCGGAATCGTGGCAGGCCGGGCAGATCGTTAAGGGCAAGCCTACGTATTGCCACTTTCCGGTTGTCCTTGCGGACGGCGAGTACCCGATCCTCGTCGGCATCTGGACACCCGCCAACGGCCAGCGGCTTCACCTAAAGGGCATTGACGACGGGCAACAGCGCTACCAGGCGGGCATACTGGTCGTCAAGGATCACGGCCGCACGCTGAGCCTTACGGGCGCCCCGCCAATCGGCCCAGATGCGGCGGCGGCGAAGTAGCGGCGAGAATAACAAACACGCCCGTCCAAGGAGCGGCAGTCGATCCTCGGGCGGGCGTGCAGTCCATCTGATATAAGCGTGATAGAGCAAGCAAGGCTCGCCTCGTCGTCAGCACAGGAAAAATCGCCTGTCGTTTCGACTGGCTTACCGCTCCGAGAGAGTTCCACGGTCGGCAACGCCCACTTCCTTAAATCACTCTCGACCACTTTTCTCCCGTCCGCTAAATCGTCCCCCCGTCCGCGACGTTGACGTCGCCGGTGACGAGTTGCGTCGGGCTGACGATCATGCCAGCGCCGACGGTGACGTTGGTGGCCTCATCGATCAGGATCAGGCTGCCCATCGTGCGATTGCGGTTGTATTTGTCGAACGCGAGAGGCGTCGTCGTACGAATCTTGATGCGCGCGACATCATTGGCGGCGATAGTGATGTCGTCTTCGATTTTTTCCATCGTGCTGATGTCGATCTTATAGCGGATCTGCTTCACGATCGCACGGGTGTCGCGCGTCGTGTGGCGGACGGCATACTTTCCGCCGGGTTGCAACGGGCGCGCCCCCAGCCAGCAAACCGTAAGTTCGATATCCTGCGAAACGATCGGCAGGTCTTCGTCGCCGACGATTAAATCGCCGCGACTGATATCGATCTCGTCTTCCAGTGTAATCACGACGGACATCGGCGCAAACGCCTGCTGCAGGGAGCCGTCCAGCGTATCGATCGATTTGATGCGCGTCGCAAGGCCAGAGGGGAGGACGTTAACGCGCTGGCCGACGCGGAAGATGCCGCCCGCGATCCGTCCTGCGTAGCCGCGATAGTCATGATATTCAGCCGACTGCGGGCGAATTACGTACTGCACGGGGAAGCGGCAGTCCGTGCGGTTAATATCGCTGGCGATATAGATGGTCTCCAACAAGCCAAGCAACGTCAACCCTCGATACCAGCGCATGTTCTCGGAGTCGTCGACCACATTGTCGCCGAGAAGCGCGCTCATCGGGATGAAATGCAGGTCGAAGCCTTCCAGTTTGCTTGCAAGCGCCTCGAAATCCGCCTTAATCTTCTCGAAAACCTTCTGGTCCCAGTCGACCAGATCCATTTTGTTCACGCAGACGATCAGATGCGGAATACGCAAGACAGATGCGATGATGGCGTGACGGCACGTTTGCTCGATCACGCCCTTGCGCGCATCGATCAGGATGAGCGCCGCGTTGGCCGTGGATGCCCCGGTAACCATGTTGCGGGTGTACTGAATGTGACCGGGGGTATCCGCGATAATAAACTTGCGCTTGGGCGTCGCGAAATATCGATACGCGACATCGATCGTGATGCCCTGCTCACGCTCCGCGCGAAGGCCGTCGGTGAGAAGTGCAAGGTTCACGTAGTCTTCGCCGCGCTTATGGCTGGATTCCTCGATTGCGGCGTATTGGTCCTCGAATATGGACTTCGTATCGTATAGCAGGCGGCCGATCAGCGTGCTCTTGCCATCGTCGACGCTCCCCGCCGTCGAGAGGCGTAGGAGTTCCATGTTCAAGTAGCCCGCGCTGCTGAAAGTATCTTGCTCGACAACGTCGATTGCGCCCATCAGAAATACCCCTGCTTCTTTCTGTCTTCCATCGCCGCCTCGGACCGCTTATCGTCGGCGCGCGTGCCTCGCTCGGTAACGCGCGACGCCGCGACTTCCTGGATGATGTCTTCCAGGGTGCTTGCGGGCGATTCGACCGCACCGGTACATGTCATGTCGCCAACCGTCCGAAAGCGCACCTGCATTTCGACCGGCTTCTCCGCCGGCCTCAAGTTGAGGAAATCGGAATAGGCGTACAGGACCCCGTCGCGTTCGATAATATTCCGGCGGTGCGTAAAATAGATCTCTGGGATCGGGATCTGCTCCTGGTAGATATATTGCCAAACATCCATCTCGGTCCAGTTGCTGATCGGAAATACCCGGAAGTGCTCGCCCATCGCCTTTCGGCCGTTGAACAGGTTCCAGAGCTCGGGCCTCTGGTTCTTGGGATCCCATTGGCCAAACTCGTCGCGGTGCGAGAAGAATCGCTCCTTCGCGCGGGCCTTTTCTTCGTCGCGACGCGCCCCGCCGATCGCGCAGTCGATCTTATGCTCCTCGATCGCATCAAGAAGCGTGACGGTCTGCAGCGCGTTGCGGCTCGCGTTATACCCCTTCTCCTCGACCACCCGCCCGCTATCGATCGAGTCCTGCACGAACGCCACAATCAGATGCGCGCCGATCTTTTCGACCCACTCGTCGCGATACGCAAGGGCTTCGGGGAAATTATGCCCGGTGTCGACGTGCATCAGCGGAAATGGAATTCGCGCGGGGAAAAATGCCTTACGGGCAAGCTGGCTGACGACGATCGAATCCTTGCCGCCCGAAAAAAGCAGCGCCGGCCGCTCGAACTGCGCGGCCACCTCGCGCAAGACGTAGATGGACTCGGCTTCGAGTTCCTTGAGATGAGTCAATCCGTATCGATTCATAGGCGTTGCATACTCGCTTTGCGGGCGCTGATAATAATGATTCCTTACTGCACCCACCGGAACTCGATTATACCCTAATCCCGAGGGGGTTGCTATGGTTTCAAAAAAACCGCACAGGGTTTACAAGCGCCCGGCAAGCTCCGCGGCCCGCTCATTTGGCGTCCGTCCACTGTGTCGCACGCGGTATTCGGACGCGGTCATGCCATGATAGGCTTTAAACCGCCGGGCGAAATAGGTCTGGTCGGGCCAGCCAACTTCGGCCGCGATATCGGCGACGCCACGATCGGAGTTACGCAGAAGCTTCGCCGCCCGCTCCGCGCGCTGGCGAGTCAGGTAATCGCCGATGGAAACGCCGACAGCCTGCTTGAAGACGCGCATGATATAGTGACGGTTGTAGTGGAGCCGGTCCGCCAGGTCTTCGATCGTCCACGGCTCGAACGGCGCGCCGTCCAGCAAGCACAGGCAGTCGAACACAGGACGAGGCAGCGCCCGGACGCGATTATGCGCGTCACTATTATCCTGCCCAAGGCCTCTCGCTATCGTCACGATGAAGTGCATCAGGTACGCGAGACATTCCGCCTCCGCGCAGGGAATATCCCTCGTTAGCAGTTCCTCGATTTCATTCACAAGCGCTATACAGGATACGAACTTCTCTTCCGGTAGATGAAGCGGCAAGATGCCGCGCTCTTGCTCGTAGCCCGGCTGCACCTCGATCATGTGCTGCACAGCGGGATCGCGCGCAAGGACAGGAATGTCTCGTTGAAACAGTTCGTAGCCGAACATGCAATTAAGAATGACGAGGCCTTCGCTGTCCATATACGTGTGCCAGGCTTGCGGCTGCACCACGAGGACGTCGCCCCGGCTGATTCTCTGCTTCCCGCAGGCCGAATAGTGGACTCCAGCGCCCTCGACGACCAATGCAATTTCCATGAATTCATGATCATGTATACGATTGCACGTTTGATCGTAGTGCCAGTGAACCTGGACCGGAAAGCCGCTCTGGATCTTATACGTATGTCTTGAGAGACGAACCTCGACCTGCCCCGTCATGACGGATACCATCCACAATAGAATATCACTATTGTACTACAAATCGGTTCCTATCGTGAATTGACACGCATGCCGCGCCAATTTATAATGGATGCAACGGTCTTTATTTGAAAGAAGAGCAGTATCTCATGGTTACGATAGGCGGCAATGGACAACTCAAGCAAGGTCTCTACCCGGCAAAGGACGGCCGGGGCGGACAAACGTCGCGCGTCGCGCGGCAATGGATGGTCGATGAGTTTCTCTCCCCGCCGCGCGAGTTCACGCTGATTCCGTTCTGGTTTTGGAACGATGACCTGAACGAAGCCGAGATCGCGCGTCAGATCGGCGATTTCGACGAGCATGGCGTCTACGGCTTCGTGATCCATCCGCGCGTCGGCCTTCCACGACGCATTGGCTGGATGTCGGAGGCAATGCTCGGATACGTCGAGTTTGCCGTTCACGAGGCAGCGCGGCGAGGCATGAAGGTTGTCCTGTACGATGAAGGAATGTACCCGTCCGGCTCTTCGTCAGGGCAGGTAGTCGCCGAAAACCCCATCTATGGCTGCCGCGCCCTCGTCTGCGAAGAGCCCGACGCAACCGTGCCCGATGGCGGCCGCGTCGTCGCATGTCCCACCCTATCCGACGGCCGGCAAGTCAAACTCGTTGACCGCCGGATCAATTCGGTCATCCGAGGACTGCATGTTTCCGAGGACGAAAAGCGGGAGGACACGCCTCCGGCGGCGGATTTGCTCAACCCCGACGCCGTCCGCTGCTTCATCCGCCTGGTCTACGATCGCTATTATGAAAGACTGCGAGAATATTTCGGGACGACGATCATCGGCATGTTCACGGATGAGCCGCATCTGCTCGGGCGCTGTCACGAGCGCGCCCAGATGGTTCCGTGGACGAGCGGCCTTAATGATTGGCTAAGCGCGTGCGCCGGCTATGACTTTACGCCGCATCTGGCGGCTCTCTTCGATGACGGCGATCCCTCCGCGAAAGCGCATCGCGGCGTCTACGAAAAGGCCGTCGGCGACCGGCTGCTCGAAACCTATTACCGTCCGCTGCACGATTGGTGCGAGAAGCATAATGTCTGGCTGATGGGACACCCCGCGGAACCTGACGGCATCGAGATCGAACGATTCTTGCACGTTCCCGGACAGGACATCGTCTGGCGCTGGGTAGAGCCCGGAAAGCCATCTGGAATCGAAGGGCCGCAGTCGACGCAGGCGAAGTGCACGTCATCAGCGATGATCCACAACGGCCGGCGGCGCAACAGCAACGAGTGCTACGGTTCTTTCGGACACGAATTCACATACCAGGAAATGGTCGCAATCGCCAACTGGTTGATCGTTCGCGGCGTAAACATGATCATTCCGCATGCGTTCTACTACTCGATTCGCGGATTTCGCCTCGATGAGCGCCCGCCGGATGTCGGACCAAACAGCGCATGGTGGAGCAATTACGCGACGTTCGCGAAATCGTATCAGCGTCTTTGCTGGCTGAACACGGATTGCGTCCACCGTTGCGACACCGCCATATTGGGACGCGGCGATTGGCTGCCGTGGCAAGCGGCGAAGGCATGCTTTGAGAACCAGCGCGACTTCAATTATCTGGAGATCAGGGATTTGAGCGAACGCGCGGTCGTCAGCGCGGCCGGAGTCGAGATCGCGGGCATGATCTATCGGAGCGTGGTTATCGATGGCCTCATTGACATCGACGAAGAGGCGCTGACCGTACTGCGCCGGATCGCGGCCGCTGGACGGCTGATCGAGTATCGGGAGGGCGAGGAAAATCTGGTCGCCGGAAGCCTGCCGGCGACCAATCCACGTGAGTTGGTTGCCGCAATCGACCGGCTTGCGCCGTCTCACGCACGCTTTACCGGCGGCCGCGACGCCCTGCGCGTGCGACAGGTTGCTAAAGGCGGCGTCGAGTTCTTTCTGCTCTCGAACGAAAGCGCATCGGCTCTTGAAATCGAAGTCGAACACAATTCCGGGGCGATCGAACAGTGGGATGCCCGAACGGGTGAAATCGAGACGTTGAAGAATCGCGCGATCGTGCTGGGACCGTTCGAACTAACCGTGCTAGCGACACGCTAAACAATAAAGCGTAGGGGATAAAGGACAGATGAACGGATTGACGATCTCAAGCATAAGGACCACATTTCTCGCCCGCTTCGCGCGGCGCTTGGTAAGCGCAGCGGTCGCGCTCACGCTCATCGGCGGCTACGCGTTGGGGGCTGAAAACGACGCGCGCATGACGGCGACGTCATGGGTCGACGCTACAACCGGTCACCGAGTCGTATTGCTTTCCCGCTTCCCCAAAGGCGGCTCGGGCGTGCTCTATTTCCACCAACATGCTCTAACGCCAGCGGGCGACAAGCTGGTTTTCGCACACGCAGGCGCGCTCTATTCCATCGATATATCGAACCGCCAACCGATGGGCGAGGGCACAATCACGCGCCTAACCGATCTCGCGGCGAAGCTCCTCGGTTTTGCCGCCGTTAGCCGCAAAAGGCCGGTCGTCTACTACGTCGCGGGCGACAAGATCCTCGCAACCAATATAGACACGCTTCAAACGCGGACGATCGCACAGATTCCCGGCGACTGGGACCTGACCGGCGAAAGCCTTGCGGGGCTGAGCGCGAACGCCGACGACACGTTGATTGCCGGCGCGAACACGAATGGAGTCACCGCGATCTTCAAATCCGTCAAGGATGCCGGCGGCAAGAGAGGACAGCAGATTGCGCAAGCCTATGAGGCGCATCTTCCCACGCTTGTGTTTACCGTCGACATCGCCACCGGCAAGCTGACCGTGATCCATCGGGGCAACGATTGGTTCAATCACGTTCAATTCTCGCCTACCGACCCAGCCACGCTGATGTTTGCGCATGAGGGTCCCTGGAACAAGGTTGAGCGCATCTGGAACATACGCGCCGACGGCACGGGCTTGACCGACGTCTGCCCGCGCGGAACGGACCGCGAATATCGCGGACACGAGTTCTGGTCTCCGAGTGGGCAAACAATTTGGTTCGACTACTTCGACGGCAAGGCCCGGATGCTGACCGGACATCCGCTCTCGGGAGGCCACGACACGAGCTATCCGATTGTTGGGGACCAGTATTCGGTGCACTACAATATCTCGCACGACGGGTCGTTCTTCGCGGCGGATGGCGACGGCGGCAACAAGCATCCGATGATCCACCTGCTCTACCCGCAAACGGACGGCACTCTTCGGACGGAGCCTCTGTGCGACCTCACCGGTCACAACTTCGTGCGCGCGGAACCGAACGTCTCGCTCTCGGCGGACAACAAATGGGTGTTCTTCATGGCAAACTGGACCGGCATGAACCAGGTCTATGCAGTAAGCGTCGATCGTGAGCCATCGCATTAGCGGCGGCACTCCGAATTGGAGGAGGCTGAAAATGAAAGAAAAACATCAAGGATTTACATTAATCGAACTTCTCGTAGTTATAGCCATCATAGCGATTCTCGCTGCGATTCTATTTCCCGTATTTGCGACGGCCAGAGAGAAGGCGCGGCAATCGACGTGTGCGAGCAACTTGAAGCAGATCATTTTGGCCGACCTGCAGTATTCGCAGGACTACGACGAGATGGCGGTCCCGACGCGATCGGGTGTTTCTTCCGCATCGCCGGTTCTGTTCAACTGGTGTTACGCGATCTACCCCTACATCAAGAGCAAATCCGTGTTCACCTGCCCGAGCCAGGGGCTTGCGGGCAGCGTCCTGGACTACACGTACAACACGTACGTGGCAATGGACACCGGCATCTCCACGTTTCCGCCGCGCGTCATTTCCACGATACCGTTCCCAGGCTCGACGGTTGTTTTCGCAGACGCACTTGGCGGCAATACGACAACAAGCACCGGAGCAAACAGCGTGACCAGCATAATCAATCAGACTGACCGGTGCTTGGTTTTCAACCCCGGCAACGGCACCAACGTGGCCAGCGCCAGCGACTGGGAGACCGCGCGCATACTCAGCGGCACAGCGGTCTCTACCGGGAACCCCGCGTGCGACGCCGCGGTCGCGGCAATTCGCCACTCGGGCGGCGCCAACTATGCGCTCGCCGACGGACATGTCAAGTGGTTCCTGGCAACGGTCGGACAACAAGGCGTGGTCAGCAGCACCAGCAACACGAATCTGCCTTGCTCATCCTGGGGCTATACGAATTACATATATGGGCCGCAATCGAATGGGCTCAACTACTATCCCGACGACAACCTGCTAGGTACGGCCAATACGTACTATTAACCCTCGTGTCATGAGCGATCACGATACCGGCCGCGACAATGTCGCGGCCCTTGCTCTTTTGTTGCTATCCGTGCTGCCGGCCGAGATTCTCGGGGCTCAAGGATCTCGACAACGATGCGTCCGGCGTTACGTTACGTTTGTATTCACGAATCGCCTCAAGCGGTCGATCGGTATCTTCAACTACCGGTTCCGGTTTTGAGACCGGCGTCGTGAATGAAAAGCGGGGAAGATGCGCAAAAGACGTTCGTTCTTCCGGCGTGGATACTATCTAACTACTTAAAATTCGAGAAGGTTATCCAAGAAGCCCCGGCGTATGTAAAGCCAACACACGGCTTTGCAAGCTAACTCAGGAGATTCTTCCGTGACCTACACATCCCCCGTCCCCACCGCTATCCCAACTGTCCGGCAGCTTGAGTACCAGGATTGGGAGTTCGGCATTTTCGTTCACTTCGGCGTACGCACGTTCAATGAGGGCCACCGGGATTGGGACGGCAAACCGATGGACGCGAAAACGTTCAACCCGTCGGAGCTCGATTGCGACCAGTGGGCGCGGACTGCCGTGGACGCCGGCGCGAAATACATGGTCCTCACCGCCAAGCACCACGATGGCTTTGCGAACTGGCCGTCAAAATACACCGATTTCTCGGTTGCCCGCTCGCCATGGCGAAACGGAAAGGGCGATGTCGTCCGCGACTATGTCGATGCCTGCCGGCGCCACGGGCTCAAGGTCGGCCTCTACTATTCCCCGGCAGACGCATCAGGCTCCAATTATGCGGATCCAAAGGCGTACGACGACTACTTTATTGGCCAGATCAGCGAGATCCTTGAACCCTACGGCAAAATCGACATCCTCTGGTTCGACGGATGCGGCTCGGAAGGGCATAATTACGATTGGCCGCGCATCACGTCGGCAATCCGCCAGATGCAGCCCGAGATCTTGATCTTCAACATGGGCGATCCGAACTTCCGCTGGATCGGCAACGAGGCGGGCATCGGTCCATGGCCGCTCTGGAACACGGTTGATTCCCTCGACTTTTCCGTTAACACGACCGAGAAGGAGAAACTTGCCTCCGGTCCGATCTGGCTAAGCGCGGAATCCGATTGCATGATGCGCGATGTGAACTGGTTCTACAGCGACCAGGACGAGCACACCGTGAAGACGGTCTCCGAGCTTCTCGGCATTTACTACCGAACGGTCGGACGCGGGGCCAATCTTCTGATGAACATCGGGCCGGACCGGCGGGGCGTATTTCCCGACCTGGATTCCGCACGAATCAAGGGGCTTGCCGCCGAATTGCGACGCCGCTTCGCTAAGCCGATCGTCACGCTTGCGGATGCCGAGGTCAGCAGCGATTGCGTCTCCTGGACATTTCCCGGCACGACCCGGCTGGATCACGTCATCGTCCAAGAAGACCTGACCGCCGGAGAGCACATCCGCCGGTTTGCCATAGAGGTCGAAGGCTTTCCGCACAGCGCGCCGATTCCCGTATGGGAAGGCCGCAACGTCGGTCATAAGGCGATCTGCGCATTTCCGCTTATTCGCGCCAAGAAGGTGCACGTCCGCATCCTGGAAGCCGATGGGGCCTGGACCTTGCGCGACGCGGCCCTTTATCAGACGGAAGAGTAGATCCCTACCGCCGTCCTCGAACGCCGCTCCTGCGGTACTGCCCGGGAGTGCATCCGATGTGGCATCGAAAAACCCGGCTTAAATAGGGCGCATCGGAGAATCCGCACTGCTCGGCGATGTTTTCCAGGGTCGCGTTCGATGAGAGGAGCAGCCTCTGCGCTTGAGCGAGCCGGGCATGAATCAGATCGTTGACTGGGCTGGCGTGAAAGAACCGATTGTACAAAACAGCAAACCGGTTCGGCCCCAGTCCGGTTAGCGCGGCCATGCTCGCGACCGTCCAAAGCACGTGCGGCGCACCGAGAATGCGAGCCCGTGCGCTTATGAACGTATCGCGCTGCTCATCGTGTCCCGGACCGGCCTCGCCTGCCCGGGACAGTTCGGCATGCGCCCTCCCGAGGCCACGCAGCATCCGCCCTACCCGCTCGGCGGCCGCATCCTCCCAGTACAACGCGCGGTGCAGTTGTTCGTCCGCGATTGCCTGCAGGTCCTCGTACAAAAACAGAGAGTTACCCGTCGGTATCCGCTGATTGAGCGGCACCTCATACCGCTCAATGAGCGCCGCGACGCCATCGCCGTGAACATGCGTCCAGTCGTTGCGGAAGCCCTCAAGCGCTCCCTCTGCCGGACCGTGCCATTCAGGAAACCCCGGTGCATGCAGGATGCAGTCCCCGGGCGCTCCCTGCTCCAATCCATGCGCAGTCACGATCGAAAACCGCGTCCGGAAGCACATCAGAAGCCAGTCGTCCTTGCGGGGCGGCCGGTCGACGAAAAAGCCGGGCTCGTGCGAAGTGTCCATGCCGATAAGATCGACGACAACTGCGGGGTGCTTACGCGAATTGGGAATAATCATAGTACGCAAAAGAATTATACAAGAATGAGCAAACATAGTCCATTGCTATTTGTCCGCGGATTGCCCTAGAATGATAGAGTGCCGGCAGGCCACAGCAGTCTGGCGCCATTGCCGCGACGCGCCTATGGCAGGCAAGTATGCGATATTAACAAGGACAACAACATGCGAGTAGCAAGCATTACGGGCCCATTGCGAAGCGCGCTGGTCGACCAGCCGATGCCGCGCATTCGAGCGGACTTCGCTCTCATCAAAATCCTCTCAGCGCCGATGTGCACTGAATACAAGAGCTTCCAACACGGCGATGTTAGCAATTGTCTGGGACACGAAGCCGCGGGAGAAGTCGTGGAGATCGCGCAGCCGGGACGCGTCAAGCCGGGCGACCGGGTCGTCGTAATGCCTCAATATCCTTGCGGCGTGTGCGCGCTGTGCCAGGAGGGCGATTACATTCACTGCGAACATTGCGTCGACCCCAAGGCAGTCTGCGGCTCGGAGACCGGCACGGCCACCTATGCGGAGTATTGCATCAAACAAGACTGGCTTTTGCTTCCGATCCCCGACGATATTTCTTACGATCATGCGTCGATGGCGTGTTGCGGTCTCGGGCCAACGTTTGGCGCGATGGAGCATCTCTCCGTCGGCCCGTTCGACACCGTTCTAATCGGCGGGCTCGGGCCGGTCGGCCTGGGCGGCGTGATAAACGCGCGCTTCCGCGGCGCCCGCGTGATCGCCGTGGACGGCAACGCCTATCGCGCGAAACTGGCGCTGGAACTCGGGGCGGAGATCGTAATCGATCCGCGAGACCCGGACGCTTTGGCGCAAATACGAGCGCACACAGGGGAGCGCGGCGTCGATAAGGCCGTGGATTGCACGGCGATCCCGGCCGCCCAGCAGTTTGCAATCGCCGCAACTCGCCGGCGCGGGCACGTCGCATTCGTCGGCTGGGGAGGACACATCGAGCTGGACAACATGGTACCGCATGGCCTGACGCTCCACGGGATCTGGCACTGGAATTTGCGCCACGCACAAAAGATGATGCATATGATCCGGTGCGTCGACAGCGATCTTAACAAGCTGATAACACACACCTACCCCATGGAAGCCGTGCAGAAAGCATGGGAACTGCAGGTGACCGGCGAGTGCGGCAAGGTCATTCTGCATCCGTTCGACCGAGGAGGCCGCTCATGACATACAAAGCCGCGATCATCGGCTGCGGAGGGCGCGCCGGAGCCCATATTGAAGCCTACCGGGACCTGCGAGACGCGACTGTGGTCGCATGCTGCGCGCCGTCGTCAATGCGCCGCGACCCGCTTGCCGTAAAATACGGACTGCGCGCCTATGCGGATGCGGCCGAGATGCTGGAACGAGAGCGCCCGGATATCGTCCACATCGTCACCTGGCCGCATACGCGCATTGAGCTAATGACGCTCGTCTCCGAGCACGACGTGCCGCTTTGCACGGTCGAGAAGCCGATCGCTTCCGGCGTCGCGGACTGGCGTCAACTCCAAGTACTTTGTAACGCGAGCGCGACGCGATTCGCGGTCTGTCATCAGCTCCGCTGGCATCCCAACCTGCTCAAATGCCAGCGAGCATTCGCCAGCGGCGTTTGCGGCAAGCCGGAGTTTCTACACATTTCCGCGGGGATGAATATTTCCGGCCAGGGAACGCACACGCTCAACTACGGTCGATCGCTGATTGGAGACCCCGCCGTTACGCGCGTATTCGCCAACGCTTCGGGCTGGGATGAGAGCGATCCCGGACACCCCGCGCCCTGCACGACCGTGGCAGCGCTTGAGTTTGAAACGGGTCTGACGGCCCTCTGGACATCTGGGACCATCTCTCCGCGCGCCGGGGATCCGTCGACGACCTGGCAGCACGTGCGCATCGCGGCATTCGGCGACAAGGGGCGCGTTCTGTTCGAGGAGTTTGGCCGCTGGGAAATCGTGGGGGACGGCGCATATGACGGCGGTCATTATGGCGGGATGGATGGGTTCGCGGCAAACAATAGACTTGCTCAAACCGGTTTTCACCAGGCGATGTTCGACTGGCTTACCGGCGATGCCGCCGAACCGGGGACGAGCCTGCGCCAATCGCTACACGAATGGGCCGTCGTCCTCGCCGTCTATCAAAGCGCCGTAGAGCGCCGCCCGATCAGCCTCCAAGGCTTCGCGCCGCCTGATGACCTGATCGAACGGTACAGGGCCGCGTGTTAGGAGCCCGCCGAATTGGCGACTGCGCTGAAAGACTTATCGCAACGCGCAGGTATTGTTCGCGTAAAGTGCGAACTTGTTTCCTGAGCCGATATCCTGGCAAAGACCATATGCCGCGAGGTATACTTGCGCCGGGAGACGCCATCCCCATTATTCCCATCGAGAAATTGGAAGCCTTCCTTCAGCGTGAACATCAACACATCATTGCGATTTTGCGGTGTCCTTCTTGCGACAACGGTTGCTCTTGGGGCCCTATTCGGGTGCAGCCGTCGAGCCGGCCAGTTTGCCTCGTCAGGCGATCAGCATGTCGTCAATATCGGCTACCAAGCATTCGGTACGTTTCGCATCCTCAAGTCGAGCGGCAAGCTTGAGGAAGCGCTCAGACCTCTTGGTTATACCGTCGTCTGGCGCCAGTTCCAGGCCGGACCGCCCCTCATCGAGGCGCTGAATGCCGGCAAGATCGACATCGGACACGTCGGAGAGCCTCCCCCGCTCATCGCTCAGGCAAGCGGCGTACCGTTCGTATACGTCGGCATGGAAGGCCCGAGCCCTCAGGCGCTCGCAATCCTCGTTCCGAAAACATCCAGTATTCGGACACTCGCCGGCCTGAAGGGCAAGTCCGTCGCAATCGTTAAGGGGACGACGTCTCATTGCTTATTGATCAGCGCTCTAAAAGAGGCTGGGCTCACGACGGACGACGTTCACATTAAGTATCTGGAGCCGCCGGACGCGCGCGCCGCCTTTGAACAGGGAAGCATCGATGCGTGGGTCATCTGGGATCCCTATTACACGTCGGTTCTTCGCGATGGGCGCGCCCGCGTCCTTCAGGACGGGACAGGTCTGATGGCGGACCGGGAGTTCTATATCGGACAAACCGACTTTGTTCGCGAGCATCCAGAGGTCGTTAAGGTCGTTCTGCGACAGCTTCGCGATGCGGACACGTATATCGCGTCGCACAAGCTCGCGGTCGCGAAGTTGATGTCGCCGGATCTCGGAATCGATGTTCCAACACTCGAGGTCGTCATCTCCCACCGCACTTTCGGCGAAGGTCCAGTAACGTCAAGCGCCGTGGCTCGCCAGCAAGAGTTGGCCGACATGTTTCACAGAATCGCTCTCCTTCCGAAAAGCATCACTGTGAAGGATGCGGTATACGATTTCTCGACGCCGTCACATTCCATTTCGCCCCTTCCCGCTAAGCAATAAACGTGGCAAGCCCATGACAAGCACCGCAAATCGCAATTCTCGAAACAGATCAGAGAACGCCATCGTTCACCTGCTGCTCTCATGGAGCGTTCCAGCGGTTGCGATCATTTCGTGGCAACTGCTCGCAGTGCACGGAGTCATCTCATCGCGCATCCTGCCGGCTCCCAGCGTCGTTTTCGCCGCCGGGGAACGTCTTTGGCATAACGGCCAACTGCAAAGCGCGATAGCCATCAGCTCCGAGCGCGCCGGCCTCGGTTTCTTGATCGGCGGGGGCATAGGTTTTCTGCTTGGTCTCCTCAACGGACTTTCGCGGATAGCCGAAACTCTCCTGGACAGCTCAGTTCAAATGCTGCGCAACATCCCGCATCTGGCGCTTATCCCGTTGGTAATTCTGTGGTTCGGAATTGGAGAACCAGCGAAGCTGTTCCTGGTGACGCTCGGCGTTTTCTTCCCAATCTATTTGAACACGTTTCACGGAGTTCGCTCGATCGACCCCGCGCTGCGCGAGATGGCATCGGTCTACGGCGTCAAATCTTGGTCGCTGTTTTGGAACGTCATCCTCCCGGGCGCAATGCCATCGGTGTTGGTCGGGGTTCGTTATGCCCTCGGCTTGATGTGGTTAACCCTGATCGTAGCCGAAACCATCGCGGGAGACTCGGGGATCGGATACATCACAATGAACGCGCGCGACTTCATGCAAACCGACGTCGTTCTTTTAGGGATTGTGGTCTACGCGGTGCTTGGCAAGGCGGCGGACGCAATGGCGCGATTGCTAGAAAGGGTCTTGCTGAAATGGCAGCCCGCTTACCAGTCCTAAATGGCGGCTCGAATCCGCCAATTCCACGAGAACAGCCCAACCACGTCGTTCTCAAGAGCGTGAACAAAAGCTTTGGCGCGTCGCCTGTCTTGAGCGCAGTCGACTTTGCCATACCCTACGGTCAGTTTGTCGCGCTGATCGGCAAAAGCGGGTGCGGCAAGAGTACCCTCTTGCGTCTGGTTGCCGGCCTTGAGACGCCCAGCGAGGGGCAAATATTGATCGACGGAGCGCCTCTGCAGGGGCAGAACTCCGGTGCCCGCGTTATGTTCCAAGACGCTCGTCTACTGCCATGGAAACGGGTGCGCGACAACGTTGGGATTGGCCGCCAAGGCAATTGGAGGGATGAAGCCGATCAAGCGCTCACGGAAGTTGGCCTGCTCGACCGCGCGGACGACTGGCCAGCCGTTCTGTCAGGCGGCGAACGGCAGCGAGTCGGCCTTGCGCGAGCCCTCGTTTCCAAGCCGCGCCTCCTATTGTTGGATGAGCCAATGAGCGCGCTTGATGCGCTGACGCGCATCGAAATGCAACGTCTGATTGAACGCCTCTGGCATGAGCACGGCTTTACTGTGCTTCTGATCACTCACGATGTTGAAGAGGCCGTCGCACTCGCCGACCGGGTGGCGCTCCTGGAACGGGGAAAGATTGCGCTCGACACGAAGATAGAGCTCGCCCGTCCTCGCCAACGAACAATTGCGGAATTCGGCCAATATGAAGCAAAGATTCTCGAGCAAGTCCTTGGTCCCGCCGAAGAATAGTCGTCTATCTTGAGCCGAAACGACTACGGCGCGGCGGCAAAAGCCAGGGAAGCGGCAGATTGCCCGCGCGATGTTCGTGCCGTCCCGTCAGGCAATATTCGCGGCATGGGAGGAAACGTCTGCTGCATGGTTAATGGTACTGGTAGGCATCGTCACAAACGTCCAAGCAGCCGCAAGAGCGCTATCGCCGAGAGACTTGACGGATACAAACACAGCCATGCAAACACTCTTAATCGCACTCGCCGTGATCCTTCTCCTGCTCTGGATCACTGGGCACGTCATTGGAGCTTTATTCCATTTGATGGCCTGGCTATTTCATCTGATCCCCATAATTGTTCTCGCACTCGTCATTACGGTTGTCGTAATGCGCCTCCTATCGCGGCGGGGATAACGTACGGGCAGAAATTTATGCCATACGATACTGAAGCGAATCAAGGATTGCCGGCGCTGCAATAGATGACGGCAACAACGATCGCCCCTTAGGTCCATTGGAGCGTGTACCGGATCGTTATCGTTGCTGTCATCGTTTCGCCCCACCAAACCCGACCGCCACCCAGCCTAACCCCGCGGAGATTTGCTCCGTTTGGCAGGATGGGATAGTGGGGAGGTGGGCGGCATCACAACACATTTTGAGCTGAGATAATCGCGGGGCGGCATGCGCTACTGCACCCCAACAAGAAGTATGCTCGGATCTCTCGTTCTCCGACTGCCACATTATGCGGAGCGCATCTGTAACATTTTTACGAGAACATTCTGGGGGGCGGCGGCAGGAGCAGGGCTTTGCAATGGTGGAAATCACCCGGAAGGTTGGATCACTGCCATTGGTGTCACCGACAAGTCCAAGCGCAGAGCCACCAATCATGTTGCAGGGGCGTTGAAGTCCAAGTGATACGACCAACGCCCACGAAGTGTAGGGTTCGGCGCTAATTGCCCTTTGGCGCTACTGATTGACCAATTTTCTTGACTTCTACGTCATCGAACCAAAGCTTGCCGGTTGCTTGTCGGAGCTGCAAAACCACATGCAGCATCTGAGCTGTTGCGTTTGTCTCAACGATAAACTAGAATATCGTTCCATGTTATGGTATACCCATATTGACATTTTGGACCGTCCATGATAATATATCACCACAAGAGGACACAATGGCACTCGTTACTTGCAAAGACCGAGATCGAAAAGAGCAAATGTCAAGCTTAGCACCGCGGTTGCGCGTTATCCAGCATATCCAACGCGGTATCAAGGACGGTCTCTATCTAGAAGGAGAACGATTGCCGTCTGAGCGGGATTTAGCTCAGATAACGAGTGTCACGAGATCAACAGTTGTCCGGGCGCTAGCTGCACTGAGTGAGAAAGGCGTCATTCGCTCGAATGGCGGCCGTTTGCGAATTGTCAACGAAATCGGTGGGATACGCAGCGGTATTCTCAGAAATACGATCGTGATGCTAAGTTCTCATCCCCGTGGCCTCGATCTGCCTTTTCACGCCTATGGGACGGATGATTGGATCGATCAAGGCGCTATAGATGAGGTTCGCAAGCGTGAGCGGCACTTCCTGGCTTTCCATCCAGCCATGATAGACAGCGGCGATTGGGAAGGAATTATTCAATCAAGCCCTTTTGGAATCATTGTAATCGATCTTCTAAATCGATTTCCTAACGCGCTTCAAATGCTTATCAAGGCGCACGAAATAGGCGTTCCGATCGTGGCGTACGGGTTTGAGTTCGATCTTGACGGTATAGATCGCGTGGGAAGCGATCATTCCGCAGGTGTCGCCGAGGAGGTCAAGTGGCTTTACTCGCAAGGCTGCAGGCGAATCTTGATGTTTAGCTGCGAAGAAGAAATGTGCTGGCCACAAGAGCGGCGCAAGGGCTATGAGAAAGCGGTCGCGGAGCTTGGGCTAGAATGTCTGCCGTTGGTATCTTATCCCTTTATGCAAGGTGTCGATTCGGCAGCCCAGATTGAACTAGGACAGCGCGTATTGGCCGGGTACCTGTTTGAACATCTCCATACCCCCCATCCTGTCGATGCCATCCTTTGCCTTTCGGACGGCGAACTGACCAGTGTCGATGCAGCATGCCGAATTTTAGGGAAGACGCCGGGGAAAGATCTGCTGCTAGCTGGCTATGATAACTTTTGGGCGTATAAACGGATTTCCCATAATGTCGATGTTTGCCCTGCCGTTACGATCGACAAGGAGAATCCTCGGATCGGCGGAGAGCTTGTTGGGATGCTCTTCGACCGAGTGGGCGGAAGGCTGCCAGCCGAGCCGCAGCATCGGCGCTTAGAACCTCGGTTGATCCTTCCCGATCCTGACGAAATCAAGCGCACTCTTAGTCTAGGAGGATAAGATGATAGTCGTAACTGATCGTTCTCAAGTGAGAGCATTTACTCTTATAGAGTTATTAGTGTCTATAGCCATAATAGCGATATTGGCAGCAGTGTTATTTCCAATCTTCGCACAAGCCAGAGAGAAAGCCCGCTCTGCAGCTTGCTTGTCCAATTTGAAGCAGCTTGGTCTAGCCTATACGCAGTACGAGCAGGATTACGATGAAATTGTCCCATGCGGAACGAACAACTGGGGAGGCGGAAATGGATGGGCTGCACAAGTGTTCCCATATGCCAAAAGCACGTCTGTGTTCCTATGTCCTGACGATATAAATCCTCAAGACTTTATCTCATATGCGATCAACTCCAACATGGTGCCTTATGTACTGGACAACTCAAACAATGGCATTCCTGTTCCTGTGGCCATTTCCGAGATGGCAAGCCCCGCAAGATCTGTCATGCTTTTCGAAGTCATCAACTGTATTGGTAGTTCGACTATCAACGTGACGTCTCTGGCAGCGGACGTCCAAAAGTCGCCATGCGGAAATGGAATTGTAAGCCTAGGCGGATACTCACTGAATGGCAATAATAGCGGGTCAGCTTCAACTGAAACGGCGAGCTCCCTCAAATATGCCACCGGCCAGCTCGCCAATGCCCAGGCTAACGAAAGCGACAATATTGTTACCAACATTACAGGCAATAACTCTTACTTTATCGGGGCTGACGGGCGACACCAAAGTGGAGCAAACTACTTGTTGGCGGACGGCCATGCAAGGTGGTTCAAGCCAACACTGGTCGGAGCGGGATATGATACGACCATAGGAAACACGAAAGCTTTCGCCCAGTGTCCGCCTACATTTAACTCTCTAGCGCCAAGCACGGACTGCAATCTCAATTCAAATAGCAATCCTGTCCAATACGGCGCAACCTTCGCCCTCCGGGAAAAGACGAATTAGCGATCATCGTCTTTTCGAAAGGATCTCTAAATGCTTCAATTGAAACCCGCGATTGGAGGCGTGCTGCGTCTCGCAATATTCTTCGCGATGTCAACAATAGCCTGTGCCTCCGTCGTTGGATTGCCACATCCGATCATCCCAAATGGTTTTGGCGTCAATATACACAGCACATACCTCGGACCAGACGAATTGCGATGTCTTGAGGACGCCGGATTTGGATTCGTCCGAATGGACTGCCCATGGCAAAATGTTGAAAAGAAACTGGGCGTCTACGATTTTAGAGCTTACGACGCCTTGCTGGGAGACTTGGACAAAGCCGGTGTTCGCGCCCTTCTCATTCTGGATTACGGCAATCCGCTCTATGACAGCGGCCTGTCGCCTCATGCGAATGCGGATCGGGAAGCCTACGCAAGGTTCTGTGAAGCGGCGGCGGCTCGCTACCGAAATCGCGGTGTGATTTGGGAATTATGGAACGAACCCAACCTCAGCGTCTTTTGGAAGCCAGCTCCAAACGCGGAGGATTACGCCGCGCTTGTCAAGGTCACGATCCATGCGATGCGCATCGCAGATCCTCGAGCGACGATTCTAGTTGGCGCGACCAACTGCATTCCACTGGATTACATCAATACAATGCTCAAGAGCGGATGCCTCACCAATGCGAGTGGTCTTTCGGTACATCCCTATCGCAGCACGAATCCCGAGACGGTTGAAAACGACTACGCCAAAGTCCGCGCTCTTGTCGCCCAGTACACGCCCGCAGGTCAGGATGTGCTTCCTATTGTTTGTTCGGAATGGGGCTACCATACCGCGACAACCGGGATAAGCGAACAGAAGCAGGCCTGCTATATTGTGCGCGAGTATCTCACCAATCTCGCAGCGTGCGTTGATCTTACCATATTTTACGACTGGAAGAACGACGGTCCCGATCCGAGCAACGGAGAGCACCGGTATGGCATGCTCACACAACACCTTACCCCAAAGCCTTCGTTCGTGGCGGTCCGCAGCTTAATTCGGCAGTTACGCGGATACCGGTTCTGCCATCGAATAGCTACTAAAGATGCACAAGATTATCAGCTTCTTTTTGAAGGGCCGGATGACCTCGCTCTTGTTACGTGGTCCACAAACCCTTTGACCCCTGACGACCAGCGAATGCCCACTGTGCGCAAAATCGCCGATTCTGCTCCAGAATATCGGCCGCTCAAGCGCGCGGCATCCATCGAGCTTTCGCCTGAGTTCCCAATCGCAAGAGCATGCCCATCCGTCCCTATATCAGTTCGCGTCCGCAACACCGAAGGAGAAACTGCGGCAGTAGTGTTAACGAATTGCGGTCGCCAGGCGCGATGCGTTGTGCCGCCGCACAATGTCAAGTCCATCACAAGCGACTATTTTATGAACCTAGATGGCGTTAGCCCCCAGCGCATTGATCTGACAATGAAATGGAATGATATTCCAGTAGTTTCAACCGCCGCTCCATCCGCGCTGATTGCCTGGCCGATAGATCTTGCTGTCGCGCCGCGAGGTATCGATCTTGTTGCAAGCATAACCAACAGATCATCGCACATATTCAACGGCCAGATCATGCACAAACCGACATCCGGCAGAGCCATAGTCGATCACCGAGCGATCATGGTGCCGCCGGATACAACGCGAATGGTCACCTTTGCTGGCGCAACACGGGGCTTTTCGCACTTAAGGGCAATTTCCTCAAGTCAGATGCCCGCATCGGCAACGATTAATGCGAAATATATCGCTATGCCACATTGGATCGACGAATCGTCTGCCGCTGGCTACACTAGATACTTTCACGTTAATGACAAGCTTCTTGCGCCAACAAAACTCGATGTCTTCAAGTCCCAGGATGGTTTAGTTTGCGCAACCGTGCTTCGGGTTCCATACACGACCGGGAGTGGCTGGAATTACTATACTGTTGAACCTAATCTAACTGAACACATCCCTGATACTGCGCAGGCGCTAATTCTTTGGATCAATGGCGATGGCTCAAGGGTTACTCTTCACGCCAGATACATGGATTCGTCCGGACAAACGTTTCAAGTCGATGCCGGATGTATCGATTGGACAGGTTGGAGGGCAATCAAGTTGCCGCTGGACGGCCAAAGCTCTTCGTGCTGGGGCGGCGCGGCTGACGGCATCGTTCACGGCAGTAGGCGCTGGGTGGCACTTATCTTGCTGGACGGTAGCTCTTTCACGAATCACAGTTATGAAATCGATTTGGCGTCGCCGTGGTACGAAATGCGGTAAGCCATCTATCCCGAAATATTCGTAAGAAGAGTAAAACGGGTGCACTTTGCAGAATTGACTTGTAACCACACAAAGCAATCGCAGAGGACACCCGTTGGCACTCGATACGTCTCTTTCGTTCGAATTTCCTGCTGTTCGCGGCAAAGATGTGACCGCTCGCTTTGCCGGCGGTGACATCACATCGAATTGCGGCGCGCTGCACTGACGCCTGATCCCTATTTGAAGCGCCATATGCACATTTCATACACGACGATTGTAGCGGAAGCATACTCCGTGCTCTGGCGGCTAGGCATCTCTGTAGATGTCGTGCGTCCTGGTGACGCGCTGGATGGATACGAACTTGTTGTGATGCCGTCCGCGCTCCTTTTGGGGCACTCGGACGCTGCAATCTTGCGGAGCTTCGTCGAGCAGGGCGGAACGCTATTGGGTGTCGCTAAAACGGCGCATCAAGATGAATGGGGCGCTTTCTATCCTGTTCTCGGACAGCCACTTGGCGATGTTCTCGGCTTTGCGGTCAATAAGGACGACGGGGATCGGGAGAATCTGGTAGTTCGGTGGGAAGACGGACAAACGGCGAACTGTCTGCCGCATGCAGAATGCGTCGAACTGACGACCGCTGTGCCATTCGCGTTTTTCGAAGGCGCGGGGCTTTCAGGGCGCGCGGCGGGACTGGTAAACGAGTTTGGCAAGGCATCGTACTTATGTTTGGTGGCCTCGACAACACCGCGATGAAAGATTCACCGTCGACGCAGGATCAAAATTGGATCGATGCCGGAGCGGTTTGTGTCATGCCGTACTATGGGCCGTGGTCCTGGATGAACAACGAGACCGTCGATTTTGTCGATGAGCTCGTAGAATGTGTGCGGCGCGAGTACGGCCTGATCTCCGCAAACCCGCTTATTGCCACCGGAGGCAGCATGGGAGGCTATGCCGCGCTTGAGTATGCAATCGCATCCAAGTTGTCAGTAACAGCGTGTTTCGCCAACTGCCCTGTATGCGATCTCGCGGCCCTCTATACCGAGCGCCCCGATGTACCGCGGACATTGCATCATGCATTTGGCAGCTACTGTGATATTTCTGCCGCTTTGAAAGCTCATTCCCCTCTCCAGCAGGTCGATCAACTTCCGAATATCCCGTATTTGATCGTGCATGGCGCGGAAGATAGCTCCGTAACAAAAGCAACGCACTCAGACCGCCTTGCCGCAGCAATGCGAAACCGAGGGCTCGCATTGGAGTACGTTCAGGTCGCGGGAATGGGCCATTGTGGGCCGCTGAGTGACGAGATCGTGGCACAGATCGAATGTTTCGTAGCGTCGGGGCTTATCTGACGGCTTACGTCCGTCGATCATTAATCGCGCGACGTGCCTCAGGACACAGAAGAACTGAAAATCCGGTCGAAACCGACCACTGAATCCGGTCAATCCAACCAGGGGATCCGGAGAAAGCGATCAACGTGCAGGTCCGTGACAAGCCACGGAGTGTCTTTTGGGAATCAATTGGTAGCGGAACATGGCGTCGTTGGAGACATCATGCCTTGAATGAACTGCTATTTGGACACATTCAAGTCAAGTACGATTCCCCTGCCCTCTCACGCTCTTCTACTCGTCGAGGGAAATGTAGCCCATTGCGGCTTCAAAGCCGACCACCAGGCGAAAGAACAGACGATCAGCGGGATCATACTTGGTAACGTAAACCGTGAAGCAGCTATGCGGTGTGAAGAACTTGACCAGGAGCATCGGGGCGGGGTCGTGCTCTTGTGAGAAAAACGGCTGCAAAGTCGCCGCGATTTCAGTAGGAAGTAGTTCCATATGTTAAGGTCCTCCTTTGGGGATATGTAGTTGCTGGCGGGGCGTGAGGAGGGCATTGGACGATAATGTTGACCGGCCGCGATTTGATGTTGCGCATCATCGAGAACGCTTTCTTACGGTCTGCGAAGCACACAATTCCAGTAACAATGATTGACGGTATCCCTCTTAATGCGACACAATACTATCGCAACGAAAGGGATGAGCACATATGGCTAGATTTGTGGATTTGGATAAACGGGCAGCAATCGGCTCCCGTATTCGTAGCCGGCGGCGAGAATTAGACCTGAACCAAGACACCATAGCTCAGGCGCTCGATGTTTAGCGAGGGCTGGTTAGCCAATGGGAAAATGGTACGACTGACGTCGACGCCAGCCAGCTATTACCTCTTGCGGGAATCCTGAAGACATCAGTCGCGGCCCTGCTCGGCGACGATGGAAATGCAGTAGTTTCCCAATCAACGACTGAAATAATACTCACAACTGATAAGCCATATCCTGCAAGCACGTTGAAGCTCCTGGAGTACTTCAACGTGCTGTCAGAAGAAGACCGGAACCGCTTGATTCTCATTGCTGAGACGTTTGCGACTAAAAGAAATAGGTCATAGCCGTATAGAGAACAGACCGCCTATCGCCCTTTTTTGAAGGGATTAGGACTTGACACATGTGCTACAATTCTAACGTTCGTGCTTACAGGTACTTCCAAAGATAGGTCATATTTGCACCCGTAGCTCAGTGGATAGAGCATCTGTCTTCGGAACAGAGGGCCGGCAGTTCGAATCTGTCCGGGTGCACCAAGATAGAAATAGCGATATGACGATGCCCATTCTAACGAATGGGCATTTTTCTTACGGCTTTCGGCAAACAGAGAGATAGAAATATTACCCATTAATAGAATCCTGACGTTGCGATATAATAATATCGATAAATTCGACAGCGAGAACAGAGTGTCTCCGGTCCGAGAACAGAGAGCCTCCGCTTAAATTGCAATAAATAGCAACAAACGATAATATCTACGATGCAGTCATGCGGCGAAGACGACGAAGACCGGTACGAAGAGGGTTTTAGCGCAAATGCCGCCCAGTTAATCGAGAAGTACTGCAATCATCTTGCAGTCGACAAGAAGGCCACAAGCAAGCACCTTAAGAACGTCCGGTGGGTTCTGACGAGCATATTGGTCGAGTACGGCGAGAAGCTCAAAGCCTTGCCGCCCCAGAAATGGGGCAAGCGTGATAGAGAGCAGAAGGACGCCCAGTTGCGCAAGGCAATCGAAGCAGCAAACCCTGTTAAAGGCGTTGCGGTATAAGAATGCTACGGGAAAAGGCGATGACAACCCAATCATGACCGGGTATCGCAGGGGGAAGTGCAGCGAGGCATGAAGGCGGCGCTGAAGCTACTGCGTCTCGCCAGTCAATATCCGCCACAGCGCCAAGTTGACGTAGTAGTTGGACCGCCCGATTTTGCGCTTCTCAAGGATGCCGCCTTCGGCAAGCTCATCGAGATATTTCGTGGCCGGGCGGCGGGTGACGCCAAGGTCTCGCATCAGAAACTCGATTTTGGTGTAGGGATGCGTAAACAGGTTGTTGAGGAGATCCTGGCTATAGAACTTGTAGTCGGCCCGGATGCGGCGCTTCGTGTTGGTCAACGCATCGTCGATGGCCCGGACGGTGACAATTGTATCCGCCGCCGTCTCTTCGACTGCCGTGAGCATGTACTCCACCCACGCTCCCCAAGCATCCTCTTCCCGAATCGCCCCAAGCAGCCGGTAGTATTCAGCTTTGTGCTTGATAATATAGCGGCTGATATACAGAATCGGGATGTCGAGCAGCCCCTCTTTCACCAGGAAGAGGATGTTGATGATCCGCCCGGTTCGTCCGTTGCCATCGTAGAAGGGATGAATGCTCTCAAACTGGTAGTGCATGATAGCCATTTTGATGAGCGGGTCGGCATCGAATACGGTCGGGTCGTTGATGAATCGTTCGAGATCCGCCATGAGCGACAGGATGTCGTCGGGGTTTTGCGGTGGCGTATAGACTGTATTCCCTGCACCGTCCTTGAGCACTGTTCCGGGGAGTTTGCGAAACCCCGCTTTGTTTTGTTCGAGAACGGACTGGATCTCGATAATCTGGTTGATGGTGAGCAGTCCGTCTTCGGCGACACCCTCGAACCCCGTATAGAGCGCTTGGCGGTATCGATTCACTTCTTTCGCAGCCGCATTCACGAAGCCATCGGCGTCGATTTCGTCTTTGAACAATTCGTCATGGGTAGCGACGATGTTCTCGATTTCGGAACTGTCTTTGGCTTCCTGAATAGCCAGCGTGTTGATAAGGATGGCCTGATTGGCAACCGATGCCGCCAACCCTTTGAGTTCCGCCAGACTTCGACCAGCCGCCACGAGGCGCTTTGCGATGCTGGGCGCCTCGAACCGTTCGGAGGACAGGCTGCTAAGTGGTTGTAGATTGTCCAACAATGGCTCCTCCTCACCAAAATATGGCCACGACCTTGGCGTATTGTGTACATGTCACCAGGATATGTGCACGGAATACCACTTTCGTGTACATATTTTGCCGTTGCGTATCGTTCGTTCACATCCCGCCAAAGCGCTACCTTTCTACTCGAAAAGGCGGTTTTCGACTTCCTTTCGAACTTAGGCACTTCAAGGTAAGCACAACGCTATCGCTAGACAACGTGTGAGTGGTCCTGAACACCCTGAAAGTTCGATATGCGGCAAGGCCGTCGTGCTATACTCAGCTTATGCCCGGCGAGACCCGACAGCGACGAGATCAGCCATCATCGACGGTCACAATTTCCTGTGGCGGTCCTACTCCGTCCCGTTCAGCTTCGCGTCAGTCAAGGGGACGCCGCTTCACGTCGTCGCCACGTTCCTTGAGCTTGTGCGCCGGTCGGTCGCGGCGATACCGCACCTGGGATGGCAGGACCGTCTCGTCGTTGTCTTCGACGGCGAAGGGCCAAGCCGCAATTTCCAGCTTTCGGCGGACTACAAGGCTAACCGGCGGCTCGGCTTCGCGGACGGCGAGGACTCTCCCTTCCGCCACCTGCCACTTATCAAATCGGCTCTCGAGCAGCTGGGAATCGGGTACGTTGAGCTCGCCGGCGTCGAAGGCGATGACGTCGTCG
Organism: Capsulimonadaceae bacterium; assembly: GCA_031292625.1. GTDB lineage: Bacteria > Armatimonadota > Armatimonadia > Armatimonadales > Capsulimonadaceae > JARLGU01. The sequence continues at coordinate 10,659 of JARLGU010000010.1, read as the reverse complement.
CGAGCCTGTCGAAGCGCTTTCAGACACGGCATCCAGGAGGAGCCTGCTATGTCTTCTCGTCGGATACCGACTTCTACCAGTTGGTCGATGACCGGACATTTATCGTGAATCTTAGGGCGAAGGATTGCGTGGACTTCGTGGATACGAGCTTCATTCGCGAGAAGTTCGGGATCGCCCCTGCCGACTACGTCTTCTTTAAGTCGCTAACAGGCGACGCCACCGACAACATCCGCGGCGTTCCCGGCGTAGGCCCGAAGAAGGCGCGGCCATCGTATCTAGCGAAAGGCCGTTCGAGGGGGAGCCCTACGCCGACCTGCTCGCGCTCAACGAACGGCTCATCCGGCTCGACGCCGATATCCGGGAGTTACCGGACGTTGAGCGGTTTGAGTTTGCCCCGGCGAAGCTCGCCATGCCGAACGCAGAGCTGTTCGGAACCTGCGGCTTCTAAGTCGCGACTGAGGCACGGCGCGTTCCACTGGCGTTTGACGCGTCATAAGATCGCGGCGCCCGATGCCCGCCATGCGTGGCATCTAATAACGGCAGTGAGCCTTCCGAGGTGCGCTCGACCCGGCTGCAATCCAGTGTTGGCGACCGGACAGGTAAAGTAAATGCCGCCGTCAGGAGCAAATCAAGCGCCCCAAAAGTTGCCACAAAAACCGAACGGCCGGGCCGGCCTAGCCTGGCGCGACGCCGTGAATTGGCTGGCGAAGCAAGGCCAGGAGCGCGCGCGCTGCGCGGGTCTGATATTTCCCGCGCAACGTCAGCAAATGAAGCGGTCGCCTGATCGCAAAATCGGCAACCTCGATTCGCTCGACTTTTCCAAGCGCTAGTTCCATCGCGATCGTATGCGCCGAGACAATCCCGATGCCAATGCCAGCGGCGACGGCTCGTTTGCAAGCTTCGATGTCGCCGAATGTCATCACGGAACGGAGCGTAAAGCCGCGCGCGGCGAGAGCTCTCTCCATCACCTCGCGAGTACCCGAGCCTTGTTCACGAAGCACGAAATCCTCCCGGCAAAGCGCCTCCAACGTCACTGGACGGGTCGCGAAAATCGAGTGCTCGGGCGCAGCGATCGGGACGAGTTCGTCCTCGCCGAACACGGCGGCGTCGAGTTCGGCGATCTCGACATACCCTTCGGTGAACCCGAGATCGAGCGCGCCGTCGATCAATTTACCCTGGATCACTTCCGTGTTGCCGATCTCGACGTTCACCTCGACGCCAGGATAGCGAACGTGGAAGCGCGAGAGGATTTCGGGCAACAGGTAGTTGCCGATCGTCAGGCTCGCCCCGATCACCAACCGGCCGCGCTGAAGACCTTGCATCTCGGCGAGCGCAAGTTCCGCCTCGGCCTCAAGCGCGAAGAGGCGGCGCGCGTATCCCCCGAGAAGCTCTCCCGCCTCGGTCGGACGAACGCCTTTTGGGTGACGATCGAACAGCTTCGTGTTCAGGCTCTCCTCGAACTCCTTGAGTTGTTTGGAAACGGCGGGTTGGCTGATGTGCAGCCTTTCGGCCCCGAGGCTAACGCTTCCCTCTTGAAGAACGGCGTGGAAAATCGCAAGATGATTGATGTTCATATGTTTATGTTATGCATATTATGAATTATATGTATTTGTATTATACCTACAATGCACGGTAAGCTCCCTGTATTGGTTCCACATGGACCGGACGCGAGGAGAACATACCGATGAATTCCGCAGGACAAGGCAACGACAGATTCCGAACGCTACAGGCGACGCTTCCAGGGGTTGCGCTTATCGCGGCGATCGGGGCAGCGGCCTTCTGGTTGCACCGCCAGCCGGTGATTGGCGTGCTCAGCGCGTTGATCTTGTCGATCGTGCTGGGCATGACTTACCGCAACACAGTCGGGCTCGCGGCGCGATTTCAAGCTGGCGTATCGTTTGGTCTCAAGCGGATTTTGCGGATTGCGATCGCCCTTCTCGGCTTGCAGCTCAGCTTCTTGCAGATCGAGCAAGTGGGCGCGAAGGGTTTCTTCGTCGTCGCGGCGACGCTCCTGGCGACGTTTCTCTTTACGACGTGGCTGGGACGACGCATGGGGATCGAGCGCAAGCTCACGCAGCTTATCGCGGCGGGCACGTCGATCTGCGGCGCATCGGCGGTGATTGCGGTAAACGTCGTGACGGACGGCACGGATGAGGACGTTGCGTACAGCGTTGGCACGGTCACTCTCTTTGGCACCGCGTCCATGTTCCTTTATCCGGCGCTCGTGCATTTGCTCCACCTGAGCCCGGCGGCGTTCGGTCTCTGGGCGGGCGCATCGATCCATGAGGTGGCGCAGGTTGTCGCGGCCGCATTCCAGGACGGGCAGGTCAGCGGGCAGATCGGAACAATCAGCAAGCTCTCGCGGGTAATGCTGCTGGCTCCGATGGTCCTTGGGCTTGGCGTCCTCGGGGCGGGGGCGCGACCGGGCGAGCGGTTCGACGTAAAGCGCGTGACCATACCCTGGTTCGTACTGGGATTTATCGCAATGGTTGGGGTGAGCAGCCTTGGTCTGCTGCCGTCGGCGTGGAAGACGGGGATCGGCTCGATCGATCAGTTTCTACTGTGCGCGGCGCTGGCGGCAATGGGGCTGGAGACGCACTTCGAGAAGCTGCGGCTCATGGGGCCGAAGCCAATGGTCCTTGGCGCGGCTGCGTGGATCTTCGTGGCAGCGGCAAGCCTCTTGCTGATCCGGTGCCTCTACTAATTCGACGATCGGGGTCGCCGGTTCCGCCGCGCTGTCGCTCGCTGCCTGTCCAAGCAGCGAGCGAACGTGCTCTGGATCTTGACGTGCCCCAATTGGGCCGCGCTTCAGATGATTCGCCCCGTAATCAGGAAGATGCTAAACGGACGCAGCCCCTTGCCGGGCACATCCTTCCGAAAAGTTACGGCGGTGACATCGCAAACATCGGCAAGGCCGGCATCCCGGAAGTACTGCTTCATCTCGTCGCGCTCAAAACCATTGTGCGCGACGCCCGCTGGGTCGGCGTGAAAGTCGCCGCCATCGCTATCCAGATCAGCGATCGCCAGGCAGCCGCCATTCTTCAAAAGCAGCGCCAGCCGAGCGATGACTCCCGCGGCATCGTCGATATGGTGCATGACCATGGTGGAAACGACGACGTCAAACCGGCTCTCTGGAACCGGCTGATGTTCCAGGTCGAGCAGCAACGTACTGACGGTTTCAAGGCCGGAGGAGAGAGCCTTCTCCCGCAACTTGGCAAGCATTCCTTCAGAGCTGTCCGCGGCGGTAACGCTGCCCGCGTAAGGAGCCAATGCGAACGACACAAGTCCCGTGCCCGCTCCGTAGTCGAGCACTGCGGTGTACTCATCGATCGCGACATTGGCCATGAGCGCCTCGGCCACCTTGCCCATTAGGGAGACGCGCGCCGGGTTGTCGTCCCAGGTCGCCGCATCCTTATCGAAATCTCGTTTACTCGTGTAGCCCATGGTAACTGTTGTACCCTAGCTTAATGGCTGAACGGTGAAACATTCGTCGAGGCGACGTTATGGAGTCGCTGGGACCGGATCCGCGGTGAAGTTTCTGAGATCCGGAACGCGCACTCCTTTCGTGGGACGCGCAGCCGGCATCGCAGGATCGAACGCGGTACAATAGTCGAGCAAGGAGATTATGAATGCACTGGAACTCGGTTGGATACGCCGCATTGTGCGTGATTGTACCGGCAGCTTGGGGACTGCTCGTGTACGGCGCGACGGTTTTGATTGAGCGGCGCCTCAAGCCATCGAAGCGTGCGCGCGCAAACGAAGATCGGCCAGCGGAACCGCCTTCCCTGCCAATCGATTATCACATTTAGATCGGAATGCGCGGTATGCTGCTTGTACGTCTTGGCGCTGGCATCGGGCATGCGGTCTCGCTCCCTGCGATTGCGTCGCTTGGTTTGTTCGTTGGCTATATTGCCGGTATGTTCGGCGTCGGCGGCGGTTTTCTGCTCACCCCGGTCCTCATGAACGTTTTTGGCGTGCCGCCCCCCATGGCCGTTGGTTCCGCGCTCTGCGAGAAATGCGGGACGTCGATCAGCTCTTACTTGAAATATCGTTCGCTGAAGCTCGGCGAGCCCCGCATCGACCTGGTCATGCTCGGCGGCAGCCTGATCGGCGTCGATGCCGGCACGCGTCTTCTTTCTTACCTGACCAACCTCGGGGACTTTCGCGGCAGGAGCGGGTTGCACGTCCCGATCGTCCAGATCGTGCTCGATGCGCTCTTCATTATCTTGCTCACATTTACAGCAGCCTATACGTTTCGCGATGCCTGGCAGGCCAGCAAACGGACCGTCCCGCGCGGGGATATCAGCATTCCCGGCCCCCTCGTGACCAAGGTGCGCATTCCCCCTTACATCGACCTGCCCAACGTCGGTCTCACTCAGGTTTCCGTGCCGATGCTCGGCTATCTCGGGTTTGCCCTGGGCGCGGCCTCGGGCATGATGGGCATCGGGGGCGGCGTGCTCTTTCTGCCGATCCTGCTCTACGGGATTGGTCTTTCGGTACGGAACGCCTCCGGCACGGGCATTCTGCTGCTCTTTGTCACGGTCGCGGTGGGAACTATCGAACAGTCATTAAGGGGTTTCGTCAGCCTCAAACTGGCAATGGCGATCCTGATCGGCTCATCGATCGGCGCACAGCTCGGGGCGCTAACGACGCACTATCTCTCGAACCGCATCCTGCGGCTGCTGTTCGCGATCCTGGTGTCGGCGACGGTGTTGATGATCGCGTGGGACCTGCTGCATTCGGTGATGTAGGAAAAGACGAGGAGCCGCCTAACAAATCGTCCAGCGGTCTGCAAACGTTGACGGCGTAACCTCCCTACGCCGCCAGCAAGTTCTTCTCAAACCTGCTCCCGCGCCACGACCGCCGCGTGGACGTCGCGCATGATCTGCTCGAACTCGTCGGCGCAGTGCGCACCGGGACAATCGCGGTGTGTCGTCTTCGGATCCATGCGGTGGAGTTTGAGCGTCGCGGAATCGATGCAGGCGGCATGGTGGAGCGCAGCGAGGGCGGAGATCGCATTGGCGCGAACGAGCGCGCCGGGACCGGACGTGTACGCTTCGCGATCGAAATCTCCGAGCTGCTCGACACCGTAGCTGACGTGGTTCCACGACGGGCTATGGACGCCGGGAGCGGTCAGCGGAGAGAAGACCCAGATGCCGTTCTGATCGATGAACAGATGCGGACCGGCGTGCCAGCCAAGGTCTTCGTAGTAGAGACGAAGATTCGTGATGTGTTCGGACGTCAGGCCGGACGGGCGCTGAGCGAGCGTCGGGGAGCCCGTGTTGTGAAGCACGACGAAGCTCCCCTTCCAGGACGCTTCACCAATCGTCTGAGCGGCATATCCCCAAAACTCGTCCGGCGAAAAGCGCTTTCCTATGATGTTCATTGCGTGATCTCCTTATATCCGGGCACTGCCCGCTCAAGAACGCGAGCGGCCCAACCGTGCAAGCCGCTCTGGTCAAAATGCGCGGCCAGACGTACCGCAAGCGAGCGGCGAGTGGGCGGACCTGCCCCGAGAGATTCCATTTCGTCCCGCCGCCAAAGATGGCTGCAGACATCGCATTCACGATCGCTCCCGTTACCATCGAAAATGCGTCCGTTGCAGCAATCAGGACGTAGACAGCGTGGATGCGCGCGATTCGGATGCGGCATTGGCGATAGCCTCCCAGAGCATGCGGTCGGCAACTCGGACATCGCGCTCGTAGTGGAAGATGTAGCTCGACCGGTTCGCAACGGCCGCGACGGACACGATACCTGTCCCCCGGCAAACGTGGCAAAGCGGCTTGTAACGACGTATAGTGGAGGGAAAATAGCCCCTACCGGCACACGCGCGGCAGGGGCGAGAAGTCGAAGGATCCATCATGTTAAACCTCAATGCAAGTATTTGACGACGAGACCGGTCGCGAACGAAAGAACGGCCGATATGGCGAGCGAGATCCATGCGGCGTTGGTCTTGACCCGAACCTCCAGTTCGGTCAACGTCTTGCCCATGCTCGTCAGTTCGCAACGCAGGTCGCGGTTTTCTTGCCGAAGCTGCGTTACCTCGGCGTGCTGGGTTTCGAGAACGGCAATACGCGTTCGAGCGTCATCGACTTTCTGGACGACGATATCGAGCTTTGCCCCAACTTCATGGAAATTGCCGCGCAACTCATCGGCAAGTTGCGTAACGACCTCGTGATAATCGCGTAGCGACGGCGAGCGCCGTGTCGCTGTGGGTTCGTCTGACATGGGCATTTCTATTACAACCTCGTTCATGTTGCGGCGGACCGAGGTACCTCGCCGGTCGATGTTTACCGTCGCCGGACCGCCGCAAGCGGGCTTGCGCCAAGCCATGCGAGAAGCGCGAACAGTGCAGCCAGCGCACGCTCGGCCTGCAGATATTCGCCGTGCTGCGGGTACGCCTGAAGGGCCATCGAGCCAGCAAAGCCGATCACGCCTGCAGTGCGGAGAGCACGGACGCCAAGAGAGCGAAACGAGATCATGCGGCGGTCTGACCGCCCGGCAACTGGGGGAGCGCGGGCGCCTCCGCGCTTCCGGCAACGCCAGACGCGAGCGCCGCGCTAATGGCGCTCTGGAGAACGGGGCGGAGCAGAGGCGACAAGTACTTCCATGCGATGTCCGCCACAATCTGGTAGCGCGTGCCGATAAGCGCCTTAAGGTCCGCGTCAAGGTCGCTTAACGCCTGATCCGGGCTCGTCTCGCGATGCGTCAGCACGTACGCCTCCGCAATAAATGCGATCGCATGTTCGATATTTACAAAACCGTTCTTCTCGAGTAGAGCGATAATCTGTTGTGTCATAATGTTGTCCTCCCGCGCGATGCGTTTGCGATCTCAATCAGTTGCCGATAATGCCGAGCAGCCCGACGACGATGCTCACCGCCTCCGCGATCGCCTTTCCGTTCACCGCGTCGACGATTTGTTGTGCGAACGGCCCCAGCTGGTCGTCGTGTTGCGCGACGAACGCCACCGCCGCTGCGCTCCCGAGATCCTGCGAGATCGTCTTGAGCAGCGCCAGCTTCTTCAGCAACGTTGGCGCGGCCTTCGACGCGCTGCTCGTATCGACATCTCCGATCGACGTATAAGCTCCCTCCGCGATATCGCCGAGGATCACCGTAAACCAACTCATATGCCTCCAGCCTTTCCGCCCATTCTCGAAGTGCCGGGCGCGAAAATAGCCCCAACGCACGATTGCGCGGGGGTGACGACTTTAGTACGATCTTATGAAGAATATAGCTCAATTTGAGCGTGGTTCGCGCGTTCGGAGACCTCTCTACCCCATCGGAATGGGGTCCCCTTCTCTCCGAAACCGAGAGACTGTTGGCCGCATTGCCAAGCGCTCCTAAGCTCCTCCCGCTTCGGCTCCTCGGCCTCGCTCGGAGTCCTGAGCCTGTCGAAGGAGAGGGAGGGGCAAATGAAATGGGAAGGTAGGTTCCGCGCGAAGCGCGCCGAGGCAAAGCCCAGTTAGTTCCCCCTGCCTCCTCCCGGCCGAAGGTCCCGAACTCCGTCGAGGGGCGTGGGGGAATGAGGTCCCTCAGCTCCACACCGTCGAATACTGCTCCGATGTCACGCGCACGCTGACCGCATCCGCTATCGCGAGATCGTCGGGGCCGATCGGGACAGCCGGCGCCCGCGTCGCGTCCGAGAACCTGACGCCGTCCGCATGGCTCGCCGCAACACCCACGCACCCAGCGTCGCCAAGCCGCCCGACGTCCGCCAATAGCTCGTAAAAGGTCCCCGAGCCCGACGGATCCAACGTCGTCTCCGCCATCTGGAGCGCCTCCGCCAACACGACCTCAAACCGCGCGACTCTGCCTGCGTCAACGAAGCCCAGCGTATCCCCTGCGATCGGCAACAAGCGCAAAACGTTAATGACGTCCGCCACGCTGACCGTGTCGGCGGCCGCAATCGTAACGGACGCCGCCGCCGCATCCGCCATTGACGGCGCCTCCGCGGCCGAGTCCGTTCTCGGCCCGGACACCTGGGTCGAGTCTTCCGTTTCGATCGCATCGATCGGCGCAGCCAACGCAAGCGCTAGCGACGCCGTATCCGCTACCGTGAACGCATCCGCAAACGCCTGCAAGATTCCCGCTCGCGACAAATCCACGATCGCCAGGGAATCCCACGCCGACGGAGAGGATGTCGTGCCTGCCATATCCGCCAACGTCATCCGTTCCCGAACGCCCGGAAGGACCGACGCCATATCGCTAAGCGTCGCGACATCTGAGCGATAGAGCAGGGACGCCCGCAGGCCGGCATGATCGGACAGGCTCAGCGCGTCGATGCCAAAAACCCATTTCTCAACCCCAGCCGCGTCCGTCAGCGAGACTACGTCCCGCTGGCTCTGCGCAAGCGCAAAGCGGCTGACCTGGTAACCGGGATCCATCCCAACGTTCTGATCCATGTGACTGATGCGCACGCGGCCCGACGGAATTGTACGCGCGCCGCCAGCATCGACCAAAATCACGTTGCCGTTAATCGACTTGAGCAGCCCTATGCGCCCTAAATCAGCGAGATGCGACGCATCCGTAAACCGCACCAGCCCCGGCGTCAAATCCGCCCCGGTCCCTGCGCTCGCCCCATTGAACCGCAGATCCGTGACGCTGAACGATCCGGGGCTCGCAGAGCGGAAGCAAACCGCAACATACCGGTAAGCGGACGAACTGACCGGAAACCACTCCGGAGCTCCTCCCGTTGCGGGAGGAAGGGGCCCGCCGTCCCCGGCGGGAAGGTAGGTCTCAGGTAGGTTCCCCGTCAGGCTCAAATCGCGGTAGCTCGAGGCCCCGCTCACCCACCCGATCACGCTCCACGTCTGCCCATCGTTGGACCCATACGCGTTCGCGGTGACGCCTGTCGAACCGAACGCCCCCGCGATCTCGATCCCGGCCACCGTGGACGGCGACGGAAAGCACGCCATCACCCACAGGAGAGGAGACGTACCCGGTGCCTCATACCCGCTCACCGTGTCCCCCGGCAGGTGATCGATCAGCAGGTTCGCCGGCAGCCAGCCGGATGCGCTGGGCGCTGGCGGAGACGCAATATACGAAGCACCTCCCGTCGCGGACGCCTGATACAGCAGCCCCGTAGGCGTCCGGAGCGCGAGAAGATCGAACACGGACACGACATCCTTCGGGGCGATGAAGGCTGAAACGACAGACAAGCCGGTGAACGCAAGCGCGTCCACCCCAGTATCGCGCATGGACTCGTTCGTAATTGCGGCAGCGGCGTCGAAGAGAACTCCTCCAGCCTCGATCTCCCAGTCCGAGATGCTGCCGGAGAGCGTGACCACGTCGCTCGCAAAGATCGCACCTGGGAAACCAACGAGCTTGAGGGTAGCGCCAGACGCCAAATACGAACACGAGACGCCAACCGTGCACCAAAGAATGCCATTTTTCCAAACGGAGATTGACGGCCTAAAAAGCGGCGTCACGCTAAAAGGTTCCGAGAATACAATATCGATCTCGTTCCCATTTGGAAGAACCGTCGCGCTGATTACCGAGATACTCATGCTTCACTCTCGTTTCGCGAGAAATATGGCGCCTGCTCCCTCGCCCATTATGGGCGACCACCGTAAGGCGCATCGCGACTCGAAGGGCAACGGGAAGGAAGGCCGCTCCCCTCGCCCATTCCAGTGGGAGAGGGGCGGGTACCCGCCTGGCGGGTGGATGAGGCTCCGTCCTCCGGAACTCCTCCCGCACGGAAGGAAGGGGCCCCGAAGGGGAAGGTAGGCATCCGGAAGAGCCCCACCGTTCGCCGCCGGAAGGTAGGTATACGGAACGTAGGCGCGTCCTATCCGATCACCCGCGACGTGATATTCCCGCTCTCATCGAACGTCAGCACCGCATCGAACAGCACGGTCGCCCCGTCCTGATCGTAGAACGTAATCGTCCCAGACGATGGATTGTACGAGTACTTTCCGTCCACATACGAGCACAGGTTCTTGAACCGCGCGTTCGCCAGCAGCAACGCCGCCGGGTCCTGGCCAGACGCGTAGCCCGCGACGATCACGCCCTCGAACGTCCCCGTCCAGGAGATCTGCCCGCCCCCGATCGCCGTATCCGTAGGCGTAGGCGTTGAGCCGCTCCGCGCATATACGATGACCCGGTAAAGCCCCGCCGTGGCGATCCCGCCTGGAAACGACCCGAAATACACCCCTGTCCCCGACGCCTCGCTCAGCGCGACCGCATACGATGCCCAGTCGCTCGAAGACGGCGCCTCAAACCCCGTCCCGTTCCAGACCTGGCCGCCGCCATTCGTCACGATCGCATAAACCGCCGCCCCCGTCGAATACGCCATCTCTATTTCATTCGCCATATCAGCTCCTGCCTCTCGCCGCTAGTCCTACCGTCCCGGCCAACTCCCTCGCCCGGCCGAATGACCGGGCACGAAAAAAGCCCCAACGCACGATTGCGCGGGGCTGAAAACCTCTCTGTATCAACCGTGTCCGGTCCTGAAAGGGCCGGCCTGGGTTGGGCAAACCCTGTGAACAGGGTTAATCGTCAGACGGCCAGCATTATCGCGATCCGGCAGCCCCATTGATGGGGATTGACATCTCAGACCGGTCGTTAACGGCCGGAAACCGCGCCAGTAGTGATGACGATCGTTGATATTAATGGATGCGATCAACCGTGTCCGGTCCTGAAAGGGCCGGCCTGGGTTGG
>JARLGU010000009.1 GCA_031292625.1 Capsulimonadaceae bacterium | reverse complement strand
TGGTACAAGAGTAACGAGACGTTATGACTTTTATGGATGTGTTCGCTCATACGAGCACATCATAACACACCTGACGCTTTCTCGGGCTTTTATAAGGGTTCGGGGACAAGCCCCGAGGTATTTACATCCTGTTGGAATAAACGTTGGATGCTGCCAGTAGGCATGATTATCCGCAATATCGCTCTCCGCCTCGCGCTTAAAGCCAGAGAAACCTCCGTAGCTGATCTGTGTATCAACGATATTGGCATGGACTCTGAGGTCCTTGCGCAAGTAGCCTCGCATCTCATTCGCGTAACGACACTCGCTGTCAACCAAGAACATACGCCAGTCTGCCCGCTCCTGCCTTGTCGCACAGTCCGGCAGGTCCAAGTTGTGCGCTTCCAGCGATTGGGCTTTGTCAATCAGTCTGTCTGCTGACGCCCGCGATAGCCTCATATCAGTAAGCGAGAGCAGTCCGGCATCCGCGCCAAGAATGAAGGAAATGCGCGCGTGATGCGGCACGGTGTCTGCTGCCTGGAATATGAAGCTAAATGTCCGCCAGTCTGGGGCGACATCCAGCACGCGATCTAGTCCAATATTGTGCCAATTGTCGTGGTCTAGGCCAATGGAAACCTGAACTTTGCGCATCTTGTCGGAGCGGGCGCGTAGCGTAAGCCGGTATAGGCCACTTTCTTTCAGATCCAGTCCAATTACGTTGAGTTGCTTATGCCAAGCTGGATCGGTCACAGTCGGATTTGCGACAACCACATCGGGCATAGTCGATGCCGTTCCCACGCCAATCATCTTAAGCTTTACGTCGCGTGCGGGATCTTCGACGCTCCAGGCTAGGGACGAGTTCAATAAATCATCAGGCTCCATCGATGCGTCAGTCAATACGCCAAACCACGATTTGCGAAGGGCGTCCGTCGTATGGTATTTCCGGAAAAGATAGTCGTTCCACGCCATTACGACTTCCTTCCGGAATGGCTCCGGCAGCTTATCGAAGTAATCCATCGGGCTCTCGCTTGGCAAACCCGCCAGCGTGTTTTCGTTATTGATCTCGATAATCGCAACCGCTGGGTCGTTCGTGTAACTCAAGCCCGTATACGGATTTACACGCGTAAGGTAGTCGTGCGCGAACATTTTCTGGAGATCAATCATGCGCCGATCCAGGTAGTCGATCCGCTTATCGTAATGCCCGATCTCGTTGACCGATGCCGGAAAGCCGTCGGCTTCTGTAAATTGGCGAATAACGTGGAGGTTCAGATCGACGTAGATCCCGTTCTTCTTAAGCTGTGCGATGAGATAATCGAGCTTATCGATCGCAGATGCATCGAACGTCGTATGTCCAGGCGCATTCTTGGCCCAAATCGGGTTCTGATTCGCGTCTTCATGGTGGATACGCACAATATTGATGCCAAGCCCGGCCAACCTTCTGGCAACGTTATCCGCATCCGCGCGGCTTGGAAAGTCGGCCATGAAGGCAAAGTTTGTCCCCAGGAAACGGATACGTTTGCCAGTTTTCGATTCAACGAAATGGGCGTTCTTGACCACTATATAGCCGTTCCCCCCCGCTGGTTTTGCATTTAAATACGACATGTCCACCGCCGTTCCGGCCGTGAATCCTTCCTGCGGGATTACGAACGGAAACAGGCTCCGTGGCGCCAATTCGGGTGCATCGGCCTTCGCAAGCGTCGGCAAGATAGCCAGCGCAAGCATAATCGGCCATGGATTATTCATAGAGTCAAGACCTTTCAAGTCTGCAGTGCCATATTTAAGTTAGTGTAATGAGAATGTTGCACTGTATTGAAATTGATTGCTGTTCGCATCGAGCGCGCAGGAAGTTGTCGGTGCTCGGACGTTCATACTTGGAGGACATGTGGCGGGCAGCAAGGCATTGTTGCCAATACTGTCAAGACCGCCGCCAACCACCGTCGGCTGTAACCATTTAACGTGATTGTCCGCCATCAAGAAATTAGCTCCGCTTTGGTGAAGACCTGTTGCCACTGTGAAAAACGAATTCGTGGCAGTGATGCTCGCAGGATTATCGCTGTTTGTCCCATCGCCACTCGCATAAGCGTTAGCCAATATTCCGGTTGCGTACTTAACGGTCGTCGCAGTCGTCGTAGCGCTTAGAATGCCGTTGCATAACGAGTTCGTAGAGAGACTGTTCACCCCATTGCCAACCGGTGAGTTCTGTTCCTGCGGACTGGACAACAATACGCCCGACAATAGCCGAGCATTCTTTACTTCAAAGAGCATGACGGTTTTTGCCGGACTGATCATCATGGATACCTGGGCAGGAATCGGGTAGGGTCCTGGCGAGGCCGTTGATGAATACCCAACCATATTTGAGTTGCACCCGTACGAAATGACGTCGATCGGGTTGGTATCGTCCGGGCAAAGAAAGACCGCAAGACTTTTAACGTACGGGTATATCTGTCCAGCCCACCCCCGGCCGCCCCCCCAGTTATTCAGCCCGCACGGCACCGTTTCGTCATAGTCCTGCTCATACTGGCTGCAAGCCAACCCCAATTGCTTTAAGTTACTGGCGCAAGCTGTCTGCCGCGCCTTTTCTCGCGCCTGCGAAAAGACAGGAAATAGTACAGCTGCAAGAATCGCTATAATAGCTATTACGATAAGTATTTCGATTAATGTAAATCCATTCGTTTGCTTCATCACGCTCTCCTTCTCGGCAACAGGTGAATGCATCAACAGCGCAGCACCGTTTCCTCTTGAAACGATGCTCGATTACCCTCTTCTCGCTTGAGTGCAAATAGGGTTCCATGTCTTGCATTGTACTATGCACTATTACTACGAGGAATAGACCCTTCTCTTGATACCATGTCGTATAATACTGACGTGAACGTAAACGAACAAGTCGCGAAGCTGCTCGCGCAGACGTTGAGGTGCGAGTTTCACTATGCCAGGGTTTACAATGCGGCCGCGCCGCATTTCCCAACCGAGTGGATGGCGGCGGCGCAACCGGCCTTCTCGCTGATGATCGAGGGAGATGTTGAAACTCGGATCCGGGGCGAAATGAACACGACGCTGCACTGGGGGAGCGGCGATGTATTGTGTCTTTTACCGTCCATGCAGAGGGTTCATCGCATCATATCCGGCGGCAACGTTCGTTATTGCGTCGTCTGCGCAACTTTCGAGGTGCTTGACAGCGGACTGGACCTCATGTCGTTTTTCGATTTGCCAGTCCTCTATTCGGGCGTCGACAATGCCAGTCTGATTGGCGCATTCCGGGATTTTACGGAAGCCACGGAGATCGTCGACCCTTTCAAGAAGCACATCGTGCAGAATGCGCTTTGTGCGGAACTCTTGCGGCATATCCTGACGTCCATTGATCTCAAACCCAACGCAGTGCAGCGTCTCGCCGGAATCGGGAGATTGTCGGAGGCGGTCGACTACCTGATCACGCATTACGCGGAAGCGCCGGATGTCTCAATGCTCGCGCGGCTTTCCTGCCTTTCGCCGTCGCGCTTTCACGCCGTGTTCAAGGAGACCCTCGACTGCGCCCCGAACGAGCTGGTGAGGCGCATCCGGCTCGACAAGGCAGTCGCCCTGCTCGCCTCGAGCGATCTGGAAGTTGCGGAGATCGGTCAGGCCGTGGGGTGGAACGATCCGTTCCATTTCAGCAGGATCTTCAAACGGTTCCTGGGGGTTTCTCCCAGCCGCTACCGCCAAAATATTCGGACGGGCATCGTTGTGCCTTGAAGCGGTGCGGTTTAATCCGGCCAGGCTCGCGTATCCGCCGGGACTTGCAAGCCTGGCCGCCGGCGTCACGAATCCTCGTACTGCGAACGCAGCGCCGCGACGACGCTTGGATCGGCCAAAGTGGTCGTATCTCCCAACGCCCGCCCTTCCGCGATGTCGCGCAGCAGCCGCCGCATGATCTTGCCCGAGCGCGTCTTTGGCAGCTCCGCGGCAAAGAAGATATCGTCCGGCCGGCAGATTGCGCCGATCTTCTTTGTCACATGCTCCTTCAGCTCCGCCTGCAATTCCTGGCTGTGCTCGATGCCATCCTTAATGCTCACAAACGCCGAGATCGCCTGTCCCTTAATCTCATGCGTCCGCCCAATACACGCCGCCTCCGCGACCGACGGGTGATCGACCAGCGCGGACTCCACCTCCATGGTCGAGACGCGGTGCCCAGCGACATTAATCACGTCGTCGACGCGTCCGAGCAGCACGTAGTCTCCGTCCGAATCCGTCTTTGCTCCATCACCAGCGAAGTAATAACCCTGCTTCTCGAAGCGAGACCAATAAACCTCGCGATAGCGGACATCATCGCCCCAGAGGGTCCGCAGCATCGACGGCCACGGCTTTTTGAGAACGAGGAATCCTCCGTTCCCAGTGCCCACGCTCTCGCCATGCTCGTTGACGATGTCGGCGGAGATCCCGGGAAACGGACGCGAGGCGGACCCCGGCTTCGTCGTACTCAACGCCGGAAGCGGCGTAATCAGAATTGAGCCCGTCTCCGTTTGCCACCACGTGTCGACGATCGGACAACGTTCTCCGCCGATGAACTTGTGGTACCAGATCCACGCTTCGGGATTGATTGGCTCGCCGACGCTACCGAGCAACCGTAACGTGCTCAAGTCGTGCTTGCCGGGCCATTCCGTGCCCCACTTCATGAACGCACGGATCGCGGTCGGCGCGGTGTAGAGAATCGTAACGCCAAATTTCTCGATAATCGACCAGAACCGATCACGCTTAGGCCAATCAGGAGCGCCTTCGTACATCAGCACCGTTGCGCCGTTCGCAAGCGGTCCGTAGACCACGTACGAGTGACCGGTCACCCAACCCACGTCGGCGGTGCACCAATAGACATCGCTGTCCTTCATATCGAAAATCCACTTCGTGGTCGCGTATACCCCGGTCAGATAGCCGCCCGTCGTGTGCGCGATTCCCTTCGGCTTTCCGGTGCTGCCCGACGTATAAAGGATATACAGCAAATCCTCGGACTCCATCGGTTCGGCCGCGCAATGAGTGGGCGCGTCTTCCATCAGGCGGTGCCACCAATGATCGCGCCCCTCGTGCATCGATACGCGGGTCGGGTCATCGGTGCGATTGACGACGATAACCTGCTTGATGGACGTATTACCCTCAAGCGCCTCGTCCGCGGCGGCTTTCAGGCGAACGATATTGCCGCGCCGCCAGCCGCCGTCCGCCGTAATCAGCAACGTACTCTGGCTGTCGTGAATGCGTTCGCGAAGACTGTCGGCGGAAAAGCCTCCGAAAACCACCGAATGCGCCGCGCCAATCCGCGCACACGCAAGCATGGCGATAGCCGCCTCCGGGATCATTGGCAGGTAGATCGTGACCCGGTCGCCCTTCTGAACTCCCCGCTGTTTGAGTACGTTGGAGAACTTGCAGACTTCTCGATGGAGATCCCAGTACGTAAGAACGCGGGTATCGCCCGGTTCCCCCTCGAAAATGATCGCCGCCTTGTTGCGACGCGCTCCGCTCAGATGCCGGTCGAGACAGTTATACGCGACATTGAGCGTCCCGCCCTCGAACCAACGAGCATGCGGCGGCGTCCACGAAAGGATATTGTCGAAGGGCTTAAACCAGTGGAGTTCACGCGCAAGCGACGCCCAAAATGCTTCAGGGTCCGCGGCGGCAGCTTCGTAGACGCCCGGATCCTGGATGTTCGCGCTTGCGGCAAACGACGGGTTCGGTGGAAACGATCTGACTTCCGTAAGTAGAGCTTCGATGGCCTGAGCCGGTTGAGTCTGCGCGGGCATGGCAACTCCTATATACGCGCCGTTTAGGATTAGTCATCCGCAAAGTGACGGATTGATCCACGCGTAGAGCTAATGTACCGCAGATTCGGCGCTTGCCAGGTAGTTTCCTGCCTTGAAATATTAGGGAAGAAAGATTCTCGTTCAGAGTTCGGAGCCTTGCACGGGGAATGCAAGTCGCCGCCGCGTCAGACGCCGTTGACGATCTGCACGTAGCTCTCGTAGCGCCGCTGGTTGATCGCGCCCTGGCGAACGGCGTCTCGTACTCCGCAGCCAGGCTCCGTCTGATGCGTACAGTTGCCAAACTGACACTGGCCGATCAGCAAGTCGAACTCGGGGAAGCAATATTCGATCTCTGCCTTGTCGACTTCCCAGAAGTGCATCTGGCGAAGTCCCGGCGTATCGGCCACCCAGGTATCGGCATCGAATGCAATCGGAATCAATTCCGCCGTCGTCGTCGTATGCCGTCCTTTGTGCGTTATCTCGCCGACGACGCCTGTCTTTAACTTGAGGCCTGGTTGAATCGTATTGAGCAGGCTCGATTTACCGACGCCGCTTGGCCCGGCAAACGCGGAGATACGGCCCATCAACTCGCGCGTCAAGCCGTCGATTCCTTCCCCGGCCTTCGCGGAGACAAAATGGACGCGATAACCGACACGCTCATAGACCTCGAACTCGCGGCGCGTTTCATCGGCATCGACCGCGAGATCCATCTTGTTGACGATGATCTGCGCGACCAGGTCGGCCGCTTCCGATGCGACCAGAAACCGGTCGAGAAGCCAAAAATCGGGCTGTGGATTGGCGGCCGAGCAAGTCACAAAAACATTGTCCAGGTTCGCGACGAGCACATGCTGCTCATGGCCGCTGGGCGACGTGCGTGCGAGTTCAGATCGCCGGGCCGCGACACGCTCAATCGTCTTCGTGTTAGGGTCGAATGTCACCGTGTCGCCAACGGCCACGGGATCCGTCGTGCAGCGCTTCCGCGTACGCATAACGCGCCTTGGGCGGCTGCCGCTGGTGGAGTATTCGAGATCCTTCTTCAGGTTGCCGCGCAAGCGCACGACATAGACCTGCGTGCCTCCGCGGACACGGACGGAGTAGTTGCCGCTTTCTCCGCGAAACACGGTGCCATCTAGCAGCATCGGAGCGTCTCCGCGGCGGCGGCCCAGCAGCGAGCGCCAGAAGAGGGAACGCGAGCGTTCATGGCAGCTCCTTGCGCATCAGAACATGGGGAATCCCGGCTTCAACGAACTCGGGGCCTTCGGCAACAAATCCCAACGCGGCGTAAAACGAGCGCGTTGCGACCTGGGCGTGGAGAATGGCATTGCGAAAGCCCGCCTCTGCGACGGTTTCCAGGGCGCGATGCATCAGCGCGGCTCCGATGCCTTGCCCGCGCGCGAATCGAACGACTGCCACCCGGCCAATTCTTGCGACGTCCCCATGACGTATCCAGCGCGCGCACCCGACTGGCATGCCCGACCGGCGCGCCAGCAGGTGAACGGCGGCCCGGTCAAACGCATCGTATTCGATCGCTTGAGGAACATTTTGTTCGACGACAAAGACTTCGCGACGAATCGCGAAGCACGCGTCCCGATCGGGTCCCGGCTCGGCGATGCGAATGAAAAGATCGTGAGGCGAAGGTGCTGTCAAGACATCAGGTGCTCTGGAACAACGCGGTATCCCGCTGGAGGTAACCGCGAATTCGCAGGACGGCTTGCGTATGCAACTGGTAGACCCGGGATTCGGAAACCCCGAGGACTTTGCCGATTTCCTTGAAGGTTAGTCCTTCATAGTAGTACAGAGCGATCACAAGACGCTCACGATCCGGAAGCCGGTCGATCCCCAGTGCGAGGATGCGTTTCCGCTCAACGCGCTCGACCTGGTGGGAAATGTTGGATGTCTCGTCGGCAAGCACATCGGCAAGGTGGAGGTTCTCGCCGCTGTCGCCGCCGCTGCCCATCAAAACGTCATCCAGCGAGAGCACGGACGCTCTGCTCGTGTTAACAAGCAGTTGCTGTAAGTCGTCGACGGTTATGCCAAGCTCGTCCGCAACTTCCTCTTCCGTGGCGGGCCGGCCGAACTTCACTTCGAGGCGATGATAGACGCGCTCGAGGTTTTTGACGTTATCGCGGATACTGCGCGGGACCCAGTCTTCTTCTCGCAGCATTTCCAAAATCGCGCCGCGAATCAGGGCAATCGCGTAGGTCTCGAACTTCACCTGGCGACCGGGATCAAACTGGTCGATCGCTTTGATGAGCCCAACAACGCCAACGCTGATTAAGTCCTCGCGTTCAAGGTTGGGGGGCAAGCTCGTAACCACGCGGCCCGACGTGATCTTGACCAGATAGGCATAGTGATTGATCAAAGCATCTCGTGTCTTTGAGTCCTTTGCTATGCGGAACCTGCGCCAGAGCGCATTCACCTCGAGTGCCGATAATGACATATGACGCTATTATTCCTCGATGTCACCGGAAATGTGCGCCTCTCCAGGATCCTCTTCGTCAAACGAATCCTCGGAGGGAGGCAATTCTTCGGCGTCGCTCGCCTTACTCTCGGGCTTTGGGCTGACTGCCGTCTCCCGAAAAAACTTGCCTAGCGGAATGCCGATCACCCAAAAGATGGCGTAAGCCAACCCCGAGCGCATCAAGCAGTCCCAGACGTCGCAACCGCCAGCCGCACTCACACCGCCGACGATGATGGCGGCGACGCCGCCCAGCCACCATGGAAGCTCTTCAAATAGATGCGTCACTCTTGTTCGAGGGTGGTTGCTGAAAGTGCAACCACAACGCGTTGCCCATGATTCGCGTAACGACCGTCATAACCACGCGCTTGTCTCCGAAGTATACCCGGCAAGGCTACCGTATGCAAGCGCGCCGGACGGGAAACTCAACGACCTTGCGCCAATCTGCCAATCGATGCTTCCAAAAGCAGCCCTAAACCATGCATTTCGAGACCGGGATCTGCCGTTTATCAGTCAAACACAAACGTAAATTGCATCTTTGCGCCGTGAAATTGTACCAGACGATCCTTAAAGGAGTCTCCGACCCACGCAGGGTATAATTCGTAATATGAGCGCAAATAACGAGCATTTAGGCGGCAAACACGTTCACGAAGCAAGCAGTCTCCCTATTCTTGACCATGCATGCGCGGACCATGGCGGGCACCATCATCATAATCATTCTGCTCAGGGTCCGATCCTATGGGTGTCCCTGATCGTCACCACGCTGTTCGTCGTCTTCGAATCGGCTGGAGGCTGGTACGCGCACAGTCTGGCGCTTCTCGCCGACGCCGGACACAACTTCAGCGATGCTCTCGCGCTCGGGCTCGCCGCCTACGCCATCTGGATCGCCCGGCGGCCAGCTGACGCTCGCAAGACCTACGGCTATCACAGGGTCGCAATTCTAACGGCACTCTTCAACGCAGCAACGTTGATGGCGATCGCCATTGGGATCCTTGCCGAAGCAGTGGTTCGCTTTCAACACCCGACGCAGATTAACACCAGCGTTATGATTGTCGTATCGATCGTCGCGGTGCTCATGAACACAGTGATCGCTAGCCTCCTGCATGGGCATTCCCACGACAATCTCAATGTCCGCGCCGCCTATATACACATGGCAGGCGATGCGCTTTCCGCTCTCTCCGTGCTTGCGGCCGCGATTCTCTCGCGCTACATGCATTGGATGCAGATCGATGCTGCCGTCTCCGTACTGATCGGCGCGTTTATTCTCTGGTCCAGCTGGGGGATCGTTCGGGAGGCAACCGACGTCCTTCTTGAGGGCGCACCGAGAAATCTCGACCTCGACGCACTCATTAGCAGGCTTCGCGCCGTCGAACACGTGGTCAATGTTCACGATATTCACGTCTGGTCGGTTTCGGACGGCATGAACTTCATGAGCTGCCACGTCGAAGTCGACAACGCGCGCACCATGGACGAAATTGACGGCATGTTGTTCGCCATAAACACGCTGCTCGACGAGCAATTTGGCATTTCGCATGCGACCATTCAGACCGAGCGCGTTGGGTCTTGCGTCAGCGCATCGCCTGACGATCCGCTCTACTGCGGCGATCATATCACGCCGGCACAAGCAGCCGCTGCCCCGGGGGCGCTGCACCATTCCTGACCGATCGCCGCTACTTGCTGAGCAGCCCCACTTCGTGCAGCTTCTCAATGTAATGAACGACGCTGTTTCGGGAAAAGCCAGCCGCGCGCAGTCCGGCGGCCCCGCGCTCCTTGTAGATAAAATACGCTCCGAGCAGACGAAGCGCGGACCCGCGTCCTGAGCCGCTCCGGCCGAAATGTTCCATCAAACGGTCCGCCGCATCGAGCAGTTCCTGTTCCTGTATTATCTGTTCCAGTGCCTAAATCTCCTTTTCTTCGAGGACATGCCTCGCAACCCACTCGGTATGCGTCCGATTCATTTCAGGTAGGAACACATGGCCCGCGTTAGGATAAAACTCGTAGTGCTTGATTTCCGTACCGAGTGCGCAAAACACCATTTCGACTCCAGCAGGTTTAACGGATGGATCGCGTCCGCCCGCGCTTAAGCACGTCGGGACGACCACCCGCGGCGCGTGCCTAACGGGATCGAAGAGCGACAAGGTCGCAAGAATGCCGTCCGCTGCCGCCGGGGCAACGCGCATCCGGTGGCGAATCGCCTTGTAAACCGGGCTGCTGGACGAGCGGACAGCCGTCTCGATATCCGATAGGAACGGCATGTCCGCGAAACACGCCTTTGGCACGACGCTGTTCGCGGCGCTCATGATCGCCAAGGCGCCGCCCTGGCTCATGCCGCCGACGACGATTCGCGCCGCGTTCACTTCCGGCAAAGCAGCAGCAACATGGAGAGCCCGCAGACAATGCTGCACTACGCTTCGCATTATATACGTGACAGGATTGTCGATATCCTGCAGAATATAGTCGTTTTTGCCCGCCGGATTTATATAGGGTTCATCAGGACGTAAACCATGCACATTGATACACAGCGTCGACGCGCCCGGGATCAAGCAAGTCGGATCGGGAGGCGGAGTTCCGTACGAGTATCCGGGCAGCCACAGCATGCACGCGCCATTCGGCGAGGGAGACAAGGGCACGGCATGCCAGCCCCAAACAAGCGAGTCTCGAACCGATGAAAATCGCACCCAATCGATTCGCCAGCGGCCTCCATTTGCTTCAACAACCTCATCACGCGCCTGCCGGTCCCAATCCTGATCCGCCGCAGCAACCTCTTCGCGAACGTCCCGCCAATATCGATCAAAATCCATGACGGTGATAAGTGTACCCCAACATGCCGCCCCTACCCGCCCAGCGCAACTCCCGCAGTCTGAGACGGCGTCGACCACCCCAGCGCGCGGCCGTCGCGCATCACGAGGATGCGGTCGGCATCCTGCAACATTTCAGCATCGTGTGTTACCACGATGACCAGGCCTTCCTGCCGGTAGCGTGCCAGCATGTCGACGACCAGGTGTCCATTGTGATGATCCAGCGACGCGGTCGGTTCATCGGCGAAAATGACCTTGGGGCGGTTCAACATTGCCCGGGCGACACAGACGCGTTGCTTTTCGCCGCCGGACAGTTGCGACGGCATTTTGCGTGCGAACGCGGCGATGCCAAGATCCTTCATCACTCTTGCGGCGCGCTCGCACGCTCGCTCATCGACGTCAGGGGCGCCGTCAAGAACATTCTCCCAGGCCGTTTGCCAGCCCAGCAGCCATGGCTGCTGAAAAACGAACCCAAAGTGCGCGCGGCGAAGGGCAGTCAGGCGCGAGGAGGACGCCCGCGCCAGGTTTTCGCCGCGATACCGAACGTCGCCTGTCGTAGGCCGCTTCAGTCCAGAAAGCACATAGAGCAACGACGACTTGCCAGACCCCGAAGGCCCCATTACACCGATAAAGCCAGTCGAGGGGAGCGTCACGTTGACGTCGATCAATGCGTCAGTGCGCGTATCGCCGTCGTGATACGCGAGCCCCACTCCGGCGGCGCTAAGATCGTCCGTAATTCTTTCAGATGCGTCCGTCTCGCTGCCTACGCTCATTACGCTAGCGCCTTTCGATAATAGTCACCGGATCGAGTTTTGCGAGCCGTATGAAAATTGTTGCCATCGCGAACGCGGTGATGATGAATGGAATTGGGACCGTGTAGGCCAGCGCCATCACGTCGTGCGGATTGATCAGCATCCCCCGTCGTTCAAACACGCTCTCCTTCATCAGCGCCATCAGAATCCATGTCACGATCATCCCGGCCAGCCAGCCAATGGACGTTACCACCGCCGTTTCGGATACCGCGTGCCAGAGGAGCGTGCTTCGACGGATTCCGATCGCGGATAACAGCGCAAACTCCGTTAACCGCTGCGTGAAATAGATATTGGAGAGCATGCCGCTCATGAGCGCCACAACGAGAATGACCATTGCATTAACGAGGCTCATGATCAGATACATCGAATCGAGGGTCGTCCGGATCTGCTCGACGAGCGTTCTGTACGATAACACCTGAACCTTGGAACGGTTGACCACCGCTAGCATTCTCGAGGATATTGCCGGAAGAGCGTCTTGATCCTTTGCCGTCACGATCAGATGGCGCGGGAAAAGCGGCATCGCGGCGTTGGCAAACTCAGGCGTCGTGAACGCGATCCACGTTGGGCCCGTGACAATTCCCACCAACCTCACCGGCAAAGGACAGCCAGCCAGACCGCCCTGGTCGTCGGGCCCCGCGACGACATCACCAATTCTAAGCCGTTTGTTTCGCACGATGCCATCGGACAGCACCGCTTCCGCAGCCCCCGGAACTGGCATTCGGCCAGCCGAAAGATGGTCGTTGGCTCTCTGCAAGATGTAATTGCGCGAACTGTCCGTAACCGCCATCACCAGAAAAGGAGTGGCTCCAAAAACTGTGTTCAAGCTCATAAAGAACCCCGAGCCGTCGATAATTCGATCGACGCCCGGGATACCCGCTATGCGGTTGCGATCGTCGGGATCGATCGCCAACGAGCTCCTCTGCGGAATCACGACCGTCAGCACGCGGGTATAATTGTAAACGGTCGTTACGGTCAGATCGACGCTATCGACGATCGTCACGACGGACGCCACGAGGAACACCGACAGTACGATTACCACGGCCATGGGAAGCAAACGCCTGATATTCCGGCGGCAGTATGTGAGAGGCGACAGAGGATGGGAGTTCCGCGCGACGGCCCCCTGCGCCGAGCGCTCCACGTGTCCCTCCGTGCGCTCTACCATTCCCATTGCGATCACTCCGATTTCCGAGGCGTCCGCCGCCTTTTCCTGGTCGATTCTTGAGGATATAACCTGATCATGATAGTTGGAGTTCCAAAGGAAATCAAGGACAACGAGAACCGTGTCGCCTTAGCGCCTTCCGGAGCCGAGATCCTGTCCTCCAAGGGGCATCTCGTTGTCGTCGAGAGCGGCGCGGGTCTGGGCACCGGGATCACCGACGCCGAGTTCGAGGCGGCGGGAGCCCGGATTGCAAGCGTATCCGCCGTCTGGGGGCAGGCGGAAATTATCGTCAAGGTGAAGGAACCGATTTCCGTAGAATGGCCGTCGATCAGGCCTGGACAGACACTCTTCACCTATTTCCATTTCGCGGCGTCGGAAGCGCTTACGCGCGCCATGCTCGCGAGCGGCGCGACATGCATTGCGTACGAGACGGTCGAGGACCTTGCCGGACGGTCCTTGCCGCTGCTCACGCCAATGTCTGAAATCGCCGGCAAGATGGCGGTGCAGGAAGCCGCCAAATACCTTGAACGGCCACAAGGAGGCCGCGGCATCCTGCTCGGCGGAGTCCCGGGCGTGCTCCCCGCGCACGTCGTCATCCTCGGCGGCGGCGTAGTCGGAATCAATGCCGCGAAAATCGCTTCCGGAATGGGCGCGAACGTCACAATATTTGACATCGACCTCGACCGCCTGCGCTACCTCGACGATGTCCTGCCCGCAAACGTTACGACATACTTCTCGAACCCCGCACACATTCGCGACATTTTACCTACCGCGGATGTCGTGATCGGCGCGGTGCTCATTCCTGGCGCGCGCACTCCGATTCTTGTTCGAGAAACGGATCTGAGCCGGATGAAGCCGGGTTCGGTGATTATCGACGTCGCCGTCGACCAGGGCGGCTGCGTCGAAACCATGCATCCCACGACGCACGCGATCCCGATTTTCACGGTCGATGACGTCGTTCACTACGGCGTCGCCAACATTCCGGGCGCTGTTCCCGCAACGTCGACATACGCGCTTACGAACGCAACGTTCCCGTACGTTCTCTCGCTTGCGGATCGCGGCGTCCGCCCTGCCCTTGCGTCGGATCACGGTCTCGCTCGCGGCCTCGGCATCGCCGCCGGTCAATGCTACCGTCCCGAAATCGCGCAGATCCTCGGGTTGCCGCAGGCCCCCGCGGCGGCTTTCTGGACTGCGCCATGACGGACAATAACGTGCCGACACTGCGGCTTGGGGTATTTCGAGCTATTCTTCTTATAATAATCGCCGCACTGACTCTCTCCGGGATACAGGCAGGGCCTGCAACAATCGAGCAGGATGACATTCTGTACGGATACGGCGATGGCGTACCGCTGTACATGAATGTCATACGCCCGCGCTTTCGCCCCAAGACACCCATGCCAGCCGTCGTTTGGATTCACGGCGGCGGATGGCATACGGGCAACCGGTACTCAGGCCAAGTGGAATGCGACTATTTGGCGAAGCGAGGATTTTTTACGGCAAGCATCGATTATCGACCTAGCCAGGAAGCTGTCTGGCCGGCACAGCTTCACGATTGCAAGTCCGCCGTAAGAGCGCTAAGGGCGCGCGCGGCCACCTGGGGCATCGACGCCAACCATATCGGCGTTTGGGGAGAGTCCGCGGGCGGGCATCTCGCCGCGCTAATGGGAACGACGGGAGGCGTCGCATCTCTTGAGGGCGACGGCGGCAACGGCGATCGATCCAGCCGCGTTCAAGCCGTTTGCGATTGGTATGGTCCGACCGATTTATCGCGGCTTGACGAGATGGGGAGCGACCTGCAGGCGTCGGATCCCTACTCGGCCCCCGCGCTTCTTTTTGGTTCAGGCGGTTTTGAGCATCACCGGCAAGCAGTCCAGGACGCCAACCCGTGCCATTGGGTAACCCGCGATGACGCGCCATTTTTGATCGTACACGGAACGAATGACTGCGTCGTGCCGCTCGGACAGAGCGAGCTTCTCGAACGCGCCTTAACTCGAGTTGGGCTGCCGGTTCAACTCGTCGTTCTACCAAATGCCGGACACTGCGATCCACTTTTTGAATCGACGCCCGTACTCGCGTTATGCGCCCGTTTTTTCGATCGCACGCTCAGGCCTCGAATACCGCGCTCAAAGATGCGAACGGCCTCCGGCGAAGGCATTTCTAGCCATTCACGGGAGGCTCGCAACGCACCGGCCGGACAGGTTCCGCGAATCGCGGAACCCGCGCGGTAGCCCACACTCTACTCAGTTATACGCTACCGCCGGTTCGAATTCATCCGGCTCAAGCAACCCGCCGAGTTCAGCAATCCGTGAATAGCAAGCTTCAGCCCGCGCCTTCGAGTTACGATAGTAGACGTTGGACTCAAGCTGGGCTTCATGACCCGCGTAAAACTCTTCGTACCGCCTCATCTCCTGTACGGACGCCTGCCATATAGCTCGCAAGCGATCGACGTCTTCATGGCGATTAATATCCATCTTGTCTCCTATCTCTTACAAAGTCGGCTGGAAGACGCTCCCCGCGTCGTCACATCCGATTCGTATTTTCAGCCGTCTACAGGTATTTCTGTAGGCTTAATTTGGCTGAATATCGATCTCTCCCTTAGAATTCGCCAGTCCTGGCCAGAAAACTGGTAATTCCACCAGAACCGCGTTCTAATTCGTTAAACGATTGAAAGCGATCGTTCGTTCCCTTTGAGCCGAATTCCTTGCAAACAGCCTTAATGTAAACCGGCCTCCGGTCATCACTGAATCAGACCAACGCAGGCCTTTGTCGAATGTTCGCGAATCATAGCGCGCTCGCGCCAACCAACAAACCCACCCACCCATCACGCTCTATCCATGGCCGCTATGCTAGAATGATTCCATGCGGCGCGGCATACCGTCAATTAAGGTTCTCTTATTTTGAGAAACACGCACGCGGCTATCGCCTAGCGCCCGCCAAACTCTACAGGACACGGACTCTCAGATCGATGCCCCTAACACAATCGTCAACGGCCGCGGCGCGGCGCGCCTTTGTCTCACGAAGGGCAGACGATCTGCGCAGTCTCCTCTGGCCGATCGCTCTCGTCGTCACATGCGCGCTCGCCTCCTACGGGCTTGCGCGTCAGCTGCCGGTAAGGCAGCCGCAATATGCGGCATACGCAGCCGTTGGCCTGCTGACGCCTGCTCTGCTGATTGCCTGCTCGCTCTTAGCACGACGCAATTCCGCGTTGAACGAATGGGCAAAGTACGGGCAGTACGCTTTGATTGCCGTATTGCTGGTCGCCGCGGCGAGGTACGCGATCAAGTACGCGTCAGTCACGTTGCTCGTAATCATTGCCGTACAGTTCGCGGTCGCGTCAATTTGGACCAGCGACGACCACGAGAAGCGGCGGAAGCTTAATCTCGCCGCGCATGTCGCCGTAGCCGGCCTGCTTACGCTCTGCTGCTGGATCGCGGCGGCAAATATACCTTGGTGGCAGACATGGCCAAAGGCCGCTACCGGTGACTACACCCCCTACACGTACGGCGTCGCCGCCGTCGCCGCAATTCTATGGGCGTATCACTTCTACCGGCCGGGCAAGTTCGCCATTACGGGCCGTCTGGCGACCAGCCTGTACGTCTTGGAACTGATCGCCGTAACGTTTATCCTTGGCTGGATCAGCCTAAAGCCCTTTGTAATCGACAACATCTATTTCAACATCCATGGAGGCTTTCATCACTGGGGGGTATATGTCGGCCCGGCCCAGATGGTGCGCAACGGAGGCTACCTGCTGTGGGATGTGCCGTCGCAGTACGGCTTCTTAAGCGAACTCACGCTGGCGTTTCTCCCCTTCAAATCCGTGTGGATGTCGCTCTACGCTGCCAATGCGCTCCTTTTGACGCTTTCGGGGCTTCTCGTCTACATACTCGTCCGCACGCTGAGACCGGGCATCGTGAGCGCGTTCTTCGCCCTGATTGTCACCATTGCCACGGTGTTCATGATGCAAGGCTACGAAGCGTCCCTGGTGGGTTCTCAATGCTGGCCAAGCGCCGGAGCGTACCGTTTCTTCTGGGCGGAAGCGTTGCTTGCGCTGGTTTACGCGGAGTACCGGCTGGCGGATCCGCTCAAGTGGGCGCCCGCGGTCTATGTAGCCGGTTCGCTCCTCTGGCTCGTCGGGTCATTATGGGCTTGCGAGAGCGCACTTTACTGTTCGACGATCTGGCTTCCCGCAATGGCGCTCATGCTATACCGCCACTCGGTAGCGCGTCGCGCAGTGACGAACAGCTTCGCGCTCGCTGGCAGGGCAGCGTGGTTCGCCTTGCCCTTTGCGCTCCTTATCGCGGCGCTCGGTCTTATCGACGCGTTCTACGTAAGCCGTCTTGGGCGCCCGCCCGACTGGCGGGCGTTCGTCGACTATGCGCTCTCATTTCAGGGCGGCTACGTCCAGCAGCCCTTCTCTCCGCTCGGCTGCATTTGGCTTCCCATTTCCATCGCTGCGGGGCTGGCGATAGTCACATGGCACGCGCTCAAACCTGGCCTCCATGGCCGCGCTGTAAGTGTGCTGTCGGCTGCCTGGACATTCCTGTGGACGACCACTAGTTACTTTTTCAGCAACCCTCACCCGAATGTCATGCAGGGCCAAACAGTACTCTATGTCATGGTAATCATGATCGCCGTGCATGTCAGCAGGAAGATTGGAATGCGCACAACAGCAAGAAACTTCCTCGTTGCCTGCCTGGCCCCCGTGTTTATCATGACGCCGTCGCTCACGATTGGCCAACATGTCGCAATCCAGAACTGGCTGGCGACAACGTTCGTCCGCCCATCGACCAATATCGACGCAACGCTTCCCGATATGGCGCCGGACATGGAGGAATTCCTTTACGGAGCGCACGTTGGTCCATATGAGCCGATAGTGCTTTTGGCCCTCAATGCGATACCGGTGCGCCATTTCGATAACCCATTGCATCTGCAGGGAACAAATCCGGCATGGCTGCCTATGTCGCCGTACGCGCTAGTAATGCCGCTTCCCGAGGATCGCGTAGAAGTTTACGTCCGCCGGTACCTTGAGCGACACAAATCAGGCGGCTGGCTCATAGAGCCGGCGGAAGGCATCCATCTTTCCGACATGTTCGTCTACAGCACCGTTTTGCAATATTGCCAACCAACGCGGTCTTACGTCTTCCAGGATCTTCGCCTGACCTACTTCCAGTACGAGCGGCGACGCTAGTTCGAACGGTAATCGTTTGGACGGCGCCCGACATAACATGCAAACTGAACAGTTGCCATCACGTACCGCTTCTTCCAAGCATGAACGAACCTTCGTTTGGTCGCTTATCGCCATTACGATTCTGTTGAGCGTTGTCCCGGATATGTACGGATGGGCTCACTCGAGCCCGGGACGGCGGTACGTCGGCTTTTCCTACAATGTGGCGGACAGCTCCGTCTACATGGCGTGGGCGCAACAGGTAATCGACGGACGCCTGCTTACGCACAATCCATTCACGAACACTCCCCAGCCTGGATGCCAGTTCAACCTGTTTACCGTCTTAATCGGCTGTGTAAGCCGCATCTCGCATATACCGATCCCGCTCGCGTTTCTGGTCGCCCGGGCCGGCTTCGGAATTGCGCTTCTTTGGCTGTTGCACCGATTTACCCTATGGGCGATTCCGGGCTCGTTTCCGGCACGGATGACTTCGTTCGCGCCTGCTCTCGCTCGGAGCGGGATTGGGGTGGCTTTGTGACGCGCCGACTCTCAAGAACGCAGGGTGGACCTCTATCGACGCATGGCAGCCAGAGGCCTTTACGTTCTTTAACATTTTGACTTCGGCGCTCTTCTGCGCGAGCACTTTGCTCATCGTGGCCGTCATATTTCTCTTACTGCGGGCCGACGAAAGAAAGAGTAGCCGGGACGCAGTTTTCGCCGGCCTATGCGCTCTGCTCCTAGCCAATATACACACGTACGATATTCTGCACATCGCTTCTGCGTGGGGGACCTATCTTGTTGCGCGCTCACTTGCCGAGCGCCGAGTCGATTGGAGTGCATGGGGACGCGCCGCCATGGCGGGTGCGATCTGTTCGCCAGCCGCCGCCTACCAGCTTTATCTTTTCAGAACCGATCCCGTATTCCATGCGCGAGTCGGAGTAATGACACTCTCTCCCTCCTTTGCGGCGTACGTTTTGGGGTACGGTCCAACCTTGCTATTCGCCGTGCTCGCCCTTGCTCTCTTCCTCGGTTGTCAGGGATTCCGCCGGATCTGGCGTAATGAAAGCACTTTTCTGATGCTCTCATGCTGGGTTATTGCGACGTTTGTTCTCATTTACGCGCCTTGCTCTTTTCAACGCAAGATGATTATGGGGATCCACATTCCGCTCTGCCTGCTTGGCGGCTCGGCGACCGCATACGCCGGTCAGGCTTGTGCGATCAGATTGAAGCGCATCCCAGCCTTCCTCGTGCCCTTATTCGTTGTAGCCCTGAGCGTACCTGTTTCGCTAACCAATATTGCCAACCTCATACGCGATATGAACAGCCAGAAACTATGCAGATCGTTTCTGACGGCCGACGACCAACGTCTATTCAACTGGATTTCACGCAATACCCGCCCGTCGGACTCGCTTATCGGCGATCCATCTTTGATGCTTTTCGTGCCCGCCTACTGTGATCGAGACGTTTGGTGCGGCCATTGGGGCGAAACGCCAAATTTCGTCGAGAAAGCAAAGGCCTGTATTTTGCTAAGCGAGGGCAAAGTCCTCAATTCGCGAGAGTTTCTAGCCGGCACGGGCGCGCACTTCCTGGTGTGGCCTAACGTGCTCGGCAAGACGCTTCCTCGCGACGCCGCAGTCCTGAGGGCCGTCTACACGAACGCCACCTATACGATCTACGAAATCAAGTGACAGTCGTAAACGCCGATGGCCGGGCGCTCCTTGCCTGGAGCGCCCGGCCATCGACATTCAGTCGTCGTATCGACAAGACTACAGCTTGTAAGAGTTAAGCACCTTCATGTAATTGGCGCGCTCGTAAGCGGCGGTCTCGGCAACGTTGCGCTGGCTCATGCTGCCGCGCAACTGGATAATCGATTCGTATTCGAACTCGTCCAGCCACGCGTTGAGGCTGGTCAGTATCTCGCCAATACGGCCAGGACCGTTCGCGAGCAGCTCGGATGCGATCTGCGTGACGCTCGCGCCGGACATCAACCCCTTCAGCACATCGAGATGGCTGTGTACGCCGCCGGACAGAGCCAAATCGACGGCTAGGCGACCGTAAAGGATGGCGATCCAGCGAAGCGGCAATCGGAGGTCGGACGGAGTGCTGAGCTGTAGGTTCGGAATTACCTCGAGCTTGTCGAGATCAAGATCCGGCTGGTAGAAGCGGTTGAATAGCACAAGGCCGTCCGCTCCCGCTTTCGACAGGCTGCGCGCTACATACGGCAGGCTGCTGAAAAACGGACCGATCTTCACCGACAACGGGATTGAGACGCTCTCGCGGACCGCGCGAACCGACTCCTGGTACATCATCTCGACTTCCGCGCCAGAAAGCGTCGGGTCGGTCGCAACGAAGTATACATTAAGCTCCAGCGCATCCGCCCCGGCCTGCTCCATGAGCTTCGCATACCGCATCCAACCGCCGCGCGAAACGCCGTTCATGCTGGCGATCACGGGGATCTCAACGCTTTCCTTAGCGCCGCGAATCAGGTTCAGATAATCCGTCGGGCCAACTCGGTACTCGGCGGCTTCCGGAAAGAAGTCGAGCGCTTCGGCGTTGCTCTCCGTCCCATAGCTCAGATAATAATCGAGCTCCTGGCTCTCCGCTTGAATCTGCTCCTCAAAGAGCGACGGAAGCACGACGGCGGATGCGCCGGCGTCTTCGAGCCTCTTCACGCCATCGACCGACGCCGAAAGCGGCGACGCCGCGGCAACGATCGGATTCTTCAGCTTCAGTCCAAGATAGGTTGTTTCTAGGTTCATAGCTTTAATCAATTCCCCGGCCAAATGTGCGCGGCGCCCCTGCTGAACAGAATGCGCCGCGCATTGACAATTCGGCGGCATTTAGCCGGCCATCGCCTGATAGATCTTCCAGCGCCGATCCACGTCCTCCTGCGCCTGCTTGGCAAGAAGCTTGGCGCCTTCGGGATCCGCCTGCTGAAGAACACGATAGCGGCCTTCCGTGTTGATGAAGTCAGACACGGGCAAGCTGGGATCGCTGCTGTCGAGCTGGAACGGATTCTCACCGGCATCCGCCCTGCGCGGGTCGAACCGGAAGAGCGGCCAGTAACCGGTCTCAACGGCCAGCTTCTGCTGATGCAAGCCCTTGAGCATGTCGATACCATGAGCGATGCAATGGGCGTATGCGATGACCAAACTCGGTCCGTCGTACGACTCGGCTTCCAGGAACGTCTTGACCGTATGCTGGTCCTTGGCGCCTAGCGAGACCGCCCCGACGTAGACGTTGCCGTAGCTCATCGCGAGCCGCGCCAGGTCCTTCTTGGCGTTTCGTTTGCCGCTGGCGGTAAACTTGGCCACCGCGCCGCGAGCAGTGGATTTCGACGCCTGGCCACCCGTGTTCGAGTAAACCTCGGTGTCGAGCACCAGGATATTGACGTTTGGCCCGGATGCGATCACATGGTCAAGACCGCCGTAGCCAATGTCATAGGCCCAACCGTCGCCGCCCAGGATCCAAACGCTCCGGTCAACCAAGGAGTCTGCAATCGCCAGCAGATCGGCGAACACAGGGTTCGCCCCGTTGTTCACGATATGCTTGCTCAGTTCGTTCTTTAGCTGAGTAACGCGCGCCCATTGACCGGCGAGACCCTCATCGCCCGTCTGGACGGCGTTCAGAATGCCATCAGCGAGATCCGCGCCGATCGTCTCGCGCAGATCCTGCACGAGGCGGCGGGCGTAGCCCTTCTGCTGATCGAACGTCATTCGCATGCCCATGCCGAACTCGGCGTTGTCTTCGAACAGCGAGTTGGCCCACGCCGGTCCGCGCCCCTGCGGGTTCGTGGTGTACGGAGTGGTCGGCAGATTGCCGCCGTAGATGCTCGAACAGCCCGTCGCGTTGGCGATAACCGCGCGATCGCCGAACAGCTGGCTGAGCAGCTTAACGTACGCCGTCTCGCCGCAACCGGTACAGGCGCCGGAGAACTCGAACAGCGGCTGGAGCAGCTGAACGTTCTTGACGTTGTTGTACTTGACCACGCCGTCGCGAGGAGCTTCCGGAAGCGCAAGGAACGTTTCCCACTTCTTGGGCTCTGTCTCGCGAAGAGGAATCTGCGGAGCCATTTCGAGCGCCTTGCGGCTGACGTTGCTCTTATCCTTGGCCGGGCAGACGTCGATGCAGAGCGCGCAGCCCGTGCAATCTTCAACGCCGACCTGGATCGTGAAGTTCTTGCCAGGGAACTCGCGGAACTTGGCGGGAACAGACTTCAGCTCGCTGGCTGCCGCCGGAGCGGTCGCCGGATCCCAGACCTTGGCGCGAACGACGGCATGCGGGCAGACAAGCACGCACTTACCGCACTGGATGCAGAGATCCTCGTTCCAAACCGGCACTTCGTTGGCGATGTTGCGCTTTTCCCACTTGGTGGTGCCAACAGGGAAGGTTCCATCGACCGGCATCTTGCTCACCGGCACATCGTCGCCGCGACCGGCGATAAGCTCGGCCGTAAACTCGCGAACGAAATCAGGAGCGCCGTTGTAGACATCGCGGACGTGGTCTTCCTTACCCGCGAGCGGATCGACGGCAGGGACCGCAACCTGTGAGAGATGTGCGAGCGACTGGTCGACAGCGTTAAAGTTCTTCTGTACAACAGCCTCGCCGCGCCGTCCGTAGGTCTTCTTGATCGCCTTCTTGATCTGAGCGATAGCCTCGTCCTTGGGAAGCACGCCGCTGATCGCAAAGAATGCCGTCTGCATGATCGTGTTGATGCGCACGCCCATTCCGGTTTTCTTAGCGACCTCAAGGCCGTCGAGGACCCAGAGCTTGAGCTTCTTGTCGATGATGGTCTTGCGGATTTTGGCCGGCAGATGCTGCCAGACTTCATCGGGACCATACAGGCTGTTAAGCAGCACCGTCGCGCCCGGCTTTGCGCCATCGAGCACCGGATATGTTTCGAGGAACTCGAACTGGTGAATGGCAACGAAGTTGGCGCTCTTAATCAGGTATGTGCTCTTGATCGGGCGCGGTCCAAACCGAAGGTGGGAGATCGTGATCGAGCCGGACTTCTTCGAGTCGTACACGAAGTAGCCTTGCGCGTAGTTGTCGGTCTCTTCGCCGATGATCTTAATCGAGTTCTTGTTGGCCCCGACGGTCCCGTCCGAACCCAGACCAAAGAACAACGCCCGGATCGTATCGTCCGACTCGATGTCGAATGATGCATCGTACGGCAGGCTCGCGTGAGTAACGTCGTCGTCAATTCCGACCGTAAAGTGGTTCTTCGGATTAGCCTTGGCGCTCTCTTCATAGATCGCCTTAATCATCGCGGGAGTGAACTCCTTTGACGAAAGACCGTAACGGCCGCCGATGATGCGCGGTCTGGCCGCAAAATGAACCTTTCCGGCAGCGTAGGCCTCTTCGACAGCGGTGATCACGTCCTGGTAAAGCGGCTCGCCAACAGAACCCGGTTCCTTTGTTCGATCCAGAACGGTAACCGTCTTTACAGTGGAAGGCAGCGCGGCTATAAGACGCGCGGTGTCGAGCGGGCGGAACAAGCGGACCTTTACGAGACCAACCTTCGCCCCTTTCTGGACGAGATATTCGACTGTCTCTTCGATCGCCTCGGTTCCGGACGCCATCGCAACGATGACCTGCTCGGCGTCGGGCGCGCCAACGTAATCGAACAGGTGATACTGACGGCCCGTCAGTGCGGCGAACTTATCGAACTCTTCCTGGACGATATTGGGAGTTGCCAGGTAGAACGGGTTCGATGCTTCGCGGCCCTGGAAGTAAACATCAGGGTTCTGCGCGGTCCCGCGAATTACGGGATGATCCGGCGAAAGGGCGCGCTGACGGTGAGCGCGAACGAGATCGTCATCGATCATCTTGCGGATCACCGCGACCGGGATCTGCTCGATCTTGACGACTTCGTGCGACGTCCGGAAGCCGTCAAAAGCGTGGATGAACGGGATGCGGCTGCGCAGCGTGCTCGCCTGAGCAACTAGCGCAAAGTCCGTTACTTCCTGAACGGAGCCCGAAAAGAGCATCGCCCAACCGGTCGCGCGGCACGCCATGACATCGGCATGATCGCCGAAAATCGAGAGCGCCTGAGCCGCAAGCGAGCGGGCAGTAATATGAAAAACCGCCGGCGTCAATTCGCCGGCGATCTTGTACATGTTTGGGATCATCAAGAGCAAACCCTGGCTCGCGGTAAACGTGGTCGTAAGAGCGCCCGTTTGAAGAGCTCCATGACACGCGCCGGCCGCGCCGCCTTCGGACTGCATCTCTTGCACGAGAGGGATGCTGCCCCACAGGTTGCGCTCTCCCTTGGCTGCCCAGGCATCGGACAGCTCCGCCATTGGCGTGGAGGGTGTGATCGGATAAATAGATACGACTTCATTGGTCTTGTAGGCAACATAAGCGGCTGCTTCGTTGCCGTCAACAGTCACCATGGATCGGGGTACGTTTTCCATGGCATTAGTCTAGGCGATGCCCACTCTTGTTACATCCGCAGGACGGGGGATTGTACCGGCCACGCGACTGCAAGCCGTCAATGCACGTGCAAATCCCGGCGGAAAGAGTGCCATCGATGCAATACGAACTCGATTGAGGCAGCTGTCGAATCTCGCGCGCGCAACCCGCTGCATTTACGTTTTGACGCCCGGACGAACCAATCGCGCCGGTGATCGCGTCGTACTCAATGTGGTTGCAGAGCCAAGGCCAGAAGCTGAATGAGGAGATAGACATGAGCCCCCCTTGCGCTGAACGAAGTGCCTTTACATTAATCGAGCTTCTCGTTGTGATCGCGATTATTTCAATACTGACCGCGGTGCTCCTCCCGTCGCTCGTGACCGCGCGCGAACAGGCGCGCAAGATCGCGTGCGCATCCAACATGCGCCAACTCGGCTGCGCGTTCACCGAATACGTCCAGGACTCCGACGAGCGCTTTCCCAACGCCGCCGCCGGAGGCGCCGCCGGCGAAAACCAATACGCGTGGATGTATTACGCCTCGTACGACGATAGCGGAACGGCTCTCGATCCCGGGCGGTTTCAAGTAACGAAAAGCTGCATCTATCCTTACGTTCAGTCGACGCAGGTCTTTGTTTGCCCCGACGACTCGATTGGCCAGGTGAACGGCGAGTCTTACGCCTACAATTCCTGTTTAACGACCCCATCAAGCAGCCAGGCGCTGTGGCCGGGTAAATCGACGGCCGCGATCAACGACGTATCCAGCACGATGATCCTTGCGGAGGAAGGCAGCCCATCGTCGGCTCAATCGACCAATGACGCGCTATTTAATATGTACAACTCGAACTGGTCAGCAACCAATACAACGGTCAACGGCTACGATTGCACCGCGTATTCAGGCCGGCACACAGCCGGGTCGAACATTCTGTACGTTGACAGCCACGTGAAGTGGCAGTCATACTCGAGACTTATCGCGTTTCAGCCCGCCACCGGCGGAATCGGGAATGTGTGCGGAAATTAGGGACATTGGCGGTATAGAAGAAGGAGCAAGAGGGACGCCTGACTTTTCAGGCTCAAATTGCGGTGAGGAAGACGATGACGCGGGGAAAAAAAACTGATTTTTGCGATGCTTGTTTTGAGCCCTGGTATCCCAGGCTCTACGACGCTGACGGCGAGCCGATGGAGAACGTCTGCGACGATTGCCAGGAACTCATGGAAGAAGGTCACGCCGGCCTGAGCGAGGATGACGAGCGGCCGCCGATCTGCTCGTGCGGCTCGACGATGGCGCCGGTCGAAGACGACGACGGCGAGATCAGCTGGGTGTGCATCAACGACAACTGCCATTACTCCGAGGACGAGTAACCAGCGGTGACCGATGAGCCGTCCGTTATAGCCGCGCAGAGCGCCGGCTTGCCCCCGGGCGAGCGAAAAACGCATTTACCGCCACGCTTAAAAATGGCCGGCAATCCAGGCTGTTGAATTGCCCCAGCGTTTAGAATATAATAGATCACATGTCCCAGTCCAATCGCATCGGTGGATACGCCATTCTGACGTGGGGTTGTCAGATGAACGACGATGATTCGGCGCAAATGGCGGCGATGCTCGAGGGCGAGGGCTACGAGCTCGCGCCGGTCGACGAAGCCGATGTCGTCTTGCTCAATACTTGCTCCGTGCGCGCGAAGCCCGAGCAGAAGGCCTATTCCAAGCTCGGCCAACTCCGGGAGCTCAAACTAACCAGGCCAGGAACCATCATCGGGGTCTGCGGATGCATGGCGCAGAAGGAAGCTCCCGAAATACGAAGGCGCGCGCCGCATGTGGATATGGTGATCGGTACCGGGCAAATTGACCGGCTGCCCGCGCTGATTGAGCGCATTCGCAGAGAGAGAGTACCGATCGTCGCGACCGACCTCCCGAACCGCAAAGTGCGATCCGAAAAGTACACGCCCTCCCGCATCGTCGAAGGAACCGCGCCGAAGCTCAAGTCCTTCGTATCGATCTCCTACGGCTGTGACAAGTTTTGTACGTTCTGCATCGTGCCGATCACGCGCGGCAAAGAAAGGAGCCGTCCGGCTGACGAAATCGTCATCGAAGTCGAACGCCTTGCCTCGCAAGGGACGCGTCAGGTTACCCTGCTCGGACAAACGGTGAACTCGTACGGCAAGTTTCTGGACGCGCCCTGTTCCTTCGCTAACCTGCTGGCGCGTTTAAACGATATCGAGGGGATCGAACGTATCCGCTACACGTCGCCTTACCCCAAGGATTTCAATAGCGACGTCATCGCGGCTATCGCAACCCTGCCGAAAGTCATGCCGCAAGTTCATATGCCCGTACAAGTTGGCGACGACACGCTGCTTGAGCGCATGCACCGAGGCTACTCGATCGACCAATACCGGAAGATCGTCGCCGATCTGCGCAGCGCCGTCCCCGATGTGGCGCTTACGACCGACATTATGCTCGGCTTTCCCGGCGAAACCGACGAGCAGTTTGAGAATACGATGGCATTTGTGCGCGAGATGCGCTACGACTCCGCATTCATGTTTGCTTACTCGCCTCGAGAGGGAACGAAAGCCACGGAAATGGGCGACCAGGTGCCCCATACCGTGAAGATCAGGCGTCTTGAAGCACTGATCGCCTTACAAAATCAAATCACCCTGGAAATCAACGAGTCCGAGATTGGTCGCGTCTACCCTGTTCTTGTCGAAGGTCAGAGCCCCAAGGATGCCGGCAAATGGACGGGCCTGACGCCACAGGGCAAGACAATGAACTTCCCAGGCGACGGCGACTTGATAGGAAAGACGGTCCTCGTACGCGCAACCTCGGCGCACCTTTGGGGCTACACTGGCGAACAAATACCCGCCAAGGAAGAACGCGGCATCAAACTCACGCTACTGCCAGCCTGAGAGCCGCTCCAAACTAGCAGATGAAATCTACAACCAACCATCGCTCCGTCTGGCGCACGATCGGCCTGACCGTCCTTTTCGTCGCCGCGGTCGCGCTTGTCGCCGCGATCGTCGTTGGCGTACGCGCCTTTCACCGTCAACACGGCGAGCAGACTGGCGACGGCTCCGACTCGTGGGTGTCCGCGATGAGCGATTTAGGGCAAGTAGCCCTTAACCCGCGTTCCGGTTTCCAAGGCAAGAGCCGCATTAATATTCTATGTATGGGCATTGACGACAACTGGACGAACTCAGATGTCGTCTACACGAAGGGCGCGCGCACGGACACCCTCTTTATGCTCAGTCTCGACATGGACAATAAGAAGGCGTCTATTCTTTCCATCCCGCGCGACGCCGATGCCGAAATTACAGGGATCCAGCGGCACAACAAAGTTAACGCCGCCTATGCGACGGGCGGTCCAAGACGCGCGGAAGCGACCGTCGCTAACTTAATTGGCGTTACGCCGGATTATTACATCGTCATCAAGATCGACGGCACGAAAAAGATGGTGGATGCGCTTGGCGGCGTTGACGTCGATGTCGAACACTCTCTCGATTACGACGACAGCTGGGGCCACCTTCATGTTCACCTGTTGCCAGGCCATCAGCACCTTACGGGCGACCAGGCTGTCGGCTTCGCGCGCTATCGTCATGGCAATCACGGCGTAACGCCGGAAGACGGCGACGAGCGACGCATTTACCGCCAGCATGTCCTCGTCCGCGCAATGCTCGATCGCTTCAAGAACATCGCAAACGTCATCAAGCCTAACGAGCTCATCGATACGGCCATGTCCTGTATCCAAACGGACATGACGCGAACCCAACTCTTCGATCTTGGCGCGCTGTTCCACGGCGTCAATCAGGACGACATTGAGACGGCCCAGATCCCGGGAACCGATGAAAAAGGATCCGGCGGCATGTACCTGATGAAGCTCGACGAAGATAAAATGAACCTGCTCGTCGACTGGCTTCTTCGCGGAAACGAAACATCGGGCCGCGCCGTTACGCCCGTGGTCGTGCGTAACGGGACCAAGGTAACCGGACTGGCAATGAGCGCGGGCGAGACGCTGAAGGCATGCGGCTACACCGATGTACACGTCGGCCAATACACGAAGCCAGGCGTCGTTGCGACGACGGCGGTGATCGACTCCGGCGTTTCCAACCGCGTGGCGGCGAGAGAGATTTCCGGCTTCCTCGGCATCTCTCCGGCGGCAATACTGACCGAAAAGCCAAAGCCGAACAAGTTCGGCTGGACGCCGCCGCCGGCAATCACCATCGTCCTCGGCACTGATTACGCCACGGCGCATCCTCCGGCAACAAGCTCATCGTCGGCGACCGGGCAAACAGCCTCCACATCCAGCGGTCAGTAAGACACAAGCGCCAGGTTCCTTATTGTGGAACCTGGCGTCCGTCTTACCCTTCACTAGTAATACTTGTTGGGCACTTGACACCCATAATCGCCCGTGATATAATCGCGTAACGCCATGACAACCACAGCAAGTATTACTAGTCGATATAAGCTACGATCCGTCTCATCCGTTGTCGCCGAGAGGCTTAGATCCGATCTACTCGACACTGGCGACTTAAGCTTGGGCGATCGTCTCCCTAGCCTCAGCGAACTCGAGAACCGTTACGGCTATTCGCGGGTCGCAATCGTCCATGCGCTCAGCCTCCTGGAGCAAGAAGGGCGCGTCGAGCGGCGCAGGGGAGTCGGCACGTTTGTGACGTCGCCCAATGAGGCAATCGCCGTCGCCAAGACGGGCCTCATTGGCCTGATCGCCAACAATACGTTAACATGGAACTACGTCGCGCTCGGAGTCTACAACGGGCTCGCCGATGTCGCTCGTCTGAACGGTTGGCACGTCGTGCTTTCGCGAGCCGTCAACATTGTTGAGGAAGAGCGCGAAGTCGACCGCTTGGTGGCATCAGGCTGCCGAGGCGTGATCGTAATTCCTCGTCCGCGGACGCAATCGGATATCGAAAACGACTATTTGAATCGGAAGCACTTAGACTTTCCCATAATACTCGTCGATATGGCGCTACCCACCCAAAATCGAACGCAGGTCGTCTTCGATAATTACCAGTCCGGTGTGGATATGACGCAACTGCTCATCGAGCGAGGACACAAGAGGATCGCATTTGTTCGGTGGACGCCAAAGGACGATCAGCTCCTATACTACTCGACAGACGAACGTGCGAGGGGCTACCGGGACGCAATAGCTGGAGCAGCGCTGGAGCCGCTCTATTGGAACGTCGACAAGAACGCAACGGACGAGGTCAGCAGGGCTCATATAGAGTCGCTCATGCGCAACTCGCTGTCCGATCCGGCGAGACCCACCGCCGCAATTGCGCTGCACGACCCCTGGGCGATGACAATGATCGGCCTCGCCTGGCGAATGGGCTTGCGCGTTCCCGAAGATTTTACAATTGCGGGCTTCGACAACGCCCCAGCTTCGTCCGAGTTTGCTCTGGCATTTCCCACGACCGGGCCGGATTTCCGCAGCGCGGGCCGCCTTGCGGCTCGCCTCGCCACACGGCCGTACGAAGGCTTCGAGGTCGAAGGACGTATTCACGTCCTTCCCGCGCCTGTAATAGATCGATAGGAAGGAGACCGAAACGATGGATCGATTCGCAAAACGCACGTTCACCGGCTTTACTCTTATTGAGTTACTGATTGTGATCGCGATAATTGCCATACTGGCAGCAATCCTTTTCCCAGTATTTGCGACGGCGCGCGAAAAGGCGCGAGAATCGGCATGTCTGAGCAACTGCAAACAGCTTGGAATTGCCATGGTGCAATACGCGACGGACTACGACGAGACCTTTCCGGTTGGCGTCCACGGAACCGGAGGCGTCGGATGGGGAGGGCAGATCTACCCTTACGTCAAGAGCGCCGGCGTCTATCAATGCCCAAGCGACACCACCCAGCTGTATACCGGAACGCAGCAATACTCGGGCGCCCTGCCCCATGACAGCATCGTTTCATACGCCGCGAACTACGATGTCCTTGGCACCTATGTCGGCACGGGCAGCGCAATATCGATCATGGGGCACCTTCAGCAAATGAGCGCGCCCTCGGTGACCGTCCTGCTCTTCGAGGTCATGGGCTTTAGCGCGCCGGTGACGGATCCGCTGGAGGGCTTCGATCCCGCAAGCCAAAATACGGATGCAACGCCCGTCGGAGACGGCTGCCCCGACTTCCAATACAATGGCTGGGATCTTCCTTGCACGCCAAACACGTCGACGCGAGCGGGGTCTGACACATGCCAGTGGTACGCAACCGGCTATCTTGGCGGCGCTTACACGAACGTTACGGCGTGCATGGTCGTCCCCATGTACCCAAACAGCAACAGCTCAAGCTCAGTGGGCCGCCACCTCAACGGCGCAAATTACATTCTGGCGGACGGCCACGCGAAATTTCTTCTTCCCACCCTTGTTTCTCCCGGACGCAATGCATTGCTCGCAACGGACTACCAGGGCAAAACGAACAGTAATTCCGCAGCGGGAACGGCGGGCAACTTCAACGCCGCGGGAACCGCGAAGCCCGCCGCGACGTTTAGCGGCACCTAGCCGGCAACCATCCGATCTCAAAGGACAAGCATATGCGACACCTCACTATCCTGTTATCGATAATTGGACTGACCGCGACCTTCGCGGCCAGCGCAAGCACTCCGGCAATCTGGTTCGCGCCGCCTCTAGGGACAATCGTAAAACACACGGGATACATAGAAACGCCGGATTACATGGAGTTATTCCAACCAGGGGCGCCATGGAAAACTGCAGCGACAAAGGTCAGTGTGTTTAAGGTCGGCCTGGGTTGGACCCTTAACGTTTCGAATTCCGACCTTCGCACGCTCTTCGATTTTCTGAAGCAGCACAATATGTCGCTGGCTGTCGAAGCCGGAGTGCTTACCCCATCCGATGTGGGCGGACAAGGCGTAGAAGGCTTTAAGGATAAAGGCGTCCTGCTCGCATGTGCAAGACGGATCCAAGCCAATGGCGGTCACCTTCGCTACATCGCGATGGACGAGCCAATTTTCTTTAGTACTGTCTACAGCGGACCGAATGCATGCCATGCAAGCGTAATTGAGACAGTCGCCAATGCTACAAGCAACATCAAGGCGCTTTGGCGTGAATTCCCTGATGTGCAAGTCGGCGATATCGAGCCCATTGTCGGCGTGAAGAGCATGAAGGACGACGAGCTTGCAGATCGCTACATCGATGGGATCAAAGCATTTCGCGCAAGCCTAGGACGTCCGCTTGCTTTCTTCCATGCGGACGTCGATTGGAGGAGCGACGACTATCTAAAAGACGTGACGACTATTCGTAAGAAGGTCCTCGCAGCGACCATTCCATTCGGGATCATTTACAATGGCTCAAACGCGGACACTACCGATCTGGCCTGGATCGATGCGACCGCACGGCACATGGCTACGATCGAGTTCGCATTAGGACAGCCTGCCGATGTCATATTCCAGTCGTGGAACTCAAATCCAAAGAAGCTGCTCCCCGAAATCGACCCGAGCGCCATGACATCGATTATTGGCCGCTATTTCGGTACGCGAACCCGGCTCGCCGTATCTGCAAGCCGTCACGAAGTCACGGGACGTTTAACCTCTGCGAATAACTCCCCAATAGCCTCCGCCCCAATTCAGGCAACGATTCGCTATCGCACGCGCACGGCGGATCTTTCAACTTACACCATGCACGGAATTGCTCCAGCGACGGCCACGAGCGCGATCCTGGCTATCCGAGTCAACGCGGAAAGCGGCGTGGGCGAGGCCAACTTGGTCGTCTCAACAATGCGGGTTCAACAGGCCGGCGCAAGCGCAGTCCAGAGGGGCTTCGCGTCCCAAGCGAATCTCGCCTTATGGACCGGTTTACCCCACGCTGTTGACTACGCAAGCGTGCAAGACGGTTTGCTGCACATCGCCGCTGGCCCCGCTCAATCGCTGCTGCTAAATTCTCAACCGGTCTCCATAAATCCCGGTCAGCCCTACACATTCGAAGTGATGGCGGCAGTTCCATCGAGTGCCGCGGGCAGCGGCTACTTTGCGCTCGTCTTTCTGGCGGATTCCAAGGAACTCGGCCGCGCGACGATCCCTTTCGACGCCCCCACCCTGCAGCTAGCTCTAGTCAACACCGACCGCGACGGACGCTGGCGGGTCGCTATACCAGCGCAGCAAGATCAAACAGCTTCGGGGATGCGCGTAGACGCGCAATACTCAGGCAATCTCTTCACCTGGCCGGCATTCGCCTCAACCGGTAATTAGCGGACGCCCGGCATTGGAGGGCATCTTGAATCTGCTGCCCTCGCCAGCCTCAAATCACATGCATCGCGCCTCAAAATTCGTGTCACAATAGATGCATGTCTGACGAACTGATTCGCAAACTTCACACAGTTGTTGGCAAGGAGGCCGTCCTCTCATCGCCTGCCGAGCGGCTCACTTACCAGAACGACGCGTATCCGCTGGAGCACGCCGCCCCGCTATGCACCGTGCTTCCCGAAACAACCGCGCAGGTTGCGCAGATCGTCAAGCTGTGCAACGAATATCAGATCGCCTATGCCCCGCGCGGCGCTGGAACAGGCCTGGCGGGCGCCGTTCTCGTCCCAGGCGGCGTATTGATTGGCCTCGCGCGCATGAACCGCATCCTGGAAGTCGATATCCGCAACCGCAGGCTGACGGCACAGGCCGGAGCAGTTAACATCATGCTGACGCGGGCGGTCGAGATGCGCGGTCTTCATTACGCTCCGGATCCGTCGTCCCAAGGCGCGGCGACTCTCGGCGGCAACATCGGCAACAACGCAGGCGGACCGCACACGCTGAAATACGGCGTGACCGCGAACCACCTGCTTGCCGTCGAACTGGTGCTTCCCTCTGGCGAAATTGTTGTCACAGGCGACAAGACAGAGGATGCCCCCGGCTACGACCTGACTGGCGTCATCTGCGGTTCCGAAGGAACGATGGGCATTATTACGCAGGCAACGGTTCGTTTAACGCCGGTTCCCGAAGGCGTCCGCACGCTGCTAGCCGTGTTCAACACCGTGGACGAAGCCACGCAATCCGTTTCCGCGATCATCGCCGCGGGAATCACGCCGGCCGCGCTCGAAATGATGGATA
Source organism: Capsulimonadaceae bacterium (assembly GCA_031292625.1). Lineage (GTDB taxonomy): Bacteria > Armatimonadota > Armatimonadia > Armatimonadales > Capsulimonadaceae > JARLGU01. The sequence goes on along the minus strand of JARLGU010000009.1, from coordinate 34,729 downwards.
ACTTGATTATCCAATCCGTCGAGGCCGCCTATAAGTACGGACTTCCACTCGATGCGGGCGCTGTCCTGATCGTCGAGTTGGACGGCTACGAAGCGAGTCTGGACCGTTCCGCGCAACAAGTGCGCAACCTGTGCGCCCAAATGGGAGCGCGCGAAGTAAAGCTCGCCCGCGACGCCGCCGATCGCGCCAAGCTCTGGGCCGCGCGCAAGAAGGCTGTCGGCACCGTCGGCCGTCTGGCCCCGTCGTGCGTCATTCAGGACGGCGTCATTCCGCGCTCCAAGCTCCCGGAAGTGCTGCGTGAAATCGGCGAAATCAGCGCGCGCCACGGCATCCGGATCGCGAATGTTTTTCACGCGGGCGACGGGAATCTGCATCCTATCGTCCTTTTCGATGGCCGAAACCGCGAAGAGGTTCAGCGCGTAATTGCCGCAAACCGGGAAATCATCGAAACGTGCCTGCGCGTCGGAGGCACCCTCTCCGGCGAGCACGGAATCGGCGTCGAAAAGCGCGATTATATGCCGCTCGTTTTCCCGCAGGAGTCTCTGGATGCAATGGTCCGTCTGCGCAATGTATTCAACCCGAACGGCCTTTGCAACCCTGACAAAGTTTTGCCATCGTCGCATGGTTGCTCGTACGAGATCCCGGCCCATAAGGGGGCTATTGCGGTATGAGTTCGCAGCGACCGCGACCAATTCAAGCGAGACGGCGGCCCGCGCGCGGCGCAGCGTTGTTTGCGGTCATTGTCGCGTCAGCCGTTTGCATCGGGCTTGTCTGCGCGGTCCGCGGTCACATCCCTCGCCTGTCTCATCTGCTTGCGCCAATCGGATCGGACACGATCGCAACAGGCGTCATGCATGCGGCGATTCCGCTTAGCTTGTCCACCGGCATCGATCTTATCGATGTCGACCTCGCAGCGTCAAATTACCGTCCCGCTATCCTGGCGGAGAACGTCTCTCTGAGCCGCCTCGGCCTGGCTGGCGACGCTTACTCGCCATCTGCTTGGCTTGCGCGACGTCAGGCGCTGGCCGTCGTAAACGGCGGGTACTTTGGACGGGGCAAACAGGACAGGAAAGAGATCATTGGCCTTTTCGTCAAGAACGGCCGTATACTGCGCCCCGCGCCGCCCATTCGCGGACAGGGCGGCGCTTTCGTCGGCGCTGGCTTGTATGTACGAAGCGCATTCGGGATCACTCGCGAAGGCAATCCTCAGATTGCGTGGGCCTCGACGCCCTCGCACGGCGGCGAGGGTGTTTACGCGTATGTCACGCCCAACGATCCTCACGGCGGACGGCGCTGGAACATCCAGGACGCGATCGGTTGCGGTCCGATGCTCGTCCGGGCGGGTCGCCCGGTCGTCACCGACCACCAGGAACGCCTCGTCGACGACCTTCGCACCGCCCGAACATTCGTCGCATACGACACAATCCAGGGCCATCCCCGGCATTTCGTGATCGGCGTTGCAAACGCCGCGACGTACAAGGATCTGGCGCAAGCGCTCATTCGCTATTATGCCCGGGCGCACGGCACAAAGCCAGCCCGCGCCATGTGCGTCGACGGCGGTTCGTCGTCCCAGCTCAGCTACAAGTCCGGCGGCCAAACGCTCACCCCGCTCGCAACATCGGTCGCCATGCCCACGGCGATTGCGATCGTGCCGGCGGGCTCCTAGACGACAAAACGCCACGGCAAAGAAGCGCCTGCAGCCGATTGATCGCGCAGGGAAATTAAGCTCGCCGTCGAACTAACTTCTAAGCTTCCAGGAGACAATCATCTTGCAACATCCAGGCATCGGAACCGGGCTGCACAACATCTCGCGGCTGTCGACGGCGCAGTCGCGGTCGATCAGCGCGGAGAATCCCAACGGCGCAAAAGGCCGAGGCGCGCTTGCCGCCCCGGAGGGCAACCACCCGGCTCGCGAGCTTGGCGTAGGATGGAAGGTTCGCCCCTGCGTCACCGTCGAACCCGGTCAAGTCCTGACGATCGCGGAAATCGACGGTCCCGGCGCGATCGAGCATATCTGGCTGACGTGCAAGTCCGATTTCTGGCGACGCCTTATCATCCGGTTCTATTGGGACGACGAGCTAACCCCATCCATAGAAGCGCCGATTGGCGATCTGTTCTGCAACGGCTGGTGCAAGCCTGTCGCGGTCAACTCGCTTCCGATCGCCGTCAACCCGCGCGGAGGGTTTAACAGCTACTGGGAAATGCCGTTTCGCCAAAAGGCTCGTATCACCGTTGAGAACCTCTGGCATGAGCCTCACACGGGCCTGTTCTATCAGGTCGACTACACCCTGACAGACATCCCAGACGACGCGGCCTACCTGCATGCCCAATGGCGTCGCAGCAACCCGGTGCCGTACGGCGATATCCACACGCTGGTCGATGGCATTACCGGCCACGGACATTATGTCGGGACGTATGTCGCCTGGCAATCCAACAACGACGGCTGGTGGGGCGAGGGGGAGATTAAGTTCTATATCGACGGCGATGAAGAAAACCCGACGATCTGCGGAACGGGAACCGAGGACTATTTTGGCGGAGCGTGGTGCTTCGAGGTCGAGGGGCAATACGTTCCGTATTCGACCCCATTCCTTGGGTTTCACCAGATACTCAAGCCCGATGGCGCATTTAAGTCCAATATGCGATTCGGGATGTACCGATGGCACATCCCGGATCCGGTTCGCTTCGCTCAGGATCTGCGCGTCACAATCCAGGCCCTCGGTTGGCGCTCCAACTACCGCTTCCTGCCGCTCCAGGACGACATTGCAAGCACAACGTTCTGGTACCAGGCAGAACCCCATGCTCCATTTCCGGCGATCGGGACGGCAAATGAGCTTGAGGTCATCTAGAAGCGCGGCCGAACGACGCGTCTACCGCTCGCAAACCCACTCCTGAGGAACATAACCGGTCTTTCCGGCCGATGCGCCGCTCAGAATGCGAACGTGGCCGCTGTAGATGCCCTCGCCAATCACCCGGATTGCGGTTCCATCGCCCACGCGAAAGGCGCGGCCCTTGTCGAACACGGCGTAATAGCGTTTCGTGCTCTGAACGCGGGCGGCATTGGCGAGTTCGATAAGAGCCCCCTGGTTTACGGCAACATCCACCTGGTCGTTGCCGTTACGGAGAATGCCGGAACGTCCGACTCCGACGGATAATGTCGCAAGCGGCTGTGTGGGCTTACGAGGCGCTGGATTTGGCTCTTGCGCTGCCTTCATGGGCGACGAGAGAGTCGAAACATGGCTTGCCTGTTTGCTATGCCACAGAGCTAGCCCTCCAATGAGAAGCGCGAACGCGACGATTACGCCGATGACGGTTTTGAAGAGTTGATCAGACATTGGCAAGACAGGAATGGAACCGAACGAATCTGCTACGCGTGCACGGATCTACAGTTTGGCCGGCAACAGGATACCTGGCTTAGCCCTGGAATGAGCACCTGCCCAACCGCGCCATGCGCCGTTCGCCTGAGATCCTCCACAGCGGCCGCCGCCCTTCGTGCAAAGTAATACCGGCAGTTGTACACCGTCTCGCCGCCAGTGGAGCCGGTTCTCGCCGTAGAGGACACGACTTTTACCAGGATGTTGCGCAGCGCGGCTTCAAGCGATTTCCGTCCACCCTCGCACTCACCGTGCGCCCACGCACGCCAGACGCCGCGATCGTCGCGCAACGTCGCAATCTCGGCCAAGCCGGGGCGCTCTGACCACTGAGCGGTCGCAATAAGGTGCGCGCACCGAGCATGCGCGGGAATACACCACTCTGGTTGGTCGTAAACCCATCCACAGTACGGGCAGGTAGCCTCACAGACCGTTTCTTGGCAACGGCCCTCGTTCCAATTTGATTTCGTGGTTGCCGGCAGGACGCCGTTCGTAAATTCATCCATTTGGATACCGTCCTTCGCCTCAATGCGAACTGTCCAACGCAAAAAAACCACTTCTACCCAATGTAGCAGTGGTTCAGGATGATTGCCGGTTACTTGGAGATGTTGTTCGGGATAATTCCCGCGCATTGAGACTCAATGTCTCTAGCACCGATGGTTCTCCAACCCGGTTGCTGGGTTCCCAAAAAATGGAACCTCTCCTTATGCTACGTTCTGCCAATATTATACCATGAGGCAACGCTCGAACTCAGGCCCAATTACTGATTTTTCCTGCCAGAAAACCTGTATTGCAAGTTACGGTTCGTTTGGGGGATCATTACTATAGGATACTCGGTCGCGCCGGTTATGCAAGGTTTGTCATAGGACCACGGTCCGACAATGGATCCGCGACGACCCTTAACGTGTGCATGGAGCAAGATGGTATGGTAAGGAGCAGCTACAGTCACAAGGTGCATGTATCCCTGGCATCGGCCCTCGCGTTTGCCTCGATCATTCTCCTCTCTCTCCTTACGCCGCTAACCTTCTATGCGACAAACCGGCTTGAGCTCTACAACGCAGCGGTCGATCGGACGTACGACGCTCAGCAAATTCTCAGCGATCTCGCGGCAGACCTGTCGTCGCTCGACGCAAGCGAGCAAGGATACCTACTCACCCAGGACGACACGTACGTAGCGTCTATCGATACCGCAAAGAAGCACATCTACGCCGCCCTGACGCGCGCGAAGTCTTGCGCCAAAGACGATCCGGCGTTGCGACGCCGCATGCGCGCAATCACTCAGACCGTGTCCGTTCGACTGCGTTCCGCACGTACGACTTCGAGCGAAAACGACGGATCGCCCGAGGTCCCGTCACGATTACAGGCGCGTCTCGCACAAGCAGCCCGCACGCAGATAGCGGAAACTCGCGCAGGGCTCGAGATTGTCCTCGCGCGACAAATGGAAGACGTCACAAAGCGGTCGGACGAGACGCAGGTTCTGGTCACTGCCGATGTCGCGCTTGTCGTCGTCGTCCTTGGCCTGATGATCTTAATCGTTCGTCACGACCATTCAGCGCAGGTGAATCACTATGTCCAGATTGTGGAAGAACAGAAACGCAACCTGGAGCACGCCAATCGAGAGCTTGCCGAGTTAGCGAAACGCGACGGTCTGACCGGTTTGATCAATCATCGAACGTTCCACGAGCGGCTCGCGACGGAATTCGTCCTCCTTGCCCGCCATTCGGAGCCGATATCCCTTCTCATGATAGACGTCGATCACTTTAAAGCCTATAACGACACATTCGGACACCAGGCGGGCGATGCAATACTCGCCCGCATTGCCCAAATACTGGACGACGCCGGCCGCGCATCGGATGTCGTCGCGCGCTACGGAGGCGAGGAGTTCGCAATCCTCCTGCCGACAACCGGCCCCCACGGTGCACATGAGTTGGCCGAACGTCTTCGCCGCCGAGTTGAAGCCGACACCTGGCAAAACGCCTCCGTAACCATCAGCATCGGCGTGTCATCTTCGACCCGCGATGCCACCAATCCAACCGAGCTGCTTGCCATGGCGGACCGCGCCCTCTACCGATCCAAGGCGCTTGGACGCAACCAGGTCACAATCGCCAGTCCGGACTCTGAAGGCGACGGCGCCCAAACTCCGCCGTCGAGCACGCGCGCCGCAGCGCACTTCTAAGCCTTCCAATCGCCATCCCATCGTCTCTAAGAGCGTGTGTAAAAGATCGAAAGGTCTTGTAGGACGGCTCCCCGGCCGCCGTGGCCGTTTTTGAAAAAGGGCCGACGCAGCGCTTTCGTGACTTCGCGATGCGTGCCGCTATCGGACGTTAGCTACAAACGCCGTACGCGTGTTGACGCAACATCGTAAATCACCGCCGTGAACGAGGCGCGAGCGAAAAATTGCCCCGGCGGCACGAGCCGTCCTGAATCTTTTTTGCAACACGCCAGTTTATTTACACACACTCTAAGCGACGCCCATTTCGGGCTTCGCCCTCTGATCTCGAACGCCGCGCGCTCAGAATCATGCGTCTTTGCTCTTTAACGTATCAATCGCCTCGCTTACATGAGAAATTCAACGCAACGAAGATCTTTACCCGCAAAAATACCTGATTGTTCGCGAAAACAAATCATCATTTGAAAGTTACTACGTCTTACGGGATCATAGGTATTGAGGCAACATTTCATGGTCCTCGTCCGGGCCGCCCAACGGGTAGTCCGGAACCACCCGGGCAAAGCGAATACTTGCTATTTGAAAGTCGTGAGGAATGCAGCCGTGAACCGATCAAGCAATGGAGTCCGTTTCGCACTCGTCAGCGCCCTTGCGTTTGCGACGCTCATCCTACTTTCGCTTTTAACGGCTGCAACCTTCTGCATTACGGAGCGTCTGGAAAACGAAAGCGCGGCAGTCGACCGAACCTACGCCGCGCAGCAAACCCTCGCGAACCTTGACAGCGCCATGTCGAGCGCTGACCTTGGATTGCAGCAGGGCCGATTCGGCCAGGAGCGCTCGCGGATCCATACGACGAACGTACGCGTGCGGGCGATGCTTGCCCAGTCGAAGGCGCTCTCCACCGACAATCCGGCCCTCGCGCGCAGTTTTCACGCGATCGCAAAGGCAGTCGCCCGGCACATGCGCGACGTCAGCGACGCCGTCGCGCGGGCGTCCAGTCCGGGTCGTCAAACGTGGACTTACCCCGTGCGAAGCGAGAGGATCGCAAGAGGTCTGATCGAGACTGCACACGCCGAAATTGGGAACGCGCTAGCAGAACGGACACAGGCCGTTGCAACCAATTCCAACGATTCGCGCATTCTGTTCGCAACGGACATCGCGCTTGTCGTTATCAATCTCGCGCTTATGATCGCGATGGCTCGCCGGTACTACATCCAGGGCAACAGGCGGACTCGACAAATTGTGGAGGAAGAGACGCGTCACCTGAGACGAGCCAACCAGGAATTGGCGGAACTGGCAAAGCGCGACGGATTAACTGGCCTTATCAACCACCGCACGTTCCAGGAGCGCCTCGCCGCGGAGTTTAGCCCAACGGAACGGCGAATGGAGCCTATCTCGCTGATGATGATCGATGTCGACCACTTCAAGGCCTACAACGACACCTTTGGGCACCAGGCAGGCGATACGATCTTAGCGCGCCTTGCGCGGATCCTCGACGAAGCCGGAAGAGGGTCGGATGTCGTGGCCCGCTACGGAGGCGAGGAGTTCGCCATCCTACTTCCGGCAACAGAAGCAAGCGACGCCTACGAGATCGCCGAACGCCTCCGCGCACGGGTCGAGACCGACACGCGGCAAGGCCACCAGGCGACCGTAAGCATCGGCGTTGCGTCAGCGCCGCGCCGCGACACAACGCCTGCCGATCTGATTGGCATGGCCGACCGTGCCTTGTACATATCCAAGGAAAATGGTCGCAATCAGGTCACCATCGCGTCGATCGGACGCCAACAGCCATCTATCGATTGCGAATGCCCATACACCACGCCCGGCGTCCAGAAAGAGCCAGCGCCGCTGATCACCGTTTGCGGCGGCAAATCCGACCACGCGCTAGAACACCGGCCCTGGCTCTCCCGCAACACAAGGTTCGAGCCGCCTAGTTCACCACATCGCCGATCAGCATGATCGAACCAAACCGCAGCGCGACGCCTTCGTACTTCTTCGGATCGAACGCCCCCGTCTCTTGCTTGCTCGCGGGCGTTCGGTCCGGCTGATGCGAAGACAACTCCACCTTGACGGTATGCACGGCATCGGCGAGGCCGGAACCGATCGCGAGCGTGTTCAGGCGGTGATAGGTGCAATAATGATCGAAGAGCGGGGTCGTACCGACTTCCTTGCCGTCGAGCGTGACGATTGCCTCGCCGCCGTCAGGACCAAGAATGTCATACAGATTCACCGCGGTTCCCTTAAATTTGAACGTAAGGGTCTCGCCCGGTTGCGTGGCCTGCCAAATCTCCGGCATCAGCGAGTGGAACTGCTTCCCGATCCCGTCCACGGCGCTCAGCTTCGTCCATCCGGCGCTTAGCATGGACGGCAAGATCGGAGCTTGCTTCGCGTTCTCCCAGTTGTCGGCAACGAACGGCGCCTTTGTTGGATAGGCTCCCACGGGCGGAATCGACTCCATCTTCTCGAAGGCATCCGCGATAACCTGGGTGTAGATCTCGTGTCCAGCGTCCAGCGGGTGAACGCCGTCATTCGACCAGAGAGTTACACCGTCCGCCACAGGCAGCGCGTGCCCGGTCGCGTCCTTTTGCGCGATGTAAACGATTTTCCCCGCCTGTTGGCGATGCACCGTCTCAAGAGCGACGTTAATCGATGGAATTCCATAGTAGTCGGCAAGCTTTTCATCGGCTGACGCCGCTGGCGGATTAACGCCTTGCGAAAGCTGCGCTTCATAGCCGACGCGAAACGTATAGATGTAACAAATATCGACCTTAGGATTGGCCCTCCGGGCTTGTCGCACGATGCCTTCCATTTGCCGCCAGATCGCCTCAGGTTTGTCGCCGCCGTCGTTCACAGCGAACTCAACGAAGATTAGATCAGGATTATGCACGAGAACATCGTTGTGGAAACGATAAGCGCCAAGGTAGGAGCCGGTGCCGCCGATTGCGGCGGCGACCTCCGTAAACTTCACATCCGGATACTTCTGCCGGAACCAAGCCATCGTCTTCGGACGCCATCCGTTAGCCGCGGTAATGCTGCCGCCAAAGTAGGCGACGGTCACTGGCTCGCCTTTCTTCACCTTTGCGAAGAAGTTACCAAGCCCAAGACGCGGCTGGCAGAGCACGGCGGGAACCGGGGCGGCGGCCGGGACATCCGCGGATGCGGCAAGCGTGGCGAAAAGCGGGACTGCGGCGAGCCCGATCGTCAATAGTTGCAGACTATGCATGGAAAGGTGTGTCCTCCGTTGGAGCAATACCGACATTCTATCTACTTAGATGATCAATGTCAATGGATGCGGCGATTAATACGCAAGATCGCATCTATAACTGTTAACATCGGCGCGAGTCCGGTCCTGAAAGGGCCGGCCTGTGTTGAGAAAGCCCGTAAACGGGCCTAATCGGTAGACGGCCAGCATTGTCGTAAGCAGGCAGCCCGATTGATGGGGATTGACATCTCAGGCCGGTCGTTCACGGCCGGAAACCGCGCCATTATCGGTAAAAATCGTTGATACGATTTGATGCAATTGCCCTGCGATTAATACGCAAGATCGCACGCCAGTCGCCGCCTCGCAGATCACTTTGCGGCGGGTTCCAGGATCGCGCCTCTATCGCTGGCGGACGCAGCGCCGTCCGCCGCGACCACCTTGCCGCCCGCAACAAGCACAACCCCGCCCGCAAGTCCGACCTGCGCCTGGTCGTGCGACGCGAACGGCAGGTCCGGCAGCGTTTCAACCGAGCCCAGCGCCGGGTCGAGAATGGCCGCCGTAGCCGTCGTAGCGTGCGCCTCGGCATCCCAGCCACCGCAGACGAGCACGCGGCCGTCGGGAAGCGCAGCGGCCTCATGGGCCATGCGCGGCGTCATCGTTGGACCTTCCATCCGCGCGAAATGCCCTGTCGCCGGATCGAACAGTTCGGCAAACGTCACTGCCGCGCCATCAGCCCCCTGGCCTCCCGCGATGAGCACGCGGCCGTCGGGCAAAAGCGTGGCCGTAGGACGGTCGCGCGCGGCAATCATCGCACCGGCAACGGGAGTAAACACATCCGTCGCGGGGTCGTAGATCTCAGCAGACGCAAGCGTAGCGGAACGGCCATGCTTGCGACTAAAATAAGCGCTCGTCCCCCCGGCGACCAGCACCCGTCCATCGGCGAGCAGGCAAGCCGCATGACCGAACCTGTCTCCGGCCATATCGCCCGCGAGCGTCCACCGGCGGGTAGGGGGATTGTAGAGTTCGGCGCTCGCCACGGTCGCATGGACGCCCAGGCAAAGGCCCCCCGTCGCCAGGACGCGCCCGTCACGCAGCAGCGTGGCCTGAAACAGCTCGCGCGGCATAACCATGCTGCCGGTCGTCTGAACGCGGTCGCTCGCGGCGTCATACAGCTCCGCCATTCTGACTGAACCGAGAAAATCGTTGAAACCCCCGGCGATTAGAACGGTCCCGTCCAGTAACCGGACAGCCTGCGCGAAGTTACGCGGGTACGTCAGGCGCGACCGAGACGGTTCAAAACGGTTTTTTGCAAGATCGTAGAGGTCAATCGAAGAAATGCACTCGCCAAGCCGGAAATCGTAGCCTCCCGCAATGACCGCGCCGCGATCGCCGGGAAGCGCCGCGGCAGCCGGAGACCAGCGGCCGCTCTGCATCCGGCCAGCCACTGGCGCAACGGTATACGACGGCGCGCAGAAGGCAGCTGGGGCGAAACTCAAGACAATCAACGCGAGGAAACGGCCGAGGTTTACTCTGCGCAGAAAAACGCCGCAAGACGGCGATCGAAGAGCAAAAATCCCTGGCGAAGCGACAGCCCTACACGACCTCACGGCGCCACATCGCTATCGGGTTTCGCCCTCTTGTGCCCATTGCGACCGTTCCCCCCGTTCCAATCGCGCGCAGTCAATTCGCGAAGGCGGCGGACGTGCTCCCGGTCGTAGTCATCGAGTTCTCCCGCAAAGGCATAATGACGGCTTGCGATCTCGTGGTCGCCGAGATTATGGGTGTAGATATCCGCGAGGAGGCAGTGGTAAATCGCGTTGCGCGGGGTTAGTTTGATCGCTTGCATCACGGCTGTAGCGGCGTCGCCCGCGCTTCCGGAAAGCATATACAGCACGCCGAGGCGCATGTTGTAGTAGTCGTCGTATGGCGAAAACATCGCGGCCTGCTGCATCTCGCGAATAGCATCGCCGAGTTGGCCGGCCATCAGATAGAGATCGCTAATCCAGAAGTGGTAAAAACCATCCGAGGGAGCGAGTTCGACAGCCGTTTCGAGTTCGCCGATTCCTTCGGCGACAAAACCGGCATCCGCCAAACAGTCGCCGAGGCGGTAATGATAGTACGGGTTCTTGGGATCGCACTCGATCGCACGGCGGTACTCGAGGAGCGCTGCCTGAAGCTTTCCGTAACGGCGGTAAAGCTCGCCGAGGGAAAAGTGGGGTGCGGCCCGGCGTGGACTGTGCTTGATCGCGCGACGGTATTGGCGCAGCGCGCTGACGGTCTGGTCTGCATAGACGTAGGCGTCGCCGAGCGTGGAGCGCACTTCAGACGCTTCATGCCCATTGTTGGTGAACGAGACAGCCTTCCTGTAGCGTTCGAGCGCCATTTCGATGCGCCCCTTCGCCAAATGCGCGTCTCCCAATCGCTGGAACGCTTCAGGCGTCGGGTTCTTCTTCGCTTCGGCTTCCCGCTCCTCCAGATTCTTATCTTCGTCAAAATCGTACGGCATTACTTGCTACCCGTCCCCATGCTCAGAACAGTTTCGCGCTGTCTACGAGAATAGTGACCGGTCCATCATTGTGGATCTCTACCATCATATCGGCGCCAAACTCTCCCGTCACGACCCTAAGATCGTCAACCCGGCGCATCAATTCCACAAATTGATTGTACAAGGGAATCGCGTAATCAGGCTGGGCCGCCGAGATAAAGCTGGGTCTTTTTCCGCGCCGGGCGTCACCGAAAAGAGTGAACTGGCTTACCAAGAGGCAGGCGCCGTGATCGATGTCCCTGACGCTCAGATTCATTTTACCCGCATCGTCCTGAAAGATTCGGAGCCCCGCAATCTTCTCCGCCATGTACCGTGCGTCGTCCGGACCGTCGTCTGGACCGACTGCCACCAAGACCACCAGCCCCTGGCCAATCTCCTGCCTCGCCCCGCCGTTAACCGAAATCGAAGCTTTCGCGACTCTTTGAACCACCGCACGCATAATAAGATCCCTTGTGAGCGTTAACGGACTGTCTCCTGAACGCCCTTCCCGGGCTCGCCGGAAGCGCCTGCGGGAAGAGCGAGATCGCGCATTTCGAATTCCGCCATTCCGATGGGCGCCGCGCAGAAGATGCCTGAGAATCGTAAACGCAAAAAAACGGACGAGCACAACGATCATGCCCGCCCTACTGATGGAGGTCCGTCATTATGAATTTAACGCAATGAGACACTTACATTGTTCCACGAACCAGGCCAAAAACGATCGATAGTTTGAAAAATTCCGAGCTAGCTTTTCCTCGAAGTCCATTGGATATTGATATTATTCATATAATATTGTATAAAACCCTGTATTATCTGTCAAGCAAAAAATACTTTGAGACCACGTTACAAATTTAACCAAAGCGGGTAACCAACAAATGGGTTGCTCCAAGGAGGCGATCGTGAGCCGAACTGACGACATCTTGGATGCGATCGTGCTGGCAGGCGGTCGCATCAGTGGGCCATATGCCGCGACGGCGAAGACGGAGATTAAGGGTCTCGTTCCAATCCGTGGAGCTCCGGTCATCGACCAGATCTTGCAAGCCCTCACGGAAGCGCCGGACATCGACCGTGTTTGCGTCGTCGGTCCGCGCGAGGTTCGCGATGCGTCTACACTCGCCGACGTGTGGACCAAAGACGAAGGTTCTCCAGTCGAAAGCCTCAGAGCTGGCATTGAAAGCCTTGGGAGCACCACCCGGCGCATCCTCGTTTGCTCCTGCGACCTCCCGTTTGCGAGTTGCAACGCCATTCGGCAGATGATTCACTCCGCCCCTTTCGATGCCGAGATTGCCGTACCCGTCATTTCGGACTGGGACTATGCGCGTTCGTTCCCAGGCGCATCGCAGTCCTTTATCAAACTGCGCGATGCCACGATTACCCTGGGCGAAGTCGCAATCATCGATTCTCGAATCGTCACGAGCAACCTCCGCCTTCTCGCCCGAGTCTTCAGCGCCCGCAAGTCGCCGATTGCCATGGCTTGCCTTCTCGGTATGGGCTTCACGTCCCGCCTCTATTCCGGTCGAGTCACCCTCGCCGATATTGAAGTGCGCGCATCGCAAGTCACGCAGTGCAAATGCCGCCTGATCCCGCACTGCAGCCCCGTTCTCGCCTACGACGTGAACACCCTTCGCGACTATGTCGACGCCCGGCGACGCATGCGCCGAAGACGGCCGTCTCGAAGCACGACCAGCAAAGCGGCAAACGATGACGCATTCGATGTCCAGGTCGTCTGGGGCGCTGGCCACGAAGCGGAAATCTGTCACGGAAACTAGCGAGACAATTGCCGTTGCTTGAGCTGAACCAAAACCGCGTGTGCCCTCGTCTCTCTTGTGGAGACGACACCACACTATGTCACCCTCAATTTCAAAGCGCCTCAAGTCCCCTCTCGCGATCGCGTGCGCACTGGCCGTACTTGTCATCGGCGGCCTCATCTATTGGCGCTACCATCCATACCCTCCATCGAAAAGTCATGATGCCGGCTGTTCTCATGCCGTCGCCGAACGCGTTCGACACGTTTAACGACGCCTACGCGGTTTACCAAGACCCGGAAAAGATCAATCAGCCCAATTCCCATGCGGAGCCAGGTCTGCCAGCGGCGGCTTCGCTTGTCGCGCGGAACCGTGCTGCAATCGCACTGGTGCGCAAGGGGCTCAAGCAAGCCTATTGCGAGCCGCCCTGCCGGTCGTTCAACACCCCGTTTCCTTTCTTCGGACACGACCGCGCCCTCGCACGGCTTCTCGTACTCGATGCGCGCACTCGTGCGGCAAGCAGCGACTGGAGCGGCGCCATGGACAGTTGCCTGGATGCCGAACAGCTCGGAGCCGCTATTCAGCACGGAAATACGCTGATCGCGCTTCTCGTCGGCATCTCCTGCGAAGAAACCGCCAATCGTGCCGCTCAACCGATGATCGGGCGGCTCAGAGCCTCCAGCGCCATAGCCGCCGCACGGAGACTGGACTCAATCGATCGATCGCAAGAGTCTCTGTCTGACGCGCTGCAAAAGGAGGAATGGTTTGTTCAAGCAAGCCTCACGGAACTCTTCCGACAACCCGACGGCGCGCAGGCGTTTCTTCACGATGCCGGTTATCATGTCGCTTCGCCAATAAGCCTCTTGATTGCCATGGAACCTTTCGACACCGTGTGGGACAGCTACACGCATTACAACAACCGCTGCATCGCCGTTGCGAAGCTGCCCTATCAGACACGCGTCCACACGTCCACGGGACCGCTTCCAATCGACCCAATAGGGAGCGTCATTTCTCCCGTTTTCATGGGAGCGGGCGGTAAGCTCGCCGCCGCGACGTGTTCCAACCGTTTCCTCGAAACCCAGCTCGCCCTGCGCGCCTACTTCGTGGACCATGGCCGCTATCCCGCGTCCTTAGCCGCCCTCGCGCCTAGATACATTCCCGCAGTCCCAAACGATCCATTCGCCGACGCGGGACCGTTACGCTACCGTCTAGCAGGAGCGCGGTACGTACTCTACAGCGTCGGTCCCGACGGCATTGACGATGGAGGGAAGCCGATCACACTGACGACGAACGGCAGAGCGGACCCGCATAGGCTGATCGACGAATCGGCGCGCGGCGATTTCGTGGCAGGGGTGAATTATTGATGCGGGCACGCTGGTACGAGTTGCGTTTTCCCACGGGGATTGCCCATGAAGATTCAGGATGCCGTCGAACATCGCAGGAGCAGCTCCACTCGCTATAGGCGCAGCGGAATTGCTTCAAATGCGCCCCCCGCTCTGCCTCGCATCATCGTCCCAAATGATCTGATATAATGAGCTATGCCGGCGGCGCACAACAACAGCTGGATTTATCCGAGATTGCGTGCATTGTGCCGAGTATTTCATTGGCCAGGTCATTATGTCGACCAACATTCCCACCCTTTTGCTTGTCAACGCTTCCGCCGCGGAGGATCTTGTCCGCAAGGTAATTAGCGCGATCGGGCAACTCGCATGCATCCGGCAGGAGACGACCCTTGCGGATGCCGGGGCATGCATCCGTCGAAACGAAGGCGATATCTGCCTGTACATCACGTCTTCGCGGGAGCTGCCGCCCGAATCTCTTGCGGCCGCCGCCGAAGAAGCGCTGATCCCGTTTGTCGTCATCGGGGATATCGACGCATTGTCCCTGCCCGCTGGCGCGAACTCGATCCTGATATCCGAAGTGTGCCCCGAGGTCCTTGCCTGCTTGATTCGTAACGCGACGACTGCGGCGAGACAGACTCATCGGGAAGCTCGCATGCGCGTCCTAGAAGACCTCAGGCTGCGAGAGGACGCCATACGGGTTAGCAGTAACGGCGTCGTCATCCTCGATTGCCGCCAGGACGATATGCCGATCGTCTACGCCAATCCGGCATTTGAAGCAATTACCGGTTATTCAGTGGAAGAATGCTTGGGCCGAAATCCACGGTTTCTTCTCAATGGCGTTCCCGATCAAGCGGCGCTCAAGGTGCTGCAGCGGGCCGTTTCGGAAGGAACCAACACGTCCGTCGTGCTTCTAAACAGGCGCAAAGATGGCGCTGAGTTCTGGAACGAACTGCAAATTTCGCCGATTGTCGCGCCGGACGGCAAAGTCACGCATTATGTCGGCATCCAGAACGACATCACATACCGCATGTTGATGGAAAAGGCTCTGTGCGACTCCGAGGAGCGACTGAACAACATTCTGAGTTCCCTCAATGATAT
Organism: Capsulimonadaceae bacterium; assembly: GCA_031292625.1. Lineage (GTDB taxonomy): Bacteria > Armatimonadota > Armatimonadia > Armatimonadales > Capsulimonadaceae > JARLGU01. The sequence goes on along the minus strand of JARLGU010000009.1, from coordinate 19,282 downwards.
CGTCTATTCGATGTCGCTCACAGGCGCAGGCGAGATCCTCTACGTCAGTCCGGTCTTTCGCAAGGTGACCGGACTTACGCCTGACGAAGTATACTCCCAGCACCTGGGCTGGCAAGATCTCGTTCTTCCCGAGGACCACCCGATTGTTCTTAAAGCGATGGCTACGGCGCTTGAAGAGGGCAAGTCTGAAGCACAGTTCCGCATCCGTCACAAGGACGGCTCTATACGATGGATCTACGATCGCGCCGTGCTTGCGACGGATACAAGAGGCAACCCGCAAAGTATCGATGGAATAGCGTCAGATATTACGGAGCCCAAAAGGCTACGAGAGAAGATCGTGCAGGCGGAGAAGCTCGCAGCGCTCGGCGAACTCGTCGCCGGCGTGGCCCACGAAATCAACAACCCGCTCGCCATGATCTCCGGCCACGCGCAGATGATTCAGCAACTCGGCGACGACGACGTAAAGGAGGATGCGGACGCGATTGTTCGCATGACAAAGCGGGCATCCGAGATCGTACGCAACCTCTTGAGGTTTGCTCGCCGGCAGGATTCGGAACGGCAGCAAGGTTCGCTCAACGCAGCCATTGAGGCGGCAATCGAACTTGGCCGCTACAGGCTCGACCGGCATGGCGTCGCGCTGGATGTCAACCTATCTCCTAACCTGCCCAAGATCGTGTTCAACGCAACCGAGATCGAACAAGTTATCCTTAACGTGTTTACGAACGCCGACTATGCACTTCAGAGCGTCCCGACCGGCGAGCGACGCATTGGCGTTCGCTCCTTCAAAAGCGAGTCGAGCGGGAGGAAAATAGCCGTTATTGAAATCGCTGATTCAGGGGGGGGGATTCCGGACGATGTCCTGCCCCGAGTCTTCGACCCGTTCTTTACAACCAAAGATATCGGCGAAGGAACGGGATTGGGGTTATCCATTTGCCACGGGATCGTGCAGGCGCACGGAGGGACGATACGCGCAACATCTCGCGTTGCGGCGGGAACGACCATCACGATCGAATTGCCGGCCACCGATTAAGCTCTGGTTACGACGCGGCTGCGAGGTCGTTTGGCCCAGTAAGCGGATCCATGTGCTCGTTTACCGTTTGCTCGGTGATGCGCACGTTCTTGATCTCTGACTGAGATGGGATCTCGTACATGATGTTCATCATGACTTCTTCGATAATCGATCGCAATGCCCGGGCGCCGGTAGCGCGCTTAAGCGCCTGCTCGGCAATCGCATGCAGCGCATCCGGCGTGAATTCGAGTTCAACGCCGTCGATCTCGAAGAATTTCTGATACTGCTTTACGAGAGCGTTCTTGGGCTCAACAAGGATCTTCACCAACGCCTCGTGATCTAGCGGCTGCAACGTCGTAACTACGGGAAGACGGCCAATGAACTCAGGTATCAACCCGAATCGCATCAGGTCCTCCGGCAGAAGCTGCCCAAGAAGCGCGCCGGACGTTTTGTCCTTCCGGCTTTCGACGCTCGTTCTGAACCCAAGCGACTGGCGGTTGACGCGCTTGGAGATACTCTCTTCGACCCCCTCGAACGCACCGCCGCAAATGAACAGGATATTCGTGGTATCGATCTGGACGTAGTCCTGCTGCGGATGCTTGCGTCCGCCCTGCGGCGGGACGTTCGCGACGGTTCCTTCGAGGATCTTTAGCAAAGCCTGCTGGACGCCTTCGCCGCTGACGTCTCGTGTGATGCTGGGGCTGTCCGACTTGCGGGCGATTTTGTCGATTTCGTCGATATAGACAATGCCCCGCTGCGCGTTGCGAACGACATTATTGATGTTATCGCCATTGTCGGCAGCCATCAAAAGCTTGAGGAGAATGTTCTCGACATCCTCGCCGACGTAGCCGGCTTCCGTCAAGCTGGTGGCATCGGCGATCGCGAACGGGACGTTGAGGATACGCGCGAGCGTCTGGGCGAGCAGAGTCTTGCCGGACCCCGTCGGCCCGATCAAGAGAATATTACTCTTCTGCAGCTCGATCCCGTCAATCGGCAAGTTGATCCGCTTGAAGTGGTTATAGACCGCAACGGAAAGCACTTGCTTCGCGCGATCCTGGCCGATGACGTACTGGCTCAGGATGCGGTAGATTTCTTTCGGCTTGGGAATAGCCGTAAGCGTCGACTGATCTTCTTCGATCGTCTGCGGGCTCTCGTTCTTGATGATCTCGTTGCAAAGTGCTACGCATTCGAGGCAAACGCCTCCATGCACGCCGAGAATTAGCTTACGCACCTGATCGCGGCTTTTACCGCAAAGCAGGCACCGCGTCTCGTTTCGATCGGAGATCAATCGTGCCATTAAAGAGTTATCCTTGCTCGTTAACCGTTAGACAGACTCAAGCGACTACTTCTTAGACAGAACCTCGTCGATAATTCCGTAAGCGACTCCTTCTTCAGGAGACATCCAGAAATCTCGATCGATGTCATGCGACACCTTTTCAAAGGTTTGCCCGGTGTTGTCTGAGAGGATCTTGGTCAAGACCTCTTTATAGCGTAGGATCTCACGCGCTTGGATCTCGATATCCGACGGCGTCCCCGAGAAGCCCGCGCTACCCTGGTGGATCATAATTCGGGCGTTCGGCAACGCGGCACGCTTGCCTTTAGTACCACCACTCGCCAAGACGGCGCCCATCGATGCGGCCATACCGACGACCGTAACGCGGATGTCCGGCTTCACCAGCTTCATCGTGTCGTAGATCGCCAGTCCGGCAATCACTGAACCGCCTGGCGACTGGATGTAGATATCAATATCTTTATCGGGATCTTCCTTCTCCAAAAACAGGAGCTGGGCAATCACGATATTGGCCATATGCTCCTCGATCGCGTCGCCGATGAAGACGATGCGATCCTTCATCAGGCGAGACCAAAGGTCATACTGCTCGGTACCGCGCGGTGTCTGTTCGACGACAATCGGAATCAATGGCATTACTTAGAAACTCCTTGGTGCTGCCGACCCATTCACGTCCTCGCGAGGGGCTTATTAAGCGCGCTCGCGAGGCGTCCTTTTCCGGATGGGTCTAGTCTTCTTTTTTCTTCCGAGTCCGTTTCGGCTTTTCTGCCGGCGCCTCGGGAGCGGCTTCAGCCGCCTTCGGCGCGTCAGTCTCGGCGGGCTCGTTTGCATCGAGCACCTTGTCTGTAATTATGGCAGACGAGGTCACGAATTCCAGGATCTTTTTCGTCAGCAGGGAACGCGCCAAGCTTTCCATCTGATTGTTTGCATCGAGGTAAGCGCGCATCGCCTCGGGCTGCGTCCGATTTCGGGTTGCCCTGTCGGCAATCTCGGCCTCAATATCGGCGTCTACGACCTGAATGCTCTCCTTGCGAGCAATCTCGGCAAGCGCCAGGCCGCGGCGCAGCCGCTTGTCCGAGCTTTCCTTGAACTCATCGAGAAGCGCCTCCTGCGTCTTGCCTGCTCGCTCGAGATAATCCTCAAACGACACCTTCCGATGTTCGAGATCATGCAGAAGCTCGTGCACCTGCGACTCGACTTCGCGTTCGAGCAGCACATCCGGGAAGTTCACCGTCGAGGTTTCGATGATCTGGTCCACCAGACGCGTATGCACCAGCGATTCGGACAGATCGGTCATCTGCTTCTCTAGCTGCGTGCGAATATCGCGTTTCAGTTCATCGAGCGTCGGGACGCCGCCGAACTTGCTGGCAAACTCGTCATCGAGCGCCGGGACGACTTTGCTATGCAGTTCCTCGACCTTGACGAAGAAGCCCGCTTCCTGGCCCGCGACTTCCGCGTTGGTGAAATCGTCGGGATACTTGAGGCGGAACGCCTTCTCATCACCCTTCGACAGGCCAAGCAGTTGCTCATCCAGCCCGGGAACGTTCTCGGGATCGCCCAGATTGATCACCGTATGCCTGGGCTCTCCCGGCTCCGATTCTCCCTCGGGCGTGATCGTAAGATCCGTCACCAAAATATCGCCAATCTGCGACGGGCGATCCGTGACGACCGGATACTCCGCGGCGCTATCCTGGATCTGCTTGAGCCGCGCATCGATCGTTTCATCGGTGATTGCATAGCGCTCGCGATCAACGGCGAGACCGCTGTACGCGCCCAGCTCGACCTGGGGCGGCAACGGAACAATCGCCTTGAACTCGAACTTTAACTCGGGTTCGTGCGTCTCCAATGACAGCAGCTCAAGTTTCGGAGCGGCATAAGGAGCGACGTTCTCCTGCTCGATCGCCTCGCTATACGCGGGCTCGACCAGGATCTCCGCCGTGCGTTCCCGAAGCTGCTCCTGAGGCACGCGAGGCTTTACGAATGCCATCGGCGCGTGCCCTTTGCGGAAGCCGGGAACGGCGACAAATTTCGAAAATTCACGATAAGCCTTGTCGACGGCCTGCGCCACTTTATCGGGCTCAACGGATATCTGTAGGCTAACCTGACAGGGGCTCAGGGTCTCCTTGACGACCTGCATTCTTAAGTAATACTCCTGATCGGCAACGAACTAAACCTTTCGTTCGCACCGCTAATGTCGGCGTAGTTTACCATGGCGGCCGACTCGATGTCAATGTGCGCGCTGCCGCGAATGCTCGTCGACCGCCTCCGGAACATCGCGGAGCATCGCCCTAAAATCAAAATCAAAAATACGAAATTTTCTAGCAGGAAATAGCCTACAGCGCACGGAAGAGTCTTCATAGCGGAGTTCGATCATGTTGCCGGTTCGCTACCTCAAACAAAAGCGCGGATCGCCGAACGCCCTCCTTGGGCATCCCGCAGGCGCGCCGGTCTATCGGGCAATTCGAACTTCCCCCATGACCCTACACCCAGACGGCGGATTTGCCGCAACTTCGCGGCGTAAAGCCCCGTCGGATATGCCAAGCCACTGCAGGCACATCCTGCGAGTTCCAATCGAGAGAGGAGCCCATGATGGTCGAAGATGAAGCAAGCCATTTTTCGGAGCATTTTGCCAGCCTCGGACAATCCGCCCTACCCCGCGGCCCCGTCCAGGAAGTCGTGCTTCCACTCCACGAGGAGGCCCTGGACCAGTTATCGCAAATCGCTCTGAACCATGGCGTAGAAGGAAGTAACGAATACAAGCGGAGCGTCGCTCTGCAGATTGCCATCGAAGCGTTTCGCGCCCATACCACGAAGAACGGCGGGAACCTGGTCAACGAACTTCATTTTTGCGGAGGAACGGTTAAGCCAAGACCCCTCTGCGTCTTCAAAGACACCCTCGACAACCTGTCCGATCTCGAAAGAGAGCTTCACTGTTCGGAGACCATCCTGCTCGAAACGGCGATTCGCCATGCGTCCGCCGAAGAGCCAATCGCCGCTTGAGAAGCACCCGCCAATACAAGCATTCAGGGCGTCCGCCGACGAATTCGGCGGACGCCCATTAAGTTCACGAACATCCCCAAATCAGCCAAACACAAGCATCGTTGCCGTCTGGTTGACGTGGCTCAAATACTGCTCCCCATACGTGCTGAATCCAACCGTGGGTATTTCAGCAAAGATGCTTCCATAGGCAACGCTCAGATCTTGATCTTCAAGATCCTGAGTTCGCAAAATACAGTTGAAGTTTATAAGACCCTTGAAGCAGCCAAATTCCGCGCGCTTCGCCGCGATCGCCTTCGCGGTATCCTCGACGATATTACGCGACTCCAAGAGCGAAAGCGTCGTCCCTTTCTTTATTCTGCAATAGAAGACCAAGCTCGTCCCCTCAACCCTTTGAGGACTTCGTACAAACGGCTCTTCGTCAATGAGAAGCGCAAGCGGATGCCGCATGAATTGGCGCGGCAAGTTATCCACCCTGCATCCCGCCGCCTCGGCGTACGCGATGGCTGCGGGCTTGCCGTTAAACTCCACAACGGTTCGAGCCCGCTCGTCAACCTTTGTTGCGGTGAGTTCAAGGGGAAGGACGGCAAAGCTTTGAGTTTTCAGGACATCGAACCGGACGCCGGGCTTGGCCAGCGTGAGCACCGCGGCATGCGGATAGCAGACTCCGTCCGCGTAGACGTACGTCTCCTGGAACTTCAGATCGTCGCCCGCGGAACCGCCGACGAAAAGTACTTTGGTCTGATTGCCGACCGCTTCCATCAGCCTGTCCTCCGCGGACGACAAGCCGTCGACCAGCACGAGCCCAATGTAACTCGCTGGATCGAGATCCAACATGGGCTTGCCAAAATGGTCCTCAAAACGTCGAAATGCCTTTGCCACGCCTTCCGCGGACTTGAGACTCTGCACAACGGCAATCTCGAAATCGCCGATGCTGGCCTTATCGAATGCCATCGCCGCGATCGAATTCTTCAGCATCATACCGCTGACGATTTCACCGGCCGTACTGCAGCCTACCGTGCGGCTGGCCGGAAACCTTGATTGAACGGCTTTACTGATGACCTCCGGAGCATAATGAGACGAGGCAAAATAGAGAACAAGAGCCGGATCGATGCCGGCAAACGCTGACTCGATCTCGTCGACGGCATCGTCGACGGCGGATCGAGTGGAATGTGCGATAGAAATCATTGTATTCTCTCACTCAAGTATTGGAAGCTTGACGTCCATGTCCCGGGCAATGCCAAGCAGTCGTTTTATCATCGCCGGATCATCGGGGGTGCTCATTGTAATGGCCTTTACGTTGATTCCCTTAATCATTAACCTCGCCGCAATCGATCGGGCGATCACTTCGTTTCTGCCGGCCCTTTGAACAATTATTGCGTCTAAGATCCTTTTGGCTTTTCCCATCTGTTGTCTTGCCCCTTACAGTGTGTGCCACGAGTAAGTCTTGTACCCTACAAGACGTAAGCCCGGCATTCAGCCGCCGCGCCTACATAGGAAAATCATCGGTGCAAAAGGCTGGCAATCACAGATCAAATTCAACATTCACGCTTTCAAATAAAGCGATTCCTATTCGATTAGTGCAGATAATTGGATCGAAATGCGGTTAGTCAGCACGCTCGGGGAAGTGGCCTAACGCGTTTAGCTTAGTCAAATAGACCGATTTTGAAATATCTCATCCTCCTTCTCGATGCTCCCCATTTCCAACGCTTTCCGCGTACGCCTGAACAGCAAGCGGAAAGCCACGGGGCGTCCTTGCGTGAAATTCAATGGACGCCCCGTACTCCGTCGCACCTTCTCTAGAACCAATACTCCCGCAGCCACGGCTTCTCCGCCTCGACAAGGGCATCGAAACACGTCCTGATCCGAGCTGGCGTCGCACAGGCGGACGTAAGCGGATCAATCGCACAGGCGAGGTAAGCCTTGTACAAATCGCGTTCGAGAACCGCATCGCTCGCCATCGTCTGCATATCGGCCATGCCGCCGCAAAGCGCCGCCAAGTGAATCGGCAGCTTGCCTACCTTCATCGGATGCAAACCAGACCGATCCGCAATACACGGAACCTCGACGCAGTAGCCATCGGGCAAATTGTCGATCAGGCCGTTGTTGATCACGTTCACGTTCATGCGGTAAGCGTTGTCCGTGACGCTTGCGTGCATGATGTGCATGCCGTACTCGAAAGACCGCTCGAGGTCCAACGGGATCTCGCCGCGCAGCTGGCGCTGCAAACCGCTCTCGGGGTTCCACCGAGCCGCCACATGGATCGGATTGGGGCTTGGCGATGCGTCCTTGATCTCCATCGCGGCGCGATCTTCCGCTCGCGGCGCAAAGTACGGGACATATTCGATGCAATGCTGTTGAGACTCCGTCGTGAAATAGCCAAAGTGCTTGAGCAACTCGAATTGAACCGTGCGCTGCTTGTAAACATCCGGGTTTTCGCCGGCCTTGAGAAGATCCGGATAAGCGTTGCGCCCATCCTTATACTCGAGCCGCAAGAACCAGTCCATATGGTTCACTCCGGCGGCTTCGTACACGAGTTCCTTGTGCGACACCCCAATCCACCGGGAGATGTCCCGGATGCCATATTGAATGTTGTGACACAACCCGATGACATGGATCTTCGGGCAAGCCAACGAGAGAGTTCGCGTGAGCATGGACATCGGATTGACATAGTTGAGCAATGTCGCTCCGGGGCAACGCGCTTCCATATCATGTCCAATTGCGAGAAGCTCGGGAGCTGTGCGCATCGTGCGAAACACGCCGCCGATACCGGCCGTGTCCGCAACGTTCTGGTAGATCCCGTATTCCTGCGGGATGGTGATGTCGTAATAGAACGGCTTGCCCGTATACGCGGGACCGCCCTGTGCGAACGACGTCATAACGAACTGCGCCCCGTCAAGCACGCCGTCGCGCCAATCGAGCGCAGTCGTGATCTTCGTGGGCGCGTCGTAATGCGCCGCGATCTTCCGGCAGTATGCCGAAACCGGTTCGAGGTGGTCTGGATTGACATCAACGAGAACCACTTCGCTATCTCTGAGCTCGGGGAACGACAGAATGTCCGCGAACGACTTCGCGCCAAATCCGCTGCCCGCCCCGATAAAGACTATCTTCATGCTAGCTCACTCCTGAACGTAACGAATGAGCGACGGCCATCCGCCGCAAGGCAGGTTTCGCCGTACTTGCAACGATCTCCTTGGCGGATTGCAACAATTACAATTTTTCGTACGCGGTTCTCACATCGTGTTCAGGTGGACACGCGCATAAAGACGCCGGAATGCCTTCGGGCTCATCCCCTCGGAGCGATGAAACAAGCGCCGGAAGTAGCCTGTATCCGTAAATCCGCACGCCCGCGCAACTTCATCGATGTTTCCATCTCCGTCCGTAAGCAACCGGCGAGCGTGACGCATGCGATGCCCGTGAATCGCCTCGGTCACCGTGATGCCGTAGCAACGCCGGTACGCGACGTTCAGATAGTTCGCATTGCAATTCAACTCGCTTGCAATGAGCGATGCGCTCAGAGGGAGTTCGAAGTGAGTCCGGATATAACCGTCAGCCTTCGATGCCAGCGACAGCGCGCCTCCGCCGCCGTCGTGTTCGCCGGCGCGCTCAGGAAGCGACGCCTCACGAAGCATTTGGAGCAACAGCAAGCTCGCGGAAACGCGGTCAAGATCGCCGGACTGCTGGTCCTCAAGAAAACGACGCAAAAGCCACGTCAGATGGTCAGGGCGAGCAACGCGGACGTTCTGCGCGACGCGGATCGCGTCGCCGCGCCCGCCGGCGGCATTATCGACCACGAAGTGTATCCAGTAAAAGGAAAGCTCCGGAGCGTATGGGATCGTGCCATAATGGCGCCGTCCCGGCCACAATATGAGGGCCTCTCCCGCGCGCACCTCAAACCGGCGCTCCTCCTCGGCGATCCCAAGGACGCCCTCGCGAACGAAGATCAATTCGTGAGAGTCGATGCGCCGGTCGGGGTGTATCCCCACCCCGCGCGACACGAACAGTCCCGCGTTCTGCACCCGGACAGCCAGATCCGGCGCGATCATAAATGTTGCATCCGTCATAACGCGCTCTGTTGCCTCCCAACATGCATGGCCTAGCCACGGACAGATAAATCGTCCTTCTATTCTAACAGATCATCGCCTTGCACGCATATACAATTGATGCTACTATAAGAGAAATCCTCTCGCAATGGAGATACATCTTATGCCAAAAAATAGCTTCGCGCCCGTCGTCGACACCTCGCACAGCCCGCACGTCCGCCTGCAGGCTCTTTCGGTCGATTCGTTCCGCCTCAACGATGCCTTCTGGTCGCCAAGGATCGCGGCGAACCGCACGGTCACGCTACCGACGCAGTACCGCCTCCTCTGGGAAACCGGCCGGCTTCGCAATTTTCAGCGCGCGGCGGGCAAGATTGACGTCCCTTTTGAGGGCATCTACTTTAACGACTCGGATGTGTACAAGTGGATGGAGGCCGCCGCATGGGTTCTCGCCGGCGATCCGGATTCCGAACTGCGCGGGATGCTGGACGAATCGATCGAAGTGGTTGCCGCCGCGCAAAGCGACGACGGCTACTTGAACACCTTCTTCAGTGTTGACCGCGTCGCAGAGCGATGGACGAACCACGATCTGCACGAAATGTATTGCGCCGGACACCTGTTCCAAGCCGCCGTCGCACACTTCCGCGTCACCCAATCCCACACTCTCCTAAACGTCGCTTGCCGCTTCGCGGACCACATTTGCAAGACATTCGGTCCCGCGGAGAGCGGCCGTCGCGAATGGGTCTGCGGACACGAGGAGATCGAAATGGCGCTTGTCGAGTTGTATCGCGTGACGAACGAGAAGCGGTACCTGGACCAGGCGGCGTATTTCATAAACGCGCGAGGCCGCAATATGACCCGGCACGGCGAGGTCTTTCAGGACAACATTCCTTACCGCGAGACGAAAAACGTCGCCGGTCACGCCGTCCGGGCAATGTATCTGGAATGCGCGGCGGCCGACCTCTATGCCGAGACCGGGGAAACGGCGTTGCGAGAGGCGATCGATGTGCATTGGAACAGCGCGATGCGGCGCAGAATGTACGTCACCGGCGGCGTAGGATCTCGATGGGCGGGCGAGGTGTTCGGAAACGACTACGAGTTGCCGAACGATACGGCCTACGCCGAGAGCTGCGCGGCGATCGGTAGCCTGATGTGGAACTGGCGCATGCTGCAAATCACGGGCGAGGCTCGATTTGCGGAAATCATCGAACTCGCCCTGTACAATGGCATCCTCTCGGGCCTTTCGCTCGACGGCCAGCAATACTATTACCAGAACCCACTAGCGGACAACGGCGCTCATCGCCGCCAGGCCTGGTTCGGCTGCGCATGTTGCCCCCCCAACATCTCCCGCATGCTGGCCTCGCTCACGGGATACTTCGCTTCCGTCTCCGACGGCGGCGTCTGGCTGCACCTCTGGGCGGCCGGACACATCGATGCCGCGATCCCTGGCGGAGAACGAATCGGACTTGACATCGCCACGCGCTACCCATGGGACGGCCGCGTAGAGATCACCGTTACCGATGCCCCAGCGACTCCCGTCTCGCTTAACCTGCGTATTCCGGCGTGGGCGACTGGAGCGACGGTCGCGGGAGATGCCGGCTCGACGTGGCCATGCGCGGCAGGCCAATATGCCGAGCTCACTCAGGTCTGGCGAACGGGAGACAAGATTACCTTGACGCTCCCGATGCCGGTGCGGCGGATCGAGGCCAATCCCGCGATCGACCCAACAGCCGGTCGCGTCGCGCTCGCTCGCGGACCGCTTGTCTACGCGATCGAACAAGCCGACTACGCGGACGCCGACATCCGGTTGCTCTGTCTGCCGTCCAACTCGCCGCTCGCATCGACATGGCGCGATGACCTGCTCGGCGGCGTTGAAGTGGTCACGGGCGAAGGACTTGCCCATCGCGCGCCGGACTGGGACGGCGAGCTGTACCGGACAATCGAAACGCAATCGCTCGCGCCGGTCAACCTGACCGCGATTCCCTACTACGCGTGGGCGAACCGCGCTGCCGGTCCGATGAGAGTCTGGATCCCGTCCGCATAGCACGTACCGGCGACGCTTAAGGCAGCGAAACGGAAGCGACAAATCGACGCGACGTCCTTAGCCCGTGGGACGGGATGGCGCAACAGACGGCGCGGTTGGCAAATCTAAAATAGCTAACCGCGCCGATTAACAAGAAAGCGCTCTTCCGCGGGCTATACTTTGCCATGATCACCGACATTCCGTTCGACTGGGCCGCGACGCTTTCCGCGGAGACGTCCAGCGAATCGTTTCGCGGCCTTGCGCGTTTCGTGGATAACGAGCGCGCGGCTCATACCGTGTTCCCGGCAGAGACCGATGTCTTCAACGCGCTTAAGTTCTCGCCTTACGCTAGTACTCGCGTCGTGATCCTCGGACAAGATCCGTACCACGACGAAGGGCAGGCTCACGGACTCGCATTCTCGGTGCGCCCCGAAGTGGCGCCGCCGCGCTCTCTGCTGAATATCTTCAAAGAGCTGCAAGCTGATATCGGCGGCGCAAGACCCGCAACGGGTTCGTTGACGGGTTGGGCAAGGCAAGGCGTGCTGCTGCTGAACACGGTCATGACCGTTCGCGCACACGAAGCCAACTCGCACAAGGGAAAAGGCTGGGAGCTCTTCACGGATGGCGTCATTCGCGCGATTTCCGCGCGCCCCGAACCAGTCGTGTTTCTTCTGTGGGGCAATCCTGCGCGTTCCAAAGCAGCGCTCATCGATACATCGCGGCATCGCGTTATCGAATCCGCCCATCCGTCGCCGCTTTCCGCCGCCCGAGGCTTCCTGGGAAGCCGTCCGTTCTCTCAAGCCAATCAGGCGCTCAGAGATGCCGGCGAACCAGCGATCGACTGGCTGCAAACGGCCGGCTGAGGTGCGCGCATGAGCGTGCGCGGCTTAGTGAGGATGGACAGCGCGCAGGATCTGCGCGACAAGTGCGTCGTCGAAAATCAGCTTTAGACCGGCGACGATCGTCAACACGATCGCGATATTCTCGAACGTCTTCTGGTTGATGTGCGGCAACAGCAGTCGTCCGCTGACGGCTCCTAGAATTGCAAGCGGAGCCAACAGCGCATCCATCGGCAGCGTATGCAGGCTTATCTGCCCCAGCGCGACCTGAAACGGCACTTTGAAGCAGTTCACGGTGAAGAAGAAAATGGCCGATGTGCCCATGAACTCCATCTTCGGTAGGCCCGTCGCCAACAGGTAAAGCACCATGATCGGCCCAGCGCCGTTTGCGACCATCGTTGCAAAGCCCGCCAATATCCCCATCGAAAGCGCGAACCAGACTTTGTGGGGCACCTCGTCCGCACGGGAGGGATCCTTCGCGATACGCGCCTTGCGCCAGATCTGCAACAGGGTCAAGCCGAAGGCGATGAAGCCGATCATTCGCGAAACATCATGATCGTTGACGAACTTCATAGCCTCGTAGCCAACGACGACGCCCACTGCCGTCCACGGAAACAGCCTCAAAAGTTGCGGCCAGACGACGTGACGCCAATAGGATGACACAGCGATCACGTCTGCGCAAATCAGGATCGGCAAAACGATCCCTGGAGACTGCTTGCCTGGAAACGCGAGCGCAAAAATTACGACGGCGAGGATACCGATTCCCGCAATGCCGGTCTTTGACAATCCGATCAGATAAGCCCCGGCAAACGCGAGAAACCAATCAAGTGACGTTAAGTGCAACATTCAAGGCTTGCGGTTCACCGCTAGGCAATCGTATTCCTGCACAAAATGACGCCTCAACAATTCGAGCAGGTGAGATCGCGGCAACAATCGAATTGTGTCGTATGACAACCTCGACAACAAAGCATCAGCCTAATGTCATCGTCTTCTTTACCGACCAGCAGCGATGGGATACAACCGGCGTTCACGGAAACCCGCTGGATCTTACGCCCAACTTTGACCGCATCGCGTCGTATGGCACGCATATCGACACGTGCTTCACGTGCCAGCCGGTCTGCGGCCCGGCGCGGTCCTGCCTTCAGACTGGCCTCTATCCGACGACGTCCGGCTGCTTCGTGAACGGCATACCGCTGCAGCCCGAGCACAGGACGCTCGCGCACTATTTCAACGACGCCGGGTACGAGACCGCCTATATCGGCAAGTGGCACCTTGCAAGCAAGGATCCCGTGCAGCGTGAACAGCGCGGCGGATACCAGAACTGGCTCGCGTCGAACGTCCTCGAGTTCACCTCCGATTCATACCAAACTCGCATGTTCGACGATGATTGCAAGGCAGTCGACTTGCCCGGATACCGGGTTGACGCGTTGACCGACGCCGCGATCCGCATGCTGGACCGAGACCGCGATCAGCCGCTGTTCCTATTCCTCTCGTTTCTCGAACCTCATTATCAAAATCACATCGACAGCTATCCCGCGCCAATTGGCTACGCGGAACGTTACACGGGCCGGTGGACGCCTCCTGATTTGGCGGCGCTCGGAGGATCGTCCGCCCGCCACCTGCCGGGCTACTATGGCATGGTCAAACGCCTTGACGAGGCGCTTGGGCGTCTTCAGGATGCGTTAATCAGCCTCGGTCAATGGGACGACACAATCCTGTTGTTCACGTCGGATCACGGTAACCACTTCAAGACGCGCAACGGCGAATACAAGCGCTCCTGTCACGAAAGCTCGATTCGCATCCCAGCTGCCATTCACGGACCAGGGTTCGAGGGCGGCGGACGCTTGCGTCAGCTTGTCAGCCTTGTCGATCTCCCCCCAACGATCTTAGACGCTGCCGGAATAGCCGTGCCTGCTGCAATGCAAGGTCGCTCGCTCATGCCTGTTCTTCGACGGGAAACCACGGAATGGCCCGACGATATGTTCGTACAGATAAGCGAAGCGGAACTTGGGCGCGCGGTGCGAACGCGACGCTGGAAGTATTGCGTTACCGCGCCGGACAAAAACCCGGTTTCCGACAGCGCCTCGTCGACGTATGTTGAGACGTACCTCTACGACCTTGAGGCCGATCCTTATGAACTCGACAATCTGGTCGGTTGCGCCTCCCACAAGACGGTCACGTCGGTAATGCGCGAACGGCTGGCGCGTCGGCTCGCACAGGCAGGCGAACCGGCGGCCCGCATCGTCGATGCACCGTCGCGCCCCAAGCGATTCCGCGATGTTAGCGAAGCCGAGGCGAGAGCGTAGCACCTCTTAGCGTGTTAGCTGTCATTCATGACAGTCCTTGCCGTACCGCCAAGTTGATTTTGTGCCCCGAAGGGTCGACAGTCGCAAGAGAGGCGCTTCCCTCGACGACCGGATAAAGCTCGCTTCGGAGATTTTCGACGACCTGCCGCAGGATCTTGTCCGTCGCGAACTCGATCGTCGCCGATCGCAATCCAATCGCATCGACATCGACCGGTTCTGCACCCGGGCTCGTCCACGTGCAGAGCCCAAAATGATGATGGTAACCGCCGTTTGCAACATACACCGCGCCCGGCATTTCAACTGACAAGTCAAACCCAATAAGATCGCAGTAGAAGTGAGTGGAAGAACTCAGTGACATTACCTGAAGATCGACATGCCCAATCTTCGTATCAACGGGCATACCGTTCCAAGTATCGTCGCGCAAACCTGCCTCGGAAACAAGCGCGCTAATTCCGAGTGGACAGGAGCCAAGACGTAATTGATCGTCGCTATAAAACCAGAGTGACCGTGGACGGTCGGCCGATATTTCGATTTCGTTGCAGTCCGGATCCTTAAAATAGACAGACTCGCAAACATAGTGATCGGATGCGCGAACGATAGGCCGTCCCATATTTAACATATGTCTCACTGAGCGTGCAAGGTCTAGACGCTCGGGAACGAGGAGCGCGAAATGACGCATGCGCGGATCCGATGCACCGCGTTGGGACGCGCGGGCATCCTCAGTAAGCCGCAAGAGAGGAGTTTGGCCGTTGGCAGTCAGCGTCTCGCTACCCTCGTCGTGTGCGAAATGTCGCAGGCCGACGGTATCCCGGTAGAACGCGGAGGCACGACTAAGATCGGAAACGGTCAAGTTAACCGGGCCAATCGAAACATCGTTAGTGACCAACTTCGTCATCATTTGCCTACCTCATCGTCGTGGTTACGGCGTACGGCGATAACAAAGCAGCTTGCCCGCTTGTTCCCTATTTTCTGTCGACATTGCCGGTTTATGCATAAACAAGGAATTGTGCGGGGTTGGCGCGTCGTGGAGGGGGTGTGAAATAGATTAGTGGCAGGCAGGCTAATATTAGGCAGTAATTTGCTTCTGTGTCTCGAATTCTGATGCACGGACAAGGAGGGGTTATCTATGTGCATCAGCCCAAACGAAGAGGAAGCGTCTCACCGCAAGGCTGTAATCGATCGTTTGACAGCAAAGTATCGGAAGGCCCTGGAAAAGGAGCTTCGGATAAGCGGCGTCACGTACGATGATATCGAAGAGATGGCTCAAAAGATCGGCGAGGACACGAAGCGTTCAATAGAAGACGAAAGCATTCAATCTCAGGGTTGCGGCTACGAGGGGACACGGGTTACATGCCCTGGATGCCAGGCTATTGGCCGTTATCGGGGTCGGCGTGCGCGCCATGTGATCAGCTTGAGTGGGTTTCACCGGATTGAGCGTTCGTATTATTACTGCGGGCTTTGCCATCGGGGTTGGTGCCCGTTGGATAGAGATCTCGATCTTCCGATATCGTCGGAGGCGACTCGTCGTGTTCGAGCCCTAAGCGCTCGATTTAGCAGCTACCTGCCTTACAGATTGGCGGCTCAAGAGCTTTCGGAGGTTTGTGGCGTTGAGCTGAGTGCGACGGCGCTCCAAGGGTACGCTAAGGTGATTGGAGAGCAGGTGGAACGGGAATGGGCACGTCAAACGCATCTCGCCTCGGAGCGTAAAGTGCGGCCGAGTTGCGAATATCCTGACAAGCTGCAGATGAGCATGGATGGCGTGATGATTTTTGTAGACAATGATTGGCGTGAAGCCAAGGTCGGCGCCGCCTATCCTCTGAATGCGGACGCGGAAGCGCAAACCAAGCAGGCACGCTATTATGCAACTCTTGAGCGCTCGTCGATCTTCGGAAAGCGGATGCAAGTTTTGGCCCACCAGGCGGGCTCTGATCATTGCTGTAAGCTGGGCGTGGTGGGCGACGGGGCAGATTGGATCTGGATAGAAAGCGGCAAATATTGGCCTCGAAGCGTTCAGTCTCTTGATTTTCGTCATTTGGGCGAACACCTGTGGAAAGTTGCCAAACTTCGCTTTGGCGAAGGCTCCGCTGCAGCCAGCGAGTGGATTGAGCAACAAGAAGCCTACCTGATGGAGGATAAGGCGGAGAGCGTACTAGCGAGCGTTCAATCATGGCGGCCGCGCAAGCCCGAAAAAATCGAGGAGCGGCGTAAACTGATCGCCTATATGCTTGAGCACAAAAAACGGATCCGCTACAAGAGTATAAAGGAAGCTGGATACCAAATAGGAAGCGGCGTTATCGAGGCGGCTAACAAAACCGTCGTTCAGGCCAGGATGAAGGGCGCCGGAATGAGATGGTCCTTCAAAGGAGCCCAGGTCATGCTTCACCTATGCGCAGCCAGGCATAGCAAAGGCTTCGAGAACTTCATCCCATACGCAATTTAGAGGCAGGACGCCACAATCCGAATTCACACCCTCGTGGAGGAGAACGAGACTTGATCGCCGAACCGTAGCCGACAGCTTGGTGTCTCTAAAAGCGTGCGTAGAAAATCGAAAGGTCTTGTAAGATGGCTTCGCGGCCGCCGTGGCCGTTTTTGAAAAAGGGCCGTCACAGCGCTTTCACTGCTTAACGACGTGCGCTGGAATTGGCCAATGGCGGCAAAAGGCCGTACGCGTGTTGACGAGGCATCGTAAATCACCGCAGTGAACGAGGCGCGGGCAAGACCGGTCCGTGACCGGCGGACGATGGCGGCAAAAGGCTGTACGCGTGTTGACGAGGCATCGTCAATCACCGTTGTAAACGAGGCGCGGGCAAAAAAATGCCCCGACGGCACGAGCCGTCCTGAATCTTTCTCGCAATACGCCCGATTATTACGCACACCCTAACAAAATCTGTTCCGAACCCACGTTTCCACTAAGAAGCGGTCCCCCATCCTGGGGTAGAGTGGTTTTGTTAGAAACTCTTGTTACGGACGGTATAGGAGGCTAATAATGGGGCGCGAAATCATTGTTGCGGCATCGGCGGAAGACTTCGCGGGGCAAGCGTCGCGCTTGATCGCGGACGCGGCGCGTAGCGCGATTTCCCGCAGCGGACGGTTCTCGATCGCGCTGTCCGGAGGATCGACCGTCGCGCCGATCTATGCCCGGCTCTCGTCCGAGCCCGGGATTGACTGGACAAACGTAATAGTTTTCTGGGGCGATGAGCGGTTCGTCGCTCTTGACAACCCATACAGCAATTTTCGCCTCGGACGCGAGGCGCTGCTCGACCGGGTCCCCATCCCCGATCGCAACATTCATCCGATGCCCGTCGGTGCGCGGACGCCTCGCGACGGCGCGAGACAGTACTCGGAAACCCTCAAAAATGTCCTCGGCATTGGCCCCAATGGCATTCCAGTCTTCGACATGATTCAACTTGGAATGGGTCCGGACGGCCACACGGCTTCGCTCTTTCCTGGCAACCGTACACTCGGTGCAAGCAGCCCTCCAAACCTTGTACGAGCCGTTCATGCCGGTCTTTCCCCGTGGGTGGATCGGTTGACATTCACCTTGCCGCTGATTAACGCCGCGCAGTGCGTCCTAATTGCCGCCGCCGGAGCAAACAAAGCGGCCAGGATCCGCCAGGTCTTGCAGCCTTCATCAACTCCAACCCGGCCGCTTCCCGTCGCCCTGGTCGCCCCAACTTCAGGGCGTCTTGTCTGGCTTCTCGACAAAGCAGCGGCCGAAGAGGCCGCCTGAGCGCTCATCCAACGTCTGAGACGACCTTACGATCCACTTTATGAAGGACGGCGGAAGGTTACCGATTCGCGACTCTTTCCCTGGCGAAGGCGCGCAAGCAAAGCATCGCGAAGATCTATATCGCGCGCGGCGGTATGAAACCAAGGCAAGGATTTCAGAGGTAGGTAAGCTTTAGTCGAGGTGATTGACCAGATACTCGAGCAAGTTCGCCATGTTCGAAAGATCGGTAAGAGAAAGGCATTCATGGGACGAGTGCGCGAACTTTTCGGGCGCGCCGACGAATGTCCAATCGATCGGATGGCTGCCGCGCTCGATGTGCATGCCGTCGGAACCGCCATCACTTTCGATCTCCAATTGGCGCGGGATCCCACTTTCAGCCGCCAACCCGGCGACTTTGTCGACGAACCTGCGATTCGGCACGCACGCATCGCGCAACGATATCGCTGGACCTTCGCCGCAATGCACGTGTTTGGTGTCCCAGGTAATATCCGCGATCAATGCGGACCGGATATTCATCTCGTCATGCAGGTATCGGGCGCAAACGCGAGCGCCGCGCCCTGACGTCTCTTCGCCGGACGTGAACGCAACGACGACATTAGGACACCGGCGCAGAGTCTCCAGGGCCGCCCAAAGACCCGCGCGGTTGTCAAGATAAGGCGCGGTAAGCATAAGGCCATCGAGGGACGGCTTTGCCGCGTAAACAAACCGGCTTCCCGGCCGATCGTCGCCGTCTTTTAGAACGCCGTGCTCCTTCATCCAACGGACCTGCATCCCTCTGCCGCTCGTGCCGACCGACCTAACGGCGTCGCCAGCCTCGAAGGCAGGAGAACCGATCGGGATCAAAACCCCCTCGTATCCCAGGGTAAAGCCGGTCGTATCGACATGCGAGAAGACCGCAATCGACGGAGACGTGTCAAGAATCGCCTCATGTAGACCAGTCGGAATCGGCATATGTAGACCACTAAAAGTTTTGCGAGTCGCCGTTGAAAAATTTGCTTGTGTAAGTTACATTACATGGTCTTTTGAGCCGTCGTGTTGCACCTCCTTCTC